>NZ_JABUMT010000014.1:0-236106 GCF_013336715.1 Myxococcus sp. CA056
CTATGTCGGAGGGGTCACACCCGTTCCCATCCCGAACACGGAAGTTAAGCCCTCCAGAGCCGATGGTACTCCGCGGGAAACCGCGTGGGAGAGTAGGTCGCTGCCGGATTCTTTTTGAGAGAAGCCCTCGTCGCCTCGTGTGACGGGGGCTTTTCGCTTTTGTGCGTCTGGAGTTTCCGACGCCGCGAGGAGGCCCCGTGCCCGCTTCAGCCACCAGGGCGTCCGCGGGCTTGCGGCCTGCAGCCACCCTCGAGGCCTGACGGCCCGCGCGACTTCAGGGCACTCGCAGCACCACCTTGCCCACCGTCGCGCGCGACTCCAACCGCTGGTGGGCTTGCGCGGCTTCCTCCAGCCCCACCACCAGCCCCAGCTTCACGCGCAGCTGCCCCCCCGCCAGTGCGCTTCCCAGCGCCTCGCGTGCCCGCCGCTGCAGCGCGGCCGGGTGTGGAGTGCGCAGCCAGTACACGCTGACTTTCAGCGACTTCGCGTACAGCGTCTCCACCTCCACCGCCGCAGGGGGCCCGCTCGCGCTCCCGTACGCCACCAGGTGCCCGAAGGCCGCCAGCGACTCCAGGCTGCTTGCCCATGTGCTGGCACCCACGGAGTCCAGCACCACCTCCACTCCAGCTCTACCGGAGCTGGGGGCGGCTGGGATTGCGGTACGCGGCTATATCCACTGGCGTTGGGGCTTGGCGGCGCTTCCGTACGCAACGCCTGGTGCCTGGGAGGGCGCCAGTGGCTGGCTCGATGATGCCTGCCGCACGCGTGCGCAGGCTCGACTCTCACTGGCGCGGTCTCAAATCCGGCGCGTGGCTTCAAACCGCTTGCCCACATGTTGGCTCCGCACGGGCCGGTACGAACTCTCCTGTTCCACCTGCGCCGGACTGCGTCGCTGGGTTCTACCCACGGATCCCAGGTGGCCTCGCGGGATGGTGGTCTGCTCCAGCGACGCCGCAGGCGCTCCGGTTGTCGCTGAACACCGTGAACGACAGGGGGCGATGTAGGGCTTCACCTCGCGGCTTGGGGCATGGGTCGTCCGGCATGTGACGCGCCGCCTCCTTCCCGCTCCTGCTTCCATGGGGCTCAGAAGCGTTCAAGCTCCCGAATTCCTTGAGGTTTCAGGGGTGTATGCATGTTTGACTCGCTATGAAGGCTGCGACTAGAGTCCAGTCCTCCGCCCGGTCTGCGCTCCGCCTGCCGCGGTGCTCCCCGGCCCCGGACCGCTCCACGAGATGAAGAAGCCGACCCTTTTTGGGAAGTACCTGCTCCTCGAGCGCATCAACGTCGGCGGAATGGCCGAGGTGTTCATCGCGAAGGCCTTCGGCGTCGAGGGCTTCGAGCGCATCCTCGCCATCAAGAAGATCCTCCCCACGATGGCGGAGGACGAGGAATTCATCACGATGTTCATCGATGAGGCGCGGATCAGCGTTCAGCTGAACCACGCCAACGTCGTGCACATCCACGAGCTCGGGAAGCACGACGACACGTACTTCATCGCCATGGAGTACGTCGCGGGCCGCGACGTGCGGACCATGCTGGAGCGATACCGGCGGCGTAAGGAGATCATGCCCACCGCGCAGGCGGTGTTCATCGCCTCCAAGCTCTGTGACGGCCTGGACTACGCTCACCGGAAGAAGGACGCACGCGGGCAGGACCTGCACATCATCCACCGTGACGTGTCGCCTCAGAACGTCCTCATCTCCTATGAGGGCGAGGTCAAGGTCATCGACTTCGGCATCGCCAAGGCGGCCAACCGCTCGCAGAAGACGCAGGCCGGCATCCTCAAGGGCAAGTTCGGCTACATGAGCCCGGAGCAGGTCCGGGGCATGCCCATCGACCGGCGCAGCGACATCTTCGCCGTCGGCGTGCTGCTGTACGAGATGCTCACCGGTGAGAAGCTCTTCGTCGGTGAGTCGGACTTCTCCACGCTGGAGAAGGTGCGCAACGCGGACGTTCCGCTTCCTCGCGAGTTCAATCCGAACATCCCGCCGGGACTCGAGAAGGTCGTCCTCAAGGCGCTCGCGCGTGAGACCGAGGACCGCTACCAGTGGGGTTCGGATCTCGCCGAGGACCTGATGCGCTTCCTCCTCGCTGGGGATGCCATCTACTCGTCGAAGCACCTCTCCTCCTACATGAAGGAGGCCTTCGCGGAGGACATGCTCCGCGAGGCGGAGAAGATGGAGCGCTACGCGGGAATCGAGCGCCCGGATCAGATCGAAACCTCGGGCGTCACCGTTCCCCCCTCGCCGCCGCGCCAGAGCACGAGGCGCCCGCCGCCCGCGGTGGTGGTGACGGGTTCTCCCGCAGGTCGCGCGCCCACGGCACCGGCTCATCCCGCCCCGAATTACATTCCGCCCCCCACGGCCGAAGAGCTGGAGGAGATGGACGGCGGTGGCGCCGACAAGACGCAGATCGTCGACTCGACCCAGACCTTCATGTCCCCGGAGACGCGCGTCGCCGAGAGCAGCGTGCTGGTGGACGACAGCATCACGGGGCGTTCGGAGATTCCGACCCTCCAGGGCAGTAGCACCGCCTCGGCCTACCCGTCGCGGGAGCCGGAGCCCTCGGTGCGCAAGGGCAAGAGCGGACCCAAGTCCCAGGTCGTCATCGCCAGCGAGGACGGTGAGGCCTACGCGGGTGCGACGATGATCGGCCCGGCGCCGACCGCGCCCCCCACGCGCTCGAAGGCCTCGGCGGAGCCGCCCGAAGAGACCACCGGCAACATCACCGTCTCGGCGAACGGGCGGAGCAATCGCGTTCCGCAGCGAGGCTCGTCACCCCAGCACCAGGATGCCGGGGGCTACGACGCACCCCAGGATGATGGGGGCTACGACACACACGACGGCTACGGCTCCGAGGACGGCGGGGGTTATCCCGACGACACCCAGGAGCGCGAGGAAGTCACCGGGACGCAGACGCCCGCGCCCGCGCCGAAGAAGGGCGCCAAGGCCACGGCCAAGCCCGTTCCTGTCGCGAAGCCCAAGACCAAGACCAAGTCCAGGCCCGCCGCGAAGGGTTCGCCCCTGCAGTCGCTGGCGAACCTTCCCAAGCCGGTGCTCTTTGGCTCCGCGGCCGGCATCGCCGTGGTGGTGCTGCTCCTGTTGGTCGTGTTGTTCGGCGGCCCTTCAGGGGAGCAGGTCACCTTCACCGTGCCGCAGGCCGGCGCCGTCGTCGAAGTGAATGGGCAGAGGGTCGAGCCCAACATGATGCTGGCCCTTCCGGCCGGCGACTACGAGGTCGTGGCCAGTGCTCCCGGGCACAAGCCCGAGAAGAAGTTCGTGACGGTGGTCGAAGGCCCACCCCTGGCCGTGTCCTTCAACCTGGTCCCGGAGGTCGTGGCGCAGGCTCCGCCGGAGGAACCACCCGCGAGGCCCTCGGAGCCCGTGGCCAACCCGGGAGGCCAGGAGCGGCCTTCGGGCACCATCGTGGACCCGGGGCAGACGGGGACTCCAACGCCCCCCCAGAACCCGGATCCTCCGACCGCCGTCGTCAACGCTCAGCCTCCCGACACCGCTCCCGCCCCAGGCACGGAGACGCCCACTCCGCCTCCCACGCAGAAGCCTCCTCCCGCGAACCCTGTCGTGGAGAACAAGCCCGTGGAGCCTCCGCCGCCTGCGCCCAAGAAGCTCGCTGCTGTCTTCGAGGGTGAGAGCGGCGCGGAAATCGCCGTGAATGGAAAGAAGGTCGGACGCACCCCGGCCGCGCGGCTCGCCAACCTGGAAGTGGGGAAGACCTACCAGTTCACCGCGAAGCTGGCGGGCTACAAGACCTACTCAGGAGAGTTCCTGGCCGAGGGTGATGGCGGTGAGCTGACCATTTCCTTCGACCTCACCAAGGAGGAGAAGCGCGTCGAGACGGTGAAGCCTCCTCCCGCGCCTCCGACCCCGCCGAAGCCGAAGGCCACGGGAATGCTGGCTTGCAGCACGAAGCCCGCAGGCGCCGAAATCCTCGTCGACGGCAAGAAGACCGGCCGTCAGACGCCGGTGACGCTCGGAAGCCCCCTCGTGCTCCCAGTGGGCAAGAGGAAGATCTCCTTCAAGCTCAATGGCAAGACGACCAAGCCCGTCGTTGTCTCGATCTCCGAGAACAAGATCGAAAAGCTGGTCAACTTCGCCATTGAGTAGGGAGCGGGCATCGGGCGTCGTCGACGATTTGTTGAATGAAGTGGTGCTGGGCGCGGTATGACGCCCGGCCCGCGACGCTACATGCTGAGGTGATGCGCCATGCAATCGACGCCCATCCGGGGCAAGGCCGAGGCCGGTCCCGCGCAACAGCCGTTTTCTTATCCGCTCCGCCGTGAGTTCGTGGAACCCGACTGGCGGCGCATCCCCGGCTACAAGGACGTCACCCAAGCGGAGTGGGAAAGCTCCGTCTGGCAGCGCAAGCACACCGTCAAGAACCTGAAGGAGCTCAGGGCCACCCTGGGTGCGCTCCTTCCGGACGACCTGGCGGAGAGCCTCGAGCGGGATCAGCGCGAGCGCGCGACGATGTCCATCCTCGTCCCGCCGCAGATGCTCAACACGATGGACTACCAGGACCTGTGGAAGGATCCGGTGCGGCGCTACATGCTGCCCGCCTTCGCGGACCGCCTCACGGACTGGCCCAATCACCCGAAGGCCAGCCGTGACAGCCTTCACGAGCAGGACATGTGGGTCGTCGAAGGTCTGACGCACCGCTATCCGACGAAGGTGCTCGCGGAGATGCTGCCAACGTGTCCCCAGTACTGCGGGCACTGTACGCGCATGGACCTGGTGGGCAACGACGTCCCCCAGGTCAGCAAGCACAAGTTCTCCATCGGACCGAAGGACCGCTACGAGCAGATGCTCGAGTACCTGCGCCGCACGCCCACCGTGCGCGACGTGGTGGTCTCCGGCGGCGACATCGCGAACCTGCCCATCCAGCAGCTGGAGCCGTTCGTCAGCTCGCTGATGGACATTCCGAACATTCGAGACATCCGGCTGGCCAGCAAGGGGCTGATGGCCATTCCCCAGCACTTCCTCCAGGACTCGGTCCTCCAGGGATTGGACCGGCTGGCGAAAAAGGCCGTGGAGCGGGGCGTGGACCTGGCGATGCACACGCACGTCAACAACGCCGCGCAGCTCACGCCGCTGGTGGGCAAGGCCGTGCGCAAGCTGCTGGACATGGGCTTCCGTGATGTTCGCAACCAGGGCGTGCTGCTGCGAGGCGTCAACGACAGCGCGCAATCGCTGCTCGAGCTGTGCTTCACGCTGCTCGACCACGCGAAGATCCTGCCGTACTACTTCTACATGTGCGACATGATCCCCAACAGCGAGCACTGGCGGCTCTCCGTGGATCAGGCGCAGCGGCTCCAGCACGACATCATGGGCTACATGCCCGGCTTCGCGACGCCGCGCATCGTCTGTGACGTGCCCTTCGTGGGCAAACGCTGGGTCCATCAAATCGCCGAGTATGACCGCACGCGCGGCATCTCCTTCTGGACCAAGAACTACCGGACGGGCATCGAGGCGAATGACCCCGAGGCGCTCGACCGGAAGTACGAGTACTTCGACCCCATCGACTCCCTGCCCGAAGAGGGCCAGGCGTGGTGGCGGGAGCAGACCCGGGCGGCGTGATGGACACCTCCGCGGTTGCGATGAATGGGGCGGCGGACTCCCTCACCGAGCGCTCCTCGCTCAGTGACGCGGGGCGCCGTCGCCTGTTTCCCCAGGCCACGGATGCGGAGTGGGGCGATTGGCGCTGGCATCAGCGCCACGCGGTGCGCGGGCTGGAGCAACTCGAGCGCTTCATCCCGTTGACCGCAGATGAACGCGCGGGCGTCCAGGAGACGTCCTCGCTGTTCCGCATTGGCATCAGCCCGTACTACCTGTCGCTCATCGACCCGGAGCATCCGTTCTGCCCGGTCCGCATGCAGTCCATTCCCGTGCGGGCCGAGGCTCGCGTACGCCCCGGCGAGCTGGAGGATCCGCTCGGTGAGGACAAGACGCGGCCGGAGGAGTGCATCGTCCACAAGTATCCCGACCGGGTGCTGTTCCTGGCGCTGGATACGTGCTCGGTCTACTGCCGGCACTGCACGCGACGGCGCATCACCCAGGGCGGCGTGGCGGAGCTGTCCAAGGACCAGATGCGCCGTGGCATCGACTACATCCGGCGCCACCCCGAGGTGCGTGACGTCCTCATCTCCGGCGGGGATCCATTCCTGCTCAGCGAGCAGCGCCTGGAAGAGCTGCTCGCGCCGTTGAGCGAGATTCCCCACGTGGAGATGATTCGCATTGGCACGCGTGTGCCAGTGGTTCTGCCCATGCGCGTCACCGATGCGCTGGCGAGCACGCTGCGACGCCATGCGCCCGTCTTCGTCGTCACGCACTTCAATCACCCGAAGGAAGTGACTCCCGAGGCGCGCGAGG
This sequence comes from Myxococcus sp. CA056, assembly GCF_013336715.1. Taxonomy (NCBI): domain Bacteria; kingdom Pseudomonadati; phylum Myxococcota; class Myxococcia; order Myxococcales; family Myxococcaceae; genus Myxococcus; species Myxococcus sp. CA056. The sequence goes on from NZ_JABUMT010000014.1 coordinate 6,387, forward strand.
CGTGCGAGCGACTGGTGGACCACGGCGTGCCCGTGGAGAACCAGGCCGTGCTGATGCGGCAGCTCAACTCGGACGCTCGCATCATCAAGGAGCTGTCCCACCTGCTGCTGCGCAGCCGCGTGCGGCCGTACTACCTGCACCAGATGGACGTGGCCGAAGGCTGTGAGCACCTGCGCACGCCCATCGCCAAGGGACTGGAGATCATCCAGCAGCTTCGTGGCCACACCACCGGACTCGCCGTGCCGCACCTCGCGGTGGATTTGCCCGGCGGCGGCGGCAAGGTGACGCTCCAGCCGGATTACGTCGTCGAGCGGGGCGAACGAGAGACCGTGTTCCGCAACTACAAGGGCGAGCGCTACGCCTACCCGGAGCCGGAAGAGACCGACTGCTCGTGCCCGTATGACGAGACCTGGCGTGCTCGTGCCCAGGAGTACGGCTACCTGCGGAAGGGCTGAGCGTCAGCGGCTCCCGGCAAGCGTGCTTCCGGGAGCGGACGACTTCGTCAGTCGTCGTTCGAGCTCCTTCTCTTCTTCGCCGCCTTCTTCTTCACCTTGGGCGACTGTGAGCTGGCGCGGCGCGCGGCCTTCTTCGAAGGCTTGTCGTCCCCACCGCCCATGATCTCCACGGGCACCTGATCCTCATTCGCGGCAGCGGCCTGGGCTGCCACCGCGCCCTCCGCGTTCGCGCCCTCGCCACCCTCGGCCCCCGCGCCACCTTCGGCTCCCTCTTCGTCCTCGACGGGAATGCCAATCTCGACGACGGGATTGTCGCCCTCGGTGGACTCCAGCTCGACGGGGTTGTCGTTGCTGAAGCCTTGCTGAATGGTGACTTCCTTCTCCTCGGCGGGCTTCGCCGCGGCCTGCTTCGCCGACTTGGCCTGCTCTTCCAGACGCTGCCCCTCGGCCTTCGCCCGCTCGTTGCCCTCGGGGCCCATCTTCGCGGTGAAGCGGTCGTACTCCTTCGCGGTGACGCCGTGCTTCTCCAACACCGACGAGGTGGCCGCGGACTGCTTCTGGATGGCTTGTCCGCGCTCCTCGTTGCTCATCTCCGAGGACTTGCGATTGCCGAACTCGTCGTCGACCTTCTTCATCGCCGCCGCTTCGTCTCGGCGGATGTGAGCCACCTTCTCGGGGGTCAGCTCGCCCCCTTCGTCCGCTCCGGCGATGCCCGGAAGGACCAACAGGGCTGCCATGAGCATGGAAATGGGACGGGACATGACGCGGCTCCTCGACGGTGGAAACCCGCGTATCTAAGCACGGTCCGCCGTCGGTGCGCATCGGTCGCGTTCCGTCCACTTCCCCCGGCGAGGCCTGTCGCTGAATCCGGTGATTCCCCCCGCGAGCCCGTCGTCGGCCCGGTCAGCCGTTCTGGCAACTCGCGCAGCTGTCCCTCGCGCTGGAGCACTGCTCGCGGCCCTGTGCGCAGCGCGGAGGGAGATCATCCCGGTCCGGGTTCCGGTCCACCAGGGAGCACTGCTCCTCGGCCACGCCGCAGGTCTGGTTGGCCACTTCACAGCGGTCCTGGCACGACAGGTCATCCTGGGCCGTGCGTGCCCTCAGTTCTTCGAGCCTCGCGGATGCACCATCGATGGCAGCGTCGTCATCACCGGCGACGCGTGTGTCCACGTTCTTCGAGCAACCCACGAGGAGGCAGGTGACCACGAGCAGCGGGAGGCCGACGAAGGGGACTCGCATGGGCCTCCCTTATTCGCGCGGACAGCACTTCGTCCAGCAAGGGCATCCGCGAGTGTCGGACGTTTGTTGGGACACAGTGGACTCACTGTTGTGGGGGACGCGCGACACTTGCTGGACGCGGCCGCGCCCGTCACCCGGCGTCAGGCGCCAACTGTTGTTGGGGCGGGGGGCGCGGGCGGCGGGGCGGCTCTTCCGGACGCGACAGGTACAGGTATGCAGTCAGGGCCAGGAGGGCCGCGACAGCCAGCCTCCGCATCCAGTCCTCGCGCTGCCGAACTGGCGAGGCCTGGTCTTCCCGCGTCGCGGCTTCGAGGCCCGCGGCCACCTCGGCACTCACGGCTCGCACCCGACGGCAGACCTCTACCACCGGCACCAGTCCCACGGGCACCGGTGCATCCTTCCGCTCCAACGCCGCCGCGAGCATTCGCGCCCAGGCCGCTTCCTCCTCGCCCTCCGTCGGATCCCTCGCTGCCGTGCCCGTCCTCATCGCCAGCAACACCGCGGCTCGCAGCAAGCGCACCGAAAGGGCCTGCTCCGACACCCCGTAGAAGCTCGCGCAGTCCTCCAGGGAGGCCCCCGAGACGAGCCGGCGGCTCAGCAGGGCGGCGGGACGGGGCTCCAGCCCCCTGAGGGCCTGGACGAAGGAGGAGGGGGGCAGACGGGAAATGGGCGGCTCGGAAGGTGTCACGGCCGCGCCATCCTCTCCCATCCTCTGGCCGTTTTCTTGAGGCACGTGGCCACGCTCCTACACTCCCAGGCCATGTTGCGACCTGTTGCACTGCTCCTGCTCCTGCTCGCTCCCCTGCGTTCACTCGCGGTGGAGACCCTGCGCATCGCCATCGAGGACACGGGAGTGGAGGTGCGCATCAGCGGGCGCGGACTTGGCTTCGGCGTGGACAGCGAGGAAGCCACCTTCGTGCCCATCCCCTCCGATGTCGCCACCATTCGTCGGAAGGCAGGCCGGCTCGAGGTCAACGGAGCACCCGTCATCGGAGACTCCGTGCGCTTCCGCGCGGGTCTGAGCCCCTCCGACGATGCGGGGAGCGCTCCGGGTGAACAGCCGCTCAAGGCCGGCAGTGCCCAGGTGCGTGGTGATGTCGTCGTGCGGCCATTCCGCGAGGGGCTCCAGCTCATCAATGTCATCTCCCTCGAGGACTACCTCGCCGCGGTGCTTGGCAGCGAGATGCCGGTCTCCTTCCCACCCGAGGCCCTCAAGGCCCAGGCCATCGCCGCGCGCACCTATGCCCTCCAGAAGAAACTGGAGAGCTATAGCAACGCATTTCATCTTGGCAGCAGCGTGCTCCATCAGGTGTATGGCGGCGTCAACCGCGAGGACCCCCGCACCCGCGCCGCCGTCGACGCCACCCGAGGGCAGGTGCTCACCTACGAGCTCGCCCCTATCGAGGCCTACTTCCACGCCTCCTGTGGCGGTCGCACCGAGTCCGGACAGGACGCCCTCCACCGCGACTTGCCCTACCTCCAGCCCGTCGACTGTCCGTGCGGACGCCTGCCCGCGAGCCGCTGGTCCGCCTCCATGTCGGACACCGAAATCAAGGCCGCCCTCAAGCGCCCCGCCCAGGGCATGAAGGTGTCCGCGCGCACGCCCACCCGCCGTGTCACCCGCATCACCATGGGCGATGGCAGCACGGTGGACGGCGTGGAGCTCCGCCGCAGGCTCGGCTACACGCGCCTCAAGAGTCTCGACTTCGAGGTGGAGCGAACCGACCACGGCTATGTGTTCTCCGGTCGCGGCTATGGCCACGGGGCCGGGCTCTGCCAGTGGGGCGCCAAGGCGCTCGCCGACAAGGGCAGGGGGTACCTGGAAATCCTCACCCACTACTACCCCGGGGCCGAGCTCCAACAGCTCTACTGACGTCCCCTTCGTCGGCGCGCTTTCCGCGGCGGCGCGGGGGCTGCTACAAGCGCCAACCCCGTGTCGTCCCGCCTCTCAGACTACGACTTCGAACTCCCCGAGTCCCAGATCGCCCAGGCGCCGCTCGCCCAGCGCGACGCCTCGCGACTGATGCTCGTCCGCCGCTCCACCGGCGACGTGAGCCACCGCCAGTTCTCCGACGTGCTGGAGCTCCTGCGCCCCGGTGACCTGCTCGTCCTCAACGACGCCCGCGTCATCCCCGCGCGCCTGCTGGGCCAGAAGGCAGGCACCGGCGGACGCGTGGAGCTGCTCGTGGTGCGGCCCGCCGCCTCCACGCTGACGTCGGCCGCGCTCGATGGCGCTCCCGAGTCGCTCGACTGGCTCTGTCTCGGTCAGGCCTCCAAGGGCCTCAAGCCCCCCCAGCGCCTCACGTTCGCCGGCGGCCTGGAGGCGGAGGTGCTGGAGGTGCTCGGAGGAGGGGAGTACCGCGTGCGCTTCCACGCGCCCCCGGGGGCCTCGCTGGCCTCGTTGCTCGACGCCGCCGGTCGCCTGCCGCTGCCGCCCTACATCACCCGCGAGCCCGATGCCGCGGACGCCGAGCGGTACCAGACGGTGTACGCGCGCGCCTCCGGCGCCGTGGCCGCGCCCACCGCCGGCCTGCACTTCACGCAGGACACCCTGGACGCGCTGGCGGCCAAGGGCGTGCGCCGCGCGCTGGTGACACTGGACGTGGGGCCGGGGACCTTCTTGCCGGTGCGCGAAGAGGAACTCGACAAGCACCACATGCACCCGGAGCGCTTCACCGTCCCCGAGGCCACCGCGCGCGAGGTGAACGCGGCGCGAGCGGAGGGCCGGCGTGTCGTCGCCGTGGGCACCACCGTGGTGCGCACGCTGGAGTCCGCGACGGACCCGACCACGGGCCTGCTGCGCGAAGGGCCGGGCGAGACGACGCTCTTCATCCGCCCGGGCTTCACCTTCCGCCAGGTGGACGCGCTCCTCACGAACTTCCATCTGCCGCGCTCCACGCTGGTGGTGCTCGTCAGCGCGCTTCTGGGGCGCGAGCGCACGCTGGCCGCATACGCGGAGGCGGTGCGTGAGGGTTATCGATTCTTCAGCTACGGCGACGCCATGCTGGTGTCGGAGTGAGTGCCATGAGTGAGCAGGACGCGGGAGTACGGGAGACGGCGCGCGAGAAGGGCGACACGCGGGTGGCACCGGGCCTGGTGCGCTTCGATTTGCTCCACGAGGACGCCTCTGGAACGAAGGCCCGCCGCGGGCGGCTGAACACCCCGCACGGCCCCATCGAGACGCCCATCTTCATGCCCGTGGGCACCGTGGGCAGCGTCAAGGGCGTGGGGCCGGATGACCTGCTCGCGCTCGACGCGCAAATCATCCTCGGCAACACCTACCACCTCATGCTGCGCCCCGGCGAAGCGCTGATGCGGGAGATGGGTGGCCTGCACCAGTTCGTCTCCTGGAACCGGCCCATGCTCACCGACAGCGGCGGCTTCCAGGTCTTCAGCCTGTCGGAGAAGCGCAAAATCACCGAGGAGGGCGCCGCCTTCCAATCCCACCTCGACGGCGCGCGTCACTTCCTCACCCCCGAGCGCTCCATCGAAATCCAGGAGACGCTCGGCGCCGACGTCATCATGGCCTTCGACGAGTGCCCTCCCTCCACCGAGGACCGCCCGTACCTGGAAAATTCCCTCGCACGCACCACGCGGTGGCTGCACCGCTGCGTGAAGGCGTGGAACCGGGAAGGCCGCTCGTCCCTCTTCGGCATCGTCCAGGGCGGCCTCCACGAGGACCTGCGCAAGCGCCACGCGGAGGAGGTGTGCGCCGTGGACCTGCCAGGGTACGCGCTGGGGGGGTACTCCGTGGGCGAGGCCCCCGAGGCGATGCATGCGGGCGTGGCCTACGCGGCGCCGCTCCTGCCTCGCGACAAGCCGCGTTACCTCATGGGTGTGGGCACCCCCGTGGACCTGGTCACCTGCGTGGAGCACGGGGTGGACATGTTCGATTGCGTGCTGCCGACCCGTTGTGCGCGCAACGGCCTGCTCTTCACCTCGGAGGGCAAGCTCACCATCCGCAATGCGGCATTCGCCAGGGACCCCAGGCCGGTCGACCCGGCGTGCTCCTGCTACACCTGCCGCAACTTCAGCAGGGCGTACCTGCGGCACCTCTTCGCCGCGGGCGAAATCCTCGCGATGCGCCTCAACACCCTGCACAACCTCCACTACTTCCTCGGGCTGATGGCGGATGTGCGCAAGGCCATCGCCGAGGACCGATATGCCGCTTTCGCGCGGGAGTTCCGGGAGAGGGCTCGGGCCCAGGAGGCCGAACGGACCCGTGGTCGCTGAGCGACCGGATGGAATCCCGAGTTCCCGCGTTCACTTGCTCACATGGGGACCCCTTGCTAAGAGGGCCCCCTTTCAGGATGGGTCCTTCGGGTAGTGTGGGGGGTCCCCCATCCCAAGCCTTCCTCAACCGACGAGGCAGTCTGTGGCTGAGAGCTTTTTGATGCTGGCGCAGGCCGGGGGCGGGACCAACCCGCTGAACACCCTGGCTCTGCTCGTGGGACTGGTGGCGATCATGTACTTCGTCATGATCCGCCCTCAGCAAAAGCAGATGAAGGAGCACCGCACGCTGCTCACGTCGCTCAAGAAGGGCGATGAAGTGGTCACCTCGGGCGGCATGCTCGGGAAGATCCACCTCGTCGAAGAGCGGACCGTGACGGTGGAAGTCGCCAGTGGCGTGCGCATCCGCATCCTGAAGACGTCCATCAGTGCCAAGGGCACGGTGGCTGAGGGGCCCGCGCAGGCGGCGCCCGCCGAAGAGAAGAAGAAGGAGGAGAAGTAAATGGACCGCGGCTGGTGGTGGAAGTTTGGACTGATTGTCGCGGTGACGCTGGGGACCATCTGGTTCCTGATTCCGTCGTACTACTCGCTGGTGGTCATGGACCGTGCCCAGCGCAATGACCTGGCGGCGCTGCAAGCGCGGCTTCCCGCCTGGGCGCCTCCCGCGAAGTACCGGCTCAATCTGGGCCTGGACCTTCAGGGCGGCATCCACATGGTCATGCGCGTGGACACCAAGACGGCGCTCCAGAAGCGGACCGAGCGCCGGGGCCAGCAGATCGCCACGTACGTCGCCGACAAGAAGCTCGGCGAGGTCACGGCGGAGACGGATCCAGAGAAGCTCCAGCTCACCTTGACCGCGAAGGACCCGGCGACCATGGACGCCATCGAGAAGGACGTCCTGGCGACCTTCGGGGACTTCAAGCGGGTCAACCGCGATGGCGCGACGCTGGTGCTGTCGCCCGACGAATCCCAGGTGAATCGCTTCCGTGAGGAAGCGGTCGACCAGGCGATGCTCGTCATCCGCCGCCGCATCGACAAGTGGGGCGTCGCCGAAGTCGACGTGCGCAAGCTCGGCACCGACTCCATCCAGATTTCGCTGCCCGGCCGCAGCAACCCGGAGCAGGCCAAGGAGCTGGTCGGCACCACCGCGCAGCTCGAGTTCCGGATGGTGGACGACACCAACCCGCAGTTCTTCGCGCAGCTGTTCCAGTCCAACCCGCCTCCGGCCGGCAGCGACATCACCGTGTCGGAAGAGGGTGGCTTCCCGCAGCTGCAGAGCGCCTCGCGTGACGCGCTCCTGAAGTACACCGAGGGCAAGGTTCCGGAGAACCGCCAGGTCGTCACCGAGTGCATCGCGAACCCGCTGAAGAAGAATGAGTGCTCGTCCTACCGGACGTACCTGCTGGACAAGGTCGTGCCGCTGACGGGCGAGAGCCTGGCGGGCGCGGACGCGTCGGTGAACCAGATGAACGAGCCGGAGGTGAACATCGCCTTCGACCCGGCGGGCGCGCGCGAGTTCGAGAAGCTGACCGAGGCGGGCGTGGGCCGTCGCATGGCCATCGTGCTGGACGACAACGTCCACACGGCGCCGAACATCAACGAGAAGATCGGCGGAGGCCGTGCCCGCATCACCATGGGTCGCATGGGGGCTCGCTCCCACGACGAGTGGCTGGGCGAGGCGCAGACGCTGGCGCTGGTGCTCAAGGCGGGCGCGCTGCCCGCGCCGGTGACGGTGGGTGAGATTCGTCAGGTGGGCGCGAGCCTGGGTGACGAGCTCATCAAGAAGGGCGGCCTCGCGGTGCTGGTCGGCCTGGGGCTCGTGCTCCTCTTCATGGGGCTGTACTACCGCAAGGCGGGGCTCATCGCGGACGTCGCGCTGCTCTTGAATGGTCTGCTCATCCTGGCGGGCCTGGCGTTCTTCAACGCGACCCTGACCTTGCCGGGCATCGCCGGATTCGTGCTGACGTTGGGCGTCGCGGTGGATGCCAACGTGCTCATCAACGAGCGCATCCGCGAGGAGTTGAGTCACGGCAAGACGGCCAAGGCGGCCGTGGACCAGGGCTATGACCGCGCCTTCTGGACCATCTTCGATGCGCACGTGACGGCGCTCATCGCCGGCTTCATCCTGTTCTTCACGGGCACCGGACCGATTCGGGGCTTCGCCACCACGCTCATCGTGGGGCTGTTGGCCTCGCTGTTCACGTCCATCGTGGTGACTCGCGTCATCATGACCTACTTCGTCCACGGCCGTAACGCGCAGTCGGTGTCGGTCTGAGACCGGCGGGAGCCCGGTAAACTGCCATGCAGATCCTCAAGAACAAGACGAACATCGACTTCATCGGCAAGCGCAAGCCGGCCATCTTCATCTCCACCCTCGTCAACCTCGCCATCCTGGTGGGCATCGCCACGGTGGGGTTCAACTACGGCGTGGACTTCGCCGGCGGCACGGTGGTGGAGCTGAAGTTCGACCACTCCATCAGCGCGGCGGAAGTGCGTGAGCGCGCCCAGAAGGGCGGCCTGCACGACGTGAGCGTGCAGAACATCGGCGGCGCCTCGGAGAACGCCTTCCTGCTTCGCATGGGCGGCGTCACCCAGCTCAACGAAGAGAACGCCGCGAAGGCCAAGACGGCCATCGAGGCCCTGGGCACCGTCCGCAACGTCTACTCGGACCTCGCCAACGGCATCATCAACTTCCGCTCGGCCACCCCGCTGACGGCGGAGCTCATCAAGAGCGCGGTGGAGGGGTCTGGCACCGGCGTGCAGGAGGTCCGTGTCCTGGGCGAGTCCCAGGGCGGCACCGGCGTCGACTACCAGGTCGTCGCCAGCGGCATGGCGGACAAGGTGAACTCCGCGCTCAAGGCGGGCCTGGAGAAGCCGGACTTCGAGCAGCGCCGCGTGGACTACGTGGGCCCTCAGGTGGGCAAGCAGCTGCGCAACCGCGGCGTCATGGCGCTGCTGTACTCGATGGTGGCCATCCTCATCTACGTGGCGTTCCGGTTCGACTTCAAGTTCGGCCCGGGCGCGCTGCTCGCCATGCTCCACGACGTCATCATGGTGGCGGGCTACTACCTGGTGAGCCGCCGCGAGTTCAACCTCACGGCCATCGCCGCGCTGCTGACCATCGTCGGCTACTCGGTGAACGACACCATCGTCATCTACGACCGCATCCGCGAGGACATGGCCAAGTACAAGGGCAAGCCGCTGGCGGAGGTCATCAACATCGCCATCAACGACACGCTCGGCCGCACCATCCTCACGTCCGGCACGACGGCGCTGTCGCTCATCGGTCTGCTCATCTTCGGCGTGGGCGAAATCTTCGACTTCGCCATGGCGATGCTCGTAGGCATCCTCGTCGGCACCTACTCCTCCGTGTACATCGCCAGCCCGCTCACCATCTGGCTGGACGAGCGCGCGGCGGCGAAGGAAGGCCGTCACGGCGACGGCATGAAGCAGGAGCCGAAGGCGGCGTGACGTACCCCGCCTGACTCCCGCTCGCGGGAGCCGGACGCGACGAGGGCCCTGGTCTCCCACGTGGAGGCAGGGCCCTTGTTGTTTTTCAGGCGGGTGCGCGTGTCAGAAGCGCGCGCCCAGCGTCACCGAGGCGTCGAGCAGGCCGCCGTCGGTGTCCTCGTCCAGCGCGTCATTCGCGAAGCCGTTGTCGAGCAGCACGCGCCAGGTGGCGCGGACGCCCGCTGTCAGCGCTCCGCTGTTGAACTCCACGCCCGCGGCCAGCGGCACTTCTTCCATGGTGTCGGAGTCGTAGAGGCCGCCGCCGATGCCGCGCACGTCCACATACGAGAGGCCGAAGCCCGCGCCCACGAAGGGCCGCACCGCCGTGAGGAAGGGCGGGGAGACCTTCACCAGCGCGCTGCCGCCCTGCCGGACGATGGAGGGGCCGTCATCCAGCAGCCGGATGTCGTCGATGCCGTTCTGCGAACCCTCGTAGCCGAGCTCGAACCCGATGAACGTGGTGGGCTGCACGTTGAGTGTGAGACCCCATGCCGGACCGGTGTTCGTGAGATCTCCCAGGTTGCCCGTGTAATCGCCCAGGCCGCCCTTGAGGAACACGTTGACGTCGCCTCGCTTGCCCGGCTTGCGTTCTTGCGCGGAAGCCGTGCCAGCGGCGAGCAGCGCGAGCGCCAGCGCGCCAACCTGGATACCCTTTGCAGCCATGCGGTCCTCCCTGTCAGGTGGTGTGCAATCAAGCTGTGCACCGGGTGGCCGACGCGCTCCCCACCGGCAGACGACAGGGCAAGCGCACGCCTGAACGCCTGAGCAGGAAGGGAAATGTCGTGCCCAAGGTTGGACTTTCCTCGTCAGACGTCTGAGGTACTGTCGGACTGTCAAGATTTCGTCCCGGCCACGGAGGAGTCCCGGTGGCCGAGGAGGGGAGCTGCGAGTGCGGTGGTTGCTTCCAGACGTGGTCGAGGAGGAGGTGGGGTCGCTCGCTGGGGAGCTGTCGCTCCATCCGCTCGCGGCGAGGGTGCTGCTGCACCGCGGTTACCGGACGCCCGAGTCGGCCTCCGCGTTCCTGTCGGACCGTCTGGCGGACCTGCCAGACCCCTTCCGGATGAAGGGCATGGTGGCTGGCGTGGAGCGGCTGGTGCGTGCGCTGCACCGGCGCGAGAAGGTGACGCTGTACGGCGACTATGACGTGGACGGGGTGTGCTCCACGTCGCTGATGTTCCTGTTCCTGAAGGAGCTGGGCGTGCCGCCGGCCACGTACATCCCCCACCGGCTGGACGAGGGCTACGGCCTCAACATGTCCGCGGTGGAGCGCATCGCCGCGGATGGCACGCGGGTGCTGGTGACGCTGGATTGCGGCATCACCTCCGTGGCGGAGATCACCCGCGCGAAGGAGCTGGGGCTGGACGTCATCGTGGTGGACCACCACACGGTTCCTCCCACGCTGCCTCCCGCCGTCGCGGTGCTCAACCCGCATCAGCCCGGCTGCGAGTACCCCACCAAGGCCCTGTGCGCCGCGGGCGTGGCCTTCAACCTCTGCATGGGCCTGCGCAAGCGGCTTCGCGACGATGGCTACTTCGCCACCCGCAAGGAGCCCAACCTCCGCGCCATGATGGACCTGGTGGCGATGGCCACCGTCGCGGATGTGGTGCCGCTCACCGGCGCCAACCGCATCCTGGTGACGCACGGCCTCCAGGAGCTCACGGCCGCCCGCCGTCCGGGGGTGCGCGCGCTGAAGGAAGCCGCGGGCATGGACCCGGACACGACCATCACCGCGGGCCAGGTGGGCTTCCGCCTGGGGCCTCGCATCAACGCCGCGGGACGGCTGCATGACGCGTCCCTGGGCCTCCAGTTGCTCTGCTCGGAGTCCTTGGAGTCGGCGCGCTCACTGGCCTCGGTGTTGGACCGGGCCAACGCGGAGCGGCAGGGAATCGAGAGCGGCATCCTCACGCAGGCGCTGGCCCAGGCCGAGGAGCGCAAGGACGCGCGCGGCTTCGTGCTCTACGACGAGGGCTGGCACCCGGGCGTCATCGGCATCGTCGCCTCCCGCGTGGTGGAGCGCTACCACCGGCCCACCGTCATGGTGGGCGTGAAGGACGGGGTGGGGAAGGGCTCGGCGCGCAGCATCGAGGCCTTCCACCTCTACGACGCGCTCAGCGGGTGCTCGGAGCTGCTCACGAAGTTCGGCGGCCACAAGCACGCCGCCGGCCTCACCATCGACGCGGACAAGCTGCCCGCGCTGCGCGAGGCGTTCGAGAAGATCGCCTGGCAGCGCCTCACCCCCGAGGACCTCATTCCCCGCTGCCGCGTGGACGCGGTGGTGAGCGCCCGGGAGCTGGATGCGACGGCCGTGGAGGCCCTCCAGCGCCTCGGCCCCTTCGGCCAGGGCAATCCCGAGCCGGTGCTGGTGCTGCGCCACCAGGTGGCCCGCTCACGCGTGCTGCCGGCCAAGGCGGCGGGTGGCAGCGGTCACCTCAAGCTGGCGCTGGCGGACGCACCGGAGCTGGACGCCATCGGCTTCGGCATGGCGGACCGCGTGAGGATGGTGGATGGGCCGGTGGACCTGGCCTTCCAGGCGGGCTTCGACACCTTCCGAGGTCAGCGAAAGCTGTCGCTGCGCCTCAAGGACGTGCGCGTCGCCGCGTAATCTGTTCGTCAGTGAGTGAGGGCCCGCGGTGTTTCACCCGCGGGCCCCGGAAGTCCTACGCCAGTCCCCAGCGCACCCGGCCCGGCGTCATCAGCGCGCCGACGCGGGCCAGCTCGTTGAGACGGAAGCGCTCGGCTTGTCGCTCGAAGGCATGGCGGCACCGTTCCGAGCAGAAGAAGTAACGGCGCTTCTTGTACTCCGAGGATGGCTGGCCATCCGGTGTCTCCAACTGCTTGCCGCACACCGGGTCCCAATGCTTGCCCTGGCCTTGGCCCTGTCCCTGCCCCTGCACGCCCTTCATGCCTCGCCTCCCCGCCCTGGGGCCCCACGCCCATTCCCGACGGTGGCTACAAGCAGGGCATATGCCAACCCCCAACTCCCCGGAATGCCGAGGAGCGGAGGGCCGCACGAAGGGCCGGAAGCGGAAAAACTTCCACCCGTTCACGCTCCTTGCGGGGAAGGAGCGGTCGGGAAGTGTTCTTCAGAAGGTGGCGCCGACGCTGCCACCCAGGAAGAAGTCGTTCATGTAGCCCCGGCGGTAGCCCATGGCCTCCAGGCGGAAGGACAGCCGGAAGTTGCTGCTGCTGGACAGTCGGGGACGGCCCCGGAGGCCCACGCCGTACTGGAGGAGGGGCTTGAGGCCATTCACCTTCGTCTCGTTGGCGTCCACGGTGATGGAGGTCGTCTGGTAGGCGACGCCGCCACCCACCTGGCCGAAGAAGCCGAAGTCGGACTTGCCGAACTTGAACTCGTAGGCCGGGGCGATGGTGAAGTAGTGCTGGCTGGTGCTGCCGCGAATGAAGTCGGTGCCGTCGCTGCTGTTGCCGTACGTCCAGCGCAGGTCCGCCCAGAGGTTCTCGCGAAAGGGCTCGAGGTCGAACGTGCGGCCGAACTCCCACGTGGTGCGCACGCCCAGGCCCAGCACGGTGTCGGCGAAGCGGCCCCGGGGGCTCTCCAGGAGGAGCGCGCCGGCGAGGAGCTCCACGCCCACGCCCAGGTTGGGGTCGTCCAGGCCGGCGAGCTCCTTGAAGTCGCCTTCCTCGCCCTCCTGCTCTGACGCGTTCCGGAACTCGTCGGCCTGGTCCACGTTGCGACGGCGGCGCTCGGCGGCCTCCTCCTCTTCAATCTGCTCCTGGCTGGGGCCCGGCTCGTCCTCGGGATAGGCGTACGGGTCGTCGTCATCCTGTGCGAAGGCGGGGGGCGCTACGAGCAGGCCGCCGACGAGGCAGCGGGTGAGCCAGTTCTTCACGGTGGCGGTCCTCATCAGTCGGCGCTCAGTCGGGGGCAGGTGGTACCGCCAGCGGCGCTGGCCGGGCAGAGGTTGGGATTCGTGGTGCCCACGAGCAGATCTCGGGGAATCTGCAGGTGGTCCATCAGCTCGTTGCAGACGGCTTCCTTCAGCCGCAGGTCCGTGATGTGGCTGATGATGGCGCTCGACGCCACGGCCAGCGTGAAGTTCGTCTGGTCGGAGGTGTACTGCTGGGTGAGCTGGAGCAGGCCGGGAGTCGCCGTCGAGGTGTCGCTGTAGCCGGTGACGATGGAGCGCAGCAGGATGTCGCGCTGCCCGGTGGCCTCGCCGGCCTGGTACAGCGCGCTGGCGAGCAGCGTGCCCACCCGGTACTCCTTGCCGCTGAACTCGCTCAGGCTGTTGTTCCGGATGCTGTCGCGCAGGGACGCGTCCATGCAGCGGTCCGTCTTCGCCAGGTCCCGGTCGGCCGGGATGGAGCCGTACTCGGGGCCCTCGAAGGACGTGGAGAGGAAGCGGGTGTCGCAGCCGTTCTTGGAGCGGCAGGTGGCGCCGTATGCGTGCAGGTCCGCGAGCCCCTCGTCGAACGCCTTGAGGATGTTGGCGCCGGGGCTGGGGCCGCCAGTGCTGGCCCACGCGGTGAGGGCCGCGGGGAAGGCTTGTCCGGCGTACACCTTCAGGTTGAAGATGCGGTGCGAGTACTCGTGGGTGATGACGCCCGCGTTGATGGCCAGGGGCGCGCGCTGGAGTTCATCGAAGGGCAGCACGAGGAAGGACTCCATCGCCGAGAAATACAGGGCGTTGTCCTTCAGCGAGTCGCGGCTGACGTCGGTGATGGTGAAGTCGGGGAAGTAGTACGTCTTGACGGGCTTCTTGAAGTCGGCCGTCGGGATGTTGGTGACGTCGTGGAAGTAATCGAAGGCGCGCTCGAGGTTGTAATACGTCGTCACCATGTTCCAGGTGTGGAAGTCCGCCGGCCAGAGGACGTCATCCTGGGAGATGTAGCTGGCGGTGACGTCGCGGCCTTCGCCCTTGAGCAGGGCGTTGGCGAAGGCCTCGGGCGTGGTGGCGGTGGCGAGGTCCTGGTCGTTGGAGTCGTAGACGATGCGCGCGCCGCCGTGCAGGTCGGCGACGCTGCCGCTGAGACCGACGACGTCGGCGACCGTCTTGAGTTCGACCTCCTCGGGGACGTACTGCCCATTGCTGGAGAGCACCAGGGCGCGAATCTTGACCGGGGCGCTCGTGTCGGGCGCACAGCCGGCGGCCAGGCCCAGCACGGCGGTGGTGGCGATGACTGTTCGGAGCATGGGGGCCGTTTTACTCCGGTCCGCTCAGAACGTGTATTCCCCCCCGAGCGTCACCAGGCCGGAATGGACCGGGGAGGGGGTTTCCGGGTCCGCCGCCGCCTCCAGGTGGTCCTGCTGGAGCGCCACGCTGGCCCACACCCTCAGTGGCGTCCCCAGTCGCACCGTCCACCGGGTGGCCAGCAGGTGGGACCACCCCTCGCCCGAGACGTAGCGGGTGAAGGCGTAGGAGAGCTGCCCCCGCACGTCCCGTCCGGGCTTCCAGGTGACGGAGGGCCTGACGTCGAAGCGCGCGGGCGCGGTGGGGATGCCCGCGGTGGCGTTGACGTCCGCCATGCGTCGGGCCAGGACGGTGCCCAGGTCCCTGTTGACGCGGGCCTGGTAGCGGCGCAGGGCCCGGCGCGCCTCGACGGCGTTCTCCACGCGGCGCGCCATCGCCGCCTGTTCCTCCTCGGTGAACTGGCCGGCGGAGAGCGGGTTCTCGCTGTAGAGGGAGAGGCTGCCGCGCGCGCCCAGCTCCCAGCGCGTTCCCAGGAGAAGCCGGAGGCCCAGCCCCGGCCGCGCGGCCCACAGGGTGTCCTCGCGGGTGTAGCGCGTGGTGTTGCCCTGGACGTGGGTGACGAGCAGCGCCCGGCTCAGCGGGTGGCGGGTGAGGGCGAGGCTCGCGTCGGCGCCCGACTCCACGTCGGAGAGGCCCGCCGAGTCGTAGGACACCGACAGGAGCGCGCCCTGGCTGGCGTAGCCGGTGCTGGCGTCGACGGCGGGAAGGCGGCGCGCGGGTCGCTCGGGGATGAGCTCGACGCGGGTGGACTTGGGCAGGCCCGTGCTGACGATGGCGGACAGGAGCCAGTGCTCGCCCAGCACCTGGTCGGCGCCCAGGCTGAGCTGGTGGGTGAGGGCGGTGCCCGCTTCGGGGCGGGCGCCCGTGTAGCCGAGCGTGAGGAACGTGGCCCCGTCGCGCAGCTCCACGTCGCCCAGGAGGCTCCAGGCGCGGAAGTCCTTGCCGACGGTGGTCTCCACGCTGACGGTGGTGTCACCGGACTCCGCGCGGGCGGTGAGCAGGGGGGCGAGCAGTCCGAGCAGGACGCAGGCGTGGCGAAGAGGGCCCGAGGGCCTGGGCGTGCGCGTGCTGGGCTCCCCCTTCATGAGAAGGCCAACACGGAAGGCGGCGGGAAGTTGCACTCGGGTGGGGCGGACGTCAGGAAGCCCTCCACGAGTCGACCGTTTGAGAGCAGTCAGCACGGCGCGGACTCCTTGACGCACCGTTTCCACGGTCCCTATGGTGCCGCGCCTTTTCCTTCTACGAACCACGCAGGCGGTCTCCATGGCGGTCCCGTTCATCTCCGAGGTCAAGCGTACCCACACGTGCGGTCAGCTCACCGCGACCAATGTTGGCGAGGAGGTCGTCCTCTTCGGCTGGGTGCACAATCGTCGAGACCACGGCGGCGCGGTCTTCATCGACTTGCGGGACAGGGACGGGTTGACGCAGGTGGTGTTCGAGCCGGACCACGCCGAAGCGCATGGGTTGGCGGGCAGCCTTCGGTTGGAGTTCTGCATCGGCGTGCGCGGCAAGGTCGTGTCGCGTGGCAAGAACGTGAACCCGAAGATGAAGACCGGGGAGATCGAAATCAAGGCGACGGATCTCACCATCTTCAATCGCTCCGAGCCAACCCCGTTCCCCATCGAGGACTCGATTGACACCTCGGAGGAGAAGCGGCTGGCGCATCGCTATCTGGACCTGCGCCGGGCGCCGCTCCAGAAGTCGTTGATGACGCGCTCGAAGATGCACTCGCTGACGCGCGCGTACATGGTGGACCACGGCTTCCTGGATCTGGAGACGCCGTTCATGGGCAAGTACACGCCCGGCGGCGCGCGCAACTTCCTGGTCCCCAGCCGCATGAACGCGGGCAAGTTCTACGCGCTGGCGGAGAGCCCTCAGCTCTACAAGCAGCTCTTCATGGTCGCGGGCTTCGACCGGTACTTCCAGATCGTGAAGTGCTTCCGTGACGAGGACCTGCGCGTGGACCGGCAGCCTGAGTTCACGCAGATCGACGTGGAGATGAGCTTCGTCAGCCAGGACGACATCTTCACCATCATCGAGGGGCTCATCAAGAAGCTGTGGGGCGAGGTGCTCGGCATCGACGTGCCCACGCCCTTCGCGCGGATGGACTTCTACGAGTCCATGGCGAAGTACGGCAACGACAAGCCAGACCTGCGCTTCGGGTTGGAGCACACGGTGCTCACGGACCTGATTCGCGAGCACGGTGACGCGGGCGGCGTGCCGATGATGTTCGAGGCGGTGCAGAACAAGGGCATCGTCAAGGCGATGGTCGTCCCCGCGGAGAAGGCGATGAGCCGCGCGGAGAGCGACAAGCTGGAGGAGTTCGCCAAGCAGGCCGGTGCGAAGGGCCTGGCGCGCGCGAAGGTGGCCGAGGGCGGCGAGTGGACGCAGTCCCCGCTGTCCAAGACGATTACCCCGGCGCTGCGCGCGGCCATCAACCAGGCCGTGGGCGCGAAGACGGGCGACCTCATCCTGTTCCAGTTCGGCAAGGAGTCGCTGGTCCACACGGTGATGGCGAACCTGCGCGTGCACGTCGCCAAGAAGCTCGGGCTGATTCCTGAGTACGGCAGCGGTGGCCAGTGGAAGTTCCTGTGGGTGGTGAACCCGCCGCTGTTCGAGCACGACGAGGACTCCAACACCTGGGTGGCGGCGCACCACGCCTTCACGCGTCCGCACGACGAGGACGTGCCGTTCCTGCTCAGCGACCCGGGCCGGGTGAAGTGCCACCGCTACGACGTGGTGCTCAACGGCTTCGAGATTGGTGGCGGCTCCATCCGTCTGCATGACCCGAAGGTCCAGGCGGAGGTCTTCAAGGCGCTGGGCATTGGCGAGGAGGAGGCGCAGACGAAGTTCGGCTTCCTGCTGGACGCGCTCAAGTTCGGCGCGCCTCCGCACGGTGGCATCGCCCTGGGCATGGACCGGCTCGCCTTCCTGCTGACGGGCGCCGAGTCCCTGCGCGACGTGATTCCGTTCCCCAAGACGAAGACGGGCACGGACCTGATGACGGGCGCCCCCGGCGATGTGGACGACAAGCAGCTGCGCGAGCTGCATGTCCGTCCGGTGCCGCCTCCGCAGAAGTAGTCAGACGATGGAGGCGAGGGGCTCCGGCCCCCCCTCCAGCGTCTCTCGCAGTCGATGCAGGCCCTTCTCCAGCGAGGCGCGGGTGCGCGGGGTTCCCAGGCACACGCGCACCGCCGCTGGAGCGGTGGCCGGGCCCACGGTGAACAGCTCGGCGGGCATGACGAGCACGCCGCGCCGCCGGGCCTGGGAGGTGAACGCCTCCGCGCGCCAGGTCGAGGGAAGCTTCAGCCACAGGTGGTACGTGGTGGCCTTGCCTGGACGTGGCATCAGGTCCCCGAGCACGTCCTTCGCCAGCTCCAGTCGCTCGTGTGCTTCTCGGCGTCGGCGCACCACCAGCTCGTCGGCGGTGCCATCACGCACCCAGCGCGCGGTGATGTCGGCCGTGAGCGCGGGGGTCATCCGCGCGGCGAGGGCTGCTTCCTCCGCCAGTCGCTCGGTGCTCGGTCCCGCTGGCGCCGCGAGGTATCCGATGCGCAGCCCCGGGGCGAGCAGCTTGGAGACGCCCGCGATGAACCATCCGGACTCCGGCAGGAGCGTGCAGAGCGGTGGGGGGCGCTTGTCGAGCAGCAGGCCGTAGGCGTCGTCTTCCACCACCGTGAGACCGTGTCGTCGGGCCACCGTGGCGATGCGGCGACGGCGCTCCTCGGGCATGACGGAGCCGGTGGGGTTCTGGAGATTGGGCAGGCAGAAGAGGACCTTCGCGCCGGTGCGGCACGCGGTCTCCAGCGCGTCGGGGAGCAGGCCGTGTTCATCCATGGCCACGCCGTGCAGTCGCAGGTGGAGCCGGTTCGCGAGCACCTTGAGGCCGGGGTAGGTGAGGGCCTCGCAGAGCACCGTGTCACCGGGGCGCGTGAGGGTGCTGAGGGCCACTTCCATCGCGTGCTGCCCGCCGGAGCACACCATGACTCGCGAGGGTTCGACTTCCAGGCCGAAGCGGGACATCCACTCGGCGCCGGCCTCGCGGTGCGCCGGGTTTCCCGCGGGGGGTTGGTAGTCGAGCAGCTCCGCGAGGCGAGGCGAGCGTTGCAGGGCGTCCAGCGACTTCTTCAGCGCGGAGCCGGCCGGGTCTCCGGGGGGGGGGGCTGGCCAGTTGAGGCCCAGGTCCACGAGCGAGTCGTCGCCCGAGTCCTGGGCGGGGGGCGGGAGCTGTCGAGGGGCATCCCGGTGGCGCACGAAGGTGCCTCGACCGACTTCGCCGCCGATGAGGCCCCGACGCTCGGCCTCCGCGTAGGCACGCGTCACCGTGCCCACCGTGACACCCACCTTCTCCGCCAGCTCACGGTGCGTGGGCAGGCGGATTCCGGCGGCGAGGCGCCCTTCCTCGATGTCCGCTCCGAGCGCATCCGCGAGGATTCGATACAGCGGCCCCTCTCGGCCCCGGAGGTTGGGCGTCCAGATTGTCATGGTGACAATGCATACAGTTGACGGGCGCCTCCGCGCAATGCATCGATTGTGTCGATTCTTGAGCTGGATTGTATCGGTACACTCGAAAGACGGTTCGGGCCCTGGCCCGGTTCCGTGGATGGGAGACGCACGCCATGCAGGTGACCATCGTCGATGCCTTCACGCAGACCGCTGGGGCTGGCAATCGCGCGGGAGTGGTGCTGGACGCCGCGGGACTGAGTGTGGAGGCCATGCAGCGCATCGCGACCGCGGTGGGAGCATCGGAGACGGCGTTCGTCATCTCCGGCCCCACGGCGCAGGGCGTGCGGCTGCGCTACTTCACTCCCACGGTTGAGATTGATTTCTGCGGCCACGCCACGGTGGCGTCGTTCCACCTGATGGCGGAGCGGGGGCTGGTGCCTCGCTCGGGAGCGCTCAAGTTGGAGTGCGCGGCGGGTGTGCTCGACGTGGAACTGGAGGCAATGGGCACGCGAGGGAGTCGGGCGTGGATTGTCACCCCTCGGCATCCGTGGCTGGAGGCGCCGGTTCCGCTGGCGCAGGTGCTCGCGCTCGTGGGCGGGACGGTGGACATGGTGGATGGCTCGTTGCCCGTGCGGCGCAATGCGCACCGGGTGATGGTGCCGTTCCGACGAAGAGAGGACGTGTGGGAGCTGGCGCCTCGCTCGGGTGCGTTGGATGCGCTGCTGCGGCCCCATGGAGTGAGCGGCGTGTACTTCTTCACGCGCGAGACGCTGGAGGCGGGCAGCGTGGCACACTCGCGATACTTCGTGCCCGGCATGGGCGTGGCGGAAGACCCCGTGACGGGCTCGGCGGCCGGGCCGCTCGGCATGTACCTGGCGATGCACGGCGTGCTGCCGCTGCCGGCGGAGGGTGGCACGGTCCGCGCTCGCATCGAGCAGGGGGATGCCATTGGCAAGCCTGGGCGCATCGAGGTGGAGGTCACCGGCCGCGCCGGGCAGCCCGAGCGGGCGCGCATCGGCGGAGTGGCGGTAACGGTCCTCGACGGCACGCTGCACGTGTAGACCGGCCTACGGTCCCCGGGTGGCGCCTTCCATGGACCCGCCACCCGGAACGGGGCCCCACCGTGCGGTGCGTCAGCGGTGCGCGGGGTGGCGGGAGACCTGGACGACCCTGGAGGTGCGTCGCGGAGTGGAGTACCGAGCCACAACCGCGTAAACAGGGGCGTTACAGGGAGGGGTAGGTGCCGATGAAGACGTTCCTCGTGGTCAATCCGCGCAGCGCCAATGGCCAGACCGGGAAGCGCTGGGTGGAGATTGCCGCGCAGGTGGGAAAGGTGCTTGGCGAGTTCGGGCACGGTTTCACCCAGGGCGGGATGGATGCCGCGCGCATCGCCCGCGAGGCGATTGACCAGGGCTACGAGTGCATCGTCGCGGTCGGCGGCGACGGCACGCTGAACGAAGTCACCAACGGCTTCTTCCGCGACGGCAAGGCCATCAACCCCAACGCCGCCCTCGGCCTCATCCCGCGAGGCACCGGTGGCGACTTCCGCCGCACCTTCGGCTGGGGGCTGGACCTGGAGTCCTCCCTGGAGCGGCTCCGCTCGGACACGACCGAGCCCTTCGATGTGGGCCGCCTCGACTTCATCGACAACGACGGCAACCCCGCGACGCGCTACTTCGCCAACATCGCCTCGCTCGGCGTGAGCGCGGTGGTGGCTCGTGAGGTCAACAGTGGCAGCAAGGCGCTCGGCGGCAACTTCAGCTTCGTCTGGGGCACGCTGAAGGGCCTCGTGAAGTACACCGAGCGCAAGGTCCAGCTGTCGACTGATGGTGGGCCCCCGGAGACGCTCGACGTCACCGCCGTGGCGGTGGCCAATGGCCGCTACTTCGGCAGTGGCATGTTCGTCGCCCCCGAGGCCGTCACGCACGATGGGCTGTTCGACATCACCATCTGGTCCGGTTACGGCCTGAGCGACTTCCTCCTCAAGTCCAAGGGTGTCTACAACGGCTCGCACGTCACCTGGAAAGGTACGCGTCGCTTGCGCTGCCAGACGGTTCACGCGGAGTCCGTGGATGGCCAGGAGGTCTACCTGGACGTCGACGGAGAAACGCCGGGTCGACTGCCCGCGACCTTCACGCTCCTGCCTGCCGCCATCCGCATCAAGGTGTAGCGGGTCTGCGGCTCCAGCGGTCCTGCTGCTTTTCAGGCCCGTGAAAGTCGCGTCCAAACCGTGCCGGTGAAGTGGAAGTTTGTGCGGGCGCTGTGTCTCGCGACGGTGATGCGTGTCGATTCTCGCGCGCATTCCTCGACTGGAGCGTGCGCCGCCGCGTGGCTGGGTTTATCCGGCGAGCATGCACAAACCCACCCTGTCCACACCCCTGGCTCGTGGTTCCCTGTCGTCGCGGCTGTTGTCCTCGCTCGCGGCGCTCCTGCTCCTCCCACTCCCCACACTCGCGGCGCAAGTGCCTGTCGCCTGCAACAACACCGTCACCGATGACGAGACGCTGAACGCCGCCGTCGCCGCCAGCGCGGTGGGGGACGAGTTGGTCATCTCCGGGCCCTGCCTCATCAACTCGACGGTGCGTCTGCGTGGCCAGCGCGCGTATCGGGGCGGCGAGCCCTCGGGCACCGTCATCCGTCAGGCGAACGGCGCGAACCTCGCGGCGCTGCTGGCCAGCGACACGTGGCTGGATGTGGCGACCTTCACGGGCGACCCGGTCAGCGTGAAGAACCTCACGCTGGAGGGGAACCCGACCAACAACACCGGCCGTGCCACGGACGGCATCGTGCTGATGTCGTGGAACTCCACCGTGGAGAACACTCGCATCAACAACATGCGCGGCTCGGGCATCCGCCTCACGAACACCAACAGCGCGGGGACGCCCATCGTCAACACGCAGGTGAACGGGCGCATCGTCCACAACTTCATCAGCGACTCGGGTGTCCACGGCGTTCACGTCCAGGACTCGGGCAACTCCGTGACGGACTGGGACCTCATCGACAACTGGATCGCCGACTCGGGTGTTAGCGCCATCCGCCTGGAGAACTCCGCGGGCTGGAAGGTGCGCGGCAACCACCTCTACGGCGTGGGCCAGACGGCCATCGTCGCGCAGCGGCTGTTCGGCACCACCATCTCCGACAACTACATTGAAGGCTTCGGGGAGGGCACCACCGCTGGCACCTGGGCGGGCATCGGCGCCACCGTGCAGGGTGACGCGGCGTCGGTCATCTCCGACAACAAGATCTTCAACTTCGGCGGCGAGCCCAACACCGCCTCGCGCTACCACTACCTGTCCATCAGCCAGGTCAACTACGGCACGGGCTTCGTCTCCGTGACGGGCAACGCCATCCGGGGCATCGGCAGCACGCGCAGCACCGGACTGAACTACGAGAAGGGCGGGGGCACCGCGCTGACCGTCACGTCCACGGGGAACCTGGTGACGGGCGTCACCACGGCGCGGAACGTGGGCACGGGCGTCACCGTCACCGCGGGACAGTAGTCGCCCCTGGGGCTCGCCTCGGTCCTGGTGGCCGAGGCGGCCTCCCTGGTGTCGCGGCACAAGTCTCGAACGAGCGGCCTCAGCGGCCACGGTCAGGAAGCCACGCTCGAGTGCGCTCCAGCGGCCGGCGCCGGGGCGCGTTCGGGACGCGGGCTCCTGGCCTTGGCCGCGAACTTCCCCTGGTAATAGCGCTCCCACAGCTTGAGTCCCGGAACGCCCACCAGCGTGGGGCCGAGGAACACCGCGAGCTGCATGCCCTCGATGCCCAGGTGCCTCGCATTGACGACCAGCACGGCCGTCAGCGTGGCGATGCCCGAGCCCACCATGGCCCCCATGTGCTGGAACCACCAGTGCATCCGCTCCTGGGGCGGGCGGAGCCAGTACCGCAGCGATGCCGCGCCCTGGAGGATTCCCACGGGCGCGAAGCCCCACAGGAGCGGTACGTCATTCACGAGGCCCCACGCTCCGGTGAACAGGCCCAGGCCCAGCGTCAGCGCGGAGAGGCCCAGGTCGAAGGGGTGACGATGCGCCGTCGTGCGAGACTTCGTGCGCAGCACACGCACGCCCATGGATGCGGAGCTTCCGCTCATCACGCTCAGGAACATGAAGAACAACGCATGGGCCTGATGCTCCGGCCCCTGCAGGAATCTCCAACTGGAGATGATCAACCCGGTGATGGCCACGACGCCCATCGCGACCACGTAGACCCAGCCCACGCGCCGGTGGAGTGAGCCTCCCTTGCGCGCCACCAGGGGCAGCCACAGCGAGGTGAAGCCGACGACACCCGCCATGATGTGAATCGCGCGAGCGAGATAATAGAAAGACATGCAGGACTCCGACGTGTTGCGAGACGGAGGCCAAGGTACGCAAGCGCTCCAGGGCCCACATCGGCTGGAAGTCACACGGGGGCACCATGACTTCCGGCATATGTCCCGCCGCCGAGGCGGGTCCTATGCTCCGCGCCCATGGCCTTGAAGCACGCCGCACGAAAGCCCGCATCGATCCGAAGACTGCTGCGCGTGGCGGGGTTGCTCACGTGGGCTGTTGTCGGCTCTCCCCATGCGGAGGACGTGCTGCGCGAGCCCTCGCTGCTCTCCACTCCGCGCGAGCTGGCGTGGTTGGTGGCCTTTCTCGCGTTCGGCCTGGCCTATTGGTGGAATGCACGGGCCGAGGTCGAGGACCGGCGCGGGATTCCGCTGATGGGAGTGCAGGCCGTCAGCGCGCTCGTCATCGTGGCCACCAGTCGCACGGGTGTGGACGGTGCGCTGCTCGCCATCGTCGCGGCCCAGGCGCCCGAGCTGCTGCCCCAGCGGCGCGCGATGCTCTGGGTCCTCGCGCAGTCGGTGGCCCTGCTGCTCGTCTTCGTCTCCATCTACCCGCTGTCGCGCGCGCTGCTCCAGGCGCTCATCTTCATCGGCTTCCAGGGCTTCACGTTGGGTTCGGCCGTCGTCATGGTTCGCGAGGCCGAAGCGCGAGGCGAGCTGGCCCGCCTCCACGCGGAGCTCCAGTCCACCCAGGTGCTGCTCGCCGCCAGCGAGCGGGAAGGGGAGCGGCTGCGCATCGCCCGGGAGCTGCACGACTCCCTGGGCCATCACCTCACCGCCCTGTCCCTCAACCTGGAAGCCGCCGCGCACACCGCGAAGGACACGCCCTCCGCCGAGCACCTGCGTCGCGCACGCGAGGCCGCCCGCATGCTGCTGTCCGAGGTTCGCGAGACGGTGTCGGCGTTGCGTGACACCCCCGCGCCGTTGCTTGCGACGCTGCGTCAGCTCGCGCACGACATGCCCGGGCTCGCGGTCCACCTCGAGGTCCCCGAGACGCTGGCCCTCGATTCGGCCGAAGCGACGCACTCGCTCATCCGCTGCGTCCAGGAGGTCCTCACGAACACGCTGCGCCACGCCCACGCGACGCAGCTCTGGATTCGCATCGTCCCGACCGAGGAAGGCGGCGTGCGGGTCATGACCCGAGACGACGGCCGGGGCGCGCGGTCGCCGATGCCTGGCGCGGGCCTCACCGGCATGAGAGAGCGCTTCACCCGCCTGGGAGGCCGCGTGGACTGGCGCGCGGAAGAAGGGAAGGGCTGGGAGTTGGATGCGTGGCTTCCGGCCGAGAGGAGGGCCGACGCGTGATTCGACTCGTCCTGGTGGATGACCATGCGCTGGTGCGACAGGGGCTTCGCGGCTTGCTGGACCTCACGCCCGACCTGCGCGTCGTGGGCGAGGCGGTGGATGGCGAGGAGGCGCTGCGCAAGGTGGCGGAGCTGAATCCCGACGTCGTCCTCATGGACGTGCGCATGCCTCGCATGACGGGCTTGGAAGCGCTGCGGGAGCTGCGGCGGGGGCCCGTGCATCGGCGCGTGGTGCTGCTCACCACCTTCGACGAGGACGCCGCCATCGTCGAAGCGTTGCGCGCGGGCGTGCAGGGCTTCCTCCTCAAGGACGTGTCGCTGGAGGAACTGGCCGACGCCATCCGTCGCGTCCACGCGGGCGAGACGCTGCTGCCCCCCGGTGTCGCCGAGCGCGTTGCCCGGGGGCTCCTGGAGCTGTCCCGAGACTTCGCGCACGCGGAGCTTCCCGAGGGGCTCACGCGGCGGGAAGTCGAGGTACTGCGGCTCATCGCCCGGGGACTGAGCAACCGGGAGATTGCCCAGGCGCTCGGGACGGCGGAGGGCACGGTGAAGAACCAGACCTCCAGCATCCTGTCGAAGCTCGGTGTCCGGGACAGGACTCGAGCGGTGCTCCGGGGCATGGAGCTTGGCTGCCTGTAGTTCGGACATCCCTCTTGGGTAGGCCCCGGGTTCTGAGGCAACCTCCTGAATCATGTGGCGCCCGGCGTTATCCCTGCCGGACGCGCGGCACCGTGCTTCGGTGTCCGCAGGACGCAGGAGATGCCCGATGGCCCAGCAGCGTGGACCCTCCCAGCTCGACCTCTTCACGGGCGCGCCCGTGGAGGCGCCCACCCGGAGCCGGAGCAGGACCCAGCCGGTAGCTCCCGCGCCCGTGGAGGAGTCCCTCGCGTCCCTCGGTCGCGAGCTGCCCACGGGCATCTACCTGGGCACCTCGTCGTGGACGTTCCCCGGTTGGTCCGGCCTCGTCTATGACCACGAGGCCGCCGCGTCGCAGCTCGCGCGCGAGGGACTGTCCGCGTACTCGCGCCACCCCGTGCTGCGCACCGTGGGCATCGACCGGACGTTCTACGGCCCCATCAACGCCGAGGCCTTCGCCGAGTACGCGGAGCAGGTGCCCGCGGACTTCCGCTTCTTGGTGAAGGCACACGAGGTCTGCACGCTGGCGCGCTTTCCCATGCACGAGCGCTACGGCGCGCATCGAGGCCAGCTCAACGAGCGCTTCCTTCACGCCGCCTACGCGGAGGAGGCCGTGGTGCGGCCCTTCGTGGAGGGCCTGGGCGACAAGGGCGGCCCGCTCGTCTTCCAGTTCCCTCCGCAGGACCCACAGGTGCTGGGCGGCCCCGCGCGCTTCGTGGAGCGACTGCACGCGTTCCTCTCCGCGCTCCCCAAGGGCCCGCTGTACGCGGTGGAGGTGCGCAACGAGGAGCTGCTGACGGAGGGCTTCGCGCAGGCGCTGGCGGACGTGGGCGCCTGTCCCGTCCTCGCGGTGTGGGCCCACATGCCCTCCATGGGCATCCAGGCCAGGCGCACCCGGGCGCTGGAGGCGCGAGCCCTCGTGGTGCGGTGGATGCTGCCGCCGAACCTCGGCTACGAGGAGGCACGTGCTCGCTATGCGCCGTTCAACCGGCTGGTGGACGAGGACGTGCCCACCCGGGATTTGCTGGCGCGAGCGTGCCTGGCCGCCCAGCGCCGCGAGCGCCCCGTCTTCGTCACCATCAACAACAAAGCCGAGGGAAGCGCGCCTCTGTCCGCCATCAAACTGGCGGAACGTATCGTCACGAGCAGGACGACGGAGGGGAGCCAGCGGAGCGTCGCGTCATGAACGAGACTTGCCACCGTGCACAACACTTGCTTACTTGAGGGGGCATGAAGTCCGTCCTGGTCGCCGCACTGGTGGTTCAAATGACGACAGCCGGAGGCGCGGGTGCGCGCGAGGAGCGTGCGAACGCGCGCGACACGGCGGCGGCGGACGATGTGGGCAAGCACCTCTCCGCGCTGAAGCAGGAGCTGGACTCGGTGTCGGAGCAGTACCGGCAGGCCCGAGAGCGGCGGCGTCAGGAGTCAGAGCGCAAGAAGCGCGAGTCGGGGGAATGGACGAATGAGCCCGCGACGTCTCCTCCCTCTCCCAGCAGGCGAGCCATCGCTCCCGCCGGAGGGGCCGGAACCCCCGCCCGCTGACGATGAAGTCTTCGAGTTGCCCATCGACGGCAACCTCGACCTGCACTTCTTCCAGCCTCGTGAAGTGAAGCCCCTCGTCATCGAGTACCTCTGGGCGTGTCGCCAGAAGGGGTTGCTCGATGTGCGCGTCATCCACGGCAAGGGCACGGGCGCGCTGCGGCGCACGGTGCACGCGCTGCTGCCCAAGCTGGAGGAGGTGGAGTCCTTCCGCCCCGCCTCCGAGTTCGACGGAGGCTGGGGTGCGACGTGGGTGCGGCTCAAGCCGCTCCCGCCTCAGGACAGCCAGAAGTAGGCGGAGGCGATGAGCGAGCGCTTCTCGTTCACCTTGGCCTTGTTGGCGAGCTCCGCGAGCTGCCGATCCTTGGCGGCGTAGCGCTTCTCCTCCTCGTTGCGCAGCGAGGACAGCTTGCGGCGGTACTCGCGCTCCATCCGGTCCGAGTTCGCCCGCGCCTTCGCGCGCTCCGCGATGTCTTCCACGGACGCCACCTGCTTGCGTGCGTCGATCCACTGCTGCCGGGCCGCCTCGACGCCCTCACGGGACTCCATCAGGCAGTCCTCGACGTAGCGGTCCGCGCGCTCCTTGGCCTTGTCCAGCTCCAAGGCATTGCGGCGCTCGGCGGCGCGGACGATTTCGTCCTTCGCCGTCACCAGCGACTGCTCCTGCATGAGTTGCACGGACACGGGCGCGGGCTGCCGGCGCTTTTCTTCCTTCGCCGCCAGCTTCACGAAGTGCGCGCCGTCCTGGAGGGGCAGGGCGCGGAAGTTGCCCTCGCGGTCCTTCACCAGCACCAGATGGACGAGCTTCTCCTCGGGCTTCAGTCCCGTCGTCTCGAACTTGTACGCGAACCACCAGCCCTCGCTGCCAGCCAGTCGCGCCAGGCGTGAGGGCAGGCCCGCGGCGTCGAGCTGGAGGTAGCTGACGGCGTCCTGCTTGCGCTCCTTGACGGCGTAGGCAGCCTTGGCGATCTCCAGCCGTCCCGAGGTGCGGCTGCCGAGCACCGAGCTGGTGAGGGCGCGCGCCTCCTGCTGCCGCTTCGCGAGGGCCTCCTTCGTCTGCTCACCCTGGCCGCGCAGGCGGCGGCGGACATCGCCGTCGAAGCGCTCCAGCACCACCGAGCGCATCTCCGTCATGCGCTGGCTGATGCGCCCTTCCATCTCCGAGCGCAGTTTGTCGAAGGCCGCGTTGATGTCCTCCACCTTGCGGCAGCCCTGGTAGATGTCGAGCACGCGGCGCTCGAAGTCCACGCCGCTCTCCAGCGCGCCCAGGATTTCGTCCGACGCGCCGAAGACGCCGTCGAAGAGGTTGAGTTTCTTCTCCAGCAGCTCGAACAGTCGAGCGTCCGCCGCGTTCATCCGGTTGAGGAAGTTGATGACCAGCACGTCGCGCTGCTGGCCATACCGGTGGCAGCGGCCAATGCGCTGCTCCACGCGCTGCGGGTTCCAGGGCAAATCGTAGTTCACCACCAGGTTGCAGAACTGGAGGTTGAGGCCCTCGGCGCCGGCCTCGGTGCAGATGAGGATCTGCGTCTTGTTGCGGAAGTCGTCCACCAGCGCGCGCCGGTCTTCCGGCGTCCCCGCGTCACCGGACAGCAGCGAAATCTTCCCCCGGTACCCGTGCTCCGACAGGAGGTTGAAGAGGTACTGCTGCGTGCGCTTGGACTCGGTGAAGATGAGCGCCTTCTCCGGCCAGCCGTGCGCGCGCATCACCGTGAAGGTCCGGTCCAGGCCCCGCTTGAGGGCCTCGCCCTTGGCGTTGACCTTGATGGAGTCCGCCAGGTCCGCGTACTGCCGAAGCTCCCAGACCTCCTGCTCCAGCGCGCGCACGTTGGGCGCCTTGGCCGGGTCGTCGGACCACTCCTCGCCCTCCTCGACGAACTGCTTGGCCTCCTCGGGCTCGAACATCGCGAGCGCCTGCTGGCCCAGCTTCGCCGCCGCGAGTCGCTTCTCCAGGTTGTCCGAAAGCCGCCGCAGCGTCGGGGCGATGGCGTACGTGGAGGACGCCAGGAGCTTGCGGTAGCACAGCGTCAGCAGCGTCTTCTTGCCGGGTTCAATCGCCGCGGCCTCCGAGCGCTGGAGGTACTCGCTGACCTTCTCGTAGAGGTCATGCTCCTCGGGCGAGGGCGTGAAGTCCTCCACGATGGAGCGGCGGTTGGTATAGCGCACGTACTCGCGCACCTGCCGGCGCAGCGTGCGTTGCACCACGGGGGCCAGCCGCTCCTTCAGCTCGCCCGCGGCGGCCTCGGACATGCCGCCGCCCTCGTCCACGCGGTAGCGGCTGCGGAAGGCGTGCTCGGGGCCCAGAATCTGCTCGTCCAGCAGCGACATCAGGCCGAACAGCTCCATCAGGTCATTCTGGAGCGGGGTGGCGGTGAGCAGCAGCTTGGGCTTGCCACCCAGGGACGCCTTGAGCGCCTGGCCCATCTTGTTGTTGGCGCGGTGCGCGTTGCGCAGGCGGTGGGCTTCGTCGATGACGACGAGGTCCCACGCGATTTCCGACGTCAGGTGCGCCTTGTTGGCCGCGAACGGGTGCGAGCAGATGACGGGGAAGGGCTGGTCGAAGCAGTTGCCGGTGGCGCGCACGGTGCGGCCGTCCACGAGCACGCTGTCCAGGTCGAACTTCTCTCGCAGCTCGCTGTTCCACTGCGCGCGCAGCGTGGCCGGCGCGAGGATGAGGATGCGCGTCTTCCCCTCGGCCATGAGCTGGGCGATGACGAGCCCCGCTTCAATGGTCTTCCCCAGGCCCACCTCGTCGCCCAGCATGCAGCCGCCCCGCGAAAGCGAGTCGAGCGCGAACATGGCGCCTTCGACCTGATGCGGGTTGAGGTCGACCTTCGCCTCGGACAGGGCTCCCGCCAACCGTTGTTGCGTATCACCACTGCGCGCCAGCAGCTCTTCCGCCAGCAGGCGCTCGTGGAAGGGGGTCAGCGTCGTCCGGGCGGGCGGCTCCGTGGCCTCCGCGCGGGCGGCGATGGCCGCCGCGTCTGCCTCCACCTCCAACCTCAAACCCCTTGCGACCTCCGCCAAGACTGTCTCCATCCGTGTTGTTTCGGGGCGCCCACCGACACAGCGGGCGAGAGAGACGGGCCATTTTGTTGACGGAGGCTCCGCTGTAAAGGGGGTCGTCTCCGAGGCCGAATTCTAGGCCTCCGCGCGATTGGCATGCTTCTTCGCGAGCGACGCGCGCGTACTCGATAAATGAGTGTCGCGCGAACTTTCCGCTGGACATCTTCGCGAGGCCTACAACAGCCCGCGAGACTTGACGTCCAGGTACACGTTGAGCGCGGCCGCGCCGAAACCCTGGGCCGGTGCGCGGACCACCAGGGCTCCCGCGTCGCGCAGGGTGCTGGCGGTGCGGCGGAACTCCGACTCCAGCCGCGTGGCGGCCTGTCGCGAGTACGCGTCCTGGGCTTCCACGGGCACGTCGGTGGCCGCGTCGCGCACGTCCTCGTCCAGCAGCGAGGCGACGACGGGGAGGTGTCGGGGGCGCAAGGCCAGCGTGCGGGTGAGCAGCCCCGCGGACGCGTCCGGGTCCACCAGGTCCGTGAAGAGGACGACGAGGGTGCGCCGCGTCTGCCGGGCGAACGCGAAGTCGTACGCGCGCCCGTAGTCGCTCTCTTCCAGCGCGGCCTCGGCGCGGTAGAGCGACTCGGTGATGAGGCGCAGGTGCTCATGGCCCTTGCGCGGTGGGAGGAAGGTGAGCACGTCGCTGGCGAAGGCCATGACGCCCACCACGTCGCCCGCGTCCAGGCCCACCCGCGCCAGTCGGAGCGCCGCGTCCACCGCGTGGTCCAGCTTGCGCCGGCCGTGCACCTTGCCCGCCATGTGCCGCCCGCAGTCGAGCAAGAGCAGCATGGGCTGGTGCCGCTCCGGCTGCCACGTGCGCACCAGGGTGTTGGCGTGGCGCGCGGACGCCTTCCAGTCGATGTGCCGGTAGTCGTCGCCGGGGCGGTACTCGCGCAGGGATTCGAACTCGCGCCCCTCGGCCGAGCGGCGGCGCAGGGTCCGTTCCGAGGGCGCGTCCGAGGAGCGGGCCAGGGCGAGGGCCTCGCTCGAGAGCGCGCTGAGGTCCGGATAGATTTTCACCGTCCGCGTCGCGGGCAGCCGCACCTGTCGGGCGCACAGCCCCAGCGGGCCGAGCAGCCGCAGGTGGAGGTCTCCGAAGCGCGCATCCCCTCGGGAAGGAGGGGTGACGAAGTACGTCAGCCGTGAGCGCGCGTGTGGCGTGGCACTCCGGGCTGGCACCTGGAGGGACTGGCGGTGGCCGGTGCTGGCGACGACGTCGGGAGGCTCGTCGCGGACCTCCAGGCGCAGCGGTGTAGTGCCCGCGTCGAGTCGCTCGAAGTCGAGGTGTACGGCGTTGCGAGTTCCCGAGGAGAGGATGGGCTCCACCTCGCGTGACACCTTCACGTCTTCGCCGCGGGGCGCGCGGAGGAAGTCCACGGCGCAGAGCGCGAGCACCGCCACGTCCAGGGCCAGTGCCAGCCAGCCGAACACGGGGCTGGCCACCGTCAGCGCGGCCGGGACGAGCCCCACCGCGAGCAGTGCGACAGCGAGGCCGGTGGGGACGGGACGGCCCAGGCTCACCGAGGGACCCGGACCCGCTCGAGTGTCTGCTTCAACACGTCGTCCGCGGTGACGCCTTCCACCTCGGCCTCGGCCTTGAGGAGCAGGCGGTGGTTGAGCACGCTGCCCGCCGCGCCCTTCACGTCGTCGGGGGTGACGAAGTCATTGCCCATCAGCGCCGCGCGGGCCTTGGACGCGGCGAGGAGCGCCTGTGCGGCTCGGGGGCTCGCGCCCAGGCGCACGCGGGGATTCGCACGCGTGTCCCGCACCACGGCGACCACGTATTGGAGGATGGACTCGTCGCAGGTGACGCGGGCCGCGCGGGCCTGCAGTTCCGCGAGCGTGGGCGCGTCCAGCACGCGGTCCACTGAGGGCGGCCGTCCCTCGCGCTGGTGGAAGGCGCGCAGCATGGTCGTCTCGGAGTCGGAGTCCGGATAGCCCACGCGAATGCGCATCAGGAAGCGGTCGAGCTGGGCCTCGGGCAATGGATAGGTGCCCTCCAGTTCCAGCGGGTTCTGCGTGGCGACGACGAAGAAGTGGGGCGGCAGTGGGTGGGTGACGCCGTCGATGGTGACCTGGCGTTCCTCCATGGCCTCCAGCAGCGCGGCCTGGGCCTTGGGCGGGGTGCGGTTGATTTCGTCCGCGACGAGCACCTCCGTGAAGATGGGGCCCTTCACCAGGCGGAAGGCGTTGTCCTGCGGCTGGAAGATGTTGGTGCCGAGGATGTCCGCCGGCATCAGGTCGGGCGTGAACTGGATGCGGGTGAACAGCAGCCCCAGCGCACCGGCCATGCTGCGCGCGGTGAGCGTCTTCGCCACGCCGGGCACGCCCTCCAGCAGGACGTGGCCTCGCGCCAGGAAGGCGGTCACCAGGTCGGCGAGCACGCGGGGCTGGCCGAAGATGGTGCCGGCGAGCGCGGCGGTGAGTCGGGCGAGGGGAGTGGCGTCGGACATGGTGGCGGGGAACGGTAGACCGCCGTCGAGTCGCGCGGCACCACTTTCGTGGCGCGCGCGCCGTGTCGTCAGTCGTTCTTGCTCTTGAGTCCGAGGAACGCGCCGATGAGCGCGGCCACCGAGCCCAAGAGGCCAATGAAGACGCCGAAGCTGGGCGACGAGTTCATCATCTCCGCGTTGCCGATGGGCGTGGGCACGAGCGTCGTGTCCGAGGACACCTTGATGAAGACGATGCACCAGATGAGGCACAGGAACGTGGTGAACAGCTGCGCCATCCACGGCACCACGGGGTTGAGGTTGGGGAACGCGCTGCGCACCCGGGCGCCGATGGCCACCATCACCATCAGCGCGAGCAGGAACGCGCCGAAGCCCGTGCTCATCAGTCCCAGGGCGTCACCGTCCGCCGCCGTCTCCTTCCACGGCGTGAAGCACGAGAGGACGACCAGCCCGGCGCCATAGAAGGCGATCTTGTCGCCGGCGCCCATCGCGCCCATCAAATCCCTGGCGTCCTGCATCAGCTCGTCGGGGTCGACGATGGCGCTGCCGTTGTTCTCGTCGTCGTCCCGGCCCCCTCTTGCCCACGGGTCCGCTCCAGACGAGGCCGGCGCGGGGGCGGGGGCGGCGCGTCGCGGAGCCGTGTTCGTCGCGGCGCTCTTCGCGGGCGCGGGACGGCTGGGACGCTGAGGTGCACCGCGAGCGATGTCCTGCACGCTCTTGACGTTGGTGGCGTCCCCGCTGGCCGGCGCCGGGGGCCTGGCGCCGGACTTGGCCGGTCGGGGCCTGGCGGGCGCGGGCTTCGGGGCGGGGCGAGGGTCTTCGCTCGCGCCCGTGGATTCCTCGTCGTTGTCGGAAGGCGGCTCCGCGGAGAGGAACGAGGTGTCGATGATGTAATCGCAAACAGAACAGATGGATGCGTTCGCGGCTACCTTCGAGCCGCAGCCAGGGCAGTTCAGGACCAGCGCTCCTGCTGAGAGATGCGAACACCCATCTTCGGAGCCCGGGGCCGGGTGTGTCAAACGGCATGCGGCCTAACCCCTGGATTTTCGCGGGGAATTGGCCTAGGCCCCAGCGCATGAGCCGCCCGAGCCCCGTCCGACTCCCAAGCGTCTGTCTGGCCCTCCTCGTCCTCGTCTCCGGGTGTGTCCGCTCCGTGCCGGGCCCTGATGTGGACCCTCCCGACGCGGAGGTGATGGCTCGAATCCGGGACTGGGAAGACCGGCGCTCACTGGGCGACGGACAGCTGGTGGCGCTCGTCACGGGCGCTCCGGATCCTCGCGTGCGGGCGCGGGCCCTGCGCGCGCTGGCCCGCATCCAGGACGTGGCCACGCTGGGCGCCATCGTCGCCGGACTGAAGGACTCCGAAGCCCTGGTGCGAGGTGAGGCCGCCTTCGCGGTGGGCGAGCTGGCGCTCTCCTGGGAGCCGCTCACGGAGGCCGAGCGGGCGAGCCTGGCGACGCCGTTGCTGGTGGCTGAGGCGGAGGAGCGCGACGCGGCGGTGCGTGCCGCCCAGCTCGACTCCCTGGGGCGTCTGGCGACGACGGACACGCTGGCGCGCCTCGTCCAGCGGCTCCAGGGCGACGACGTCGAGACGGCCGGGCGGGCGGCGCTGTCGCTGGGCGTGGCGGCGCGACGTGGAGGTGCCGTGGTGGTGAAGGACGTGCCCCTGGCTTCCGCGCAGGCGTTGATGGCGGCGGGGCGGCCGGTGGCGGCCCGGTATGGCGGCGCGTATCTCCTGGCCACGGCGAAGCGCGCGGAGAGCCTGCCGACGCTGCGCGCGTGTCTGTCGGATGAGGACGCGGACGTGCGTGGCCTGTGTGTGAAGGCCTTCGGCGATGTGGGCGGCCCGGAGGACGCGGTGGTGCTGGGCCGGTTGCTGGACGACACGGTGCCTCGCGTGGCCTCGGAGGCGGCGCGTTCGCTCGCGAAGCTCGCGGCCACGTGTGGTGGGCCGTGCGCGCCGCTGGAGGCCCTGGAGGCCCTGACGCCCCGGGCGAAGCGCGTGGCGCGGGGCATGGAGACGCCGATGCCCACGGGCGCGGCGCCGCGCGTGGAGTCGCTGGCGCGTTCCGCGGACGGTCACCCGCTGCTGGCCCTGGCGCAGCAGGGGCTGCCGGAGTTCGGCGCGCCGTTGCTCGTGTCGCTCCGGCTGGCGCTGGCGGACGCGGAGCGAGGCGCGGCGTCGGAGGTGGCTCGCGCGGACCTGGGCTGGCTCGACTGCCGGCTGGCGGCGGCGTTGGACCGTCAGCGCGGCATGGTGGCGGACACGATGAACTGTGGCTTCGGCCGGGTGTCCGACGAGCGCCGACTGGCCCTGGGCCTGCGTGAGGCCGCGCTCTCCCCGAAGAAGACTCCCGCCGACTTCGCGGTGGGCTACCTGCGCCACCCGTCGGCGCGCGTGCGGCTCACGGCGATGGAGGTCCTCGCGGAGCGCCCGGTGCTCCGGACCGCGACGGCGGTGGGTTCGCTCTTGCGGAGCGAGGACCTGGTGGTGGCGGGCGCCGCAGCCGCGACGCTGGGCAAGCTGAAGGCACCAGGGGCCCATCCGGACCTGGAAGCGCTGGCCGACCGCGTGCCCTCCGAGCCGGACCTCGCGGACCCCGTGGGCGGTGCGCTCGTCGCGCTCCAGATTCCGGGCACCGAGGCGCGCATGAAGCAGTGGTTGACGCTGCCGCACGCCAACGTGCGCCGCGTGGCCGCAGAGGCCCTCACCCAGCTCACCGGCCAGCCCGTGCGCTCCGAGCGCGTGGAGCTTCCTCCCTACTCCTTCCGCCCGGAGCCCGCGCCCAGGGACGCCGCGCTCGTGTTGCGCACGGACAAGGGCGACATCACCGTGCGGCTCGACGCCGACGAGGCGCCGCTCACCTCCGGCAACCTGTTTGCCCTGGCGCGCAAGGGCTACTTCAACGGCATCACCTTCCACCGCGTGGTGCCGGACTTCGTCGCGCAGGGCGGAGACCCGCGTGGGGACGGGGAGGGCGGCCCGGGCCACTCCATCCGCTGCGAGATGACCCGGCGGCCGTATCTGCGCGGGGTGCTCGGCATGGCGCTGTCTGGCAAGGACACCGGAGGCAGCCAGTTCTTCTTCACGCACGCGCCGCAGCCGCACCTGGATGGCCGCTACACGGCCTTCGGTGAGGTGGTGTCGGGTCTGGACGTGGTGGATGCGCTGCTGGAAGGCGACGTCATCCGCGAGGTCAGCGCGGTGACGCTCACCCCGTGAGGTGACTTCAGGCGCCGCTGGCGCGCGTCAGCGGTGCCTGGGGGCCCAGCGGGTGGCTTCGCCAGCGCTGGCTCTCTTCTTCCTCCAGCGCCTCCACCTGGTTGCGGATGCGCTGCCACTCCGTCTCCGGAATGCGCAGGAAGGCGTCCGCGAGGTTCGGGTCGAACTGCGTGCCCGAGCAGCGCCGAATCTCGTCCCGGGCCACGCTCATGGGCCGACCCTTGCGATAGGGGCGGTCCGACGTAATCGCGTCCACGGTGTCGGCGATGCAGAAGATGCGCGCGCCGATGCAGATGTCCTCGCCGGCGAGCTGCTGGGGGTAGCCCTTGCCGTCCCAGCGCTCCTGGTGCTGGAGGACGATGAGCGCCGCCTCGTGCAGGTAGGGCATCTTGCCCATCATCCGGTAGCCGAACTCCGGGTGCTTGCGCATCTCCACCCATTCGTCCGGCGTCAGCGGCCCGGGCTTGAGCAGGATGGAGTCGCGCACGCCAATCTTGCCGATGTCGTGCAGCAGCGCTCCCTGCTCCACCACGTCCAGCGCGGCCCCCGCCAGCCCCACCTCCTCCGCCAGCCGGCGCGAGTAGAGCGCCACGCGACGCGAGTGCCACTGCGTCTCCGTGTCGCGGTAGTCCAGCGCGCTGATGAGACCATCCAGGAGGCCCGTGGTGCGCTCCACCACCCGACGCTCCAGGTCCTGGTTGATGGCGACCAGCTCCGCGTTCTTGTCCGCCACCTCGCGCGTCAGCCGCTCGTTGGCCTCCACCAGCCGGTAGTGCTCCACGGCCTGCCGCACGCTGCTCGTCAGCTCGCTGAGCGACCAGGGCTTGCCGAGCAGCCGGAACACCTCGCCCCGATTGACGGCCTCGGACGCGGTGCGGAAGTCCGCCGCCGCCGTCAGCATCAGGCGCACGGCCTTCGGGTTCTTCTCCCGGAGTACGCCCAGCAGCTCGATGCCGTTGAGGTACGGCATCATGAAGTCCGTCAGCACGACGCTGAAGCCCACCTCGCGAGCGGCCAGGGCCGGGTCGCTGTAGGTGACGACGTCATAGCCTTCCGTCTGGAGGATCCGGGAGAGCGCGGCGAGGATGAGCACGTCGTCATCCACCACGAGGATGCGGTCCATGTTGGAGGTCTCCGGGAGGTCGCGGGCCTGTCTTTCGTTATACACGCCTTGCCTTGCACCCAAACAGGGCCCCCCGCAGGTTTTGCGCCTGCAAGCCCCGGAAATCCTTGGAGGTTCTTCCTTTGTGCAAGAGTGGTAGAACCAAGTCATGCTTGCCTGCTCGCCAAGGTGTGATTTATGGTGCGCGGCAAGGCTGCGTTTCAACGCTAACCCCTTGGAATCCTGGAGCAATCTCCGATGGCTAGAGCCCCAGCAGGGCCGGTGCCGGTGGTGGTGATGGGGCTGGGATTCATCGGGCAGGAGATTGCCAGAGCTGCCCTGTCCTGCCCGGAAGTGGAATTGATTGGGGCCGTGGATACCCACTCCTCCCTGGTCGGTCGTCCGTTGGGAGACGTGCTGGGCGGGCCCGCGCCGCGCGTCAAGGTGATGGACTCGCTGGAGAAGGCCGTGGGCCGCCGCAAGGGCGCGGTGCTGCTGCATGCCACGGGCTCCCGACTGCCGGCGGTGATGGACCAATTGCTGGCGGCGCTGAAGCTGGGCCTGCCCATCGC
The DNA here is from genome assembly GCF_013336715.1 of Myxococcus sp. CA056. Classification (NCBI taxonomy): domain Bacteria; kingdom Pseudomonadati; phylum Myxococcota; class Myxococcia; order Myxococcales; family Myxococcaceae; genus Myxococcus; species Myxococcus sp. CA056. The sequence continues at coordinate 43,696 of NZ_JABUMT010000014.1, forward strand.
GAGCACCTGTGAGGAGCTCGCCTTCCCGTACCTGAAGTACCCGGAGCTGGCGGACAAGCTGGACCGCGCCGCTCAGCGCGCCGAGGTCTCCATCGTCGGAGCGGGCGTCAACCCGGGTTTCGTTCTGGACAGACTGGTGGCCACGGCGGGGCAGGTGTGCGGCCCGGTGCGGCGCGCGACGGTGACGCGGGTGGTGGACGCTCGCACCCGCCGGGAGGCCCTGCAGCGCAAGGTCGGCGCCGGTCTGACCGAGGAAGAGTTCTTCGAGTTGGTGGATGGTGAGCAGCTCGGCCACGTGGGGCTGGTGGAGTCGGCGGCACTCGCGGCACTGGGCCTGGGGTTGGATTGTGATGACTACGAAGAAGAGGTAGCCCCCGTGTTCGCCGAGGAAGACATCTCGGGCGGTGCGTTCGCCGTGAAGAAGGGACGGGTGGCGGGCATGTTCCAGTCGGTGGTCGGGTTGGAGGACGGGCAGGAGCGGGTTCGACTGGAACTGACCATCGCCGTGGGGGCTGACGACCCGAAGGACCGCATTGAAATCGATGCGGATCCTCGTTTGGTGTTGGAAATCCCGGGGGGAGTGGCAGGCGACCGGGCCACCGCGAATGCGCTGGTGAATGCCGCGCCACGCTTGACGGCCGCCGAAGCAGGGCTCCTCACGGTGCTCGAGCTTCCGGCCGGACGTTAGAGTCAGGAGAGGGATAATGCTGGACAAGAATGCGATCGGCCGTGCCTCGCCGCCGACGCTCAACGAAGTGGAGAAGGGTGCCATCCGCCGCTTCGCGGAGGCCATCGGAGACTACAACCCGATCTACTACGACGAGGAGTACGCTCGGGCCTCCGGATATCCCACCATCATCGCGCCTCCCACGTTTCCCGCGTCCTTCCATTCGGCCGCGGACTTGAGGGAGCTGCTTGGCGTGGGCATCAAGAGCCTGCTGCACGCCGAACAGGGCTTTGACTACGAGCGGCCCATCTTCGCCGGGGACCGCATCTACGTCTCCACCCGCGTCGCGGACGTCTCCGAACGACAGGGCATGTCCGGCAAGATGGACATCGCGGTCATCGAGGATGAAGGCCGCGACGAGGAAGGCAACCTGGTGTTCCGAGCCCGCCGGACGTTGGTGGTCCGCGCCTCCAAGGAGACCCCGTGATGCCCGCGCGCAAGCTCTACTTCGAGTCCATCCGCGTCGGAGACGAGCTGCCGGCGCTGGCCAAGGCCCCGGTGGACCGTGTCCAGCTGTCCCGGTACGCCGGCGCCTCTGGCGACTACAACCCCGTGCACGTCGACGAGCTCTACGCCAAGAGCGTGGGCATGCCGAGCGTGTATGCCCCCGGCATGCTGGTGATGGGCATGCTCGGCCAGCTCATCAGCGACTGGGCCCGGGGCGGGCAGATGCGGCGCTACAACGTGCGCTTCATCAAGATGGTGTGGCCGGGTGACACCGTCGTCTGCAAGGGCCGGGTGAGCAACCGCCACGGCACCGCGGGCCGTTACTTCGTGGACATCGACCTGTGGGCGGAGAACCAGCGCGGTGAGCTGGTGATGAAGGGCGGCGCGCAGATTCAGCTCTTCTACTCCCTGGAGGACGAGAACCGGCAGCGCTCCGGCCAGTCCCCCATCGTCATCGAAGTGCCCCGGGAGAGCCTGGCCGCCACCCCCACCACGTCCACGGGCGGAGGCTCGAGCGAGGCCTCGGCCGTCGACGAGGAGGCAGACGAGTCGGACGAGCGCCGCACTGGCGCCTCGTCCAAGAAGACCGTCCCCCGGGAGAAGCCCGCTGCCAAGACGGCGACGCTTCCCTCGCCCAAGAAGGCGAAGAAGTAGCGGTTTCATGGCCTGCGGTGAGGGGCGGCCTGGGTGGCCCCTCAACGCAGGGTGTCATTCAGGGTTGACTCAAAAATCAGTCGCCGCCACACTTCCTGTGTCTCATTCGCGCCGCTGACCCGAGGCCTTCCCATCCGAAGGCGGGCAGCGAGCCGTCACGCAGGAGTGGCCATGTCCGCCGGCATCAACACCTACAAGACCGACCTTCGAGAGATTTTCTTCGCTTTGTTCGAGCAGTTCGGCTTCGGCCAGGTGGCCGGTCAGGCCCCGTACGACGCCTGGGGTCCGGATGAGGCCAAGGCGGTGTTGTCGGAGACGTACCGCTTCGCGCGCGAGGTGCTCGGGCCCCTCAACTCCGTGGGAGACCGTGAGGGCTGTCGGGTGGAGAACGGCTCGGTGCTCACGCCCACGGGCTTCAAGGACGCGTGGAAGAAACTCTACGAGCAGGGCTTCAAGACGGTGGCGGTGAGCCCGGAGCACGGTGGCCAGGGCGCGCCGATGATGCTGCAGGTGACGGTGGAGGAGCTGCTATCGGGCGCCAACACGGCCTTCAACATGTACCCGGGCCTGTCGTTCGGCGCGGCGGAAGTCATCGCCGAGTGCGGGACGAAGGATCAGCAACACCTCTTCGTGGAGCGCATGCTCAACGGCACGTGGGGCGGCACCATGTGCCTCACCGAGCCGCACGCCGGCTCCGACGTGGGCGCGGCGAAGTCCACCGCCCGCCGCAACGCCGACGGCACGTACAACATCCGCGGGACGAAGATCTTCATCTCCGGCGGCGACCACGACATGGCCCAGAACGTCATCCACCTGGTGCTCGCGCGCATCGACGGCGCGTCGCCCGGCACCAAGGGCCTGTCGCTGTTCATCGTCCCCAAGCTGCGCATCAACAAGGACGGCAGCTCCGGCCAGCCCAACGACGTGTCCGTGGGCTCCATCGAGCACAAGATGGGAATCAACGGCTCGGCGACCTGTGTGCTGAACTTCGGTGAGAGCGACGGCTGTCTGGGCGAGCTCGTCGGCACCGTCGAGCACGTCGGCATGAGCCAGATGTTCAAGATGATGAACGGCGCGCGCATCGCCGTCGGCATCCAGGGCGTCGCGCTGGCGTCGGCCGCCTACTACAACGCGGTGGACTACGCGAAGGACCGCAAGCAGGGCTCCCACTTCACCAAGTGGAAGGACCCCACCGCGCCGCGCGCCGCCATCATCGAGCACCCGGACGTCCGCCGCATGCTGCTGGACATCAAGTCCCACGTGGAGGGCATCCGCGCGCTCATCATCAAGCTGGCCATGCACCTGGACAAGGCGCGGCAACTGGCGGGCAAGGACGACGAGGCGGCCACCTACCACAAGGGCCAGGTGGAGCTGCTCACCCCGCTGGTGAAGTCCTACGGCTCCGACCAGTCCTTCCGTCTCTGCGCGCAGGCCATCCAGGTGTACGGCGGCGCCGGCTACATCCAGGACTACCCGGTGGAGCAGTACACGCGTGACTCGAAGATCTTCTCCATCTACGAGGGCACCAACCACATCCAGGCCATGGACCTGGTGGGCCGCAAGCTGGGGCAGGCCGGTGGCATGCACTTCCAGCAGTTCATGGGTGACGTGGGCGCCTTCGTGGAAGCGCACCGTGAGCACGCCGTCTACGGCGAGGCCGTGAAGCTGCTGGCGAGCGCCCAGGAGGCCCTCATGTCCAGCGCGATGACGGTGTTCAGCTGGTCGCAGGACGGCGGCAAGTTCCCGCTGATTCCGCTGTCCGCGAACCGCTTCCTCAACATGATGTCCGAGGTCGCCGTGGGCTGGCTGCTCCTGGACGCGGCGCTCATCGCGGACAAGGCGCAGGGCGCGCTGTCGGCGGACCACCCGGACCGCGCGTTCTACGAGGGCAAGAAGTACAGCGCCCTGTACTACGCGCGCAACGTGCTGCCCAACGTGGAGCAGGCCGCGCGCCTCATCGCCCTCGAGGACACCTCCCCGATGGAGATCACCGACGCCGCGTTCGCGTCCGTCTGAGTCGCGACATCGTCTGACGGGGCGCCCTGACAGAGGGGCGCCCTCCAGAAACACCGAGGCCACCTGGGGATTCGCTCCCGAGGTGGCCTTCGTGTTTCAGCGGCGGCCGTGTGACGGGAAGGGTGCTACTCGCCCTCGCGCACGCCGATGGCGAGCTGACCCAGGCCCGCCTTCTTCGCCAGCTCCATCACCTGGACGACGGTGCCGTGCGGGACGCCCTCATCGGCCTGGACGATGACGACGGTGTCCGGGTCCTTCACCTTGGCGGCGTCGAAGGCCTTCTGGAGTTCGTCCTGGCTGACGACGTTTCCGGCGAGCACGAAGCGGCCGTCGGCGAGCACCGCGACGGACATGTCCGTGGTGCGCGCGGTGACGTCCGCGGCGCCGCCCTTGGGCAGGTTCACCTTGAGGCCCGACTTGGCGCCTCCTCCGGGCCCCTGCTGGACGATGACGGAGCTGGTCACCATGAAGATGATGAGCAGCACGAGGAAGATGTCGGTGAGCGGGGTGATGTTGATTTCGGCGAAGACACCTTCTTCGCCTTCGTCACCGGACCCCGGTGTCTTGCCCATGGCCATGGCGCTCGGTTCCCTGGGACTAGGCGGGCTGCGTGTCGACGCGCGCCGGAGAGGTGGGGGGCTGCTGTGAATCGACGCGGGGCGCGGGCTCGGGAGGAAGGCCCGAGGCGCGCTCCTTGAGCAGCTCCGCGAACTCGTCGCCCATCAGCCGCAGCTCCACCAGCACGCGCGACAGGCGGGCCTGGAAGTAGTTGTAGAAGACCATGGCCTGCACGGCGACGAGGATGCCCACCGCCGTGGCGACCAGGGCCTCGGAGATGCCCGTCATCACCGCGCCGGTGCCGCCGGTGCCGCCGGCCTCCACGTCCAGGCCCAGGTCCTTGAACGAGCGCATGATGCCGGCCACGGTGCCGAACAGGCCCACGAAGGGCGTAATCGAGCCGATGGTGGCCAGAATCCAGAGGTTGCGGCGCAGCTTGAGGCCCACCTGGGCGCGCTCGCGCTCCACGGCGGCCTCCACGCCCGCGCCGCCTGAGCCGCGGGTGCGCTCCCACCGGTCGAACCCCGCGAGGAAGATGTCGGCGGCGACGGAGTCGGAGCGCTCGGCGGCGGTGCGGGCCGCTGGCACGTCGCCACGAAGCAGGTGCTTGCTGACCGCCTCGCCCAGGAGGCGGGAGCGCTCGCTCACCCCCCAGAGGGCGATGATGCGCTCGACGGCCACGACGAGCGCGCCGACGGAGGCCAGCAGCAGCAGGGCCAGGGTGACTCCGCCGAGGCGGAGGTAATGCAGGATGTCGTTCAGGCTCATTGGTGGGTGACCCGGCAGGGCGCCATGGCCCAGACTAGGAGATATGAACCGCGCAGCCGCCGCAATCTTCCTGGCAGTGCTCTGTTCGGCCTGCCCCAAGCGCATCGAGTTCGGGCCGGAGGGGCAACTCACCGACGCCGAGGTCGTCTATCAGCGTGTCCGGCAGAACCAGGACAACGTCGTCTCCCTCGAGGGAGACGCAAAGCTGCGTGTCGAGTCTCCCCAGCAGAGTGGCACCATTGGGATGTTCCTTTCCGTCACCCGCCCGGCCCTCCTGCACCTGGAGACGTTCGATTTCTTCAACCGGCCCCTCGCCTCCCTCGTCGCGGACGGGACGCGCTTCGGCCTGTACCAGACGGAGACGCACACGTACTACCAGGGGCCGGCGAGCCCGCAGAATGTGTCGCGCTTCCTGCCCGTGGTCCTGCCGGGCGAGGAACTGGTGGCCATCATGCTGGGCCAGGTACCCCTCATCCCTCCGGAGCGCATGACGCTGGAGCTGGACACGAAGGAGGGCGTCTACGTGCTCACCCTCCATCGGGGGACGGCCCGCCAGGTGCTCCAGGTTCACCCAAAGTATCTGCGCGTGGTGAAGAGCCAGGTGCATGGCGTCCCCGGCTATGACCTGGCCTTCGACGACTTCCTCGAGCGGGGAAACCTCATCTTCCCGGGCAAGGTGGAGCTCATCGCGAAGCAGGCGGGGACGAAGCTCCAGCTTCGCTACCAGCAGATCAAACTCAATGGCCGGCCGGACCTCACGCTCTACGAGCTGACGCCCCCGGAGGGGGCCAAGGTCGTGGAGGTGGATGACTCGGGGCGGGAGCTGCCGGCCGGTGCCCCCGAGTCGCCGGCGCCCCCGGTGCCGGGTTCCTGACCGGGCAGGCACGGAAGAAGAAGCGCAGCGGCTGGAGTCGGGTAGAGTGGCGCCCACGACATGGCACAGATCAAGCTCGGAGAACTGCTGATCAAGGCGAATGTGCTCCAGGAGAGCCAGCTCAAGGCCGCGCTCGCCGAACAGGCGAAGTGGGGCGGCAAGCTCGGCGAAATCCTGGTCCGGATGAGCCTCGTCTCCGAGGACATCCTGGTGCGGGCGCTGTCCAAGCAGCTCGGCATGCCGGCGGTGAACCTGGACGCGGTCCAGATGGTTCCCCCGCATGTGAAGGCCAAGATTCCGCCGCAGACCGCCCGCGACTTCTCCGTGCTGCCGTTGCAGCTGCGGGACGAGGGCAAGACGCTCGTGGTGGCGATGTCGGATCCGCTCAACATGCGGATGCTGGACGAGCTTCGGGCCGTGACGAAGTGCCGCATCATCCCCAACGTGGCGGGGCGCACCTCCATCGCTCGGGCCTTCGCCCGCATGTACGAAGAGAACATGGAGCTGGAGGACGCGGACACCAACTTCAAGGTGGTGGACGCCCAGGGCCGCACGGTGGTGAAGAACCTGAAGGACCTGGATCCGGCCGCCGCCGCGGTCATCTCCGCGCCCAAGCCCGCGCCCCCAGTCGCGCGTCCCGCGCCGCCGGTGCCAGAGGCCCCTCGCAGCACGGCGGGCACTGGCAGCCCGGCCGACCTGTTGCGCAGCGTGGAAGAGGTACAGCGCAAGGAAGTCGCGGCCCTCAAGGCCATGGTGGAGCTGCTCATCGAGAAGGGTGTGTTCTCCCGCGACGAGTACCTCGCGAAGGTCAAGCGGTAGCCCGGCCTTATGCGCAAGAAGATTGGTGAGCTGCTCGTCGAGGCGGGGGTGGTGACGGAGGAGCAGGTGCGGGTGGCGCTCGGGCGTCGAGGCGCTCCGGGGAACCTGCGGCTGGGCGAGACGCTGGTGGCGCAGGGGCTGTGCGCGCCGCTGCATGTGGCTCGGGCGCTGGCGGTGCAACACGGGCTGCCCTTCGTGGAGCTGCCCGAGGAGATTCCCCCGGCGGTGGCCTCGCTGGTGTCCCTGGACTTCCAGGCGGAGCATCGCGTCCTGCTCTTCCGCATGGAAGTGGAGGGGCGCAGCGAGCGCATCCACGTCGCCGTGGAGGACCCGGGGGATTTGACGTTGGTGGACGAGCTGCGCTTCCAGCTCCGCAAGCAGGTGCGGGTCTTCGTCGTCGCGTCGGACGACCTGGACGCCGCGCTGGCCCGGGCGCGGGGAGAGCCGCTGGACATCGTCGAGGCGGAGCCGCTGTACGAAGAGGATGGCTCCGGCCCTCCTCCCGTCGCCGCGGGGACGCCACTGGAGTGGGAGATGCCGGAGACACCGAAGCCCCCCGCAGCGAGACCCCCTGCCGCCGCCGCGGCTCCCTCGGCCCGTCGGCCCGGGACGCCGCCACCCCCGCCCGCGGAAGCCCTGCGGCCGGGGGCTGGGGGAGATGCGCTGGATGATCTGCTGGGCGTGAAGCCGGCCGCTCGGCCACCGCCGCCTCCTCCGCCCATCTTCGAGGCGGACGAAGAGGAGAAGCCCCGAGTGCCGGTGGTGATGTTCGGTGGGGCCGCGAAGGGTTCGCAGCCCGCGCTGGCGCTCACGCCGCCGCCTGACTTCTCCGACGATGATCTGGCCATCCTCGACGACCTGGAGCGCATGTCCCGGGGCGACGAGGCGGTGCTGGACACGGAGAAGGTGAAGCCCGCGCGCATGGTGGCCAGCCTCATCCGCCTGCTCATCCGCAAGGAGATCATCCAGGAGGTGGAGTTCCTGGAGGAGCTGGCGAAGAAGTGACGCCCGGCGCGTCGCCCTCGGGGGACGGGCCCCTCCTGGACGTCCGAGGGCTCGCCGTGGAGCTGTCGAGGGACGAGGGCATGGTGCGCGCGGTGGACGGTGTGTCCTTCGCGGTGCCTCCCGGCGGAACCCTGGGCGTGGTGGGGGAGAGCGGCTGTGGCAAGAGCCTCACCGCGCTGTCCCTGTTGCGGCTGGCGCCCCGACCTCCCGTGCGAGTGGCGGCGGGCGAGGTGTTCTTCCAGGGCAGGGATTTGCTGAAGCTCTCCGACGAGGAGCTGCGGCGCGTGCGCGGACGCCATGCGGCCATGGTGTTCCAGGAGCCGATGACCTCGCTCAACCCCGTCTTCACCGTGGGGGAGCAGATCTCCGAAGGCGTGCGGCTCCACCTGGGGGCCTCGCGCTCGCAGGCTCGGGAGCGCGCGGTGGAGATGCTGCGCCAGGTGGGCATCCCCGCGCCGGGTGAGCGCGTGGACGCCTGGCCTCATCAACTGTCGGGCGGGATGCGGCAGCGGGTGATGCTCGCCATGGCGCTGGCGTGTGACCCGTCGCTGCTCATCGCGGACGAGCCCACCACCGCGTTGGACGTCACCATCCAGGCGCAGATCCTCGACCTGCTCAAGCGCCTGCAGGCCGAGCGCGGCATGGCGGTGATGCTCATCACCCATGATTTGGGCGTGGTCGCGGAGAGCTGCGACACGGTGGTGGTGATGTACGCGGGGAAGGTGGTGGAGCACGCTCCGGTGCGCGAGCTGTTCGCCCGGCCCGCCCATCCCTACACGGCGGGCCTGTTGCGCTCGCTTCCGGCGCTGGGGGGCGAGGTGGAGGAGGGACGAGCCGGGCCTCGGCGTCGCCTGCGCGCCATCCCCGGCATGGTGCCCGCCCTGGGGCGGTTGCCGTCGGGCTGTGCGTTCCGCGAGCGGTGCGAGCGGGCCCAGGAGGCATGCGCTCGCGTGACGCCCGTGCTCGAACTCAAGCGGGGCGGGCAGCTCGCGGCCTGCCATCATCCGGTGCCCGCGCCATGAGCACCGAGCCGCTCCTCCAGGCGAAGGATGTCGAGGTCCACTTCCCCGTGCGCGGGGGCTGGTTGGGTCGCTCGCGCGGCGCGGTGAAGGCGGTGGACGGCGTGACGTTCGACGTCTTCCGGGGGGAGACGTTGGGGTTGGTGGGGGAGAGCGGCTGCGGGAAGAGCACCCTGGGGCGCGCGTTGCTGCGCCTGGTGACGCCCACCGCGGGCTCCATCCACTTCGACGGACAGGACCTCACGGGGCTGTCCCAGCATCGCCTCCGGCCGCTGCGGCGACGCATGCAGCTCGTCTTCCAGGACCCGTATGCCTCGCTCAACCCGCGCATGACGGTGCGGGATATCCTAGGCGAGCCGTTCGACATCCACGGTCTCGCCCGAGGGCCCGGGGAGCGTGAGCGCGAGGTCGCCGCGTTGCTGGATGCGATGGGCCTGCCGCGCGAGGCATTGGGGCGCTACCCGCACGAGTTCTCCGGAGGGCAGCGTCAGCGGCTCGGAATCGCTCGGGCCATCGCCCTGCGCCCGGACCTGGTGGTGGCCGACGAGCCCATCAGCGCGTTGGACGTCTCCATCCAGGCGCAGATCGTGAATCTGTTGGTGGACCTGCAGCGCGAGCGCGGCCTCACCTATGTGTTCATCGCGCACGACCTGAACATCGTCGAGCATGTCTCCACTCGCGTGGCGGTGATGTACCTGGGGCGCATCGTGGAACTGGCGCCCTCGGACTCGCTGTACCGGCGACCGCGCCATCCGTACACGCAGGCGCTGCTCGCGTCGGTGCCGGTGCCGGACCCTGAGCGGGCACGCACCCGGCTGCTGGTGCCCGGAGAGCCGCCCTCGCCGCTCGCGCCACCTCCGGGCTGCACGTTCCACCCGAGGTGCCCTCACGCGATGGAGCGGTGTCGACGCGAGTCGCCCCCGCTGTATCCGCTGGGCTCCGGGCATTCCGCCGCGTGCTTCCTGGCGGAAGGGGAGTCCCACCAGTCCTCGACCGCCCCGCGGTCCGGAGGTGCCGACGGTGTTCTGGCTCAGTCACCATCATCCGGATGAGTACAACCGCACGTACCGGCTCGGCGGGCTCCGCGTCTGCGCGCGGTGTCTGGGGACCTATCCGGTGCTGATGGCCACGCTGGTGGGGCTGTTCATCGCGCGCGCCCCGCTGGGTTGGCCCTGGGATGTTCCCGCCGTGCTGCTGCTCACGCTGCCGGCGCTGGTGGACTGGGCGGTGGGGCGCTTCCGCCCGGCCTCCGGTTCCAACGCGGTGCGGACGGCGACGGGCGTCCTTCTGGGGATGGCGCTCGGCCGGTCGCTGTACGTCCACGTCCAGCGCCCCTTGCCGGGGGTGCTGCTGGCGCAGGCCGCACTCGTGACAGCCGTCGCGCTCCCTGTCATTCTCGCCACTTACCGGAAGCCACGTCCGGATTAGACCCTGGTGGCCCGTCGCCCGTTAAGAGGGCACGGGTTGAGGGTGGGCCGGAGTGAACGTGGCTCCACGAGCGATGGGGGAGTGTTGGGACCGGAGACCTCAGACGAGCGATTGATGCTCGCCTTCCAGGCGGGGGACGCTCGCGCGTTCGAGGCGTTGGTGCGAAGGCACCGGACACCGGTGTTCAACTTCATCCTTCGCTTCGTCGGGCAACGGGCACGGGCGGAGGACGTGCTGCAGGAGACATGGCTGAAGGTGGTACGCAGCGCCGGCGAATATCAGGCGAAGGCCCGGTTCACGACCTGGGTCTACACCATCGCGAGGAACCTCTGTGTGGACAGCGCGCGCAAAGAGAGCTACCGCCAGGCCGCGTCCCTGGAGTCTCCGGTGAGTGGCGTGGACGGCGAGGAAGGCCGCGCGCTGGCGGATGCGCTGCCGGACTCCGGCGCCAGTCCGGAGCGGGGCGCGTACAACGCCCGGCTGCGTCCGCTGCTGGAGCGCGCCCTGGCCTCCCTGCCAGAAGAACAGCGTGAGGTGTTCATCCTCCGCGAGTACAGCGGCATCCCGTTCAAGGAAATCGCCGACGTGACGGGCGTCTCGGAGAACACGGTGAAGAGCCGGATGCGCTACGCGCTCGACGGCTTGCGTCGCCGACTGGCGGAGCTGGGCGTGGATGGCGATCTCGCCGAGGACGGAAGGACGGTGGTGGGATGAAGCCGCAGAACCTCCATGCGCACGAGGACCGGCTCCTCGACTTCGCCTATGGCGAGCTGCCCGCCCCGGATGCCCAGGTGGTGGAGTCGCACCTTCAGGGATGCGCCCGCTGCACCCAGGCCCTGGACGACATTCGTGGCGTGCGAGTCACCATGGGCCATCTCTCCGAGGAGAGCGCGCCCGACGCGGGGCTGGAGTCGCTGCTGGCGTATGCGCAGCAGTCCGCGCGCAGGGCCAGCGCGGGGCCCGCGCCCAAGCCGTCGCGCTGGCGCCGCTGGCTGCTTCCCGTTGTCGGGCTCGCCTCGGTGAGCACGCTGGGAATCCTCACGTTCTCCGCGCAGTCCCCGGAGCTGACCCAGGCCAATCTCGCGGCAGCCGAAGTGATGCCGAGCAAGAAGGCCGCACCCGTACCGTCCGCTTCGGCACGAAGCGCCGAGCCCTCCGCCGCGCCGGCTCCGGCCGCCGCCGCGGAGGCTCCGCCACCTCCTCCGGAGATGCGTGACGATGATGCCGCGTATGCCCCCAAGGACGCGGCGAAGACGCGAAGCGCGGAGGTTCAGCGCGCGGAAGGCTGGGCGCTGGCGGGGAGCGGAGGCGACGTGGGGGGCCGAGGCCGTGCCGATGAGCTGAAGGCGAAGGTCAAGGGCGCGGAGTCGTTCGGGGGCAAGCAGAGCCGCTCGAAGACCGCCCCCGCCGAGAAGTCCCAGCGAGAGGTGTCGAACCTCGATGAGGAGGCCCTGGCGGAAGCCGCTCCGGCTCAGGCCGTTGCATCCAGCAGCCCTCCCAGGGATGGGCTGCGGCTGGGGGGCCCGTACGCGAAAAAGGAGGCGAACAAGCCCAGTGCGGATGACCTGGCCAAGGACGGCGCATGGGACGAAGGCCCGGGGGCGCCCGCCCTGGAGGCCGTCACCGAGCCCCTGGCGCAGGGCACCGTGGTCAGCGCCCCCGCGCCATCCTCCGCCAACGAGAGCCGTGGAGGCGTGGCCCAGCAGCCGTCCGATGCGCGAGAGCAGTTGGAGCTGGAGCGCGCTTCAGCCTCCCGGGCGAAGTCCCCGATGAAGGCGACGAGGAAGGCGGATGCCGTCCCCGAAGCCCCGATGCCGCGCCCCGCTCCGGTCACCCCCGCGGCGGTGGGGCGCTCCGAGGCCGAGGATAAGACGTCGGGTTCCTCCGTGGCGGAACTCTCCCGCCAGGCCCAGTCCGCGAACCGGGCAGGGGACAGGAGCCAGGAGGCGAGGCTGTTGAGACTCGCCCTGGCCGCCGGGGCATCTGGAACCGAGCGTGCGGGACTGCTCAACCGGCTGTGTGACGCGGAGCTGGCCCTGGGGCGTCGACGCGAGGGGCTGGCGGCGTGTAATCAGGTTTTGACGGAAGCTCCTGGTTCCAGCGCGGCCCAGGCGGCGCGTCGCCGATTGAGCCATGAGGCTGAATCGGTTGAAACACCGACGAGTGACGCCCAGCCGGCGCCGTAACCACCCGCGATTTTTCAATAAATGGGAGAGCGGGACGGTTGAAGCTGGCCATTTGACCGATGCGTCTCAGGGGCGCTGATCGAGATAATGGCACCATGGGAATGGAACAGGACTCGCGGCCGCGGGGGGCGGCTGGCCGGCAATCCGGGCAGGCCATGGTCGAAGCGGCGATGATCATGCCGCTCGCTGTGTTCATGACGCTGGGAATCATCCAGCTCACGTTGATTCAGCACGCCAAGCTGATGACCGAGTACGCCGCGTATCAAGCGGCGCGTGCCGGCATCGTGTGGAACGGCAACAACGAGCGCATGCATGACGCGGCCATCGTCGCGTTGCTGCCCACGTTGGGCCGGACCGATGACATCGGCAACCTGGCGAAGACCTTCGCCATCCATCAGATCTACGACTCCGCGATGCGCACGCTGAACTTCGGCGGCGGCGTGGTGCCTCGGACGGTGAACGGCTCGAACCTGTTCGGCCTCATCCGGGTGGACACCATCAACCCGGCGTACTTCACGCCCATCAACACCATCTGGAAGCTGCGCACCGGCTTCAACTGGCAGGAGCTCGACTTCGACGGCTCGGACAGCTTCCCAGAGGTGCCGTCGCTGGAGAACAACATCCGCAAGTTCTTCAACCTGCCGGAGCCGGATGACTCCGAGCTCGTGTACCGCAAGGCGACGCGGCTCACCATCCGCCTGCGCTACTTCTACGAGATGAAGGTCCCGTTCGCGAACTGGATCATCTTCACCGCATGGTACGCGTCCAACGCGCAGGTGGCGCTGCGAGGAGCCATTGACCGGGCCACCCTCGTTCCCAAGTCCAACATGATGTCGGATGGCGGCAACCTCACGCCGCTGGCCGCGATGGCCAAGGGGATTGACCATGAGCAGGGCTACAACTCCCTGTACCCCGCCGAGATGTGGGTGCTCTGGGGGCTGGCCACCGGCAGCATCCCGCTCGTCTCCAGCCTCGTGGGCAAGCGCTACTTCATGCCCCTGTCGGCGACGTACACCATGCGCATGCAGTCCAACTTCCACCGCAAGTGGATCATGCACCTCAACCCCGACTGGGGCATGTAAGAGGACTCACGCACCATGTTCACTCGAATCCTCCGAAAGAGCTTCCAGCGCCAGGAGGGCCAGGCCCTCGTCCTGGCCGCATTGATGGTGTTGGTGATGTCCATCGCGGTGCTGACCACCGTGAACATCGGCCACACCGTGCATGAGCGCGTGCGCCTGCAGAACACCGCCGACGCCGCCGCCTACTCCATGGCCGCCATGGAGGCGCGCGCGTTCAACTTCTACGCGTACGCCAACCGCACGCAGGTCTCACAATACGTGTCGGCGATGATGTGGCACTCGCTCATCTCGCTCATCTACTCGGCCGAGGCGTTCTTCACGGACCTCTTCGGGTTCATGAAGACGCTCAACCCATGTGCCGGCAAGCGGAAGAAACTTTGGATCGTCCTCTGTCCCATCCTCGAGGTGGTCCCGTACGTGGGGCAGGTCATCAAGGCGATCAACAAGATCATCACGGCGTACAAGAACATCTTCCTCAAGCCGTTCCAGCAAGTCCTGAAGGCGGCCAACCCCGATAGATGGTTGGGGAAGTACATGATTCCGGCGCATCGGGTGCTCAACGGGGCCATGTATTTCATGTCCCAGGCGGTGATGATGTCCGCCTCCACGCACGTGGTGCAGACCGCGCAGGGCGTGCTGGACTCGAACGACAAGAACCTCAACTCGATGGCCAGCCAACTGGCGACGGGCTTCTACAGTGAGTGCCTCTTCAGTCAGGCGCACAACGAGCACTCCGGCGGCAAGCCGCTGAACCCGGGCACGTGGAAGAACCCCTTCGGCGCGCTGGACGTGACGAAGTACGCGCGCAATGACGAAATCGCCCGCGCCAAGCGGTCCATGGGCGGCATCACCAACGCGACCCGTTACTCGTGTGACCGCGAGGGCGGCTCCTGCCCCGAGCGCTTCATCACTTCGCGCCGGATCGGCGACGTCCTGCCGCTGCCGAATGCGCTCGGTTTCCTGCGCGACATGTTGAACAACGGTGTGAATGCTCCGGGCATCATGGAGTTCCAGAAGATGGGGCAGACGCGCATGTTGTCCGCGACGTTCCCCACCGCGCGGAACACCATCAACTCGCGCAACTACATCCGGGATTGGAACGACAACCTGAACCCCTGGGGCATGACGGCGCAGGGCGACAACATGGGCGCCGACGACCTGTACTGGCTGAAGCTGGGGCCCGCGGAGGTCGACGTGGGCGTGGGCAAGGCGGACAACCCCCTGTCGTGCAACAACTCGGACCCGTATACGCGCTGCTTTGGCGACAACCGGAAGGGGAAGGGCGACAACTCGCGCACCAAGCTCCCCTACAAGGAGATGACGAAGCCCAGTGTCTGGGCGCTGAACGACAAGGACACCGGCAGCGTCAAGGGCGGCGTCCACTGGCGAGTGCACTACCCGCGGAACACCGAGCAGTGGCGCAACCACTCGGCACCCAGAGGCGTCGAGCGGGAGGTGGGCATCCACACCGAGAAGGTCTGCGTGCTCAAACTGGTGGTCTGCTGGTTCGAGGTGGACGTCTACACCGCGAACGTGCGTCCGGCCCAGGACGGCAACCACCCCTGGGGTGGCGTCACGCCGTTCATGCACTTCGAGCCCGGTCAGTATGCTGGAAACACCTGCAACCCGACTGCGAACGCAAACAAGGGTGAGCTGGCCAAGCGCACGATGGACTTCAACCAGCCCTCCGCGTGGGTGGCGCTGAACAAGTCGCCGGAAGACGTCGTGAACAAGGCCAACACGGATGGCACGGGTACGAACGCTCCCGCGCTGTTGAACGACGAGGGCAAGGTGAAGTTCACCTTCACGCCAGACTCAGAGGGCCTGGAGATGCTGAACAACCGCAAGAAGTTCCTCAGCCTCACCGAGGGCCTCAACGTCATCTCCCGTGGCCAGAGCTACTACCACCGGCCGGGCAACTGGACCGAGCAGCCCAACTTCTTCAACCCGTACTGGCGCCCGCGCCTGGCGTCCGTGTACCAGGGCCGCAATCAGCTCCCGGTGGTCGGGTCCATGCTGGACGCGCTGCCTGGCGCGCTCCAGGGCTTTGCCCCGAAGGTCATGACGCACTGAGGACCGCGATGAAAACTCTCATGTCTCGAAAGAGTTTCCGACGCGGAGCCGCCACGGTGGAGTTCGCTCTCTCCGTGCCGCTCCTCGTCATGATCCTGATGTTCAGCATGTACCTGACGGAGTTGGTCCGGGCGAAGCTGAAGCTCCAGGAGATGGCCCACTACGCCGTCTGGGAGATGACCAGCTACACGCTCTCCGACTTCGCCAAGGCCGACCACGATGCCGCATTCGAGGATGCGCGGCAGGAGGCGCACAAGGAGCTCATCGAGCGCTTCAAGGACATGGACTCGGTGGAGCCCAACGGGCCCGCGGGATCGTTCATCGCGCGCTACAGCTCGGTGCAGGGAACCATCACCAACAAGGAGATTCCCTTCCTCGAGTCCGGGATGCTGGGCAATCCCGGCAGCACGGGCGAGGGCGGCAGCCTGGGCAGCGGAGTCATCAGCATGCTCAACCGCGGCGCTGGCGCGGTGCTGAACGGCTGGGGCTTCAACAACAAGGGGTGGGTGGAGTCCGAAGTCACGATGAACTTCGACAACGTCATCATCCCCCGCAGCTACCTCGACGAGAACTCCGGTCCTGGAGGCTTCTTCAAGTCGGACACCACCGGGGGCCATGACCTGTCGAGCCTCCCCATGCGCTCGAAGTTTTCGATGTACGCCAACGGCTGGCACATGCCGGACGGCGGCGACGCCATCGTCCGGGACCGGCGGGCAGGCAACCACCGCGGGGGAAGCGACCCTCACGGCATGCATGCCCAGGTGGAGCGGATGGTGTTCCTCGGCCTGACGAAGGCCCTGGATGGAGCCGTCGGCGGCGTGCTCGACTTCCTGGGGAGCATCCTGCCGAACTTCTTCGGCACCTATGTCGTCGCGCGAAACTACGGTATCGATCCCCAGCAGAAGGGGGACTGCAACGGTCTGACAGGCTATGACGGCCCGGCCAGCAGCGGCCTGCATGCGATGCGGGGCCTGCTCGACCACGACCGCCCGGACTGTTTCGACACGGCTCCGTTCCGTGACGAGATGACCTACGGCGACAGCAACTACATCAAGCTGTTCCTGGCGCGTGGCCCGCACTTCATGGGGTGCAAGAAGGCCATGGCCGACGACCCGTCGGATCCGGACGCCACCCAAGAGGCGACGAACAAGGATGAGCAGGACAACAAGATTCGCTGTGAGCAATAAGGTGGCCCGCCGGCTCCTGCTCGGTTTCGCGCTCCTGGCCGTGTGGCCCGCGCTCGCCGAGCAGGAGGTGCCCGTGTATCCGGGCACCATCCACACGCGCATCGGCAACGACCTCATCATCGGAGGCGAGTACTACCGGCTCGCCTACTTCACGACGACCGACCCCATGAAGAAGGTGGTCGCGTACTTCGCGCAGAAGTGGCGCGACGAGGGCTACCCCACCGTGGTGGAGGGAGACCTGGAGGAAGAGGCCGTGGTCTCCGCCCTCTTCACTCGCGAGGGCCTGCAGCGAGGCGTGGTGTTGCGCACGCACCTGGGCAAGACGGTGGGCTTCACGGCGCTGAGGGACATGTGGACCCGTCCGCCGAAGTCTCCTCCGTCCGGCCTGCTGAAGTTGGAGGGCACGCTCTACAGCCAGGACCTGGCGACGCGGGACGACCCGGGTGGTTCGCAGAACCGCACTTCATTGGTTGCGGGGGACTTGTCGGACGTGCAGCAGCGGGTGGGCACGGAGCTGACGCGCCAGGGCTTCGAGCCGGTGCGCAGCACGGTGACGAAGCTGGGGGGCGGCACGCAACTGACGATGGAGCACGCGCGCAAGGGCGAGCAGGTGATGACGACCATCTCCCAGGTGGACGAGGGCATGTCGTCCGTCATGCAGACGTGGGTGGGCACGGACCGTCCGGACGGGGTGCCCAACGACGAGGCGGTGCGCAAGAGCCGCGAAGCGTGGGAGCGGGAGCAGAAGGCGAAGCCGGCGAAGGGAGCGGGGAAATGAGGGCGTCGTGGGCGGTCATCGCGGTGATGCTCATGGCCGCGCCCGCGCGCGCGGAGGAGAACCCCGCGGCGCGTGAGGTCATGTCCCATATGGCCCGGGGCGCTCGCAGCGCGCGCGTGGGCGACTGGGTGACGTACCGTTTCGACGGTGGCGCGGGCGGGATGCGCATCTACTACTGGCGCATGGCGGTGGTGGGGGAAGAGAAGGACAAGGAGGGCCGGGACGCGGTGTGGGTGGAGATGGAGGCGGGCATGCATCCGTCCATGAAGTCCCCGCTCATGCAGATGCGCATGCTGGTTGCTCGCGAGGGCGAGCAGATTCGCTATGACGCCATCTCCCGGCTCTTCGTCGGTGGGCCCACGGACCGTCCCCAGGAGTACTCGCAAGAGGCGCTGGACCACGTCCTGAAGACGATGGACCAGGAGGAGAAGGACAACAAGGTGCCAGACCCCGAGGACGCAAAGGTCGTCCTGCCGGCAGGGGTCAAGCCCGTGTTGCGCACCGGCAAGGAGACGCGGGTGATGACGCTCGCGGGGACCGTGACAGTCGTTCCGGTGGAGCTGGTGATGAAGAAGACCGTCGTCAAGCGGATGTGGATCAGCCGCGAGATTCCGTTGATGCAGTTGGCGAAGATGGAGATTCCGGGCATCGCCCATTCGATGGAGGTGGCGGAGTACGGTATCGACGCCAAGCCACGTATGGTGCTACCGCCCCCCTCCGCGCCCAAGGTCCGCCTGGAGTACGCTGACCGCATCTTCCCGGACCTGCCAGGGATGGACGCCCCCAAGGAACCCGCCGATTCGGAGAACGCCCCATGAGCTTCCCCAAGACGCAGCGCCTGCGCGCCTCCCGACGTGGGCAGGCGATGGTCGAATACTCCATCCTGAACTGGGTGCTGGTCGTCGCGCTCGTCATCGGCGCGTCGGTCAAGGTCCGCTGGACGGATGACGTCCAGTCGAACGTCATCGACCTGTTCATGCGCTCGTACCAGATCTACTACGACTCCTTTTATTTCGTCCTGAACCTGCCGTTCCCGTGACGACCCGGAGCGAAGTGGGGGCGCCGTCGCCCCTGGGGTTGCGGCTGCTGCATGCGGCCGTGTTCCTCGCCATGGCGGCGGGCGTCGTGTACGTCGCGGTCCCCGAGTGGCGGCACCTCGCCCAGGTACTTGGCCAGTCGTTCCATTCGGGCCCGCTGCCGCGCTGGACGCTGCTCGCGGGTTCCGTGTTGGCGGTGGTGAGCGGACTGCGCCTCGTCTGGGGACTGGTGCGGGGTACGTCCGCGCCGCTCTGGGCCTCGGCCGTCGCGTTGCTGTCCGTGGTCGGCGCGGTCGGGGCGGGGGATGGACGCTCGCTCAGGGAGACGCGCTCGGAAGAGGCGACGAACCTGTCCCTCCTGCGGGTGGCTCGGCGGGTCCATCTGTCGATGGTGCAGGAACTCCAGGCCCACGGCGAGACGCCCACCGATGAGGAATCCTGGCGCAAGGCGCTCGTGGTGGCCGGTCCCAACAACGAGCAACTGCGCACGCGCGAGTTCCGCGCCGTGCCCGTCCAGATTGTGTGGCTTGAGTCGGAGGAGTCGCGTCCCTCGCCACTCATTCCCAACACGCTGTGGGTGCACGTGACGCCGGACGGAATCGGCTTCAGCATCCGCCCGGTGGGGCTCCGAGCGGGTGAGCCCGCGCTGCTTCAAGACGACCGCGCGCGGGAATTGGTGCTGCGCGGCCTCTACAACCCGGACCTGCCTCCGATGCGGGAGCCCGCCGCGTCGCCCATCGAGCAGCTGTCTCCTTCGCCAACTCCCTGACACGTCGGGTGCACGCCGGTGTTGCCGACGACCCGGGACTCAGCCAGTCTCGGTCCACCTCATGACGCGGTGGCCCAGGGCCGGAGGGGTCGCTTTCGCATCAACGACGAGGACAAGGAGCGCGCAATGGCGCATGCGGCCTGGAAGTGGGTGGTCGTCGCGGCGGCGGTAGGGGCAGGGGTGCTGGCTTGCAGTGACGACGATGACGGCGGCGGAGGCGGGACGGACGGCGGCCCCATCACCTTCGATGCGGGGGTGAACAAGCAGCGGCCCGGCTTCGGTGAGGACCCGGGGTCTCCCGTGGGCACCACCTTCGCATTCCCTCCGGGCGTGGAGATCGCCGGAGAGCTGTACGGCGCGAATGACTCCACCAAGGACTGTGGCAACGGCGTGGCGCCGGTGGGCACGGGCCCAGCGGTGCTGGTCTGCGTGCCGCTGCGAAACAACACCGGCGCCCCGGTGCTGATGACCTTCGAGCCGGGCCTCGTCATGATGAACACGGCGCCCAGCCGAATCCAGAACGGCATGTTGATGGACCGCGTGCTCATCAACCTCCCTCCCACGGGCATCGGGCCAGGCGGCATCGACGCGGGCACGGACGGTGGCACCGAGGAAGAGGTCTACGTGGTGCCCTTCCACCTCTACTGCCTCAACCAGGAGCGGGCCCCCTCCGAGCAGGATGGCACCTTCGCGTTCGGCCCCGTCTCCACGGACCCGGACATCCAGGAGCTGCTGCGGCTGCTGAGAGGGAAGACCATCGACAACGAGGACGAAGCCAACGTCGTCCAGGACGCCATTTACAGCATCACCGAATACAACGGGTTGACCGACGACGACCGCAAGGCGCTCGCGGGCCTCTGACGCAACCGCTGAATTCGACAGGGATGGCGCGGGATTCGGTGCTGTCGCGGGAGGTGGTTTTGACACCTGCTGTATCGCACGGCTAACATCCCGCGCCATCGGCGCCAAGGTGCGCCTTTCTAGATTTCTACACCCTCGAACGCCTTCGCCGCCGAACGGCGCCCCCCCGTTTTGGAGGTTCCTGAACCATGCTGAAGGGCAAGACCCCGCTCGTCGTCGCGCTCGTACTCGGCCTTCTGGCCGGCGTCATCGCGTATTCCGCCATCAAGAAGAAGGAAGCGGACGTGCGCCGCGGCTGGAACCTGGTACCCGTGGTGGTTGCGGCCCAGGACGTCCCCGAAGGCACCGTCATCTCCTTCGAGATGATCTCTCAACGTTCGGTGCCGGAGCAGTTCGTCACCTCGTCGGTGGTTCGTCCGGACTCGGCCTCCTACGTCGTGAACCAGAAGGTCCTCGTGGCACTGCAGGCGGGTGACCCGCTGCTGTGGAGCCAGTTCGAGACGACCAAGGCCGCCGAGCGCCTGTCCTCGAAGGTGCAGAAGAAGATGCGCGCGATGACCATCGAGGCGAAGAACACCACCGCCGTCGGCGGCTGGATTCGCCCGAACGACCACGTGGACATCATCGGCACGTTCCGCGACCCGCAGACCGACGAGAACGTCGGCGTGACGCTGCTGCAGAACATCATCGTGGTGGCGACCGGAAAGATCACCGGTACCACCAACGTCAACCTCATCCCGGAAGGCCAGCGCGACTACAACAACGTGTCGCTGATGGTGCTGCCGGAAGAGGCGGAAATCCTCGTGCTGGCCGCGGAGCTCGGCGCGCTGACGCTCAGCTTGCGCAACGAGGACGACGTGGACCTCATCGAGGAGCGCGGCCGCGCCACCATCAGCACCCTGCTGTCCGGTGAGCGTACCCGCGTGCTGGAAGCCAAGCGCCGGGAGATCATCCAGATCATCAAGGGCGGCAGCGAGAAGGCCGCCGCCGCTGGCGCCCAGTAGTCGGCGCCACGCCGCCCTCACCCCCAGGGAAGCGCGCCCATGCTTGCCGGAATCGTCCTCCTCCTCGTCACAGGCTCTGTCTTCTTCTTCAGCCTGGTGATCTTCAGCGTCCTCTCGAAGGCGTACGAGCAGTACCAGGAGCGCTATGTCGCCAAGTCGATGAACGACTTGAGCGACATGTTCCTCTTCATCGATGCGCGCCAGATGTTGGTGCTCAACATCGCGTGCATGTGCTTGCTGGGCATCCTGACCTACATCATCTTCAACCCCATCCTGGCCGTCGTGGCCACGGTGTTCGGCTTCTTCCTGCCGATGCTGATGGTCAAGCACTACCGCAAGCGGCGCATCAAGAAGTTCAACGTCCAGTTGGTGGACGCGCTGCAGGCGATGGCCAACGCGTTCAAGGCCGGTCTCACCTTCCCGCAGGCCATCGAGCATGTGGCGCGCGAGGCGATGGCGCCGCTGTCGCAGGAGTTCGGCCTGTTCGTGAAGGAAGTGAAGCTGGGTGTGCCGTTGGAGGAGGCGCTCATCAACATGGGCCGCCGCGTGGGCAGCGACGACCTGGAGCTGGTCGTGGTGTCCACCAACATCGCGCGTCAGCTGGGCGGCAACATGGCGGAGATGTTCGAGACCATCTCCACCGTGATTCGCGAGCGCTTCCGCCTGGAAGGCAAGATCGACGCCCTCACCTCGCAGGGCAAGCTGCAGGGGTGGATCGTGGCGGCCATGCCCGGCGTGCTGGGCATGGTGCTCAACTACATGCGGCCGGACTTGATGGAGCCCATGATGAACCACTTCTTCGGGTGGATCCTCGTGGTGATCATCGCGATCATGGAAGTGCTCGGCATCCTCATCATCCGCCGCATCGTCAACATCGATATCTGAGGGGTGCTCCGTGGACATCCTGACGCAAGTGTTGGTCGGCAGCTCCGCGCTGCTCTTCGCGGGGGCCATCGGCTTCCTCGGAATCGGCCTGTACCAGGTGCTCTTCGAGCGCTTCCTGTCGGAAGTGCGCGACGAGTCCCAGGGCGGCATGAAGGGCTTCGGCTCGGTGGCCATCCGCCGCCTGGGCGCCATGAACCGCCGCTTCATCTGGCCGAGCTACGAGGCGAAGTCGCGCCGCAACCTCATCAAGGCCGGTGAGCCCCAGGGCTACAAGCCCGAGGACATGATGGCGCTGCAGGAAGTGAGCGCCGTGGTGGGCCTGCTGATGGGCCTGTTCATCCTGAACGGCACCGGACAGAACCTGGTCTGGTCCCTCCTGTTCCTGCTCTTCGGGATGTACTACCCGATGCTCTGGCTGAACGACCAGGTGAAGAAGCGCCACCTGCTCATCAGCCGCGCGCTGCCGTACAACCTGGACCTCCTGACGCTGTCGGTGGAGGCGGGTCTGGACTTCACCGCCGCGCTGGCCAAGGTGGTGGAGAAGGGCAAGGCGGGTCCGCTTCGCGAGGAGCTGCAGCTGGTGCTCAAGCAGCTCAAGATGGGCAAGACGCGCGAAGAAGGCCTCAAGAGCATGATTGTGCGCGTGGACCTGCCGTCGCTGACGACGTTCGTCACGGCGCTCATCCAGGCGGACAAGATGGGAACGAGCCTGGGCAAGGTGCTGCGCATCCAGTCCACGCAGATGCGCATCGACCGCACGCAGCGCGCGGAGAAGCTGGCTGGCGAGGCCCCGGTGAAGATGCTCTTCCCGCTCATCGCCTGCATCTTCCCGACGGTGTTCATGGTGCTCTTCGGGCCCATCGTGTTCCAGTTCTTCTTCGGTGAGCTCGCGGGGGGATAGTCCTCTGCCGATTCTCCTCTCCATCACCAAGGGGCTCCAGCAGGGAAGGGAGCTCGTCTTCGAGCAGGCCGAGGTGAACATCGGTCGCACGCCGGAGAACGACCTGGTGCTGCACGACCATGGCGTCTCCCGGCTGCACGCCCGCATCGTCATGCGCGGCGGGCAGTACTTCACGCAGGACATGGGCAGCTCCAATGGCACGGCGCTCAACGGCAGCCGGCTGCTGGGCGAGCAGCTCCTGCGTGACGGAGACCGCATCGGCGTGGGCCCGGTGGAGTTCACCTTCCTCTGGGTGCCTCCGGACGGGGACGAGGACGCCACGCGTCCCATCCGCCGCAACGCGCCAGTGCCACCGCCTCCCGGTGGCCTGGATCAGCAGTACCTCCCCACCGGCGAGGTTCCCCTCATCGCGCCCGTCGCCCCGCGCCAGGCCCCGGTGCTGGTCGAGGACGCGCCAGCGGTGTCTCCGCCCAGCGGCAAGCGGCCCCTCGTCGCGCCCGTGGCGCCACGCCCGCCGCCACCGGTGCTGGCGGATGAGTTCCCAGCGCTGCCACCGCCCAGCGGCAAGCGCCCCCTCGTCGCACCCGTGGCGCCTCCCAGCCTTCCGTTCATGGAGGTCCTGGCGGAGGAGCGCACCGAGGTGGCCTTCACCGGCGAGCGGCCCGTGGTGGTTCCGACCCTCCTCCCGCTCATGGACTCGCAGCCGGAGGAGCGCACCGAGGTGGCCCTGCCCCTCCGGGTGCCACCCATCGCCACCGCCATGCCTCCGGGGCTCATCGAGCTTCCGACCGAGGAGCGAGAAGAGCGCACGGAGCTGGCGCTACCCACGCTCCCCGACCTGGGCCTCCTGGACGAGCCGACCCTGGATGATGCCACCCGGCCGATTCGGACCCGCGCTCCAGGAGCCCCGGCCTTCGCCCTCTCGGCCCTGGCCGTCGCGCCAGCCCCCGGGACGTCGCCGCTCGCCGCGGAGTCCACGACGAAGGTCTCGCCCGCACCCGCTCCCACGGGGCCGAGCGCCGCGGACCGGGCCCGTCAGCGGCGGGAACTCGCGAGCTCTCGCGGCGGACGGCTCCTGCTCTGGTGGCGAGGGCTGCCGCTGGCCCGCAAGCTCCTGACGAGCACGGTGACGCTCTTCGTGCTGGGGCTGGCGGGCAGTGCGCTGGCCTTCGTCTTCCTGCCGGGCGGCCTGGCGGCGGGTGGACCCGGTTCGGAGCCCCTGAGCCTGGGCGTCGAGAACGTCCCCGACTCGTTCGGCCTGGGCGAGGGCGTGCGCTGGGAGCGCACAGACCAGAAGTCCTTCGACTTCCAGTTCGTCGCGCCCACCCGCGCCGTGGCCCTGCTGCACTACCAGGCCAGCGGAATCTCCAAGGAGGAGGTGTCCCTGGCGCTCAACGGGGTGAACCTCGGCTGGGTCCCTCCGGATACCACCACCACCGCCGAGCGCGAGCTGGAGCACATCCTCCCCGCCAATACGCTCAAGCGCGGGGCGCTCAACAGCTTCGTCTTCGACAACGTTCGCAACCCTCCCGGAAATGAGACGTGGCGGGTCTGGAACCTGCGGCTGGAGGTCATCCCCGTGCCGGAGCTTCCCCCCGAGCAGCTGCTCTCACAGGCGCGGGAGTATGCCTCCACGGGCCGGCGGTTCTTCGACACCAAGGGCGTGGGCGCGGAGAACCTCTTCCGGGCCTGGCAGCAGTTCCGCTTCGCCTGGCTCACCCTGGAGGCCCTGGACACCAAGCCGGACCTCTACCAGGACGTCCGCTACCAGCTGTCCCAGGTCTCCGCCGAGCTGGACCACCAATGCGCTCAGCTCATGCTGGAATTCCAACGGAGTGTGCAGTTCCGGAGCGCGAGGAAGGCCCGGGCGGCGCTGCAAGAAGTGAGCAGACGCTTCCCTACCACCGAGCATCGCTGCCACAATCTTGCCCAGGAAAAGGCGTTCGAGCACGAGCTCTGAGCTGGTGCTCTTTTTTCAGGAAGTCGGTGATTCGCCATGTCGAACGGTTCCCCTCCTGCTCGTCGCAGGCCTCCTTCCGGGACGCCCTCGGGCGGGACAGGAGCTCGCCCCGCTGCTCGCAGGACGTCTCCTGTTTCCGCTGCCCGCGCCCCCGGGGCGGCCACCCCTCGACTCATCTGCGTCGCGGGGCCCAAGTCAGGTGAGGAGTTCTCGCTGGAGGATGGCGAGTACGTCATCGGTCGCGCCGCGGACAACCCCATCTGCATCCCCGACACCTCCGTGTCGCGCAAGCACGTCATGGTGCGCAAGGCGGGTGCGGGCTGGATGGTGAGCGACCTGGGCTCCGGCAACGGGACGCTCGTCAATGGCGAGGCCATTGGCGAGGAGACGCCCCTGGCCAACGGCGATGTCATCACCCTGGGCGACACGGAGCTGCGCTTCGAGGACGTGGTCAACTCCACGATGATGGTCGCAACCCCGTCGCGGGGGCGGACGTCGAGTGCCTCCTCCGCCGCTTCCGGGAGCCGGGGCTCATCGCCGGCCCGGCCGCCTCCGCGCGTGGAGGGCGGCCGCGTGCGCAGCGCGCGCTCTTCGGCGATGGCGCCGCCCGACCCCGAGGTCCAGCGCAAGAAGATGCGCCTGAAGCTGCTCGCTGGCGGCGTGGTGGTGGTGCTCTTCGCCGGCCTGGGCATCGCGCGCATGCGCGTGGTGAAGGAGCAGGAGGCGATTCTCGTCCGCAAGGGCGAGCAGGACGCCGTCCGCAAGGAGCTGAGCACCATCTTCCAGGACGCGAAGAACCTGGTGCGCGAAGGCAAGTGGGTGGAGGCCAAGGCGAAGCTGGAGGAGCTGGCCGCCTCCGCTCCCGACTACCCTGGCGTGAAGGACTATCTCCAGCACGCCGAGCGCGAGATTCCCGTCCAGGAGCGCCTCACGGAGGCGCGCACCGCGCTCGCCAGGAACGAGCTGGGCAAGGCCTCCGCGGCGCTGGGCAAGGCCGGTGAGAGCCAGTTCCTCTACGAGCAGGTCAGCGCGGCGAAGCGGGAGCTGTCGGAGTTGGCCGACAAGCGCACGCGCGAGGCGAGGGCCGCGCTGGATGGCAACCAGTTGGACTCCTCCAAGGCCATCACCGACGACGTCCTCAAGGCCTTCCCGGAGCACCGCGACGCCAAGATCATCAACGAGCAGGCGGCGCAGGCCATCACCGTTCGCGACACGCCCCGGGTGATTCCCACCGGCCCCGCCCCCAAGCCCTGGGAGCCCGCCGTCGAGCGCTTCCGCGACGGCGATATGTCCGGCGCCGTGGCCATCCTCAACGCGTGCATGTCGAAGAACCCGCAGTGCAAGAAGCTGCTCGCGCAGATGTCGGAGTTCAGCACGCTCTACAAGCGCCTGGAGGACCTGGAGGCGAAGGGGCTGCAGAAGCTGCTGTCGCTCGACAAGGACATCACCGATGGGCGCACCAGCAAGATGGCGCGCAACGCGGGCACTCGCGCGGCGACCATCTTCTACAAGAGCGCCAGCTCCGCGAAGGCCTCCGGTCAGTGGGCCCGCGCCATGGAGTTCGCGCGGCGCACGCTCCAGGCCGACCCGGGCCACGCGGGCGCGGCGAACATCATCAGCGAGCTGAAGACGAAGGGGCGGGAACTCTACCTCCTGGCCTACTCCCTGAAGGACGGCAGCCCCGAGGACGCGCTGCCCAAGTTCAAGGACGTGGTGGCCATGACGCCTCCGGATGACGAGTACCACGACAAGGCGAAGTCCTGGGTCGAGAAGCTCTCGCGATGAAGAAGCGCAAGGGCGCGGGCGGCGAGTCACCGCCACCCGTCACGTCGGGTTCTCAGTGGGACTTGTTCGGAGCCACTCCCGCGCCCTCCACCGCCGCGCCGCCGTCGGCGCCGCGCGTGGTGGCCCTGCCGAGGAAGGCGCCTCCACCGCCTCCTCCGGTGGACGCGGACGGCACGGGGCTCTTGGGGCCGTTGGAGGGTGTGCCCGCCGCGCCGCCCAAGCCCGAGCGCTCGGTGCTTTCGGTGGCCGAGCTCACGCGTCAGCTCAAACAGACGTTGGAGTCCCGCTTCGCGCGTGTGCTGGTTCGCGGTGAGGTGACGGGCTTTCGCGGCGCCAACGCGCGAGGGCATTGGTACTTCTCGCTGAAGGACTCCGTCGCCTCCATCGACGCCAAGGTGTGGGCCTCGATGGCGGGGCGGATGCGCTTCGCGCTGCGCGACGGCATGGAGGTGCTGGCCGAGGGCAGCGTCGACCTGTACGAGCCGCAGGGACGCTACAGCCTCATCGTCTCGCGGCTGGAGCCGGTGGGGGAGGGCGCGCTGGCGCTCGCCTTCGAACAGCTCAAGGCGCGACTGGCGGCCGAGGGGCTCATTGGCGACCGCCGCGTGAGGGCCCCACGTCCGCTGCCGTTCCTGCCCCAGCGCATCGGCGTGGTGACGAGCCGCACGGGCGCGGCGCTCCAGGACTTCTTGCGCGTGCTGCACTCGCGCAACCCCCGGCTGAGCGTGCTGCTGGCGGACGCGCGCGTGCAGGGCGAGGGCTCCGCGCCGGAGGTGGCCCGGGCGATTGCCCGACTGGCTCGCACCGACGTGGACGTCATCGTGGTGACGCGCGGCGGTGGCTCGGTGGAGGACCTCTGGACCTTCAACGAGGAGGAGGTGGCGCGCGCCATCTTCGCCTCGCCGGTACCGGTGGTGTCGGCCATCGGCCACGAGATTGACTTCACCATCTCCGACTTCGTGGCGGACTGGCGGGCGGCGACCCCCAGCGCGGCGGCGGAGCGACTGGCGCCGGTGCTCGCGGACCTGGAGCTGTCGCTGGCCACCCAGGCGGGGCGGCTGCGCCGGGCCATGGAACGCCGGGTGCTGGAGCTGCGCGAGCGACAGGGTCAGCTCGCCTCCCGGCTGGATGATCCGCGGCGGGCGCTCAACCACCAGCGGCTGCACCTGTCCGAACAGGTGGAAGCGATGATGCGCGTGCTGCGGCCCGCCGTGCGCGAGCGCCGTGAGTCGCTGCGCGCGCTGACGGAGCGCCTGCAGCGCTCGCGGCCCCAGGCCCGGCTGAGCGAGCAGCGGGCGCATCTGCTGAAGCTGGCCATGCGACTGTCGGAGGCGGCGCGCGCGGGCGTGGCGACGCGGCAGGCGACGCTGGCGACGGCGCGACTCGGGTTGGAGCGGGCCTCGCCGACGGCGCTCATCTCGCGAGAGCATGCCCGGCTGGCGGCGCACCAGGCACGCCTGCGGGCGCTTCAGCAGGGGACGCTGGCGGAAGCGCAGAGGCGTTTCCAGCGTCTGGAAGGGCGACTGGACGCGATGAGCCCGCTGAAGGTGATGTCGCGTGGCTACTCGGTGGTGTTCCGTCAGCGAGACGGCGGGGTGGTGCGCTCCGCCGCGGATGTCGAGGTGGGAGAGCGCCTGGGCATCAAACTCGCGGCGAATGGGGCGAAGACGCTGGGCGGATGTGAAGAAGTCGAAGCCACTGTCACGTCGGTAAAAGGGCCGGTGGACTGCTAACGGGCCACCCTCTAGAGTCCCGCGCCCCGAACGGGGAGGTGGAAGGCTGTGGCGAAGGCGGACAAGGCGTCCAAGGCGGACAAGGCGGCGGAGGGCGAGGTTCCCGGGCAGTACGGGGACGTCGTGTCCCGACTCGAGGAGACGGTGGGCCGGCTGGAGAGCGGCAATCTGTCGTTGGAGGACTCTCTCAAGGCGTTCGAGGAAGGCATCCGGCTGGTACGCCGGGGTGAGAAGCTGCTGACCGAGGCGGAGCAGCGCATCGAACAGTTGCTCCAGGATGAGGACGGCAACGACGTGGTGGCGCCGCTGTCCGTGGCTGCCCGTCCCGCCGCCCAGGCGGCCCCCCGGGCGCCTGCCCCCCGACCTCCCCCCGAGGATGACGTCCCGTTCTAGTTCGTGCGGGACGCGCACACCGGCATGTCGAAGCCGAAGATCACCATCGTCGACGATGACCGCGACACGCGGGAATTGCTCGCGGCGGCCCTCGAGGACGAGGGCTTCGAGGTCACACTCGCGGCCAACGGCCTGCGGCTCATCGCCTCGCTGCAGCTCCACCGCCCGCAAGCCATCCTCCTGGACGTGAACATGTCCTGGATTGACGGCTTCGAGCTGTGCAAGGCGGTGAAGAAGAACGAGCACTTCCGGGACATCCCCATCATCTTCATCAGCGGGCGGGGAGACTCCGACGACAAGCGGCGAGGTCGCGAGGTCGGCGCCGCGGACTACTTCGTCAAGCCCCTGGATACGGAGAAGCTCGTCCGGCGCATTCGGGAGCTGGTGACTCCACCGGCTCCCTAGTATTCCAGCAGCGCAAGGAGCACCGACGCTTGGCCCACTTCGACCTGGACACCTTCCTGCGCACCCAGCAGGCGCGGGTGGAATCGCTGTTGCTCGAGCGCGCGGACCGGCTCGCGCCCTCTGGTGCGCCTCCCCGGCTGGTGGAGGCCATGCGCTACTCTCTGCTCGCGGGCGGCAAGCGGCTGCGGCCCGTGCTGTGCCTCACCTTCGCGGACACGGTGGCGCGCGCTTCCCTGGTGTCTCCCGTGTCCGGTGACGCGGCCTGCGCGCTGGAGTTCGTCCACACGTACTCGCTGGTGCATGACGACCTGCCGGCGATGGATGACGACGACTTTCGCCGCGGCCGGCCCACCAACCACAAGGTTTACGGCGAGGCGATGGCCATCCTCGCGGGCGACGCGCTCTTGACGGAGGCCTTCGTGTTGCTCGGCGACGGGCCGGAGCCCGTGCGGGGCGCGCTGTGCCGGGAGCTGGCGGTGGCCTCGGGCGCTTCGGGCATGGTGGGTGGACAGGTGCTGGACACCGCGGAGGACCGTCCCGCCGTCCTGGACTACCTGGTGCGGATGCACCGGCTGAAGACGGGGGCCCTCATCCGCGCGGCGTGTCGCATGGGCGCGCTGGCGGGCGGTGGAGACGCGGAGTCGCTGGTCCGCGCGCAGCTCTACGGTGACGCGGTGGGCCTGGCCTTCCAGATCGCCGACGACGTGCTGGACGTGACGGCCACGCGCGAGCAACTCGGCAAGCCGGCGGGCGCCGACGCGGAGGCGGGGCGCCACACGTTCCCCGCCGTGGTGGGGCTGGACGCCTCGCGGCGGATGGCCGAGGAGCAGGTGGCCCTGGCGGTGGAAGCGGTGCGTCCGCTCGAAGGCGAGGATGGACCGCTGGCGGCGCTCGCGCGCTACGTGGTGGAGCGGAAGTCCTGATGGCGCAGCAGTTGCTGGCACGCATCGCCTCTCCGACGGATGTGCGGGCGCTTCCCGAAGCGGACCTGCCCCAGCTGTGCGAGGAGCTCCGGGAAGACATCATCTCCATCTGCGGGAAGGTGGGCGGCCACCTGGGCGCCTCCCTGGGCGCCGTGGAGCTCATCGTCGCGCTCCATCGCGTCTTTCACTCGCCCACCGACGCGATTCTCTTCGACGTGGGTCACCAGACGTACGCGCACAAGCTGCTCACCGGGCGGCGCGAGCGCATGCACACGCTGCGGCAGGCCGGTGGCGTGGCGCCCTTCCTGGACCCTCGCGAGAGTCCGCATGACGCGCTGCTGGCGGGCCACTCCTGCACGGCGGTGTCGGCGGCGCTGGGGCTGCTGGAGGGCCGCAGGATGCTGGGCCACCGGGGCCACGTGGTGGCGGTGCTCGGGGATGGGGGCCTGACCGGAGGGCTGACTTTCGAGGGCCTCAACAACGCGGGAGGCAGTCACCTGCCGCTCGTCGTCGTGCTCAACGACAACCAGATGTCCATCAGCGCCAACGTGGGCGCGATTCCCTCGCTGCTGCGCACCCGGGGCGCGCGCGACTTCTTCCAGGGGCTGGGCTTCACGTACCTGGGGCCCGTGGATGGCCATGACCTGGGCGCGCTGGTGCACGCGCTGCGCGAGGCCCGTGCTTCGTCCCGGCCCGTGGTCGTGCATGCGCTGACGCTCAAGGGCAAGGGGTTCCCTCCCGCGGAGGCGGACGCGCAGACGCGGGGCCACGCCATGGGCCCGTACGAGTGGCGCGACGGCAAGCTGGTGCGCTCGCGCGGAGGCCACCGCACGTACAGCGAGGCGCTCGCGTGGGCACTGGAAGAGGCGATGGCGCGCGACTCGAGCGTCGTGGCGGTGACGCCCGCGATGTTGGAGGGCTCCGCGCTCAATGCCCTCAAGGCGCGCTTCCCGGACCGCGTACACGACGTGGGCATCGCCGAGCAGCACGCCGTCACCTTCTGCGCGGGACTCGCCGCCGCGGGGGCTCGCCCCGTGTGCTGCATCTACTCCACGTTCCTGCAGCGCGCGTATGACCAGATCATCCACGACGTGTGCCTGCCGGGCCTGCCCGTCGTCTTCGCGGTGGACCGCGCGGGACTGGTGGGCGCGGACGGCGCCACGCACCAGGGCACCTACGACGTGGCCTCGCTCCGTCCGCTCCCGGGCCTCGCGTTGTGGGCGCCCGTGGTGGGCGAGGACTTCGCGCCCATGCTCGCCACCGCGCTCCAATCGTCGCGGCCCTCCGTCCTCCGCTTTCCTCGGGGCACACTGCCCGCGCTGCCTCCCGAAGTGCGGGTGGAAGAAGCGCCCGTGCGGGGAGCGCGCTGGCTCGTTCGCGCCGAGCGCCCGGAGCTGACGCTGGTGACCCTGGGCCCGCTGGGCCTGGCGGCGCTGGAAGCCGCTCGGAATGAGCCTGGGTGGAGCGTGCTCGACGCTCGGGCCCTGTCGCCGCTGGACGAGGCCGCGCTGCTGGAAGCCGCCTCCCACGGACCTGTCGTCGTGGCGGAGGAGGGGACGGTGCGCGGGGGCCTGGGGAGCGCCGTGCTGGAGCTCTACGCGGAGCGCGGTGTCCACGCGCGGGTGCGGGTGCTGGGCATGCCAGACACCTTCATGCCCCACGGGGACGCGCGGGTGCAGCGCGCGGAGCTCGGGCTGGACGCGGCGGGACTTCGGCGGGCAGGCCTGTCGCTGCTGGAGAGGAGCGAACCGTGAAGCCTCGCAAGGAGCGGGTGGACGTGCTGGTGGTGGAGCGCGGCCTGGCCGAGTCGCGCACCAAGGCCCAGGCGCTCATCCTCGCCGGGCTGGTGGTGGTGGATGACCAGCGCGTGGACAAGCCCGGTTCCCTCATCCCCGTGGAGGCCGAGCTGCGCCTCAAGGGCGAGGTGCTTCCCTATGTCTCTCGCGGAGGGTTGAAGCTGAAGGGGGCCATCGACCGCTTCGGGCTCGACGTGCGCGGGAAGGTGGCTGCGGACATCGGCGCGAGCACGGGAGGCTTCACCGACTGCCTGCTCCAGCACGGCGCGGTGCGGGTCCACGCCATCGACGTGGGCTACGGGCAGCTCCACGAGAAGCTCCGGAAGGATGACCGGGTGCGCTCGCGTGAGCGCGTCAACGCGCGCTACCTGACGGACGAGGACCTGCCGGAGAAGGTGGGCGTCATCGTCATCGACGTCAGCTTCATCTCGCTCACCCAGGTGTTGCCCTCGGTGCTGCGCTTCCTGGAGCCAGGCGGCCTGCTGGCCGCGCTGGTGAAGCCCCAGTTCGAGGTGGGGCCGGACCGGGTGGGCAAGGGCGGCGTGGTGAGAGACGCCGCCGCGCGCCAGGATGCCATCGACACCGTGACGGCCTTCGTGCGCGAGCAGGGCCTCACCGTGCGGGGACTGATGGACTCCCCCGTGCCGGGGCCCGCCGGCAACGTCGAAGCCCTCCTGGTCGCCGAGCGGCCCTAACGTCCGTCCGTGCTCGGATGGGAAGGGCGGAGCGTGTGCGCCGCGCCCTTCCCGAAGGTCCTTACGGCCGGGCGCTGCGGTACTGCGAAGAGGGCTGGAGCTGGAGCAGCTTGAGTCCGGTGCGCATCCAGAGCCGGCCCGTGTCGTCGAAGGCGGCGCCCATGGAGACGGGCACCTGGTAGCGGAAGAGCTCGCGACCTTCGGCCACGCTGCCCGAAGATTGATCCACGCCCACCAGCTCCACCGGCAACGTCACCGTCTGCCCCTGCGCGGCCGGCCCGTTGAGGAAGAACAGGTCCGAAGAGGGGTTCGCCGGGAGCAGGAACTTCACGTGGAGCGCGCCGTTGGCGTCCACCGAGCGGCTCTCCCGGTTGCGGATGACGCCCGTGGTCGCATCCAGCAGCCACACGCGCTGCGTCGTCGCGGCGGCCACGCGGTTGCCGTTGGCGTATGTGGCGATCTGCTTCACCTGACCGGTGAGCACGCCCGTGGCCCACTTCGACGCGGCGCCCTCGCAGCCATCCAGGGTCGCGACGCACGCGAGGACCTGCGACTTGTCCTCGGGCAGGGCGAAGCCCAGGTACAGGATGCTGCCATCCGGGCTGAACGAGCCCACCGGAAGCGGCGTGGAGGTGTTGGACGTGAAGAGCTGACGGATGATGCGCGTGGCCTGCAGCGTTCCGCCCGCGGAGTCCGTGCCGCCGTCCAGCTCCTCGACGATGACGTCCGAGCGGTTCTCGCTGTAGGCGATGTGGCTGGCGGCGAGCACCCGGCCGTCGCTGCGCACCACGAGGTCACCAATGGGGTCGCCGACCGAAATCTCCCGCGTGTACTTCCACCGCGTGACGCCGATGCCTAGGCCGTCCGTGGTGTCGTGGGTGATGCGGTAGATGGGCCCAGGCTCGGAGCGGATGACGGCGTCGCCGTTGGGCATGACGGTCAAATCCTCGACCTTGAGGTCGATGGGCGTGCGCGACGAAATCTTGAAGTCGTCGCCGACGGCGAAGGCGCCGTAGCCCGGCGTCCAGACCCAGCGCTTGCGCGTGACGGCGTGGCGCGGGGTGATGACCGTGGACGCGTTGCAGAGGGTTGGGACCTGGAGGATGGAGGCGCCGCTGCCCGCGGAGTTGTGGCGGTACATCGTCTCCAGGCCGCCCGTGGTCGTCTTGGCGCAGCTCAGGAAGGTCATCCCGGCGCCCGTGCCGTCGATGGCGAGCGGGGTGGAGTAGACCTGGGCGCCCTGGGGATCCTCCACCACCCGCGCCACCGGGAAGAACGTGGCGGGCTGGGGAAGGGACGTGTTCTTCCGCCCGTCGTCGCACACCACCTCCGCGGTGAGCGACAGGCTGGCGGCGATGCCGACCAGCGGGTTGGCGTAGGGAATGTCCGACGCCAGCAGCTCCACGGGGGTGGCGCCGCTCCCATAGGGGAACGCCTTGAGGAAGGTGGTGCGGTCGTACATGTTCAGCGTGGCGACCTTCTCGCAGCCGGACACGGTGACGCTGAGCTTGAGGGACGTCCCCGCGGAGTTCCCTTCGAGGACCGTCAAGGCGACCTGGGGGGGATCCGGCGTGGGCGGCGGCGGATCATCGCCGCAAGCGGTGGCCAGGCTGGAGAGGAGAACGAGGGCGGTGCGCCATGCACGCCGAGTCACGGGAGGGTGGAGCATGGCACCGCACTCTACCTCGCTCGCACCATTCCCGGCATCATCCCCCCTCCCGAAACGCTTCCGCAGGCCGGGGCAGGCGTCGATTGCGGCCCTTGACAGGCCCGTGACGTGATAGCCGCCGATACTCCGTACGTGGAGGCCGGTAAATCCGCGAAGCCAGGGTGATACGGAAACGGGTGGGAGCAAGCGATGAGGGCCGGATGGATGCTTGAATGGACGGCGCCCGACCGGGCGACCGGCGCTGGCGCGTCAAGGACCTGGGAAGGTTCTTCGCCCGGCGCTGTTCCGCGCGCCCATTCCACTCGGAGCACCCGGTGGGCGCGGCGCGGGAGCCCGCGAGGAGCACCTTCGACGTTCGTGCGGGAAAGCCACGATGGGCGTGGCGCCTCCGCGTCTCCACTCACAGTTACCGCCGTCTCCGGATGTGCGCCGCTCTGGCCCACGGACGTGATCAGCGGCATGATCGGGATCCGAACCATGAACCCTTACGCACTCAACGGGTTTTTGCAGCCTCCCCATCGAGTCCTGGTCCGGGCCCGGTTGGCGAGAGGTTCACTGTGAGAGTCGAGATGCAGGCGGATCAGCGGGGACGCGTGCTGGTGGTGGCCGGGAAGGAGTCCGGCGACGCCTTGATGGAGCGGCTGACCGCGAGCGGCTACCACTGCGCGTCGGCCGAACGGGAGAGCGGGCTCGCGGAGGTGGCGGATTCGCTGCAGCCGGAGGTCGTCCTGCTGTCGGTGACGGCGAAGCGCGCGGCGGAGCTGCTGGAGTCCCTGCGTCGGGTGGAGCGCCTTCAGCGGTTGCCGGTGCTGGTGGACCTGGGGCGCAGCCGGTCCGCGGAGGCCTTCAAGCGCCTGGCCGTGGACGACTGGATTCGCGGCGCCGACGAGGTGGTGCCCCGCCTGGAGGCCGCGCTGCGGGCCGGCCGGTTGAGGGACCGCGAGGAGCGCGTCCGCCTGCGCATGGGGATGCTGCTGGAAATCACCCAGGCGGCCACCAGCTCGCTGGAGCTGGAGGAGATCCTCCGCATCGCGGTGGACAAGGTGGGGCGTGTCACCGGGACGGACCGGTGCTCGGTGGTGCTGGTGGAGGGCAGCCATGCCCGCACGGGCCGGGTGGTGGCCACGCAGGAGGACCCGAGCCTCGTGCAACTGGATATCGAAGTGGCGCGCTATCCGGAGCTGCGCCGCGCGCTGGAGACGCGAGAGCCGGTGCTCATCGAGGAGGCGCAGCGAGATCCGCTCATGGCGGAGGTGCGCACGTCCCTCGTCCCGCTGGGCGTGAAGTCCATCCTCGTGCAGCCGCTCATCTGTCAGGACGACCTGCTGGGCGCGCTGTTCCTGCGCGTCTCGCGCATGGACGCGTCCTTCGGTCGCGACGAGCAGGAGTTCACCCAGGCCGTGGCCGGTGTGCTGGCCAACTCCATCCGCAACGCCAGGCTGCACACCGCGGTGAAGAAGAAGCGCGAAGACCTGGAGATGGCCTACGTGGAGCGCTACCACGAGCTGCTCGAGGCCAACCGCCGGCTCAAGGAACTCAACCGCCTCAAGGATGAGATCATCGCGGTGGTGAGCCATGACCTGCGCGCCCCGCTCCAGGTGCTGCTGGGGCACGGCCGGCTGTTGCTGGAAGGTCCGCTGGAGTCCCAGCAGAAGCAGTCCGCCGAGGCGATGATTCGCCAGGGCAAGAAGATCCTCGGCCTCGTCGAATCGCTGCTGGAGAAGGGCAAGGGCGAGGCGGCGCGGCTGTCCATCGAGCCTCGCGTGCTGGACGTGGCGCAGCTGTGCCGCGACGCCGTCAACGAGCTGGAGATTCTCGCCGCCGAGCGCGGCGTGTCGCTGCGGGCGGACTGCCCCGACAGCCTGATGCTCATCGGCGACGAGGTGAAGCTGCACGAGGTGCTGCAGAACCTCATCACCAACGCCATCCACCATGCGCGGGACGCGGGCGAAGTCGTCGTGTCCACCCGGCGCCTGGGACGTCCCGACGGTGACGCGGCGAAGGTGTGCGTGCAGGACGACGGCGTCGGCATTCCGCAGGACGAGCTGCACCTGGTGTTCGACCGCTACCGCCACGGTGGCAAGGGCACCGGGCTGGGGCTCGCCATCTGCAAGGAGTTCGTGGAGCTGCACGGCGGGGAAATCTGGGCGGAGAGCCCGCCGGAGCATGGCTGTCTGTTCGTCTTCACCCTGCCGCTCGCGCAGGAGGCGCCGCGCAATCCGCGTCCGCCCGTCGCGGCGACCAGCGTGCACGAGCAGCCGCGCGTCCTCGTGGTGGAGGACGAGCCGGAGATCGCCGCCGTGTTGTCGGAGGTGCTGCGCTCGAAGTACCGCGTGGAGGTGGCGAGAGATGGAGCGGAGGGACTGGCCCGGGCGCGCGCGCAGCGGCCGGACCTGGTGGTGATGGACGTCTTCCTGCCCAAGCTGGACGGGCTGGATGCGGCCATGGCGCTGAAGTCGTCGTCCGACACGGCGCACATCCCCGTCATCCTGCTGTCCGCGCACCAGGGGGTCGCGGAGAAGGTCCGCGCGCTCAACCTGGGCGCGGTGGACTACATGAGCAAGCCGTTCAACGCGGTGGAGTTGCTCAACCGCACGGACCGCGCGCTCAAGCTACGGCAGGGCGAGCGCGAGCAGCAGGAGCGCTCGGGGTCGCCGCTGCAGCGTCGCACCGGGAGCGACCCGACGACGGGGCTGCATGACCGGCGAGGCCTGCTGCTGCGACTGGAGCAGGAGCTGGCGCGCAGCCGTCGCTACCACCGGGCCCTGAGCCTGGCGGTGCTGCGGCCGGAACGTCCGGTGGAGCCCGTTCCCGGCAACATCGCGGACGTCATGCGCAAGCGGGTGCGTCACCCGGATGCCATCTCCCACCTGGGCGGGGGCGTCTTCGTCGTCGTCCTGCCCGAGTGCAACGCGGAGGCCGCTCGCACCGTCATCGGCCGGCTGATGCCGGATGTGGAGAAGGCGACGGACACCGAGTACCGCTCGGCGGTGGCGGACGTGAGCCAGGACAGCGACCCGGTGGAGAAGCTGCTGGAGAAGCTGGGGGCCCCACCTCCCGCGGAGGGCTGAGGCACCTGCACGGCGCTCGGGGCCGCGCTAGACTTCGTCTTGCGTGAGCCCCTCTCGCCTCCTCGCCGTCGTCCTGCTCGCCGCCCTGTGGGGGCCTGGTGCCCTCGCGGCGGCGCCCCCGTCCCGCCGCCCGCGCGTGGACCGGGAGGCGATGAAAGAGGCCATGGATGCGGCGGCCACGGACGAAGGGGCCTTCTCCTCGTCGGCCAGCTACTCCCACTACCTGCGCTCGCGGCTGTTGCACCATGCGGGGGACCACCGCGGCTCGGTGGACGCGCTGCGCCTGGCCCTGGCCACGGATGACGGACACCCGCTGCTGCTCACCCGCCTGGCGGAGGAGTACGCCCGGCTTGGAGACCTGGACAAGGCGGAGAGGGAGCTGCGCCGCGCCGTGGAGCGTGCTCCCGCGTACTACCCGGCCCACGTCCTGCTCGGGCGCGTGCTGCTGGAGTCGGGCCGCTTCACCCGCGCCCGCCTGCACCTGCGCCGGGCCATGTCGCTCAAGCCTCGCGAGCCCGAGGCCTACCTCGTCCTCGCGCAGCTCTACCTGGAGTCGGGCTCCCCCGCCGAGGCGGTGAAGGTGGTGGAGTCCCTCGCGCGAGCATTGCCGGGCGAGGCCTCTGGATACCGGCGCCTGGGGCTGGCCCTGGCCGAGCGCGGAGACACCCACCGGGCCGAGCGGCTGCTGACGGAGGCCGCCTCCAGGGACCCCGGTGACGTGGAGGTGCTGGGCACGCTGGCGAAGCTGTACGAGGAGACGGGGCGGCCCGCGCGCTCCGAGGAGACGCTGGCCCGGGCCCTGGAGCACGAGCCGGACAGCCAGGAAGTGCTGCTGGCCGCGGGCCGCTCGGCGCTGAAGGCGGGCTCCGTGGTGCGGGCCCGGGCGTACTTCGACCGGCTCCTGTCCCTCTCCGGAGAGCCGGAGACCGCGGTGCGGGTGGCCTTCAGCTACCTGGCCGAGCGTGAGCACACCGCCGCCGTGGAGGTGCTGGAGTCTGCTCGCGCGGCCAGCGGCGATGAGCCCCGGCTCGCCTATTACGCGGGGCTGGTGCACGAGCGGATGCGGCGCTTCGCCGACGCCGCGGAGGCCTTCGCGGGAGTGCCCGAGAGCGCGGACGTCTTCGCGGATGCCCGCGTGCGCCGTGCCCGGTGCCTGTCGCTCGCGGGGCAGCATCCCCGGGCCCTCGCGCTGCTGCGCGCCGCGCTTCAGCAAGCCCCGTCGGACCTGGAGATTCGCGCGCAGTACGCCCGCGCGCTGGAGCGGGGAGGGGCGCCCGCGCGAGCCGAGTCCGTGCTGAAGGAAGGGCTGGCACAGGGGCCTTCCGCCTCGCTCTACGACGCGCTCGCCGGAACGCTGCAGCGCCAGAACCGGGGCGCGGAGGCCCTGTCCCTTTTGCGCGAGGCCGTGGCGCGCGCACCGAAGGACCAGGCCCTGCTGTACGTGCAGGGCGCCGCCTTCGAACGCCAGGGGGACGTGGCAGGCGCGCAGGCGCGCATGCGGGCCGTGCTGGAGGTGGAGCCGGACCATGCCGCGGCCCTCAACTTCCTGGGCTACCTGCTGGCGCAGACGGGCCGGGACCTGGACGAGGCGGAGCGGCTGGTGCTCCGCGCGCTGGAGCTGCGCCCAGACACCGGCGCCTTCCTGGATTCCCTGGGCTGGGTGTACTTCCGGCGGGGGGACTACCCGCGCGCCGTGGAGGCGCTGGAGCGCGCGTCGTCGCTGTCGCCCGACGAGCCGGTCATCCTCGAGCACCTGGGGGATGCCTACCAGCGCGCGGCTCGGAGCGCGGATGCGGCGGGTGCGTGGCGCCGGGCGCTGGAGGTGCTGTCGTTGGACCCCGAGTCCGCCGAGCCCCCGGGGCAGCGGGAGGTGCTGGAGCGCAAGCTCAAGGCGCTATCCATGGGTGCGGCGGGCCGCTAAGTTGCTGGGCCTATGGCTCGCCACGACGAGGGCTATTTCACTGGCCGGGATGGGACGCGGCTCTTCTGGAAGACGCATCTTCCCGACGCCGAACCGCGAGCGCATGTCGCGGTGGTGCACGGCTATGGCGACCACTTCGGCCGCTATCAGTACGTGACGGACGCGCTGCTGGCGGACGGCTTCGCGGTGCACGGCTTCGACTACCGGGGCCATGGCCGCGCGGAGGGCCGCCGCGCCTACAGCGAGAAGTGGCAGTACTTCGTGGACGACCTGGAG
This sequence comes from Myxococcus sp. CA056, assembly GCF_013336715.1. Classification (NCBI taxonomy): domain Bacteria; kingdom Pseudomonadati; phylum Myxococcota; class Myxococcia; order Myxococcales; family Myxococcaceae; genus Myxococcus; species Myxococcus sp. CA056. The sequence goes on from NZ_JABUMT010000014.1 coordinate 83,401, forward strand.
GTCTTCTGGGAGCGGGTGCGCGGCGCGGCCGGTGGCAAGAAGACGTTCGCGCTCGGCCACAGCCATGGCGGGCTGATGGCGGCGCACTGGGCCGGTGGCCGCAAGGTGGAGGGCCTGTCCGGGCTGGTCATGTCGGGCCCGTACTTCAAGCTGGCGTTGACCCCGCCCGCCGTGAAGGTGATGGCGGCGCGCGCGGTGGGCTCGCTGGTGCCGTGGCTGGGCCTGGCCTCCGGACTGAAGATCGAAGCCCTCACCAAGGACCCGGAGGTGCAGCGCGCCACCCGGGAGGACCCGCTCTACCTGTCCATCGCCACGCCTCGCTGGTTCATCGAGTCCACGAAGGCCCAGGCGGAGGCGATGCTGTTGGCGCCGAAGATTCAAGTCCCGCTGTTCGTGCTCTGCGGAGCCGAGGACGGGGTGGCGGCGCCGGCGGCGGCGCGGGTGTTCTTCGAGACGGCGGGCTCGGCGGACAAGAAGTTCAAGGAGTACCCCGGCATGAGGCACGAGCCGCTCAACGAGGTGGGGCGCGCCGAGGTGTTCCGGGATATCTCCGGCTGGATCTCCGCGCATCTCTGACATAATCAAAGCGCTCGGCTCCTCGGAAGGAGCGGGCTCTGGGTGAGGTCACCGCATGGCAACGGGTGAAACGGGCATCATCGGTAAGGGCATCGTCATCAAGGGGAACCTCACGGGCGGTGGGGACCTTGTCATCGAGGGACGGGTGGAGGGGCAGATTGCCCTGAAGAACCACCTCACCATCGAGAGCACCGGCAAGGTGCAGGCGGACATCCGCGCCGAGGAGTTGACCATCAACGGCGAGGCGAGCGGCAACATCGACGCCTCGACTCGCGTGGCCATCAACGCTTCGGCCAAGGTGGCCGGCGACATCAAGGCGCCTCGCATCGTCATCGAGGATGGCGCCGTGTTCAACGGCTCCATCGAGATGGACGTCCGGCTGCCAGACGACATCTGAAGCTCACGCCGCGGCGCTGACGGCGCGGCACACACCTTTCTAGAGGGCGGACAACACTCATGGCGAATACGGTCATTGGTTCGAGCATCGTCATCGACGGAGAGATTTCCGGAGACGAGGACCTGGTCATCCAGGGCACCGTGAAGGGGAAAATCTCCCTCAAGGAGAGCCTCTACGTCGAGGGCAGTGGCGTCGTCGAGGCGGACATCGAAACGCAGAACGTGGAGATCGCCGGCCGGGTGACGGGCAACATCGTCGCCAGCGACAAGGTCGAGCTGAAGACGGACTGCCGTGTCGTGGGCGACATCAAGGCGCCCCGCATCCTCATCGCCGATGGTGCCTCCTTCAAGGGCAACGTCGACATGGACATGAAGGAGCGCTGATTCGTGGCCACCCCGAAGGAGTTGAGCGGTAACAACGACGTCAACAACACCGTGGTGGGGCCTTCCATCCTCATCAGCGGTCGGTTGACGGGCGATGAGGACCTCACCGTCCGGGGCCGCGTCGAGGGCGAGCTGACGCTCAGCCGAACCCTCATCGTGGAGCCGTCGGGCGTGGTGAAGGCCAACGTGGCGGTGCGCAACGCCATCGTCAGCGGCGTGGTGGTGGGCAACATCAACGCCACCGAGAGCGTGGAGCTGACCCGCGAAGGACGCATGGTGGGTGACATCCACGCACCGCGCGTCATCATCGTGGACGGCGCCAGCTTCCGCGGCCGCGTGGACATGGGTGACGTGGAGCCCGGCCGTCTGCCGTCGGAGCGCCCCGTGGTGGCGCGTCCCGCCGCTCCGGTGACGCGGCCCACCGCGACGCCTGCCCGCCCGAGCGCCCCTCCCGCGCGTCCGAGCGCGCCTCCCGCGCGCCCCATGCCTCCCGCGGCGACCGCGCGCCCCGCGCCGGCGCCCACCGCGCCCGCCCGTCCCGCGAGCAAGCCGCTGCCGCCGCCTCCGCCCCCCCGGGCCGAGACGCGTCCGGTAGCCCCGCCCGTGGAGCAGCCTGCTTCTGCCGAGCCGCCAACGCCCTTCGCGTTGGGTGCTGGCGCCAAGAAGAAGGTCGTGGTGAAGAAGAAGACCCGCTAGAGCTCGCTTCCCGCGCCGCCGGAGTCGGTGGCGCGGGAGTGGGTAGACCAGGGGTGCCACCATGGACGCCGAGCACAGGGTTGACGGAGAGGATGGGATGCCGGGTTCTCCGGAAGGTGGCTCGACGTCCACGCCCGAGGCTGTTTCGGCGCGGAGCGACGGTGGGTCCCAGGACTCCGCGCCGGGCGAGCCCGCGCCGCGGGAGCTGACGCGCGTCGAAGGTGGGGAAGGGGAGTCCGCCCCCGTCACCGCGACGGATGCGGGGGCTGTGTCCCCGGAAGGAGGCTCGGTGGAGTCTCAGGGTGTCGCCGCGGAAGGAGCACCCGTCTCGGGTGAACCGGAGCGGGCCATGGAGTCGTCGGTGGGTGTGTTGGAAGAGTCGCAGGTGAAGTCCACATCGGAGTCGGGAGTGTCCGAAGGGGAGCGTCCGCCGGAGTCGCGGCTCGATGACGCGCCCGGGCAGGAGCCATCCGCCCCCGAGGGGACTGCCTCCCCCGAGGCTCGGTCCGGGACGGAAGCTTCCGCCGGGGTGGAGTCCGGTGTCTCCGAGACAGCGGCTTCCGAGGGGCAGGAGTCGGGTGCCGCCGACGAGGAAGAGTCGGGACCCGAACTGCTGGCCGCGCCGGAGGAGCGTCTCGCCGGCCGGGTGGTGACGGTGCTGATGCCACTGGAGCGGCTCGAGGACGAGTCGGCGTACCGGCTGCGTCCGGAGGGTGACGTGTCCGGGCTGGCCACGGACATCGCCCGGCTGGGGCAGTTGTTCCCGGTGGACGTGCGTCCCCGGGGCGGAGAGAGCTACCAGCTGGTGTGCGGTTTCCGGCGCGTGGCCGCGCTGCGTTTCCTCAAGCGGGACGCGGTGCAGGCGCGCGTGCACACGGACCTGTCGGATGAGGACGCGCTCCTCATGTCGCTGGCGGAGGCCATCCACGCCACGCCGGTGGGCCCCGAGGTGTTGGAGGCCAAGCGCGACCAGTTGGAAGCCCAGGGCCGGCTGAGCGCCGCCGTGGCCGACATGCTCGCCAAGGCGCTTGCCACCGATGATGAGCTGGCACCCGAGGGCGTGGAAGAAGAGGTCGACGCCGACGAGCTGGCGGCGGACGTGTCGCAGCGGTTGGGGACCATCAACCAGGAACTCTCGCTGCTGGCGGACGTGTTCACCTCGCTGGATGAGTCGCGCCGAGCGGAGCTGCTGATGCAACTGCGGTACTCCTCCGAGCTGGTGGCGTACCTGGAGGGGTTGAAGTGATGTCCGACTTGTTCGCCCGTGACAGGGCCCGGCTGCTGGAGCTGCTCACCGAGCGTTCCTTCGAGCGCCGTCGCGTGGTGCTCTCCTCTGGCAAGGAGTCGGACTTCTACATCGACTGCAAGCGCACCGCGCTCCTGGCCGAAGGACACTTCCTCATCGGCCGGCTCTTCCTGGAGGCCATCCGCCGCGAGGCGCCCGAGGCGGTGGGCGCGGGCGGACTGACGCTGGGCGCGGATCCGCTCGCGTCCGCGGTGAGCCTCACCGGCTACCTGTCTGGCTATCCGCTGGCCGCGTTCATCGTCCGCAAGGAGCCCAAGGGCCACGGCACCGGCCAGTGGATTGAAGGCCTGAGCGGGCTGGGCGCGGGCGCGAAGGTGGCCATCGTCGAGGACGTGGTGACGACGGGTGGCTCCACGCTCAAGGCGATTGAGCGGGCCAAATCCGAGGGACTGACGGTGCTGGGGGCGTTCGCCCTGGTGGACCGACTGGAGGGGGGACGCGAAGCGGTGGAGGCCGCGGGCCACCGGCTCACCACGCTGTTCACCCGCAAGGACTTCATTCCGTGAAGAAGCTTCTCGCGACGGGAGCGCTGCTGGGCCTGTTGTCCGGCTGCTCCACCACGCCTCCCACCATCGGCGAGCAGGCCCCCACGCTGCACGACGAGAACGCGGAAGCGGCCTACCGGGCCCTGCTCGACAAGTACTCGGGCCAGCAGCAAATCTACGACGGCTTCGACACCCGCCTCTTCGCCGGGGTGACGCTCCAGTCGATGGCGTTCCGCGAGGCGCGGGTGAAGCGGCAGGCGGCCTTCCAGGTGCTGCCGCCTCCCAAGGTGGAGCAACTGCTCTCCGAGGAGCGCACCGAGGCCGGGCAGGTGCACGAGTTCTTCCTGGGCGTGCACGTCAACGACTACCGGTACCTCGACTTCGACTTCAAGAAGACCATCTGGCGCATGGCGCTGGTGACGCCCGCGGGCGAGGTGACGCCGGTGCGCATCCGCCGGCTGGGCCGCGCGGACCTGGAGATGCGCGCCTACTACCCGTACACCAGCGTCTTCTGGGTCGGCTACGAGGTGCAGTTCCCCACGGTGATGTCCACCGGGCAGCTCGTCATTCCCCCTGGTACGGAGCAGGTGATGTTCCGCCTCGCCTCGTCGCTGGGGCAGGCGGAGATGAAGGTGGCCGCGCAGTAGCACGCGGCCCCGTGTCGCTTAAGTCTGCTCGGGGCGCTTCAGCCACTTCTCCGTCACCGTGAGCGTGGGCCCGTCGAGCATCCGGTCCACCAGTTCCTGGGGTGACGCGCTCACCGCGAAGGGCAGGGCCTGCTCCGGCGGCGCGAAGCCCTCGTTGGCCAGGTGTCGTGCGAGCGTCACCAGGGGCTGGAAGAAGCCGAGCGTGTCGAGCAGGCCCATGGGCTTCTGGTGCAGGCCCAGCTGTGCCCAGGTGATGATTTCGAAGAGCTCGTCGAGCGTGCCGAAGCCGCCGGGCAGCGCGAGGAACGCGTCCGAGCGTGAGGCCATCAGCGCCTTGCGCTCGTGCATGGAGTCCACGCGGATGAGCTCCGTGAGGCCCAGGTGGGCAATCTCCCGCGCGCCCATGAAGTGCGGCAGCACGCCCACCACCTTGCCTCCCGCGGCCAGGGTGGAGGCGGCCACGGTGCCCATGAGGCCCACGCTCGCCCCGCCGTAGACGAGCGTCATGCCGCGCCGTCCCAGCTCGGTGCCCAGGGCCGTCGCCGCCTCGGCGTACTCGGGCCGTGCGCCCGGCCGCGAGCCGCAGAAGACGCAGATGCTGCGCACGTCCATGTCAGAACGCTCCGTGCCGCTCGGGGTGGGCCGCGTAGAGGGCCACCAGCGCCGTGAGGAACAGGATGATGGGCAGCGCGAGCGCGTACACCTGCCGGCCCTGCCGCAGGGCCACGCCACAGGGCAGGCCGAAGAGGAACCCTCCCAGGTGCCCGGACCAGCTCACGAAGGGCAGCAGGCTGAGCACCGCCACCTGCACCAGCCAGATGCCCAGCTCCCGGCGTCCCTGTCGCGTGGCGATGGGCAGCATGGCGCCCGCCCACCCCAGAATCATCCCCGACGCACCCACCATGGGTGTGTCGAAGTTGAAGAGCAGCGAGAAGGTGGACGCACCCAGCGCGGTGACGAGGGACAGCCCGAGGAAGCGCAGGCTGCCGATGCCGCGCTCCAGCGTGAAGCCCAGCGTCACCACCACGGACATGTTGAACACGAGGTGGAGGATGCCGCCGTGCTCGAGTGCCGCTCCGAGCAGTCGCCAGTACTGCCCGGCCTGCACCGCGGGGCCATACAGGGCGCCCAGCGGAAGCTCCCGCGAGTTGAACGACGGGAGCTGACCGGCCTCCTCCAGGCCGAACACCACGACGCAGATGCCGATGATGGCGTAGCAGACCCACGGCTTGGGCTGAGGCGCCTGGGGCGGCGGCGGGGTGCCGAACGGATGGCCTCCTCCCCGCTGCTCAGGGCCGGAGCCCGGTGCGTCGAGGATGTGTCGCGGTCCGGAGGACATGTCGCTCACAGCTCCCGGGAAAGGGTGGTGTCACGCAGCCAGTGGTGGTCGTCGGGGTGCGGGTAGTCGAGCGTGAAGTGCAGGCCGCGGCTCTCCTTGCGGCGGCTGGCGCAGTCGACGATGAGCAGCGCCACGTCGGCGATGTTGCGCAGCTCGATGACGTCGCGAGTCACCTTGAAGCGCCAGTAGTAGTCGCGAATCTCCTCGCGCAGCAGCTCCAGCCGGCGCCGCGCGCGCATCAGCCGCTTGTCCGTGCGGACGATGCCCACGTAGTTCCACATGAGCCGGCGAATCTCGTCCCAGTTGTGGCTGACGACGACGCTCTCGTCGGACTCCACCGCGCTGCCCGCGTCCCACGCTGGTGGGTCCTCGCCCGGCGTGGACAGGGAGGCCAGCTCCTCCTGGGCGACCTTGACGGCGCGCTGGCCGAACACCAGGCCCTCCAGCAGTGAGTTGGAGGCGAGCCGGTTGGCGCCGTGCAGGCCCGTGCAGGACACCTCGCCGATGGCGTACAGGCCGGGCACCGAGGTGCGCCCGTGCAGGTCCGTCACCACGCCGCCGCACTGGTAGTGGGCCGCGGGGACGACGGGGATGGGCTGCACCGCCATGTCGATGTTGAACGCCTTGCAGGTGGCGTAGATGTTGGGGAAGCGTTCGGTGAGGAAGGCCCGGCCCATGTGCGTCATGTCCAGGTACACGCACTCGTCGCCGGTGCGCTTCATCTCCGCGTCGATGGCGCGCGCCACCACGTCGCGCGGGGCGAGCGCGCCCAGCGGGTGATAGCGCTCCATGAAGGTCTGCCCGCCCTTGAGCTTGAGCTTGCCGCCCTCGCCGCGCAGCGCCTCGCTGATGAGGAAGCTCTTGGCCTCCGGGTGATAGAGGCAGGTGGGGTGGAACTGGTAGAACTCCATGTTCGCCACCTGCGCGCCCGCCCGGTACGCCATGGCCACGCCGTCACCCGTCGCCACATCCGGGTTGGACGTGTACAGGTACACCTTGCCCGCGCCGCCCGTCGCCAGCACCGTCACCTTCGCGAGGAAGCGCTCGATGCTTCCGTTCTCCTGAAGCGCATACGCCCCCACGCACCGGCTTGTCCCCGGCCTGGGCTGACGCCGGTCCAGGATGAGGTCGATGGCGGCGGTGTTGGCGAAGAAGGTGATGTTGGGGGTCGCGTCACACTCGGCCAGCAGGGCGCGCTGCACCTCGCGACCGGTGATGTCGCCCGAGTGGATGATGCGGCGCGCGGAGTGGCCTCCCTCGCGCGTCAGGTCGAACTCGCCGGAGGTCTGCCGGTTGAACTCCGCGCCGAGCGTCACCAGCCCCTGTACGCGCTCGGGCCCCTCGCGCACCGTCACCTCCACCGCGTCCCGGTGGCACAGGCCCGCGCCGGCCACGAGCGTGTCCTCGATGTGGGCGTCGAAGCTGTCAGTGGGGGCGAGCACACTGGCGATGCCCCCCTGGGCATAAGCGGTGTTGCTCTCCGTTCGCTCGCGCTTGGTCAGCACGGCCACCGTGCCGTGCCTGGCCGCCTGGAGGGCGAATGAGAGGCCCGCAACGCCGCCTCCCAGGACGAGGAAATCGAACCGATGGGGCATGGCGGACAGCCTTAACGACTGTAAGTGCCGGAAACAAGGCGTTTTCTTGAGGACTTTCCTGCGTGTGTCTAAGGTTCGGGGGCCGATATGCGTGCCATTCCCGCGCTCAGCCTCTTCGCCGTGCTGGCCTTCCCGCCGTGGGCGGGGGCGTCCGAGTCCATCTACCGTTACGTGGAGAAGGACGGGACCATCGTCTACACGAACGTCCCGCCCTCCGGCTCCAAGGCGGCGAAGAAGATGAAGGGCTCGTTTGCCCAGGCGCCCGCGAAGAACTCGCCGGCGGTGGGGCGCAAGAACACGCCGCCGGACCTGGACCCGCACATCGCCGCGGCGGCGCTGCGCTACCGCATCCCCACCGCGCTCGTTCGCGCCATCATGCACGCGGAGAGCAACTTCAATAAGAATGCCCTCAGCCACAAGGGTGCCAGCGGACTGATGCAGCTGATGCCGGCGACGGCGTCGGACATGTACGTGAAGGACATCTTCGACGAGCGCGACAACATCGAGGGCGGCGTGCGCTACCTTCGCGTGCTCGCCAACATGTTCGACGGCGACATGGTGAAGATGATTGCCGCCTACAACGCGGGGCCAGACGCGGTGAAGCGCTACGGCGGCAAGGTGCCCCCCTACGAGGAGACGCAGGGGTACGTCCGCAAGGTGCTCCAGCTCTACTACCACTACAAGGAGCGCGAGCGGCCCGCCGAGAGCGGTCCCCGCGAGCCCACATCCCAGAATGACGACGCGCGTGAAGGGGCGGGCGGAGACGAGCCCCGCTGACGACGAGTTCCTCCAGCAGCTCCAGCGCGGTGGCGAGCTGCTGGCCGCCAACAAGGTCATCGAGGCGAAGGAGTTCCTGGAGCGAGCCCACCAGCTCCAACCCCGCAACGAGAAGGCGCAGAACCTCCTGGGGCTCTGCTACTTCAAGCTCGGCCTGTTCGACAGGGCGGCCGAGCTCTACGAGATGCTGGTGCGCGACAACCCGGTGGACCCGACGCTGCGGGTCAACCTGGGCCTGGTGTATCTCAAGACGAACGCGCTCCAGCGCGCCGTGCGTGAGTTCGAGACGGCCACGGACCTGTCGCCCGAGCACCAGAAGGCCCAGAACTACCTGGGCCTCGCCCTGGCGCAGATGGGCGAGTACGGCCGCGCGCGTGAGCACTTCCTGCTCGCGGGCAGCGACCAGATGGCGGACAAGATGTCGCGCGCCATCGCCGGGGAGAACTACTCCCGGCCCACGCCCGCGCCCGTGTCGCCCCCCGCGCGTCCGGAGATGCCTCCGCCGGTCCCCGTGCCTCCACCCGCTCGCGAGGTGGCTCCGCCGCCTCCCGCGGTGGGCGCCGCGCCGAGGGATGAGGAGATCCGCTTCGCGGAGGACGAGGGCCCCAGCGCGCTGAGCGACAGTGACGGCGAGGGCGGCCCGGTGCTCACGGCCGCGCCCGAGGAGACGGTGGACCTGGAGGAGGAGACTCCCGCCGCCACCGCTCCGACTTCAAGCACTGACGAGGCGCCCCGGGATGCGGCCACCGTGCCGACGCCGGTGCCGCTCACGAAGCTGCAGCTCACCAAGGTCGCCGCGCGTGGCGCGGATGCCGCTCTGACGGAGAAGGCCGCCGCCGCGCCTCGGCGAGGCGTGTCCGGCGCGAGCGCCCCGGAGGCGACGGGGACCCCGGTGTCCACCGCGCCACTGCTGTCGGAGCTGGCGCCCTCGCTGTCCCTGGATGACGAGCGGGGAGGGCGTCCCTTCGTGTTGGGCGAGGGGCGCTTCAGCGTGGCGGTCGATGGAGAGCTGCTGACCCGGTTGGATGGCGTGGTGGCGCTGCGGGGACAGCTGGCGTTCCAGCCGGAGATGAAGCGCTTCCGGGGACGGGCAACGGACAAGCCCTTTGGCGAAGGGCCGTCGCGGATGGTCCGGGCGAAGGGGCACGGGGTGCTCCACCTGGAGCCCGCCGAGCGCCGCACCTTCCTCGTGGTGGACCTGGGCGAGGACTCGGCCTACTTCCGGGACGAGAACGTCTTCGCCTTCGAGGAGCCGGTGATGTTCGAGAATGGCCGGGTGCCGTCGGACATCGCCCCGGACCTGGACCTGGTCCACCTGCGCGGGCAGGGACAGGTGCTGCTCAGCCTGCCGGGGCCGCTGCGCTCGGTGCAGGTGCGCCCGGATGCGCCGGTGACGGTGCCCCTGACGCACCTGGTGGGCTGGCAGGGCAACCTGACGCCCCGGGTCGTGCCCCTGCTCAAGTCCCCCGCCGGCGAGTCGCTGCGCACCGCGGTGGAACTGGGGGGCGAAGGTTTTGCCCTCATCGCCCTCGGGGTTCGCTAGAAGAGCGCGCCATGGCCACGGACCGAGCGACCCGGAAGCAGCGCAAGCGGGAGGAGCGGGCGCGCCGGCGCGCGGAGCGCAAGCCCAGCGTGCTGGTGCAGGAGTTCTGGAACCTCCCCAACATGCTCACGTTGGGACGCATCCTCCTCATCCCTCCGTTCGTCTGGTTCCTCTACGACGCGGACCCGCTCAACTCCCTCTTCGCGGGCCTGGTCTTCGCCGTCGCCTCCATCACCGACGTGGTGGACGGCTACCTGGCGCGCAAGTGGAACCTCATCACCGTCGTCGGCAAGTTCATGGACCCGCTGGCCGACAAGCTCATCGCCATGGCCGCGCTGGTGATGATGGTGCGGCTGGGGCGCATCGCCGCGTGGGTCGTCATCGTCCTGCTCGCGCGCGAGCTCATCGTCAGCGGTCTGCGCACCATCGCCGCGAGCGAGGGCATGGTCATCGCCGCCGGCCAGGAGGGGAAGTGGAAGACGTCCCTCCAGCTCGTGGGCATCATTTCACTCTGCGTTCACTACGTGCACCCGCTGACGCTCGGCTCGTTCAGCACGCCGGTGGACTACAACCTCGTGGGCAAGGTGCTCGTCTACTTGTCTGGCGCGTTCTCGGTCTGGAGCGCCGTCGTCTACTTCCGCGCGTTCCTCGCCATGCTTGCGAAGCGAGGGGATGAAACGTCGGCTGCGAAAAGTGTTTGACGTGTTCGGAGGGCCTCTGTATACCCCACCTCACTTCGGACGCGGCGCCGACGCGGGGCGCGGACGAGAGGGAAGTCGCAGTACCTGATGCGGGAATAGCTCAGCGGTAGAGCATCGCCTTGCCAAGGCGAGGGTCGAGGGTTCAAATCCCTTTTCCCGCTCCAATACGAAGGCCCCCTGGGAAACCAGGGGGCCTTTTTGTTTTGGCTCAATCACACGCATGACTGTCTTGTCCTCGGCGACCCCGCATGGCGGCGCGTCTGGGACAACGCTTCCTTGCCCTGGGGGATGGGAGTGCTGGCGCGCGTGGTGGGCCTGCCCGAGCGGTGGGCGGACGGCCCTGTTGCGTCATGGTGGTGATGCGTGCGGGGCCATCTGCCGGCCTCGCTCCCACCCGGGCCCTGCTATAGAAGGGCCCCCTCATGATTCGCCTCGTCCGAGAACTGTACCAATACCGGGGCCTGCTGCTCAGCCTCGTCCAGCGGGAGCTCAAGGCGCGTTATCGCGGCTCGTTTCTGGGCTTCCTCTGGACGTTCCTGAATCCCACGCTGCACATGCTGGTGTACGCGCTGCTGTTCACCGTGGTGATGCGGGCGAGCACCCCGAACTACTCGTACTTCATGTTCGTGGGGCTCCTGCCGTGGATCTGGTTCTCCTCGTCGCTGGGCGCGGGGGCGAGCGCCATCAGTGACCGGCGCGACCTGATGACGAAGGTGCGCTTCCCGGCGCAGGTGCTGCCCACGACGGTGGTGCTGACGAACCTCAGCAACTACCTGCTGTCGCTGCCACTGATGGTGGGGCTGGGCTTGTTCCACGGCCAGGTCCCCACCTGGCACGTCATCGCCTTCCCGGTGGTGGTCCTCATCCAGCTCATCTTCACGCTGGCGATGACGTACATCCTGGCCGCCATCAACGTCACGTTCCGGGATTTGCAGCACATCGTCGGCAACATCCTGACGATGTGGTTCTTCACCACGCCGGTGCTCTACCAGGCCTCCACCATCCTCGACGAGAGGGTCCGCACGGCGGTGCTGGTGGTGAACCCGATGTCCAGCCTGATGCTCTCCTACCAGGCCATCTTCTACGAGCACCGGTTGCCGGACCCCCTGCCCCTGGCGGCACTGGCCCTCTTCTCGCTGGCGCTGCTCTGGGGCGCCTCGATCCTCTTCGAATCCCGCCGCGAGGAGTTCGCGGAGTCCATCTGAGCCGTCGCCATGCAGGAACCCCTCGACGCCATTGTCTTGCGCGATGTCGTGAAGAGCTTCCGGAAGAGGACCATCCGGGGCGAGTACACGACCTTCAAGTCCGAGCTGCTGCGCTGGTTGCGCGGCCAGCGCCAGCCCCGAGAGGGTGGTCTCATCACCGCCCTGCGCGGCATCAACCTGAGCATCCCTCGCGGCAAGACGGTCGCCATCATCGGCCGTAACGGCTCCGGCAAGAGCACCCTGCTCAAGCTCATCACCGGCATCTACACGCCGACCTCCGGGGTCATGGAGATCAACGGCCGCATCTCCGCGCTGCTGGACCTGGGCGCGGGGTTCCACCCGGACTTCTCCGGCCGGGAGAACATCCTCATCAACGGCATCATCCTCGGCATGTCGCGCGCGGAAGTGCGCGAGCGGATGGATGACATCATCGCCTTCAGCGAGCTGGGTGAGTTCATCGACGAGCCGGTGCGGACGTACTCCAGCGGCATGTACATGCGGCTGGCGTTCGCGGTGGCCACGCACGTGGACCCGGACATCCTCATCGTCGACGAGATTCTCGCCGTGGGCGACGAGCACTTCAGCAAGAAGAGCATGGCGAAGATGACGGAGTTCAAGAAGCGCGGGAAGACCATCGTCCTGGTCACCCACGACTTGAGCACCGTGGAGCGCTGGTGTGACGAGGCCGCGTGGATTGACGGTGGCTACATCCGCCGCGTGGGTCGTCCCTCGGAGGTCGTCGCCGAGTACAAGCAGGCCATCGCCCTGGCCGAGGCCCAGTCGGTGGTCTTCACGCCCCCGGCGCTGACCGAGGGCGGCGGCGCGCTGCCCCAGGTGAACGTGCCCGGCGCGGACGCGCCCGTGCGCCTGTCCGGCCTGCGGTTGTTGAGCCCCTCGGGGGAGGTGGCCCCGCAGCTGTCGCCCGAGGCCGCCGTGGAGGTCTGCGTGGACTTCACGACGCAGGGTTCGTACGAGGACCTGGTGTTCGAGGTGGCGCTCCAGACGCTGGAGGGGCGCCCGCTCTACGAGACGAGCACCCGGGTGGAGTCGGTGTCGTTGCCCAAGGAACTGCCAGCCTCGGGGCGGGTGCGCTTCGTGCTGGAGCGCCTGGGGCTCCTGGCGGGGACCTACGTGTGCGAGGTGACGGCGCGCACGGCCGGGGGCGTGTCCCGGGAGACCTGCACCTTCGTGGTGAACTCCTCCGTGGCGGAGCGCGGGGTGTTCCGCCCCGTGCATCACTGGGTGGTGGAGTCCGTCCCGGTGTCAGTGGTACCCGCGCTCGCGGGCGTGGGTCATCCCTGAGTGGGGCGGGTGGGCTCGCGTCGCGAGGGGGCGTATCCGTAAGGCCGGCACGCGAACGAGAGAGAAGGTACGGCGGTGAAGACAGTGCTGGAGAAGCTCGCCGGTGACACGGGGGCGCCCGATGCGGCGCCGGGTGCGGGGGACCTGGCTCGGATGGTCGCGGTGGTGCGCGCGCTGCTGGACTCGCGCCGCCCCTGCCTGCCCGAGGCCTGCGAAGAAGTGACGGCGCTGGAGGGCGCGCTGCGGCTGCTCACCGAGCACCTCCATCGCGCGCGTCCAGAGGGCGCGCATGCGCTGTCGCCGCTCCAGGAGGCCGCGCGGTGGGCGGTGCCCCACGAGTTCGCGGTGCCGGAGTCGCACCGCGCCGCCCGCCTGGGCAAGGTGGTGACGGCCACCAAGCGTGCCTTCATCGAGGGACTGCAGCCCTTCCACGTCGAGTCGCTCCGCCCGCAAGCGGACTTCAACAAGGCCGTGGTGCGGGTGCTGGAGTACCTGACGGTGCACCGCGCCCTGGGGCTCGGCGAGGACCTGTCGGCGTGGGCGCGCGCGCAGCTCGAGCCCAAGGCCGACCCGACGCGCTGGAAGGTGCAGCGCTCACATCGGGCCGGCGCGCTAGGCTCTCTGGTGCAGGCCGCCAAGCGCTCCTATCTCTCCGCGGCGGGCTCCCTGTTGGAGGGGTTGCTGCGAGGCCAGGCGGAATGGAACGCGGCCATGGTGGAGGCCGTCGTCGCCGCATCCGGGCCCCGGGCTCCGGACGAGGCCACGGGCGCGAAGTGGGTGGCGGACCTGTGCGAGCGCAATGACCCGCTGCGGCCGGAGGCGATGTCCCGGCCGCTGCGCGCGGGAGCGCCCCTGTGGACCGAGCTGTTGCGTCGACAGACGCGCTTCAACGAGCAGGCGGTGCTGGCGCTGGCGGGGGTGTTGGGGACGCGCACGCCTCCTCCCCGGCCACCGGAACTCGGAGACTACGAGGGCTGGTGTGCTCGCCGGGAGCCGGCGGATATCGGCGCGGCGCGCGAGGCCCTCTCGTCACTGACGGCGCGGCCTCGGGTGTCGCTCATCACTCCCGTATCCGACACGCCCGAGTCCGTCTTCCGCGAGTGCGCGGACTCCGTGCGGGCGCAGGTGTATCCCGACTGGGAATGGGTGCTGGTGGATGACGCCAGCACGGCCCCTCATGTCGCGGCGATGTTGCGCGAGGCGGCGGCCCAGGACGCGCGCATCCAGGTCGTCTCGCTGGAGCGCGACGGGGGCTCGGCCCGGGCGACGAACGCGGGACTGGCCGTGGCGACGGGCGAGTGGGTGGGCTTCCTGGACCCCGACGCCACGTTGGCGCCGCACGCGTTGGCGGAGGTGGTGCTGGCCACCTCGGCGGAGCCCTCGCTCGGCGTCGTCTACAGCGACGAGGACCGACTGGACACGGAAGGGCGGCGCACCGCTCCCTTCTTCAAGCCGGACTGGTCTCCCGACCTGCTGCGCTCGGTGAACTACGTCCGCAACTTCCTTGTCGCGCGCAAGCGCCTGCTGGAGGCGGTGGGGGGCGTGCGCGATGGGTTCGACGACTCGTGGGACTTCGACCTGATGCTGCGGTTGAGCGAGGCCACGAGCGGTATCGGCCACGTGGCGAAGGTGCTCTACCACGGTCGCTCCCGGCCGCTGTCCTCCTCCGGCGAAGCGGCGGGGTTGGCCCAGGCGACGGACGCGGGCGAGCGGGCGCTGCGGGAGCACCTGGGGCGCCGCTCGGAGTCGGCCGAGGTGACGAGCCCCGCGCCCGCCCAGTACCGGGTGCGCTACCCGGTGAGGGGCACGCCGAAGGTCTCCATCATCGTCCCGTTCAAGGACCGGCCGGACCTGCTGGAGCTGCTGGTGCCGGGGCTGCTCTCGCGCACCACGTACCCCCACTTCGAGGTGCTGCTGGTCTCCAACAACAGCACGAAGCCGGAGACCTTCGCGTTGCTGGAGCGGCTCACGGACCCCCGGCTGGTGAAGCTGACGTGGGACTTCCCCTTCAACTACCCCGCCATCAACAACTGGGCGGCGAAACAGGCCACCGGCGAACTGCTCCTCTTCCTCAACAACGACATGGAGGTGGTGGACCCCGGCTGGCTGGAGGAGCTGGTGTCGCAGGCCCAGCGACCGGAGGTGGGAGCGGTGGGGTGCAAGCTGCTCTTCCCCGAGGGGACTGTGCAGCACGCGGGGGCGGTGGTGGGCATCACCGGCATGGCGGGGCATCCCTTCTGGCGCCTGCCGGACGGCCCCATCTCCACGCCCTTCGGCCACACCGACTGGACGCGCAACTGGCTGTCCGTCACCAGCGCCTGCGTCATCTTCCGGCGAGACGTCTTCGAGGGACTGGGGGGCTTCGACGAGCGCTTCCAGGTGTGCGGCAGCGACGTGGACATCGGCCTGCGGCTGAACCAGCGTGGGCTCCGGGTGGTGTACACGCCGCACGCGCGGCTCATCCACCACGAGTCCGCCAGTCGTCGCGCGGATGCCGTCCCGGAGTCCGACTACTGGCGCTCCTATGTCTCCTATCGCCCCTGGCTGGGCGAGAAGGGCGACCCCTTCTACAACCCCAACCTCTCGTTGCTCGGCACCGACTGCACGCTGCGTCAGCACGCGGAGACGGGTGAAACGCTGGCCCTGCGCACGCTGACCCATGACGTGCCCAGCGCCCAGGACGCGGCGATGGAGGCGCGGGCCCTCGCGCAGCGCCACCTCGTGGAGCACCTGGGGGAGCTGGACTTCACGCCGGAGCAGGCGGAGGAGTCGCGTGCGACGGCCCCGGCGGCGCTGGCCGCACTGCGCTCACGCGGCAAGGTGCGCACGGCGTCCTGGTTCATCCCCGCCTTCGGCCACGTCTACGCGGGCATCCACACGTTGTTCCGCTTCGCGGAACTGATGCACCGACGCCACGGTGTGCGCAGCGACTTCATCGTGTACGACAAGCCCGGGGCCAGCCCCGGTGACTTCGAGGCGCGCGCGGCCACCGTGTTCCCGGAGGCGGCGGGCGCCTTCCGCGTCCTCTCTGGCGCGGCGGACCTGGACCAGCTCCCCGCGTGCGATATGGCCATCGCGACCTACTGGACGTCCGTTTACCAGGTGCTGCGTCACCCACGCGCGGGTGTGCGCACGTACTTCGTCCAGGACTACGAGCCCATGTTCTTCGCGGCGGGCACCCAGTCCGCGCTGGCGGAGCAGACGTACCAGCTGGGCTTCCAGGGCATCTTCAACACCCCGGGCCTGCGCGACACGGTGCGGGCGCTGCACGGCATGGACGGCTTCGCCTTCGAGCCCGCGGTGGATGGCGCGCTCTTTCATGACCGGCGCCCCGCGCGTCGGGGGCCCGTGCGTGTCTTCTTCTACGGACGTCCGGGCAACGAGCGAAACGGCTTCGAGCTGGGGCTCGCGGCGCTGACACGACTCAAGCGCGAGCTGGGCCCGGCGGTTGATATTGTTACAGCTGGAGCTGAGTGGCACCCGGAGTCGTATGGCGTTCGTGGCCTGGTGACAAATCTGGGCGTGCTCCCCGCGGAGCGTACGGCGGCGCTCTACCGAGAGTGTGACGTGGGGCTGTGCTTCATGTTCACCCGGCACCCGTCCTACCTGCCGCTGGAGATGATGGCGTGCGGGATGACGGTGGTGACGAACGACAACCGCGCCAACCACTGGCTGCTGGAGGACGGGAGCAACTGCCTGCTGGCCGCTCCGACGCCGGGCTCGGTGCTGGCGCGCCTGCGGACGGCGGTGATGGACGGGGACCTGCGCGTCCGGCTTGGGAGCCGCGCCGCCGAGCGCGTACGGCGCACGACGTGGGAGCAGCAGGTGGACCGGATGATGGAGCATCTGCTGGGGCTGGAAGTCGGCCCGGCCCGCTCGGCCGCCGAGTGAAAGAGGTCACTCTGGGCCCGCCTGGCTGGTGAGAGGCCGGGCGGATAGCCGAGAATGAAGAAAACTCCAATGCGTCCAGGGTCCTCCCCGGTCGCTTTTACCCTTCACTTTCAGCGCGTCTCTTGCCTGACTGCCGCCAGGCATGGGAATGGTTGCGCTGCTGCGGGAACTCCGCTGGCAACCCTCCTTCGGTTCATGCAGGCGGCGTAACTCCACATCGGCACATGTACAAAGACATCAAGAGCGAGGGCCCGAATGGGGACGTGGCCCAGATGCGCGACAGTCTCCATTTCTGGAAGACGACCAACGGCCACTCCTATCGGGAACTGGTGAGGGTCCGCGAAGGGCAGGGGCACCTCGCGTACGGTCAGCAGGAACGTCTGCTGACCGCGCTCATCCGCTCCGAACAGCGCCGGTTGGACCGCGCACTGTCCGTGTTGGAGTTTGGCTGTGGCTTCGGCCGGCACGCGACCTCCCTCTCCCAGCTCTCCCAGGTGCGCTACCACGGGTACGACATCTCGGAGTCCATGACGGAGCCGCTGCGTCTGGAGCCGCCCGCCTCGCTGCGCCCCGTCGAGGAGCGCATCTTCTGCGGGGACGACCCGCTCATCGCGGTGGGGGGACGACGGTTCGACCTCGTCTTCTCCGTCTCCACGCTCGTGCACAACCCGAGCGAGCGCATCCCCGCGCTGCTGGAGACCATGGGGCAGATGGTGCTGCCCGGCGGCATGCTGGTGCTGGTGGAGAACCCGCTGATGCCCACCAGCGTGTGGGACCCCTCGTGTCATCCGGGCTCCTGGCACCACGCCTTCGCGGACCTGCTCCCGGAAGGGTGGGATTTGCACCACGGGCCGGGTCTCGTGGACCACCAGGACGTCTATGTCCTCAAGCGCCAGCCGGGCCATGGCCGGCGCTACTTCCAGCTCGTGGGCCCCGAGGCCCCGCGCGATGAGTCCCAGCCGCTGACGTTGGAAGCGCTGCACGCGCGCGCCATGCCCCGGTTGCTGGAGTGGGCGGGCAGGGCCAGTAAGTCCCTGTCGACGCCCGCCGCGAACAGCGAGGCGCGGGTGGCGGAGCTGACCGAGCGCCTGGCGGTGGAGTCCGAGCGCTTCGAGCGCCGCCAGCGGCTTCAGGCGCTGTCGGATGACCTGGCCCGCCTGCGAGCCTCACGAGCACCGTTTCCGGACGCACCGGCCCCGCACGTGCCGGCGACCTCGTCGGTCCCTGGCTTCATCCTCAACGCCGCGCTGGACACCCGCTGGTCCGCCGACCTGCCCCAGTTCAGGAAGTTGATGCATGTCTTTCATCAGGACTGGCACGGCATCCGCGCCGCCGCCGGATACCTGCCGGGCCAGAAGCTGGCCATCGCGTCCGACCGCGTGTTGGACGAGCGCGAGCTGCGTGCCGCCATCGAACTTGTCGAGCGCAGCGGGTGCAGCCAGATCATCCTCCACGGCTACTCCTCCAACGCCCGCGACCTCGTGGTGCTGCTACGCCGGGCGCTGGGCTCGTCGGTGCGAATCCTCGCGCTGTGGCATGGCTCGTCGGCGCAGTTCCACTACTCGTTCGAACTCGACTGCTTCGCGCAGCTCATCGACCTGCGGCGCCGGGGCGTCATCAACGCGCTGGCGACCGTCAAGCCGGGTATGCACCTGCTGGCCCCGGAGGTCTTCCCGAAGACGGTGCTCAACCTTCCGCCCACGTTGCCGGAGGCCGAACGCAGCCCAGCGACTCGTCGCCTCACGCGCGCCGCGCTCATCCCCACGCCCAACGACTGGCGGAAGAACTTCTTCACCAACCTCTTCGCCTGCCAGTCGTCCTCTCGTATCGACGACATCTACGTCACGGCGAACTACCGGCTGCCGGACGTCATGAAGAGCACGCGGCGCATCCATCACGTCGCGCGCCCCAGCCGCACCGAGCTGTTCGAGCTGGTCCGCCGCTGTGACATCGTCCTCAATGCCTCCCTGTCGGAGTGCCAGCCCATGACGGGACTGGAGGCGCTCGCGTTGCGCGTTCCGTGTGTGTATGGGGCGCTCAGCCTGGGCGCGCTGGATGCTCACCCCTACCAGCGGCTCGCGCAGATTTCCGGCGTGGACTCCGTGGAGGTCGTGGCCGCGGCCATCGAGCGGATGCTGGCCCTGCGCGAGCGCTCGCCCGAGGAACTCACGCAGATGATGGTGGACTACGAGCGGGCCCTCACGGTCGAAGCGGTCAAGGTCCTGGAGGAGTTCGTTCAGTCATGAGTCTGCGTCGCGTTTGCCTCGTCACGGACGAGATGTATCCGTTCACCGCGGGCGGCATCGGCCGTGTCCTTCACAACCTCGTCGAGGACTCGCTTCGTCGTGAGCTGGACTTGGAGCTCCACCTGCTGTTCCCGGCGCGCACGACGGTGAATCCGCGCGAGGTGGAGCGCCACTTCCTGGGCAAGGTGAAGGCGCACGTCGCTCCGGCCCGCAGCGAGTGGGACACGAGCTTCGACGAAGGGGGTGTCTATCCTCCGCCCGGGGCGTTCACCGACACGGTTTGCCACGCCCAGTCGATGGAGCTGCTGCTCGAGCTGCGCAGGCTGGAGGAGGAAGGAACTCGCTTCGACGTCATCGAGTTCCCGGACTACCGAGGCTGGGCCTTCTGTGCCATCCAGGAGAAGCTGCTCGGCTGTGGCCTGGAGGGCGCGCAGGTGGTGGTGCGACTGCACTCGACGGGCGGGATGCTGGCGCCTTTCGAACGCCAGTTGCTGGGCTGGGAGCACATGGGTCAGTTCGAGCTGGAGCGCAAGGCGCTGCTCGACGCGGACCTTGTCATCGCCCACATCCCTGGCGTCGCCGAGCTCAACTGCTCGTTCTACGGCTTCCCTGACTCGTGGCTGGACAAGGTCGTGCGGGAGTTTCCGCCCGTGGCTCCAAAGGCGGACCCGGTGCCGCCGCGAGGAGAGGGCGAGCCGGACCTGCTCTTCGTCACCAAGATTCAGAACATCAAGCGCACCGATGTGTTCGTCCGGGGCGCGGCCGGGTTCATGCGTCGCTTCCCGGAGTACCGGGGGAAGGCCGTCCTGGCCTGTCATACGGCCAACTCGGCGTATCTCGCCTATGTCCAGGCGCTGATTCCGGAGGACCTGCGCTCCCGCTTCCTGTTCACCGGGCCGAGCAAGGACCGCGACGCCCTGATGCGGCACGGCATCGTCGTCATTTCTTCGGACTACGAGTCGCTCAACCTCACCGCTTACGAGGCCTCCAGCGCGGGCGCCACGCTGGTGCTCAATGGTGCGTGTGTCGCATTCGCGCCAGGAAGCCCCTTCATCGATGGGGTGAATTGCTACACGTACGGCGGCTCGGTGGATGGGCTCGTGGAGGCCCTGGAGCGGGCGTGGCGTGCCCCGGCCCTGCTGCCGGTGGAGTGGACGGCGGTACCTCCGTACTGGGAGACCCCCAGGGCGGAGCCCGCCCTGTCCCGGCCGGACCCGGACGCCGACCTTCCTCGTGTCAGCGTGCTCATCACCAACCACAACCTGGGTCGCTTCCTCCCGGAGACGTTGGCGAGCATCGCGGACAGCAACTACCCGGAGATTGAAGTCATCATCGTGGATGACGCCTCGACGGGCGCGTTCGACCACGAAGTGCTTGGCCGCATCGAGGAGGCCACCCAGTCTGGCTCCAGCGGCGTGAAGCTCATCCGCAATCCCGTCAACAGGGGCCTGCCGGCCTCGCGCAACATCGGCCTGCGCGCGGCGACGGGGGACTACATCCTCCCGCTGGACGCGGACGACTGCATCAGCCCCACCTTCATCCGCCTGGCGGTGGAGGCGCTGGAGCGCCACCGGGAGTTCGACGTGGTGGTGCCGTCCACGGGCTACTTCGACTCCGACGAGGGGCGGGCGCAGCGGCGCTTCATCGACTACGCCCTCTTCATTGGCGACTGTCCATCGCTGGGCATGGTGGCCAATCGGCTGTCCTGTGCCACGTCGCTCATGCGCCGCTCGCTGTTCGAGACCCTTCGCTACAACGAGGAGATGACGAGCTACGAGGACTGGGACCTCTACCTGCGCCTGGCGCATGCGGGGCACCGCTTCCTCGTCACCAATGCGCTCCACTTCCACTACCGGCGGCGCAAGGGGTCGATGATCTCCGGCGTCAATCCGCGCCGGCATCAGGAGCTGCTCTTCCAGCTCCACCAGAACCTCTCTCGCCCGCTTCCCGCTGGAGTCCAGCTGGCGGCCTTCCTGCTCCTGGCCACGCCTCCCAACGGGGCCCGTACGGCGCCCGCGGAGCCCACGTCCGTGGCGGCGGGTGGGGAGGTTCCGCTGCGCTATGGCGTGGTGGACACCCTCAACTCCACGCTGAAGCGCCTTCCGATGATGCACCGGCTCCTCAAGCTCGCGGCCAGTGGGCTGACGCCGGAAGGCGCGGAGGCACGCCCCACGCGCTACGCACTGGTGGACCTGCTCAACCGGACGCTCAAGGCGATGCCGGTGGTCCACCCGACGATGAAGCAGGTGATGAAGACCACCAGCAAGCTGGGCATGGGGCGGCGCTGAGCCACCGCGCGTTGCTCGCGTGAAGGAAGACGTCCAGTCGGGCACCACGGCGGTGCCACGGGCTCAGCGGTCGGGTCGTGACTTGCCGCTGAGTCGGTCCGCGAGCTGGTGACGCAGGGGCCGTGAGTCGCCCTCCGCGCCCACCACCCATGAGACGGCACCGCGCAGCGTGTGGTGGACGAAGTCCATGCGCTTGAGCGTGCCGTTGAGCCGGTCGACGACCCGGGTGAGCAAGGGCCGGGGAATGGCCGCCGCGGCCTGGGCGAGGAGCCGGGCCTCTTGCTTGCGAGCCTCGCCTCGGAGGATGCGAAGCGCGCGCTCGGGATGAAGCGCGAGTCCTGGATGCTTCTGGTTCAGGTGGGCCAGCAGCCCGTCTCGCTCGGAGACGAGCGAGGTCCGCGTCATCGAGTCCATCCGCACGCGGTAGGAGAACAGGCTCTCGGGGATGACGGAGCCTTCGAGCCCGCGCTCCGCGAGCGAGCAGAAGACGTCCCAGTCCTCGAACCCGGTGAACCACTCGTCGTAGCCGCCGACTTCCTCGACGCGTCGGCGCTCCATCAGCGCGGTACACGTGGAGGCCACGTTGGCCACCCAGAGCGCGTCGCGCTCCATGCCCCACGGCACCCAGCCGCCCGTTACGCGGGTGGCGTCGTCGACGAAGTAGTTCACCAGGGACGTGGCGTAGCCCAGCCCTGGCGTGCCCTCCATCACCGCGACGGTCTTCTCCAGGAACGTCGGGGCGATGAGGTCGTCTGGGTCCAGCGGGAGGATGTAGTGCCCTCGGGCGTGCTTCAGCCCGGTGTTGCGTGCAGCGCTCAGCCCGCCATTGCGCTGGCGGACGATGCGCAGGTCCGGGGCCTGGACCCGCTCGAGCAGTTCGATGCTCTCCGCTTCGGTGGAGCCGTCGTCCACGAGGACAATCTCGTAGTCGGTGAAGGTCTGCGCGCGAATGGAGCGCAGTGTCTCCGGCAGGTAGTGCCCCATGTTGAAGTAGGGCACCAGCACCGACACGAGCGGGGTGTCCGACCTCGGCGTGCGACGCTTGGGAAGCACGCGGTGGCGCACGTCCGCCACGGACTCCACGGCGGCTTCCACCTGCTTCACGATGCTCGCGGGGGCGCAGTAATTGGCGACACGGGCAGGGGCCTCGCGGCGCACCGTCTCGCGCAGGGCGGGGAGGGTCAGCGCCTTCTCCAGCGTGGCCGCCAGGTGGGCCACATCCCCCGTGCGGAAGAGCAGTCCACTGCGCTCGTCCTCGATGAGCTCCGCCATGCCTCCCGCGTTGCTGCCCACGACGAGCGCGCCGGCGGACATGGCCTCCAGGCAGCGGTGGGGGAAGTTCTCCCACAGCGAGGGGAAGCAACACACGGAGGCGTCAGCGAGGGCGACGGCAAGCCCGGGAGTGGAGCGCGCGAGTTCGAACTGGATGCGCTCGTGCCACGCGGGAGCAATCCGGCGCTCCAGCGAGGCGCGCATGGAACGCCCGGCCGGCCCCGTCGGAGTGTCCTCTCCGATGAGGAGGAGCGTCGCGTTGACGCCTCGCTCGAAGAGCGCCTGCATCGCGTCGACGAGGAGATGGACGCCCTTCCGGTGCTCCAGCGGGCCGAAGTACAGAACCTGTGGTCGGCCTTTCTCCGCGTGTGCGGAGCGCGTCGAGGCGTCGTGAGGGAAGGGATGGGGAACGACGACGCCTCGGGTCTCCAGCTTCAGCCGCGAACGCACCTTGTCAAGCAGGGCGTGCGTGGGAGACAGGACCAGGTCCGCCTCGCGGACGGAGGTGTCCTCCATGTACTCCCACCGGGCCAGGTCCAGATCCAACGGGGAGATGCCGTTGAGAGCCCGAAGCTCGCGGGTGGGCGTGTGCAGGCGCACGGCGAGCACGGCGGAGGCGAAGTGTCCCAGCGTGCGCCGGGCCCTCAGCGCGAAGTAGCCCTCGAAGTCACGCTCGGGGAACTCGATGAAGTCGAAGGCGTGGCGTGCATGCAGCTCGCGCAGGGATGAATAGACATCCATGGCGTGGCGCATCGGAGCGAAGGGGAAGGCGCCCGCGAAGGCCGAGTCCATCTCCGAGCGAACGGCGTGCACGTGGACGCCGGGCAACAGCGTGTCGGCGCGTTCGAGGCCCGCATGAGGCGCGGTGAGGACGTGCACCTCATGGCCCGCCTCGACGAACGCGCGGCTCATCAGCGACGCATACGTGCCGATATCGCCCCCGAGAAAGGGAGAGAGTTCTCTAGAGACCAGGCAGATGCGCACGAAGACCTCGAGGGGAAAGGCTAGCGCCGACCAGAGCGGCGACGAGAGGGGCCACCCGACGGACGAGGGGGGCGCTCGGGAGACTCGTTGTTGGCGCCTTGTCGTCGCGCGGCCCGTGACGATGAGTCTGTGCTGTCCGTCTCCCGTGAGGCGCGAGGAGGGGATGCGGCCTCGCCATACGTCGTCGGCGAGGACGACCTGGTCTCTGCGCTCACCGTCTCCCGCGAGGCGTGCGGAGGGGATGCGGCCTCGCCGTCCGTCTTAGGCGGAGACGACTTTGTTGCTGCGCTCGCCGCCTCCCGTGAGGCGCGAGGAGGGGATGCGGCCTTGCCGTCCGCCTTCGGCGACGACGACCTTGTCTCTGCGCTCACCGTCTCCCGCGAGGCGTGCGGAGGAGATGCGGCCTCGCCGTCCGTCGTCGGTGCGGACGGCTGCTGCTCCGTGCGCTCCGTGGTCGACGGCTCGGGAGTCACCCCGCCAGCGGCCTCATGAGAGGCGCTGCTCCGAGCCGCATCCTCGATGCGCGCGAGTCGACGCTCCACGTCTTGCCGCCAGGTGGCCTGCGTGCGCGCGTGCTCACGCTGGACGTCATGAATGGTCGCGAGCGCATCGAGGATGGACTCGTTGAACTCCACCTGCTTGCGGAGCGCCTCGTTGATGAATGGCTGGAAGACGAGCCGGAAGGCTTTCTTCGCGAGCACGAGCGCCGGGCCCGACAAGCCACCCCGGTGTGACGTCACCGGACCGGCATAGCGGCTGTCCATCTTCCCGCGTGCCTCCTGGAGCAGCGCGGGCCAGGGCGTGGGAGTGGCGGGACGCGCGGATGCCTCCAGCGTCTGGCGCAGTGACTCGCGCGCTTCGGCGGAGGGCTCCGGCAGCTTCTGGGTCTCCTTCGCCACGGCTTCGGGCGAGGGCGCACGGGTCAACAGGTCCTCAGCGCGCACGCGCATCACCTCGAACGGAGTTGAATCCTTCCAACAGCGTCATGACTGTCTCCTCGGGGCGCGACGGCTCCATCATCACCAGCCGGTCACCCAGGTGGCGGCGCGCGAACTCCACCACCGTCGACGGATGCTCGGCCGTATACGTCCCCAGGGCCCTCGCTCCCACGTGAGGCATGAGCGCCTGAGCCGAGAGAGAATCCACCCCCAGCAAGATGACCGCCTCCGAAGACACGCGCACCGCGGTCTCCAGCGACGACGAGCCGGGCAACGCTCCAGGCCCTCGTCCCACGGGCTGGTCCGGCGTGAAGTACCGCACGGACACGCCCTCCACCTGCTCGGGAGCGACCTCCAGCGAGGCCTCGGCACCACGAGGTCGGAGCGCGAGGACTCTCGCCCCGGGCAGCCTCTTCGCCAGGTGACGCGCCACGCGCGACGCCGCGTCGTCGGGTCGCACGGTGTACCCAGGGCACACCAGCTCCACGGTTGTCGACTCGCGAGCCGCCACGGAGGAGGGCGCCTCCGTCACGTTCGACGTCAGCATCGCGTCGAAGGCCTCACGCACCTGCTTGGCCACGCGCGCTTGCGAGAGGACCTGGAGCCGTGCTCGCTGCCCTTCGAGCACCTGCGCTCGAAGCTCGGGGCTCCGGTCCAGCACCGCGAGCAGCTCCGCCACCTCCGCCGGGTCATCCGACAGCGTCGCGAGCCCCGCTCCCCCCAGGGTCTCAGGGACAGCCGCCGCGCCATAGGCGACGACGGGCACGTTCCGGTACATCGCCTCCAGCAAGGGCACTCCGAAGCCCTCGTGCCGGCTCATGGAGAGATACGCCGACGCGGTGGCGAAACACGCGGAGAGCTGCGCCGCGCTCACCCGGCCCAGGAAGAGGACACGCTCCGCGCCGAGCACTTCCTTGAGCCCGTGCAGGTACGCGCCATAGGCGCCATCCCGATGCAGATACCCGGCGACGACGAGCCGGCTGCGCGGCTGGTACAGCCGCTGGTACGCGGTGAAGACGCGCAGCACGTCGTCCACCTTCTTGCTGGGCACCGCCCTCCCGACGAAGAGGACGTTGGCGAAACCGTCGCTCAGCTCCGCGAGCAGCGCGGGGTCCGGCTCCGCGTCGAACGCACTCCAGTCGATGGCGAATGGCAGCGTCGACACCGACGCGTAACCCGCCGCCATCAGCTCCTCGGCGCTGAAGCGCGAGTAGGCGAACGCCCGCTCGATATGGGGGCGCAGCTCGAGCAGCTCGTCCCGGGCCGCGTCACACGCGGCGGCCACCTTGCGCTCGAACCCCTCGAACAGCCGGGCAGGCGTCACGTTGTGGTACACGAGCACCTTGCGACCAGGCGCTCGGACGATGAGCGGCACGAGCCGCGACTGGAAGCTGTGATGCACCAGCAGCACGGAGTCCGGGCGGGCATGCTTCGCGTACTCGCGGACGTGCCGGACCTGGTCCTTGCAGGCGTCATCCCAGTCCTCGGCGTAGATTTCCGAGGCGAAGCCCCAGCTGCGCAAGAGGCCCTGGAGGTAACGCACCTGGTTGCCCACCGCGTCTCCCCACGCGAGTCGTGGCAGGAGCTGATGGACTTCCCGGGGACCCGACGTGGGGGAGCTGCGTCTGGATGCGTTCACGCCCGGCTCCCTTAGCGCCGCGAGGGGGAGCACACAAGCCCGAGGCCCCTGGCGCCTTGACCGTCGACGACCCCTCCGATACGCAGGCACCCTCTCTGAGCACTCGAGGCCCGCGGCACATGAACGTATTGGTGACAGGAGGGTGTGGCTTCATCGGCTCCAACCTCGTGAGGTACCTGCGACGCGAGCGACCCGAGTGGACGGTGGTCAACCTCGACCTGCTCACGTACGCGGGCAACCTGGAGAATCTGTCGGACCTCGAGGGCGACCCCCGCCATGTCTTCGTCCGGGGCGACATCGGCGACCGCGTGCAGATGGAGGAGCTGCTCTCCACGCACGCCATCGACGCCGTGCTGCACCTGGCCGCGGAGAGCCATGTGGACCGCTCCATCCTGGGGCCGGAGGTGTTCATCACCACCAACGTGCTGGGCACCCAGCGGTTGCTGGAGGCCTGCCGCGCGCGGGGCGTGAAGCGCTTCCTCATGGTCTCCACCGACGAGGTCTACGGTTCGCTGGGGCCCACGGGCGCCTTCACCGAGTCCTCGCCGCTCCAGCCCTCCAGCCCGTACTCGGCCAGCAAGACGAGCTCGGACCTGGTGGCGCTCGCGTACCACCACACGTTCGGAATGGACGTCGTCGTGACGCGGTGCTCGAACAACTACGGGCGCTACCAGTTCCCGGAGAAGCTGATTCCGCTCATGGTGGTCAACGCGCTGCATGACAAGCCGCTGCCCGTGTATGGCGACGGCGCGAACGTGCGCGACTGGCTGCACGTGGAGGACCACTGCCAGGCGTTGCTGCGCGCGCTGGAGCAGGGCCGCTCGGGCGAGGTGTACAACATCGGCGGCGGGGCGGAGCGGCGCAACATCGACATCGTGAAGGCCATCCTCGGGCTGGTGGGCAAGCCGGAGTCGCTCATCCAGTACGTGAAGGACCGGCCGGGGCATGACCGGCGCTACGCCATCGACCCGTCGAAGATTCGCGCGGAGCTGGGCTGGACGCCCGCGCACACCTTCGAGCAGGGCCTGGCGGAGACGGTGCGCTGGTACGTGGACCACCCCGCGTGGTGGGAGCGGGTGATGAGCGGCGCGTATCGGCAGTACTTCGAGACGCAGTACCGCGGTCGTCTCCAAGGGAGGGCGTGACATGCGCGTGCTCGTCACGGGCTCCAACGGACTGGTGGGAAGCCGCGCCTGTGTGCTGCTGGAGCAGCGGGGACACACGGTGGTGGGCTTCGGCCGAGGCCCCCGGCGCACGGGCGGCGAGTACGGCTACGTGTCGGTGGACCTGACGCGCGAGGCGGAGGTCGCCGCGGCGATGGAAGCCGCCGCGCCCGAAGTGGTCATCCACTGCGCCTCCATGACGGAAGTGGACGCCTGCGAGAAGGACCCGGAGGCGGCCTACGCGGGCAACGTGAACGGGACGGCGGCGGTGGCTCGCGGGGCACGCAAGGCCGGGGCGCACCTGGTGCACGTGTCCACGGACTACGTCTTCGACGGTGACGCGGGCCCCTACGACGAAGCCTCCATCCCCAACCCGCGCGGCGTCTACGCGGTGACGAAGCACATGGGCGAACAGGCGGCTCGGGTGCTCGCGCCCGGCTGCGCCATTGCCCGGACGGCGGTGGTGTACGGCTGGCCTCCGGTGGAGGGGCGGCTCAACTTCGGCGCGTGGCTGGTGATGACCCTGGAGAAGGGGCAGCCCGCGCGGCTGTTCGAGGACCAGGTCGTCTCGCCCAGTCTGGCGGACAACGTGGCGGCGATGCTGGTGGAGCTGGGCGAGCGCAAGCTCGGTGGCGTGTGGAACACCTGCGGCGGCACCGTCGTGGACCGCGTGGCCTACGGCCGGGCACTGTGCGAGGTGTTCGGGTTCGACGCGAAGCTCATCGTCCCCACGCGCATGGCGGAGCTGAAGCTGCCCAGTCCCCGTCCGCTGAAGGGCGGGCTCAAGACGGACAAGGTCCGTGGCGAGCTGGCGGCGAAACCCCTGGAACTGGCCGAATCGCTGGCGCGCTTCCACGCGACGTGGAAGGCCGCGCGCGGGCACTGACTTCGAGAGGTGGACATGAAGGGCATCATCCTCGCCGGCGGCTCGGGCACGCGGCTGTACCCACTGACCCGGGTGGTCAGCAAGCAGCTGTTGCCGGTGCACGACAAGCCGATGATCTACTACCCGCTCAGCACGCTGATGCTGGCGGGCATCCGCGACGTGCTCATCATCTCCACGCCGCAGGACCTGCCGCGCTTCCGGGAGCTGCTGTCGGACGGCACGCAGTGGGGGATGCGTTTCGAGTACGCGGAGCAGCCCCGCCCGGAGGGCCTGGCGCAGGCCTTCATCATCGGCCGTGACTTCGTGGGCAAGGACCCCGTGTCACTCATCCTGGGCGACAACATCTTCTACGGGCACGGGCTGAGCAGCCTGGTGCGCGGAGCGGCGCGGCGCGCGGCGGGCGCCACCGTGTTCGGCTATTACGTGAAGGACCCGGAGCGCTACGGCGTGGTGGAGCTGGACGCGAGCAACCGCGCGGTGAGCCTGGAAGAGAAGCCGCTCAAGCCGAAGTCGAACTACGCCGTCACCGGGCTCTACTTCTACGACAACCAGGTGCTCGACATCGCCGCCGCGCTCAAACCGAGCAAGCGGGGCGAGCTGGAGATCACCGACGTGAACGCGGAGTACCTGCGTCGCGGTCAGCTGAACGTGGAGCTGATGGGGCGCGGGTACGCATGGCTGGACACAGGGACGCACAGCTCGCTCATGGAGGCATCCAACTTCATTGAGATCATCGAGCGGCGCCAGGGCCTCAAGGTGTCGTGCCCGGAGGAGATTGCGTACCGGATGGGCTACATCGACGCGAAGCAATTGGTGACGCTGGCGGAGCCGATGCTCAAGAACGAGTACGGGCAATATCTGATGTCCGTCGCGGAGAACCGGGGCGCGGTGTCATGAAGGTGACGCCGCTGGAGATTCCGGAGCTGTTGCTGGTGGAGCCGAAGGTCTTCGGTGACGACCGGGGCTTCTTCATGGAGCTGTTCCACGAGAAGCGCTACGCGGACGTCGGCATCCCCGGGCCCTTCGTCCAGGACAACTACTCGCGCTCGGCGCGGGGCACGCTGCGTGGGCTGCACTTCCAGGAGCCGCAAGGGCAGGGGAAGCTGGTGCAGGTGTTCGCGGGCAGCGTGTACGACGTCGCCGTCGACGTCCGTCGCGGCTCGCCGACATTCGGCCAGTGGGTGGCGGTGGAGCTGTCCGCGGAGAACCGGCGTCAGCTCTGGATTCCGCCGGGCTTTGCCCATGGCTTCTGCGTGACGAGCGCCACCGCCGACTTCCACTACAAGTGCACCACGCTCTACGCGCCGGAGACGGAGCGCTGCATCGCCTGGAACGACCCGGACCTCGCCATCCCCTGGCCGGTGCCCGAGCCGTTGCTGTCACCCAAGGATTTGCGCGCGCCCCGACTCAAGGACGCGCCGGTGCTGCCCTCGTTGTAGCCCGGGGCGAGGGCAGCTCGGGGGGCTCCCTCAGTAGGCGCCACCCGCGCGCAGGTTGATGCCGAACTCGAGGTACGCCTTGAGACACGTCATCATGTGCATCCAGCCGCCACAGTTGTCGTAGGACGCGTCGACTCCCCGGGCGTCCTCCTTCCAGCCTGACTCGCGGATCTGCACCAACGTGCTCCGCTCATCGATGGGCTTGAAGAGCATCTCCACGCGGGTGTTGTAGCCACCGCCCGCCGCTTCCCACTCGAAGGCGATGCGCTCGTCCCTGGCCACCGTGCGGACGATGACGTCGTGCTCGCCGGGGGCCTCCGCGAACCGCCACTTCACCGTCGTGCCTTCCACCAGGGGCGCACTGGCCGCCTGCACGAAGTACCCGCTCAACTTCTTGGGGTTGACGACACCGTCGAAGACCTCGGCCACCGGCTTCTGGATCTTCAACTGCACCTGGAACTTCGGCTCCATGAGGATTCTCCCGTTGGGGTTCCACTTCAATACATGTTATATTTCTATAACATGTCGAGCGAAGCCAGGGACGACCAAATTTTCAAGGCGCTGGCGGACGCGCGGCGGCGGGCGATGTTGGACCTGTTGAAGGCCGCGCCCCGGACCACGGGTGACCTGTGTGAGCACTTCGCGGCGTCCCTGGACCGGTGCACGGTGATGCAGCACCTTGGAGTTCTCGAGCGGGCGGGCCTGGTCATCGCCGTGCGGGAGGGCCGCACGCGGTGGAACTACCTCAACGCCGCGCCCTTCAAGGAGATCCACGACCGGTGGATCTCCCCCTATGCGATGGAGGCAGTGAGCCTGCTGGCGAGGATGAAGCGGGACATGGAAGAGGACTGAGGCCCCGTCGGAGAAACGTGGCGGGGCGTCCGGCCGCTCCCTGGCGCCTACAGGCTCTTCAGGAACTCGACCAACTCCGCGCGCTGCGCCGCATCCGGGACGTAGACGGCGTGGGGCGCCTTGTCTCCCCGTGCCGGGTCCAGCAGCGACGCCAGCCCCACCACGGAGCTGTCATGGAGGAAGCGGTCCTTGCGCCCCAGGTCGAGCAGGAGCGGCATGGCGGAGCCCCGCGGCTCTCCTCGCCGGCTGGCCTCCACCACCACCGTCTTGTCGTCGAAGATGCTGGCCGGGTCGTCCTGGATGGGCGCGAAGGCGATGGGGCGCACGCCCGCTTCCTCCGGACGCTGGGCTATCACCGTCGGGTTGTAGCCCGGGAAGATGCTCTTCATCGGCACGATGAAGGACGGGACGCGCTTGCCCTGGTCCACATTGTGGCAGTTGGTGCAGCGCGCGGTGAACTGCTCCTTGCCTCGCGCGGCCAGGGTGGCGTCAAAAGTCCCCGGCGCGGGCGCGGCGAGGCTGTCGGTGTACGCATTCAAGTCCCGCAGCGCGTCCTCGTTCACGCGCAGGCCCACGGGCGCCTCTTCCGTTCCCGCCTTGTCGGAGACCTGCGTCGCGGTGATGTACGGGAAGCCCTCGCCCACCACGCCTCCTTTCCCCTTGACCTGGGTGTCCTTGAGGATGGCGAGGTAGTCGTCCGCCAGCTCGTTGCCCGCGGCCACGCCGCCCAGGGCCCTGAGGAACGCGCGGCCATCCGGCGTCACCAGGCTCGTCGGGTCCAGCAGCACGGTGTAGACGAGGTTGTTGAAGTTCTCGAGCCGAGCGATGTCGCCGGGAGTCCCCCACGGCGCCGCCAGGTCCGTCCGGAAGAAGGCCGCGATGTGCTGCTGCGCTCCCGTGCCGTCCGGGGCATCGTCGAACGTGCCCAGCGGATAGAAGGCCGGGTTGCCGACGAGCGCGTCGACCTGCGCCTCCGTGGACGTCTCCGTGAGCCCCTGGTCCGACGGCGCCCGGCCAATGGACTTGTTGCCGTTGGCGGCGAGCTTCACCTGGAGCAGCGGGTAGAGCGCGCGCGTGTTGGCGGCGACCGCGAAGATGCCACCGACGTTGAGGTTGTGCGGGGTGGGCCCGTCCACCTGTTTGCCGATGGAGCCACCTCCGAGGTTGTTCGGAGACTTCACCACCGAGCCGTCGGTGATGGCATGGCACAGCGCGCAGCTCACGCCGACCTTGTCGCCGCTGGCGACATCCCGCTTGCCGTCGCCATTGGTGTCCTTGACCACGACACCAATCACCGCGTTGGCGTTGATGAGCAGCAGGGTGGTGGCCGGGTCATTGAGCAAGGGGCCGCTGGTTCCTTGGCTGGCCAGCTCATTCGCCACGGCGGTCTTCGTGGCCGCGTCGAGCGCATCCACGTTGACGCTCAGGCCCGCTTGAAGCGCCTGCACCGGGGTGAGCTTCGCGGCCACGATGCCCGTGGGCAGCCGCACCGCGTCCGTCCAGAAGCCCTCGTTGCCGAAGGTCTCGAAGCGGAACATCTGCTCGCCCCGCGTCTTGTCTCCTCCCGTCAGCCGGGGGTGGTCGGGCCCCTGGTCCACCGGGCCGTCCTTCGTCTGGTTCTGATTGACCGGGTCGCCGTTGTCCTTGTTGCTTTTCGAGCAGGCCACCTGCGATGTGGCCATGGCCGCGGCGAGGAATACCCAGCCGACATGCCCGTGAGTCTTGTTCATCCCATCCCCCAATGCTGACGCGCTTCAAGGCGCGCTGCTATTGAGGCAAGCCGCGCATGCGAGGCACGTGCATTTCGCGCACGCCCTCGGGCCCGTCGCGCCGGCAACACCCGTGCTGATCTCCGGTGCTCAGTTCGGCCCCGGAGTCGGACCCACCCTTTCGCCGGATGACGCTTCCTCGGCGCGGTCAGGTCTCGACGCCGGTGACGCTCGTGCGGGCGACGTCGCATTCCTCGCAGCCGGCGTCCGGAGGACAGAGGAAGGTGAGCGGCGCCGAGGCAAGGTGGGCCACAGCGAGGTCCACGAGAGAGCGCGCGTCGAACAGCCGTGCGTCGGCGTTTCCGACGTTCCCCTCGCGCTGGAGGCCCCGGGCCCGAAGCCAGTCGTCGGCGAGCCGGAAGTTCCGACAGCAGTGGTCCGTCTCGGCGATCATCACCGTGCGCGCCACGCCATCGACCTCGACGACACAGGGATGGGAGACGGAGTAGGGCACCTTCGCGAGGGACTCCGCCAGATGCAGCGTCGTGTTCTCCCCCTGCGTCACCCCGAGCAGGAGGACCTGTCCGTCCAGGTCGTGAACCCGGCCCACCGGGCTGTCGGGGCCGTGCGGAGGGGAGCGCGGTTGCGGCCGACAGATGACCGCCGCATGCGGGCCCTCGGCGGCGAACGAGCCTCCCGGGTGCGTGCTTCGTGAGACTCCGGGCTGTCGCCAGAACAGCTCCGCGGTGATGCCCATGTCCGTCGTCGGCGTGGACGCGGGGTCGAACACCGTCTCGCCATCGGTCATCGTGGGCATGACCAGGGTGCCGTCACGCCCGAGCGCCGCGCGCAAGGCGCCAATCAACCCGAGAGGGCCTCCCTCGACGGGCCGCACCGCCTTGAAGGACGTGTGGACCAGGAGCACGCCTCCCTCGCGGACGCCCAGGGACCGGAGCTGCTCCACCATTTCCCGCTGGCTGACCTCGCGCATGCTGCCGGGAGTCTACCGGGCCTCGCGCCACACCGCTTCACGGCCCGGTGACGAGGGAGCGTCCGAGCCCTCCCGCGTTTCCCGTGCGCTCCCGGGGGCCCACGGTTAACGCTGGGACGCCGGGGGTGGTGCCGCCCGGGACGGGACGGGCCCGTCCTCCGTTCCGCGTGCATGCCCTGGGGTCCCTCGATGATTCCCTTCTCCGTTCTCGACCTCTCCCCCATCCGCCAGGGCAGTGACGCCGGTGACGCCCTGCGCTGCACGCTGGACCTGGCTCGCCATGTGGAGCGCTGGGGCTATCAGCGCTTCTGGCTGGCCGAGCACCACAACATGACGGGCATCGCCAGCGCGGCCACCGCCGTCGTCATCGGCCATGTCGCGCAGGGCACCTCCACCATCCGCGTGGGCGCGGGCGGCATCATGCTCCCCAACCACTCGCCGCTCGTCATCGCCGAGCAGTTCGGCACGCTGGAGACGCTGTATCCCGGTCGCATCGACCTGGGCCTGGGCCGCGCTCCCGGAACGGACCAGCGCACCGCCTCCGCCCTGCGGCGCAGCCGCGTGGACTCCTCCGACGCGTTTCCCCAGGACGTCGCAGAACTGCAGGCCTACTTCCAGGAGCCGGAGCCCCATCAGGCCGTGCGCGCCGTGCCGGGCATGGGCCTCAAGGTGCCGCTGTGGCTGTTGGGCTCCAGCCTCTTCAGCGCGCAGCTCGCCGCCGCCATGGGCCTGCCCTTCGCGTTCGCCTCGCACTTCGCGCCGCAGCAGATGATGACCGCCCTGCGCCTGTATCGCAGCCAGTTCCGCCCGTCCGAGGTCCTCCAGAAGCCCTACGCCATGCTCGGCATCAACGTCTTCGCCGCCGACACCGAGGCCCAGGCCCAGCGCCTCTTCACATCGCTGCTGCAAGCCTTCGTCAACCTGCGGCGCGGCCGGCCGGGACTGCTTCCGGCCCCCGTGGAGACCATGGACGGGCGCATCACCGAGTATGAGCTGGCGGAGGTCGAGTCCATGCTCGCGTGCTCCATCGTCGGCGACCCCGAGCAGGTGGGAGAGGGACTGCGCTCCTTCATCGCCGAAACCCAGCCCGACGAACTCATGGTCACCGCGCAGATCTTCGACCACACCGCGCGACTGCGCTCCTACGAGCTGCTCTCCCAGGTCCACGCCCGGCTGTCCGACGACGCGAGACCCGCGCCCACCACGGGCGGGTGAGGCGCCCCGGCGTTCGGGGGCGCCTTGATGCAGCGGAGATATGTGACAGCAGATTTCGGACGTGGGAGGGACTTCATCGGAAGTCAGGGCTTATGCATGATGCTGGAGTTCCATCTCTGGCTCAGGAGTCCCCCATGAACGCCCCCCGAATCCTCGCCGCGCTGACCGCCTGCTTCTCCCTGTCCCTCCTGGCTTGCGGAGGAGGCGAGCCGACGGCGGACGCCCCCGAGACGCAGGCCCCCGTGAGCAGCGTGGAGCAGGGCATCGGCTACCCGCCGTCCTGCGCGAGTGGCG
The DNA here is from genome assembly GCF_013336715.1 of Myxococcus sp. CA056. Lineage (NCBI taxonomy): Bacteria > Pseudomonadati > Myxococcota > Myxococcia > Myxococcales > Myxococcaceae > Myxococcus > Myxococcus sp. CA056. The sequence goes on from NZ_JABUMT010000014.1 coordinate 118,160, forward strand.
ACACGCTCATCTACTGGGTGGAGAACGTGCAGGCCTGCGTCCTGAAGTGCGGGTCGACGCGTCTGCCCGGTCAGCCGGCGACGCAGTACGCGGCCTGTCAGTCGAACATCTCGGGGACGAGGACGCTCATCAACGTGCGTCACTGCATCCCCGGCTGTAGCCTTGAGTAGTCGTTGCTCCGCGCGCTGACCTGGCGCTCCCCGGTCCGCTCCGATGCGTGGCTCCCTCGCGGGCCACGCCTTTGCGTGAGCGGACTTGGGTGGGACGCCTTCCGCTACTCGGAGACGTCCGGTGGCAACATCTGGCGGCACCGCGCCATGCCACGCTGTGCATCGGCGAGCCGCGGATAGTCCCGTGACACGGCCCCGTAGAGCTTGATGGCCTCCTCGCAGTTGCCCTGTTCCTCGCGCGCGCGGGCCCGTGACAGCCTCTTCGTCACGTCTTCAATCTTGCCTCCCAGCTCCGCGAGCTTCGGCTCGACAGAGTCCAGGCCCATGCTCTTGGCCAGCGCGAACTTCTCCGAGGCCTTGGCCAGCTCCCCGTTCGTGAAGTCGTCGCCGATATCGATGAGTCGATCCAGCGCGCGCTCCTTCTGACGCTCCAGGGCGGAATCGCCCGCTCCCGCCGCGACACCCTCGGTGGGGGGCGGGGCATGCTCCGCGCCGGGCTCGTGGGGTGGGGGGGCTTCCTCGCCGGGCGGAGGACCTCGGGGGGGCGGGGGACGCGGAGGCGGACCGTGAGGCGGAGGATGGGGAGGTGGGTGCCCCAGGTCTCCCATGCCATGGGGGCCCGGAGGTCCCTGGCCGTCACCCGGAGGCGGGCCCCGCAGGGCAATCACGCCGAAGCCACCGGCGAGCAACGCGCCCGCGACGCTCAGGGCCAGCACCCAGCCCGGGCGACCGCTCGGTGGCGGCGCATAGGGAGAGGCCGCGTGCGCCGTCTTGTCGAACCCGTCGCGCGCCGTGCGTTGCGGAAGCTCGGGCATGCCCGGCGCGGGCTGCGTGAGCTGGATGGGCGCCACGCGGCCCGTGTTGTAGAGGCCCGGGTCGATGGGAGGCGGCGTCGACACGGCGGCGCCGCGCAACATCGTGTCCTCGGTGCCGTCGCCGTAGAGCATGGTGCCCGGCGAGGACTCCTCGGCCGCGCCTGGCTTCACCACGGGGCTGACGCCGCTGATGGCGGGCCGGCCGGACATGGTGGGCAGCGCGTTGCTCAGGTCCGCGGCGAACGCCTCCATCGTCATGTAGCGCTCCACGCGCTTCTTCGCGGTGGCCTTCTGGATGACCGCGTCGAGCGCGGGCATGTCCAGGTCCGGCACCACGTCCACCAGCCGGGGAATGGGCTGATGCACCTGCTTCTGCATGATGTCCGCGACGCTCGTGCCGTCGAACGGCTGCACGCCAGTGAGCAGCTCGAAGAGCACCACGCCCACCGCGTAGATGTCCGCGCGCGCGTCCACGTCCTGGCCCATGGCCTGCTCGGGGGACATGTACCGGGGCGTGCCGGCCACCGCGCCCTGCGCCGTGAGGCGCGTGGCCCCGTCGGCGATGCGGGCGATGCCGAAGTCCAGCACCTTGACGTGCCAGCCGCGCATGCCTTGCCGGACCATCACGTTCTCCGGCTTGAGGTCCCGGTGCACCACGCCGCGCGCGTGCGCGTACGCCAGCACGTCCGCGACCTGGAGGATGATGTCCCCGGCTTCATGGAGGCTCAGCCGGCCCACGTTCGCGAGCAGGCGCTTGAGGTCATCACCCTCCACGTACTCCATGGAGATGTAGAGGCTGCCCTCCTCGTCCTGGCCGAAGTCGTGCAACGTCACCGCGTTGGGGTGCCCCACGCGGGCGTAGCTCTTCGCCTCGTTGAGGAAGCGCCGCGCGACGTCCGGGTCCAACGACAGGCCGCTGTTGAGGAACTTCATCGCGACCTGCTGGCCAATGCCCACCTGCTCCGCCAGGTACACGGAGCCCATGCCGCCCTGGCCCAACCGCTTGAGCACGCGGTAGCGGCCCGCCACCGTGCGGCCCAGCATCCGGTCCACCTGCGGCGCGACCTTCAGCTGCTCGGTGCTTCCACAGCTCGGGCAGGCGCCGCCCCAGGTGTCGTGCTCCGTCTCGCACCGCTGACAGATGAAGAGGGCCATCCAAGTCCTTCCTGACCGCGAGGTGGGTGCGACGTCAGCGTGACGGGGGCGCGGCGTAGCGCTGGAAGAGCAGGCGCTCCAGCTCGCGCGCGCCGTCCTCCTTCGACGTGCGCTGCGCCACCGCCGCGCGGAGCAGGTCCGTGCGAGGGTCCTCCGGCAGCTCCGCCTCCATCACCGCCAGGGCACCTCTCAGGTCCCCCGCGCGCTGGAGCGCCGCCGCGCGCCACACCCGGTACTCCGTCACGCCCGGCGCCGCCGAGGCCGCCTTCGCGAACAGTCCCTCGGCGCCCTTGGAGTCATTGCCCTGGAGCGCAACCAGCCCCTCCAGGAACAGGCCCTGCGCGGGCGCCTGGGGCGCCGCTTCTCCCGAGTCCTTCGCCCAGTCCAGCAGCTCCCGCCCAGTGCGCAGTTGCTCCGTCGTCAGCGCCTCGCCCTTCAGCGCGCGCTGGTGCACGTCCTCCGCGGAGGCTCGGCTCGCGGTGCTCAGGCGCGTGCCCATCTCCGCCAGGTCCACGCCCAGGTAGTCCGCGGTCACCAGGGTGCGCAGTTGCTCGCCCGCGCCCGCCGGGCCCGCGAGCGTGCCGGCCTCCAGCGCCTCGAAGAAGTCGGCCTTCAGCTCCACGTGCCGCGCTGTCATGTCCGCCGGCACCGGGCCCTTCTTCTTCTTCTTGCGCGCGGCCTTGAGCTGGCGCTCGCACAGCTCCAGCTCGCCCTTCGCCTTGGGACGCTCCTGGATGTCCGGGGCGCTCTTGAGCCAGGCGCGATACGCGGCGCACGCGCCCGCCGTTTCCTTGGCCCCCATGCGCGCGCGGCCCAGGCCCAGGTAGGCGGGCAGCAGTGAGGGATTGGCGCGCGTGGCCTGGAGGAACACGCGCGAGGCCTCCGCGTACTTGCGCTTGTTGTAGAGCTTGGTGCCCTCGGCGACGAGCGCGTCGGCGTTGCCCACCGAGGGGCCCACGAGCGGCGCGGCACTGGCCGTGCCCCACACCAAAAGCGCGCACGTCAGCAGCAGTCGACGCGACTCAGAACGCATAGCCCACCCCTCCACGGAAGTTGCTCGTCCCGGCGATCTTCCCCAGCAGCGAGAAGCCCCGCTGGTACGCCACGGAGGCGTACAGCCCCTCGTACACGAAGACTCGCGCGGAGGCCTGTCCGGACGCGTGCAGGTCCAGCGCGTAGAGGCCGTCCTCGAAGCGGGGCGAGTTGCCGGAGCCGTCGTCCTCCTCCTTCGCGAGCGCGCCGCGCAAATCGAGACCCGCCTGGATGGCGAAGGACACCGGGCCCAACACGTATCTCAGTTGCGGTTGTAATGCTCGCAGCGACACCATCTGGACCTTGGTGTCGACCTGCGTGAGCCCGGCCACGTTCGGGTTCTGCACGTCCTGCGGGACGTTGACGCCCATCGTCCAGACGTCGCCGGTGGAGTACCAGGTGGCGCCCACCAGCATGACGCCGAAGTACTGGCCGTAGCGTCCGTACTCCAGGCCCAGCCCTCGCAGCCGACGCGAGCCCGGAGCGCGCACGCCGTTGCCTCGCACGTCGCTCAGCCCGCCCTCCGTCTTCACCGGCTGCGCGGTCAGTGTGTCGGACGTGAGGCTGGTGAACTCGTAGGCCGCCTCCAGGTAGCTCTGCCGCGCCATGGTGGCCTCCTGCCGCCGCTTCATGGCCAGCTTGAAGGCCTGCATCGACGTGGGCTTCAGCTCCCGCTCCAGCGTGTACGTCGCGCCCGGGGCAATCTCCGCCTGGACTTCCTGCGGCTCGTAGCCCTCGCGCGCCAGTCGCAAGGTGCGTGAGCCGGGTTGGATGCCCTGGTCCACCGCGTCCTTGCCCACCACGGCGCCGTCCACGGAGATCTCCGTGCCCTCCGGCAGGACCTTCACCACCAGCCGCGCGGGCACCTTCTCCAGGGCCGGCCGCAGCTTCACCTGCTCGCGCGAGCCCACCACGCGCGTCTCTTCCCTGGGCAGGTGCGAGGCCAGTTCGAAGCGGAACGTGTGCTCGCCGGGCAGCACCTCCGTGGCGTAGGGCGTGACGCCCATCTTCACCCCGTCGATGAACACCGTGGCGCCCGCGGGCACCGACACCGCTTCCACCAGCGCGTTGAGGGACAGGAACTTCACCAGCACGCCGGCCAGGGCCTTCTCGAAGGCGGGGTTGCTTGTCTCCGCCTCCGCGCGTGCTCCGCTTTCCGAGCGCACGCTGACGGCGCGGAAGCGGTAACCGGCGTCGTCCTGGCCCACCCGCACCAGCACCACGCGCTCCAGGCCGAGCGACGCCAGATAGGTCCCCAGGGGCTCCCGACACCGGGCGCCGCCGGCCAGACAGCCCAGGTCTCCTTCCCGGCCCTGGAGGTGCGAGGCCAGCGCCCCCACGCCGACGACCTGTCGAGGCTTCACGTCCCCCGGCAGCAGGCCGGTGATGCCTTCCTCGGTCCGCTTCACCAGGGCGTCCTGCCCTGGATACATGGGCTGGATGAGCCAGAGGGTGTGGGCCGGGGCCTCGGCGCGGGCTTCCGGTGAAGCGCCGGGTGTCGCGCTGGCGACCAGCGCCAGGCTGACACTCAGGAGAGAGGCGACGAACATTGCGTCCTCGGGGCGGGCTGAGGCGGTGAGGTCCCGTCTGCCCGGGTAGGGCGGAAAACGGGCGCCGGGTGTTTTTTACCGGATGAAATGTTTTTCAGGAAGACGGCCCCCCGAGGGTGGAGCGGCCAGGGAGGCTGCCCATTGGGGCAGGGGCGCCACCGAGGGTCCGTATGGCCATCTTCCCCAGGACTTACATGGATGAGGGGGCGAGATGGTCTTGCCAGGCAAGGGCATGGGGTGGTGGGAGTTCTTCAAGATCCTGAAGGACGAGTGGAAACGCGACGATGTCAGCGACGTCGCGGGGGCCTTGACGTTCCGCGCCATCCTGGCGCTGTTCCCCTTCCTCCTGTTCCTCGTGTCGCTGGCGGGCGTCATCATCGACCCCAACCAGGCCCAGGTGCTCATCCAGGAATTGGGGAAGGTGGCGCCCAAGGAGGTGACGACCATCCTGGGGCAGCGCATCCAGTCGCTGGCGGACAGCAACCCGGTGGGGCTCTTGACGGTGGGTGGTGTGGGCGCCATCTGGGCGGCCTCCGGGGGCATCGTCGCGTTGATGGACGCACTGAACACGGCCTACGGCGTCGAGGAAACGCGGCCGGTCTGGAAGCTTCGGCTCATCGCGGTGACGACGACGCTGGTGGCGGCGGCGGTGGCCATCTTCGCGGCGCTGGCGGCCGTGGCGACGCCCGCGCTGGCCAGCAAGCTGCCGGACCCCGCGTCCACGGTGGCGCTGTGGCTGCGGCTGCCCGTGGCGGGCCTGCTGATGATGTTCCTGTGGGCGGTGCTCTATTACGTCCTGCCCAACGCGAAACAGAAGTTCCGCTTCATCACCCCGGGCTCCGTGGTGGGCGTGCTCATCTGGGTGGCGGCGTCGTGGGCCTTCTCCAAGTACGTGGCCAACTTCGGCAAGTACGACGTGAACTACGGCGCCATCGGTGGCGTCATCGTGCTCCTGCTGTGGATGTGGTTGTCCTCGCAGGTGGTGCTGCTGGGCGCGGAGATCAACTCCATCCTCGAACAGCGCTCGCCGGAGGGGAAGGCGCCGGGACAGCACGTGCCGGGGCAGGGCAAGGCCGTGCTGGCGACCAAGTCGGAGCTGGAGCAGGGCGGGGCGGACATCCCTGGCGCTCGGGACTTCCGTCCCGCGGTGGACCCGGCGACGGGCCAGGGCTTCGCCAGCGACGCGCCCCCGAAGCTCCAGCAGACGCCGTTGGCCGCCGCCGCGAAGTGGGCCGCGGGCCTGGGCCTGGGCGTCTTCTTCCTGCGGCGAAACACCGGTCGCTGAGCCTCGACGCATTGAACTCGCAGGTCTGCTCCCGGGCCCTGGCTCCCGCGCCCCTGGAGGGTGCTGGGGAGGAGCCGCCCTTCCCCGGGGCGAGTCTCCGCCGGGAACATTGACTCGGCCGACGACGAGGCGGCTGACATCAGAATCCTCGGCGTCGCGAGTCCTTGAGTCCCAGGAACGGACGCTCACGGAGGCCGTCCTCGGTTTGAATATTTCCCAGGGCTCAGCCATGTGTCGGCTGGGTGTGTCACTCTCAGGCGTCGCACGTCGCCGTCGCCCCCTCCGACAGCCCCGTTATCCGTTCCCCCCGCTCAGCGGGGCGTGGACGCGCATGCCATGGATATTTGATGTCTCGGACTGTGTTGTTCCTCATCCGCCCCTTGTCGGCATTGCTCTGCCTGGGGGTTCTCACGAGTGCATGTGGCGACGCGGGGTCGGGCCCCGGGCCGACGCCGCCCGGGTCTACGGACACCGTCGCGCCCACCACCGTGGCCTCTCCGGCGGGGGGACTCTTCAACAGCCCTCGCACGGTGACGCTCACCTGTGATGACGGGACGGGCTCCGGCTGCGAGGCCACGTACTACACGCTGGACGGCAGCGCTCCGACGACGCGGTCCATCCGCTACTCGGCCTTCGTCATGGTGGAGGCCAGCGCCACGCTGCGCTTCTTCTCCGTGGACCATTCTGGCAATAGCGAGAGCGCGCGCTCGGCGGAGTTCGTGGTGGACGTGGACCCTCCGGTGGTCTCCGCGTCTCCGGGTTCGGGTACCCACGATGCTCCGCTCATCGTGACGCTGACGTGTGATGACGGCACGGGCTCCGGCTGCTCTCGCATCCACTACACGCTGGACGGCGCTGTCCCTTCGGAGACGTCTCCCCTCTACTCGGCCCCGCTCACGTTGATTGCCGGCGCGCGGCTGCGCTTCATCGCCATGGACCGCGCAGGCAACGCGTCGCGGGAGGGCACGGAGCTCTACTCGTTCGACAAGGGCGGGCCTGCCTCCGCCGCCACCCCTCGGGGTGGGGTGTTCGCCGGTCCGACGCAGGTGGCGCTCACGTGTGATGACTCGGGCGGTTCCGGCTGTGCAAGCACCCGCTACACGTTGGATGGCACGGCGCCGACGCTGGATTCCCCCGTGTACGCAGGCCCGCTCCAACTCACCACCACCACCACGGTGCGCTTCTTCTCCATGGACACGGAGGGGAACCGCGGGGACCTGGTCATCGAGACGTATGTCATCGATACCGCGCCGCCCACCGCGTCCGCGACGCCTCGGGGTGGCACCTACTCCTCGGCGCAGTCCGTGACGCTGAGCTGCGAGGACACCGGGGGCGCCGGCTGCGTTGCGCTGCACTTCACGACGGATGGCACCTCTCCCACGACCGTCTCCGCGCGCTATGGGCAACCCCTGGCGCTCTCGTCGTCGACGACGCTGCGCTTCCTCGCGGTGGACGGTGCTGGGAACCTTGGACCGGTGGTCTCGGAGGCGTACGTCATCGATACCGTGCCGCCCACCGCGTCCGCGACGCCTCGGGGTGGCTCCTACTCCTCGGCGCGGTCCGTGACACTGAGCTGTGACGACACGGGGGGCTCCGGCTGCTCCGCGCTGCACTTCACGACGGATGGAACCTCTCCCACGACCGCCTCCGCGCGCTATGGGCAACCCCTGGCGCTCTCGTCGTCGACGACGCTGCGCTTCCTCGCGGTGGACAGTGCTGGGAACCTTGGCCCCGTGGTCTCGGAGGCGTACGTCATCGATACCGTGCCGCCCACCGCGTCCGCGACGCCTCGGGGTGGCACCTACTCCTCGGCGCAGTCCGTGACGCTGAGCTGCGAGGACACCGGGGGCTCCGGCTGCTCCGCGCTGCACTTCACGACGGATGGTTCCTCTCCCACGACCGCCTCCGCGCGCTACGTGCAACCCCTGGCGCTCTCGTCGTCGACGACGCTGCGCTTCCTCGCCGTGGACGGCGCTGGAAACCTCGGAGCCACGGTCTCGGAGGCGTACGTCATCGATACCGTGCCGCCCACCGCGTCCGCGACGCCTCGGGGTGGCACCTACTCCTCGGCGCAGTCCGTGACGCTGAGCTGTGACGACACGGGGGGCTCCGGCTGCTCCGCGCTGCACTTCACGACGGATGGCACCTCTCCCACGACCGCCTCCGCGCGCTACGCGCAGCCCCTGGCACTCTCGTCGTCGACGACGCTGCGCTTCCTCGCGGTGGACGGTGCCGGAAACCTCGGTGCCACGGTGACGGAGACCTATTCCATCATGCTGGCCCCGACCACCGTGGCTCAGCCCGAGGGCGGCCTCTTCCGGACCCCGCAGACGGTGACGCTCGTGTGCACCGACGGCGCGGGCCTCGCCTGTGCGGGGACCTGGTACACGCTGGACGACAGCGAGCCGACGCCGACGACGGGAACTCCGTATACCGGCCCCATCTCGCTGTCCTCCACCACGCGCCTTCGCTTCGTGTCGAGGGATTCGGTGGGCACCCTGGAAGCGTCCCGCCTCCAGGTCTACACCTTCGACGTGACGGCCCCGCTCACGCAGGCCGAGCCTCCCGGAGGCACGTTCAACGGCCCCGTCACCGTGCGGCTCACGTGCACGGATGCGCCCGCGGGCTGCCGTGAGACGCGCTACACCCTGGACGGCACGGCGGTCTCGAGCAGCTCGCCGCTGTACACCGCGCCCATCGTCCTCGGGCGGAACACCACCGTGAACTTCAAGTCGGTGGACAACGTCGGGAACGAGGAACCGGGGCGGCAGGAGATCTACACGTTGCCCGATGTGGCCAACAACGCCTCGTCGCAGATCGATTGGCTGCGTGGCGCGGCGGACGGCGCCCAGCCCATGCTGCCCATCAATGGAGCCATCGTCACCTTCGTCAAGCCGGGCGTGGGCGACCCCACGAGTGATGGCCCGGGCATCTTCCTCCAGGCGAAGCAGGAGGGGCCGGCCATCTTCGTGTCGGTGAACCCCGCCGGACTCGTCCCGCCTCCAGTGGCGGGTGACTGGGTGAGTGTCCGGGTGAATCACCTGCGCACCGTGAACGGCCTGCGCCGCGCGAGCATCGACACCAGCAGCTACGCCGTGCTCGCCAAGAACTTCCCCGTGGCGACGCTGGCCCAGGAGGTGAGTTCCGTCGATCTGCCCCTCGTGCGGGACATGTTCGACTCCGAGCTCATCTCGCTGCAAGGTGTCATCAACGGCGCCTTCACTCCCTCCGGCACGGGCCATCTCCAGGCGCCCTTGACGACGTCGGCCATCCCCGTGGGCTCCTCCAGCGCGGCCCAGTTCCGTCTGCGCATGGTGGCGACGGTGAACGACACGGTGGAGCTGACTCCTGGTTGCACGGTCTCTCTCACTTCACCCCTGTGGCACTACGTGTCCGCCTCGGCGTCGACGCAGCCCTCCCTCTGGGTCCCCGAGCAGCTCACCTCGCAGACGTGCCCGTCCCCGGCTGTCATCGAGACGAAGGCCCTGAGCGCGACGAGTGTCCTGGTGCGGTTCGACCGGCGGCTGGATGCGGGCAGTCTCCTGGGGAGCGGTGCCCAGTTCTCCATCACCGCCCTTGGCGGGCTCGCCGTCACGGGCGCGACGCTCCAGTCACCCACGGAGGTGGTCCTCACCACGGCGCCGCAGACTCCCCGCCAAGGCTATGACCTCAAGGTCGCCTCGACGCTGAGGGACAGGAGGGGCGTCGGCGTGCAGGCCCCGACAAACAGCGGTTTCTTCCAAGGCTTCTCGATCTCCGCGCGCCTGCGCATCACCGAAGTCGCGCCCAACATGACGGGCGGCCGCGACCTCGTGGAGCTGCGCGTGCTGCAGTCCGGCTCGGTGGGGGGCATGACGCTGTTGCTGGACGGGGGCCCCGCGCCGCTGGCGACGTTCCCCGAGGTGGAAGTGCAGGCCGGCGACGTCATCGTCATGCACCTCAATCCAGACCTCGTGCAGGAGGATGCGGGGCCGCAATCAGAGACGCTCGGGCGCACGGAGTTTCCGCAGGCGGCGTTTCCCGCGAACCATGACTCCGCGTGGGACTTCCACAGCGGCGCCACCGTCAGCCTCCCCACGGGCAACCGGGTGCTGCGTGTGCGGGACGCCCAGGGGGCCGTCCAGGATGGCCTCGCCGTCACGGTTCAAAGCAACACCAGCGCCGGTTTCCTGGGCGAACTCCAAACGCTCCAGGGTCAGGGCCAGTGGTCACCCACGAACTGTGGCGGTGTCCCCTGCACGTACTCCACGCTCCCCACCGCCTGGAGCGTCTCCGTCAGCTGGTCGTCGGCCTTCGTGTCGACGGGGAAGCAGATCACCCTGGGCCGTGTCACTTCCGTAGACAGCAATAGCGCCTCGGACTGGGCCGTGGGCACGGGGACCTTTGGACTCGTGAATCCCTGAGCCCCAACCGAAGGACTCCTTCGCGGAGGGCCGCCGGAATTTGAAACTTCCGCGAGGCTCCGCTATCAGGCGGTGGTGCGTGCCATCCACGGATGGCACACGGCGCCGTTCCCTCCCCCGACAGCCCCGATATCCGTTCCTCCCCGTTCGCGGGGAGTGGACGCGCATGCCATGGATTCGCGATGCCTCGGTTTGTGTCGTTCTTCTCTCGTTCTCTGTGGGGAGTGCTCTGCACGTTGGTGCTGACGAGCGCGTGCGGCGGAGGAGGCTCGGATCCCGTCCCCACGCCCCCCGGGCCCACGGACACCGTCGCGCCCACCACCGTGGCCTCTCCAGCGGGGGGCCTCTTCAACAGCCCGCGCACGGTGACGCTCACCTGTGCTGACGGGACGGGCTCCGGCTGCGAGGCCACGTACTACACGTTGGATGGCAGTGCTCCGACGACGCGGTCCATCCGCTACTCGGACTTCGTCATGGTGGAGGCCAGCGCCACGCTGCGCTTCTTCTCCGTGGACCGGGCGGGCAACAGCGAGAGTGCGCGCTCGGCGGAGTTCGTGGTGGACGTGGACCCTCCGAAGGTCACCATGTCGCCGGGCTCGGGGATTTATGGCGTTCCGCTCGTCGTCACGCTGACGTGTGACGACGGCACGGGCTCCGGCTGCGCCCGAATCCACTACACGCTGGACGGCGCCATCCCCTTGGAGACCTCGCGACTCTATACGACGCCGCTCACGTTGCTGGCCGGGGCACGGCTGCGCTTCATCGCCCTGGACCGCGCAGGCAACGCCTCCGCGCCGGGAGCCGCGCTGTATACCGCCGACATGACCGGGCCGGACTCCGTCGCCACGCCTCGGGGGGGACTGTTCGCCGGCCCGACACAGGTCGCGCTCGCGTGCAATGACGCGGGGGGCTCCGGCTGTGCTCGCATCCACTACACGCTGGATGGCAGGACGCCGACGATGGACTCCCCGGCGTACGGCGGCCCTCTTCAGCTCACCAACACCACCACGGTGGTGTTCGTCGCCGTGGATGTGGTGGGAAACCTTGGCGAGCTGGGCATCGAGACGTACGTCATCGACACCGTGCCGCCCACCGCCTCCGCGACGCCTCGGGGTGGCGCCTATTTCTCGGCGCAATCCGTGACGCTGCGCTGCGAGGACACGGGGGGCTCCGGCTGCTCCGCGCTGCACTACACGACGAACGGCACCGCGCCGGGCACCACCTCACCGCGCTACACGGAGCCGCTGGCGCTCTCGGCGACGACGACGCTGCGCTTCCTCGCGGTGGACAACGTGGGAAACGTCAGTCCCTCGGTGACGGAGACCTATTCCATCCTGGTGGACCCGACGGCGCCCACCACCGTGGCACAGCCCGAGGGGGGCGTGTTCCGGACCCAGCGGACGGTGACGCTGGCGTGCGGCGACGGCGCGGGCAGCGGCTGCGCGGGGACCTGGTACACGCTGGACGACAGCGAGCCGACGCCGACGACGGGAACTCCGTACACCGCACCCCTCACGCTCTCCGCCAACACGCGCCTGCGCTTCGTGTCGAGGGATGTCGCCGGCAACCTGGAAGCGTCCCGCCTCCAGGTCTACACCTTCGACGTGTCGGCCCCGCTCACGCAGGCCGAGCCGCCTGGAGGTACGTTCAACGGCCCCGTCACCGTGCGGCTCACCTGCACGGATGCACCCGCGGGGTGCGGCGAGACGCGCTACACGCTGGACGGCACGGCGGTCTCGAGCAGCTCGCCGTTGTACACCGCGCCCTTCGTGCTCGCGCGCAACACCACCGTGAACTTCAAGTCGGTGGACAACGTCGGGAACGAGGAGCTGGGGCGGCAGGAGATCTACACATTGCCCGACGTGGCCACTGTCGCGTCGCAGCAGATCGCCACCGTGCGTGCCGCGGCGGATGGCAACGTGCAGAGACTGCCCATTGACGGCGCCATCATCACCTTCGTCAAGCCCGGGGTGGGCAACCTGACGAATGACGGCCCGGGCATCTTCCTTCAGGCGACGCGCGAGGGACCGGCCCTGTTCGTGGAGTTGAACCCCTCCGCGGTTTCGCCTCCTCCGGTGGCGGGAGACTGGGTGGGCGTCCGCGTGCTCAATGTGCGCACCGGCAACGGCCTGCGCCGCGCGACCATCGACCCCAGCAGCTACACCGTGTTCGCCAGGGACTTCCCCGTGCAGACGCTGGCGCAGGATGTGAGCGCCATCGACCTGCCCATGGCTCTGGAAAACTTCGAGTCCGAGCTCATCTCCCTGCGCGGCGTCATCAGTGGCCCCTTCTCCGCCTCGGGCACGGACCACCTCCAGGCGCCCCTGACGACGGTGGGCGTCCCCGCGAACTCGTCCAGCGCCGCCCAGCTCCGGCTGCGCATGGTGGCGACGGTGAACGACTCGCTGGAGCTGGTGCAGGGCTGCGACGTCTCGCTCACCTCTCCGCTGTGGCGTTTCGGGACGGTCTCCGCGTCGACGCAGCCTTCCCTCTGGGTTCCCGAGCAGCTCACCGCGCAGACGTGTCCGCCCCCGAAGGTCCTCGGGGCGTTCGCGCTCTCCTCGACGACCGTCCTGGTGCGCTTCGACCGGCGGCTGGATGCGGGCAGCCTCCTGGGCAGCGGTGCGCAAATCACCATCCCCGGGCTCTCCGTCACCGGCGCGACGCTGCAGTCGCCCAAGGAAGTGGTCGTCACCACGCCGCCGCAGACTCCGCGAGGCAGCTACAGCGTCCAGGTCGCCGCGACGCTGCGGGACCTCAAGGGGGACGGCGTGCAGGCGCCGAACAACACCGCCTCCTTCCGGGGGTTCGCGACGCCCGCGCGGCTGCGAATCACGGAGGTTGCTCCCAACATGTCGTTCAACCGCGACCTGGTGGAGTTGGTCGTGCTCCAGTCCGGACCGGTGACGGGCATGACCCTGATGCAGGACGGGGGCTCCGAGCCGCTCGCGACGTTCCCCGACGTGGAAGTGCAGGCCGGCGACGTCCTCGTCATGCACCTCAACCCGGACCCCGTGGGCGAGGCGGGGCCCCGCTCGGAGCTGAGCGGGCCCATGGAGCATCGCCGGGCGCTGTATCCCGCGACGCATGACACCGCGTGGGACTTTCACAGCGGCGCCACCTTCAGCCTCCTCCCGGGCAACCGGGTGCTGCGCGTGCTGGACCCCTTCGGCGCCACGCAGGACGGCCTCGCGGTCTCCATTGGGACCAACGCCTTCGCTGGCTTCCTGACGGACCTCGCGCTGCTCCAGTCCCTGGGCCAGTGGATACCCGCGACGTGTGGCGGTGCCCCCTGCACGTACTCTTCCGCCCCTTCCGCCTGGGACATCACCGTCGCCTGGGCGCCGGCCTTCGCGTCGGCTGGAAAGCAGACGACCCTGCGCCGTGTCACCGCTGGAGACACCCACGCGGCCGGAGACTGGGCCGTGGGGACGGGTAGCTTTGGACTCGTGAATCCCTGAGTCCCGGGGCTCCCAGCGGACGAGCGGCCCGGCAGTCGGGGAATGCCGGGTTGCACGCCGTCAGGGCGGGCGATAGGTAACCATCGGAGTCTCCATTCCAGCCCGGAGGGTGAGTGAACAGCCGATTCACCATGGCGGCGCACATCGTCGCGATGCTCGCGAAGTGCTCCGGTGACGCGGCCGGTCCGCTGACGTCCGAGGCGATGGCGCGCAGCATCCAGACGAACCCCGTCGTGGTGCGGCGGCTCTTGGGAGACCTGGCTCGCTCAGGGCTGGTGGAGACGAAGCGGGGCGTTCGCGGAGGCGTGACGCTGGCCCGGCGCCCCGAGGACATCACCCTTCGGGACATCTACGAGTCGGTGGAGGAGGGCGCGGAGCTGTTCGGCAGGCACCCGGTGGGGCCCGCTCCGGACTGCGCCATTGGCCCCTGCGTGGCCGACTACCTGGAAGGCGTCTTCGGCCGCGCGGAGGCCGCGCTGAAGCAGAGCCTGGAAGGCACCACCGTGGCCCAGATGTCCGCGGACCTCAACGCCCGCTTCCTCGCGCTCAACCCGCCGGAGAAGACGGGCTGAGCGACAGGCGGGCCCTTCACGTCAGCGGCGCTGGGCCGCGACGGCCGCGTGCTTCTCGCGGAACTCCGCGTAAGGGCCGTTGAAGTCGAGCACCTCGCGGCCCGCCTCGAGCGACCAGATGCGCGTGGCGACCTCGGAGATGAGCTCCTGGTCATGCGTCACGACGATGACGGTGCCCTCGTACTTCTGGAGGCCCTCGGCGAGCGCGGAGATGGACTCCAGGTCCAGGTGGTTGGTGGGCTCGTCGAGCACGAGGACGTTGTCCTGCATGATCATCAGCTTGGACAGCAGCAGGCGCACCGTCTCACCACCGGAGAGGGTGTCGGTGTTCTTCATCCGCTCCTCGCCGGAGAAGAGCATCCGGCCGAGCACGCCGGAAATCTCTTCGTTGGTGAGCTTGTCGTGCAAGTCGCGCAGCCAGCCGAAGCAGGTGGTGCCCTTGCGCACGACGCCGTGGTGGTCCTGCGGCAGGTAGCCGACGGAGGCCTGGTGGCCCCAGCCAATCTTGCCGGTGTCCGGCTCGAGCTGCCCGGCGAGCATCCTCACCAGGGTGGACTTGCCCACGCCGTTGCGGCCGATGACACAGACGCGCTCGCCCTTGCACACCAGCGCGTTGAAGGGGCGGATGACGGGCACGCCGTCGAAGGACTTGCTGATGCCCTCCACCATGAGCGTCTGCTTGCCGCTGACGACCTTCTGGTCGAAGCGGATGAACGGCCGCGCGATGTTGGAGCGCTTGAGGTCGTCCGACTTCAGCTTGTCGATCTGCTTGATGCGGCTCTGCACCTGCGAGGCGCGGGTGCCGGCGTGGAATCGCGCCACGAAGTCCTGGAGCTGGGCGATCTTCTTCTTCTTCTCCTCGGTCTCGGACTCCACGCGGGTGCGCAGCTGGGACTTCTGCCGCACCATGTCGTCGTAGCCACCGTTGTACTGGATGATGGCCTCGTAATCGATGTCCGCGATGTGCGTGCAGATGGAGTTGAGGAAGTGCCGGTCGTGGCTGATGGTGATGAGCACGCCCTCGTACTCGTGCAGGAAGTTCTCCAGCCAGCGGATGGAGTCGATATCGAGGTTGTTCGTGGGCTCGTCGAGCAGCAGCCCCTCGGGCTTGCCGAACAGCGCCTGGGCGAGCAACACGCGCAGCTTGAGGCCGCCGGTCAGCTGCCGCATGGGGCCCTCATGGAAGGCCTCTTCGATTCCCAGGCCCGCCAGCAGCGTGGCCGCGTCGCTCTCCGCCGAGTAGCCATCCTCCTCGGCGATGACGCCCTCCAGCTCGCCCAGCCGGTTGCCGTCCTCGTCGGTGATGTCCGACTTGGCCAACAGCTTGTTCTTCTCCGACATGGCCGCCCACAGGGGCAGGTTGCCCATGAGCACGACGTCGAGGACGCGTTCCTCCTCGTAGCGGAAGTGGTCCTGGCGGAGGATGCCCAGCTTGCGCGGCCGGACGATGTTGCCCATGTCGGCTTCCTCGTCTCCGGCGAGGATCTTCATGAACGTGGACTTGCCCGCACCGTTGGGGCCGGTCAGGCCGTAGCGGCGGCCCGGAGAGAAGGTGACGTTGACCTCCTCGAAAAGCTTCTTGGGCCCGTAGGCCTTGGAGACGTTGATGACGTTGAACATGGCGGGCGCGTTGTAGCGGAATTGACGCGGAGCGGCCAAGGCTGCGTGGAATCGCGACCCATCCGTCTCGCGGTGACCTCATGAAACGCCCGGCAGGCGACGAAAAATGCCCTGAAATGGCGGGGTCTTGAGTCCCCGTCCGGCTGGCAGGCGGGGGGACGGGCGACAGGGGTGGACCATGGGGCGGGGATGACGGGTATAAGGCCCCGCCCATGGCCGTCCGCTTCGAACTCCTCACCACCGACCCCACCGGCGCCCGCGCCGGAGTGCTTCACACCCGGCGCGGCTCCTTCAGCACGCCCATGTTCATGCCGGTGGCGACCCATGCCGCCTTCCGGCATCTGGGCATGGAGGAGGTGAAGGAGACGGGGGCCAGCATCCTGCTGGCGAACACGTACCACCTGATGCTCCGGCCCGGCGCGGAGGTCTTCCAGCGCTTTGGCGGCATCCATTCCTTCATGCAGTGGGATGGGGGCGTGCTCACCGACTCGGGTGGTTTTCAAATCTTCTCCCTGCCGGAGGACCGGCTCATCACGGAGAAGGGCGCGCACTTCCGCAGCTTCTACGACAACAGCCGGCAACTGCTCAGCCCCGAGTCGAGCATCGCCATGCAGCAGTCCATCAACTCCGAAATCATGATGGTGCTGGACGTGTGCATCGACTCGCGCACGGACGAGGCGGGCACGCGCGAGGCGATGGAGCGCACGCACCGGTGGGCGGTGCGCAGCCTGGCGGCGAAGGCCAAGGTGGACACTGGACAGGCGATGTTCGGCATCGTCCAGGGCGGCGTCTTCCCGAACCTGCGCGACGAGAGCGCGGAGTTCCTGACGAAGCTGCCCTTCGACGGCTTCGCCATTGGCGGGCTGGCGGTGGGGGAGACGAAGGCGGAGCGCGAGTCGATGACGTTGCGCACCACCGCGTCGCTGCCGGCGGACAAGCCTCGCTACCTGATGGGCGTGGGTACGCCGACGGACCTCATCGAGGCGGTGCTGCGCGGCGTGGACATGTTCGACTGCATCATCCCCACGAAGATGGCGCAGCAGGGCTACGCGTACACCTTCCAGGGACTGGTGCGCATCACCCGCAACGTGTTCCGGCTGGCGGACGAGCCGCTCGACGCCGAGTGCGACTGCTACGTGTGCAAGCGCTACACGCGCGGGTATCTGCATCACCTGATGCGCGGCAAGCACCACCTGGGCTCGCGCTTCCTGTCGGTGCACAACGTGCGGCACTACCAGAAGCTGATGGCCCGCATCCGCGCGGGGATTCTCTCCGGCACCTACGAGCAGGTGGCGCGCGAGCTGAAGGTGGCCATCGCCACGCCCAAGGACCTGAAGGAAGGGGCGAGCGCGAACGAGGTGACGCTGAAGGAAGTCGGATGAGCGACGAGGCCAACCCGCGCGACGGGGACTTCGAGCTCGTCACGCTGCGCAACGGCTCGCGCGCGGTGCGGCACCTGGGCCATGGCGAGGTGATGCACCCCTCGGTGGGCCCGTGGAAGGAGGCCCTGGGCCTCTACGTGGAGCAGCCCCGGCTGGGGGAGCGGCTCTCCCAGGAGGGCCCGCCGCTCGTCATCCACGACGTGGGCCTGGGGGCCGCCACCAACGCGGTGGCCGCGCTGACGTGCGCGCGGGAGTTGGGGGTCGCTCGGCGGCGGACGCTGGAGGTCATCAGCTTCGAGGTGGACCTGGCGCCGCTGCGGCTGGCGCTGGCGGACGCCGCGGGCTTCCCGTTCCTCCAACCGTTTCGTCAGGCGGCGGAGGCGCTGATGCGTGACGGCGTGTGGGAGGAGGACGGCCTGCGCTGGCGGCTGCACCTGGGAGACGCGGTGCCGTTCCTGGACGGGGCGCTGCCCGTGGCGGACCTGGTGTATTTCGATCCGTTCTCTCCCGCGTCGAACCCGGACATGTGGACCGAGGGCGTGCTCGCGCGGGTGCGCCGGCACTGCCGTGAGGATGGCGAGGGCGCGCTGCTGTTGACCTACAGCGCGGCGACGCCCACGCGGGTGACGCTGCTACTGGCCGGCTTCTTCGTGGGGGCGGGTGCGTCCACGGGGACCAAGGGTGAGACGACGGTGGCCTCCACGCGGCGCGAAGCGCTGGCATCGCCGCTGGGTACGCGGTGGCTGGAGCGCTGGACGCGCTCGTCGTCCAGGGCGCCCCATGGCGCGACGTTGACGCCCGACGTCGAGGCCCGCGTGCTGGCCCATCCGCAGTGGCGTTGATTCAATCCTCGTGTGAGGGGATGGGCGCTCAATTCCTGCTCATGCACGGGAATGCATGTGCGAGTGAGAGCGCGTCCCTTGGGACGAGGGTGCAATGGGAGCGGGTGAAGCGAACCGCTAAGAGGTGAGCGTCCGCGGGAGAGTCCAAGGCGGACGAGGAGTCTCGCCATGCGGCCTTTCTCGCATTCTCGCCTCGCTCCGCTGTTCTCGTCCTTCGTCGCGACCCTGGCGCTGTTCGCGGCGCCCGCGAGCGCGGAGCCGGTGCTGCTGACCTGCCCCGGCATCGTCCAGGCCCAATACTCACCGGGCATGACGAACACGCCCCGGATGATCACCTCGACGGCGAGCGGGACGTTCGGCCCGTGCGTCGGGGTTCCGTTGTCACTCCTCTCGACCTCATTCGTGGCGGGGGGCATGGGCACGTTGAGCTGCGTGGGGGGCTCGAACCAGCTTGGCGCGCAGCTCAACTGGAGCGACGGTTCGGTCAGCCACCTGGACACGAGCATCCTCATCACCGTCAGGCCCTTGGGCGAGGTGGTGGCGACCTATTCGGGGACGGTGGTGGGCGGACGGTTCCAGGGGGCCAGCGTGCTCATCACGTTCGTGCTCGCTCAGACCCAGGTGCTGGGATGTTTCACGGAGGAGGGAGTCACCGCCACGGTGGGACCGACGGTCCTGACCATCACCGGCTCCTGAACAGGGGACGCATCTTTGGGGCCCGCGTGCGGGCCCATCCGTGGTGGCGCTGATTCAATCCATTGGCGATGGAGGGTGTACTCAATCCCTGTTCATGCAAGGGAATGCATGGGGGAGTGAGAGCGTGTCCCTTGGGACGAGGGTGCAATGGGAGCGGGTGAAGCGAACCGCTAAGAGGTGAGCGTCCGCGGGAGAGTCCAAGGCGGACGAGGAGCCTTCCCATGCCGCTTGTCTTGCGTTCTCGCCGCGCCCCGCTTTTCTCCGCCTTCATCGCGACCCTGGCCCTCTTCGCGGCGCCCGCGAGCGCGGAGCCGGTGCTGCTGACCTGCCCCGGCATCGTCCAGGCCCAATACTCACCGGGCATGACGAACGCGCCCCGGGTGATCACCGCGACAGGGGACGGGACGTTCGGTCCGTGTGTCGGGGTTCCGTTGTCACTCCTCTCGGCCTCATTCGTGGCGGAGGGCACCGGCATGTTGAGCTGCGTGAGCGGCACGAACCGGCTTGACTCGCAGCTCAACTGGAGTGACGGCTCGGTCAGCAACCTGGACACGAGCGTCGTCATCACCGTCAGGCCCTTGGGCGAGGTGGTGGCGACCTATTCGGGGACGGTGGTGGGCGGACGGTTCCAGGGGGCCAGCGTGCTCATTACCTTCGTGCTCACTCAGACCCAGGTGCTGGGATGTTTCACGGAGGAGGGCGTCACCGCCACGGTGGGACCGACGGTCCTGACCATCACCGGCTCCTGAACGGGGGACGCATCTTGGGGGCTCCGGCCACTCCGGGACGGCTGGCGGCCCCCGCTGTGAGTGCCTCGCACCCGGTCCACGTGTCCGGGGCGCGAGACAGCGGGCGCGGTTCGCGGTATCCGGACAGGGCCATGAGCAAGGCCCTTCAACTGGATGACTGGGGCGGCACCGGCCCCGTGCTGCACCTGGCGCACGCCAACGGCTTTCCGCCGGGCACCTACCGCAAGCTCATCGAGCGCCTGAAGACGCGCTACCACGTCGTCTCGGTGCGGAGCCGTTGCCTCGTGCCGGGCTCGGACCCGCTGTCCATGCGGACCTGGAACGACATGGCGGACGAGCTGGCGCAGGCCCTGCGCGCCGCCGGGCTGGAAGGTGTCGTCGGCGTGGGGCACAGCATGGGCGGCGTGGCGACGCTGCTCGCGTCCGTGAAGGACCCCGGCCTCTTCCGCGCCATCGTCACGCTGGACCCCGTGTTGTTCTCGGGGATGCGCAAGCTGGCGCTCGACGTGCTGACGCTGCTGGGCCAGCGCAGTCGTGTGCCTCCCGCGAGCTTCGCGTGGCGTCGGCGGGAGCACTGGAACTCTCGCGAGGAGGCCGCCGCGAGCTACCGCAAGAAGCCCCTGTTCCAGAGCTTCGACCCGGAGTGCTTCCAGGACTACCTCACGCACGGACTCACCGAGGCACCCGAAGGCGGGTTCCGGCTGACCATCCCCCGTGCCTGGGAGGCCCGCGTCTTCGAGACGACGCCCGTGGGCATGTGGCGGGCGCTGCGCTCCATCGCGGTGCCCACCCTCATCGTGCGGGGGCGTGACACCCGCACGCTCGCGGAGTCGGCCTTCGCGCGTGCCCGGCGAGTGGTGCCAGGGGCCCGGCTCGAGGAGTTTCCCGGCGGGCACCTCTTTCCGCTGGAGGACCCGGAGGGGTGTGCCCTCCGCATCCTCGCGTTCCTCGACTCGTTGGAAGCGCCTGCCACACAAGCCCGGCAGGCGCGCTGAACACTGCGAGTGCCCTGGCCAGTGGGGCCAGCGCCGTGCTCACCGCGCAGTGTCGTCCACCACCGAGGGAGCCGCCGTGGGCTCCGGCGTTGGCACCGCATCCGGCGCCGAGGGAGGCAGCGCGGCCTCCCGCTGAAGGAGCGCCTCGAAGGCATCCACCATGGGGCTGGACGTGGTGCCGTCCACGACGCGCTTCCACTTCCCACCCGGGGCGCGGTGGGAATACCCACCCCAGAGGAGCTTGCCCCGCAGGCCCAGGAAGACCTCGTCGTTGGCGAAGCGCTTGTCGGCTTCCGCCTCCATCATCTCGAGCATCCGGATGCGGTCTCCATCGCTCACCTTCTTCAGGCGAGGGGTCTGCGCGGAGACGACGCGGATGACGTGCTCCTTCACGGAGGCGGAGCTGGCGGAGACCGTCACCGACTGGTGGCCCTGCTCCTCGAACGCGGACTGAATCGTGGTCTCCACTGCCAGGTCCTCGGCCTGGGCCTCGAAGCGCTGGTCGAAACCCTGCCTGCCCGCCTGCTGCTCCTGTTGCTGGGAAGAACCGCTCGAGTCACCGGTGCCGAGAGAGACCACCGCGTTGACCAGGGGAAAGCCCACACAGCAGAACGCCAGCGCGGCCACCGGGAACAGGCCGCCCATCCGGTGCAGCAGCGGCGCCACCGGCACGGGGCCGACCTGTTGCTCCGGCACCTCCGTGTGCAGGTTGCAGCGCCCGCAGATTCGCACGTACTTCGTTCCCAGAGAGAAGAGGGGGAACCAGAAGACGTGAATCACCCGGTAGTGACGCTGCAGCCGCTGGGACGTCTCCTGCTGACAGTCCGGGCAGGGCGCGCGTTGCTCGCCGAGGTCCTGCTGTTTCGGCGAACTTCCAGAGATGATGAACATGCTCGGCTCCGCGAAGAAGAGGGGCGGCTGCTTACATCAGTGCCGACAGCAGCGTCCACCGTGACAGCCTGTCTCGGACACACCTCTGACCCGTGACAATCCAGGCATCCCCGCGAGGCCTCGCCGTGTGTGCCTTTCGCCCGCAGCGCGGTGTCCCCGACTGAGGCCCGGTGTATGCCATTCCCTGGCCCCGTGCTTGCTCTGGCGTGGTTCCATGAGACCTCTGCTCCAGAAGTACTTCTGGCTGGTGAGCTGTTGCTTCCTCCTCGTCGCCGCGTTGATTGCCGCGCGCACTGTCCACCTCGTCACGGAGTTCCAGCTCGCGGTTCCCGTCCCGGGGTTGGACTCGATGCCCGCGAAACCCATCCGGTTCGCCACCACGGAGGCGAGCCTCTTGCTTCGCACCGAGTCGCTGGCTCGTGTGCTCGGCATCAAGGAGAAGCCCTCGCCTGGGCCTCCCGCCCACGGCGGGCTCCGGCGAAGCGCGCGGCGCGCGAAGCTCGTGGGGACGCTGACGTCGCGCGAGCCCTTCTGGTCGCTCGCGTCCGTGGAAGACCTCGACAGCCGGCGCGTGCGCAGCCTCCGCGTGGGAGACGTGCTCCAGGACGCGGAGGTGGTCGTCATCGAACGGGAGCGCATCATCGTCACCCGGGAAGGACAGCAGGAGGTCATCGACGGCGAGGGGCCCGTGGGTCCACCGTCGACGGGGGCTCCGGTGGCCGCGGGCAGCGAGCGTGGGAGCGACATCCGACGCGTGGGCGAGCACACCTACGAGGTGCCTGACAGGTACCTGGACCTCGACCAGTGGACCCAGGGCGCCGCGCTCACGCAGGCGCGCATCGTTCCGTCTTTCAAGGAGGGGAAGCCCCAGGGCTTCAAGCTCCTCGCCGTCCGGCAGGGCTCCGTGTACGAGAAGCTGGGCCTCCAGAATGGCGATGTCATCCAGCGCATCAACGGCGTCGCGCTCGATTCCACGGAGAAGGCGCTGGAGCAGTACATGCTGCTCAAGAAGTTCCGGCACCTGGAACTCGACATCGACCGTGGTGGCCTTCCGCTGCGCAAGGTCTACGACGTGCGACCGTGACACCTGGGGCCCGGTGAACTCGCCACCACGCGCCCGTCCCGTGAAGGGGAGCCAGGGAAGCAGGCGCCCGCGAACGATGGCGCTCCCTCCGTCGGTACTTATCGTTGGTCCGTCGTTGGAGCGCGCTTCGTGCCACTTCATTCCGGGAGACACCCATGAAAGCCGTTGTGCTGAAGGCCTATGGAGACGTGGACAACCTCGTCGTGTCGGAGATGCCCGAGCCGAAGGTGGGGCCGGGAGACGTGAAGGTCCGCGTCACCGCCGCGAGCATCAACCCGGTGGATTGGAAGATTCGCCGAGGCGACATGAGGGAGTACATGCCGCTGACGCTTCCCACCATCCTGGGGCGGGATGTGTCCGGTGAGGTCATCGAGGTGGGGCAAGGCGTGGAGGGCTTCAAGCGCGGCGACCGGGTGATGGGCCTGGTGTCCGCGGGCTATGCGCAGACGGTGGTCGCTCCGTCCGACGTATGGGCCAAGGTGCCTGACTCGCTGGAGCTGAAGGACGCGGCCGCGCTGCCGCTGGTGACGCTGACGGGCGTGCAGCTGATTGAAGAGCAGATGAAGCCTGTCCAGGGAGACACGGTGCTCATCACCGGTGCGCTGGGCGCGGTGGGTCGCGCGGCCCTGTTCGCGGCGAAGGCGCGTGGGGTGAAGGTCTGGGCCGGCGTGCGGGCCCGACAGGTGGACGAGGCGCGGAAGCTCGGCGCGGACGGAGTCGTCGCGCTGGATGATCCGAAGGACGTCGCGAAGCTGCCCACGCTGGACGCCGTGGCGGACACGGTGGGTGGCGAGGCCGTGGCGGCGGTGCTGGACAAGGTGAAGCGCGGCGGACTCGTGGGCAGTGTGGTGGGGGAGCCGAAGGGGGCCAAGGACAAGGGCCTCCAGGTGGTCACCTTCTTCTCGCACCCGGACGGACGCCGGCTCGCGCAGCTTGGCGAGAGCGTGGCCAAGGGAGAGCTGCGCATCCCCATTGGCAAGACATTCCCCATGGACGCCGCGAAGGATGCCCAGAAGCACGCCGAGAAGGGTGGCGCGGGCAAGGTGCTGCTCGTCAACTGAGCCCCAGGAGCGTCAGCCCGGACGTCGCACATGTCCGGGCGTGACGCTCCCTCGGCCCTCACAGCTCGTTGAAGATGAGCAGTCCTCGCGACGAGTCGACGACATACACGTAGCCGTCACCGGGGATGCGAACGCCGAAGGCGCCCTCGAAGATGCTGTCGCCCCGTTGGGGGTCGCTCTCGCGGAAGGTGTGGTGGTGCGCCACCTGTCGGGGCCTGGTGGGATTGGACACGTCCAGCACGCGCAGCCCTTCGTGGTACCACGCCACATAGAGCAGGTTGCCGCGCAGGATGAGGTTGTGCATGGACGTGACGTCGCGCATGCGGAACTCGCCAATCTTCACGATGCGGGAGGGCTCGGTGACGTCCAGCACCCGCACGTGGGAGGCGTTGAATTCGCCCCCTTCGAATGCGATGGTCTTTCCGGCGAAGGTGCCCACCGCGCTGTGGTGCGCGTAGTCGTAGCCAAAGCGCTCGTAGCGGCCCAGGCGGCTCACGTTGTCCAGGTTCGTGACATCCATCACCGAGTAGCCGCCGAAGGAATTGCTGATGTACAGGCGGTTCTCATACGCGAAGGCGTCGTGAGGCCCTCCCAGCTCGGCGTCCTCGGGCAGGGAGATGATGGTGCGCAGGATGGGATTGAGCGGCTCGGTCAGGTCGTAGACATGGGTGCCGGTATTGGGGACCATGGCGTAGAGCCGGTCATTGTCGACGAGCACCGTGTGCGCGCCGAAGTCACCCGTTGGCAGACTCTTCACGAAGGTGGGAAGGGCGGGGTTGGAGATGTCGTAGATGAGCGGCCCCACGTCGTTGCTGGCCACGTAGAGGGCGTCACCCCTGGCCCAGACTCCGTTCCAGGAGTTGTCCTCGGGCAGGCTGATGGACGTCGTGAGGACAGGCCGGGTGGGGTCCCTCACGTCAATGACGGTGAGGCCGCCGGCCTGTCCGCGGTGTGGCAGGGAGACGACGTAGGCGTGGCCCTTGGCGACGTAGATGTCCGCGGGCATTCCCACCGGGACGTGGCGCTCGGCGACCAACTCGAGGTTGCCCGAGGACTCCGGCTCTCCGGTCGACAGCGCGACGCGGTTCGCCTCGAAGGTGCCCTTGAGGGTGAGTCGTCCCCGGCGGCAGTAGGTGAAGCAGCCGGTGATGATGTTGGGCGCGGGCGTCTTGCATCCCACCATGGCGACGGTGAGGTCATTGCGAGTCAGGCCGCCGATGATGGAGAAGCGTCCATCCCCCGTGTCCTTGAGACGGAGAGGCTCGTCGTACATCGTGCCGCCGTCTTCCCGGAGCAGGAAGCCGATGGGGACGCTGCTGATGCGCACGCCGCCATCCTCGTAGTGCCGTTCGCCACGGCCGTCGGACAGGTAGATGCCCTCCTTGGGAATGGCGGAGAGGGCCTGTGCATCGCATTGCGACAGGTCGAATTGCGACAGGTCATCACAGGCGCCTTCCTGCGCGTAGACGGCGCTGGAGGAGCACGGCGAGAGGGGTCCCCGGTCCACCCAGTCTCCGCGCTCCTCGAGCTCGGTGTAGGTGCCATCCCAGACATAGGGGCCCGCGTCAGGGGGAGACGGGGAGGGGGAGTCCTCGCAGCCGGAGAGGCACTGGAGGAGCAGGATGGCCAACGGCGCCCGGAGCAAGCGGAGGGGGACTGTCATGGGGACCTTTCCAGGTGAGCGCCCCGCGAAATTCGCGGGGTCTCCCTTCAGACCATTCCGGGTCCGCGAATCCCTCACCCCCCGCTGGAATACTTGCGCAGTGAGGGGTACCCGCCGCGCTCAGCGGTCGGCGATGTCGGCGGCTTGCAGATGCGGGGACGCTTCGACAATCACTTCCGCCGTCCAGCCCCTGTTGGTGCTGCTGTCTTTCGCGTCGCAGTCGCCGTCGGTGTGGATGCCCAGCACGTGGCCTTGACGGTTGAGCACGCCCGCGCCCGAGCTGCCGACCAGGGTGTCCAGGTCCGAGTAGTAGACAAGCTGGTTGCACGAGTCCACGTACCTGCCCTCGGCGATGACCTTCCGGCGGCCCCGGGGGTGCTGAATGATGGCCAGCCGCTCGCTGGCCCGCGTCGTCAGCTTCAGCGGGGCGACCTGGGGAAGCACATCGAGCTGGATGAGCGCGTAGTCGGGTTCGAGCGCCTGCTCGATGACGGTGCCATCGGTCATCAGCGGGTCGCCGTCGGGCTCGTCCTCGAAGTTGAAGACGACAAACGAACGGTCCCCGAGTCCGACGCAGTGCCCCGCGGTGAGGACCACGGGCCCCGCGAGCGCTTCAATCAACGTTCCGGTACAGCCTCCGTTGATCATGACGACAGCGTCCTCCGCGTCCTGGAGGTCGGCGAACTCTCCCCGGTAGCTGTTGATGGGGGTGAAGTCGAGGCTCGGACCGCACTGCGCGAAGCTGCTCACCTTCGCCGGCGTGGGCTGCTCGCAGACCGCGGGCACCACGGGCGCGGGAGTTCCTCCGCAGGCGGACAGGCCCAGGACCACGCTGCCCGAGAGGCGTGCGCACCACCGCGTCATGAATGGACCCCAGGGCTCACGCATCATCGCCCGGCAACCGCCGCCCTCTGGAACATTGCGTTCTTCCCTCGCGTCTTGATTCGGGTGGACTCTAGGCTTCTTGGAAAGCCATGGAAACATCCGCACGACGTGGCCCCACGGACCCAGGGGCAATCTCCAGCCGGGAGCGGTAATGCGACGTGTCACCCATGCGAGAGAGGCCTGCGCCAGGGCTCTGTCGCGAAACTTGAATGGAGCCCTTGTCGTCGGATGTCTCACCGCGGTGCTGATGGCCTTGCCCGCTCACGCGGATGATGGCGACCTGGATATGTATTCGTATCCGGTGCTCCTGCTCCTCATGCTGGAGGTCTTCTGGCCGGTGTTGTTGGCGGCGGTGGTCGCCGTCGTGGCGGTCTGGCTCCTGTGGCGAGCATTTCGTCGCCGCGCGAACCGGCGTGCTCCGGTGCGTGGGCGAGGTGTCCGTCGCGACGTCCGCCCGTCGAAGTGACAGGGGCTTGAGCAGTCGGCTGCACACCAGGGCGCGCGTTGTGCAGTGGATTGCGCACACGGCGCGCGCGGGGGCGCCCGCGCTCTCCTGGGAGCGCCGTGAAACAGCCGGAGAGGTCCCCGCCTTGCAGCCCGCGACGGCCATGAATGTGCTGACGGCTCGACTCGCGTGGACGTGTTCCCTGTGGCTCTCCTGCTGGGTGCTTCTTCCCGGCGTCTGCCTCGCGCAGACAGGGGAGGGCGCCGTGGACGAACCGCTTCCGGGAATGCAGCCACGCAAGGCCCTCCGCTTGCTCGATGAGCCACCGGCACGAGAGCCCGCGCACCCCGTGGTGCGCCTCCCGTTGGAGGTCGTGGCCATGTCGCTGACCTCCGCGTCCCTGGCATTCACGGGCGCGTATGTCGGGGCCTTGTTTCGCGAGGCGACAGGCGGTCCAACGACGGGGTCGACGGAAGTGATTTACGGCGCCCTCGTAGGAGCCTCGCTGGGGGCCCCGCTGGGCGTCTGGTGGGGAGCGCGCATCGCGGGCGGCAGGGGGACCTTGGAGGGGACCTACCTGGGGACAGGCGTGGCGGCGGCAGCGGGCGTGGTGGCCTCGCTGTTCCTCAAGTACGACGAGGCCCGGGCCGGGGTCATCACCGCCTTCTGTCTGGTGGGCGCCGTCGTGAGCTACGAGGTGTCACACGCCTCGAACGCTCCTGCCCCGCCCGAGCCCGCCGTCAGCCTGGCGCCGTCCCTGACGCTGACGCGCGACCACAAGTTCCTGGGGCTGTCCGGCCGCTTCTGAGCGGATGACCGGCAGGGGCTCCGCTCAATAGAGGTTCTTCTTGGAGGCGAGCGCGCCCGGCCGTCCTCGTCGATGTATCCCATGACGACGAGCAGGGATGTAGGGGGCCGCTTTCCAAGTTGACGACCGCGCGAGGAGTCCCGTCCTGCCCGTGCGGGGCTCCTCGACGCACCCCCGTCAGTGGCTGACTTCGTTCAGCCGGATGCCGTGCTTCTTCGCATAGTCCTTCTGCGCCTGGTCGAGCTCATCCATCAGCGTGGAGATCTCCAGGGCCCGGCGATCCAACTCCGCGCCCAGCGGTTCAATCTGCACGTCGGTGAAGCCATCCGGCAGGGCGGCGATCTGTTGCATCGTCGCGAAGAATGCGATGTGGCTGTTCAGATAGGCAATCAACCGGGCGTGCAACTCGGTGGCATCCTCGGGGATGGGATACTTCTGCGTGGCCGCCAGGTGGCTCGACACCAGCTGGTGGAGCTTGCCCAGCTCTGTCTTGTATCGGCCCAGGTTCTTGCGGCCCTGGATGTCCTTGGAGAACCCCTCGGCGCGCTTGCCGTTCAGCCAGGGCTCCGACGTCGACGTCATGGTGTTCCACATGGAGACGCTCGCATCCATGTACTCCTCGGCGTTCAGCTTGTCGCGCCCTCCAGAGGTACATGCGCCGACGAACAGGGTGAGCAGGGCTGTGAGGCAGAGGCGATTCATGAAGCTCCAGGAGCGGGACGAGGGGGCCGCCACCATCACACCGTGGACACCACTCAGTCGAGGTGTCTTCACGCGGCTCACCGCTCGCAGCGCAGCGCCACCGCGTGCGGGTTATCCAGGTAGTCCTGCCAGAATTCCCGGCCATACCGGGCGATTCCCTCGGGGGAACACTCGGGACGCATCCAGGTGAGGGTGTGAAAGCCCGCATCTCGAAGCGCCTGCTCGTACGTGGCCCGGCTCCAGTAGGAGAAGTGGATGGTGAAGGGCGTCTTCGTGTGCAGCTCCGCGGAGAGCATCTGTCCCTCCCGAGGGGACCCCGGGAAATCCAACATCGTGATGCCATACCGCGTGCTGTTGGGGCCTTTCGCGCTGAACTCGGGGTTGAACGAGTACGTGACGAAGCTGCCCCCGGGTTTCAGGTGGGCATCGATGTTCCGGCACATCCGCAGCATGTGCTCGGGCGAGTGCGCGTAGTGCAGCAGGTAGATGGCCGTCACGACATCGAACGTGCCCAGGGGCGCCAGGTCGGCGACGTCCGACACGTGGTACTCGATGCCCAGGGGGTGTTCGGCTTCCTGTCGCCTCGCGACGCGAATCATCTCCTCGGAGATGTCGACGCCGACCGCCCGGCGGGCGCCTCGCGCCTTGAGCTGCCGCGTGTACAGCCCGTCGCCACAGGCCAGGTCCAGGACGGTTCGTTCGGCCACCGAGCCGAGCGCTTTGAAGAAGGAGTGCCCCTCGATGTACTCCGAGCGCACCGGCAGCACATCCCAGTCCGCGACCTTCTCTCCAATCTCGTCATATTGCGCCGACATGGCCCACGACCTTTCCAGGTGACGTCCGAGCGGCCCTGGCACCCGAGGTGCTGAAGGTGAGCCGGGGCGGTTCGGGCATCGTGTCACCGCACCCCGCATGGCGTCGACGCGGAAAAATCGCGCACGAAGGGGGTAAGGGGAAATCTCCGCGACCTTCGTTGATGAGCCAAGGCCGGAGAACGCACGGCGGACCGCGTGCGCTTCTCCCGTCGTGACAGGCCAACCATCGATACCCCACACGGGGGGGAGAGCAGGACCATGAAGCTCAGGAAGCAAACCAGGCAGTGGACGGGCGCGACCCTCGCGGGGGCGCTGCTCCTGCCCGCGGCGGTGCTGGCGAACGAGACCCATGTCTACGGCATCGCGAACTTCAACGGCGCGGCGAGCGGGCAGTGCGATGCCGACTCGCACTCCGTCCACACCAAGACGGCGGGGGAGTTCGCCGGCTACTTCAACTCGCTGGTGAACGCCGGGCAGTGGACGGACGTCCGCACGCTCAACAACACCAGCGCGCGCACGGACCTCTGGACGGATGCGTCGAAGGGGAGCGCGGCGAACGCGAAGGACACCCAGGCCAACGCGGGCGTGGACGACGCGGATATCCTCTTCGTCCACACGCACGGCGGCCACAGCGAGGCGAACCTCCGCAGTTGGCTGGTGATGGGGAGCAACCTGGACGCGTGCTCGGCCGTCACGGATACCCACATGAGCCTGGGCAACGGGAAGCTGAACATCGCCGTCGTCAAGGCCTGCCAGTCCGGTGACTACCAGGTCTGGAAGCAGGGGGGATACCGCACCGCGCTCGTGACGAACACCAGCGGGTTCACCATGTGGAACGCGTTTCACGGCGACTCGTCGTGCGGCAACCACGTGAAGCGCTACGTGAAGCGCTACGTGGCCGACTCGAAGACGTCTGGCGTGGGCGAGAACTGGATTGACGAGGCGTACGACAGGGACTGGGGCAAGAACAACGACGACTGCCCGGTGTCCATCGTCTTCGGCGACACGAAGGCGAAGCGGGTCGCGATGTTCGAG
Source organism: Myxococcus sp. CA056 (assembly GCF_013336715.1). Classification (NCBI taxonomy): domain Bacteria; kingdom Pseudomonadati; phylum Myxococcota; class Myxococcia; order Myxococcales; family Myxococcaceae; genus Myxococcus; species Myxococcus sp. CA056. Next base: position 148,276 of record NZ_JABUMT010000014.1, read on the forward strand.
TCCGGTGGCTGGAAGGACCGTCACAACACCGGCGGCAAGGTCGCCTCCTCCATCTTCTACGTGGGCGGTTGTGACCCCTCCAGCGGCCAGAAGCTTCCGGAATGAACGCCGCCTCCTTCGACCCTGTTCAGAAAGAACGAAACGCCATGAAGACCCCATTCATCCGCTTCTTGACCGCCCTTCCGCTCGCCGCCGCGCTGGGTTGTGACAGCGCCGCCACCGTCGTCGAGCCCGTGGACCCCCAGACGCAGGTCGCGTCCGCGACGACCGTCGGCTTCGTCTTCGACTCCACCCGGATCGCCACGCCGCCCACCGGAGGCATTCCCACCGACCTGCTTCCTCGCACCGCGTTCAACGACGCGGTGCTGCAGGGCGCCCTGGTGGGCTCGACCGAGGCATTCACCACGACGGGGACGCTCGGCTCGCGCCGAGATTTGGAGTCGCGCACCTGGACGCTGGAGAACGACCCGTCCGAGGGGCAGGTCCTGGTGCTGAACAGGCTCGGCAGTGGCCCCGCGGTGCCCCAGGAGCCCGCGGTGATGCAGCGCACCGCCATTGCCCGGCTGCAGCGCTGGGGAATCCCCGCTTCGGAGATCGGGGCGGTGTACCAGGTGAAGTCCTTCCTGGAGACGGAGGAGGACGGCGTCGCCGCGGTGCCGGAGCTCCACCGCTACAAGACCTTCGTGATGCGCGCCATCAACGGCATCCGCGTGGAGGGCCACCGCGCGGTGGTGTCCCACGGCGTGGATGGCACCTTCCAGCGCGCGCTCATCTCCTGGCCGCCCCTGGCCCGGGTGGGCCACCTGCTGCGCACGCGGCTGAGCACGGCGGACATCGAGCAGCGGGCCCGCGAGGCGCTGCTGGCCGAGGGTGAGACCGCGGGCCCCGTGCGGCTCTTCTGGAAGTACGTGCCCACCCAGCTCAGCACGGGCGAGTGGGCGCTGACGCTCCAGGTGGGCGCCGCGATGGAGGCCCTCACCGGGACGACCCACACCGAGGAGTCGCGCGTCGTCGACGTGGACGTCAGCCCGGTGCAGTAGCGCCGCGTTCACGGGAGCCACGGGCCCGGGAGTCCTCGCGAACCTCGCGAAGGCTCCTGGGCCTTCGCTGTTCAACGCACGCGCCTTCGCGCACGACGTCGGCGACGCCCAGGTGCCGTGGCCTCACCCGCGCGAGTGCACCACCACGAGCACGATGGCCAGCAGCGGCAGCGCGCCCTGGACGACGCTGGCCAGGAGGAAGTGGCGGTTGCTTGAGACGAGCACCAGCGCCGCCAGCGCCATGCACGCGCAACCGAACATGACGGCCGCCACACCGGAGGTGACCGCGCCGGTGCGCACCAGCGCCACGCCCACGAGCACGCCCAGTGCGAGGAACAGGTTGTAGAAGCCCTGGTTCAGCGCCATCGGCTTCAGCACGTCCGCCTCCGCCTGCGACTTCAGCCCGAAGCGCTGCCACACCTCCGGCCGCGAGAAGACGATGCTCTCCATGACGAAGAACAGCACGTGGATGAGCGCCGCGATGACCGCGAAGACCTGCGCCAGTAACGACATGATGACTCCCCTCCGGGATTCCGGTATTCTGGACCAATCAGTTCCGAATCCATATTGAAACGTTCGGTCCAGAATTGTCAAGGAGGGTGACGTGGCGCGTACGCGTGCGTTCGACGAGACGGAGGCGGTGCGCAAGGCGCTGGGGGTGTTCTGGTCTCGGGGCTACGAGGCCACGTCGCTTTCGGACCTGGAGACGGCCACGGGGCTGAACCGCTCCAGTCTGTACCAGGCGTTCGAGAGCAAGCGGGCGCTGTTCTCGCGGGCCGTGACGCTGTACCTCCAGGAGGTCATCACGCCCCGGCTGGTTGTCTTCGCCGCGGGCCCGCCGGGCCTGACGCAGGTGGTGACGTACTTCGAGTCGCTCGCGACGACGATGGGCACCGCGCCCCAGGCCCTGACGCGCCGGGGGTGCCTGCTCGTCAACACCGCGACCGAGCTGGCCCCGCATGACGCCGAGGCCCACCGCGCGGTGGAGGACTACCGGGCCCTCTTGCACGGACACCTGACGCGGGCGCTGGAGGCCGCGGCGCGAGCAGGCGCCATTCCCCGGAAGACGGTGGCGCGTCGCGTGGAGCTGCTGGTGGGGTCTGTCATTGGGGTGCTCGTCACCGCGCGACTGGACCCGGTGGCCGCCGCGAAGCTCGCGCGCGCGGCGGCGAGCGAAGTGGAGGGTTGGTCCGAGGGGTAGGGCGTACGGATGTCACCCGGGTGTGACTGAGCAGGGTTTGCCCGCACAGCCTCCGCTCTGGTGACAATGAAAAACAGTGCCTCCTCTATAACCAATCAGACGGGCTTGCCCAGACATCCTGGGCATGCCACATTTTGCCGCGCTGACCCTTTGGGCAGCCAACAGCAACACGCAACCACCTCAAACCGGGAGTTCGCCATGAAGAAGGCCCTCTACTCTTTGGCTGTGCTGATGCGGATTGCTCGCGCGGACAAGCTCTCCGCTCCCTACATCTATTACTAGTCAACAGTCGTCAGGCAATGCGCCCTGACGGTTGGGTCGGATGACCTCGCAGTCGTGGGTGGAGTGAAGGTCCTGCTCCTCCCACGCGACGGCTGTCTTTGAATGCTCCCAGGAATTCCATGCCGCAAGTGCGCCTCCCCCCAGGGCCCAGGGGTCACTTCATCGCAGGCAACCTGGTGGAGTTCTCCGAGGACCCGCTGGGGTTCCTCACCCGCTGCGCCAGGGAGTACGGCGACGTGGTGCGGCTGGGAAAGCGCAACTACCTCCTCAACCATCCCGACCTCATCGAGCGGGTCCTGGTGAATGGAGACGGCAACTTCGTGAAGCTCGCCGGCGTGGGCCAGGGCAGGCGACACAAGGGCGGCTTTCCCGAGGCGATGATGAACAGCGAAGGGGAGGACTGGCTGCGAAAGCGGCGACTCGTCCAGCCCGCGTTCCATCGCAAGCACGTGGCCGCGTGTGGCGACACGGTGGTGTCCCTCACCGAGCAGCGGCTCCAGACGTGGCGTCCCGGGGAAGCGCGCGACGTGCACTCGGACGTGTCCGCGCTGGCGCTCGACATCGTCAGCCGCTTCCTCTTCCACACGCCCATCGACGATGAGGCGAGGCACGTGGCCGCCGCCGTGGACGCCGTCATGCGGCACACCGACAGCCCGCTGCGCCCGCCCATCTGGGTTCCCACGCCGACGAACCTCCGGCTGCGCCGCGCGCTGGGGCGGCTCAACGTGCTGCTGGAGACGCTGGTGCGTCGCTACCGGGAGCAGCCCGCGGAGCGCACGGACCTGCTCGCCCTGCTGCTGTCGTCCCCGGTGCCCCTGTCGGAGGGGCAGCTGCGGGACGAGCTGGCGACGATGATCATGTCCGGGCACGAGACGACGGCGGACGCCCTCGTCTGGGCCTGGTACCTGCTGGCCCAGCACCCCGACGCCGAGGCGCGGCTGGGGAGCGAGCTGGACACGGTGCTCGGGGACCGGCTTCCTGGCGCGGAGGACCTGCCGAGGCTGCGCTACACGGAGGCCGTGGTGAAGGAGGCCATGCGCCTGTACTCCCCGGCCTGGATTACGAGCCGGGAGGCGGTGCGCGACTGCGAGCTGGGTGGGTTCCACGTCCCGTCGGGGACGATGCTGGCGGTGAGTCAGTGGGTGACCCATCGCGACGCGCGCTACTTCGACGCACCCGAGTCCTTCCGTCCCGAGCGCTGGCTCTCCGAGGACGCCCAGCGCATGCACCGGTATGTCTATTTCCCCTTCGGGGGCGGGCCCCGGTTCTGCATCGACTCGGCGCTGGCCATGATGGAGACGGTGCTCATCACCGCCTGTGTGGCGCGGCGCTTCCGGCTGGAGCTGGCTCCGGGCTGTGTGGTGCGACCCCGGCCCGCGCTCGCGCTCCAGCCGCTCGGAGTCCGGCTGATTCCCAGGCCCCGCGCTCGCGGTGGGCAGGAGGGCGAGGTGCGACATGTCGCGGGAGCCTGAGGGGGGCGCGGTCCGGCGTGAGTTCTTCCGCGCGGCCTACGCGCTGGGCGCGCCCTGGGACATCGGCCGCCCCCAGCGGGCCTTCATCGAGTTGTGGGAGGCCGGAGGAATTTCCGGTGAGGTGCTCGAGGTCGGCTGCGGCTTCGCGGAGAACGCCCTCTTCCTGGCGGCCCAGGGCCTGCGAGTGTGCGGAGTGGACCTGATGGAGCCCGCCATCCTCCGGGCTCGCGAGGCGGCCAGGGCCCGAGGGCTCGAGGTGGCGTTTCATGTGGGCAACGCGATGGAGCTGGCCTCGCTGGGCCGGCGCTTCGACACGCTCATCGACTCGGCGCTGCTCCACGTCTTTGAACCCGGGGACCGGCCGGCGTTCGCCGCCAGCCTCGCGAGCGTGCTGCGTCCGGGCGGGCACTACCACGCGCTCTATTTCCGCGATGGTCCGCGCGCGGTGCCCCCGGAGGCCCTGCGTGCGGCCTTCGGCGAAGGCTGGCGCGTGAAGGCCCTCCGGGAGGCGCACTACGAGCAGACGGACCCCGAGGGGGCGCGGGCGTGGCTTGCCACCGTCGAGCGCGTGGCGGACGAGTAGGGCCCCCAGAAATGACGAAGCCCCTGGCCCAACCAGGGGGCCCGGGGCTTCGGGGAACGCCACGATGCGACGGGTGCTACTCGATGGGCATGAAGACCTTGAAGCCCGTGCGACCGCCGTTGGTCGTGTTGCGCTCGATGAAGTCGCTCGCGGAGGAGTGGCCGTCGCCGAGGGTGACCGCAGTGTGGCCGTAGATGCGGCCCAGGTTCGAGGAGGTGCTCTCCCAGGTGAGGACGAGGCCGGGAATCTTCAGCGCCTCCTCCAACGTCATGTCGACCTGCTTGAACTTGTCGCGCGGCAGGTTGTTATCAATCTGGTTGCCGTTGCCCGACACGCCAATGCCCAGGGCGTTGCTGATGGCCCGGCTCACGCCCGTGGCGCAGAGGCCCTGGCTGTTGTAGCCGCCCATGCCCATCGCCGCCGCGCGGGCCGCCTCCGCCAGACGCTGCATCTTGTTCGACGCGTTGCTGGGGCCCACTCCCGTGGGACCGCCCACGTCATTCCCACCGCGGACGCCCTGGTTGTTGCCGCCCGCGTCGAACGTGTCGCGCGTGGAGTGCCCGATGCTCAGGTTGTTGCCCGAGTAGATGAGGTCGGGGTTCGAGATGTTGTTGTCGCGGGCCAGCTTCTCGACAGTGGTGCCGAAGCGGGCCGCCAGGCCGGAGAGGGTGTCGCCAGGACGGATGCGGTAGTTGGACATGGTGGCTCCTTGCGACAATTCTCGGGAGTTCCCGGCCTGAGTTGCGGCGCTGTTCCCAGATTCTTGGGTTGTTTACCAAATTGTAAGATTCCACCCCTGCCGGCAGCCTCAGCCGATGCGGCGCACCTCTTCGGCGCGGCGAAGAAAGTCTCTTTGAATTCAGGGGGTTGGAGGGGAACAGGGCCTTGGGGGAACAAAAAAGGCCCTGCCGGTGGGCAGGGCCTTCTTTTCAGCGCCCTGAACAGGGGTGCGGCGAGCTACTCGGAGTAGTCGTACTGGGCCACGAGGTGCCAGGCGCGGTTGTACTTGCGCCACCGGGTGAACCAGCCGCTGTGGCAGCTCCCCGTGTTGCTGGCGGAGTAGCCGTAGACGAAGCCGTTCTTGACGAGGGCCACGAGCTGAGGCGAGCCGGGGTTCTCGCAGGGCTGGGTGACGCGGACGGACTGGTAGGCGGCCTCGGCGTAGACCTCTTCCTGGCCCTCGAAGTCATAGAGGGAGTGGACGTCCACGGAGGTGGCGGTGCCGAGCTGGGTGGCCTGCTGGGTGTCGCTCAGCGTGAGGAAGGTCTGCAGGTTGGCGAGGGTCGCGGCCTCGGAGGTGAGTGTGCCCGTGAGACGGTGCACGGCGCCATTCGTGTCGGAGAGCGCGGCGCGGATGGCGGTGATGCCGGCCGAGCCCTGGTAGACGGACGTATCACCCCAGGTGAAGCTGAGGGCCGTACCCGCGGTGTATGCGCTGAGCGCGCAGGAGCCGCCGGCGCCGGCGGGTACGACGAGGATGATCTTGCGGAGGCGGTGCTCGGGGTTCAGGAGCGCGATGCACTCGTTGCCGGCGACGCCGTCGTAGTTGCCGGCCGGACGCATGGCCTCGACGACGTTGTAGACGCGGAACGTGGGATCCGTGGCCTGTTGCTCGACGCTCTCGAGGTTCTCAGTGTCCGTCTCGGGGCCTAGACAGCCAGCAGCGAGAGATGCGGCGAGGAGGAGGGATGACAGTCGGAGTGGGATGTGCATGGCCGTGGAAGATAACACGCCCGATTTGAATGTTATCCGAACATTTCTGTGACATGTCGGGTTGCGCCCTACCCGAGCCATCCTCGAATGGTGTGTTCAATCCCTATCCGATTCCCACCATCAGGCTCGGCGGGTACCAGGTTGCCACCCCACCCACACAGCGCTGGTGGCCCAGCAGTACTCCTGACCCGCTGAATTCGTTCGCTCCAGGTCCCTCAGCGTCGCGCCTTCTTCTGTCCCGCGTTGGTGGCATCGGCCAGAAGGCACATCACCGAGTACAGGTTCATCGTGTAGAGGTTGTTCTCCGGCGCCAGGTCCGATGCCTTCTGGAACAGGGCCGTGGCGCGCTCGTAGTCGCGGTGGTGGTTCAGGACGATCATCCCCAGTCGGTTGTAGAGCGGCGCGGGTGATGGCAGCAGGCCGATGCCTCGCTCCAGCAGCTCGACAGCCTCGGCCCACCGGCCTTCCTGTTCCATCCGGATGACGCGCTGGAGCACATCCTCGTTCGCGTCCTCCGCGCGAGGCGCCGGCTCTCGAGTCACTGGCGGCGGAGGTGGTGCGGCCACTGCCTCCGACGGAGCCTCCCGGGCGGAGGCTGCTCGCGACGTCGGGGGCGGTATCTCGTAGAGCCTGGTGACTCCGCGTTCCTCCAGTGACGCGAAGAGCGCGCGCAGTTCCACCTCCGCGAGCTGGGTGATGAGCGACAGGTCCGCCAGGGAGGTGTGGCCGTCCACCAGCGACAGCACGTACGCCTCGAAGGGGCTGAGCCTCAGGTTCGCGACCTTCAGCCCTCCCACGATGAACGGCCGTGCATTGGCTCCTCCCGTGGGTGCATCGAACGACGAGGTGCGCGTGGCCTCCGCCTGGGGGGCCTGGGGCGTCCCGGAGGTTCCGCTCCGCTCGGGCTGTGTCAGCAGCGCGCGCACCAGCGACACGTTGTCGCGAGGAGGCAGGTCCTCGACGTGGCGCACCAGCAGCAGCTCGCAGCGCGGGCACTGGAAGTCCTTGGGGAGCGTCGGCGCGCCGCAGTGGGGACAGGCGTCGTCTTCCGGTGGGTGCTCGAAGGCGTCCGCGACCGCGTAGTAGTGCTTGCGGATGGCCGCTCTGATGGACCTGCGAATCGCGACGAAGGGCAGCACCTGTGTGACGCCCACCGTGCGAGCAATCTCGTCCAGCGCTCGCTGCCGCTGGGGCTCCGCGATGGCGACACAGAGCACCCCCGGGTCCAGCCGCAGCGGCATGAAGTCGAAGCCCTCCGCCAGCCGCACCGGAACCCGCTCCAGCAGCGCGGGGCCGAGCTTCGCCTGGGCCAGCTTCTCCGTGGAGACGAAGCGCGTCTGGAGCTCCCGTGCCAGCAGGCGGAGCACCGGCGTTTCGTCCACGCCCAGCCGGACCAGGCACTCACCCAGCTTCTGGCCCGTCTCCTGCTGATGGGCGAGCGCCCTGGACAGCAGCTCCGGCGTCAGCACGCCCTCCAGCACCAGCCGCTCCCCGAATCTCCGCGTCATGCGCTGATTCAAGGCTGTGTCCCGCCTCCCCGTCCACTGGAAGCAGGCGCGCTCGGGTTCCTGGGCGCGATAAGTGGACGGAAAGGCGAGGGGGCAAGTGAATCATGACTCACCCTTCAGCTTCACGCGCGCGCCTCCGTGTTTTCGTGTGCTGATGGGGTGGAGGCAGCCTCGCCGACTAGAGGCGATATCCGCCGGTGACCTCGACGCGCTGGCCGGTCATCCACCCGGTCTCGGGTGCGAGCAGCATCGCGATGACGCCCGCGACGTCTTCGGGTTCGCCGACGCGCCCGAGCGGAGTCTCGGCCGCGACCGTCTTCTGGAGTTCGGGGTCGCGCATGACGCCACCTCCGAAGTCCGTGGCGATTCCGCCAGGCGCCACGACGTTCACCGTGATGCGGCGCGCGCCAAGCTCCACCGCGAGCGCTCGGGTGAGCACCTCGATGGCCCCCTTGACCGCGGCGTAGGTCGAGAAGCCGGGGTACACGTAGCGCGCGAGTCCCGTCGACATGTTGATGATGCGCCCGCCGTCGGAGATCAGCGGCAGCAGCTTCTGCGTCAGGAAGAACGGCCCCTTGAAGTGCACCGCGACGAGCTCGTCGAAGGTGGCCTCGGACGTCTCGATGAACGGCGAGTAGCCGCCGATGCCGGCGTTGTTGACGAGGGCGTCGAAGCGTTCACGAGACCATGTCTGCTTCAGCGCCTCGCGGACTTCGGCGGTGAACGCCTCGAAGGTCCCCGTCTTGCCGACGTCGAGATGAAGCGCGACGGCGTTGCGTCCCTTGGCGCGGATGGCGGTGACGACGTCGTTCGCCTCGTCGTGGCCTGTCCGGTAGGTGACGATGACATCCATTCCCCGGTCCGCGAGGGCCAGCGCCGTGCTTCGGCCGAGGCCTCGGCTTCCTCCGGTGATGAGGGCAATGGGAGCGGTGGAGCGCTTCGTGCCAACGGACATGGAGATTCCTTTCAGGAGTCGCGTGATTTCTGGCACGGATTGTCCATACGCTCCCTCCTGGCAACTACAGACCTTTTCACCCTCTACGGACGTCTTCGTTCCATAGGAACCCAGAGGTAACCATGCCCATCATGAAGGAGCTCCCGCTGGTGCCCGCGGAGCGCGCGCTGAAGGTGATTGGGGGCCGCTGGAAGGTCTTCGTCCTGTACTTCCTCTTCGAGGGTCCCCAGCGGCTCTCCGAACTTCGGCGCGTAATTTCTGGCGTGAGTCAGAAGGTCCTGGTGCAGCAGCTCCGGGAGATGGAGGCGCACGGGGTCGTTCGCCGCGAGGTGTTCGCCGAGGTACCGCCGCGTGTCGTCTATTCGGCCACCGCGCTCGGGCTCAGCCTGCGGCCGATAGTGGGGGCGCTCTGTGACTGGGGCCGTCTCCATGCTGACGAACTCCGCGCCCTCGACGAGCCGGTGCCACCCGCGACCAGCCGCGCGCGCAAGGCGGGCACACCTGCTCGCCCGAGTGGGGACGAGCGGCCGCGCCTCCGCGGATGACCTGCTCGAAATGTGTCGAGCAGGTCACCCGTCAGCGCCAGGGTGATGCTCAGCGGGCCTGGGCGTCCTGGGTGCGCCGTTCGCCGGCGCGGTGAAGCCGGCTCAGCAACGGCAGCGCGAGGAGCAGCAGCGCGAGCGGAGCGAAGGTGCCCGTGCCGCCCGTGCTGCAGCCACGGCCCGCGATGAGGAAGTCATCGTTGCCGTCCAGCGGGTTCGAGCCGCCGGAGACTTCCTCGCCGTCGCTGGCCCCACCAAGGTCGGTGTCCGCGTTGTTCGGGTCCGTCTCGCCGTTGCCGAAGACGCCGTCGTGGTTGGCATCCTCCACACCATCCGCCAGGCCGTCGCCATCCGTGTCGGCGTTGAGCGGGTCGGTGGGGTTGCTGCCCTTCACCTCCACGCCGTCGCTCAGGCCGTCCCCATCTGTGTCGGGGATGTTCGGGTCCGTCTCCGTGTCATCGACGCGGCCGTTGTGGTCGGCATCCTCTTCGCCGTCACTCAACCCGTCACCGTCCGTGTCCGGGGTCTTCGGGTCGGTGGTGGTGCTCGGGTCCGTGTCGGGGCGGAAATGGGGTGAGTGACGGTCCGTGTCCGCCGGCGCGCTCTCCCGCGTCACGCCCATCTCCGTGCCGTCCATGAGCCCGTCGTTGTCGCTGTCCGGGTCCAGTGCGTCGATGAGGCCGTCACCATCCGTGTCGGCGAGTCCATCCAGGCCATCCGGCACGCCGTCGGAGTCGGTGTCCGCGTTGCGTGGGTCCAGGCCCCGTTCGATTTCCGTCGCGTCGTCGATGCCGTCAAGGTCGGAGTCAAGGTCGTCCTCGGGCCGCAGGGGATTCGTCTCGCGCGAGTCGACCCGGCCGTTGTGGTTGGCGTCCTCGATGCCATCGCGCACGCTGCCGCCATCCGTGTCGGGGTTGAGCGGGTCCGTCACCGTCGTCGGGTCCGTGTCCGGCGTGAAGCGCGTCAGGTCGGTGCCCGTGCCCTGGGGCTCGGTGAGGCCCAGCTCCAGGCCGTCCGCGAGCAGGTCGCCGTCGGTGTCCGTCTTCTTCGGGTCCGTCTCGCCCGCGTCGACGACGCCGTCGTGGTTGGCGTCCTCGTTGCCATCCAGCAGGCCGTCATCATCCGTGTCGTCGTCGAGCGGGTCCGTCCCAGCGACCTTCACCTCGATGCCGTCTGGCAGGCCGTCGCTGTCCGTGTCCGCGTCGTTCGGGTCGGTGCCCAGCACGAGCTCCTCCGCGTCCGTCAGTCCGTCGCCATCCGCGTCGGCGGTGACCACCCAGGCGTAGGTGGCCGGCGTGTCGTCCACGTTGCCCGCCGCGTCCACGGCGCGCACGTTCAACGTGTGCGCCCCCAGCGCCAGGTCCGTGAAGTGGACCGGGTCCGTGCATGGCACGTAGGCCGCTCCGTCCAGGCCACACTCGTAGGTGACGGCCGCCTCGTTGGAGTCGAGGTCGAACACCGCCAGGGCAGGGGCCTCCGTGAGTGGAGGGCCGCTCGCGATGAAGGTGTCTGGCGCCAGGGTGTCCACCGTCCACGTGAAGGACGCCGGCGTCGGGTCCACGTTGTCATCCTCGTCCCGGGCCCGGACCTTCAGCGTGTGCTCGCCGTCGGTCAGGCCGAGCAGTTCCACCGGGTTCGTGCAGGCCGCGAAGGTCGCGCCGTCCAGGCTGCACTCGTACGTCACCGGGGGCTCATCCGAGCCGAATCCGAACGTGGCCGCTTCCTGGCGTGTCAGCGCGGGAGGCGTCTGGGTGAAGCTTGTCTCTGGCGGCTGCGCGTCCACGTTGAACGTGTGCGTCACCACGGTGCTGGTGTTGCCCGCGGCGTCCGTCGCCGTGACGGAGACCGTGTGCGTGCCGTCGGCGAGCGGCGAGCCACCCGGGAGCGTCCACACTCCCGAGCTGCCCACGACGAAGGAGTCGAGGGTGATGCCGTCCGCCACCACCGTCACCGCGCTGCCTGCCTCCGCCGTGCCGGAGTACGTCACCGTCGCGGTGTCCAGCACCGCGCCCTGGGCAGGGAAGGTGATGGCGACCGCAGGAGCCTCGGTGTCCACCGTCCATGTGTGTGTGGCCGGCGAAGCGTCCCGATTGCCCGCCGCATCCACCGCGCGGACCGCCAGCGTGTGCTCGCCGTCCGCGAGGGGGCCGGCCTCATCCTGGACAGTGCACGGCGCGAAGGCCGCGCTGTCCAGGCTGCACTCATAGGTCACCGAGGCCTCGTTCGACGAGAAGACGAAGGCAGCGAGCACTTCGTTCGTCAGGGCCTCCGGGCTGCTGTCGATGGCGGTGTCCGGCGCCGTGGTGTCCACCGTGAAGGTGACGCTCGTCGCGGCGCTGGTGTTGCCCGCGGCATCCGTCGCCGTGACGACGGCGGTGTACGTGTCATCCGCCAGCGTGAAGGGGAGCGTGAAGGTCCAGTGGCCACTGGAGTCCACGGGGATGGGGCCGTGGGTCGTGCCTCCCACCGTCACGAGCACCGTCTCCGCGCCGACGGCCGAGCCGGTGAGCGTCACGGTGCCATCCGCGAGAACGGCGCTCGGGGCAGGCGCGGTGATGACCGGGGCATTCGGAGGCGTCAGGTCCACCGTCCACGTGTGCAAGGCAGGCGAGCCGTCGACATTGCCCGCCGCATCCACGGCGCGGACCGTCAGCGTGTGCTCGCCCTCCGTGAAGCCCTCGAAGGTGACCGGGCTGGTGCACGCCGCATAGGTCGCGCCGTCCACGCTGCACTCGAAAGTGGAGTCGGGCTCGCTGGAGGCGAACTCGAACGTCGCCGAGGACTCGTCGGTGAGGAGCGCGGGGCCCGAGGTGACGAGGGTGTCCGGCTCCGTCGTGTCCACTCGCCAGGCGTACTCGGCCGGCGTCGGGTCCACGTTGCCCACGGCGTCCACGGCGCGCACGAGCAGCAGGTGGTCGCCATCCACGAGGCCGGTCTGCTCCAGCGGAGAGTCACACGTCGCGAAGGCGGCACCGTCCAGGCTGCACTGATAGCCCACCGCGCCACCCTCGGAGCGCAGCTCGAATGAGGCCGACGTTTCGCGCGTGAGCCGCGCTGGACCGGAGTCGATGAACGTCTCGGGCCCCGTCAGGTCGATGAAGAACCCATGGGACGTCGCACCAGAGCTGTTGCCTGCGGCGTCCACGCCGGTGGCGGAGACGGTGACGGGGCCTTCGGGCTGCTCCACCGGAAGGGCGAAGGTCCAGTCGCCGGCTCCATTCACGGGGATGGGGCCATACGTGGCGGTCCCCACCTCAAGGTAGACGTGGCTGTTGGGCTCACCCGTGCCCACGAGGGTCGGCGTCGCGGTGCCCACCACGGTGCCTCTCGCGGGCGAGACGACGGTGGGCGACACGGGCGCCGTCTGGTCCACCGTCCATGCGTAGGTCGCGGGCGTAGCGTCGGCGGTCCCCAGGCCGTTGACCGCGCGCACCGCCAGGGTGTGGCTTCCTTCCGCCAGTCCGCTGAACGCCACCGGGCTGGTGCAGTCCGTGAAGGCCGCGCCGTCCAGGCCGCACTCGAAGCGGATGCCGCCGTTCTCCATGCGCAGCACGAAGGCGGCGGACGTCTCGCGAGTGAAGGTCAGCGGACCGGAGTCGATGAAGGTCTCCGGCGCGGACAGGTCGATGGCGAAGTCGTGTGACGTCTCCTCGCTGGTGTTGCCCGCGGAGTCTGTCGCGGTGGCCTCCACGGTGTGAGGGCCTTCCGCCAGGGTGTCCGGGCTGAGGAGGCTCCAGTGGCCGTCGATGTCCGCCGTCACGGTGCCCACCACGTCGCCGTCCACCACCACCGTGACCTGGGCGAAGGGCTCGGCGGTGCCTTCGAAGACAGGCGTCGCGGTGGCGATGGTGGCGCCGCTGGCGGGTGCGTTGATGACGGGGGCTTCCGGCGCCTCGGTGTCCACGGTGAAGCTCGTGGGCGCGCTGGCATCGCTCTCGTTGCCCGCGGCGTCCGTGGCCGTGGCCGTCGCGGTGTGCGGTCCCTGGCCCAGCGGGGTGGCCGGGGTGAAGGTCCATTCTCCCTGCGCGTTCACGGGAGCCGTGCCCAGCACGGAGCCATCCACCGTCACCGTCACCAGGGTTCCCGGCTGCGCGGTGCCGGAGATGGCGGGCTGCCGCGTGGGCACCACGACACCATTGGCGGGCACATCGATTTCGGGCGCATCCGGCGCGGTGGTGTCCACCGTCCATGCATGGGTCGCGGGCGTCGGGTCCACATTGCCGGCCGCATCACGAGCGCGCACGGCCAGCGTGTGGCTGCCCTGGGCCAGTCCCTGGAACGTCTCGGGATGAGCGCAGGCGGTGAACGCCGGCCCGTCCAGCGCGCATTCGTAGGTCACCGGGTCCGTGTCACTTCCGAAGCCGAACGTGGCGGAGGTGGTGTTGGTGATGGAGGCTGGCTGGCTCGTCAGGATGGTGTCGGGCGGCGTGGTGTCCACCGTCCAGGTCCGGGTGGCGGGCGTCGCGTCCGTGTTGCCCGCGCCGTCGCGAGCGCGGACCGCCAGGGTGTGGCTTCCGTCCGTCAGGGACCCGAAGCTCGCGGGGTTCGCACATGTGGCGAAGGTCGCACTGTCGAGCGAGCACTCGTACGTCACGCCTGACTCCGAGGCATTGAACGAGAACGTCGCGTCGGCGCTGTTCGTCAGCGCGGACGGGCCGGTGACGATGGTGGTGTCCGGAGCGGACGTGTCGATGCTCCACGCATACGTCGCGGGCGACGCATCCACGTTGCCCACGGCGTCGCGGGCGCGGACCGCCAGGGTGTGAGGGCCGTCCTGGAGCCCGGGGAAGGGCTTTGGAGTGGCGCAGGTGGTGAAGGTCGCGCCGTCGAGCGAGCACTCATAGGTCACCTGCGTCTCATTGGAGCTGAAGCCGAAGGTGGCCGTCGCGGAGCTGGCCACGGGCGCCGGGGTGCTGGTGAAGGATGTCTCGGGGGGCGTGGTGTCCACCGTCCACGTGCGGGTGGCCGGCGTCGGGTCCATGTTGCCGGCGTCATCCACCGCGCGCACCGCGAAGGTGTGAGCGCCATCCACGAGGTCCGTGTGTGTCACGGGGCTCGTGCAGGAGACGAAGGTCGCACCATCGAGCGAGCACTCGAACCTCGCCGGGCTCTCGGTGGAGGCGAGGGAGAACATCGCACTGGTTGCCGCCGTCGTCCCCGTGGGGCCGCCAGAGAGGGTGGTGTCCGGCGGGGACGTGTCGATGGTCCACGTGTACGTCGCGGGCGTTGGGTCCACGTTGCCCGCGGAGTCCACCGCGCGGACCTGCAGCGTGTGGCTGCCTTGCGCCAGTGCCGGGAAGGCCTGCGGGTTGGTGCAGGGAGTGAACAGCACCTCCCCATCCAGCCGACACTCGAACGCCACGCTGCTCTCGTTGGAGTTGAACTCGAAGGCAGCCATCGCCGAATTGGAAGAGGGCGGCGGGGTGCTGGTGAAGGACGTCTCCGGAGCCACCGTGTCCACCGTCCAGGTCCGGGTCGCGGGAGTGGCATCGAGGTTCCCCGTGGCGTCACGGGCGCGCACCGCCAGGGTGTGGCTGCCCTGGGAGAGGGTGTCGTAGGTCGCGGGCGTCGAGCAGTCGGTGAAGCTCGCGCCATCGAGGGCGCACTCGAACGTCACCGGCGTCTCGCTGGACGTGAAGGTGAACGTCGCGCTGGTGGAGTTCGTCGTCCCCGACGGACCGGTGACGATGGTGGTGTCCGGCGCCACCGTGTCCACGCTCCACGAGCGGGTGGCCGGCGTCGGGTCCACGTTGCCCGCTGTGTCGCGAGCGCGAACCGCCAGCGTGTGATTGCCCTGGGAGAGGGTGTTGTACGTCGCGGGCGTCGAGCAGGAGGTGAAGGTCGCCCCGTCGAGGCTGCACTCGTAGGCAACGGAGCCTTCGGTGGAGCTGAATGCAAAGGTGGCGCTGGCGGAGTTCGTTGCACCGGACGGTCCGCTGACGAGGGTGGTGTCCGGCGCCACCGTGTCCACGGTCCACGTCCGGCTGGCGGGTGAGGAGTCCGCGTTGCTCGCGCCGTCCACCGCACGCACCAGCAAGGTGTGGCTGCCCTGTGACAGGCCGGCGAACGTCGCGGGGCTCGGGCAGGACGCGAAGGTCGCGCCGTCGAGCGCGCACTCGTACGTCACCGACGTCTCGTTGGAGCCGAAGGTGAACGTGGTGCTGGCGGAGTTCGTCAGTCCGGACGGGCCGCTGACGATGGTGGTGTCCGGCGCGACGGTGTCCACGCTCCACGCGCGGGTGGCCGGCGTCGGGTCCATGTTGCCCACCGCGTCCACGGCGCGCACCACCAGGGTGTGATTGCCCTGGGACAGGGAACCGAAGGTCGCTGGCGAGACACAGGGCGCGAAGGCCGCTCCATCCAGGCTGCACGCGTAGGTGACGGGGCTCTCGTTGGAGGCGAAGGTGAAGGTCGCGCTGTTGGAGGCCACCGCGCCCGTGGGCCCGGTGACGATGCTCGTGTCAGGGGCGAGGGTGTCGATGGTGAAGTCCACATGGGTGGGCGGACTGACGTTGCCTGCCGGGTCGCTGGCCGTCACCGTGGCGGTGTGGGCGCCCTCGGGGAGCGCGATGCTGGTGCAGGACCAGGCGCCCGTGCTCGCATGGGCGGGGGCGGTGCAGACGACGACGCCGTCGACCACCACGCTGACGGTGCTGCCCGGCTCGGCCGTACCGGAGAAGACGGGCGTGCTCGTCGCCACGGTGCTTCCATTCGCCGGTGCCGTCACCACGGGCGCCTCCGGGACGGACACGGTGATGGTCGTCGGACCGGTGGTGTTCGAAGAGGGGGAGCTGGTGGCGGAGCTGGCGAGAGCGCCTCGCTCGCCCGCGGCGGTGAGGGTGGCCTGGTTGGCGATGACTCCGGAGGCCGAGGCCTTCACCACGGCGCGGAAGCGGACGGTGGTGCTCTGTTGGAGCTGCAGGGTGCCCCCCAGCGTGGCCGTCGCGCCGGTGCCGAGCCGGACCGTGATGACGCCCGCCGCGCTGACCTCACCCACGTCGTCGCCCGGGGCGTCCGTCAGCACGCCCGCGTTGGGGCCGGAGACAATCCGCAGCGAGCCCGGCTGGAAGGTGAGCTGGGCGGGCAGCGGGTCCGTGAAGACGGTCTCGATGCTGACGTCGTCGCCCGTGTTGGTGGTGACGATGCTGTATTCGATGACGTCGCCTCCGCGCAGCGAGCCATCCGCGCGCGGGTTCACCGCCGTCGCGGTCTTGTAGGTGTTGGTGAAGTCCGGCCGGAGCGTGGCGATGGACGTCGCGAACGCGCCGAGGATGTACGAGTCACCCGTGGACGTGGCGGTGAGCGACATGGACGTGGCGCCCCCCGTGACGCGGTGGGTGATGTCCACCACGTCCATGTCCACCCCCGACATGCTCGCCTGCGCGCCCGTCGGGCGGGGCAGGTCATTGGCATGCGTGGAGGGCGTGCCGAGCACGGAGCGCGTGCCGTTGAAGAAGTTGTTCGCGGGGTTGGCGGCGTCGGAGATGCTCACGCCATTGACGAGGAACTGGTCGCCCGTGCGCGTGGCGTCACCCTCGAAGGCCAGCACACCCAGCTTGGCATCGAAGCCGGACGGCGGGACGGTGAAGCCCGACAGCGTCACCGTCTGGGGGTTGCCGCTGCTGACGTAATCGATGCCATCGAAGAGCGCCAGGTTGCGAATGGGCGAGTCGGGGTGCCGGTAGAAGACCACCAGCGCCCACGCGCTGAACGGGTCCATGCTGTTGAGGTTGGCGAGCGGCACGGCGTCGACGCCGCTCACCTCGTAGACGCCCGTGCCGTGGGCGGCGACCAGGCTGGTGACGTCCGCGGAGGACTCGTAGATGTAGCGATTGCTCGGGGCGTAGCTGTGCGCGACGTCCGCCGTCAGTTGCTGCGTGAAGACCCCGGGGCGGCTGAACTCCGCGGTGGTGTCCGGGGTCCGCTGCGACGTGGTGGTGGACAGGTGCGCGGCCCAGTACAGCCGCGCATACGTCACGATGGCGCCGGTGGGGATGCTGAGCGCGGCGCGGCTCCGGGCATTGGTGGGGCTCACCGAGGTGTTCGCGGTCGCCACGCCTGATTGGAGGGTCCAGTAGACGTCCACCGCGTCATCCGAGGTGTTCGACCCACAGCTTCCCACCGTCCCCACCAGCGGCGCCGGCACACCGGAGGCGCAGTCGTGGGCGAGCGTGTTGCCCACCATCAGGAGGTCGCCGCGCTGGTTCGCCGTGTGGCGCAGGATGGGGGCCGCCGCGCCCTGACTCGAGGACACCATCCACAACAGGGGGAGCAGCCACTGCAGACGCAAGATGGCGCGACTGCTGGCCCGGCGAGGAGACGTGGAGGACATGGGAGCACCAGGGCGGGCGGGGAGGGGCGGCGCGCGAAGGGAGGCCGAATCCGTCAGGAGCGGTGCGGCAGAAACCGAGAATTCGCCGGGTGGCTTGGAATCCCAGCCAGATGTTTCACGCCGGGGGGAAGGCTCGTGGGGGGATGTCGCTCGCTCGGTCACGGCCTCGCGGAAGAGCAACGAGGGTGCCAGTGCGAAACAACGGATTCACCGCGCGGTTGTCTGGATTTGAAGCCATCTGAAACGGTCCGCTGTCACGGTTGTCCGAGGGCTGGATCCAGTTTCTGGAATCCGGACAGCGGGCGTCGTGAGCTGGGGCGCGGGCGCGGAAAGCGGAAGTCTGGGATTGCTGATTCATGGCGCTGTCGGCACTGCATCGCGTCGTCACGCGGAGTGGATGCGTGCTCGGAGGCAGCGCTGGTGATGCACGCGTGTGGAGCAGGCGGGCGGGGTGAGAGAGACCCGTTTGCGGACGTGTCGTCGACACATGAGCATCGGTGCCTTCATGGCCCGGTCTCATGTCTCGCAGCGCTCGTCATCGATGTTTCATGTCTCGCCGCGAGGGCTTCCTTTCATGAAGGGGCGTTTTGGTGGGAGGTGGCTGTCGAGCCTGGCGCGTGTGCTGCTCGTGTTGGCGGTGTGGGGCTCCGACGTCCAGGCGCAGGTGCGCGAGGGCGGGGTGGACGACCTGCGGGAGGGCTGGCTCTACCGCTGGGGAGACTCACCGCTGGGGCCGGAGGGTGTGCCCGTCTGGGCGCGCGAAACCGATACGAGCGCGTGGCGACCCATGCAGGCGCTGGGGACGCCACCGGGGCGGGGGAAACACACGCTCCTGTGGGTGAGCATTCCCATCCCGGAGGGTGGGTGGGGTGAGCCCGCGCTGCTGCTGGGCTCCGTGTCCAACGCCTTCGAGGTCTACGTTGGGGGCCGGCGCGTCTACTCGAGCGGGACGGTGAACCCGTCGGGCACCGAGGTGAGGCAGGGCATTCTGGGGAAGCTGATTCCCCTGCCGTCCTCGGTCCAGGGCTCGCGGATGCTGCTCCGCATCCAGAGCAGCACTCCGGCCATCGGCGTGACTTTGCGGGCGCAAGTGGGCTCCCACCCGGCGCTGATGGCGCAGGTGCTGCGGCAGGGCCAGGCGTCCCTCTTGACGGGGGTGCTGCTGGTGGTCGTCGCGCTGGTCGCCCTGGGCATGGCGTTGATGGGCGGGCAGCGGCGCGTGCTGCTGTCGCTCGCCGTCTTCGCCGGAAGCTCGGGCGTGTTGCTGGCGGGCATGAGCGGTGTGCTGCCCCTGGCCTGGGACGTGGACCGGGTGATGGGGCAGGTCACCTTCACGGCGGCGTACTGTGTGCTGCCGGGACTGGGCTGGTTCATCCTGGATGGCATCCTGGAGGGCCGGCTGCGCTGGTTCCGGGGGCCGGTGTGGTGCCTGACCGTGCTCGCGGCCCTCAATACCGCGGTGGTGCTGGTGGACCTGGGCGTCGCGAGCTGGCTGTTCCAGTTGGTGATGCTCTACTCCATCCCCTGCCTGCTGGCGTATGTCATTGTCGCGGTCGTCGCCGCGTATCGCGGCAATGTCGATGCACGCATCTTCGGCGTCGGCCTGGGCGTGCTCGCCGCCATTCTCGTGCTCGGTATGCTGCCGCTGCTGGGCTGGGTGAAGCTGGAGGGCTCGTTCGTCCACTGGGGCTTCCTGGCGCTCACCGCGTCGCTGGTGGGAATCGTCGCGCGGCGCTCCCTGCGGGTGGTGCGCTCGCTGGAATCGCATACGCGCCAGTTGGAGGCCCGGCGCCTGGACGTACAGCTGCTCGCCAGGGACATGGGACGCGGCGCCGGAGAGCTGGCGTCGGTGGTGCAGCAGCTGCGCACGTCCAGTGAGGCGCAGACGGTGGGAATCGACCGGCAGGCCACGGCGCTCAAGGAGCTGGACCAGACGGTGCAGGAAATCCGTCAGGGCTCGCTCGTCACGTCGGAGAAGACGCGAGCGCTGACCCAATCCATCGTGGTCGCGGAGGAGGCGGGCCGCGAGGGCGGTGCGGCCATCGAGAAGACGCTGACGAACCTGGAGGCCATTCGTCTGGAGGTGTCGGGGATGGCCGCGCGCATGCTCGCGCTGGATTCGCGGACCCGGGAGATTTCCGGCATCGTCGACACCGTCAAGGGACTGGCGGACCAGTCCAACATGCTGGCGGTCAACGCGGCGATTGAAGCGGCGCGCAGCGGGGAGCATGGCAAGGGGTTCGCCGTGGTGTCGCGGGAGGTGCGCAGCCTGGCGGACCAGTCCGTTGTCGCCACCCAGCGCATTCGCGAGGTGCTCGAGGGCGTGAGCACCAGCATGCGCGAGGCCGCGAAGCTCAGCGAGCAGGGCGAGCAGCGGGTGAGGGTGGGCCTGGATGCGGTGCGCGTGTCGGGCACGCAGCTTCAGAAGCTCGCGGGCATCATCGGCGACACCAGCGGCAGCGTGCGGCAGATCTCCGCGGCGGTGTCGCAGCAGGAGGCGGGCACGTCCCAGATTGCCGTGGCCATCCAGGACCTCTCCCAGGAGATGCAGCAGACGCTTCGCGTCGTGGAGGAGACGCGCAACGTGGCGCGCTCGGTGCAAACGCTGGCGGAGCGGATGACGAACTCGGCGGCGAGCACCCTCCAGTCAGGCTCGCTGGCGGACTGAGGCCCGCACGGACGGCGCTCCCCGGAGGCGGACAAAAACATCCAGGGTCGATTCCTCCCGAAGCTGTGGTCTCATCTTCAGGCCCCGATTCCGGGCGCGGCATTCGAGCGCAGCATCAGGAGACTGAAGATGACATCCGGCCGTTCGTCGAAGATCGCGGTGATTGGCAGCGGGCTCATGGGAAGTGCACTCGCGCGGGCCTTCGCGGCGGTGGGGCACGAGGTCGCGGTCTGGAACAGGACGCCGAGCAAGGCCCAGGCCGTGGGCGGTGGCACCCTCGCGTTCGAGGAGCTGCGCGAGGCCATCACGGGGCGCGACCTCGTGGTCGTCTCGTTGTCGAACTACGCCGCCTTCTCGGAGGTGTTCTCCTCGAAGGACGTGGTGGCGGCGCTCGCCGGGACGACGCTCGTCCAGCTCACCAGTGGCTCGCCCGCGGACGCACGGAACGCACTGGAGTGGGCGACGGCCCACGGGGTGGACTACCTGGATGCGGCCATCCTCGCCTATCCCGCCTTCGTGGCCACCGACTACGCCACGGTCTTCTACGCCGGGTCGCGCGCCGTCTTCGACCGGCACCTCGGGACGCTCCAGGCGGTGGCGAAGAACTCCGTCTACGTCGACGAGAAGATTGGCTCCGCGGCGACGCTCGACTGCGCGATTCTCGAGGCCTACTACGGAGGCACCCTGGCGGTCCTCCACGCGGCGGCGATGTGCAAGGCCGAGGGACTCGACCCGAAGGCATTCTTCGCCCAGAAGAACTCCTTCCTGGGGTTGATCTCCGTCACCGCCGATGCCGCGCAGGACATGGTCGCGCGCGACGACTTCACGGGTGAGCAGTGCAGCCTCAACACCCATGTCGCGGCCATCGAGCACATCGTCCGGCTGAGCCAGGACGCACGCATCAGCACGCGCTTCCCCAGGGAGTTGCTCGAGAACTACCGGCGGGCCGTCGGCGCGGGGCTGGGCGCCCAGGAGCTGCCCGCCGTGTTCCGCACCCTGGGAAAGGACTGAACGCGGCTTGAGCGCGGCGACGCGCTAGAAGTCGCGAATCGAATCCAGCACCGAGACCAGCGCCTCTCGATTCAGGGGCTCGGCGGATACCCCGCCCTGGGACCGGAGCTTCTCGTCCACCGCGTCGAAGATGCCCATCAGCGCGACGTAGATGTGCTCACGCTCCTCGGTGTAGATGAAGGTCTTGCGAGCATCCATCTTGTTGAAGCCCTCGGTATAGGTCGTGACGATGGGCGTCAGCGCGGAGACCAGGGCAGCGGCGCGGGTCTCCTCGGACGCGGCCTTGAGCGCGGCCGACCGGGCCTGTCGATACAGCGTCGCGGCCTTCTTGGCCTGGGTCGGGCTGATGGTGTCGGCCCCGTCCCAGATGCGGAACGGGTTGTCCAGGTTCTCCGCCAGCCATTCGGACTTGCGCGGCTGACGCACGGACAGGTCCAGGCCCTCGCGAGCCGCGGCCTTGTATGCCTTCTTCACCTCGGCGGCGAGTTCGGCGGGAATGCTCGTCAGCCAGAGCATCCCCAGATGCGGGAAGCGCTCCGGACCGGGGAACTCGTCGGGCGTGATTCCAAACATGTCGCTCAACGTCAGCATGCGCAGTTCGGGGAGCGCCGCCAGCGCGGAGGTGTTCCTCAGGTAGCCAGGGGCCCCCCAGATGCGCAGCTCCGTCAGCTTCGGAAAGCGCCTCACGACGCCGGAGACATCCACCTCCTGTGCGGCGTGCACATGCAGGCTGTCCAGTGCGTCCAGTCCGGACCAGGCCATGGCCGGGTTGTTCACGGACAGCGTCAGCCATCGGCCATCGGCTTCCGCGTGAATCTTCAACTCCGGGCTGGCCTGCCCCATCAGGGACAGGTGCTCCAGTCCTTCGTTGAGGTGGAGCTCGTGGACGCCCGTCACCTCCAGGGTGAGTCGCGTCAGATTGGCGCCACGCAGGTCGACGACGCGCTCCCCGTGGGCCCGCACGTCCGACTCATAGACGAACGGGCGGCGGCGGATGAAGTCGAACAGCCCAGGGATGGGGGCGTCGGCGTTGACGGACGTCAGGATGGGCAGCACCTCGAACACCGCGAGATTGGGGGCGGCGGCGAGCCTGTCCGTGTCGAGCCGCTGCGTCGAGCGGAGCACCTCGCGGTCGCCCAGCTTGAGCACCACGCTCTTGTCGCGGTTGGCGTCCATCTGCTTGAAGAGGTCGCGCTCGGCCTGGGGGATGGCTTCCCAGCGCCGCTGACTGTAGGTGGCGCTGCCGGAGGGCCAGCCGCTGTAGCTCTTGACGTCCTCGACGACGAGGGGCGGCCGGTGACCCACGAGCGTGTAGCCACGAGGAACCTCGGCGGACACCCAGACGTGGACGCGGTGGTCCTTCCAGAAGAAGAAGTTGAAGTTGGCGGGCGCCATGGCCGCCACGGCCGCGGCGTCGGGGAGGGCGGGGCCCACCCAGTCCAAGGCCAGCACGGCGGCCAGCTCGCTCTTCCCCTCCGCCTTCAGGGCGGTCACCTGGACGGCGGTGTAGGCGTCCAGCCGAGGGTTGTAGACGGCGAGAATGTCTCCGGGCGTGGGCTTCATGTTCGGGCGGATCCGTAGGTCGAGTGGGAAACGGACTCAGTCTAGGTCACGGCCCACGTGTCTCCCTCGCGGTTTGGAGGCGCGACGCGCACGATGTGGCGACCAACGCGCCCATCTGGCGCTGAGTGCACGGAATGCCTGAATCTGGAGGGCCGCTACGCCCACTCGATGCGCAAGCGCTTGCTGCCCGCCGAGTCCAGAAGCGCGAGCGCCCCGCCTTCGGTCAGGGCCCGCTTCACGGCCTTCCAGGAGGCCTCGGTGAGCAGCCAGGCAAAGCCGTCCTCCACCAGCTGGCTCGCGTCCTTTTCCTGCTCCGGGACGACCACGAGGAAGTTTCCGCAGAGCCGCTCGGCGTTGTTCTGCCCGGGGGGAGTGATGGCTTGAGGTTCGCGCTGGCCCGGCGCCCAGACGAAGTACGCATCCGCGGTTGGGTCGAGTCCCGTGAGCAGCGCGAAGGGCATGTTCGCCGGAAGCTCCGCGAACAACTGCTGGAGGAGCGCCTCGGCGCCCGGAACGAGGCGCAGGACGATGTCGCTCCCCATCTGGAGGACCCGTGCCTCCTTGAGGCGGGCACTCGCGATGTTCGACAACATGCTCGCCTGGAGCATCTCCGCATGCGGCAGCTCGGGCCGCTCGGGGTCGAACCAGGTGGGGCAGGGGAAGTGTGAGCACATCCGGCCCAGCGAGGACATCACCCGCGTCGCCCCGAAGCGCTCGACCAGCACCAACTCCCCCTCCGTGACGGGAACGGCGGCGAGTGCGTTTGCCGGAACGGACACCTCCGGCAGGGGCTCCGCCGGGACGTAGAGCAGATGCCGGCCAGGGAAGAGACTCCTCTGTCCGAACTGGGTGTGACCGCCCGTGTCCACGGTGCGCCCCTGCTCGGCGAACTGGTTGATCGTGGCGAAGAACGAGAACAGCTTGGATGAAAAGGCCTCATCCGCCATCCCCGCAGGCAGCGTGAACACCAGCTCCTTCTGCCCCTTGGCGGCGAGTCCGTCCGACACGTACGACACGCAGTCCACGGGCCCCTTCGACGTCGGGCGGGCGTGCCGGGTGACAGACACCGTGAGCCCGGGTGCCACCTCGACCCGCTGTGCCAGGGCCGGCGAACGACTGGCTCCCGACACGCGCCCCATCAACTCATTCCACCAAGCCATGCCCTGCCTCGTCGAACCCTCGTGACAGGCCGGAGCGTACCTCTGTTCACGAAGCGGCGGCCAGATAGTCCTGCAGCCTCGAGGTCTCGGTGTTCATCAAGGACTTCGCGAACAGATAGAAGCGATAGGCGTCGCGGAAGTTCGAGCCGAGGCCGAACGAGACGCGAACCGCTCCGCAGAGCCCCTTGTTGAGAATCTCATCGTCGAAAGTCCTGCAATCGAAGATCTTCTTCGTCTTGTCGAGTTCGCAGTGCTCCGCGCCAGCGGTGGTGTAGGTGGCATGCTGTACCGCGCCCAGATTGCAGAAACAGCCATTGCGAAGCGTGATGCCGAAGGACTCGGCGGCTCTCTTGACCTGCGAATGCGGGAAGACCGAGTTGTAGCAGTCGAACAGGTTCAACATGACCGTCGCGCCCTTGTCTTCCGAGGCGGGGCCATAGATCCGGCAGAGCGGACCCTTGGCTTTGATCTCGTGCTGCAACGGCTGCAGCTGCGTTTCGAGCCATCGAGCCAGCGCCTTCGCGCGACCGCCGATGTTGTGGACTCCGAGCCTGGAGATGAATTCGAAGCCATAGGCGATGGCGTGGAAGGATGCATAGTTGGGCGTGCCGATTTCGAACTGCCTCCCCTGGTCGTGGTGCAACAGCCGGTCCGTGGGAGACCACGGCCCGGAGTAGTAACACACCGCGCCCCCGGCGAAGGATGGCGGGGTCAGCTTGCGCAGGGAGTCTCTCTTCGCGATGAGACAGCCGGACCCGGTTGGATAGCCAAATATCTTGTAGAGGGATACGGGGACGAAGTCCGGTTGATAGGTCTCGAAATCGAACGCCGACAGGGGGACGAACGCCGCCGCGTCGCACAGGACCATCGCTCCGCGCTCTTGCGCGAACTTGATCCATTTCAGGTCATGCTTCACACCTGTCGCGTTGGACTGCGCGGGGAACGCGAAAAGGTGGGCGTGGTTCCTGTCGAGCTTCTCGAGCGAGCGCCGCAGTGAGCTCTCGACGAGCAGCAGCTCCTTGTTCAGGGGGATGTACCTGACAGCGGCGCCCCTGGCCTTGGCGAACTCCCGGATGCCGTGGATGGAGGTGTGGTTGTCCTTGGCGAGCAGGAACTCCGAGCCGCTCTCGAAGGGGAACGACTCCGCGACCAGCCGGATGGCCCCGCTGGCGTTCGGGGTGAAGATGATCTCGTACTCCTCCGGCGAGCAGCGGAAGAACCGGTAGATCTCCGAGCGGGCCTTCTCGTACGCCGCTTCGGTGGCCTTCGAGCCGGTGTGCGGATTGCCGAGAATCGTATTCCTCAGGACCTGATGGTCACGATCAATGAGGCTCTCTGGGGCGATGGCACCGCCCACATGATCCAGATAGGTCTCCGATTGTGCATCCAGGCGTGAGAATTCCTCGCGCCTCAGGGCCTCCACCTCGTCGTCGGGATACTCCGGATGCGCGGCCAGGAAGGCCGACTTCATGGTCTGGTATTCCCGCAGGGCGTGCGCGTCGGCGCGGGAGAGCAGCCGTTTCTCTCGACTCTCGACGAGCTCCGGCGCCATCGCACGGAACGAGTTCAGTCCATTGAAGTCAGGCAGGGCGCTGACGGCAACGGTCTGCTTGCTGGCCTCGTCGACCGCGCCGCGCAGGAGCCAGGCCTTGACCTCGTAGTTCTGGGTCGGGACACGCGTGCGAAGCTCCCTGAGAATCGTATCGAGATACGCCTCCCGGGTAGGGGTGTCGCACTGGTTGAACTCCTCCAGCAAGATGCAGGTATTGAAGATGAACTCTCTTGTGTCCTCCTCGCCCAGGAAGAACGACAAGGGACATGACGTCGCGACCTCGGCGACGCCTCTGGCGAGCCCCTCCAGGGAGAACGCGCTCGTGATCGCCGTATGGTCGGTCAGGCTGAGCGCCCTGTCCAGGACGGCCGACGGAGTTCCAAAGAGCTTCTGCGACTGTTCCCGGGTCAGTCCAAACAGCTCATTGTAGTGGAAGACCGTGCCGTAGATCTTCCCTCCCGGACGAAGGACTCGCTTGAACTCTCGCGCGACCTTGGTCTTGTCGGGTGGGAACATCAGGCCAAAACCACAGACGATGATGTCGAAGCTGTCGTTGCTGAAGGGCAGGTCCGCCATGTCGACGTCGGCATGGAAATCGACGTCCCGCTTGAGCTCGTCGCCCACCACCGTCTTGCACACGTCGATGGCAATCTTGGAGAGGTCCGTTGCAACCAATTTCAGATTGAGCGGCCTGGCCAGATCTTCGTAGAGATGCGTGGTGATTCGGCCCGTCCCACAGGCGACCTCGAGGATGTTCGTGATGGGGGCTTCCGGTCGGATGTCCTTGCGGATTTCCCGTACGAGGAGTTCGCCATAGGGTTTGAAGAGCTTGGGCCCCAACACGCGCTCATAGAACTCCATGAACGTGCTCAGGGTCCACTTGCGCTCAGACACCGTCTTGCAAGACTGCTTCGCAGTGCTGTTCATGTGCGGGCTTTCTGTGAGTGGGGGTCTGTGTCGGGGCCGTTTGTGACTCTTTGCGATGAATGCCTGGGCCGATGCGCGCCCCGATGCCAGGGTGACTCGTGCGCTTGCCTGGGATGGTTACACGCCAGGGTTGTTGATCATTTCAGAAATGGCAAGCGAATCCGCGAATGTCAGGCGGTGCGGGCCGGGTGCGGGCTGTTTGTGCTGCCATTGCGGGCTGCTTGCCTTTGCGCTGCGGGCTGGACGCCCATGAGGCGCGCTGACAGGCCGGTTGCTGCTCGAGGTCGGCCGCTCCCAGGGCGTGGCGGCGTATGGCCACCCCTGGCGGGCCCGTTCGACGGTTGCTATGGGGATGCTCTTCTGCTCACGAAGCGGCGGCCAGATGGTCTTCCAGCCGCGAGGTCTCGGTGTTCATCAAGGACTTCGCGAACAGATAGAAACGATAGGCGTCGCGGAAGTTCGAGCCGAGGCCGAACGAAACGCGAACGGCTCCGCAGAGCCCCTTGGTGAGGACCTCCTCATCAAAGGTCTTGCAGTCGAGGATCTTCCGCTTCTTGTCGAGTTCGCAGTGTTCCGAGCCCGCGGTCGAGTAGGTGGCGTGCTGTACCGCGCCCAGGTTGCAGAAACAGCCATTGCGCAGGGTGATGCCAAAGGACTCGGCGGCTCTCTTGACCTGGGCGTGCGGGAAGACCGCGTTGTAGCAGTCGAACACGTTCATCATGACCGTCGCGCCCTTGTCTTCCGGCGCGGGGCCATAGACTCGACAGAGGGGGCCCTTGGCCTTGATTTCATGCCGCAGTGACTGCAACTGCGTTTCGAGCCATCGAGCCAGCGCGTTCGCTCGACCGCCGATGTGGTCGACTCCGAGTCTGGAGATGAATTCGAAGCCATAGGCGATGGCATGGAAGGATGCGTAGTTGGGCGTACCGATTTCGAACTGCCTCCCCTGGTCATGGTGCAACATCCTGTCCGTGGTAGACCACGGCCCGGAGTAGTAACACACCGCTCCACCGGCGAAGGACGGCGGGGTCAGCTTGCGCAAGGAGTCTCTCTTCGCGATGAGACAGCCTGCCCCGGTCGGATAGCCAAATATCTTGTAGAGGGAGACCGGGACGAAGTCCGGTTGATAGGTCTCGAAATCGAACGCCGACAGGGGGACGAACGCCGCCGCGTCACACAGGACCATCGCTCCGCGCTCTTGAGCGCGCTTGATCCATTTCAGGTCATGCTTCGCGCCCGTGGCGTTGGACTGCGCGGGGAACGCGAAAAGGTGGGCGTGGTTCCTGTCGAGCTTCTCGAGCATGCGCTCCAGCGAACTCTCGAGGAGCAGCAGCTCCTTGTTCAGGGGGACGTACTTGACAGACGCGCCCTTGGACCTGGCGAATTCCCGGATGCCGTGGATGGAGGTGTGGTTGTCCTTGGCGAGCAGGAGCTCCGAGCCGCTCTCGAAGGGGAACGACTCCGCGACCAGCCTGATGGCGCCGCTGGCGTTCGGAGTGAAGATGATCTCGTACTCCTCCGGCGAGCAGCGGAAGAACCGATAGATCTCCGAACGGGCCTTCTCGTGGGCCTCCTCGGTGGCCTTCGAGCCGGTGTGGGGATTGCCGAGGATTGTATTCTTCAGGACCTGGTAGTCATGCTCGATGAGGCTCTCTGGAGCGATGCCACCGCCCACATGATCCAGATAGGTCACCCGTTGTGCATCCAGGCGAGAGAACTCCTCGCGTCTCAGGGCTTCCACTTCGTCGTCGGGATACTCCGGATGCTCGGCGAGGAAGGCTGACTTCATTGCCTGGTATCGGCGCAGGGCAGGTGCATCGGAAAGCGGAAGCAACCGATCATCTCGACTCTCGACGAGTTCCGGCGCCATCGTACGGAACGCGCTGAGTTCACCGAAGTCGGGCAGGGCGCTGACAGCAACGGTCTGCTTGCTGGCCTCGTCAACCGCACCGCGCAGGAGCCAGGCATTGACCGCATAGTTCTGGCTGGGAACATGCGCACGAAGCTCTCCGAGAATCGTATCGAGATACGCCTCCCGGGTGAGGGTGTCGCACTGGTTGAACTCCTCCAGCAAGACGCAGGTATTGAAGAGGAATTCTCTCGTGTCCTGCTCGTCCAGATGGAAGGTCAGGGGACACGACGTCACGACCTCCGCGACGCCCCTGGCGAGCCCCTCCATGGAGAACGCGCTCGTGATCGCCGAATGATCGCTCAGGCTGAGCGCTCCATCCAGGATGGCCGAGGGAGCGCCAAAGAGCTTCTGCGTCTGCTCCAGCGTCAGGCCAAACAGCTCATTGTAATGGAAGACCGTGCCGTAGATCTTCCCTCCCGGACGAAGGACTCGCTTGAACTCTCGCGCGACCTTGCTCTTGTCGGGTGGGAACATCAGGCCAAAGCCACAGACGATGATGTCGAAGCTGTCGTTGCTGAAAGGCAGGTCCGCCATGTCGACGTCGGCATGGAACTCGACGTCCCGATTGAGGTCGTCGCCCACCACCGTCTTGCACACCTCGATGGCGATCTTGGAGAGGTCCGTTGCAACCAGTTTCAGGTTCAGCGGCCTGGCCAGCTCTTCGTAGAGATGCGTCGTGATTCGGCCCGTCCCACAAGCGACCTCGAGGATGCTCGTGACGGGAGCTTCCGGCCGGATGTCCTTGCGGATTTCACGGACGAGGAGCTCGCCGTAGGGCTTGAAGAGCTTGGGCCCCAAGACGCGTTCATAGAACTCCATGAAAGTGCTCAGGGTCCATTTGCGGTCCGACACCGTCTTGCAGGACTGCTTCGCCGTGCTGTTCATTCGAGAGCCTTCAGTGGGCAGGGGTGTGCGCGCTGAGACTCTATCTCATGACTTTTTCGCGGTAACCGGCAGTCTCTCGGAGCCAGTATCCGGTCTGTGTCGGCCGTGGAGGCGTGAGGGTGATAACGGGGACTTGGAGACCGTCAGGGCAGAGGTGACGCAGCAAGACCCGTCAGATTGGCAGACTGCGTCAGCGGACTGCGTCAGCGGACCGGGCGCAAGACGCCGTGGCGACGATGCGCCTTACTCCGCTTCCGTGAACACGTACTCATGCTGCGCATCGCGGAGCACCAGCGACTTCTTGCTGTCCTTGTTCGCGACGACGAACTCATAGCCGTCCTCACCCGGCGAGCTGCTTACGAGCGTGACCGTGCCGTCATCACCGCGCCGCGAAGCGACCTCGCTCTTCCAGTCGCCAAAGTCGAACAGGTGGCCGCGCCCCTGCGTACCACCTGGATGTCGCCCAACTCCACGCTGCGATAGCGCGCGGGTCAGGGGGCCTGGATGAAGCCGGCAGGTGGCCCCATGAACGCGTTGCCAACACGGATGTTGTCAATCAAGACGTAGCTGTTCGCGGTGATGGCATTGTTGGGGCGGTCACCGAAATAGGCCAGGATGCGGCTGTAGTCGAGTGGCTGCGCAACGACATTCAGGTTGCCGCAGTTCCAGCCCTCGGTGGTGACCCCACCATCGCAGAAGCCGATGCGGTGTTGGAGGCGCCCGTCTCGAGACCAGATGTAGAGCGTGTTGAGCCCTCCGATGACGACCTCGAACTCCACATAGAGCCATTGCTCCAGGAACTGCTCCATCTGGAAGGAGTGCCTGGTCGTCGGAGTGGAGGGGGCCCAATGTGAACTGAATTCGTCGGCGCAGATTCCGGCGGCGTTGTTGCACGCGCGAAAGCCGCGGTAGGCGTACTGGCCGGACGCCGTTTCGAGGGCCCCCTCGGTCACCATCGGGCGGATGTTCCTGCCGCCGTTGGAGACGTCGTCGTAGACCAGAACGTGCTTGTGGCCCGCGCCGCGCATCGTCGCCGGCCAATCGAGACCGTAATAAACCATGTAGCCGACGTTCGCGCGCAGGCCGTTCTGGTGGTTGAGCAGGATTCCGGTATCACCTTGGGCCACATAGCCTGGCCGCACGTCGAAGCGGGCACAGCCCCCGCTGTAACAGTTCACGGTCGCGTGGGTGCGCCTGAGAATCTGCGCGCGGGGATTGAGACTCTCCTCGAAGATGAGGTCCGTGTAGTTGTCGACGTCGAACTTCTCGACGAAGCCAAACGGCATCTCGGTGTTCGGTGTGCGCTGGGGCGCCGCGGCCAGGTCCCAGTTCGTCAGGGGAGGCACCACGCCTTGCCCGCCGGCCATGGCTGGTGTCAGCGAAGCCGCCATGACCACAGACAGGGCGGTCATCGCGAGGGCGGGCTTGATGACGAGTCGATGGAAAGGAGAGTCCATGGGTTGCTCCTGGTCCAACGGAGGTTCCCGGCCCTGTCTTAGGGTCGGGTTTAATCGTGTAACTCAAGATTAAACTGCGTGGCCATGAGGTGTCAAAGACGGGGCGCGGGCGTGGAAGGGGGCCCTTGTGGGTCCATCGAACCGCTGAGCCAGGCCTGACGTCTGCCTGGACGTGCTCGTGGGGACTGTAGGCGCCGGGTCGTGGATGACAGTGCGTCCCGGGTGCGGCCCCACCGAGGGTGGGAATTGACATCCATGTCTTGAGTCGAGAGCTTGTCTGGTTGAAAAATTGAAAGACTTTTATTGAGTGATAAGAGCATCGCCGCTGGAACTCGCGTCGCGAGCCTCCCGGTGAAGTGTCTGCCTGTCCGTCGCGGGCAGGGTCCCCTCTCTTCACATCTCCCTCTCTATGCACACTCAAGCATCCTTCCGGGTGCTGTCTCCACTCTGGAGACAGACCCTGGTCGTCGTGTCTGTCGTTCTCTCCCTGGTGGGCTGCCAGCGTGAAGACAGCCTTCCAGCTCCCTCCGCCGAGGATGGCTCGGCGCGCTTCGCCATCTCAGTGCAACAAGCCGTGACAGCGGAGGACGTCCAGCGTGTCGAGGTCATCCTGGATGCCGCCGACATCCCCGCGACGAGCGTCCAGTTGGTGGAGGACACCACGGTGTGGACGGGGCTGATGAGTGTCATTCGCGCCGGCTCCGAGCGGCGCTTCCGGGCCTCCGCCTATGACGCCCAGGACAAGCTCATCTTCCGGGGCGAGGCCACGGGGGTCACCATCACCGCCAACCAGACGGTGCAGGTGAACATCCTGCTCCAGCAGGTGGACCCGTCGCCCGAGTTCTCCAACGCGGGCCCCATCATCACCTCACTCGTCGTGTCGCGCTCCTCGGTGGAGGTGGGCGGCTTCGTCGACCTCCTGGCGACGGCGCGGGATCCCAACCCTGGTGACGTCCTCTCGTACGCGCGTGGACCGCCACTGCGGGCACCTTCGACAACGCGGCCAGCCGGCGGGCCCGGTGGACGGCGCCCGCGACGGAAGGGATTGTCACGCTGACGCTCACCGTCTCCGACCAGTTGGGTGCATCCACCTCTGTCAGCTTCGTCATCCAGGTGGATGGGACGGGCGTGGGCACCGCGGAGGTCATCGTCCGATTCAACGCCTGGCCAGAGGTGGTCTCACTGACGGGCGCCCCCACGCAGGTCGTCCCCGGGCAGGCCATCGTCGTCAGCGCCCAGGGAACGGACAATGACGATTCCGCCACGTCGCTCGCGTATTCGTGGAGCGCGTCGTGCGAGGGCACCTGGACCGATGCCGGCTCACGCAATGCTCGCTTCACGCCCACGTCGGTGCCGGCGAATGCCACGTGCGACAACTGCCAGTTGACGGTGCGGGTGTCGGATGGCAGGGGCGGCGAGGGCTTCGGTCGGCTCGGAGTCTGCGTCGGCCCGCCAGTGGCCCCCAATGTCGCGCCCCGGATTACCAGCGCCTTCCAGACCTCGCGCAACGCGTCGGCCGGCAGCGTGCTTCGCTTCAGCGTTCGTGCCGTGGACCCCGAGGGCTCCGCGCTGACCTTCGCCTGGGAGACGAACACGGGCGCGCTCGGTGCTCCGACCAGCGGCGGTGACGCCAGTGAGGTCCTCTGGACGGCGCCCGCCTGCGTGGACGCGCAGGTGGCTTCGGTGGTGACGGTGCGCGTCGCCGACGCGGAGGGGTTGGAGACGCTCCAGTCCTTCCCGTTGACGTGGCGCGGGCTCGCGTGCCCCACGGCCATGGTGTTCCGCACCCAGCCCACCGACGTCCTGGCGACCGCGCCCATCTCCCCCGACATCCAGGTCGAGCTGCTCGACAGCCTGGGTCGCAACGTCCCGGTGTCGTCCGGTGTGGTGACGCTGTCCATCGGTGACAACCCGGGCGGAGGCGTCCTTTCGGGCACCGCGTCGGCCACGCTGGTGGCGGGCGTCGCGACCTTCACGGGGCTCTCCATCGACGCGTCGGACGTGGGCTACACGCTGGTGGCCTCCTCGGCGGGACTTCCGTCGGTGAGCAGCGTGGCCTTCACGGTGCATCCCCTCGTCATCCAGGGCAGCCGGCTGGATGACCACCTCACCACGGGCAATGTCCTGGTGCAGCGGAGCCTCGACCTGAGCGCGACGACCATCTCCGCCCTCGTGGAACGGCAGGATGGTGGCTTCGCCACGTACCCGGGGACGGGCACGGCGGCGGGGACGTTCTCCATCTCCGGCGTGCCGCGCGGCGCGTACTACCTGCGCATCGGCTCGGACTACATCGTGACGTCGTCGCGCTCACTGGACCTGGGCACGTCGGTCCAGGGGCGCCCGGACGCGGTGGTGCCAGCCAACACGACGTACCTCGCCGTCGACCTCCAGGGGCTCGCGACCTGGCAGGCCGAGGACTACCTGGAGGTCTTCTCCGCGAGCGTGGGGCTGTGGGGGCAGGGCGTGCAGTTGCTCCATCAGGCCGGCACCGCGCCCACCGCTGGCGCCGTCCGCTGGACGCAGACGCTGCGCTACCGAGGCATCCCGGGCTCGCGGCTGCTGGAGTCGGCGCGGGGTGACAGCCTGACGTTCCACCAGCTCTCCACCAAGACTCCGGGCGGCACCGAGGCGGGCGAGACGCTCACCTACAGCGCGGCCACCCGGGCCTTCACCACCACGGCCACCGTCGCGAACGCCACCACCACCTCCGTGGCGGGGACGATGGCGGCGCTGCCCCAGGACCAGGGCCTCCTCGTCGACTGGCGTGCCACCACCTTCGAGGGCTTGCGGACGGCGGTCCATCCCGCGGCCCAGGTGGACTCGCACGCGCTCTACGTGTCCGCCTTCCCGGATGGGACGCGTGGCACCTACGCGGCCGCGCCGGACCTGATGACGTTCTACCCGCCGGTGGGGGGAGGGGACCGGGCGCTGTCCTTTTCCTACGGCAATCCCTTCCCGGGCTTCGCGCAGGCGGGGCAGGTGAGCACGGAGTTCACCGTGGCCTTCGCACTGCCGCTGCCGGGCGGAGGCACGGCGGAGCCGATGTACTTCCGTCCTTCCGTGACGTACGCGGACGCGCTGCCGGCCTTCGGCTCCGCGCCGCTGACTCCGCGCCTGAGTCCCGTGCGGACGCCGACCCTCAACGGGCAGGATGCGTTCGGCACCCTGTCCGGCGTGGGGCTCACGCCCCGGCTCGCGTGGAGCGCGCCCTCGGTGGGCGACGCCACGCACTACCGGGTCCGCATCTTCGAAATCTACGTGGACAGCGAGGGCAGCACCGTCCAGGGCCCCCAGGCAGGCCGGCTCTACACGAGCGCGACGCAGCTCACGGTGCCTCCGGGCGTCCTGGAGGCAGGGAAGCGGTACTTCGCCCTCGTCGAGGCGCGCTCGAGCGGCAACCTGGACTTCCAGAACCGTCCCTTCCGCTCCGCGTGGCCCGAGGCCAGCGCGATGCTCGTGACGGGTGTCTTCGCGCCCTGAGCCTGTCCCGCGTTCCCCCGCGAGGCCGGATGTCGGCGCCTCGCGGGTGGACCGCATCCTTTCTTCCTCCTTTCCCTTGCGAGCCCCCATGCGTCCTCAGTCCTCAGGCAGCGTGTTGCTCAGAACCGCCGTGGTGTGTGTGTTCTCCTTCTTCCTGGCGCGGTGCGCCTCCGACCCGCCGGACGAGGCCTGCGATGCGGGCTGTCAGGCGGGCGAGGTCTGTCAGGATGGCAGTTGCATCGACGAAGCCTGTCAGGGCGTCTCCTGTCCCGAGGGACAGGCTTGCGCGGATGGTGCGTGTGTCGACGTCGTGCCGACCGGAACGGTGGAGGCCCTCGCGGGGCCGAAGCGTGACAACGGCGAGATGTGCATCTCCGGCATGGATTGTCTCAGTGGCCTGTGTGCCGACGGCGTCTGCTGCAACAAGGCCTGCGGTGGCGCGTGTGATGCCTGCGACCTGCCGGGGTTGGAGGGTGTGTGCACCGTGCGCTCCGCTGGTGCGGCGTGTGACGACGGCAACGCCTGTACCCTCGCGGAGACGTGCAACGGACAGAGCGCCAGTGGTTGCGTGGGAACCGCGCTGACCTGCAACAGCCCGCCGAGCCCGTGCCATGTTTCCGCGGGCACCTGCTCGGGGGGGACGTGCTCCTACTCGCTCCGGCCGGTGGGCGCGGCGTGTCCGGAGGACGGCAACCCGTGTACGGCGGATGCGTGTGATGCCGTGGGCGCGTGTCTGCACCCTCCTGTGGCGGCGGGCACGTCCTGCGGCGCGGGGAGCGTGTGCGGCGGAGCGGCGCAGTGTGTGGCCGGCTGCTGGATTGATGGCGCGCTCCATGCGCCCGGTGCCACGAACCCCTCGGGAGCCTGCCAGGTGTGCGAGCCAGGCCTGTCCTCGACGGAGTGGAGCTTCAAGTCGGCGGGGACGCTGTGCCGGGGCGCGGCGGGCGTCTGCGACGCGGCGGAGACCTGCACGGGCAGCAGTGCGCAGTGCCCGGGCGACAACGCGGTGGCCAACGGCACCACCTGTGGCACCGCGCAGAGCGGTGGCTGGAGCACGTGCGGCGGCTTCTCCGGGGAGTGTGGCGAGTCCGGCTCGCGCTCGCGCGACGTGACGACCTACGCCTGCTCCAGCGGGCAGTGCCAGGCTTCGACGGCGACCCAGAGCGAGGGCTGTGCGCGGACCACGAGCGGGAACTCCTGTGGCCCTGGCAGCGGCACCGGGAACTGGGGCGCTTGTGGAGGCTTCTCCGGTACCTGCGGGGAGAGTGGGAGCCAGTCCCGGAGCGTGACGAACTACGCGTGCTCGAGCGGGAGCTGCCAGGGCTCCTCGTCCACCGAGTCCCGGGGCTGCTCCCGTGACACGGATGGCCTCTCGTGCGGTTCGGGAGGCGCGAGCGGCTGGAGCAGCTGCTCCTTCAGCAGCACCTGCGCCCAATCAGGGACACAGCAGCGCACCGTCTCCAGCCATGTGTGCTCGGGCGGGGCATGCGGCAGTGACTCCTACGTGGAGTCGCGGTCCTGCGGCCGCGTCACCGAGGGGAGCTGGTGTGGCCCCGAGTACAGCAGCTACGTCTGGAGCGACTGCGCGGGCTTCAGCGACGTGTGTGACAGCGGAGGGACGCAGTCGATGCAGTTCATGCGCGAGAAGTGCCAGTCCGAGCAGTGCTCGCCCACGTACTACTCCAACAGCCGGGCCTGCAGCCGGAGCACCAATGGCACGTCCTGCGGAGGCTCGAGTGTCGGCGGTTGGAGCGAGTGCGCGGGGTTCGACAACGACTGCGATCCGACTGGCACGCAGTCGCGCTCCGTCTCGAGCGCCGTCTGCTCCAATGACTCCTGCCAGTCGGCGAACACCACCGAGACGCAGTCCTGCTGGCGGAACACCCCCGCGTTCCATCACCTCTGCAATGGGGTGTGCATCAACATCTACAACGACAACATGAACTGCGGCGGTTGTGGCGTGCAGTGCGACGTGCCCACCTACCAGTGCGCGGGGCTCTCCTGCGAGCGGGTGTGCGGCGACGTGTGGTGTCTCAGCTCCCAGCCGCTCCCCCCGAAGCCGATGTGAACGATGGGCGTGGGCACCCTTCGCATGGAGGGAGGGGTGCCCCGTTCCAAGGACAGGTGGGGCGCGTTCACCATTGCTCTCCGCGACGCGGTCTACGACGCTGGCCACCGAGCGGCCCGAGCGGGGCCCGCACGGAGGCCTCGATGACACGCGGTGGTTGGGTGGCGCTGATGTTGTGCTGCGGTGCGGTCTCGGTGGAGGCCGCCGAGCCGGAGGTCGCCGACTGTGACTTCCGGTGGGAGTGCCAGGTCGGAGCGCACGTGTTCTCGGTGGCCTTCGACTCCGCCTCGGGCGAGTGCACCGAGGACGACATGACGGCCGTCGTGGAGACCTCGGGAGGGAAGACCGGGCTGCCGCTGGAGAAGGCCTGGTACGGCTCCATCGCGAACGTCGCGGATGGGAAGTCCGTCTGCCGGCTGGCTGGAGCGAAAGGGTCCGTCGGCGGTGGCGTCTCCGCCTTCGCGGTGGATGACCGCCGCGCGCTGGTGTTCTTCACCCGCGACGACCGTCCCGGGTACGAATGGGTGGGCGTGGCGCTCATCGACGCGGCGACGGGGAAGGTGCTCGACGTGAAGCAGCGACTCGGTCAGTCGAAGGAGCGCGTTGTCGCCATCCTGAAGACGCCGCGTGGCTTCAAGCTCCAGTTGATTCGGGAGCACCTGAAGGGCGTGCAGTGCGACTGCTCCGCCGCCTTCGCGGACGACTGGATGGCCGTCGACGTGGTCAACGGCCGGATCCACGCGCGCTGGAAGCGATGAGGCACGGGCCCGCGGCGGGGTGAGGGCGTCCTCGCGGCCAGGGGGCAAGTCGGTCGCAAGGGCTTCGGAGAACGAGCGCGGCGGACATGCGAGCCGGATGCAGGCCCGGCTCCCCGAGCCACCCAGGCCGCGCTCGAAGTGGTTCAGCCGGTTCGCAACGACCAGTCCTCGCGGCTTCCTCCGTAGTGAGAGTGGGTGACGCTCACTTGATTCGTCCGCCCTTGCTGCGTCCCTCCTGAGGAAGTGGTTCCCATGTCTCGAAACAGACGTCTCGGCGGCAGCGTGCTGCTGGCCGCCGCATTGTTCTCCACCCCGGGCCTCGCTGATGATGAGGTGACGAACGTGCTCGCCTTGGACCGGTATCCGGTCCCCGCGGTCCGGGAGAGCAAATACCGCAATCGCATCGCCACGGAGCTGGGAGGTGGCGGCTGGCAGACCTTCGTGGGGGACCTGCACAATCACCCCCGCGGCCATGACGCCATGGATGGCGGGTCGCTCAGCTTCACGCCCCAGATCATCCGAAGCGAGGTGCTGCTGTCCGCCTTCCGCCACGGCTATGACTTCTTCGGCACCAGCAACCACACCACGTCGTGGAAGTCCTACGACGACGATGACCCCATCTCCCAGCTGAGCCCCGTGCTGGATGCGAACGGGCAATCCGAGCTGCTCGTCCTCAGGGGCAGGGAGTCTCATGTGGGCCCGGATGATGGGACGGGCTCAAGCCATGACCACCACTTCAACAGCTTCAACCGCAATCTGCATGTCAACTCCTCCAACATCGGGAACATGCACGACGAGATCGTCGACAACTACTCGGCGGACCCGCTGTTGAGCACCCACATCCAGCTGAACCATCCGAACGACGACGTGTATTTCACGCTCCCCACGGCGCCGGACCGACGCCAGAAGGTGAGAGATGCCGTCGAACTCGCCGAGTACAACGGGCTCCCCAAGTATTTCGAGCTGCTGCGGCGCGGCTTCCGCGTCGCCCCCGTCTCCAATACCGACGCGCACTCCACCACCCGCGAGCAGTTGGGGGGCGCTTTCATGGAACAGCACCCGAACGGCACCTGGGTGCGCCGCTACATCGACGAGCCCGGCGTGCCCCGCGAGAAGACCCATGGCCACGACACGGCCCAGGGCCGCGCCGGTGTCGTCCTGCCTCCCGGCACGCCGTTCAACTACGACAACTTCCTCATCGCGCTGCGCAACCGCTCGGTGTTCCGCACGGCCCTGCCGCCTGCCTCCGGCTTCTTCATGGTCAACGGCCGTCCCATGGGCTCCGAGTTCGCGCTCAGCCCCACCGAGCGGCGGCTCGACTTCACCGTGTGGGGGACGACCAAGGATGGCACCGGTGGCGGCAACAACTGGACGACGCTCCAGGTCTGGAGCCCCTTCCAGCCCAACGCACCCATCAAGGAAATCCCGTACACCGACATAGGACTCATCGACCTGAAGGAGGTCTTCTCGCTGACGCCCTACGAGTCCATCTACGTCGTCACGCTCAGGCAGCAATGGGAGAACGCCGAAGTCGTGATGGCGCCCATCTGGGTCACCAACCCCGTCAGCAAGCCCGTCCTCTCCTTGCCGGATTCAGTGGTCACCCGGTCATCCCAGTACCCGTACTTCACCGTCAGCGGCGGAGGTGACACCCTGCTCCTCCAGCGCTCGACGCCCCAGGCTCCCCAGACCTGGCAGACGGTCGGGACCATCACCAGCAATCACATCTATTATCCCATCGACCACCACATCCAGCCGCGCGTCTCCCACTGGCGCGTGGTGGACGCCTACCAGCAGACCGTGGTCTCCAATACGACGACGCTGACCGTCACGGATTTGATTGATGTGACCGCCTCCTCGGGGACCTCCCTGACCCTGGATGGCGATGACATCCACGTCCACTGGTCCCACCCGGCGCCGCAGCTCGTCGACTACTACCTGTCGCAGGACAGCGGCCTGACGTGGACCAAGGTTGGAGAGGAGAGCGCTGCCTTCACGGATCGGCACTGGACCTTCGACACGGCGGGACTGGGCGGCTCGACGCTGATGCTGAAGGTCGTGAACCGGCTCGACGTGAGTTACCAGGGCTTCTCCGGCCCCGTCACCGTCTCCAATCAGATTCGAGTGGGCGCTGGCAACGCCACCGTCAATCCCATGGCGGCCTACACCGTCGCGGACAGGAACAAGAGTTCGTGCTGGTGGAGCAGCAATGGGAACTCGCAGTCGGTGTACGTCTACATGGAGCGCGAGTACCTCATCAAGCGGATGGAGATCGACTTCGGGCAGTGGAACCCCACGGGCTGGGCGATGGCTGTCGGCCTGAACGGGAGCACCTGGAGCACGAGTGACAGTGGGTCCATGTCCTATGGCCCCAATCAGACGGTCGTCGCGGACTACAGCCAGCGTCCCGGCGGAGGGCTGATTTCGAAACACGTGCGGCTCTACGTGTCCGGCACGTTCCCTGGAGTGAGCAGCTACTCCCAGGTGTGTGAGATCCGCCTCTACCACTAGCAGGCGGGCAGGGGAGGGCGCGCGACGGGAGCGTGCCCTCCTGTGCCGCCGAGGCTCGCGGGGCCGGGCAATTCCCACCCGCGACAGTCCGGGCGCGGTAGGATGGGGTTCGCCGTGGTCGGGCGTAAGGAGCGATACCGTGCCCAAGGGTCAAGAGAAGGCGAAGAAGGACAACAAGCCGAAGCTGTCGACGAAGGAGAAGCAGAAGAAGAAGAAGGAGAAGGCCGACAAGAAGAAGTAACCCGGACGGCTTTCCAGAATCGCGCGCGCGCCTGGCTGCACCCGCTGCAAGCGGACGGGTGGCGCGCGATTCTGGAGCACCGGCGGCTTCGACTCCGCCGGAGGTGAGCGATGACCTGCCCTGGTGCGCTTGTGCGACAGTGCGCGGCATGTCTCGACTCCGTGGGCTGACCAGCCCCCGCACCAGCGCCGTGCTCCTGTTGCTGGTCGCGATGAGCTGCATCCAGGTGGGGGCCTCGCTCGCCAAGCGGTTGATTCCCGTCGTCGGCGCACAAGGGACGACGGCGCTCCGGCTCGTGTTCGCCAGCCTGATTCTGCTGGCCATCTGGCGTCCCTGGCGCAAGCGCCTCACCCGCGCGGAGCTGCGCTCCGTCCTCGTGTATGGCGCCTCGCTCGGGGTGATGAACCTGACCTTCTACCTGGCGCTGGAGCGGATCCCCCTGGGCATCGCCGTCGCCATCGAGTTCACCGGGCCCCTCGCGGTGGCGCTCCTGTCGACTCGGAAGGCCGTCGATTTCATCTGGGCGCTGTTGGCCGTGGCGGGCGTGGTGATGATCCTGCCACTGGCGGGGACCGGGAAGGCGCTCGACTGGGTGGGGGTCGGCTGGGCGCTGGTGGCGGGCACGTGCTGGGCGCTCTACATCGTGTTCGGCCAGAAGGCGGGCGCCTCCGTGCACGGCGGGACGGCCGCGTCACTGGGCATGCTCACCGCGGCCCTGCTCGTCGTTCCCTTTGGCGTGGCGCAGGCGGGCACCTCGTTGCTGGACGTGTCGCTGCTGCCCGCGGTGCTGGGCATCGCCGTGCTGTCGAGCGCGCTGCCCTATTCACTGGAGATGATGGCGCTCAAGGAGCTGCCCACGCGGACCTTTGGCATCCTGATGAGTCTGGAGCCCGCGCTCGGGGCGCTCGCGGGGCTGCTGTTCCTGGACGAGCGGCTCTCGTGGGTGCAGGCCCTGGCCGTCGGCTTCATCGTCCTGGCGTCGGTGGGCAGTGCCCTCTCGTCGAAGCGGACCCCGTCGACGCCGGAAGCGGTGGCCTGAAGGTCAGTGCCTGGGGGCGGGGTGGATGGGCAGACACCGCGCCCGTGCACGAGAGGGCGTTGGATGCTGCTAGCGTGACGTCGACGGGAGGCCTCATGAAAAGCACGTCCGTGGTGGCAATCGCCCTGGGTGTCGTCGTGCTGGGATTCGCCGTGACGCGGTTCTCCCTCGGCACCCCTGAGACCCCGATGGCCGCGCCCACGGTTGACGAGGCTTCCGCCCAGCAGTCGCTGGGTGGGGCGCCCGACGCCGGGCGGACCGGGGCCCAGGCGGGGGAGGTGCCTGCCGAGGGCACGACGCCGGACTCCCAGCGCGCGCCAGCCGTCCTCATGGAGGGACTGGTCACCGACGTGGACGGGCATCCCCTGGCGGAGGCCACCGTGGCGGCCATGACGCCGCCTCGGCTGAGCAAGGACAAGGCGCGTCCTTCCGGTGAGGTGCAAGCCAAGGGGGAGGTCCAAAGGTTCGGAGACTACGAGTCCACGAGGTTCGAAACGCGGACCGACGCGGCGGGGCGCTTCGTGCTCGAGCTGCCCGAAGCGGGCCCCTATATCCTCGTCGCCTACGGGGAGGACTTCGTCGTCACGCGCCTGGAGCGTGTGGAGGCTCCGGTCCAGGACCTTCGACTGGTGCTGCACGCCGGTGGGCACGTGGAGGGCACCGTGGTGAGCGCCCGGGGTGAGCCGCTCCCGGAGGTGGCGCTCACCCTGTTCGCCGAGGGAAAGAAGGACCGAACCACCGAGTGCGTGAGCGACGAAGAAGGACGCTTCGTCATGCGCATCGTGGAGCCGGGTCGCTACACGCTTCGGGCGGTCTTCAACACGGGGGCGCCTCATCGCGCCTCGCGCGTCGTCGAGGTGCGCCCCGGGGAACAGTCGACGGTGGTCTTCCGGATGGACACCGGAAAGTCGGTATCCGGTGTCGTCGTGGACGAGGCGGGCAGGCCCCTGGCTGGCGCTCAGGTGAAGGCCCACTCGCAGCGGGAGAACCATGCCCAGCTGTATGAGCAGGAGCACGGCATCCGACTGGAGGACGCATCCTCGCTCACGGACGAGGCGGGCCGCTTCACCGTCCATCACCTGCTGCGAGGCGACAGCAACCTGACCGTCGAGAAGCCGGGCTACGTGTTGCGCGTGGCGAAGCGCGGGGAGGATGACGCCTTCGACCCGCTCCCCGAGCACCAGGTCGCCGCGGGCTCGACGAACGTGAGGCTGGTGCTGCGCTATCTGGGGAGCATCCGCGGAAAGCTCCGGCGCTCGGACGGCACGCCCATTGACCGCTTCACCGTCAACGAAGAGTCCTTTCAGAGCGAGGACGGCGCCTTCCGGCGCCCCATCCAGCAACCCGGTGTGGCGTGGCTGACGCTCGAGGCCCCGGGGCACACGCGCATCATCCGCGAGGTCCGGGTGGAGCGCGGCCAGGACGTGGACCTGGGCACGCTGGTCCTCGAAGCAGGGCGGTGGGTGCGCGGGCGGGTGGTGGACGCGACGACCTCCGCCCCCGTCGAAAACGCCCAGGTGGTCGTCCGGCGCTCACCGTCCTCCCAGGTCGATGAGTCCTCGTCGGCGCAGGCTCCCGAGCTGGCGAGCGCGAAAACGGACCCCTCGGGCGCCTTCGAGTTCGGGCCGATGGAGGCGGGTCCCCTGGCCATGGAAGTCTCCCACTCCGGCTACCTGCCGCTTCAACAGTCGGTGGGTTCGGGCGAGGAGACGCTGGAGGTGGTGCTCTCGCCGGGCGCGCGGTTGGAGGGCACCGTGAAGGACCGCGAGGGACAGCCCGCGAAGGTGACACTGCGGTTGAGCGCCCTGGGGGGCCAGAAGCTCCATCGCTCCGGCATCGTGGACGTCAGCGAAGGGTCCTTCTCCATGGGAGGACTGGAGCCCGGGGAGTACGCCATCTCCCTCAGTTCCAGGTACGACTTCATGGGGAACCCCTGGTCGGAGACCCAGTCGGGCCGGTACATCCCGCGCCGGGTGACGCTGGCCCCCAACGAGCGGAGAGTGCTCCAACTTCAGGAGCGAGAAGGCCACTCCACGCTGCGGCTGCGTGTGCCCCGTGTCACGGGCACTCCCCCCGAGGATGTCGCCCTCCACCAGGCGGTGCTCGTCCCGGGGACGTTGTCGCCGATCCGCAGCTACGGTCGCGTGGAACGAATCAAGCTCGAGCTGGGGGTGCTCGGCCCGGCGGGAGTGACCTCCCCGGAGGTCGTGTACGACGCGCTCCCCTCGGGCCGCTACACGTTCCTGCTCGTGGGGCGCAACGTCAAGGGTGGCCCCTACCTGCTGCACGCCGAGGAGCTGGTGGTCCCCGAGGTGGGTGTCCTGACGAAGGACCTCCAGCCCGTCTGGAAGCCCATCGAACACATCATCCTGTGAGCACCGCGACCCGGCCATCGCCACGGGCAGGCCGGGTCGCGGACGCGTTGGACGTGCGACGTCAGAACGTCTTGTCGAGCAGGGCCGCGCAGTCGGACGGCCGGGCGCCATCCTTGATGTGGAGCGCCACGGGCCCCGAGGCCGGTCCGGGTTCCCAGGCCAGCCTCACGAAGCAGCGCTCACCCACGTTCACGACGTGGACCCGTGTCGCCACCGCGCCTTCAGGGAGCGCGTCGAACACCACCGTGCCCGCCTCGTCGGGAGCGGGCGTGGTCAGCGTGGCGGGCCGGTCCGCGCGTCCGTAGAGCCGGCCCGGCACCGCGCCCTGGGGAACGGAGTCCAGTGAGGTGCGCTCCGTGCGAGGAACCGAGAGCTGGGTGGACGCGACGAAGCGCTTGAGCGTGTCGAGCAGCGCGGAGGGAGTCGCTCCCGGGAGCACCTCGTGCTGGACCGAGGCTGCGTCCAGGTCGACATGTCCATGGTCGCCCCGGAGGAGGACGAAGGCCCCCGCGACGTCGGGTGAGCGCCGCAGGAAGAACAACTGCCGGTGTCCATCCAGCGTGCCCAGGTGGGCGCGCCCCGCCGACGCGTCCATGCCCGCCGCTGGAACCGCCACGACCACGCGAGTCGCGGAGCCCGGGAGCCGCTCCGCGTTCCGATACAGCTCCGCGTCCACCTCCACCTCCAGCTTCTGGAAGTAGCGAGGCCTCTTGCTGCCCTGGACCTTGCGGTGCGTGTCCACCTGTCGGGTGACGCGGCCCGTGACGATGAGGTCGGACTGGGCCACGTAGCCTTCGGGCCCCAGCGTGTACCGCGCGTAATCGTCGTGGACATGTCCCCGGCCCGCCGGGCCCAGCGCGGGGGTTGGTATCAGCGCCCTCCCCACACCCACGGCTCCCAGGCCCACGACCGCACCGACGACAACCATCATTCCCTGCTTGAAGAAGGACTTCATGACAATGTGTCTCCAGGAGTCTGGTGTTGCGGGGTCTCGCGAAGGTCCAGGCTCAAGGAGCCGCCGTCACCAGCTTCGCGCTGGAGATGCTGC
Source organism: Myxococcus sp. CA056 (assembly GCF_013336715.1). NCBI lineage: Bacteria > Pseudomonadati > Myxococcota > Myxococcia > Myxococcales > Myxococcaceae > Myxococcus > Myxococcus sp. CA056. Next base: position 192,559 of record NZ_JABUMT010000014.1, read on the forward strand.
CGCCAACGAACGTCTTGCGCTCGATGGGGAAGTTGGAGTCCGTGCACGTGCCGCTGGCGCAGTCCCGGATGTACATGTACGCGTCGCGGGTGTTGTTGGTGGAGGCGTGGATGATTTCCAGGCGGTTGCCATTCACGATCTGCACGTCCGAGGCGACGTTGAGCGTCCAGCCCGCCGTGACGTGCGTCCCCAGGTACATGAAGGTGCCGGCCGCGGTGATGTAGCCCTCGGCGATGCGCAGTTGGTGCTCGCCGTTCGAGGCTGGGAAGGTGAGGAAGCAGCGGTTGGCACCGGCGGGCGCCCAGTAGCCGCAATCAATCCCGACCGACGTGTCGGTCCATTCGCCGTTGATCTGGGTGGGGGTGGTCCAGGTGCCGGCGCTGGTCGACGTGGAGACCCGGAGCTTTCCTGTCCCCATCTCGATGAAGGCCATCACCAGCCGACCTGACGCCGCGTCATACGCGAGGCTCGGGCGCCGATGGGACGTCATCGTCGTGAGCTGGGGGCTTCCTCCCCAGAAACATCCGGCCAGGCTGCCGTAGACGCCCCGGTAGACGTAGATGGCTCCGGTGTCATTGGACGAGCGGAACGCCGCCGCGAAGCCCCCGCCTGGATTCTCGGAGACGGCCACGCCGTCGAAGGCATAGTCCGTCGAAGTGCAGGTCGGTCCCACGGTGCCACTGGGGTCGATACCGACGTACGAGATGCGGCTGGTGTAGTCCTGGTTCGAGTCGTTCTCGAAGGTCACGAGCGACCACCCGTCTGTCTGCGTCGCCACGCCTACGCTTCCGGAGGTCGTTCCCACCTGCGTCCAGCCGCCGCCCGTCCGGGCGCGGACCCTGACGGGATAGTCCGCGATGTATTGGGCGTGCTGTCCGCCCAGCTTGTCGTCCTCGCGAGGGAAGCGCTTCGGATAGGCCCCGAAGGCGTAGTTCCCCTGGTGCATGACGGCTTCAGGCGAACTCGTGGAGGGATGGGTCAACCCGAGGCAGTGCCCGAACTCATGCGTGAAGATGGACTGGAGGTCGAAGGTCTGGGTCCCGTTGTCCGAGTACGCGCTCGCGACGCCGGTGTTCATGTAGATGTCGATGGAGCAGTTGTCGGAGAGGAAGATGTAGGACGACCGTCCGAGACAGCTGTTCCCCGAGCAATCGCCGTCGCAGCACGTCTTGGCTTCAATCTCGAGGTCCGAGGCGTTGGGCGTCGTGTCGTGGAATTCGATGTTCGTGTTGAACCGGACCCCTGAGTTCTGCCAGGACTGAAGGGCAGAACGCGCGATGGTCATGATGCTGGCATTGTTCAGTCCGAAGTGGGTCTGGAATGGGCCGGTGATGACATCGATGACGTAGGGGTTGTCTCCCCATCTGACCGCGGTGTTGAGCGAATACGCCCCCACCGTGGCGGCAGGCAGGAAGCCCATCAAGAAGGTCGCGAGCAAGCCAGGTCGTTTCATCGTTCCTCGATGCAAGTGCACTGCAAGAGGAATACGTCGCGGCGACACGGGGCTGGTCGTCCAGCACATGCTCCGAGCTGTCACCGGGAGGCGCGGCCTGGAATTTCCCGAAGGCCGCCCGCGAAAAAACGTCCCGGGTTCCAGACCAGGAAAAAGCTCCAGCGGCTGGACTGGCTGGATGTCACGTTCCCTGGGGCCCCACGCGGACGTCGCGTGGGGCCCCACTCTTTTCCCCGCCATGGGTCGTCAGGCGCGAAAGACGGGCCCGACGCGCGCCGACCTCAGGGCGTGCAGATCTCCCCCGTCACGCGGGTGACAATCCTGTTGCCGTTGTCGAGCAGGAGACCGCTCACGAAGAGGTAGCCCGTCGCGCCGGCGAACTTCCCTGTTCCCTCGAGGATTTCGTGATGCGCCGTCACGTAGCCGGCGTTCGTGACGCCCGTCTCACGGGCGACGAGGGTCCCCTTCTCGAGCGTGTAGTGGAAGAAGCCGGCGTAGCTGAGCCACCCCGGAGCGGTGGTCAGCGCGAGACGCGCCTCCTGCGCCTTGAAGTGGGTGACGCCGCGCAGGCCGTGGTTCCCGTCCACTTCTCCGAGGAAGCATCGCGTCGCTCCGTTGAGGCACCCTTCCGTGGCCGGGTGTTCGATCAAATCCGCATGCACCTTGTGGCAGTGCTCCGCCCAGACGGCGGGCGCGAATGCGACGACGCTCACCGCGACCATCGACGAAACCACCTTCACGACTCCTGCGTAGCTCATGGGGACTCTCTCCAGTCGTTGAATGCTCACTGCTGCCTCGGCACGCCCCGGATGAGGGTGCGCCCCGGAAGATGCCTTCCGTGCGCGACAGGCACCTCGGCTTTGCTGTGAGCTGGCGGAAAGGTGAGGTGAAGCGGCCTGACGTGGGGCCGAGCCGGAGGCCACGCCTGCCGCGCGTGGGCGACATGTCCTGTCACGGCCTTCGTGTGCGAGGACCGATGCTCACCGCCGTGTGAGGCATCTTCCAGGGGAGGAATGCAGATGCACTAGGGTTGCGCCGCCTGCTTCAGTTCGCGTGTCGGGGCTCCCATGACGATGTCATTCCCTGCTGTCGCGGTTTCCCGCTGGCGTGCGATGGCGCTGACGGGTGGTGTGTGGACGCTCGTGGGCTGTGTGGCGGTGGCAGGGGGCGTTGGTGGCGCCCTCTCCACGGGCCGGCCCTTGCCGAGCACCTTCTTCTTTCTCAGCAACATCCTGGGAATGTGGCTGTGGGCGCTCTACACGCCGCTCATCTTCCGTTTGTGCGAGCGCTACCCGCTCGACGGTCCGCGATGGCGCCGAGGCGTGGGCGTGCATGTGGCGCTGTTCCTGGTCCTGTGGGGGCTCGAGTTCGTCGTCGGCTGGGTGTTGGAGAGGTTCGTCGAGCACCCGCAGCGCCCGTTGTTGCAGTACTTCTTCGGCGCGCTGGCCTACTGCTTCTTCTGTTACCTGGGCGTGCTCGCCGTGGGCCACGCGTTGCGCTTCCATCGGCTCTACCTGGAGCGCACGGTGCGGGCCTCCGAGCTGGAATCGCAGCTCCTGCGCTCCCAGTTGTTGGCCTTGCAGATGCAATTGCGCCCCCACTTCCTCTTCAATGCGCTGCACACCGTGTCCGGGCTCGTGCGGAACGACGACAAGGCAGGGGCGCTCCGGGTGGTCGCGAGTCTGGCGGACCTGCTGCGGGCGGTGTTGCGGAGCGATGCGAATCAGCAGGTTCCCCTTCAACAGGAGGTCGACCTGGTCGAGCGCTACCTCGGAATTGAACAGGTGCGCTTCCAGGACCGGCTTCGCACCGACTTCCATGTGGACCCGGAGGTGCTCGGGGCGCTCGTTCCTCAGTTGTTGCTCCAGCCGCTCGTGGAGAACGCCGTGCGCCATGGCACGTGCGCACGAGAGGGTGAGGGGAGGGTGTCGGTCCACATCCGCCGTGAGGCGGAGATGTTGTGCCTCTCGGTACGGGACTCTGGGGCGGGAGATGCTCCCGAGGGTGCGAGGCAGGACCGCCCGTCCGCCGAGTCCGGAGGCGTGGGCCTTGCCAATACCCGCGCGCGCCTGCGCCATCTGTACGGAGCGCGGCACAGGTTGTTGCTCAGTCGAACCCCGGATGGCGGAACGCTGGCCGAGGTGGCCATCCCCTTCCTGGTGCAGGAGGCGGCTCGATGAGCGCGCTCATGCAGCGCGAGCGCCTCCGCACGCTCGTGGTGGATGATGAGCCCCTGGCCCGCCAGAGCCTCCGCTCGCTGCTCGCGGGCGACGCGGGCATGGAGGTGGTGGGAGAGTGCGCGACGGGCCGCGAGGCAATCAAGGTGCTCCGGCAGGGGCCCGTGGATGTGCTCTTCCTGGACATCCAGATGCCAGGTGCGGACGGGTTCGAGGTGTTGCGGGCTGTGGGGCCGGGCGCCGCGGGGGCCGTGGTGTTCGTCACGGCCTTCGACACCTATGCGCTCCAGGCCTTCGACGTCGGGGCGGTCCACTACCTGCTCAAGCCCTTCGACGACGCGCGGTTCGCCAGTGTCCTCGCCCGTGCGAAGGAGCGCGTTCGGGGACTCCGGGTGCAGGGCATGGCGCGCCAGCTCGGTGAGCTGTACTCGGCCGAGGAGCCTGTTCCCGCCGCGCGTCCTGTCGCATCACCGACCTATCTCGAGCGACTCGCGGTGAAGGAGGCGGGGAGGGTGCTGCTGGTTCCCGTCGAGCAGATCGACTGGGTCGAGGCGGAAGACTGTTATGTCCAGGTGCACGTGGGCAGTCGTTCGCACCTGCTGCGTCAGTCGCTGCGTGAGCTGGAAGCGCAACTCGACCCGCGCCGCTTCCTGCGCATCCATCGCTCGACGCTCGTCAATCTGGAGCGGGTCCGGGAGCTTCAGCCGCTCTTCCATGGCGAGTACTGGGTGCAACTGCATGATGGTCGCCGCCTCAAGCTGAGCCGCAGCTTTCGGGACCGGCTCGACCAGGTGCTCTCGGGACGGTGACGAGAGCGGTTCGTCCACTTGCTGGCGCCGCGCCACACGTCGTCACGTGCTCACCGCGCCTCAAGTCGCCCATGCGCACCGCGCTGGAACAGCCAGGCGGACCCGAGGAACATCGCGATGAAGCCGGCGTTGAGCGTCAGGAGTTCGACAGGAGGGCTCCATGGCATCCCCCAGCCGGCGAGCACAGCGACTCCGGCGATGACCGCCTGCGTGAAGGCCATCGCGACCAGCGTGCGGGCCATGCCGGCCGCGCGCAGGCGCACGACGAAGGCGCCAGCAAGGCCGACGAGCAGCACCCCTCCGTAGACCAGGTTGGTGCGGTCGCCGTCCGCTCCGATGATGCCGACGCCGAGGCTCAACCAGATCAGGATGAGCGAGGCGAAGAGCGCGAGGCCAAGGGCGGCCCTATAGGCGGTGCTGGGGGGCGCGGTTCGCATGGACGTGTCTCCGTTGTCGATGACCGAAAGGGTCAGCCCCAAGGTGGCACGCTCCCGCGAGGCCCACCGCCTCGTCAGGCCGAGCGGTCGAAATCCAGCCGCCAGGGGTCGCGGGGCGGCCCGCCGTGCCGCTGGGGCCTGGCGCTCGCGTCCGCACAAGCCCCCCGAGGGTGATGCGCGCGAATACCCAGCGGGGGCAGCACGCCCGCCCCACCTGGGAAGGCGCGTCGCCAGGGGAGCGCCTTGACACGGCCACGTCCCCGCCAGGAGGGCAATTGCGCTGTCGCGCCAGTCGCCTCTTTCCGGTCGCACGCCGGTGGGCGCACGCCGTGCAATCGACCGCTCCCGCCGTGGTTCATCCACGCAAGGGGGGAAGATGCATCCGGGGGGGAGACAGGAGCGAGGGAGCGGGGAGGCGGGACGGCTTGCGCCGCGCGTCGGCACCATCGCGCGGGCCGTGTTGGGGGGCGGAGGGAGCCTCCGGCTGCTCGTGCTCGCGGCGCCCGTGCTCCTGCTTGCCTGCATGGGGGAGCGTCAGGTCTCGGTCCAGTTCACCGCCCAGGTGCGCGGCGAGCCCCTGCGCTGCGATGCGAGCTACGAGAAGGTCGGTGCCTCGGGGACCAGCCTCCAGTTGCTGGACTTCAAGGCGTACGTCCATGACGTCGCGTTGGTGCGCAAGAACGGGGACCGTTTCCCCCTGGTGTTGGCGCAGGATGGGCGCTGGCAGCGCAAGACGATCGCCCTGCTCGACTTCGAGGACGGCACCGGCACCTGCAACACGGGCAGCCCGGAGCTCCGCACCGAGGTGGTCGGCGTCGTGCCTGACTTCGACGACTACACCGGCGTGGAGTTCACGCTGGGGGTTCCTCGCGAGCTCAACCACAGGAATGTGGAGTGGGCCGACCCACCGCTGAACGACCCCAGCATGTGGTGGAGCTGGACGTACGGCTACAGGTACCTCCGGCTCGACGTGCGCTCGGGTGGCAATAGGGCCTATGTCTTCCACGTCCGCGCCGACGGCTGCACCGGGACGCCGGACATCGGCGTCGACTGCAGCGCGGAGAATCAGAGCACCATCCTCCTCACGGGCTTCGTGCCAGGGCGCAGCCGGGTCGTCTTCGACGTGGCCGCGCTCTTCGCGCACACGGACTTCGAGAGCTCCGGGGACGGGCTGACGGACCCTGTCCCAGGGTGCTTCTCCAGCGCCGGGGACCCGGAGTGTGCCGCGCTGCTCCCGCAGGTCGGGCTCGGCCGCGGACCCAGGGTGCTCGGCGGCACGGACGCCTTCATCCGTGTGGAATAGGTCCGGCGAGGCTCGCCTGGACCGGACTGTTCGCCGACTTGCAACGGAGTGATGAGACATGGCGCGACGATTGGGATGGAGAGCCGTGGAAGGTGCCTTGCTCCTCGTACTGCTCACGCACTGCGGGACTGAGAAGGAGCCGTCGCACGAGCTCGACTCGGCGCAGGTGCTGAACATCGCCTGCGGGCGCGAGGATGCGAACCCGGTGCAGCAGAAGGGCTGCGAGGGCAGCGCGTGCGTGGTGCAGGGCCATGTCTTCGGTAAAGAGGTGGCCTACTTGTGGTTGGACGAGGGGGAGCTGGAGGTCGCGGACCTCCTCCTCAAGGACACCTGGTCCGTTCCCCGGTTCGAGCCGGTCCGCCTGCCCCAGCCGCTGACCTGGACGGAGGACCCCTACGGCGAGAAGTTCTGGCGCTATGTCTTCTACGGGTTGCGGCCCACCGCCCATCTCTTGTGGGCCTTCCGGGAGACGGGAGACGGGCGCTACCGCGACAAGCTCATGGACATCTTCAGGAGCTTCGCCGCGAACAAGAAGAACTCCGTCTTCAGCGAGGACAAGCACGGCACGGCCTACCGGGCCATGGTGCTCGTCAACTCGTACTGGAAGCTCAAGCACGCGGATGCCCTCTCCTGGCAGGACTCGACGCTGCTCGAATGGCTCATCATCGAGGATGCGCGCTTCCTGGAGGACCCGAAGCATTTCGAGGCGGGCTTCAACCACGGGTTCGCCGAAGCGGCGGCGTTGCTGCTCATCGCGGAGAACTTCCCGCACTTCAAGGATGCGCCGCGCTGGCGTGAGCTGGCGCTGGAGCGCTACGACGATCTGCTCACGGATATCATCGGCTCGGACGGCTTCATCATCGAGAACTCCGCCTACTACCAGTTCTACGTCTTCACCCAGGTGTATCAGCTCTCGCAGTGGGCCCAGACGTACGGCCTGGAGATGTCTCCTCTCGTCAGGGAAGTGCTGGAGCGGATGGCCCGCTTCGCCTCCTACGTGGTGCAGCCCGACGGGCGCATCCCCATGCTCGGGGCGAGCCAGCGTCTGCTGGTGCGCAAGCACCAACCGGTATTGCTCGCGCGAATGGGCGCGGCCTTCCCCGAACTGGGCCACATGCTGACGGCGGGCATGTGTGGCACCGCGCCCACCGAGCGCCTCGCCTTCTTCGCGAGCTCCGGCGTGGCAGTGCTCCGCTCCTCGTTCGACACCGCCCTGGACTACCAGGCACAGACGCACCTGGTGTTCGACACGGGGCCCTACCGCACGGACCACAGTCACCTGGACGCCCTCAACGTGGTCCTCTACTCGGCCGGACGGACGCTGCTGACGGACTCCGGGATGTTCACCGAGGAGCCGGGAGAGGAGGAGGCCTACTTCCGCAGCACCCGCGCCCACAACACCGTGACGGTGGATGGATTGGACCAGCGCGACGGGCACGCCAGCCCCAGCCTCACCGCACAGGGGGGACAGTGGCTCTACCAGTCAGGCTTCCACGCGCTGTACGAAGGGGTGCGTCACTGGCGCGCGGTCATGCTGCTGGAGAAGGACGTCGTCCTGGTGGTGGACCGGCTCCTGTCGGAGGACTCGCACCGCTTCGAGCAGCGCTGGCAGTTCCAGCCGGACCTCACCGTCGCCACGCAGGGCGTCTCCGCCTTCGTCACCGACCCGAAGGGCAAGCGCGTCCTCCAGGTCACCCAGGCCCTGCCAGACGGCCTGTCCGTCTCCACCGTGCGCGGGGCCACCAGGCCGTATGACGGCTGGTACTCGGAGGACTACGAGGTTCGCAAGGCGTCGACGGTGCTCATCTATCCGCGCGAAGGCACGCAGGCGCACTACGCGACCCTCTTCACCAGTGGTCTGAACGCCCTGTCGCCAGCCTATGTCTCAGCCGTGCCGCTGCAGGAGGGGGTCGACGTACACGCCTGTGCGGCGGGCCGCGGCTATCGCATCCGGGTGCAGCGGCCCGCCGAATCGGACGAGGCCGTCACGGTCACCGCCGCACCCGAGTCCTGTGCGCGGGAGAATGCAGGCTCCCCCGGCTCGCCCTGAGCCGTTCGTCCAGGGGTCCACGACAAATGCAGGGGCTCCCGCTGTCTGGCGAGCCCCTGCTTCGTTTTGGACCCTCTGGCGCTCTGCTCAGGGAGCCAGAGGTCCGACGTCCGCGGAGGTGAGTGGACGTCGTGGGCCCGCTCCGCTCACGGTCTGGTCCGCGCCCACGTCCAGCGCGCCGGTGCGCGCCTGTCCATCCATGTCCGTGGTGGGGGGCTGGGTGCCAGTGGAGGGACGCGCCGCGCCAATCACCGGGCTCGCGGCGGTGGGACGCAGCAGGCCATCCGCCGCGCGCACCAGCTTGGGGTCCGCCCGGACGTAGCCCGCGGACGGGATGTCGCCGGGCGAGGCCGCGCCCCAGAGCATGTTGCCGACGGCCGTGAATCCATCCGGAGCCCGCTCGAAGTCCACCAACGCGCCCTGCTCACCGACGAGGAGGTTGTTCTCGACGCGCAGATCCCTGGCCGGAATGGGCCGGCGCGAGTCGGAGGCGCCGATGACCAGGTGGGTCGGCCCGTTGCCCACCAGGGTGTTGAAGGCCACGGTCACCCGGTTGGCGACGCTGCAGTCCGTGCCCAGGCCCGTGTCCTCCTCGGTGCAGCCGCTGCTGAGGACGATGGTGCCCTGGGCGCCCGTGCCGGTGCTGCCTTCAATGTAGTTGTTGGTGATGAGGTGGTCGTGGCCGTAGATGCGCAGACCCCCCGCGTTGTTCAGGATGAAGTTGCCATCCACCACGTTCTTGTTGCCGTGGCGCAGCACCAGCGAGCCCTTGTTGTTGCGCAGGGTGTTGCCGCGGAAGACGTTCTCCGAGCTCTTGTTGGAGATGACCTCGGGGTCACCGTTGCACTCCTCGAAGAGGTTGGCCTCCACGACGGTGTGCGCGCTGATGGGGCCGCGCTTGCTGTCGCCGATTCGCAGGCACTCGCCTCCCTCGGCGTCGAGGGTCAGCTTCTGGAAGAAGTTGTGATCGATGCGGTCGTTCTGCGACATGCCCGTGCTTCCATTCGGCGCATCGCCATAGACGGCGAGGAAGACGTTGGAGCTCTTCTTGTCGTGGAAGTGGTTGTGGTCGATGCGGTTGTTGCCGCTGCCCGCTCCTTCCAGCCGCATCCAGGTGCTGATGGACGTCGTGTCCTTGATGGCGAACTCATTCCGCGTGAAGCGGACATGGGTCGAGCCGACGATTCTCAGCGCGACGTCTCCCTCTTCCACAGCATGCGTCAGCTTGAAGCCCCGAAGGATGACGTGGGAGGCGCCTTCCACGAGGAAGCTCGACGCGCCGCCGATGCTCGCCCCACCCACGGTCTTCGCGGTGATGACGATGGGATCTTTCTCCGTGCCCTGGACCGACACCTCGATGGGGTCCGCGTTGGTGTAGGCGCCGTCGGCGAGTTCGATGCGGTCCCCCGGGAGGGCGGACGCAATCATGCTCCGCAGCTCGTTGAGGTTGCGTGCGCTGAGCGTCCGCTTGGGGGTGGGCAGGACATCGACCTGCTCGGGCGGAGTGGTTACGGGAGGCTCGGGGTCCGTCGGGTCGGGGATGACAGGCCCGGGGTCGGTCGTGGGAGGGGTGCCGGCGTCAGGCTCGCCGGTGCCAGGGGTAGGGTCAGGATCGCCGGTGCCGGGTGTGGGGTCTGGCTCGCCGGTGCCAGGCGTGGGGTCGGGGTCTCCGGTGCCAGGCGTGGGGTCAGGGGTGCCGTCGCCGGGTACGGAGGGGCTGGTGTCCGGAGAGGGGTCATCCGGAGGGGTTTCCTTTTCCGTTCCTTTACTGCCGCAGCCTGCCGACAGCAGCAGTGAGAAAGTCGTGACAGCGAATGCCAGTCGAAGTTTCCGCAAACGGTGTTGCCTCCAGCAGGCCCAGCGAGGGGCACACCGCCACGCTCGGGAGCAGGCTCCCAGGCGTGGCAGGAGCCACCCTGAACGGCGGACCCTGCGTCTGTTTGAGTGGAAGGCCCCAGCCCTCGCGCCGGCGGGCGAGGACGAGCCTTGCGACAGTCCCCAACGCGCTCAAACGTTCTGAATTCCAACCCCGCACCGTCGACCAACGGGGCGAGTGGACAAGCCTTCCAGAGCCTGCTCGGGGTGCGGCTTCCTGGCGGGGGCTCAGGTGCCCAGTCGCCGGTACCACGCCTCGGTCCGGGGGATGGCGCCGCCCCCGAGCCGCAGCGCCATGGACTGGTCCGCCGCGATGGCGATCCACGGCGCGAGCAGCCGATAGACCTCACGGTACAGCGGCAACATCTCCCCGTGGTCGACATCGCCTGTCATGGGGGCGGGCCCTGTCTTGACCAGGGTGCCATGCCGGGCTTCGAGCAGCTCGACTTCGGCGGGAAGCTGACTCCGCAGGGCCTTGAGCCCACCGAGTTGCTCCAGCGTCCCTGTGTCGAGCAGCGTCAGCCAATTCACGCCCTGGATGCCATTGCCGCCCACGGCCTTGGCGTCGAACGGGATGCGAACGATGTCGATGCCCGGGTGACGCATCGACATTTTCCAGGCGTGTGTCTCGCTGGCCTCCTTGTCATCGCGGGAGCACTCGAAGGCGAAGCGCGAGGTAGTTCTTGCGAGGCGCATCGGGGGCCAGCCAGGTGCCGAGCAGTCCGAGGACCCGCTTCGTGACCGGCTTGTGGGCCTTCATCGTCTCCGTGGCGTGGAAGGTCAGCCGCTCGGGTGGGCACCGGGTCTGGAACAGGTCCCAGGCCGACAGCAGCCCGACGGAGCCGTCGTAGAACGAGCGGCTGGTATACAGGTTGATGCCGAAGACCCAGGAGGTCAGCCGGATGCCGTCCTGGATGAGCTCGAGTTCGGAGGGTGGGGGTGCATGCATGGAGTCGGGGCCCTTGACCTGCTGCGCCTCGAAGTCCGCGGCGAAGGCGCCCGAACATCCTAGAGGCTGTCCCGAAATCGAGCGAGCAGGCCTGAGGGCCGAAGCCGGCCCGCCGGCCGCTGGTGTGGTGGCGGCCGGAACCTCATGTGCGTCGCCTCTCAGGGGACTCGTATTGAGTTCTGCTCCAGGCCCGCGGGCGCCAGCTTGCTGCGCCACTCAGGGAACTCCCCGAGGTTGACGAGTCCCGTGGCCGTGAATTTGCCACGGGGCCCCTCGTAACGATTTCGGTCCATCCTCATCTGGGCGCGGTATTGCGCGCGGCCCAGCCGCACGAAGAGCGGCATGTCGCGGAGGATGTTGTCGAACACCAGCATGCCCGGGGCCCCGAGGGGTTCATCCGCGGCCAGCCGCAGTCCGGCGTCCGCCGTCCGCTGCACGAGGTTCGCGCGGATCTGCACCCGGTTGACCTGCACGACGCGGATGCCCTGTCCGTTCCCCCTGTTCGCGAAGTTGAAGATGTCGCTGATGGTGTTGTTCCGAATCAGCACGTCCACGGGCTGGTCCCCTGCCGTGGTGCCTCCTAGCGAGATTCCTCGGCCCGCATCGGAAATGGTGTTGGACACGAGTTGAACGTTCGTGGCGTCCGCGTGGACCACCACCGCTTCGGCCGCGGAGGTGCTCGCCTGCCAGGGGTAGCGCGACAGGTTGGGGAAGTCGAAGATGGAGTTGGTGCGCACAAAGACGGAGTCGCAACCCTTGATGTCGACGCCGTTCTCCCCGGCATCATGCAGTTGGTTGTGCTCGATATAGAGATACGCGGGTCTGTTGCCATCCATCTGACACTGCACCGAGTCGCCCGCGGTCTGATGAATATTGTTCTCCAGGACGAAGATTTCCCGCGAGGCGTTCTTGACCACGACCCCATGGGAGTCCGCCCCCGACTTCGAGAAGTCATAAATCTCGTTGTTGCCGATGAGGACATTGTTGGCACTGCTGATGACGACGCCGCCACCGGCTGTGCCTCGGTGTATCCGTGAGTCAATCAACTGCGAGCAATAGGTGTTGCGTTCGAAGAGCGCGGCGAACGATGCCTTGCCTTGGATGTCTACTTCCAGGGATTGGAAGATCCAGTAGGGCTGGCTCAAGGTCAGCAGGCTGCCCACGACACGTCCGGTCGGGGGGACGATGCGCGTCCTGAAGGACGACGCTCCCCTGACGAGGATGGGCGCGATGGCGGTACCCGCCCGGGTCGTCGACGGGTTGATGACGAGCTGCTCGGGATAGGTTCCCGGGCGCACCTCGATGATGTTCCCCGGCCGGGCGGCCTTCAGCGCCAGGGTGATGGTCCTGTATGGGTTGGAGCTGGAGCCCAACGGCCTGCTGGAGTTCCATGGCCCCGTGTTCGAGACGAACAGCGTTCTGTCCCGTGCGTCCGCCGCCGTCGGACACCGTTCCAGGAAGATCTCCTTCCCGTCAGGGGGTTCCACCAGCTCGGCCGCGACCTCCCCGAGGTGCATTTCGTCCTCGGATGGGTCCGTCGTCTCGACTCCACAGGCCAGCGTCAGCCCTAGCAGGAGTGAACTGAATGTGGGAATGAACCCACTCCCTCTTCGCTGCTTCCTCATGAAGGCCCTCCGCGACGACTGACAGCGGAGCACAACCTTCCCATCGAGGAGTCGGTCCACAAGCATCCTGCCCCCAAGGTGGACGCGAACGCCGCGCGGGCCCCAGGACTCCTGGGCGGGTTGGGCTCGAAGGTCTACCCGGCCCAGGGAGCGCAGCTCTACATCCTCTCGCTGAGTGGCGGTGGCAGGACGCTCGTCAGCCCCCTGCAGCGCGACAACCTGGACCAGAGCCCTTCTGTCCAGCGGGCGGTGGTCTCTGGGGGCTCCCTCTTCTTCTCCCGTGTTCGCCCCGGGCGCCGGGATGGGCCGCGGCGCTGTAGCCACGGCAGGAGCGCGAGCAGCACGAGACCCCCAGGGAAGGCGCCCCCCGTGGTGGAGCACCCGCCCTCATCCGGGGGCGCGGGGGGCGGTTCCGGCCGATACGCGGGGACCAGGACGACGGGGATGGTCGCGGACAGCCCTTCGTCATCGGTCACGGTGACGCTGAAGCCGAGCTGCTTCTCCCCTCGAGCCCACGACTCCGAGGCCGTCCAGGAGAGCCGTCCGGTGTCGCTCAGCTGGACCCACCTGGGGGCGTTCGCGCTCAGGGTGAACCGGAGCGTGTCACCCGCCACGTCATGGGCGGGGACCTGGTACTCCATTCGCTGCCGGGTCGTCACGACCTGCTCGGGGATGGGAAGGACAAGAGGGGCTGTGTTCTCGACGGGAACCTCGAAGGTCCGGTCGAAGTGGGTTGTCGCCGTCTCCGCGCGCACGATGCCCCGCTGCGAGGACTGGCCGGTGACGTTGTCCGCATACACATGACGGATGAAGGGGCTCTCGCTCTCCGCATCGAAGCTCCCGTCCGCGTCGAAGTCCCAGCGGTAGCGAAGGATGGGCTCGCAGGCCTGAACGGCGCGGGCGGTCAGCCTCGCGTCGACGGGCTCCACGCGCCCCGCGCTCTCCCACTCCACCTCCTGGATGAAGGGAGGGCCGCAGACCGCGACAGCGCCCCACGTCTGGATGGGAGAGGTCTTCCCTTTCGCGTCCATGACTCGCACGGCGAAGCGGTGGGGCCCCCCATGGGATGCGGAGAACACCCGCGTGAGTCGCCCGATGGCCTTGGGCCACTCCCCTCCCACGGTGCTCAGGACGAGGTCCGCCGCGTATGGAGTGAAGCGCTCTCCGTCATGGAACAAGTCCCATTGCACGACCCAGGGACCGATGGTGCCGTTCGCCCGGAACCAGACGGTCAGCTCGAACGGATGAGAAGTCTCGGGCACCAGGATGTTCGCGTCGACCCGCACGTCGGAGGGATAGGGCTTCTGGTAGTCCGTCAAGAACTGCAGGGTGGGCGAGACGACCCCAAGGGAGTCGATGAGCTTCACGGCCGCAACCGTCGCCTCGGGGGCCTGTGGAACGCGCCGGACGGACGAGTTCGTCTCCTCGCCGGGGTGGGAGGTCCCTGGCGCCGCCGTCGAGATATCGACGTCGAAGCGGCCTTTGTAGTCGACATCCCACTGGACCTCCCAGGGCCCTGGGGAGCCACGTCCGCTGAAGTCGATGGAGAACAAGGCCACCTCTCCCAGGGCGGGATTCCAGGATGCGCGCCCCTTGTGGATGGAGGGGAGGGCAGGGAACCTGGGATGAACCGTCACCGCATCCTCTCCCGGGAAGGTGAAGGTGACGGCGCCCGTCTCCGGGGGGGACCAGTGCGCGGTGGCGATGCCATCACCGGCCACCAGGTCGGCGCCCAGGCCGTCGTCGAGGAGGTCGATGCTGCCAGGGGGGCTGCTCATGAGCACCGTCACGCGACCCGCGGCCTCGCCACAGCGGATGTTCAGCGCGGAGAGGGTGACGCGATCACCAGGCTCTCCCCAACTCGTGCCGCTGATGAACACCTCGCCCTGGGGCGCCAGTCGCCTTGCCACTGTCTGGTTCTCACAGCTCATCGAGCCCACTCCATCCGTACCGATGGCGCGGATGCGGCGGCCCGTCACGCTGACGTCCCGCAGGGCGGGCACCTGCTGCCCTCCGCTGAGCACCAGGTTGCGCAAGGTCCGCCAGTCGCGCGCGGGCACCTGCGCGGACAGGAGCGCCACGAGGCCGGCGACGTGGGGAGCCGCCATGGAGGTCCCGCTGTAGGCGGCATACCCGCCTCCCGGCACCGTGCTCAGGATGGCTTCTCCGGGAGCGAAGACGTCCACGCGCTGGGAGCCGAAGTTGGAGAACCAGGCACGCCGGTCCGACGCGTCCGAGGCACCAACCCGGATGAGGTGCGGCAGCGAGTACTCCGCTGGATATTGGGAGCCCCAGTTCTCGTCGAGGCTCATGGCTGTATTGCCCACGGCGGTCACGAAGAGGATTCCCGCGGGCAGGTTGCGCGCGATGGCTCGTTCGAGCTCTTGCGAGGGGAGGCGCCCTCCCCAGGAGCTGTTCGTGGCGACCACGTTCACCGGGTGCCGTGCTCGCGTCTTCAGCTCCGCGACGTAGTCGAGGCAGCGGATGGCGGCCGCGCCCGACAGGTTTCCATTCGCGTCCGTAATCCTGCAGGCGATGAGCTTCGTGCGGGGGCTCACACCCGTGACGCCGCGTCCGTTGCCACCGCGCGCGGCGATGATTCCAGCCACGTGTGTGCCATGGCCATCGTCGTCCCTGGGCGGCCTGGCCCCCGCCGCGTCCGTCGCGTCCGTCGCGTCGATGCCGTGGATGTCGTCGATGTAGCCGTTGTTGTCGTCGTCGATGCCGTTGCCGGCGGTCTCCCCGGGGTTGACCCACAGGTTGTCGACCAGGTCCGGGTGCGTGAGGTCCACGCCCGTGTCGATGACGGCGACGACACCCGACTCACGCCCTTCGATGAGTTCCCACGCCTCCGGCGCATTGATATCCGCGTCCACGACGCCGAGCGTCTGCCCGACGTTGTGCAACCCCCACTGTTCGCGGAACCGTGTGTCGTCCGGCTGCGCGTTTTTCTCGAGGCGGTAGTTGGGCTCGGCGAACTCGACGCGAGGGTCCGCGCGATACTGTTCCAGGGCGCGCTCGACGCTCAATCCCACGGGAAGCCGGACGTGCTGAAGCCCGGGAGCCCCGCGGTACGCGTGGAGGACGCTCGCGCCCTTCACCACGTCAGCGCCGCTCGTGGCAAGGGCCTGAACGCCGCCACGGAACCGGACGAGGAGCTCTCCGTCGAAGTAGGGGCTCTCCTCCGTCGTGGGGCGGGACTCCGGCGACGGGGGCGGCGGCTCGGAGGGAGGGGACTCGCAACCGACCATCAAGACCGCCGCGAGCAGGTATGCCGCCGAGGGATGTCGAACGGGCAGCGTGGCACGCGAAGGCGTGTGCGGAGCAGAGCTGCGCATGGGGTTCTCCAAGGACGGGCCGAGGCCTGACTGACCCGGGTTCTCCCGTAGACCCCGCACCCGCCCCGATTGCGCAACATGGGTTGTTGTCGCGTGTCGCGTGGCACTCATGGATGAGTCTGGCGAGCGGTGTTCAACGCGCATCCATTCTCGCGGCAAAATTGCGCGCCGCCGTGCGTGGGGAGTGGGTGGTGGATGTGTGGCTTGCGGTGATTCGGGAGGGGCATGTTAGCGGTGGGCCCTTCACGGGGGCCGCCGTGGCGCGGTCCCACACCCCGAGGTCGACATCATGAAGACACTGCTCTCGAAGACGGTGCGGCTGGCGGCGCTGGGCGGACTGGCGTTGGTCGGCGCTCCGGCCGTGGCGCAGACCGTGCCGTTCTCTCCCTTCGTTCCCTTCGAGCTGCGGGTGAACTTCCAGCCCGCCAACGTGGCGGTGCCCGCGGGCTTCGTCGCGGACTCGGGGCAGGTGTTCGGGAGCCGGGGCAATGGCCACACGTACGGGTGGAGCGCGGACAACACGGCCAACACGCGAGATCGCGATGACGCGAACACGCCGTCCCAGGCCTACGACACCGTCATCCGCACGCAGAACGGCGGCAACTTCACGTGGGAGCTGGCGGTCCCCAACGGCTACTACCAGGTCCGCCTGGTGGCGGGGGACCCGAGCTTCTTCGACAGCGACTACATCTTCAGCGTCGAATACTACGGCCACGTGCTGAAGGGCACGCCCACCACGGACAAGCGCTTCGTGGAGGCGGTGACCACGGTCGACGTGAATGACGGCCGGCTGACTATTCGCAATGACAGCGCCGCGGTGAACAACAAGCTGGCCTTCGTGGAGGTGACGCGGAAGTTCGGAGTGGACATCAACTTCCAGCCGGCCTCGGCCTCGCCCGTGGAGATCTACGCGATGCTCACCGACTACGGCCAGGTGTACGGGGGCCGGGCGTACGGCTTCAGCTATGGGTGGAACGTGGACAACACGGCCAACATGGTGGACGCGGGCTACGACATCGACATCCTGGCGCAGCGTCACGCGCGCATGCAGCAGGGGGGCGACCGGGTCTGGGAGATCGCCGTGCCGAACGGCGTCTACGCGATTGACCTCCTGGCGGGAGACCCGAGCACCAAGAACGGCTCATACCGCATCCAGGTGGAGGACTCGGTGCTGCTGAGCGGTGTGCCGACGGGTTACGGCTTCACCAACGGCTCTGGCGTGGTCGCGGTGTCCGACGGCCGGCTCACCGTGCGCAGCGCGCCGGGAGCCGCCAACAACAAGCTCAACTTCATCCGCATCCACCAGAAGTAGCCGCGCGCGCCCCTGCGTCAGCGCTGTTGGGGCGGAGTCGATGCGCGCCTGGAATCCATTTCCGGGCGCCGTGGCATCCCTTGAACGATGGGGTAGGGTGCGCGCCCCATGAGCAAATACTTCGCCAGGCTGAAGCCGCCCAAGGGGCTGACTGTTCCTCCGTTGCTCGCGCGTTTCGCCAGGTGGGTCGCGACGCAGAAGTATGGAAACTTCGGCTCGTTCGAACTCATGACCTCGGAGGTGCCTGGCGAACTGAGCGACGCGTGGTGCTTCCTGTCGCTGCCAGAGGGCTCGTTGCTCGCGCTCGTCTCGACCGTGACGCCGCGGCCGGTCGTGCTGTTCGACTCGGAGTCGGACGTGCTGAAGGTCGTCGCTCCCAGCCTCGAGGCGTTCCTGCTGGCGCTCGGCGCGGGCAAGACGCGCTTGGATGACCTGGATGAGGGCGATGAGCGCGAGGCGCTGCGTGAGTGGCTCGCGAAGGAGAAGGTCAAGGCGCCGAAGCCCGCGAAGTTCAACGTGAAGGCGTACCAGCGTGACGCCGCGCCCGCTCCGGTGGAGAGCGAGGGCGTGAAGAAGCTGGCCCCCCTTCCGCGAGGGCTGGTGGCCCTGCTCGGGAGGCCCGTGACTGACCCGAAGCTCTCGGCGGAGCTCAAGAAGCTGAAGCTGCCGACCAGGCCCCTGAAGGCCGGAGGCGCGCTCAAGGACAAGAAGCGTGGCATCACGGTCCACATCGGCCGCAATGGCGTGATTTCCGAAGTGCACCTCGGCGAGAAGTATGACGGCCCGCTCGCCTTCAAGCTGCCTCAGGGTGTGAACGACTTCACCGCGAAGAAGTTCCTCGGCAAGCCGACGGGCGTGCTCAAGAAGAAGGACGGCGGCAGCGTCTGGGAAAAGGTGCTCGATGCCGGACGCGGCATCTACTTCTCGCGGAGCCGAGGCCACTTCGACTGGTGGTCGGAGCACAGGTTCTTCATCAAAAAGAAGAAGTAGGCGAAAGCGAAGTCGGCACGCAGGCGCCCATTCAAGGGCGCCTCGTCGTCGAGTCGCTCGGGGTGTTGATACAAGCCGCCCGCTCTGCCTGGAACTGCGTGCGCGGAGCCCGCCTCTCGGAGCGAGGCGAGGCCTGCCCCCGGCGCCGCCAGGGCCCCGGGGGCATTGAACGCTCCCTACTGCCCGAGGACGACGCGGAAGATCTTCTCGTTGCTGTTGTCGGGGATGCTGTCCTTGTCGCCCTGGTTGGTCGTGGTCATCCAGAGGTTGCCGTCGGGCGTCGGCTCGACGGTGCGCAGCCGGCCGTAGGTGCCGACGAAGAACTGCTGCACGTTGGTCAGCTCGGTGCCGCTGATGACCTCTCGGTAGAGGCGTGAGCCGCGGGCGCAGGCCACGTAGAGGACGTCGCGGACCACCGCGATGCCAGAGCACGAGCCTTCCGCCGTGGAGTAGGTCCGCTTCGGGGCGATGTACCCGGCCGTCGCGCAGCCCGAGCCTCCCTGGGACACCGTCCCTTCGCAGTTCGGCCAGCCGTAGTTCCCACCCCGTTGGATGAGGTTCGTCTCATCCATCACCGAGTTGCCGAACTCCTGCTCCCACAGTCGCCCCTGGGAGTCGAAGGCCAGCCCCTGCGGGTTGCGGTGGCCGTAGCTCCACACGTAGTTCCCAAAGGGGTTGTCGGACGGGCGCGTGCCGTCGGCATTGAGCCGCAGCACCTTGCCGGCCAGGTTGTTGAGGTCCTGTGCATAGGCGCCGTTCTGGGCATCCCCCGTCGACGCGTAGAGCTTCCCGTCCGGGCCAAAGCGCAGGCGCCCACCGTTGTGGAACTTGTTGCGGCCGATACCCGAGAGCAGCACCTGGAGCGAGGAGGTGTTGAGGGCGCCGTTCTCATACTTGAGGCGCACGATGCGGTTGTCGGTGGGGGAGGTGTGCATCACGTACAGCCAGCTGTCGGTGGCGAAGGTGGGGGAGAGGGCCAACCCCATCAGCCCGCCCTCGCCGTCGGTGCTCTGCACGTTGGGGACGACTCCCACCGACGTCTTCTGGCCCGTCGCCGGGTCCAGGCGGACGATGTTCTGCGCGTCCCTGCGGCCGTAGAGCACCGAGCCATCCGGCAGGTTCACCAGTCCCCACGGGATGTCCGTGTCGGTGGCGACCTGGGAGACGGAGCAGACGTCGTTCGTGCAGGCCTGGCCGGTGGTGACCGTCACGGCCGAGCTCTGGGCGGACGCATTGGCCTGGGCGTCACGGGCGAGCACGGCGTAGGCGTAGGTCGTGTTCGGGGAGAGTCCGCTGTCGACGAAGGTCGTCCCGGGCGGCGAGCCGGACACCGTTCCAATCTTCACGCCCCCTCGGAACACGTCGTACGCGCTCACGCCCACGTTGTCGGTCGACGCCGTCCAGCTCACCGTCACGCTGGTACCCAGGGCGGTGGCGGTGACGCCTGTCGGAATGCTGGGGGCCTGGGTATCCACCTGGCATTGCGGCGGGGTGATGGTGAGCGTGGCGCTGCCCTGAGAGACGTTGCCGGCCGCATCCCGCGCATTCACATACAGGCCCCACGTCGCCCCGGGGACCACCGTCAGGCCGGTGGACACCACGGCGCCGGAGACTGCCTTCATGTGCTGACCGTCGTGGTAGACGTCATAGAAGGCGACGCCCTCGTTGTCCGTGGACGGCGACCACGTGAGCGTGGCCGAGTTGCACGTCACGTTGGACAGGGTGAGTCCCGTGGGCACGGTGGGAGGCTGGGTGTCGACAGGCAGCGACCACTGCTGGTTCGTCTGGCCGTTGCAATTCCAGACCACCACCGGGGAGCTGTTGGCGGTGGCCTGACCGGAGACATCGAGGCACAACGAGGTCGCCGTATGGACCACCGCGCCGCTGGTGTTTCGGACCCATCGCTGGTTGGCGGCCCCGGTGCAGGCGCTGATGACGGCTCGGCCCCCCGCGCTGGCGGTCGCGGGCTGGACGCACCAGGCGCCGTCGAACACGCGCAACTCGCCCTCGGGCGTGAACAGGAACCGCTGGTTCGCTTGTGCGTGGCAGTCGTAGATGTTGAGGCCTTGCCCCGACGTCTGGCTGTTCTGGGACACATCGAGGCAGCGGCCGGACTGCACGCCGATGAGCCGGGTGCCCGAGGTGACCGCGGCGCTTTGCGTTGAGAGTTCGGGGTCGTTCTCCGTCTTCACTCCACAGGCAATAGCAGTGGCGAAGAGGAGGGCGAGTACGGCGCGGTGAGCTGCGAGGGGAAGGCGACGAACATGCATTGACACGCTCCTGGGTGTGCCGCCTCCTTCCCGGTATTCCGGGTTGAGCTCAAGCAATCTTCTTGTGACTGCATCCTCGGATGTTGAACTCTCGGCAGCAGCGGCTCGCAATACCTCGCGCTCTGTCGCACCTCTCATCCGCTTCCCGCAATCCGCTCGCACCTTTTCGTCAGGGCGCGAAATTAATTTTCCACTGTCTGTCGATTTTTACATGAATGTCGAGTAAGACCATTTAAGGCGCGAGCGACGCCCGCCGCGAAACCCGCAGGCAAGACAGCGCCGATGGGACAGCCGACGGGCTGGCTCATCTGTCGAATTGTAGCAGCCATTCCACTGCAAATGATGCGCAGCGCCATGCGGCCATGGGCCGCGAGAGGGAGAAGTATGCAGAAGCTGTCCATGACAGGCGTCCTGCTGTTCGGAGTTCTGGTATCGGCATGCAATGCAGGAGAGTGGGAGGAGCCCGCCCACGAACAGCCCGGTGGCACCGGCACCGAGGCGTCCGTCGGGTCCACCCGACAGGCCATCACCTCGCCTGAACTCATGGTGTCGCTCGCGTGTGTCGAGACGTATGTCAACGCGGGGACCTGCGACTGGGACCACTGGAGTGAGCTGTGGGAGACGTGCGCGACCTACGATCACCCGGCGCTCGAGGATGGCTACTTCCTGGAGGAGGTGCAGTCTGGGAACTGCACGGCGGCCAACTGGCCCACGATGCGCGAGTACCTCAGCACCCCTCGCTCGATGGAAGTCCGCCTGCGCGAAAGCTGCCACAGTGATTCCCAGGTGATTCAGGGGGCCGAAGCCAATGGCTGCTATACGCTGGAGCCAGCCGCTGGCGCCTCCTACGTCAACGTGGCGTCCGGCAAGGCCGTGACGCTCCATGCCGGCACGGGCTGCACCGGGGACTCGGTCACCGTTCAATCCGACGCGAGCCTCTGTGATACCTCGTTCGAGTCGGGCGCGAGCGCGGACGGCAACGTGCAGTCGTTCCGGATCGCGGACGCCGAGGTGCCGTCATCGGATTACAACTACACCTGCGCCGTCGGGGAGTCGGAGTGCGTCAGGAACTACAATCCCAGATTGGGCGTCGTGAACAGTACGCACAGGGTCAATGTCGTTCGCGTCGCGCTCGCGGGCAAGACCACGCCTTCGATGAGTTCCATCATGGCCAACGTCCACAATATGTACGACTTCTTCGTGGTCGCGTCTCGCAATCAGGTGCACCGGAATATCATCGGCACGCAGACCGTGCAGGTGACGAGCAGCAACTGCGGGAAGGCGAAGGAACAGGCCGTCGCCCAGATCAGCGCGACCGCGTTCATGACCGTGTATGTGCTGCCCACCGGGCTCTGCTCCATCTCGCACGCCACCGGGGGCAACATCTACCTCAATGACAACCTGTTCCGGACCTACGTCCACGAGACCGGGCACATCCTCGGCCTCGCGCACGGCAACGCGCGAGATCCTTCTACCAACAAGCCCATCGAGTACCGCGACGCGAGCACGTTCATGGGCAGATTCCCGTCGGATAACTACAACCTCCCGCAGCTCCACTGGCTGGGATGGACGAAGAAGGCGGAGCTCACCCAGGTCAATGCGGTCCTCGAGCGCGATCGCTTCACCGAGGTCATCCTCCGGCCCGTGGACGTAAACGCCAACAAGCCCGACAGCCCCATCGACCACAAGCTGGGCGCGGTCTGGGAGACTCCCGACGGCAAGAATCGGCTGTTCATCGTCGTACCGAAGGCGCGCCTCAACAGCGCGAACGATATCGAGGGCGGCACGGTGATTGTGTATCGTGCTCCCACGTGCAAGCTGAGGGCGGACTGCCCGACTGTCATGGTCATGGGGACGTTGACGCTGGCGCGCTTCATCGCCACGAACACCAATGTGCACGCGGTGTTTGAAAGTCCCCTCAAGCTCTCCGTGGTCGGCTCCAAGAGCAAGAACGTCCAGGTGGCTGGAAAGACCGTCAAGGAGTACGAGTGGGTCAAGCTGCGCATCGCGCTTCCCCCGCTTCCGTAACGCTCGCGCTCCCCGCCGCACGTTCACGGAGCGGCCGGTGCGCCTGCTGTCCGCGCAGGCGCACCGGCCACGCCGGCTGGCCACCGAGCGGTGCTCCGTTGCCATCACAGCGGGAGCAGAAGCCGGGGCCAGGCTGCTCAAGCCCCTGGCCACGCCCACCAGTCTCGATCCCCTCCTGCGGCTGATTCGCCGCGCCCCGTTGCTTCCTGCCAGCCCCGCTCGAGTCCTGGGCCTCGACGACCGGGCGCTGCGCAAAGGGCTATGCTGGCGAAGTGAGCCACATCCTGAACGAGCTCCTGGCTCGCGCGACGGAGTCCTTCGAGCGGCACGAGGAGGAGGAGGCGCTCCAGAGGTTGTTGGAGGCCTGGTCGGAGGCCCGCGCGGAGCCCATCATCGCGCTCGCGCAGCAGCTCTCGGACCGCCTCGTGGTCGGCCTCACTCCGCTCGACGTCGACGCCTCTTGGTGGCAGAAGCGGGATCCGAGGCATCTGATGGACCTACCGAGGGAGCTGATGCCGCTCCTGGCGCATGCGCGGCAGGGTCATGGGCAAGAGACCGCGCGGCAGATCCCGAAGTTTCGAGAGCGGGCCGCGGACCCCCGGCTCATTCAACCGCTGCTCGCCATCGCGCTCATGCCGGTGGCCAGGCACTCCCAGGTCCTGGACGAGCTGTGCGGCCTGTTCATGCACGTGGGGCCGCCCTACGACGTGAACGTCCTTCATGCGCTGAGAGTGAGACTCCCCGCCGAGCTGTTCTTCGTGGCGGAGAAGCTCGACATCGTCATCCGTCTGGGGACTGGCTGGGTCCCTCCCATTCTCGACGAGGAGACCCAGGCGCGGTGTGAGGCGTTGAGGGAGGCCATCGACGCGCGCACGGCCGTGGAGCAACGGATCTCCTCCACCCGGGATGTGCTGCTCGCTCGCATCCATGCCGTGCCGGAGGATGACTCCTCGCGGAGAGTGCTGGCCGACCAACTGCTCGAACTGGGCGACCCGTTGGGTGAATTCATCGTGCTCCAATACGCCGAGGTGCCCGACGAGGACCGCATCACTCAGTTGCTGGTGGCGAACAGGGAGAAGTGGGAGGCCCCGCTGGGGGCCGTCATCGAGCGAGGGTATGCACGCTTCGCACGAGGCTTTCCGGTGGCGGTCCGGATGATGGAATCCAACGTCATGGAGGGAGCGCCCGCGCCAGGACCGGCCTGGGGCACGGTGGAGGAAATCGACTGGAACGGCATTGCCGACTGGACTGGCCCCGCCGTGCATTGGAGCCGGTGGCTTGCCCATCCGCACCTGCGCGGCGTGACGCGGTTGAGGAACGTTTCGGAGGCTCTGGCGCGTGAGCTGGGCGCCCACCCGTTGCCGGTGCGGCGCCTGGAGGTGACGGGCGCACGCGGGCCTGGGCTGTTCGAGGCACTGGCCGCCCTGCCGCACTTGTCCTGGCTGGAGTTCCCCAGGGCTGAGCCGGGCACGGTGGTCCTCTGTGCCGATTCTTCCCTGGCTCCCAGGCTGCAACGCTTCGATGCCGCCCTGGCTGGAGCCTGGAAACTCTCGGTGGACCTCGGCGTGGAAGTGCCTGTCCAGGCGACGCTGGTGAGTGAGCGGCACGTCGAATCGCTCGTGACAATCCTTCGCGCGGCGGTGCGGTTCAGTGACCGGGGCCTTCACCTGAGCTGCCAGCGAAAGCTCGATGCCGAAGCCATGGAACGGTTGAGGCGCGCCGCTTCCCTCTACGCGCGTGTCGACTGAGGGGAACTCGGGCCTCCTCGCGGACTGCCTCCCGGCGCTCGAGATGGCCTTGCCCGTGCGTCGCTGCCAGGGATGGTCAAACCCGGAGGGACGGGCTTTCATGGGCCGGTGCCGGTCCTGTTCTGGCACATTCCGAAAGGACACCCCTGTGAAGCGACTGGCTTGGATTGTCGGTGTCGTCGCTGGTGGGTTGTTGGCGGCGTGTGGCGGCGTGGGGGAGCAGGAGGTGATGATGGTTCCCCCGGACTCGGACGTGGGGACGGTGGAGGCCGCACTGTGTGAGGGATGGGAGGCGGGTGGACGCCGCTGTTGCTTCATCTGCACTCCGGGGTTCCCTTGGATGTGTATGGGCGAAGGGGTCCCCTACGAACAGTGCCGGAATGTCGCGAACAGCTATTGTGGGAGTCCCGCCATCAATGTCTGCTGGAGCCGCTGAGCGATCTCCAAGCCTGGGTCTCGAAGCCCAGGCCCTCGGCGGCTTCACGCTCGCATGGATGGTCTCTGGCGGCGCGCGACTCGACTCACTGAAGACTCGCCAGGATTTTGCCCCCCATCTCCTGGAGTCGCGTCTACGCGGAGAGAAGCGGACTGAAGGAGCGTCGCTGAATCGAGGGGCCGCCGATTCCCCGGCGACCCCTCGTTCACCTCGAGCCCCGTGCGCCACGGCGGACACCGTGGCACGGGTCACCTCAGGGTGTTCCGGGGCTCGCGGCCATCAGCGGGCCACCGTCGGCTTGATGCCGTTGCGGAAGTCCTGGTGCCACGCCTTGGGCAGCCGCTGGAGGATGGAGACCTGCTCGCGCTTGGGCAGCGTGAGCGCGTCCTGCATGCGCAGGTCGCCAACGAGGAAGCCGCCCGCGTAGAGAGTGCGGCCGTTCTTCTTCACCGCCAGCAGTTCCGTGTCCGTGCCCAGCGCCAGGTTGTAGACGCGCTGGCCTTCCGGGGACACCTGGGTGATGGAGGTCAGCGTGGCCGTGCCCTTCTCGGTGCGGACCTGGTCCTTCACCCGCAGGTCCCTGGCGGCGACGACCTCGCCCGTGGACATGATGACCGGGTGCATCTCCGTGAGCGTCGCGTCGTGGCCCGCGCTGTCGCGCAGGCGCAGCATCGGCTTGACCTCGTTGCCGCGGGAGATGTCCGTGACGGTCAGTGCCGTGCCCTGCTCGTTGGCGAGGACCTTGTCACCCATCTTCACCTCTTCCACCGGCACCACGCGGCCATCGGCCAGCTTCACTTGCGTGCCAGAGGCCATGCAGCTGTTGCGGAAGAAGATGTTGCCCGGCACGCCCGAGCCACCCCTCGGGTAGACGACGAAAATCGGCAGCTCCACGCCGTTGCAGCGCACCTTGCCGGTGATGGTGATGGAGAAGCGGGTGAACTCGTTGACGATCTGGTCCGTTCCACAGCTGGCGGCACTGGGCCCATTGCCCGTGGTGTTGAACAGCCAGTTCATGTTCGTCAGCACGTTGAGTGGCGTCTGGTTCGCGCCGAGCGGCAGCGACGCGATGAACTCCGCCTGGTTCGCGTAGACGCAGCTACGAGCGGTATCCTGGGTGATGAGCTGGATACGTGCCCGGTCGACCTTGGACAGCACGCACTGGAAGTTGTTCTC
Organism: Myxococcus sp. CA056; assembly: GCF_013336715.1. Classification (NCBI taxonomy): domain Bacteria; kingdom Pseudomonadati; phylum Myxococcota; class Myxococcia; order Myxococcales; family Myxococcaceae; genus Myxococcus; species Myxococcus sp. CA056. The sequence continues at coordinate 218,535 of NZ_JABUMT010000014.1, forward strand.
CGCACCGGCGTTCAGCACGCCACGGATGGGCACATACAGGTTCTGGTAGTTGTAGGGCGCGTTGAACAGCCAGTAGTCCGCGGGGTTCAGGATGCCCGGCGAACCGGAATAGCTGGCCGCGACGCCCGCGGGCGCGGGGGGATAAGGCAGCAAGGAGCCGTTCTGATAGCCTGCCACCGCGTAGTCGCAGTCATTCCCACCGCGAAGCTGGCAGGCATAGATTTCCGCGTTCGCGGTGTTGGGGATCACCTTGCGCGGGTGTGTGAAGGACATGCTCGGCGGCAGATTCACCGCGGCTCCGCGCTCGACGAGGTAGGACGTCTGGTCGATGGTCGCACCCAGCGCCATCAGCAGCGACTCCATGCGCAGCACGCGCCCCTTGCCGGTGGCCACGGTGGCCGGAGCCCGGACGTCGTCGAAGGCCCTTCCGTCACCGTACTCCTCGCCGGAGGCGGAGGAGAGCAGCACGGAGTTGGTCTCCGCCACGTTCGTGTCGTAGTTGAAGAGGTCGGCGTACACGTAGTCCGCGCCGTCCTTGCACGCCACCTCCACCACGGGGAAGAAGGTGGTGTAGCCATTGGCCGAGATGGGGTCCTGGCTGTACTTGAGGAAGTGGTTGCACCACGCGCCCTCCTCCAGGTTCGCCGGCTGCGGCCCGGCCGCCTGCCGCGTCAGCGCACGCTCGCGCATGAAGCCAAGCCGACGGAACAGCTCCGGCGCGTTGCGCTCACTCTTCCCGGCCGACGTCAGCCGGCCTACGAGGAAGTTCCAGTCCCCATCATTCGCCAGGTCCAGGTCGACGCGATACACGCCGGAATCCTTGACGGCCTCATCATAGCGCTCCACCAGTTGCTGGGCGTTGGCGCGGTCCTCCTTCGGGGGAGTCAGGGTGTTGCTCCACCCCGTGGTCAGCAGCATCACTCCTGCCAACGGCAGCATCCGTGCGACCTTCATTCCTGCCTTGTGCATTGATTCCTCCGGTTTGACGGCACGACGACAGACACAGCCCGGCCGGGCAGGCCACGGGCACGTGACCGGCGCGTCTTCCTGGATTCAGGGTGGAGGCGGTGCTGCTGACTCGCGGCACAGGCAAATTCCCGTGCCGCTCGAGTCCCCCCGCATCCATAATCCATACAACTCTTCGACAGAGCTGAAAGAATAGACTTGCTAGAATTTATGGCATAATGATTTGTCAGTCCTTTCAATGGCAATAGCGCCTGGATGCGTAGTCCATGAAGTTTGCCTTTCATCCGGAGACCCCATGCTTGCAGCGTCCATTGGCCAACGCTCACGTCAGTCCTCGGTTTCAGGGCGTCTGGTCATGAATTGGCTGGTCGTGGCGCTCGCCACCGCGCCACTGGTGAACTGCTCGGACGGGGAGGACGCGGGGCCGGATGGTGGAAACCCCGATGGTGCGACACCTGATTCGGGCCCTGACGGAGGAGACACCTCGGACGCTGGCGCGGATGGTGGAAATCCCCTGGATGGCGGACCGCTCCCCACCATCATGGGCGCGTGCACGCCGGCCCAGTGGTGCTGGGACAATCCCATACCTTCCGGAGAGTTCCTCCAGGCTGTCTGGGTCGCGGGCCCTTCTGATGTCTGGGTCGCGAGCGGGAATCAGGCCCTGCGATGGAATGGCCAGTCATGGGACCTCCGGGAGACGGGGGTCTCTGGTAGCCCCTTGCTGCTGTCTGGCTCCAGCCGGGAAGATGTCTGGATTGGCGGCGACTCGGCGGATCTGGCCCGGTGGGATGGACAGGGTTGGGGGCGGGTTTCGCTGGGGGAGGCGGGACAGGTGAGCGGGTTGAGCGTGTCCTCTAGGACCGAGGGTTGGCTTACGCAGGCACCGACCACACAGGCCCCGTACGGCCGTGTGTGGCGATTGACAGCCACGGGTTGGCAGCCGGCCGAAGGGCTCGCCAGCCAGACGCTGTCGGCGCCGTGGAGCCGTTCGTCGGGGGATGTGTGGGCGCTGGCGGGAGGTCAGGGGCTGGCGCGTTGGCGGGGACAGGGTTGGAGCGGTGCGGGGTTGCTGCCCGGCCCCGGAGCGGCGGGTGAGGACTACACGTCGCTGTGGGTGGCGCCAGGCGAGGACACGGGCTTCGCGGTGGCGACCTCGGGCGCGATTGCTCGCTGGGTGGGCTCCGGGTGGGTGTCACTCCAGTCGCCCCGCGCCGTCCGTCTGCACGGCGTGTGGGGGAGTGGACCGGATGACGTGTGGTTCGTAGGTGCGCAGGGCACGCTGCTGCACTGGAATGGTGAGGCGGTGTCGGTGGTCGACACGGGAACTCGAGAGGACATGCTCGCCATCTCCGGCACGGACTCGAACCACGTCTGGGTTTCGGGGGCGCGCGGGAGCCTGATGGTGAAGAACGCCGGGGGCTGGCATCTGCTGACCAGGGACCTTGCGCCCTCGGCGAAGTGGAGTGTCATCACGGGGTCGGCGTCCGACCATGTCTGGGTCTTCGGAAGGACGGGCACCACGGGCGCTGCGCTCTTGTGGAATGGGCAGACGTGGCGCTCGATGGAGGCGCCGCCCGAGCCGATTGTCGCCGCGTGGGCCGCGAGCACCGAGGAGGTCTGGGCGGTGGGCACCCAGGCGCATCGCTGGAACGGGAAGGCGTGGGAGAATTTCCCGCTGCCCGACGGTCTGGTCGCCCGCGCCATCCACGGCGCGAGCAACACGGAGATATGGATTGTCGGCGCGGCGGGACGGCGCGCGGTGTGGCGGGGCCGGCTCTGGCTGGATGCTGGCAAGAGTGAGGTGGAACTGCACGACGTCTGGATGTTGACGCCGGAGTATGCGTGGGCCGTGGGCGCGGAGGGCACGTTCGAGAACTACAACGGCGCGGACTGGGTCTCCGTCGCGGTGGTGCCCGCACATACGCTGCGAGGCGTGTGGGGCGCGGACCCGGACAGCGTGTGGGCCGTGGGCGACCAGGGACTCATCGTGCACTACGATGGCACCGTGCTCCTCGCGGATACCACCAGCGCGCAGGGCGCGGCGCTCAAGGATGTCTGGGGCGCGGCCAACAACGACGTGTGGGCCGTGGGTGACAACGGAGTGCTCCTGCACTTCGACGGGACGCGCTGGCAGCGGCAGGCGAGCGGTACCACCCAGCGGCTGGTGGGCGCATGGAGCACCCGTACGGAGGCGTGGACCGTCGGAGAGCAAGGCGCGGTGCTGCGCCGGCGCTGAGGCTTCGCGTTCGAGCGGCCGGGCGCGGTCCATCACCGTTGGACCGCGCCCGGAGCGCTGGACTGTGTCGTTTGTTCCGGAGCGACGCCAATGATTCACACACCTCAGGAGGGCGTATCCACCAGCTCCCTCCCGAGGAACAGCGCTCCCGGGAGCGGGTTGTACACATAGGGCGCGATGGGGCGGAACCCCATGGACGTGTACAGCCCCACGGCCGCGGCCATGTGGGGCAGGGTGTCCAGGCAGATGCGTCGGTAGCCCGTGGCGCGCGCCTCGTCGCAGATGGCGTCGGCCAGCCGCCGCCCCAACTGCTCGCCCCGCGCGTCGGGCCGGATATACAGCCGCTTCATCTCGCACGTCTCGGCGTCGAGCGGCCGCAATGCCACGCACCCCAAAGCCCGGTCCTCTCGCCGCGCGAGCAGCACCTGCCCGCGCGGTGGTGCGTACTTACCCGGCAGTCCCGCCAGCTCGGACTCGAAGTCCTGGAAGCCCAGGTCGAAGCCCAGGCCCTCGGCGTATTCACGCCACAGCGTCTGGACGAGCGACACATCCGCGGGAAATCGGGCCGGTTCGATGACCATCACCCGGCACATCCTAATGTCCGGCCGGGGATGGCCGCCGCCCCATCTCCTCGCTCGGGTTTGTCGCGCGAGTCAGGGAAGTGGCGCCAGCTCCGGTACCAGGGCACGCGGCGCGCACTGGGACCATTGGGCGAGGACGCGCGCAGCTTCGGCGCATCCTCGTGGAGGTTGGAAGAATCTAGAGGCCCGTGCTGGCGTGGAGCGCGTGCACACCCTGCTGCGCGGGCTGGAGCCAGGTGGCTCGGTAGGTGCCCGCCGCGAAGTCCCAGCTCACGCTGCCGTCGATGACGGGCTGGGACGGCTCGTGGGGCGCGGCGCCCTGCTGGAAGGCGCTCGTGCCCGGCGCGTAGGACAGCGCCAGGTTCACCGGCGTCCCGAAGACAGGTCCTGTCGCCAGTCCACAGCCCTTCGTGTCGCACCGCAAGGAGCCCGTGGCGTGAGGGCGGCTGACCTGGGTCGCCTCCTTCACCCACTCCGACCCGCTCCACTTCCACCAGCTCATGCCCGTGTGGAGCCGCAGTCCCTGGGGCGATGCGGCCAAGAGTCCCTTGCCGTCCGCGGGAGAGGAGAGGGTGCGCTGCGCGGACCAGGCGGTGCCGTTGTGGACGAGGTACCGGAACTCGTTCTCGAAGCCGGTCAGCAGCATGACGGTGCTCGCGTCGGCGGCGAAGTCAGGCGCCGTGTTCGACGCGGTCGCATCGGCCCGTGTCTGCCAGGCGCCCCCTGCGTGGACGCTCGCGCTCAACGAACTCCCGCCACGCTGGACCGATATGGCGTAGGAGGTGCCCGCCACCACGAGTCGCAGGCGGGTCGCGCTCCCACCGGACACCGCGCGCGGGATGGCGGTCACCGGCGCGGACCAGGTCTGTCCATCCACGCTCTGGGCGGAGCGAATCTCGAGGTCACCCCACACGGCCATGAAGCCGCTGGGGCCATGGGCCAGGGCGAGGTCCGCGTTGGCGTAGGTGGCCGCCACGCTGTCCAACTTGAGGGGCGTCCCTGGTACGCCGGCCTCGTGCGTCACCCTCCATGCCTCCACATTGCCGGCGGTTCCAGGCTGGAGGTACGCGACGACGGCCAGGTTGTCGTCCACGGCCACGCGAGGCCTGGAGCCACCTCGCGCCACGCGCACGGGCTCGTGCCAGGCCGTCCCGTCGAACTCGGCGAGGAGGATGCTCCACGCCCCCGCCTCGAACTGCTCCCACGCGGCGGCGCCATGGCCGTCGGCGGCGAAGTGGACCGACGGGTTGCGCACGCTGCCCACGAGTTCCGGAGTCACCAGTGCGTGACTCTCCTCCCACTGCCCGCTGCCCAGATAGGCGCGCAGGGCCACCAGACCCGGAGCCGCGAAGACGGCACCCACGCGGGCGCCTTGCATGGCGAGCCTCGCGCCGGCCTTCTCCATGTCGCGCAGTCGGACGCTCGGCCGCCAACCCTGGGACGTGAGCGCGGTGCCCCAGATTTCATACGCGGAATTGTCGACGTTGTTCCTCTCGGTGAGGACCAGCAGGTCGTCACCGGCGGCGCGGACGTCGCGCACGCGGTTCGCACCGGTCGTCACCACTCCCTTCGCGGCGGACGCCCAGGAGCCACCTGTCTGCGCCGCGGCGTGAAGCTGCGTGGCGGTGCTGCTCCACAACGCGACGGAGTTGCCATGGTGCCGGACGAGCGCCCAGAGCTCCCGGACTGGGGTGCTCTCCAGCAACACCGCGGGCTGCCAGGTCCCGTTCACGCGGTCGGCCCCGAAGAGCCCCGACGAGGCACCGAAGACGGCCGTGATTGTATTGCCATCCGAGGCGATGCGCACACTGCTCGCCTGCGTGGAGGAGATGAGTTCGGGGGCCGTCCACTGGTGGGTGTCGGCGTTGAAGAGCGCGAACTCCGTGCCTCGGCTGGACACCCACGCCCGGCCGAAGCGCGTCCCCACGCGGATGTAGTGTGCATCCACGTTGGAGATGACGGAGGACTCCGACCACTGCGCGCCGTCGAAGACGACCGAGACCTCGGGGCTCGTGCCCCACCCGGAGCTCACCAGGATGGCGTCTCCATTCTGGAGGAGGGAGAGGATGGGGGAGCCGAGGTTCGGGCTCGTGTGGACCTCGGTCCACTGGGTGCCATTGAGGACCCTGAAGGTCTTCCCGTTGAGGACGTAGAGGTTGTTGCCCAAGCCGAACAGGTCACCGCTGACGTTGGGTGTCACGGAGGTGAACGACGTCCCGTCGAAGAGCATGACGCGTTTGCCCAGGGCCCACGCGTCCGACCAACTGATGATGAAGCGATTGCCCCACGAGGACACCTCCGGCGGCAGCGTGTTCGCGCCTGCCTCGCCAAGGACGGTGGAGTCCGCGAAGCCCGCGCCGGTATCAAAAGCCGCACGGACCTGGATGATCGTGCCGGTGTCCACGCTCCACACGGCCAGTGTTCCCAGCGGGCCGGTGGCGAACGCTGGCAGGGCGGGCTGTCCAGGGAGGTCCGCGCTCACCTTCGTCCTCGAAGCCACCGTGCGGAGGGCGTACGTGAAGGGCGAAGCGAGGCTGGCGCCCTGCGGCGTGCGCACGTCCTTCACTGTCACCGTGTAGTCCGTGGCCGGCGCGAAGGGCGGCACGGGTCGGAACACCACCGTATTCGTGGAGGCCTCGTAGTTGACGAGCCCGGTGACACCCGCGACGCCAAAGTTCGCCGCGTTGACGGTGGCCGGGTCCAGGGGGCGGTCGAAGCTCACGCGGAGCGGGCCTCCGAGTGAGACGAAGCGCATGTTCGGAGCAGGCAATGCGCCACGGACCGTCGGAGGCGCGGGCGGCAGCTCCGTGATGAAGTCGAAGCCGTTGAACACCCCCAGTGAGTTTCCGGCGAGGTCCTCCACGGCGCGAGCCCGACCCCGGTAGCGGGTCTGGTACTTCAAGGGCGCGCTCGGAGAGAAGGCGGCCTGGAGTCTCGCGTCGTCATACCGCACGGTGCCCGCGATACGCCGCACTGCCTGGGTCCCCGCTTCGTTCAGCTCCTCCAGGTAGACGGAATCCGTCGTCACGGACTCGGGCCGAAGCGGCTCATCGAAGCTCACGGTGAAAGGGGCGTACCGCACCGCGACACCCACGGTCTGCGAGACGGGCAAGGTGCCCAGCACGCGCGGGGGCGAGGTGTCCCTCGACGCTGTCACCGCGAATGAGAACGAGTACGCCGCGACGCGCGCGTTGCCCGCGAGGTCCTTCGCCTGGGTGGACAGCGCGCCCGTGACACGGGCTCCGGGAGCAGGAGCGGGGCTCGTGCGGAAGTACACCGATTGCGTCCGAGGCTCGTAGGAGATGACACCGGAGAGCAGGGCGGCGGGATTGGCTCCCAGCACCTGTTCGAACCGGAGCGACTCGGCCGTGAGCGACCGGGGGTCCATCGGCTCGCGGAAGGTGATGACGTACACGGGACGCGTCGGCGCCACGCCCGCGGCGTTGTCCAAAGGCAGCGTCGTCAGTACGGTCGGTGGCGTCGTGTCCCTCTCTTTCCCCACGGAGAAGACGAAGACGTGGGGCGCGGGCAGGGACCTACCCGTCACGGTGCGCAGCCCGGTGGAGACCGCGACTGTCACCAGCGAGTCGGCGGTGAACGGCCGCGCCGGGACGAAGCTCAGGGTGCGGGTGGCGGCGTCATGACTCACGGCGCCCTCCAGCGCCACGCCGTTCTCCGACAGCGTGAGACTGGTGGCGCTCACCGAAGTGGCCTCGAGCACTTCCGTGAAGGCCACGATGACGCGCGCGTTCAGGGGCACGGCTTCCATGTCCGCCGAGGGGAGCGTGTAGTCGATGAAGCCCACGCCGTCCGAGGTCTGGGTGCCGCCATCGTCGGGCCCTCCATCGGAGCCACCCGCGTCGGGCTCTCCGTCCATGGAGATGGGAGGGTCCTCGTCGCCGGGCTCGGCGTTCTTGCAGCCGGGGGTGAATGCCCAGAGGCCAAGGACGGCGAGGGCGCATCTCATCCAAGTGGTATCGAAGGTCATTGGGGTGCGGGCATGGCGCGGCGAGAGGCGAACAGGTCGCCCCTCATTCGCAATCAAGCTGCATCAGTAAGAACGTAGGGAATGCGTGAGGTCGCACGAACTCCCGTTCAATTGCGACCGCTCGATGCCTCGGGGGCCCCATGTCGCGGGCAACCCGCGGAGTCCAAACCCTGTTTGCTGAAGCCACCTTCGGGCACACCGGACCAGGGTTGAAGTGCCCCCTCCACCCTCGGCTCCGCTCCCGCCGGGTGATGCCATGCGTGCGGCCCCCTCCACTCCCAGTCCTCCGCGGCCACCGATATCGAGGAATACCCGCGACAAGCCGAGTGGGTCCTCGTGTCTGTTCTGTCCTCCTCCCTGACGTTGCTTGACACCTGGCTTGCGAGAGGGCTACTCCAGCGCGCCTGTATTGATTTTGATACTGAGTCTCAAATTCACATCAGGAATTGACCGGATCTCACGGTGCTGACGGACAGCGCTGGGAGGCCGGTCCAGGTTCGAGGAGAGAGCGATGCACCGCGGAGCACTGAGGATTGGCAAGGGCGGTTTCTCGAAGGGGCTCGTGGCGTGTGCCGCCCTGTTCCTGTCCGCGTGCGGCGACGATGAGCCCACCCTCCCTGGGGGGCCGGGTGGAGGCGAGGAGGGCGCGCTGTACCTGGTGCACTCCGCCGTGGAGACGAACGGCAGCCGGATGAACTACTTCACGCTGGTCGACTCCCTGGACGAGCCCAAGACGCTGGACTACTCGAAGTCGCTGGAGCTGCCGGGCCGTCCCCGGCTCTACGCGGCCAAGGGCGTGGGCTTCTTCGCCATTGGCGCCGGAGAGTCTCCCACCATCACCCGTTACGAGGTGAAGGACGGCGCGCTGACGCCGGGTGCCAGCATCTCGTTCCAGAACCTCGGCGTGAAGCGGATGGGCGCCCAGGCCGTGCACTTCGTGAGCGCCACGAAGGCGTATTACAAGGACGACGCCCAGGGGCAGATCATCGTCTGGAACCCCGCGGAGATGGCGGTCGAGAAGACGCTGGCGCTGCCGGCGGAGTTCACCAAGGCGGGCTACGTCACGGGGCTGAGCCAGTGGGCGACCCGCGAGGGCGAGGCGTTCTTCGCGGTGGGCTGGTCGACGTCGACGTACGACACCGTGCTTCCGGGCTCGGTGCTCGTTCGCATCGACACGGCGACGGACGCGCTGAGCTGGTCCTCCGACGAGCGCTGCCGCGACCTCACCAAGACGGGCCGGCAGGGTGACACGCTCTACTTCTTCAGCGGCGTCATCAACGGCCTGGGCTACGCGGTCAAGGGGGCCCAGGACGCGGGCCAGCAGGACTGCTTCCTGCGCATCCCGGCAGGGCAGCAGACCTTCGACACGGGCTTCGTCGGCAGCGTGGCCTCCGCGCTCGGCGAGAACAAGGTGGGCACCATCATCGCCCTCACGGAGAACGGCACCGCGTGGCTCCAGGTGGCGGACACCACCATCACCCCGTCGGCGCCGGGCACCACCTACAGCGAGTGGTACAGCAAGGGGTGGAGCTGGTGGCAGGTGCCGTTGGCGACGCTGAGTGCCCCCTCGCGCGTGGACGCCGCGCCCGGGGCCTACAGCGGCTTCACGCTCACGTCAGGCTCCAGCTTCTTCGTCAGCCAGAGCGCGGCTACCTACTCCACCTCCACGCTGATGGACCTGTCCTCGGGCACCCCCAAGCCCAGCATCTCGTTCCCCGGCTTCGTCCTGGACGTCGCTCGCATCCGCTGAGCGCTCGCCCTCGATTCCCGCGAGGTCTCCTGGATGGATGTCCTGGTTCCCACGCTGCTCTGGCTCGGAGTGGTGGGTCTCTACGGCGCGTGGTGGTGTCGCCACGCGGGCCGGTGGCCGGACTCCTCGCGCGTGCCCTCCGGCTTGAAGGGCGGGGGGCTGGTGCTCGTCCTCGCGGGTTTCGCCATGTCCCTGTCGACGGCTCCCACTCCGGGGGCCGCCCTGGGCTCGGCGATGGCGTACGTCATGGCGGGGGGCACTTCGCTGGCCGTCCTTTCGCCGCTGGTGCGCCGTCCCATCCGGGCCATGGTGCTGCTGGCCCCGGTGGGCCTGTTGCTGGGTGTGCTGGAGCGCGCGTCGTGAGCGCCAGGACGCGGCGCCAGCGGGGCGTGAGCTGGCTGCTGGCGGCCGTGCTGGGGGCTCCGCTCGCCGCGCTGCTGGTCTCGGTCGCCTTGCCCGCGGTGGTGCCCGCCTCGTCGGACGTGCGCTACCTGGTGGCCTGTATCGTCGTGATTCCCCTGATGGCCGCCGCGCCGTGCATGGCGCTCCTGGCTCGCTCCGCGGCGCGTGCATGGGCCGGCGTCCTGGTGGCGAGCGGGGCGGCGCTGCTCGTCCTCTGGAGAAGTCTCCCATGAAGCTTGGGTCTGGGACGTACCGCGTCCTCTGGGAGGCGCATGCATGGGCGGGCGCGGTGGCTTCCGTCCTCCTGGTGGGCATGTTCCTGCTCGGCGTCGTGTCGCTGTTCCGCCACGAGCTGATGCCCTGGCAGGAGCCGCGCTTGAGGACGCCCGTGGCCGCGGACGAGGCGCGGGCGCTGGAGACGCTCCAGCAATGGCTGGACGCGCGGGTGGGAAAGGACGGGCCCTCCCAACTGGACGTGGACCTGCCCGCTCCGTATTCCCCCTGGCTCCGGCTCGAGTGGAAGGAGCGGGGTGGCGAGAAGACCGCCGTCTGGGTGAACCCGCTCTCCGGCGAGCAGGCCCCGGAGCGCAGCGACCTGGGCTACTTCCTGTTCCTGGTGCACTTCCTCTACCCGCTGCCGGGGGGCATGTTGATCGCCGGTCTGGTGGCCATCGTCCTGTTGCTGGTGGTGGGCACGGGGCTGGTCATCCAACTGGGCCGCTTCCGCAAGGACTGGGTGCGCTTCCGTCCGCGCGAGGCCCTGCGCACCGCGTGGGGGGACCTGCACAAGGTGCTCGGCAGCGTGGGGTTGCCCTATCAGGCGGTCATCGCCTGGACGGCGGCCATCATCTGCCTGAACTCCGCGGTCCTCCAGCCGGTGGTGGTGCGCACGGCCTTCGACGGTGACGTGGACGCGGGGCTCAAGAGCATCGGCTACCCGCGCGGAGCCAAACCCTCCAAACAGCCCGCCGAGGCGCCGCGAGTGGCCACGGTGCTGGCGCGGGCGCGCGAGGCGCTGCCGGATGCGCGGCACTACCGCTTCTCGATGCGCAACCTGGGGGATGCCCAGGCGTATGTCGATGTCCGAGGCTACGCGCGTCAGGGTCTCCACGAGTTCACCACCGTCCGCGTGTCGGGGAAGGGTGAGGTGTTGCACGTGCGGCAGGCTGGAGGGCCTGGCGCCACGGCGCGGCTGATCGAATCCGCGTACGTGCTCCACTCCGGGCTCTATGCGGGGATGGGGCTGCGGCTCACCTATGCGCTGCTGGGCATCTTCAGCGCCCTGTGTGTGCTGACAGGCAACCTCATCTGGTTGGAGCGGCGGGCGCGCGACATGCGCCGGGTGGACGTCCTCCTCGCGCGCTTCACGGCGGGAGGGTGCGGAGCGGCGGCGTTCGCGCTCGCCGCCGTCTTCCTGGCCAACCAACTGCTGCCCGACACGCTGACGCGTCGGGCGGATTGGGAACACACGATTTTCTTCGGGAGCTGGTGCGCCTGCGTGCTGGGTGCGCTCCTGTTTCCCCGCCCCAAGGTGTGGTCCCGGTGGTCGCTGGCCATCTCCGGCGGCATCCTGTTCCTGTTGCCCTGGTTGGATTCCTGGCGCAACGCCCGGCGCGTGTTCGACCCCGCCGGCTCGCCCTATGTGTTCTGCGTGGAGCTGGGACTGGCCCTGCTGGGCGTCCTGTTCCTGGTCTCCGCCTGGGCCATCGGGCGCATCGTGCCGAGAGATCCCAGGGACGCGCGGGCGCCCGCGCCGGTTCTCGCGCATGAGTCGCCGTGAATGTCCGGACTCCCGACGCACCCTTCACTCGCGTCCCGCTCGATGTGCTCGGGCTCGCCTTCTTCCAGCGCCCCCCCGTCGTTCGCGGGGCGCGGACTCCTCTCGTGTTTCATGCAACGGACCATGACCCTCCTCGTTGACGCGTTGGCCCGCGCGAAGTGCTCGGTCTCCTGGACCTGTCCCCCGGTGTCCCTCGGGCGGACGTGGCGAACCGTGGGTCTGCTGGCCATGGTCGTGGCGCTTCCCTCCGCCGCACAGGACGCGGCGCAGGCGCCCGCCGTGGAGGCTCGCGCGACGGTGGGAGACCTCGCGGGACGGCTGTCCGCCTGTGAAGGGGGAGAGCTGGAAAAGGCCGAGGTCCTGCTGCTCGAGCCCGAGGGGCGCACCCAGACGCCGCGCCTCGATGCGCAGCGCCGCTTCGAGGTGAAGGGGCTCGCTCCCGGCACCTATGAGCTGCACGCCTATGTCCCGGGCTGTGAGCCCCAGGCGTACCGCGTCCAGGTGGCGGCGGGGGAGCGCACGGAGGTGGACGCGGTGCTCGCGGAGAGCGTCAGCCTGGAGACCACCATCGAGGTGACGGGGCGACAGTTGAGCAAGGGCGAGGAGCGCGCCCTCTCTGCCGAAGCGGTCAAGGTGGTGGAGCTGGAGGAGGCGCGGCAGCAGACCGCGGACCTGGGCGAGGTGCTCAGTCGCAACACGGGTGTCAGCGTGCAGCGGACCGGGGGGCTCGGCTCCGCCAGTCGCTTCTCGCTCAGTGGCTTCTCCGGCGAGCAGGTGCGCTTCTTCCTCGACGGCGTGCCGCTGGAGTTGGCCGGCTTCGGGCTGGGGCTCGCCAACGTGCCAGTCAACCTGCTCAAGCGCGTGGAGGTCTATCGAGGCGTGGTTCCCGTGCGCTTCGGCGCGGATGCGCTGGGAGGCGCGGTCAACCTCGTCTCCTCGGACGGAGACGAGCCGAGCGGGGCCTCCGTCTCGCTGCAGGCGGGCTCGTTCGGCACATACCGGGGGTCACTCGCGGGACAGTACAAGCTGGGGACCGGCGGGCTCTTCGTGAAGGGCCACGCCTTCGGCGACGTCGCGCGCAACGACTACATGGTGGACGTGGAGGCCGCCGATGACCGGGGGCGCCTGGTGCCCGCGCGCGTGCCGCGCTTCCACGATGGCTTCACCGCGGGCGGCGTCGGGCTGGAGGTGGGGGTGCTCGAGCGGCCCTTCGCGGAGCGCCTCTCCCTGCGTGTCTTTGGCACGCGCACGCGCAAGGAGCTGCAGCACAACGTGGTGATGACGGTGCCCTACGGCGAGGCCCGCTCCGCCGAGTCGAGCTACGGCGCGCTGGCGACGTGGTCCCAGGGAGGGCTGCTGTCCGGCAAGCTTCGGCTGGAGGGCGTGGGGGGCTACAGCCGGCGTGACACGGACTTCCGCGACATGGCGGGGTTCGTCTACGACTGGTACGGCAACGCGGGCGTGGAGCGTCGCCAGCCCGGAGAGCTGGGCACCACGCCGGCGGACCAGGTGCAATGGCAACACAGCGCCCTGGCGCGCCTTCATGCCGCCTACGAACTCACCGCGACGCAGTCCCTGCGGCTCTCGCTGGCGCCCACCTTCGTGACTCGCCAGGGTGAGGACCAGCTCAAACTGGGGACGGGCCAGCGAGACCCCTTGAGCGCGCAGCGCGACCTGCTCACGCTGGTGGGCGGGCTCGAGCACGAGCTGGCGCTGGGCGACGGACGGCTCAAGAACGTGGCCTTCGTGAAGGGGTACGTCATGCGCTCGGACTCGGAGGAGGTGCTGCCCGGGGGGGTCTTCCGGCGGGCCGACCAGGCCAGCGAGCATCTGGGCTTTGGAGACAGCCTGCGGATGTTCCTCCCGTATGGCGTGCTGGCCAAGCTCTCGTACGAGTACGCCACGCGCCTTCCCGGTCCGGATGAGCTATTTGGTGATGGCGTGCTCGTGATGGCGAATCTGGGGTTGCGGCCCGAGGTCAGCCACAACGCCAACCTGGATTTCTCGGTGGATGACTGGCGCACGGGGATGGGGAGCTTCCGCGGAAGCGTGGGAGGCTTCGCCCGGCTCGCCGACGACTTCATCGTCAAGCTGGGAGACGACTCCACGGTGTCCTTCCAGAACGTGTATGCGGCGCGCTCGCTCGGAGTCGAGGCTGCCGCGGGATGGACGGTTCCAGGGGATTGGTTGTGGCTGGATGCCAACGTGACGTGGCAGGACTTCCGCAACACGGGCGGGCAGGGGACGTACGCGGCCTTCAAGGGCGACCGCATTCCGAATGTGCCCTGGCTCTTCGCGAACTTCAGCGCCCGGCTGCGGCGCCGCGCGCTCATCCTCCCCAGCGACTCCGCGTCGCTCGGCGTCACCTCGCGATTCATGAACGGCTTCTTCCGGGGATGGGAGAGCCAGGGCCTGCGCGAGTACAAGCAGGACGTCGATGCGCAGTTGACCCACTCGCTCAGCCTCACCTACGTGCGGGAAGGCTCGCCCACCCTGGGGGGCACGCTGGAGGTGCTCAACCTCACGAACGCGAAGACGTATGACTTCTTCGGCGTCCAGCGCCCCGGCCGCTCCTTGTCCGTCAAGCTGACCGCGGACTTCTGACCGCCACGGCGAATGCCTCGCTGCCTTCACCGGCCCGGATTTCGCCTACCTCGACGCACATTGGCCATGGCGCAGGCCCCCGAAACCCGGAAATCCGTCCGCTGACGCCAGAAAATTGACCACTGACAGCAACTTTCACCCGGACGCGCGGAGAATCGACTAAAACAAATTGGTCGATTGGTTTTTTATCCGCGTTCGCAGCCCGCATCCGAGGAGTGAGAGTCCATGGCCCCGATTCGCCGCGCCGCCACCCCGACACCTTCCGCCGTGCCTCAGCAGCCGACCGTCGCCGCGCCCCCTCCGCCGCCACCGCCTCCGCCTCCAGCGCCGAAGCAGGAGCCCGCGGCGGGCCACTCGGGGCGCAGCAGCTTCCAGTCGGGTCGGCGTCCCTCGATGGACCTGTTCGGCGGCGCGGGGCCGGCGAGCACGCTGCGCACGGAGGTGTTGGGCGACGGCAAGGCCAACTGCCTGGAGAAGGCCAACACGCTGTCGAAGCCAGGGGACCAGGTGCTGCTGCTCAGCGACTCGCGCGACAGCGTGGGCCACGCGCTGGTGCGCAAGCCGGGCGGTGCCATCGTCGACCCGAACGAGCCCGGCAAGACGTACGCGAACCTCGCCGAGTGGAAGGCGACGCACTCCTCCTACGGCCAGCCGGTGGCGGTGCCGGACGCGCAGCTCGCGCGCATCCTGTCCGTGCCTCCGGGCCCCGCGCGTGAGGCGCTCATCCACGGTTTTGGTCTGACGGGCGCCGCGGCGCGCTCGGTGGCGGACGACGCGGCGGCGACGACGACGGGGGATGCGGCGGACCCGACAAAGAAGAAGGAGCTGGTGGACCTGACGCCGTCCGTCAACATCTCCACCGATGGCACCCTCGAAGTGGGCATCAAGGCCGAGTTCAAGCCCGCGGAAGGGGAGAAGAAGAAGGGCGAGGTGAAGGGCACCATCTCCGGCGGCGCCTACGCGGAGACGGAGGTCAAGCTGGCCTGGAACCCCACGGAGCCCACCGCCGACGGCCGGCACCTCATCACCGTTACGTTCGATGCCACCGGTGGCCTCAAGGGCGGCGCGGGCATCGAGGCGGGCGAGGTGGGCCCGTTCGGCGTGGAGATTGGCGCGGAGTCCGGGAGCAAGAAATCGGTCAGCTTCCAGCTCGCGCTCACCGAGGGGGAGATTGGCCAGCTCATCATGAACCCCGGCGGCTTCCAGGTCCCCACGTTGAGCGACCCGCTGGCGCTGCCGCCCGGCAGCAAGCTCGTCATGGACGCCTCTGACTTCGTGACGACGTCGAGCGGTCTGTCCATCGGGCCCCTGAAGCTCAGTGGGGAGAATGGCAAGGAGCAGACCCAGTCGGTGGCGGTGGAGCGCACAGGAGACACCACGGTGCGCGTGACGGTGGGCCCGGAGGAGACGCTCACGTCGAAGCTGGAGCTGGGCTTGGAGTTGACCCTCAAGGGACACAAGGTCGGCGGCGGCATCGGCTCGGAGCACAGCTACACGCAGGGCAACTCCGCGAGCGTGGAGTTCGACCTGGCCACGCCAGAGGGCCGCACGGCCTACGAGACTTTCGTCCGGGAGGGCACGCTCCCCACGCAGACGGGCCCGGGGGTCCTGGACGTGCGCACCCAGCAGACCTGGTCCGAGGAGGGCTCGCTCAGCGCGGAGCTGCACCTGACGAAGTTCGTCGGCTTCGAGCACCAGTTCTGGGATGAGAGCCTGACGCAGACTGTGACGACGGTGAATGGCCAGACGACGGTGACGGCCGAGGGCAAGGTGGCCGGCACGGACAACTCGTTTGAAATCCAGTTCTCGCTCAACCCGGACGGCTCGCGGAAGTTCGAGGGGATGAGCATGGACATCCTCCAGTACGGCGGCACCGAGTACACCACCATCACCGTGACGGGCGCGGAGGGGCTGGCGAACGTGCAGAACGTCGCGGCCCGGCAGGCGCAGGACATGGTGGTGGGCTTCTTCGCGGACTCCAGCGACCCCGCGGCGCTCGCGGCCCAGCGTCAGAAGCTCAAGGCGGAGGGTGAGCCCTTCGCCACCCTGGCGATGACGCCGAATGACCCGGGCTACAGCCACGAGGCCTGGCTCACCGCGTATCGCGACTTCGACGCGACGCACGACTACCTGCCCGATGTGCCCTCCACCACGATGACGTTGATGGAGGCCACGCCGGAGTCGATGCCCACGACGCTCTTCATGAGCCTGGGCACCGCGGGCCATGTGGACCAGAACCCCCTGGCCACGAGGACGGACGGCACGACGGCCAGCTACAACATGCCGGGGTGGATTGACCTGGGCCTCGGCCAGATGCCGGGCGTCGAGGTGAAGTGACGCGAGGACCGTAGGCGGCCGCGGCCCGCTCCTGAGTTCCGGGGTGGGCCGTCAGCCTTGGGATGAGGGAACGACCAGTCCTCACCCCTCCCTCCGTAGTAACTCCAGGGGTCGTGCACGGACGCGTGCCTGCCCGCGCGGAGTTCCTTCAGCGGAGGCGCCTTACATGTCTCGAAGTAGAAGTCTTGGCAGCAGTGTGCTGTTGGCCGCCGCATTGGTCTCCACCCCCGGCCTCGCTGATGAGGAGGTGACGAACGTGCTCGCCTCGGACCGGTATCCGGTCCCCGCCGTCCGGGAGGGCAAGTACCGCAACCGCATCGCCTTGGAGCTGGGAGGAGGGGGCTGGCAGACGTTCGTGGGGGACCTGCACAACCACCCTCGCGGCCATGACTCCCTTGGCGGCGGGTCGCTCAGCTTCACGCCCCAGATCATCCGAAGCGAGGTGCTGCTCTCCGCCTTCCGCCATGGCTATGACTTCTTCGGCACCAGCAACCACACCACGTCGTGGAAGTCCTATGACGACGATGACCCCATCTCCCAGCTGAGCCCCGTGTTGGATGCGAACGGGCAATCCGAGCTGCTCGTCGTCAGGGGCAGGGAGTCCCATGTGGGCCCGGATGATGGGACGGGCTCCAGCCATGACCACCACTTCAACAGCTTCAACCGCAATCTGCATGTCAACTCCTCCAACATCGGGAACATGCACGACGAAATCGTCGACAACTACTCGGCGGACCCGCTGCTGAGCACCCACATCCAGCTGAACCATCCGAATGACGACGTGTATTTCACTCTCCCCACGGCGCCGGACCGACGCCAGAAGGTGAGAGATGCCGTCGAACTCGCCGAGTACAACGGGCTCCCCAAGTATTTCGAGCTGCTGCGGCGCGGCTTCCGCGTCGCCCCCGTCTCCAATACCGACGCGCAC
>NZ_JABUMT010000014.1:236206-268708 GCF_013336715.1 Myxococcus sp. CA056
GGCGCCGGACCGACGCCAGAAGGTGAGAGATGCCGTCGAACTCGCCGAGTACAACGGGCTCCCCAAGTATTTCGAGCTGCTGCGGCGCGGCTTCCGCGTCGCCCCCGTCTCCAATACCGACGCGCACGCCTCCGTCCGCGCGCAACTGGGCTCCGAATTCCAGGCGCAGAACCCGGACGGCTCCTGGGTGCTGCCCTACATCGATGAGCCCGGTGTGCCTCGCGAGAAGATCCAAGGCTTCGACACGGCCCAGGGCCGCGCCGGTGTCGTCCTGCCTCCCGGTACGCCGTGGAACTACGAGAACTTCCTCACCGCGCTGCGCAACCGCTCGGTGTTCCGCACGGCCCTGCCGCCTGCCTCCGGCTTCTTCATGGCCAACGGCCGTCCCATGGGCTCCGAGTTCGCGCTGAGCCCCACCGAGCGGCGCCTGGACTTCACCGTGTGGGGGACGACCAAGGATGGCACCGGCGGAGGCAACCAGTGGACGGTGCTCCAGGTCTGGAGTCCCTTCCAGCCCGACGCCCCCATCAAGGAGATTACCTACGAGGATGAGCATCTCATCAACCTGAAGGAGGTCTTCTCGCTGACGCCGTACGAGTCCATCTACGTCGTCACGCTCCGGCAGAATTGGGAGAATGCCGACGTCGTGATGGCGCCCATCTGGGTCACCAATCCCATCAGCAAGCCCATCCTTTCCCTCCCTGTCTCAGTGGTCACCCGTGGCTCCCAGCACCCATTCCTGTCCATCAGCGGCGGAGGCGACACCTTGCTCCTCCAGCGCGCGACAGAGCAGGCGCCCAATTCCTGGCAGACCGTCGCGACCATCACCAACAACTACCTCTATCCTATCGACCACCGCAGCCAGCGGAGGGTCTCCCACTGGCGGGTCGTGGACGCCTACCAGCAGACCGTCGTCTCCAATCCGGTGACGCTGACCGTCACGGATGTGATTGACGTCGACACGCCGTCACTGCCCACGCCCATCCTCGATGGCGTCAACGTTACGATCCACTGGACCTTCCCCACGCCCCTGAACGTCGACTACTACGCCTCGCGCGACGACGGCCTCACGTGGACCAAGGTTGGTGAGGATTCCTCCTGGGCGTATACGAATCGAAGCTGGAATTTCTACACGGGTGGATGGGGCAACTCAAACGTGATGATCAGGGTCGTGGAGCAGGGAGGCGCGGGCAGCGTCGGAGTCACGGCTCCCTTCTTCGTCGCCCCCGCCGTCGAGTACCTGATTCCCGTCTCGTTCACGCATGCCTCCATCAACCCCAGCACGGCCTACAAGGCGACGGATGCCGACCCGGGGACCTGCTGGTACACGAACAACGGCAATGAGCAGTTGGTGTACGTCGACCTGGGCCAGGTGCATCTGGTCAAGCGAATGGAGCTCCTCTTCGGTGCGTCGAATCCGCCCAGCTGGTCCCTGGGCATCAGCGCGAACCAAAGCACCTACACCACGACCGACAGCGGAACGCTGACCTACGCCGCCAACCAGGCGCTTGTCAGGGATTACAGGCTGCAGCCCGGAGGTGGACTCAGTACGCGCTACCTGCGCTTCTCGCTCTCGGGGACCTTCCCGGGCGTCACCACCCAGTCCCAGATCTGCAACCTCCGGTTCTACCGGTAGCCCCCGTCACCCATGTCTCGCGCCCTCCTTCCGCCCCTGTTGGGCTGGAAGGAGGGGACATGCCCTATACCCACCTGGAGGATCCCGGGGAGCCCTGTCTCCGTCGGTGCCCGAGTCCCCACCTGAAGTGCAAGGGGAGGACCAAAGAGGCTCGAGGTGAGGGCAGCGCGGCGTGCTGGCGGGGGTTCCGTTGCCAGATGACAAGCATCGGCGGCTCGCTGGGGAACATGGCGCCTCCCTCGCCGTATCGGGGATGACCCTCCACGCCTTCGTGGATGGCTACGTCACCGAGGCTCCTCATGAAGACTCTTTCGCTCTCCCCGGGAGCATGGCGCTCTCTCTGCGTCCTGCTCCCGGCCCTGCTCTCCGCCTGCGGTGGGTCTTCCGCCCCAGGCGTTGACGCCGGCCCTCAGTCCGATGACGCGGGCACCCCCGACGCCGGGCCTCCACCGTGGGACGGCACCGCCACCGCGCTCGAGGACCTGGGCGACTGGGTGGATACGGGCCGCTATGACGCGTGCCAGTTCGTCAATCCGGAGAGCCTCGATCCGCTCCTCTGCGAGAGCCTCACGGCCTTTGATTCATCCAGTTGCTCCGCCCAGGAACTCTCCGGCGTGGAGGGCCGGGGCATCTACCAGGTCAACCTCCGAGGGGAGATGCGCGTTCGCGCCAACCGCCCCACCACCACGACGGTCTCCCGTTCCGCCATCAGTATCGGGCTCCACGACGACGGCACCCCGGACGCGCTGGGCAGCGGGCCGGTCATCGCCCGCGTGACGGAAGGCGGCACGTTCTTCCTCACGGGAAGACGCGCCCTTGCGACTCCCGAGGGCGACATCATCACCACCGCCTCGTTCGCCGGCTGCCATGTTCCGTCGCCCGGCGTCATCACGGGTTGCTACGTGTCGTGTTCCAGCGACGCGCGGTTCGGCAAGACGCTCGGGACCTTCGTGGCCCATCGCATGACCTGGGCGGCCGGAGAGGGAGAGTCCTCCGGTGGCCTCTCGCTCATGTCGGAGGCCGCCACCTCCGTCGGCAGGCCCGCGGACCTCTTCGTCGCCAAGGAGCACGCCTACGTCGTCTCGCTGGATGGTCCGCCTCGGGTGGGAGGGCTCAGCGTCTTCGACGTGAGGGACCGGCGCAACCCCGTCCTGAAGAAGACGGTGAGCCTTGCTGGCGACACGTCGTGGAACGGCGTCTGGGCCAGGGGAGATGCGCTCTACATCGCCAGCAATTCCTCCGGGCTCGTCATCTTCGACATCAGCGACCCGGCCAATCCCGTGTTCGTGCGCCGAGCCGAGGGCCCTCACACCGTCCACACCGTGCTCGTCGACGCGGACCGGCTCTACGCCAACGCTCCGGGCACGGGGACCTATGTCTACGACGTCTCCAAACCCCTGGAGCCCACGCTGCTCCAGATTGTCACGCCGACGCCGGGAGGCTTCAGCAGCGGTCCCCATGACGTCTTCGCCTACCAGGGCCGCCTCTACATCAGCAACGCCGAGTCGGGCTTCTCCATCATGGACATCACCGACCTGAACGACGTGCGCCACCTGGGGGACTACTTCCGGCCCGACGCCATCAGCTACGCGCACCACAGCGCGGTGGGGACCTTCGCGGGTCGCACCATCGCCTTCGAGGGCGGCGAGTTCAATGGCTCCCACGTGCGAGTGCTCGACGTGACGGACCCGGCGAACATCGTCCTCATCGGCACCCACCGCATGCGGCCCGTCGTGTCCATGCACAACCTGCTGCTGCGGGGCCAACTGCTCTACGTCGCCTGGTACCACGAGGGCCTGCGCGTCCTGGACGTCTCGAACCCCACCCTGCCGAGACAGGTCGCCCACTTCAACACCTTCCGGGAGACAGACCCGGGACGAAGCCATGGCGTCTTCGAGGGCAACTACGGAGTCCGTATCCCCGGCGATGGCTACGTGTACCTCGTGGACTCGGTGCGCGGGCTCGTCATCGTCAACGAGTTGTAGCGGCGGACGCACCCCGGAGGTCGTCGGTTCGGCAGGTCGCCCGAGGCGACGACTTCCCTGACACCGGGGGCTTTCCGCGTCCTGGCGGAACGCAGGCTGGGCGCGTTGGAACGCAACGCTCCGCCCCGACGACGGGCATTCCCGTGGCAGGACCCCTGGCATGGCGGTTGCTGTAGCGGCGGCGTCTCTCAAGGGGCTTCCGCATGAACTGCTACGGGTGTCGGAAGTGCGAGCTGATCTGGTTCTCATCGAAGAAGAGCAGTGTCTGCCCCTACTGCGAGCAGTCCAACTGGCTCATGCTCCTGGAAGACATTCCGGATAACCTCCCGAAGCTCTCGCGCTACAATTGTACGGGCTGTAACTCCAAGATGGATTACGTCGCGGGCATGTCCGTGCAGTGCTGCGGCAGTTGCAGCCAGGTATACGAGGATCCGGATCTCGACATGGAGGTCGTCACCACCGTCACGACCTCCAGCCCTTTCAAGCCATTCAAGGCCCCTAGCAAGAGTATCACGCCCAAGAAGACCGTCGTCATCCAGTCCCCGAAGGTCACCCTCTCCCGGGAAGAGCGCATCGAAAAACAGACGCTCTTCCACATCTATCAGTGCAAGGGCTTTGATTGCCTCAATCTCTGGGCCTCGGATACCCGGCACAAGAGTTCGCGCTGTCCCTTCTGTGGAAAGGGTCTCTTCGAGCTTGTCAAAGCCGACGAGAAGAACGTGGGGGCGATCGGGCTGGCCTGTCTGATCTGTGGCTGTATGATCTGTTACAGCATCGAGCAGTCAGCCCCCCAGCACTGCCCTTACTGTGGGGAGAACAACCTGTCGCGGCAGTCCAATGAGATTCGCAAGGCCCTGCTGGCCTCGGTGCGTGCGCGGAAGGCGAAGTACCTCGTTGACGAAAGCCTCCAGTCCACGTGCCGCATCAACTTCCGGCAGGACTTCAAGAACTCGATGCCCAGCATCAAGGACATCAGCGGCGTCTGGATGCATCGGCGTCACGTCATCCCCCAGCACCTGCTGCGGGCCGTCTGGAACGCCGCGGTCAAGCAGAACAACGCGGGCGGGAAGCACTTGGAGGTACTGGCCTCGGCGTTGGGGCTGAATGGCAAATTCAAGAACGAACAACACCTCGCCTCGGCCATCCTCTACACCCTCAACGAGAACGCCAAGAACCTCTTCCTCGCGGAAGGCACCCCCAACTCCGCCATTGGCGCGCTGGCTCATTCCCTCCATGAGCTCGCCGCGAAGTACTCGAACCTGACTGTCTCCTCGTCAAACCCCTTGAGTGGGCTCATTGAGGAGTTCAAGTCCATCAAGTCTCCGCCCCAATGGGGCAAGGCCGTCGGGCAGTTGGTCCACGAAATCATTCAGACCTACACCGAGGTCCTCGAGGAGGCGTCCTCGCTCCAGGAGGCCGTGAGCATCGTGGAGGACCTGGCGGACACCGCGAACCTGGACCTCGACACCACGGCCCAGGGGCTCGGCAATCAGAACAAGAACGCCGTGACGCTCTACCTGAAGTTCCAGCAGTGGGAGCAGTCGCCAGGGAGCTGGGATGACTTCATCCAGCTGCTCCTGGCGTTCATGTCCACGGACATGGTGGGCTGAGCGCCATGTCGGCTCACACGCTGGCCCCTCAGTAGGGCTTGTCGCCCTTCACCACGCCGAAGCCGGACGCCTCCGCGAAGACGCCGTTCACCGTCGTGCCTCCATTGTGGATGCTGGGGAACATGGGCTGCATGCTCTGGGGGAACCCGAAGGTCGGCTTCGTGAGCGCGTCGAGGCGGCCGAGCTGCTCCGCCGTCAGCTTCACCTCGAGGGCGCCGACGTTGTCCTCCAGCTGCGACAGCCGCCGCGCTCCGATGATGGTGGAACTCACGCCCGGCTGTGCCTGCACCCAGGCCAGCGCCACGCGCGCCACGGTGCTCCCCTGCTCGCGGGCGATGGCCGCGAGCGCGTCGATGAGGGCGTAGGTCTTCTCGTTCAGGTACGGGTCCAGGAAGGCGCCTCGGTCGCCCTTCTGCTGTCCGGCGTTCGCTCGGGTGTACTTGCCGCTGAGCGCGCCGCTCTTGAGCGGGGACCACGGGGTGATGCCGAGCCCGAGCTCGAGCGCCATGGGCACCAGCTCCTGCTCGACGCTGCGCTCCAACAGGGAGTATTCAATCTGCAACCCGATGAAGGAAGACCAGCCCCGGAAGTGCGCCATCACATTGGCCTGGGCAATCTTCCACGCGGGCGTGTCCGAGACGCCGAGGTAGCGGACCTTGCCAGCCCGGACCAGGTCCTCGAGCGCGGCCATCGTCTCCTCGATGGGCGTGTGGATGTCCCAGTTGTGCAGCCAGTAGAGGTCGATGTAGTCGGTCTGCAGCCGGCGCAGCGAGTTCTCGCACGCGGAGATGATGGACTTGCGGCCCGAGCCACCGCCGTTCGGGTCCCCCGGGTAGAGGTTGCCGCTGAACTTCGTCGCGATGACGAGCCTGTCCCGTCGCGCCGGGTGGCGCCCGACGTGGTCGCCGATGATCTTCTCGGAGTGGCTCTTCGTGTAGAAGTTCGCGGTGTCGATGAAGTTGCCGCCGAGCTCGATGTACCGGTCGATGATGTGCTGGGATTCCTCGACGCTCGTCCCCCAACCGAGGTCTTCACCGAAAGTCATGGCACCGAGGCACAGCGGGCTCACGCGCAGGCCTGAACGGCCGAGCGTCACGTAGTGGTTGAGAGGCATGGACGGCTCCAGGGGCGTGCTACATTGTAGGGACGACGAATTAGTTCAAGATGGAATTGGATTAATGTTGAACCAATTTCCGCGCAAGGTGCCATGGCGAAAATCGACGCGGCGAGAATCTGGTCGCTCAACCACCGGCTGTTGATGGCGGTGATTTCCAGTGTCGCCTCCGACATCACCGCACTGGGGCTCGAGACGAAGGAGCTGTTCGTGCTCGCGGAGGTGGACGCCCACCCCTATCCGGCCGAACTGGCGGCATCCCTCTGCATCCCCAAGCCGTCGGTGACGCTGTACGTGAAGCGGCTCGAGGCCGCGGGCTTCCTGCGCCGTGAAATTGACACCGAGGACCTGCGGCGGCACCGGCTGCAGCTCACCCCGGCTGGCCGCAAGGTGATGCAGCAGGGCACCGCGCTGCTCTCCGAGGCGTTCGGCGAGAAGCTCGGGCGGCTGAGCGCCGCACAGCAGGCGGAGCTGCGAGCCCTCCTGGAGAAGATGAGCTGACCAGCCAGGGGGGCGGGCCAAGGTCCGTCAGGCAAGCGCCCCTCGAAGGGGCGGAATTCGTGCGCGGGGATGTCGAATTCGCGCGGCCCATTCCGACCTCGAATTGAAAGCGGATTCGAGGTCGGAGGTTCTGCGCATGCGAGCGAAGGCGTCGGTCGAGGCGGATGTGTCCCAGGTGGCGGTGAGAAATGACTCGGGTGTCACGGGGACGGGGCGGCCCGCCCGTCGCGTCGCCCGGAGCGTGGGTGCGGTGTTCGCGGGGTTGCTCGTGAATGCCCTGCTCTCCACGGGGACGGATGCGGTGCTGCATGCCACGGGCATCTATCCCCCGGTGGGGCAGCCCATGTCGGATGCGCTCTTCGGGCTGGCGACGGCGTACCGCGTC
Source organism: Myxococcus sp. CA056 (assembly GCF_013336715.1). Classification (NCBI taxonomy): domain Bacteria; kingdom Pseudomonadati; phylum Myxococcota; class Myxococcia; order Myxococcales; family Myxococcaceae; genus Myxococcus; species Myxococcus sp. CA056. The sequence continues at coordinate 243,438 of NZ_JABUMT010000014.1, forward strand.
GTCTTCGGTATCCTCGGGTTCTATGTGACGGCGAGGCTCGCGCCGGACAGGCCGATGCGCCACGTGTTGTGGCTCGGTGTCGTGGGGCTGGCCTTGAGCACCCTGGGCGCCGTGGCGACATGGGGCAAAGGTCCCGAGTTTGGCCCCACCTGGTATCCGCTGCTGCTCATCGCCACGGTGATGCCGTGCGCCTGGGTGGGCGGACGGCTGGGTGAAGCCCGGCTTTCAGCCGCGAGGCGGACTTGAACGAGGGTGCCCGGTCCCGCGAGCCGCGCTCGCGAGGAGGAGTGCTCCCGCGGAGGCCGAGAACACCGAGTAGTCCAGCGGTGACTTGAGTCCCTGGGAGACGGCCATGGCCGTACCGAACATCGCCAGGAGCAGGGCGCTGCCGAGGGCCACCCGGCGTGGCCAGAGCCCGAGGACCAACGCGGTGCCCAGGAACAGCTCGGCGGCGGTCGCGGACCAGGCGAGGAATGGAATGGTCGACGCGGGCATGAACGCGTTGACCTCGGCCGTGTAGCGCACGAAGTTGTCGAACCTCGCCAGACCGAGGTTCCCGGTCCAGACGCCGAAGCGACTGGCGACCGCCGACAGGAACGCGGCTCCGAGCGCGAGCCTCGCGTAGGGGACTCCCATCCGCTCAAGACTCGGGATGGGTGTTCCATGGGGCGCCACCGGGGCCGCGCTCCCTTCCTCGCGGATGCGGTCGGTGGCGACGGCGGGGGTTGAGATGGACGGTTCGCGAGTCATGAGGTCTCCCGGGCCTGGTGAGCTGCCGGGGAGATTCTCGCGTCGCTGGCCACCTGGAAGAGCCAGTTCCGACGGAAGTCACTGGGCCAAACTTCCGACGGACACACGCGGAGGTGCCCTGGCGTCCAGGGCACCTCCGGTCCTTGCTGTCAGTGGAAGAACTCGACCGGGCTGGTGGAGTTCTGCGGCTGCCGCGAGGCGCGAGTCACGATGTCAGCGCTGTTGGTGTCCGTGTCCTGCCCGTTGCCGCGCGTGGCGTGCGCGCCGCCCACGGCCATGACGGCGGTGGTGGAGGAGACGACGGCCTTTCGCTCCAGGCTTCCACCGGAGGCAGGGTGCGAGGGCGCGGCGGTGCCCTCGGGGGCGTTCCCGGTGCCGTAGCCCAGCCGGTCCACGTCGACGTAGACCGTCCCCGACAGGCGCTGGATGCGGATGTGACCGCCCCCGGTCGTGGACGAAGACGAATCGATGTTGTGGGTCGTGTCCGCGGTGACCGCCCCTGCGTAGGCCGTGCCGCCCAGCAGGAAGTAGCCGTGGGCCGGTATGCTCTTGCCAGCGGGGATGGTGTACGCCGTGCCGTAGTTGGTGCCGGTGGCGGACTTGTAGCTGAGCTGCCAGCCGGACAGGTCCACCGCCGCGCTCGTCGGGTTGTAGAGCTCCACGAATTCATCGCGCGCGTTCGCGGTCGTTCCTCCGCTGAACTCGCTGATGACGACGTGGTCCGTCTGCGGCCCCGCGAGCACCGTCACGGAGCCGTAGGTGCCGGCGGGAGGCACGGCCACGCCGTTCTGGTCGCAGTACGTCCACGGTGCGCCCGCGTCCGTGAAGCGATAGCGGAAGCCGTAACGGAACATGCCTGGGGTGGGGATGCTCAGCGCGGCCTTCACCTCGTCGTTGTTGGACCCAGGAGGGTTGTAGCTCGCATTGAAATCCGCCGACGTCCACGTCCAGCCCGCGGGGTCGGTCGCATCCGTGCCAAAGCCAAGCTGCGCCTCGATGCGCGGGTAGAAGTCGTTGCCCGTCTGGTTTCGCGTCGTGACATCGAAGCTGTAGAACTGGCTGTAGATGTCATACGGGTCGAACGCGAGGATGCTCGCCGGGTAGGTGCCATCCCCGGTTGGGAACGTCTTCGGGTACTGGATGGCGCAGTAGTTCACCGGCTTCTCGACGTTCATCCCGCACTCGTCGTTGGCCCCGTGGGGGGTGCCCCGGTCGCCGCCCTCGAGGACGCCGGTCGAGTCACACCAGTACCAGGGCTTGGAAGCCGCCGCCGTGCCCACGATGCTGGACGCGAGGCTCATCGCGCGGCCGACCGTCTGCGGGAACGCATTCGTGTATTGGAGGCTGGCCACCGGGGTGCCTTCCTGCGTGAAGGTGATGGACCCGGTATTGTCCAGGTGCACGTTCGTGCCGTACGCGTGGTTCGCGAACACGCCGCCGTTGGTCCCGAAGTTCGCGTTCTGCGCGAGCACCACCCTCGCACCCGGGTCGACCACCAGCGCGTGTCCATGGTTCATCGTGAAGGTCGTGGCCGTGCCCACGCCGTCCACGAAGCTCACCGACATGCCATTCAGGTCCAACAGCTTCGTGCTGGTGTTGGTCAGCTCCACGTACTCCGTGGTGCCCGTGGACGGGGAGTGCATCACCTCCGAGATGGCCAGCTCACCCGCGCCCGGATGCGGCGCATTGGCGCACGCGCCCGCATGGCAGACGGCGTCCGCGCCAGGGCAGGCCTGCAGCTCCAACTCACCAAGCTCGCAGGTCGGCTGGCCTGAGACGATGACGCACATCGACGGGTACACCTCCAGGGACGTGCCATCCTCCGCGCAGGTCGGGGCCGGCGGAGTGCAGACGTAGTCATCACAGGGATTGGTGGTGCTCGCGCTCGCGGTGGTCAGGGCACTGCCGTTGCCCGCGCCGTCGAACGTCTTCAGGGCGAAGAAGTACGTCGTTCCCACCTCCAGGCCGGAGACAGTGAAGGACTCCGACGTGCCCGGGGCCTGGGGAGCGCTCACCCCCGTCACCACCGTGGCGGCTTCGAAGGTGGCCTCGGTGATGGCCGCCGTGGCGTACCGGAGGTCGTACCGCGTCGCGGTGCCCAGGTCGCCGTCATCGCCAGGGGCCGCCCAGTCCAGGCGGATGCTGGTACCCGAAAGCACATGGGGCCCGAAGCCAGTCGCCACGGCGGGCGCCACCGTGTCGGAGATGAGCAGGTCCGCGGAAGAGGAGGGCGGCAGGCTGCCCGCGTTGGCCTCGAACCGATACGTGCCCTCGTCGACCACGATGAGGCCGGCGAAGGTCGCCACGCCGTCCACCGGGGTGCGGGTGGGCGAACCCTGGGTGAAGCTTCCACCCGTGAGCGACAACGTCACGTCGATCTCGGCGTCGGTCACGGTGTTGCCGTACGCATCCCGCAGCGCCACCTGCACGTCCGCCAGCGCCTGTCGCACCGAGCCCGTCGTGGGCGCGGAGACGAACGCCAGGGCGTCGAGTGCGGCCGGAACGATGGACCAGGTGTGCGTGCCTCTCAGGGTCGCGGTCACCACGTCCTCCGCGATGACCTCCTGGTCACCGGCGGTGCGCGGCTCCACGCTGAATACGTGCCGCCCCGCGTCCGCCAGGGTGAACGTGTAGGCGCCGGGAAGCACCGCCTGCGCGTCCGAGGACGAGAACGTCACCGTGGAGGCGTAGCCCGTCGCGACGTTGCCGTAGGTGTCGCGCGCCACCAACTCGTAGCTCTGCGTCTGGCCCGCGACGAATGGCCCCGCGCCCGCGATGACCTCGAAGGACGTGGCGGCGATGGAGCGCACTTCGGCGTCCACCGTGGCGGAGAGGTCCGCGGTGACGGTGTCCGTCGCGGTGAGGGACTGCGTCCCCGCCGTCTTGAACACCAGTCCGGTGAGGAACTTCTGGCCCTGGTCGGCCGAGGTGAATGTCGTGTCCGGAGGCAGCTCCGCCTGCGCGTCCGAGGACGTGAAGTGGACCGTGCCGGCGTAGTCCCGCGCGAGGTTGCCGAAGGAGTCCGTCAGCGACACGCCCGCTTCGAGCGCCTGGCCTGCATCCACCGGCGCCGAGAATTGCCACAGCACCAGCTTCGACACCGGCCCCGCGCGCACGGTGAAGGATTGGCTCTGCTGACTGGTGGCTCCCGCCGTGGCGGTGAACGTGAATGCATCCGCCGTGTCCACGCGCAGCCCCTGGAAGGTGGCAACGCCGTTGACGGCCGACACCGTCGCCGCCGGGAAGGAGGCCTGGCCCGTCAACGTCAGCGTCACCGCGGAGGTGGCCGTGGTGACGACGTCACCGCGTGCATCCTGGAGCGCCACGCGCACGTCCGCGAGCGTCGTGCCCGCCGTGCCGTCCGCGGGCTGCGTCACGAACGCCAACTGCGTCACCTCTGGATGGGCCGTGGACACCGTCAGGCTGTCCGAGCGCGCGGTGTTGCCCTGCTTGTCCGTCACCTTCAGCGCCACATGGTACGTGGTGCCCGTCGCGAGCCCCGACAGCGTCACGGTCTGCACGGTGCCGGGAGGCACCTGACTTCCGCTGGCCACCAGCGTGCCGGCCTGGAAGGCCGCGTCAGAATCGATGGGAGACGTGGCGTAGCGCAGCTCCTGCGCCGTCAGCGTCCCTTGGGTGCCGTCATCGCCCACGCCCGTCCACTGCACGGTGAGGCCCGTCTCCGTCGCCGCCGTCTGCGTCAGCACCGGCTTCGCGGGCGCCACGTCATCCACCACGGTGAGGTCCGCGCTGCTCGTGCCCTGCAGCCCATCCGCGGTGGCGTTCAGGCGGGCGACTCCATGGCCCGCGATGCTGAGTGTCGTGAACGTCGCGACGCCGTCGACCGGGGCCGCCTCCGTCGTGCCCGACAGCGTGAAGCCCGCCTGCGAGAGCGACAGGCTCACCGTGGGGGTGCTCACGCGGGCCGTGTTGCCGAAGGCGTCCTTCAAGGTGACTGCCACGGTGCCCAGGGATGCACGCGTCGACACGCGCGTGGGCTGCTGCGTGAATGCGAGGAGCGCGGGAGGCCCGGCGGTCACGTTCACATGAAGGGTGAACGAGATGGCGCTCGTGCCGTCATCCAGCGTCAGTCGCTGGCTCCCGGCGGTCTTGAAGGTGATGCCCGTGAAGGTGAACTGCCCCGCGTCCGAGGGCGTGTACACATGCGCGGCGGGAAGACTCGCCGCCGCGTCCGTGGACGTCAGCGCCACCGTGCCCGTGTAGTTCGTCACGGTGTTGAAGTGCGCGTCCTGCACCGTCACCTGGAGATCCCGCGCCACGCCCGCCACCGCCGACTCCATCTGCGTACTCAGCCCCACGGCCGCCGGAGCGCCGGGGTTCACCTTGAAGGAGGAACTCGTGGCCGGCTCGAGCCCCGGGGCGTTCGCGGTGAACTGGTAGGTGTCGCCCGCCCGCTTCAGCACCACGTCCGGAAAGAGCGCCACGCCGTCCACCGCCGTCACCGTCAATTGGCCCTCCGGGAAGACGACACCCACGGAGGCCAGCGACAGCGTGACTTCCGCCGTGGCGTTGGAGACCGTGGCCCCGGTGGCGTCCTGGAGGACGACCTCCAGGCCAGCGAGAGGAACACCCGCCACGCCATCCGGAAGGGCCTGCCGGAACGCGAGGCGCGAGGCCGTGGGGGTGACCGCGACAAACTCCACCGTGGCGGTGGCGGTGAGCGGAACCGTCAGGCCTTTCGCGTCCTTGACCGACGCCCTCACCGTCTTCACGCCTGGAGCCGTCGATACCACCAGCGCACGCGCCGAGCCGTCGCTGCCCGTCTGCCCCGGAGGCACCGCGATGGAAGCTCCCTCGCCGTCCACCGTCACCGTCACGGCGCGCCCGGACATCCGCGCGCCGTCCTTGCCCACCACCGTCACCGTGACGGCGGCCTGGTCCGTGCCGTTGGCGAGCACACCCGTGGGCTTGTCCACCGCCACCGAGGAGGCCGCCGCGTCCACCGTGTCCTCCGCTACGGGAGGCGGTCGCGGTGCGCTCCCGGAGTCGTTACAGCCAAGCGACAGACCCAGACACAACACGCTCAACCCCAGACAGCGGGCGAGCCCTTCGAAACGTGGGGACATGGATGTCTCCGTCCAGCGGGCGGCCCCCGCGCGGCAGTGCCTGCGTTCGCGGGGTTGCACTGCTTTCTAGCAGACATCCCTCGTTGCCACGACAGCGGGGATGGAACATTGTGGTTCAACTGGAGTCCTGAAATTCCCCGTCTGTCTGGAGGAGCGGGGCGTGACCTGGGGTGTCGAGGGGGTGATGACGGACTCGCCTGGGTCGCGGGACATCGATGACACCGTGGGGCTCCTTTGTGTTCGGGCAGGTACCGTCAGGGCTGCCGGGCGGCTCGTGGCGCTGGCGTTCCGCCTCCGCGGGTCTGGGCGGATGGGGGCGACCTGACCGCTACTGTCTTTGTGTCGTGCGAGCCTCCACACTGGCGTGCTCCCACGCTGTCTTGAAAAGGCTCCTCTTGCATGAGTGCCTACACCCCCAGGATTCCGAAGGACCTGGCGACGATTCACGACGCCGCGCGGGGGCAAGGCCAGGGTGGCACGACAGTCCAATGTCTGGCGAACTCCTCGCATCCTGTGAGCCGGCTCAGCGCCATTCAGGACACCGCCACCCAGAGCCCTCGTGTTCAGCGGTTGGTGCAGATGAAGGCGCGGCTCCAGCATGGGGGCACCGCGCAGCGGAAGCCGGTTGAGGCAAACAGGACCGGCATGTCGGATGAACTCAAGACTGGCATTGAGTCGCTCTCCGGCGTGAGCCTGGATGACGTACGCGTTCACTACAACTCCACCATGCCGGCCCAGCTTCAGGCGCTTGCGTACACCCAGGGGGCGGACATCCATGTGGGACCGGGCCAGGAGCAACACCTGCCCCATGAGGCCTGGCACGTGGTGCAGCAGAAGCAGGGCAGGGTGACTCCCACCCGGGACTTCAACGGCGCGCCGGTGAATGACTCGCCCGCGCTGGAGTCAGAGGCGCAGGTCATGGGCGACAGGGCCACCCTTCAGCCCATGATGGCGGACTCGCTCCACGAACCTCCCGTGCAGCGGATGACCGGGACGCAGGGGGCCGCGCCAATCCAGTTGATGCGCGTGGTCCGTTGGATGGATGCTGGAAAAGAGAGTGATTATATCTCGAAGCTGGGGGCCCAGGACCCCGAGGCCTATGCCAGGCTTCATCGCGAACTGGTTGGTGGCGGGCGAGGGGGCATCCTGCAAGCGATCGACAGGCATGGGCAGGGAATGCTGGGGGACGAAACGCCCTTTGTCTCCGTGGCTGTCAACCCCTACTCCCTTTCCTGGGGGACTGACGACTCGGAGAGTGGCGTGGGTGATATCCTGCAGGGCGCTCGCCATGATGTCTGGTTCGATGTGCCTGACGAGTACCTCTATCCTGGCTCGACCGAGCTGTCTCAAAGTGAGACGGAATTGCTCGTCCTCCTGCCTCCGGGTGTCAGCCTTGAACGCTACATCGCGACCCGTGCAACGCAGCGGGGCCGGGAGCCATTGATCAAGGGCAATCCGTGGAGGGGGATGACGACCGAGGAGCGGCGGGCCGAACTGCGGCGGTTGAACCCTGAGTTCACGAGATTGGCGGTTCGCGGCTCACGTGAAGGCGAGCCTGGCTCGTTCGTGATGCAGCAAGAGGTGGTCCCGGCCCCATGGGAGGCGCAAGCGGGAGGCAATGGAGCGCTCAACTTCGGCGGGTTGCCCCGGGGCATCCAGGAGCGAGTCATCGACCTCGCGGCCGAGAACTGGGCAGGGGGCGCGGCTGCTTTCAGGCAGGGACTGGCAGGAGGCCAGGCATGGGCGCGCGCACATCTGGAGAGCACCCTGCGCGACAATGAGGCCGGAATCCGGAGGGCCATGTCGTAGCGGTGGACCATGCGGGCCCATGTGTGGGGCCCGCGCGGCACGCAGGGACTTCGCTAGTCGTCGCCGTAGTACGAGGCGGTCGCGGTGAGGGTGGCGGACCACTGGCCCGTCAAGTTGTCGTAGACGCGGATGCGCTGCGTCAGCGTGTCGTACTTGTTGATGACGGTCATGCAGCTATAGCCCGTGTCCTGGTAGTAGCCATGCCCGTAGCAGGAGTCGAGGAACTGGATGGTGTAGCGGCCACCCGTCTGGTCAATCCCGAGGACGCCCCAGGAGACAATCGTCGAGTACGCGCTGCCACTGGCGGAGCAGGCATATGCGGAAAGGTAATCCCAGTTTGGCGTGTCCACGAAGCAGGCCGGCATGGCACTGGAGACATTCAATCCCTGGGGTTCGGATGCGCGAGGCTCCTCGGCCAGCACTGCGGAGGACAGCGACATCGCGGCGGCAACAGCGACTCCAGCAAGCGAACGGTGCATGGACACCTCTCCTGTGAGTGGCGCGGGCATGGTAGTGATTGTGGTCTTGAATGACAATCGCCGGGCGCGTGGGACAAAGGCGCGCTCCAGGGCGTGAATTGGACCCACGGCAACCACTTACCGCGGCTGTTCGCCCTTCGGGGGGAAGGTCCCCGGGCGGCTGGGGTCAGTGGGTGATGACCCGCGCCCCTTTTCCGTGCTCTTTTCGGGTCCTGCGTCCAAGGAGGTTACGTGCTTCAAATGCGTCCAGGCTGTGAGTGCTGTGATCGCGACCTGCCACCCGACTCGACGGATGCCCGCATCTGCACCTTCGAGTGCACGTTCTGCGTGAGCTGCGCGACGGAGCGACTGAAGGGCATCTGCCCCAACTGCGGCGGCGAACTCACGACGCGCCCGCGTCGGCCCGCCAGCAAGCTCGCGGCATACCCTCCGTCCACCCAGCGCGTGTTCAAACCGCAAGGGTGAGCTCAGCGAGAGGGAAAGCCGGTTGCTTCGAGTACGTCTCACCCCGCGCCGGGTACGGAAAAACCGGGGGACACCTCGTTGTCACAAGTCATTGTGACCAACGGAGTGGGCCTGGTTTCCCGGCCGAGGCACCGCGCGACGCCGCTCTGCTCGCGTCGTGGCATGTTCTTGAGAGAATCGTCGCTCAACCTTGACGTTTCCGCCGGGGAAGGAGGGTGCATCTTGCGCGGACCTGGATGTCCAGCAACCCATGAAGGAGCCGGAACTCTCATGTATCCCCGAAGATTGGTGACGCTCCTCGCGGCGACGCTCGCCGCGTGCATCACGATTCCCGGTGCGGCCCCCGCCGGAGACGACGCGCTCGCGGTGCGCGCGGCCGAGGAATCCCGGTCGGAGCACGCGCCGCCGCGCCGACTCAACGTCCAGGTGGGCGCTCGTCCCTACTACCTGGTCGAGGACATGGATGAGAGCCCCCTGAAGCGCAGGCTCCAGCAGTGCTCGGAGGGGCCGTTCTCCCGGACGGAGTTCTCCATCGGCCATCGCGGCGCGCCGCTCCAGTTCCCGGAGCACACGAAGGAGTCCTACGAGGCCGCCGCGCGCATGGGCGCGGGCATCCTCGAGTGCGACGTCACCTTCACGAAGGACCGGCAGTTGGTGTGCCGGCATTCGCAGTGCGACCTGCACACCACGACGAACATCCTCGCCATTCCCGCGCTGGCGGCGAAGTGCACGCAGCCCTTCCAGCCGGCGGACCCCACCACCGGCAAGCCCGCCTCCGCGCTCTGCTGCACCAGCGACATCACGCTCGCCGAGTTCAAGCAGCTGTGCGGGAAGATGGACGCCGCCAACCCCTCGGCGGCCACGGTGGCTCAGTACCTGGGTGGAACGGCTCCCTGGCGCACGGACCTCTATTCCGCGTGTGGCACGGTCCTGTCCCACAAGGAGAGCATCGAGCTCTTCAAGCGCCTGGGCACGAAGTTCACTCCGGAGCTGAAGGCCCCGAGTGTCCCCATGCCGTACCAGGGCACCTATACGCAGGCCGCCTATGCCCAGCAGATGCTGGATGAGTACAAGCAGGCCCGCGTCCACCCGAGCCAGGTGTGGCCGCAGTCCTTCAACCTCGACGACGTGAAGTACTGGATTCAGCGCGAGCCGCAGTTCGGCAGGCAGGCCGTCTACCTGGACGGGCGCTATGAGATTCCGGGCACCCGGTTTGATCCGAACGACCCGAGCACCTGGGTGCCGGGCATGGACGAGCTGGCCGCGTCGGGCGTGGAGGTCATCGCGCCGCCCATCTACGTGCTGCTCACGCTGGATGCGCAGGGGAGAATCATCCCGTCCGCGTACGCCAGGGCGGCGAGGGCCGCGGGTCTGGACATCATCGCCTGGTCCCTGGAGCGTGACGGCCCGCTGGCGAAAGGCGGCGGCTTCTATTTCCAGTCCGTCAAGCAGGCCATCAACAACGACGGCGACATGCTCGTCGCGGTGGACGTGCTCGCCCGGCACGTGGGTGTCATCGGCATCTTCAGCGACTGGCCGGGCACGGTGACGTACTACGCCAACTGCATGGGTTTGTAGACCGGGTTCAGGACGTTCAAGGAGGATTCTGTATGCGATTGGACCGTCGTGACTTCCTTCGTCTCTCCGCGCTGGGTGGCGGGGCGCTGGGCATGGGACCTGGATTCTGGAAGGGGGCGTATGCCGCGCCCGCGCAGCCGGGGCCGAGCCCGTACGGGGCCATGTCCGGCTCGCCGGATGCCAACGGGGTGAGACTGCCGGCGGGGTTCTCGTCGCGCATCCTCGCGCGCTCGGGGCGGGCGGTGGCGAGCACGGGCTACACGTGGCATTCCGCGCCGGACGGGGGCGCCTGCTTCGCGCTCTCCGATGGCGGTTGGGCCTACACGTCCAACAGCGAGCTGTCCTCGGGGGGCGGCGCGAGCGCGCTGCGCTTCGAATATGTGCAATGACTTGGCGCGGCCAGTGAACTGGCGGATTGAAATGTGTCGTTGCTCGGGAGCGGGGTGAGAGGGTCGGCGCCAGTTTGTCATCGTCCCCATGGACGGCAGGCGCGGAGGCGCTGCTGCTGGCTACGGCGCGGACGCGGAGGGTGAACGTGGAGCTGGCGCGGCAGGAGGAGTGGTTGACGTGGCAGGCCCGGACCTGCGTCCCGGCGCGCGTTTCTGTTCAGCAACCGACCTCAACTCATCGAAGCCTTCACTCCTCCTGTCGCTTCGACCCGCGCGCCTGTCGTCCCAGCGACCGCTGCTGGAAAAGGCCTTGATTCACCCGCGCGCGTGCGCTCCAAGCTTCACCACTTCACGAGCACACGCCGCGAGGGCGTGTCGTTGCGCAAGGTGGCGGGCTTCATGGTCTCGATTCGTTCCAGCGTTCTCTCCTGCATCGTCGTGCTCGGCGTCATCGCTGCTTGCGGGAAGGACTCCACTCCGCCTCCCGTCGATCCACCCGACGCGTCCGTGCCGGAGCAGTGCGACGGCGGCGGAATCGTGCTGTGTGGCGGCTCCTGTGTGAACACCGGGGCCGACCCGGCGCACTGCGGTGGCTGCGGCAATGCCTGCGCGGCTGGCCAGGGCTGTGAGGGGGGCGTCTGCGTCCTGCGCTGTCAGATTGACGGCCAGCAGGTTGCGTCAGGGACGGTGAACGCGGCGAACGCGTGCGAACAGTGCGTACCTGAGACCTCCGCGACCGCGTGGACGCCACGGGCGGACGGGACGCAGTGCGGCGCGGGACAGGTCTGCTCGGCGGGCGCGTGCGGCCCGAAGTGCTTCATTGACGGCAGCCTCTACGACGAAGGCACACCGAACCCGGCGAACGCTTGCGAGGCGTGTCTGCCCACGACGTCGACGACGCAGTGGTCGGCGCGGGGGAGCATTCCCCTGCTGGTCGGCGGTGAAGACATCACGGCGCAAGGTTGGAGGGCGATCACCCAGGCGCCGAACACGCTCACGTACGGCGAGGACTACGTTCGCCTGGAGACGTCGACGAACAGCGGAGCGCGGACGAGCGGGCAGTTGCTCCTCACGCGGGCGAACGTGGTCGACGCAACGAAACCCTTCAAGCTCGTGGTGACGGCGCAAGTCGAGTCGGCGAGCCGCCACAACCAGCTCGACAGCGGCGCCGCCATCCTGGGGAGCTTCACGTCGCCGTTCGGCAACTCCGTGGACCGTTCGCAGATGATCTACCTCGACAGCGCGGCGATCGGCTGGGCGGATGACACTCAGTCCGCGGCGTTCCCGGTGATCAGCGGCGGGTATCATGTCTACGAACTGGCGGTGGATGCGGCGAAGGTGGCCACGGTGAGCATCGACGGCGTCGCGAAGCTCACGCGGAACAACTTCATGGCGGACGGGAACATCGCCATCGGCGACCAGACCAACGACCCGAACGTCGATGGCGTGATGCGCATCAAGTCCGTCGAGCTGCTCTGCCCCTGAGGCTGGTGGGGGCCGCGACGCATGCGAGGGGTGGGGCCCGCTCGGTCCTGCCCGCGGAGCCTTCCATCCCAGTTGGAAGGCACGGGGTCGTCCTTGCCAGAGAGGTGCTTCCCCGCGGCGTCCCGTCCGGAGGCCCGCGCGCGGAGGGGTTGGCAGATACGGGCCGAACGGGGATGCTTACGGGAATGACCTGGACACAAATTGGCATCTTCGCCAGCGTCTTCGGAGTCGGCCTTGGGGTAGCGAGTGTCATTGGCTACGTCCGTTGGCGGCACTGGACGCAGCAACTCCAGACCTGGCAGGACTTCGCCAACACTCGCGGCTGGTCCTTCACTGCGACGTCCGGGTTCATGTACTCCGCGGGGACGCTGGAGATGAAGGGCCGCCACGCCGGGCGGGCGATCACCGTGGAGACCGAGCACCGGGGCTTTGGCAGGAGTTTCCACATCGTCACCATCATCCGGCACGGGCTGGGTGACGGCTTTCCGCGCGAGGTGACCATCCGGCCCGAGACGCTGGGCGACACGTTCCTCCGACTGTTCGGCGTGAAAGACGAGGATGTTGGAGATGCCGGCCTCGATAAAGCGTTGGACCTGAGGAACGTCACTCCCAAGGCCCGCGCCTTCCTCCTCAACGCGGAAATGCGGCGGCCCCTGCTGAACCTGGCCCACGTCTTCGAGACCTTCTCCATCGAGAGCGGCGTCCTGACGGTGGAGGTGATCTCCGTCCCGCGCACCTCCATCGAGCTGTATGGATTGCTGACGCCCGTGCGTGAACTGGCCGACGCTGTCCGGGGCGCGCGCGGCCCTACCGACTGATGGGCGGAGAGCACCGGACAGGAAGGCACCCGCTCATGAGCCTCGGTTCCGTGCTCCCGTAGCGCGCGGTCGCGGTGGCGCTGGCGTAGAGGCGGGTTCGAAGCCATGCGCTTTTGGGGTCGCGCACAGGCCGAACGAGAGGTGCCCCTGCTCCCTCTTCCCGCCTCCTCCGCGCCCGCCTGCCCCCCAGCCTGATCGCGAATCACGAACTCTGGTTAGGCGTTCCGGCCTCGGGCTCAGTCGCCGCAGTGCAGCTTCAGCTTCTCCAGGGACACCGTCTTGCCCTCCTTCGTCAGGGTGAGCTTCAGCGTCTTGCTCGTCATGTCCTGCTCCGTGAGGGGCTTGACCTACAACCCAGGCGCCGCCGCTTTGTCCGCGGCCAGCGAGGCCCCGCCGAACACCGCCAACGACAGCACCGCCAGATGCGCCAAGCGGTTCCGCATGATGTCTCCCAGAGTCGAGGCCCCTCGTGCCGCTGGAGCGCGTCCCTCCGCGGGGCGCGACATCATGTGCCGGGCGAAGTACAGGCTCAATCCACCATGCCGTCCAGCGGGAGGCATGCGCTGCGGGGGCGGGGGCACCTGGCCGCCCTGGGGCAAGAAGGACCTATGCGCCAAGTTCGACGCACCGAAGGACTTCGGTGCTCCATTGGCGAACGCTGGGGACGGGAGGGTGCTCTCGGGTTTCCCGATCGAGAGTGGTCACGGAACACATGATAGACTTCATATGGCTACATCCAGCGCAGAAGTTCGGCCGAGCGATTCTGTGATTGCTGCGGGCAGCCATTGCCGTTCCTGCCGCATCACTGGCTCCTGACGCCCCGGAGCCTACGTTCCCTGGCCCATCCAGCGTTTCCGCATAGTGCCATGTCGGTGTGCGCTGCGACCCGTGCGGGGCATCGACTGGGCTCTCGCGGTCACGGCGACTCCTGGACGAGAGGCACCTGAGCAGATGTGCCGCTTTACAGGTGGGAGCAATTGGGAAAAAATCTGGCTTGTGAGGGAATTCACAGGAGCCGCTCATGCCGCAGACGCCGCTCGACGTGCTCACACCGTATTTCTTCTCAGGGACCGCTGAGGGCGAACTGAGGATCCTGAAGGATGTGTTCATTCAGCCAGCGCAGATGGCTGAGGTCCTGCATGTGCCAATGGGGAACCCGCGCATTCTTGTTGGCACCAAGGGCATGGGGAAAAGCGCAATCCTTCATCGGCTTCATCAGGCATCCCAAAGTCAGAGATTGCCTGCGCTGCTTCTCACGCCAAGCGATCTTGCGATTCCACCTTTGAATGGGCAGAGCGACCTTGCCACGCTCGAACGTGCTCTCCTGCGCTGCCTGGTCAGAGCATTGGCCGTGCATGTAGGGGCCAAGCTAGGCGGGATGCTCAGTAGTGCCGCGAAGTCGCTCAGAGATGAAGCGCTGAAGGATGGGCTTGTTGACGAAGATCTTGTTGAGCGCGGCGTCACGCTGCTCGCCGCGGTCGCCAAGCCGATTGCAGGGGTTGATTTTGCGCAGCTTTCCAAGGACCTTGGAGGCGGCACTTCAGACGCGGCGCTCTTCAACTCGGTGAGAGAATATCTGCATGGTCATTCGTCTGTCATGTTCTTGCTCTTCGACGACACGGACCAGGTTGCCTCACCGGACGAGCCTAAGGAAATCAACCGGATTTGGGGCATGCTTCATGCGTTGAGGGATGTGGCCGCCCGGATCCCCGAGCTCAAGGTCGTTGCGACTCTACGCTCCGAGGTGTGGACTCGCCTCAAGAGCGCAGAGGGGCATCGAGAAACGATAGATCACTTCCGTGCCTGTATGCTGCAATTGCGAGGCTCGGAGGAGTTGCTTGAGCGCATTGCTCATCGTCGAATTGTCAAGGCGGCGGAAAGCCTGGCCAAAGGCAAGGGGCTGGGTAATGACGCCTGGAGCCTCTTTTTTGAGGGCAACGAGGTTCAGATTCCAGGTGCTGGAGCGCGTCAGGTAAGGACATGGAAGTCTTTCCTGGTGACGAACTCTCGCGAACGGGCTCGAGATCTGGTTCTGCTCGTTTCGGCCTTGGTCAAGGAAGCCCGCAAGCGAGTGGCGGAGACAACGGCAGGAACGATTCCACAGGCGGGGATCGTGGGGGCGGATCTTTTCGTGACACTTCCAAGGTTCTCCAAGGAAAGACTCGAGGATCTCTCCATTGAGGTTGGGAAGGTATGCCCGCAGTTCCGGAGTGTTGCCGAAAGCTTCGCGACCCTGGCCTTTGAGTTGCGGTATGACGATCTGCGTCAGCACTTGGGGAAGCTTCCATCCCGGTTTCCCATTCAGATGCGAGGGAAAACCTTGCGACCGCAAGAGCGAGATACGATAGACCAACTCCACACGCTTCTGCACGAGTACGGCTTCATCAATGCTCGGGTAGATGACGCGCGGCAGCTTAGGGGATTCCGGTATCTCACGTTTGACGACAGGCCCGAACTGACCGATGCAGCCAATATCAACGAGGCGAAGGCTGCACGTTGGGATGTCCACCCCGTCTTTCGGAGCCACCTACAGCAGCTTCGCAGCCCTGCGAACCGAAGCTAAGCGGATAGCCCGCAGGAGCATCTGCTCCAGTGGCTGGCGTGTTGTTGCGAGTGGATGCTGTCAGCTTTGTCATGGTGCTCTCAGTATTCTGAATGGGCGATATGCACCTGACTGCGTAATGGGTTTCGCACAGGCGGCTGCGGTACCCAGGCGAACTGTTGGGCCGCCACTGCAAGTGCGCAGAATTCCGTCCCCCCAACGCGCCATGCATGCGACTCCTTTCGGAGTCTGGCGCTGGCCCTTGCATTGCAGAATACAGTCAGCAACCGCCTGCCGCTCGGAAATACGAGGATGGGTTGGGGGTTGACTGCATGGTTGGCGATGTCGATGGTGGACAGAGCCGATCCCGCAACTCGGCGTTGTGAGGTACTTCATGGGCACGCTCGGATTCATGGCGACGGTCTGGACCCTTCTCTTCATCGTAGTCGTATGGCCTCTGTCTCGGAGTTCTGGTCGACCTTTCATGCTCGCTTCTTCGACGCACATGTTCGTCGGTGAGCTGTTGCGGTCAATAGAACACGGAGGTGGAGAGCGCCGAGGCGGATGGAGTTCGGGTAGAGGCTACAGGACAGCAGCAATAGATCCTGGCAGTTCAACCTAATTAAGCTGGAGCCGCGAGCGGGCGTGCCCAGATCCGAGAAAGTCCCCTGCGCGACCGAGAGGTCGAGCAGGGGATTTGTCTTTTCAGGGAGTGGATTTGTCCCGTCAACTCGAATGCGGCCGGTGGGATGGAATCGCGAGCCGGAACTCGGGCGGGAGCCCCCCTTCAGCGCCTTGCACGGTGCACGGTGTTGTCGTCCTCGAACCAGGTAGGCAGCTGCCGTCGGGACTGTTGGCTGACAGTCTAGACCCCGGGTTTCTCGCAGGTACCGACCTCATTCTCGCTGGGAGCAAGGCCTGGCTGTAGCCAGTCCTAGAGCGGCGCCGGCAGTCAGTACATGCGCTGATGTCCGAGGATCGGGACAATGTGCTCCGCACTCTCGTCCGCCACTCCCGCCAGCTCCAATAGATCAGCCTGGTGCCTGTCCGAACGCCGTCGCCATCCCATGGGGGCAGGCCCGCGCGAAACATTTCGTGGGGGCGGTTCCGCAACGACCACTGACATGCCTCGCAAACATCAGCGTGACCTCGGGGGACGTAACCCTGTATCGCTGACGCAGGCGCCCTGGGGCGCCCCTTCCATGAGGGCGCCCGTGGCGGTAGGCAGGGGATTCCTCGGACCTGGTGGTCCCAGGAGGCTCGTTTCACGGTGGACCTCATGGCTCGTGTCGCGCGAGCAGCCACTCCCAGGTCTTCGCGGCGTTACGGAGTCGCGCGGCGCTCGGCTCGGCACCTGACCCTTGGATGAAATGCTGTGCTCGTGCGAGCGGTGGCCTGATGCAATGGGCAGGCGAGGGTAGAGTGGCCTCGGAGGTGGCATGCGCCTTCGTCTTTTCCATCACGCGTTGTGGGTCCTGTCGGTCTTGCTCTTGACGTCCGCGGTGGCCGAGGAGCCCTCGGCCAGGGGCCCCCATTTCATCGAGGGGCTCGTCGTCTCCTCCTCGGGGCCAGTGCCCGAGGTGGAGGTGCGAGCCACCTTTCGTGAGCACGTCCTGAGCACCCGCACCGACGCGCGCGGCCACTTCGTGTTCCGAGGCGTGGCCGGCGCACCATGGGTCCTGACAGCGACGCGTGGCTCCGAACTGGGGACCCAGAGAGTGACGATGGTGATGGGCAACGAGCGCTTCGTGGGAATCGAGCTCGCACCGCCCCGGGTCGTGAAGGGCCGTGTGCGCGGGGCGGCCGGCACTCCCCTGAAGGGCGTTCGGGTCCGAGCAGGAATCCAGCAGCGGCTCGGGCTGCTGAAGTACCAGGAGGTGCTCACCGGCGAGGACGGCGGGTTCGAGGTGCCTGTGCCCGGGTTCTCGCCCATCGCGGTCCTGGTGAATGCTCCCGAGCACGTATCGCGGTACATCGCCCCCGTCTCGGTGGTGGCCCCGCTGGACGTGGTCCTCGAGCGCTCGGAGACGCTGCGGGGCGAGGTCGTCGACAGCGATGGGAAGCCCGTGGTCGGCGCCTGGATTCACCTCAAGCACTACGGCCGAGTGGGCTTCCCCTCGACGTGTTTCTGGCCGCCGCCGCTCTCGGCCCAGACGCGGGCCGACGGCTCCTTCGAGCTGCCGGAGCTGGCGCGGGGCCGCTATTCCTTCCTGGTCGAGCCCAAGGACCGGCTCTCCGCGCTGGGCGAGGTGGTGATTCCCTCACAGAAGGTGCGCTGGGTGGTGCCCGCGGGTGGGCGATTGACTGTCGCCGTCGTGCTCCCCAAGGGATTGATTCACCCGATATGGGTGCACGTGGACGGGCCGCTCGGGCACCGCGATGTCCGAACCTCCTCCAGGGCTCGGCGTCCGGATGAAGCCGGGAGCGCGAGCTTCGATGGGATGGTTCCCGGCAGGTACCTCGTGTCCTTGAGCTTCGACGTGCTGGAGGAGTATCGGAGGGTCTCCCGTGAGTTTCGCTTCGAGGGCGAAGCGCGGACGCTCACGTTGGACCTCCAAGGCGCTCGCCGCTTTCGTGGCCGGCTCGTCGACGAGCGCGGCG
The DNA here is from genome assembly GCF_013336715.1 of Myxococcus sp. CA056. Lineage (NCBI taxonomy): Bacteria > Pseudomonadati > Myxococcota > Myxococcia > Myxococcales > Myxococcaceae > Myxococcus > Myxococcus sp. CA056. The sequence continues at coordinate 261,441 of NZ_JABUMT010000014.1, forward strand.
TGGCCATCCAGGGCGGGCACGCGGAACTCAACCTGGAGCTGACAGGAGGGACGAAGCTGCTGATTCGCCGGGCGACGGCGCGCAACGGGGGCTTCGCGTTCGAGCACGTTCCGCCGGGCGAGGCGAGTGTGTTCGCGGACGCGCAGGGCCATGACGAATCGCAGCGGGTGAAGGTCCTGGATGAGCAGCCCGAGCCGGTCAGGCTCGTATCGAAGCGCGAGGCGAGCGTCCGCGACGCGGTCCGGGTGAGTGGCCGGGTGGTGGATGCTCGGGGCCGCCCCATCCCGTCCTTCCAGGTGGCGCACCAGTCATTCGAGAACGCGCAGGGGCGCTTCTCCTTGTCCTTCCCTGTCGAAGGGAACAAGCCCCTGTACGTGAGCATCTCCGCGGAGGGGTTCGCTCCCGAGCTCCGGAAGCTCGCGCCTCGCGCCGGGGCGACAGTCCGTATCGGGGACATCAAGCTGGGGATGGGGCGGCTGCTCACGGGGCGCGTGGAGGCACCGAACGGGCAGGGGCTCTGGGAGGCCACGGTGCGGTGCAGATGGCCCGAGCTGCCCGGACGTGACGGGCCGGATGTCTGCTTCGGAGCCACCTATCCGGATGGAAGTCTCTATCTCTCAGGCGTTCCCGACGAGCCCTTCCTGCTGGAGATCCAACATCACGAGTGGCCGAGGACGCGGCGGCTCATCCCCGCGGGTGTCGACACCGCGCACCTGCGTCTGTCGCCCGGGCTCACGCTGGAAGGCGTGGTGAGGGATGCCCGGGGCCTGCCCCTGGAGTCGGGCGGCGTGCTCGCGCGAATCGATGGAGAGGACCACTTCGGGACGCTCTCGACGGACGGGACCTATGTCCTGCGGGTCCCGCCCGGGGCCGGCGCCATCGAGGTGCTCAATCGACCCAGTGAGCCGGTGCCCTTCGAGGGCGCTGAAGGCCAGACGGTGCGCGCGAACCTGGTGGTGTTGACGGGAAATTGATGTGAGGCCGACAGGGGCCGGGTGAGAGCTACTTGGGGGCGCGGGCCGGCGTCTCAAGCTCCCGCCGGGCCCTGGACTTGGAATCGTCACTCGAGCAGCTTCCCATTCAAGTCGTACCGCTCGCGTCCTTGGCCGACTCACCGGCCGCACCCAGCGCCACGCCTGGCGCGACGAATCACCTCCAGCCGCGCTCCTGGCGTGACGCCGCGGCCCCGCTGCCCACCCAAGCCGGAGAACCTCCCGTGTCAGACTCATCTCGCTCCCTCTTCTTTGGCGCCAATGCCGCGCGGACCGGTCACTTCGAGGGAGCGGGACCTCTCGTGGTCAAGAGGGCCCGCTGGAAGTTCGCGCCGAGTTCGCCCGTGACCACTCGCAACACGCCTGCAATCCATGATGGCGTGCTGTTCGCGAACTTCGATAACGACAAGCTCTACGCGCTCGACCTCTCGAAGGGAAAGGAGCTGTGGAACGTGCGGGTCGGAGGGGGCGTTCCCGAGAGCATCTCGAATCCGATGGTTGCGCATGGGTTGCTCTTCGTCGTCGGTGGCGGGCAGTGCCACGCCGTTGACCTGGGCACGCACGCCATCCGCTGGAGCGTCTCGTGCGACGCCGAGGCGACCTCCTCTCCCATCGTTGTCGACGATGACGTCTACGTGGGAACGCGGCTCGGTGAGGTGGTCGCCATCGACGCGCGCACGGGAGCCGAGCGATGGCGCGTGCAGCTGCGCCGTGGTGAGAGCGTGCAGTCCGCGGTCGGCGTGACGCGCGAGTACGTCGTCGTCGGGACCAGCCAGGGCTTCGCCGAGGGCCACGTCGTCGCGCTCGACCGCGCCACGGGAGTCGAGCGATGGTCGGCGAAGGCCGGTGCGATGGGTCATGGCGGAGCGCCCGCCATCAACGGCAGCACGGTCTATGCCCTGTCCGGTATGGGGAAGCGCCTTCGCGCGCTCGACCTCGCCAGCGGCAAGGAGCGTTGGTCCTACGAGACGCGCGGCGCGCTGTGGGGGACGCCCGCCGTCGCGGATGGCGTCGTGTGCTTCACCGGTGATCACGCGATTCTCCACGCACTGAACGAAAAGACCGGGAAGGAGCTTTGGTCAGTCACGCTCGACAAGTCGCCTGCCGCCACGGTCTCGCCGGCAATCGCAGGGGGCGTCGTCTACATGGGGGCTGGCAACGCCATCCACGCCTGGACGTTTCGGGAGGGAACAGAGCGCTGGCGGTGGAAGGCGCCCTACCGCGTGACGACGGCGCCGCTCGTCGCCGACGGCACGGTCTACGTGGGCTGTGAACGCGCGGTCATCGCGCTGGCGTAGCGTCCGGGGCCGGACCCGCCCCTGAATCGTGTGCGGTGGGTTCGGAGAGGCAGCCGAAAGGCCTCACGGCCGCCTTGCCGAGGGGCGTCGTGAAGGAGGGGGCTGTGCCGCGTCGACCGCGGTCGAGGGAGCGATGTCCTTCCCCGAGAGTGTCTCCAGGTACGCACAGAGCATGTCGGCCAACGCATCGGAGTAGCTGGCAATCTCCGAGGGTGTTCGAGGCCTCTCCGAGAAGGATTTCCCCACTGCGCTGAGCGTCGTCATGACGAGATCTCCCGCGAGCATGCGCGCCGGTCTGGGTGTTGTGGGCAGGGCCTCGCGCATGAAGCCCTCGAACGTGGCCTTGCTCGAGGCTCGCACCTCGCGGGCTTCGGGCGCATCCCGATAGAGAGGCGCGGCGTCACTCAGCGCGACGCGGACCGCGGCCTCGTCGCACTCGGATTGGATGAAGGTGTGAACGAGAGCGCGGAGCCGTGCAAGCGGCGGACGCGTTGTGTCCTCGAGCAGCTTCCGAGTGAGCGCGGTCGTCTGTCGCCACTCGTCTGCCTGGAGTCGGAAGAGGACCGCCGCTTTGTTCGGGAAGTACTGGTACAGCGACCCGACGCTGACGCCGGCCTTCTCGGCCACGCGTGCCATCGTGAAGCGCGGGGCTCCCTCCTTCGCCAGAACCTGAATAGCCGCGCGGAGGACCGCGTCGACGAGGTCGTTCGAGCGCGCCTGTTGGGGCTCTTTTCTCGTGGAGATTCGAGGACTTCGTCGCGGGCTCATGCGCACTCCCGTCAATGCGAATTGTGAACCTGAATGATTCGTCGCATTTTGTCCAGCGTCACACTTGATGCCGCACGGAACGGAGCAACCGATGACCACGCTGACCGAAAGCCCTCTTGCCCCCCTGCTCAACCGCTTGTTCGAAGAGGCCGAGGCGGTGTCGCCTCTCGCCATCCCGGAGATAGCGGCGCTCTCGCGCGAGGAGCGGGAGCGCATGATGCGAAGCAAGACGGACTACCTGGAGTTCTACGGACGGCTCAAGAACGCCGCGCTGGCCGTGTCGCGCGAGACGGGCCTCCTGCTCTACATGCTGGCGCGCAGTTCGGGCGCGCGGACCATCGTCGAGTTCGGGACGTCGTTCGGAATCTCCACGCTGCATCTGGCCGCCGCACTCCGAGACAATGGTGGGGGCCGCGTCATCACGAGTGAATTCGAGCCGTCGAAGGTCGCTCGTGCACGAAGCAACCTCGAAGCGGGCGGCCTCGCGGACCTGGTGGAGATTCGCGAAGGAGATGCACTGAAGACTCTCGCGCTCGACATCCCCCCGCGGGTCGACATGCTCCTGCTCGACGGGGCGAAGGCGCTCTACCCGGACATCCTGCGAATGCTCGAGGGCCAGCTCCGTCCGGGGGCGCTCATCGTCGCCGACAACGCCGACGACAGCCCCGACTACCTCGCGCGGGTTCGAGACCCGAGGAGTGGCTATCTCTCGACGCCATTCGCGGAGGACGTCGAGCTGTCCATGCGGCTCGGCTGAAGTGTGAGGACAGACGCGACATGAATCGCGAGTCCCCGGGTTGCCCACCGACAGCCCCGCTTCGACTTCATGGAGCTGTGGTGGGCAGACCTGAGGCGGCCCACGCATGGCACGAGGGTGAAACGGAAGGCCCGCACTGCTCGCCGACGATGTCCGAGCCCAGGCTCACGCCCACACTGTAACGCGGCCTGGAAGGGATTGTCGGGGCCGGTCATTCGGACTCAGCCCGGAGTGCCGGAGGGCGCCGACGACTGTTCGAGCGTCAGTGATTCGATGCATACCTGTGCCGTGCTTGCTTCGGACGTCGCTTGCTCCGCCGCGCTCGCTTCCTCGGTCAATGAGGGCGACCCACCCAGCCCCCCTCCACATTCGCAGGGGCCAAAACGGCTGTTGACGCAGTAGCGCACGCTCATCGAACCGTCGGGACAGAGGCACGTCTGGGTGTCTCCGTCCTGACAGAAGGCCAGTGCACTTCCAGTGGGGAGTGCCAGTGCAGCCACCAACAGCAGTCCCTGCATGAGTTTCGAAGTCATACGCGCACTCCTGGGGTTGGACCCGGACATCCGGATTCATTCGCATCATGAACCCGATGTCTGCGCATGGCCATGCGGGAAATCCCTATCTTCTCGTGAGGTCGTCAGTCGCCGTGGCGACCCGCGGGGAAGCAAGGGCCGCACCGGTCAGCGACAGAGAAGGTTGTCTCCTGGAGGGTATCCAAGGCCCAGGCTCCTCGCGGAGGAAGGAGGGGCCCAGGGCTTGTTCGACGAGTGCTACTCTTGTAATGGAATGAACATCGGGAACTCAGTTCCAGGAGAAAAATCCATGTGGGGAGCGATGGTCATCCGGGGCGTGTTGCTGGCGACGGGGCTGCTGGTGATGGGATGTGGTGGGTCGGGCGTTCCCTCTGAAGTGGAGGAGGACGTCGCGTCTCGTGAGGAGGGCCTGCACCCGATCTGCCACTCTCTGTACCGCGTGAAGTTCTACACCAACAGCGCCTACTCGACCCTGAGCGGGGAGGGGGCGTGTCTCACCTGTGAGCAGGCGATGACCCTCTACTACGGCCTGCCCACCAGCTACGCGGTCTACGAAGACGTGCGCGACATCTGCTTCTAGCGGATGAAGTTGTTGGGCATGCCGAGCATCTCGTTCGGGAGGTGCTGGGGGAGCTGCGTGACGAAGACGGGCTCGAGCCAGCGCTGTAGACTCATCCCTCATGTCTCCAAAGGCCCAGCCCTACACGACGCTCACCGGTGCGCGGTTCGAACCCCTGGCAACGGAGGTGGGCCTCGAGCGCTATTCCCTGATCGAGGTCAGCGATGATTCGGTCAACTACGAGGACCTCTTCGGCGGACGTGACGTCACCTTCGTGGTGCACGAGGGCACGCTCTCGTTGAGTGGTCCGACGTACGTGGGCAATGAGGATCCGATGGTGTGCGTCGTCGAAGGGGACGTCATCGTCGACGGCCCGCTGGTGATTCGCGACGTGGGCGTCTACGTGCCGCTGTGGATCAAGGGCTCGCTGATTGCGAGCGACCTCGTGTTGGTACACGAGGCGCAGGTGTTCATCGAGGGGGACCTCAAGCTGACCGGCAATCTCGTCACAAATGGGACGGATGCGACGCATCTGGTCGTCCACGGTGAGGCCCAGGTCGGCGCGTGGCTGCGGCCGAGTCAGAGAGGAGCCATCTATCTGCCGGCGTCGATTCCGGACCCCATCGAGGGTGATGCCCTCGCGGCTCGGCTTGCGCCCACGCTCAGCTCGTCACAGTCGTGGGTCGAGCACGTGCTCGCGGGGCAGCGGCTGCTGCGCGACTGAGGAAGAGGGACGGTCAATGCGTAGGAGGGATGGGAGCCCCCTGCACGTACGGCAAGACCCGCCGCCTGCCTCCACACCTCACGCAGGCGAACACGTTGAAGTCGAACGTCCTCCTCGAATGGCCTTTCGGGAGGACGACGGGGACTCAGTCCAGTCGGCCCCGAAGTGACGGCTCGAGCTGTTGCAGCAGCTCTCGGGCCTGCTCTTCCTCCGTGAGGTGCCGCTCGTAGCGCAGCCGGCCCGCCGTGAGCTCCCAGCAGTCGAGGATATCCTCGCACTGCGTGAGGATGGCGTACCAGCGCGCGTCCTCGAGCAGCGGCGCGGCACTCTCGAGGATGCGCTGCGCCAGCGCGTACTGCGCGTACACCATGTCAGCGCCGGCCGGCATGAACTCGAGGTAGAGCGACGCGGGCGGCAGCGGGGCGCTGTCACTCGGGTTGAAGTGCGGCCCACGACGGCCGGACCCCGGCTCGAACAACCCGATTGCGTTGCGCGGCGGTCCCCCTCCCATGTCCGGGTTTCGCGCCAGCGCCTCGGCCACCAGGCGCCGCGCCTCCTCCTCGCGTCCAGCCCGGACGGGGAGCATGGCGGTCCATCGGGTGTGGAGCGGAGAGATCTGCCAGACGCGGACGGTATGCATCAGCGAGGACCCGAGTCCCTCCAGGTGCGCCGAGGGCGCCTTGCGGCCGGGCGGATCTCGCTTCATCGACTGCCCAACATAGAGCAGCCGAACAGGTGCGTCGACCTGCCCGAACTCGGCCATGCGAACAGGCTCAGGCGACTGTCGGCGGCGGACTGGAGGGCCTGTTCGACGACGGCGCGCACGCGGGCCTCGTCCCCTTGCGTCAACGCATAAGAGGGATGGGGCGCAGTAGAGGGGGAAGGGTGCAGAGGAGGGTTGCGGACGTGGCCGCCCGAGAGATGCACCCGTCCGGTGGGCAGGCCGCGCAGCCTGCCCTTGGGGACGCGCTTACCTCCCCCCGCACAGGGCGCCAACCTCTACACTTCTCCAATGCCTGAGGTGGATGGCGGCGTGCCGGACAGGGCGATGGCGCTGGTGGTGACTCGGGGCGCTGGGCCACGACCGTACTGAGGCAGGGACGTTCGGCGTACCTGTCTCCTGGGCTGTGGCCTCGTCACTGCCGCCGCGCTACGTGACGCCCCGGGCTACCACGCTGCGTGCCCCAAGGCACGACCCACGGCCTGAGGCCAAGCAGCCCCCTCACGTCGCTGCCGTGTCGCCCGTGCTGCCACTCTCCGTGGCAAGGGTGGCTCGCGCGACTGGCAAAGCGATCAGCAGGGTGCGGAAGGGCCGGGACGAAGCTCACGGCGGCGCCCGGCCCGAGGGAGTCGTCGAGGTTTGGCGCATCGCCGGCAAGCGGCCGTGGATCGATCGCCGGCGACTGGCATGATGGGGTGCGATGCACTCCCTTCGACGCCTCCGCCACGACCGCATCTCTGCGTGGCTCACCGCCCGCGGTGACGACGAGCTGGCGGCGGCCCTCCGAGTCGCGCCCACCCACGCCGTGGGGGTGGGCGGTGGCACCTCGGTGCTCGACGTGGACGGCGTGCCGGTATTCGCCAAGCGCATCCCGATGACCGACCGGGAGCTGGCCCATCCACACAGCACCGCGAAC
>NZ_JABUMT010000015.1:0-153095 GCF_013336715.1 Myxococcus sp. CA056
CTCGCACACCACGAGCACCGGCTGAAACGCGGCGACTGTCACTCCTGCGCGCGCTGACCGCTGCTTGCAGCGGCTGAGAGTCCAGGGACTCAGCCCCGTTCCTCGGCCACGCCCTCTTGGCTTGCGCGCCGCCAGCACCGCGAGTGCCTCCTGCCGCAGCGCGTCCGTGAAGCGCCCGCGCGTACCAGCCCCCCGCTCGCTTGGCCGTATCCGTCCGACGGACGACGTGCTGCGGGGTGTTGCCGGGATGAGTGTGGCAGGTCATCCCTCGACGGATGCTGAAGAGAGCTGAGAAGCCGGAGTGGGTACGCGTCGCGGAGGAGTTCGAAGCGAGCGGGCTGACGCAGCGGGAGTTCGCCGGGCGCCGGGGGTTGCGGCTGAGCACGGTGCAGTCATGGGTCTACCGCCGTCGGCGCCAGGTGAGCACCAAGGCCGAGCCAGCCGTGCGCATGCTCCCAGTGCAGGTGAGCAGTAGCCGACCGACGGGTGACGTTCGCGCGCTTCAATCGCCGCTCCTTCAGCGTCGCTTCACGCGGCCTGGGCGCGTTGCCCGAGGCCTTGCGCAGTTCGTCTTCGACGCGGGGGAGCTTCTCGCTCTTCTTTCCGAAGACAGTCCGCTGGAGGAGCGCGAGCTGGGATTCGATGCTGCCCACGCGCTCCTTGAGGGTGAGGTTTTCCTGCTCGAATCCGGACTGGGTCGTCGCATGCCGGAGTGAACCGGCAGGTCCACCCCAGTTCAGGACGTCGGCCGTCGGTCGCTTACGGAGGTCCAGGACGACCGGCTCCTCTTCTCGCGCACGCTCGACCTCGGGGAGGGAGACCAGTCCGATGGGTGGACCGGCCACCTCGAATCAACTCACGACGGCGTCACCTTCCCTCGGACCCGAGGCCCCCACTCCGCGCGAGCAGTGGGGGCCTCCCGTCATCGCCTACGGGCGCTGCTGAGCGAGCAACCACTCGTAGAGGTTCGGGGAGTGATACGTGTGGTCCGTGTAGTAGGCCCGGGTGTAGGCCGCATGTCCCACGTTCTCGTAGCGAGTCACCACCGTCGGTGACGGAGGCGAGCAGGCGTTCAGTCGCGCGACGAAGTCCGTGGCCGTCCGACCCCAACTGCTGTCGTTCGCCCCGTAGAACTGCCAGACCTTCACGTCCGCCTGCGCGAGATGGCACGCGTCGGTCGTCACGTTGTCCAGGTCCGGCGTCCAGATGATGCCGCCGTAGTGGGCACCATCCGTGGGGGCAATGGCCGCGATGCGCTGGGAGTTCGCGAGCGAGAACTCCACGAAGGCGGTGGTACCGAAGCCTCCCAGCGACAGGCCCGTCAGGTACACGCGCTTGGGATTGATGCGCAAGCCGGCCTGCGCGACGTCGAGCAGGCGCTCGATTTGATAGGGATGCCAGCTCGAGCCGCTCTCGCTCAACTGCGGGACGAGCACCACGAAGGACTCCGTCACCCCGTTGACGGTGAACTCCAGCGGTTGCCCCGCGTTGATCTGCGCGGGCACGCCATTGGCCAGCGTCCTGGACAGCTCCGTCGTGCCATTGCCACGCTCCCCGATGCCGTGGAGGAAGATGAGCAGCGGCCACCGACGGAGCGGGTCGGCGTCATACCCACGCGGCAACGACTCGTAGTACCCCATCTGACCGTTCCAGAGCTTGGGCACTGTGGTCACCCTTGGCGTGAGGGTGCGCTGGGTGACGGGCAGTGGTGGCGTGCTGGCACGCCGGTGGGAGAGCATCCAGTGGTAGATGTTGCTGGCCACCGGCTGCGTGGGGGAAGCGCCCGAGCCGATGATCCAATGGTCCCCCGTCGCGGGGCGCGTGTAGCGCGGCGCCGGGTCCGGCGCGGGGGAGCAGGCGTTGAGGCCGTTCACCGCGGCGTCCGTCGAACTCACGTGCACCGTGCCGTCATCCGCCGCGTGGAAGGCCCACACGGGCACGTCCTCGGTGGCCAGTCGGCAAACCTGCGACACGCCGTTCACGCTGTAGACGCGCCCGCCCGAGAAGGGAACGATGGCGGCAATCTGGCGGGCGTGCGCGTCCGAGCGCTGCGGGAAGCTCCAGGTGTGGAACGCGCCCAGCGAGAAGCCCATCAGGTACACGCGGTCCGCGTCGGCGCGGAGATTCGCCTTGGCCGAGTCGATCATCGCCTGGGTGAAGAAGTCCTGCCAGTCGCCGTAGTTTCCGTGGAGCTGCGGAATCATGACGATGAACGACTCGGTCACTCCGTTGATCGCGAACTCCAACGGCAGGTTGTCCCGGACGAGCGTCATGTTGCCGAGCACGCTCGGCAGCGACTCCGGGGTGCTGCCCTTCTCGCCGACGCCGTGGTGGAAGACGATGACCGGCCACTTGCGGTTCGGGTCCGTGTTGTACCCGCGAGGCAGCGACTCGTAGTAGTGGATGAGCTTGCCGCCCGCCGTGACGGACTTCTCGGTGAGCGTGCGCAGGAAGGGCGTACCGCTTCCCGTGCTCGGCACCACGGACACGCTCACGTCATCGGACGCGCTCGCGCCCTGGGCATCCGTCACCGTGAGGCGGAAGACGTAGGTCCCCTGCGCCAGGTTGCTCGCGACGAGCGGGGTCCAGGGGTTCTGGTAGAGCCGCGCCGTGGTGGGACCCGAGACCTGGGACCACACGAAGGTCATGCTCTGTCCCTCCGGGTCGGAGAAGGACTGCTGGAGCGCCACCGTGTTGGTGGGCAGCGGCACGGTGCGGTCGGCCCCGGCGTTCACCACGGGGGGCTGATTCACCACCACGCCACCGTCCTGCTCGATGACCTCGAGCACGCCCAGGTAGCCAAAGATGGCGCCGGGCTTCATCGTCACGGTGATGTCCAAAGCCCCGTTGGAGGGCACCAGGTTCGTCAACTGCACCACGCCGTCGATGTTGTTGGTCGCCTGCAGATCCACCGCCTGCGTGCCCACCGTGTAGCGCGTCGTCCTGTCCGCCGTGTCACCCGCCATCCGCGACGCATAGAAGCGCAGCGAGTAGGTGCCATTGATGGCCAGCCCGGAGAGGCGGACCTGCGCCTGCGAGTCCGTCGTCCCCTCGTTGGTGCCAATGAAGAACGTGTCCCGCGTGGCCGACGCGGGATAGACGGTGCTCGCGGTGGTGCCCCCGCCGTTGTAGGCGCCCGTCCAGCCCTGCCAGAACCCGTCCGTTATCTGGAGCGACAACCCCGAGCCCACGCCCGTGGCGTCCACCAGGTTGCTCAGCGATGAGCCCGTGGAGCCGAAGTGGAGATTGTTCCACCCCGGCGTGGCGGTGGGCCCGTCACCGAAGTCGACGAGGAAGCGCCGCTCGGCGGCGACGGCCTCGGAGGCGCCCCAGACCTGGAGGAGCAGTGAGACCACCGCGAACATGGGAAGTCCGGGCAGTGCCCGGCGGGGGATACGCATGATGGAGAACCCTCCTTGGTTCACCACCATGGTATCCAGGCCTGGCCATATTTACATGAATTTCGTGTTCCTTTGACTGTCGTAGTACCACTGTATCTGTATCCAGGCTGCCGGAAAGGTGGCCCCCCCGCGGGCCTTGAGACGCCGTCCGGGCTCAGCGGAGGAGGTGCCACGCGGCCCCTTCGCCCAGGTGGCCGTAGAGCGGCCGGTCCAGGGCCACGACCTCGCTGTTGAGCAGTCCCAGCAGGTGATACATCGACCGCAACCGGCCAATCTTGGTCTCGACGGCGGGGCTGTAGGCGGGGCCATTGAGGTCCTTGTTCTTCACCAGTCGGCTCGAGCCGACGCCCCCGAGGGTCGTCCGAGTCCGGCCCAGGCTGCTGCAGCTTCATTCCCCGGCTCCGCGCGTGTGACCTCATGCCTGGAGAACACTCGGCAGGCAGTGCGTGAATCTCCTCAAGTCCGTCCGTCGTCTGGCACGTTGGTGCTGCCGCGCGTCTTTGCGCCAGGTCCCGAATCGTGTGTAGGTGGTCCGGAGAGGGCAGGGAGGAAGGCTCCTCGGAGGCATCATCCAATGGTGTCTTGGATTGAAGTCAGCAGGGCCCTGTCGAGAGCGCGATGGTCATTTCAGACGCCTGTGACTTCAATGGCAACGGCGATGATGAGGTGCAGGGGGCTGGCTCGTTCCGGGTCGACTCGCCGGACAGAAGTGCGACTGTGTTTGTCGCCTGGAAGATTCCTCTGGAGTGGTAGTTGATTGGGGCTGGAACCTTCGCGTGGCCTTGATGGCAGGATTTGCGCCCGGAATGTGGCGCTAATCACTCCCTTGGTGATGTACAATCCGTGGCGGGGCCGGAAATTCTTCGTGGAGTTCCATCATGCCGCTACAATCGCGACGCCTCTTCTCGTGTCTTTGCATCTTGCTGCTGGCTGCGTGTGGAGGTGAGTCCTCCGACCTGGCCTCCCATTCCACCTCGCGCGGGTCGCTGGTCCAGGATGACTACGGAGACGTGCCGTGGGAGGCCACCCCCGTCGATCCCCATGCCGGCCCCATCGTGGGCGCCCTGGACTTCGACGGGGACCACGACGTCTTCTCCTTCACCGCCCAGGCTGGGCGCTACTACCGTTTCCAGTGCCTCTTCTCCGGCCCGCTCTCGGAGTGGACCCTTCGTCGCTTTGACGCCCAGATGCAGGGGGCGGAGACCGAGGGTGTCTGGGCGCCGCCTGGAATGGGCATCCACTTCAAGGTGGCGGTCACGGAGCCCACGTACCTGAGCATCTCCTCCCGGCCCGCGGTGACGGTGAGTCCCTACTCCTGTGAAATCGTCGAGCTGGGTTTGGACGACCATGGGGACCTGGCCGCCACCGCGACGCCCTGGAACCCATCGACCGCTGCTACGGGCGTCCTTGAGTATGTCTTCGACCGGGATGTGTTCTCGCTGTCCCTTCCGCGGGGAGCCGTCTATCGCGTGCGTTGCGAGTCGACGACGCTGAACCCCTGCAAGGTGAATGTCACCTCGCCGGTGGGGACTGCCACGGGAGCGACGGTCCAGGCAGCCGTCTTCAATGCCACGCACCCGGGGACCTACAGCGTAGAGGTCACCCCGGACTGGTACGCGCCCTTGCTCCTCAATGGTACCTACGCCCTCCAGCTCGACTACCTCGAGGCCGACGACCATGGGGACGTGCTGGAGTTCGCCACGCCGCTAAGTCCTTCGCCCACGCCCTTCACCGGCAGGGTGTCGAATGCCAAGGACCGGGATGTCTTCACCTTCTCGGCGGTACAGGACCATCTCTATCGCTTCACCTGTAGTGCGCCACCGAGCCCTGGCCTCCTGCTCCGTGACGGCGCTGGGGTGGCGGTGGAGGGCTCGGTCCATGTGTCGGGTTGGAGCACGAGTGTCTCCGTGGAGGCGCCCGCTGCTGGTGGCTATTCCGTCGAACTCTTTCACGACAACTTCGTCGGCCCCTACACCTGCGCCCTTGAGGACCTGGGGCTGGATGACCATGGGGACTCGGCCGGCGTGGCGACGGCCATCGCGTTCCCCACGACGCTCGACGGCCACCTGGAGACGCGCGGGGACGTGGATGTGTTCGCGTTCCCTGTCCAGGCGGGGCGCATCTATCGCTTCCTTCGCACGAGCGGCACGGGGAGTTCCCAGGCCCTCCAGCTCAGGAATGCCCAGGGGCAGTCGCTCCAGACCTCGAACTCCGGGCATCTGATTCATGAGGCCACGGAGGACGCGCAGTACACCCTGGAGGTGAAGCTTGATCCCGGTGGCATCCGCTACCCAGGAACGTACGTCATCGAGGCCACCGACATGGGGCCTGACGACCACGCGAACACGCAAGTGGGCGCGACCGTACTGGTGCCGGGGCAGACCGCGACGGGCTGGCGGCATCGCGAGCAGGACCGGGATGTCTTCGTCTTCCACGCGCAGGACCAGACCCTCTACAACTTGTACTGCACCGTGTGCGATCTCACCTTCGAGACGCCCAACGGGCCGGCGCGTCGGATTCACCATGGAGGCCCGACCCGGTTCTTTTTCGATCCGGTCGAGGCGGGGCCCATCTATGTCACCGTCAACCAGGCGTTCGTCGGGGCCTTCTATGACCTTCGGTTGGAGGTGGCCGCCGTGGATGACCATGGGGACGACGTGGCCCATGCCACGGTCATCACCTTCCCCTCGTCGTTCATGGCCGCGTTGGATTCCTTCTACGACGTGGATGTCTTCGCGGCCGACCTGGTGGCAGGTCAGCCGCGCAGGGTCCAGGTCCTGGGCGCCTACTCGATGTTCCAGGTGTTGGACCCGATGGGCCAGCCGGTGGCCGTGAACTCCGTGGGCGAGTTCACGCCGCTGCTCTCGGGGAGCCACCATGTCGTGGTCAAGGTCGACCCCTGGTATGCCTACCAATACGGGGCATTCCGGCTGACGCTGGACTGAGGTTGCGAAGACGGAATGCTCAGCGGCCTCTCCGCCATCACCACGGACTGCCAGGCAACGCCCGAGGGTCCGTGGACAAAGCTCGCCTGGCAGAAGAAGGGCGTGCAGGCCTGAAAGCGTGCCTCCAGGGTTGGAACGCGCCAACCCGCCGCGGGGAGGGACGCTGACGACGTGGAAGCCCGACCTCCCGGTGAATATCGCCGCGCCCATTTCGTCGGGAGGTCCATAATCCTCACTCCTTTGCGCGACGGGCCGGCCTCGCTTCGTGGACGTCCCCCATGAAGAACCCTGTCCTCGCCCTTGTCGGTCTCTGCCTGTGGCTCGTGACGCCCGGTGCCGTTCGCGCGGAGCCCCGTGCCTTCGACTTCCGAGGCGCCCGTTTCATGCGCTTGTTGGAGCCGAGCGCCTTCCAAGGAAGAGGCCTTGTGACGGAAGGCAACCGCCTCCAGGCGCTCACTTTCGACGAAGACGTCTCGGCTGACAAAGCGGTTCCCATGCACGTCTGGCTCGTGCCCATGGTGCTCATCGGCGCTGGGCTCCTCCTTGGCATCGTCATCTGCGTCGTCGAAGAGGTGGGTGATGGGGAGTGTGGGAACAGCGTCGCGATGGGCGTCGGGCTGGGGCTCGCGCTCGCGCTGGGCTATCTCCAGGTCCTCGCGGGTGATGACTTCAGCACGGACTGCTCCGACGAAGACTCCAGCTGTGATGCGGACGAGGCCCGGCGCTCCCGGTCCTCACGCAAGGGCCAGCAACCGTCCTCCCGCCCCCGGTCCAGTCTGCCCAGGTGGCTCGCCCCTTCCGTGGGAGTCGTCAATGACAGTGCCGTGTTCGGCCTCGGGGGCCACTTCTGAGACGTTCGTGAAGCTGGACGAGTACCAGCGGAAGAGGGAGGCGTCGGGGAAGCTGGTGTTGACGGGGGGGAATCTCAGCTGGAGCCAGGCACATCTTGACGCGCGAACGCGGAGCACTCGATGCGACGCGTCCCGGGTATCGCCTCACGCCGCGTCTTCGCAGCCATGAAGTCGCTCACGCGGTGCTGTGCTGTGCCGAAGCCATCTTGGACTCGATAGGAATTCGAGAGCATGGGAAGGACCGAGCCACCGCCGGAAGATGGCGACGGCAGCTTGCGAAGAGACGCTCTCTTCGCGATGAGACGGCCACACGCTGGCAATCCATCCCGGAGCCCAGGCCACGCTCCAGCGCATGAATGTATACGTCTGGGATGTATTGAGCCATCCTTGCCCGGGTCTTCATTCGACCTGGGTCTGGCCGGACCGCCGGACCGCCCTCAACCACCTCTCGTCAGGAGTCCCGCTTGCGCTCGCGCATCTCGGGGTGGTGGCCGCGTCCTTCGTGGCCCTGCCTCTTTCTCGCCGTGTTCCTCTTCGCGACCTCCACCCCCGCCCAGCAGCCGCCGGTGGACCCCTTCTTCACCAACCTGCTGGTCAACCCCGATGCGGAGACGGGAAATCTGAGCGGCTGGCAGATCACCGCCAATGGCGGCGCCGGCTGGGCGGTCATAGGAGATCCAGGGCAGCGCCGCTTCCTCACCTCCTATGCATGGAGCAGCCGAATACAGGTCGTGGACCTGTATGCGCGGGGCTTCACCCAGAAGACGCTGGCCCAGTCACCGCTCATCGTGATTCGCGAGGAGGTGCGCCACATGCACTGTCCCGACCCGTATGGCATGCGGGTGGAGTTGCTCGATGTGGACATGAACGTGGTGACGTTCTGGGACTCCGGCGTGAGGACCACCACCGGCCCCTGCGTGCCGGGACTGGGGGACGTCGTGCTGCTGGAGCACACCTTCCGCGACTATGGCCCCAGCGTCCGGTACGTGCGCTGGTCCGATGGGGGCCAGGATTCGGAGCACTGGGGCGGCCACTATGGCGTGGCGCTCGACAACGCGATGCTCACCGTCTTCGACGACAACCATCCCTCCTGGTTCAACAACCTGCTGGAGAATGGCGGCGCGGAGACCGGGAACCTGGATGGCTGGCAGGTGGATGCCAATGGCGGCGCCGGCTGGCTCGCCGTGGCGGACCCCGACCAGCCCTACTTCATCACGTCCTATGCGTGGAACCTTCGCCACCAGCTCGTGGACCTCTGGGAGCATGGGTTCGACCCGGACACGCTCGCGCGCCAGCCGCTCATCCGCGTCTCGGAGCGCTTCACCCAGACGTACTGCCCCGGAGACGCCTACTTCCTCAAGGCCCAGCTGCTGGACGAGAACCTGGCCGTCGTCGCGTCCTGGGACTCGGGGGTGCGCACCCACGAACAGCTCTGCTCCTGGGGCGAGAAGGATTGGGTGACGCTCTCCCATGTCTTCGCCGACTACGGGCCCAACGTCCGCTATGTGCGCTTCGAGGACGGCGGCAAGGATGGGGAGCAGTGGGGGGGCCAGTACGGCACCATCCTCGACGACGCGGCGCTCGTCGTCTTCGGGGAGAATCTGTTGACCAATCCCGGCGTCCAGACCGGAGGCTTGACCGGTTGGCAGCTCGCGCCGACAGGCGCCGCCACGGTGGTGCCGGCGGCGCGCGACGGCATCTCCGGCAACCTGGGCCTCCAGACCCAGGCCACGCAGGTGACGCGAACCCAGGTGGTGGACCTGGTGGCGCGAGGCGTCTCGGACCTGCTGCTCGACAGCGAGCCCACCCTCTTCGTCTCGGGCCTGTACCGGTCCACCGACTGCGTGTCGCCCTACTTCCTGAAGGTGTCGCTGCTGGACGCGTCCCAGCAGGTCATCACCTCCTGGGACTCGGGCCCCCAGCTCCCCTGTCAGCAGCCCGGTGGCGACTGGGAGGAATTGTCACATGCTTTCGAGGAGATGCCGCCGGACGTCCGCTTCGTCCGGTGGGAAGACGGAGCCAGACACGGCGTACTCGACGCAGCCTTCCTGGGCATCCAGAACGTCTCCGACCACGCGCCCCACATGCCGCATCGCCGCTCACTGGAGCTGGGGAATGACTGTGGTGGAGCGGAACAGCTCGCCTGCTGGACGACCATCTGGAGACCCGGATGCACCGGCAGCCAGCGGAGCTGCTCGGAGGGCTACTACTCTTGTGAGCGAGGCTACGAGGCCGTCTGGACCGGAGCCTCCCGTCAGTGCCAGGCCAGTGTCTTCGACTGCTGCCGGCCGGCCCACTTCATCGACCCGCGCCAGGGCAATGTCCATATCACCCAGGGCCACTCCGCCCAGGTGTTCCTGAACTACATCGACAAGGTCTTCGTCCCACATCCGACGCCGACCGACGGCTGCCCGCAATCCACGCCGCTTCTGTACAGGTCCGTGGGGAAGAACTACCTGGACACGTGGTCGCCTGGAGACATCTACACAGGGAACTGGCGGGAGGTCCCGGAGTATGCGGGGGCTCGGCTGATGTTCAACGCCAACTTCTTCGATGTCTCCGTGGGTCAGCGGCCCTATTCCTCTTACTGCACCCAGGCCAAGGGACTGGTCATCAGCGAGGGGGTGCTCGTCTCGCCCGCGGGGGGCCTGTATGGACAGGCCTTGGAGACCCTGGTGTTCTACACACCGGCCGAGGCGATGCGCAGGAATCGTCCGGCGGAGATTCGCGCGGACGTCACGGGCGCGAACGCCCTCCTCTTTCGCAACGCGGTCTCCGGCTTCCGCATGCTCAGGGATGGGAAGTACGTCACGCATCCCAATGATATCGACCCGATCTGCGGACGTCCTCGGACAGCGGTGGGTCTGACGCGAGAGGGCGACATCCTTGTCGTCGCCGTCATCAACCCCGGCCAGGACGCCCAGGGGAGCTGCGTCCAGGATGGGACGACGGGGAGCACCACGCGGGGGCTGGCCGCATACATGAAGGCCCTGGGTGCCTGGGATGCACTGACCCTGGATGGCTCGGGCTCGTCCCAGCTCGCGTACTTCCAGCCGAACGCGGCGAACCCCTCCATCAAGAGCCTGCCCAGCGACGTGCGGAGCTCCCCCACGATCCGATACTACCGTCCGGTGCCTGTCTTCCTCGGCTTCGAGTAGCCACCGGACCGCGGAAGTCCTCTCGTGGGTGATGGGGACTCCCCAGTTGCTTGAGGGACTTTGGTCCCCGCCAACGTGCCGTCGGTGCGCCACAGCGTCGTGGCCCCGCCTTGGGACTGGAAGAAGAGCAGGGCGTTGCCGACTTGCAATGTCTGGTTGAAATAGAGAGCGAGGACACCGGTGAGGTTCGCCACCCGCACCGTGTCCGCGCTCGTTCCGTCCGAACTCCACGGCTCCGTGTTCGCCGACGAGGTCAGGTGGAAGAAGACAAGCCGGCCGTTGATGGCGGTGGCGCCGTGCAGCGAGGGGCCGTTGAGGTCCGGAGTGAAGTCCTCGAGGAACCGGGTTCCGCTGGTGGTCCCGTCGCTGACCCAGAGCTGCACCATCCCCGTGCCTTGGTCATGGAGCGGGAAGAAGAACTTGTTGCCCACCGCCACCGAGGCTCCCTCCGCGACGACCCCCGCCGGAAACACCCTCACCTGAACGGTGCCCGCCTCCGTGCCAGTGCTGCGCCACAACACCGCGCCGCTGCCCCCGCTCGTGGGGGTGATGGTGAAGAAGAGCGTCCCCTGGACATCGGTGAGGCCCGTCAGGTGTGTGGAGGGAGAGGCGCCCGGTGGATTGACGTAGCTGCTCGCCGGGCCTCGCCGCGCCTCATTGAGGGGGCCGCTACTCGGTGGACTTCGCCGTCCACGTCGCCCTGCAGAAGTATGGCTTCCACCTGCCACTGGCGCGCCAGGAGCGCATGTTTCAGCGAGAGGACCTGGTGGTGGACAGCCAGACGCTCTGGGACCAGCTCAACGCGCTGGCCCACCACCTGCAGCCCAGCTACGAGGCGCAGCCCGCGGTTGTCTTCTCCTCCCCGCTCATCCACGCGGACGAGACGCACTGGTACATGCTGAACCAGGGACCGGGGAAGAAGTGGTACGCGTGGACGGTGGCCTGTGCGGACGCGGTGTACCACCGGATTCTGCCCAGTCGCTCCGGGGCCACCGCGAAGCTGGTACTCGGTGACAACGCGGGCGTCGTCATGGTGGATGGCTACGCCGCCTACCAGACGGTGACGAAGCCTGGAGCGGATGGGCCAGCCTCCCGCTCCCCGGTGTTTTGCTGGGCCCACGTGCGACGCAAATTCGTGGAGGCCGAGAGAGTGGCCCCCGTGTGCGCCGAGGTGCTGTCGCTCATTGGCCAGCTGTATGCCATTGAGGCCGACCTACCACAACCGCACGTACTGCGGGGGGAGCAACAGGCCGCGGCACTGGCGCAACGGCTCGCGGTGCGACAGGAGAAGTCCGCTGGTGGCTGTCATCCGCGAGTGGGCGCTGGCCCGCTGACCGTCTTCCTCTCCAACCCATGGGTGCCGCTGGACAACAACCTGGTGGAGCGGCAGCTGCGCGACATGGTGGTGGGCCGCAAGAATCACTACGGCTCCAAGTCGCTGCGCGGCACCGAGGTGGCGGCCCTCTTCTACTCGCTGATTGAGACGGCCCGCCTGCGCGGTGAGGACCCGGGGCGCTACCTGCTGCACGCTGCGCTCGCCGCCATCGAGACTCCCGGCACCGTCACGCTCCCGTCCAGCTCCGACTGACACCACCGCGCCCATCGAAGCCGGGCGGGGGCACATCCACGCCCCGTCCAGATGGGGCGCGGCGAGCTGTTACCCATGGGCTTCCCTGGTGGTCTCCGCATTCCTGTAGTTGAGTCAGTCCATGCGAAAACTCTTCCTCCTCTGCTTGCCGCTGTTCGCCTGTGTGACGACGAAGTCCGTCCCGGTCCCGGCTTCTGCCGACTCCAGCGCGTTGCATCAGGTGAAGCGGGTGAAGGTGGCCGAGGGGGTCGAGCTCGAGCTGCTCGACTTCGGAGGCCAGGGACCCGCGCTCGTCTTCCTGTCGGGCCTGGGCAACACGGGCCATGTGTTCGACACCTTCGCGCCGCAGTTCACCGCGGCCCATCACGTCTACGCCGTCACCCGCCGGGGATTTGGCTCGTCGAGCTGGCCCGAGCAGGGCTACGACACCGCCACCCTGGGCGAGGACGTCGTCCGGGTGCTGGAGGGGCTGGGAATCGCGAAGGCGTCATTCGTGGGCCACTCCGTCGCCGGGCCAGAGCTCACCTGGGTGGCAACCCATCACCCGGAGCGCGTGGAGAAGGTGGTCTACCTGGACGTGAGGACCAACGGTGACCTGCTGGCGGAGCTCCTTACGGTCCTGCCCATGCCTCCTCCGAGCGAGCCCGCTCCCGAGGACGTGGCCTCACGCGCCGCGCTCGCCGCCGCGGTCGCGCGTAACGTCGGAGGAGCGTTCCCCGCGCACGAGATCGACGAGGCGAACGAGTTCGATCCGAAGACCGGGCACTACCTGCGCGACCGCAAGTGGCCGCACGCGGAGGAGCGGGTGATGAAGGGTTTCTCGAAGGTGGACTTCGCGGCCGTGACGGCGGCCGTGCTCTTCCTCTACGTGGATCAGCCTCGGTTCGGGCGGCCGGAGGACCTCCCAGGCTTCTCCCAAATGGACCTTCCCGTGCAGGAGAAGTTGAGGAACCTGAGGGCCAGGGCGCTCCAGCGGGACGCCGAAATGCTGAGCGTGATGAGCATGCCGAACTGGAAGGGCATCAAGCTCGAGCACGCGCGGCACTACGTCTGGCTCACCAACCATGACGAGGTGCTGCGCGAGATGAAGACCTTCCTCGAGACATTTTGAAAGGGCGGCGAAGGCGCGCTGGATGAGCGCATCTCCTGTTTCCACACTTCGAGCAAGCGAACACGTCCAGCGCTTTCCGTCCTGCGTAGCAGCCTGGCGAGAGTCCAATCGTGGTGTGCGCTCCTTCTTCGGCTCCTCCCTCGTCGCGGCAAAGGACGGGCTCTCTTCCTCCGGCTCCGGCCTCGCCCCGGCTTGGGGGAAATGGCTCGCCTGCGCGGTGAAGACCCGGGATGCTACCTGCTGCGCGCCGCCCTTGCCGCCATCGAGAATCCCGGTACCGGCCAGCTCCGACTGACCACGGCTTCCGCTCTCCGGGTCAGGCCCGGCGGGAGCTGATGCTGAAGCAACCCGCCTGATTACGACCCGCCTGGTGTCTCAACAATCCAGTGCGGTACAAGAGGCCACTTAGTTGGGGCAGCCGTTTGGCCCGTAGCAATGGAAGCAGGCATTGTTGCAGTTTGTTCCATTGCAGAGCGCGACATCGGCACTGCCGTGGCAGGCGGGAATGGTGAGGTCCTCCATGCTGTACTTGGTGATGATGTCCCCACACGCGGTAATGGCATCCGTCGCGCCCGAATTGGCATCCACCGACATGGCGTTGAAGTCATAGGTGGGGCCGCTTTCGGGCCGGCCCACGGTCCACTGGCCCATGGTCACCTTCTTCGCTGCGTTGGCGGCAGAGAAATCCCCTACCCTGACGTTCCACATATCCAGGGGGGCGAGCTGGATGCTGCCGCTGCCCGACCAGCCGGCGCGGCTGAAGTTGAAAGTCACAGGCCCGTTTCCACTGCAGTTATGCACCGCGAAGTGCATTGAGTGCCCCGAATGCTGGAACGTCACCGGGCCATTCCAACTGGTGGTGCGCAGACGAACGCTAGTTGAATTGCGGCGGACCCTGTCGCAAGGGAGAAGGGCCGGCGTGCATGCGCTGGGCTCGTCGCTGCCGAGCGGGTTCTCGCAGCCCTCGCAGTAGTAGTCGCTCACGGTGGCGGTGAAGACGGGATTGCCTGCCGGAGGCTGCCCGCACGTGGGGTCACCATAGATGGATGCGGCCCAGGTTCTTTGCTGCGCCGTGCAGCTCCCCGCCAGGGAGGAGGATTGCTCGGCGAAGGATTCTGGCAGCGTGGCGAGCTCGGCCGCGTTGTCCCGCCGGAGCTGCTCTCTCTGCGAGGAGGTGCGCGTGAGGCTCTCGCGGCTCCGCAGGGCCGCCGGCGGGGGCTGGGAGTCGGGCGCCACGGCCAGGAACACCTCCTCCGCCGAGTGCTTCAGGAAGAAGTGGGGCGCCACGAGCGGGCGATGCGGGAACTTCGCGACGACGGCCATGCCGACGTCACCGTTCTGGCCCGCCAGCCAGATGACAGCGCTGTCCGCGTCTCCGACGCGGGCCAGCTCGCCAGGGAGGGGAGTCCGGGGCAGCTCGGCGTGCGCGGGAGTCACGCCCACGAGGCAGACGGCGCTGGCGAGCGCCAGCGCGAGAAAGGACACGGATGATTTCAAGGAGGAGGCTCCAGTAGGCGACGGCGTCCATTCGCCGTCACTCCCTGGAACGGGAAATCCCCCGGATTCTCCTCACCCAATCTCAGGCGCGAGAGGCCCGCGCCGCGTCCTGGCGCTCACCGGGGCGCGGTCGTGGGCTGTCTGATATGTCAACGGCGGTGCGCTCGCGGTTGGTTATCCGCCGGGCGCCGCGAGGGCTCATCCCTCCCTGACGCTGGTCTACGAGCTCGCGCGGCGCGGTGGCCGGTATGGCATCGCGGCGGCCCTCATCGGAGGAGGGCAGGGCAACGCAGTGTTCGTCGGGGCGCTCTGAGTCAGGCGGAGCGACGCTCCTTCGGCCACATCGAGGCGCGTTCGCAGCCAGCCCACCCCTGCCTCCACCTGGTCCTGGCGGACGAAGCCGGCGATGGACTCCGGGCGCGTCTGTCCGTCGCGATGGTGAGCGCGAGCGTGGGGCCGGTATCGCCGTCACCTGCTGCCCGCGCTGGGTGCGCAGGCGCCCCTCAGAAATTCGTGAGCCTGTATTGGCTTGCATTGATGCACGCGTTCGCGTGAGATGCCGGCGGCCCGGCCGGGGTGCCTGTTTGGAGTTGCCTCCGCTTGCCCATGCCCGACCTTTCCCTGTCACTTCGCTCTTGTCGCCCGTTCCTCGGGCTCGCCTTGTGCTGTCTCGCGCTCGTGGGCCCGCGTGCCGCCGCGCAGGACGCCTCCGCTCCGTCACAGCCGTCCGATGGTCCTCACCTGGGGTTGGGCGTTCGGATGGCCTATGGCATCCCGAAGGAGAAGGTCTCCGAGGCCTCGGGGCTGGCCATGGGCCTCGAGGGTCTCATCGCGCCCCAGGTGGATGTCTCGTGGTTCTTCTCGTCCCACCTCTCCCTCGGCCTGTATGGCCAGTACGGGGTGGGGCGGTACTCGCGCTTCTGCTCGGAGGAGTCGTGTCGCGGCGGCGTGCTGCGCCTGGGCGTGGGCCTGCAGTACCAGTTCGCGCCGGAGAGTCCCTGGAGCCCCTGGCTGGGGGCGGGCGTGGGCTATCAGCGTCACATGCAGAAGGAGCACCTCGCGTATGGGGACACTTCAACCGTCGAGTCGGGGTTCGAGCTCATGCGGCTCGAGGCGGGCCTTGACTTCACGTTCGCTGGCCGCTTCCGGGTGGGCCCCTACGTCACGGGCAGCATGTCCTCATACTTCTGGCGCTCCATGAAAACGGACGGCTACCCGGCGTCATCGACGTCCGCAAACTCCGACCTGGAGTTCTGGGTGATGCCTGGCGTGCGCTTCCAGGCGCGACTGTAGCGCTCGGGTGGCGGCTTCAGGCGGGAGGGCTCGGGGGCGGGATGCGGACGCCCTCGATGACGACCTTGAGGCCGCGAGGCTCGTTGCGACGCTTCGTAGTCGATGCCGACGTCGAGGAGCCTCGCCGGGCGCTCCTCGACGGATGGACCGCTACGACCCCTCGTCCAGAACGCGGCGGCGCTACGGTGTGAGCGTCGCGTTGAACGAGTAGTGGCCTGCGCCCTGCGTCACGCCGGTGGTGGGGAAGGTCCCGGGCATCGCGCCGTACGTCCTGCTGACCCAACGCTCGGTCCCTGACCCGCTGCCATAGGCAAGGACGGTGCTGCCGCTGTTCAACCCCACCACGAGCCAATAGGTACCCGCCGGGAGGGAGACCGGCGTGACGACGTTGACGGTGTTCCACCCGACCACGGGGACGAACGACGTTGTCGTCGCCTTGAGGCTGCCGGGCGCGCCACCAGCGAGGCTGTCATAGACGGCCAGGGTCAGGTTGCCAGTCGAGGTCCCCAAGGCCTTGACGTTGATTCTCAAGGTCTGGAGCGTGGCCGTTTGTGTCAGCGCAACCTGGTTGCCGACCAGCAGATCCGCGAGGCCCGAGTCCGTGCCCGACAGGATGTTCGTCTCACCGATGGTGATTGACGAACTCGAGCTGGTCACGAACGAGTTCACCTGACCCACGCCGGTGCCGTCGGTGCTGCTGGCGAGCGCGCAGAAGTAGTACGTGGTGCCAGCCGTCAGGCCGGTGAGAGGCTGATTGAAGGTGACCGGGGTGCTTCCGCCGCCAAGGCTGACGCCGCCGCTGGTCGGGGCGCGGGTCCCGAAGGTGTCGTTGCAGCTTCCGGGATGGGTCGCGCTGTAGCGGAACCAGCCGGTGGTCGCGGCACCATTGGGGGTGCCCGCCCCGTTCAACGTGGTGCTGCTCGAAGTGACGCTGGTCGCATCCGAGGTGACGACGGTTGGAGCGGCTCCCGTGGCCGAAGTGGTGAACGACAGCACCGCGCTCGCGGGCGTCACTCCCACCGGATTGCTGGCGATGGCGCAGAAGTAGTACGTGGTGCTCGCCGCGAGCCCCGTCACTGGCTGGGTGTACGTGAGCGTCGAGCCGCCGCTGCCCAGGCTCACGCCACCGGTGGCGGGAGCGCGAGTTCCAAAGGTGTCGTCGCAGCTGCCGGGGTGGGTGGAGCTGTACCGGAACCAGCCCGTGCTCTGCGCGCCATGGGGGTTGGCCGAGCCGTTGAGCGAGGCGCCTGATGCGCCGACATTGCTTGCCGCCGAGGTGGTCGCGGTCGGAGCCACTGCGCCGCTGCATGGGGCATTGGTGTTGAGGGTGAGCACCCAGTCGTTGCAGGTGGTGGACTGCGGCGCCGCGTCGTCACAGTTCGACTGGTGGCTCGTGGTCCACGGAGGGGTGGTGAAGTCCTGGGTCCCGGTGTTGGCGAAACTGGTGCCGACGGTCGTGTACGCACCGTTGGTGGGGTTGAACCATTTGACAGTGGAGGTGCCGCACAGCTTCGTCATGTCCACGCGGACGGTGCGGGACGACGGGATGTAGATGACCACCGCCGACCCGTTGGAGGTCCGCGCGGTCGTCGCGTAGTAGTTGGTCCGGACGGCGTTGTTGCCATAGCAGCTGGTGCTGTTGCTCCCGCTGGTGCACATGCCCTGGGTCACGATGGTGCTTCCGTTGACCGGGTCACCGGGCCCTCGGTCGGGGACCAGGTCCCACCAGTTGAACCCACTGGGACCATCGAAGAAGGTCCGCAAGTGCTGCATGAAGAGGGCGCCTGGGTGCGTCGGGTTGTTGAGCAGGGACTTGTTGGGGAACGGCGCCCCCAGTTGCCACTCATGAGACGCCCCGTAGAGAGTGCCGACGGAGCCGGAGGTGATGGACCACCAGGCGACCTTCCGGGTGTCTCGCCCAGTCACTCCTTCGTCTTCATACTTGGGCTCCATCAGGAAGCTGGGCATGATCGCCGGCAGGGTTCGCCCATAGTCAACGTGCTGTTTGTAGTAGGCCGCGTTGTAGTTGTAGACGCCGCTGAGGGTGACAAGGCCTCCCCACACCGACCAGTCGCCATCCAGGGAGCTGGTCCCGGTGGTGGGGGCGAGCTGGAGCACGAAGAGCTTCGGCTTGACGGTGTCCGTGCTCTTGATGCCGCTCGCCACCGCGGCCATGCGCGCCTTGTCATTGACGTCGACATCGAAGTAGTCGCCGCCCATCCACCAGACGATGTTGTGGTGGTTCTTGTAGCGGTTGCCGAGATACTGGCCGTACTGGTTCGCCCGTGTCGTTCCATTCGCGACGAGGGTCTCGTGGAAGCCGACGGGACCGTCGATGGGCGTCGTGAAGAGCACGATGTTGTTCTGGTTGGCGGCCGCCACCAGGGCATCGACCCGGGCGAAGTAGGCCTCGTTCGGCGTGCTCAAGTCCCAGCAAGGGCCATAGTCGCAAGTCTGGGCGAGCGTCCCGGTGAAGGGCTTGATGCCGTCCCAGGTGGAGGAGTCAGGTTTGGAGTAGTCCTGAATCAACCAGACATCCGCGGCGTTGACGCCCTGGCTGGCCTTGGTGGCGAAGATGGTATTGAAGTCTGCGGGGTCGACTCCGGTGACGATGGATTGGGGATTGAATCCGTTCACGAGGAACGGGACGTTGTTCTGGTCGACCAGGTAGCGCTGGTTGGCGCTGACCTTCAGTGGGAAGGTGAAGGTTGGTCCGATGCTCTTCTGGCCCGTGGTGTCGAGAGCAACGGCGTCGCCTGAAGTTTCGACCTGCG
Organism: Myxococcus sp. CA056; assembly: GCF_013336715.1. Taxonomy (NCBI): domain Bacteria; kingdom Pseudomonadati; phylum Myxococcota; class Myxococcia; order Myxococcales; family Myxococcaceae; genus Myxococcus; species Myxococcus sp. CA056. The sequence goes on from NZ_JABUMT010000015.1 coordinate 18,619, forward strand.
CCGAACAGGCTGTCATCACCGAGCAGATGGCGCCGAGCAGGGCCATCCGTAGAAGGCGGGCAGGGCGGCCCGATTCAGAAACGCCAACGTCATTGGGACTGCATGTCCATGAGCTCATGAAACAACTCCGAGTAACCCAGCCAGCGAACCGGCTTCGCGGCTGGAATGAGGCACCCTGTCGTGCGCGAACCGGGAAGGAACCCCCGCGAAATCGCGGAGGGGCATCACGACTGGACGAGGGGTCGTCCAAGCCGTGGTGCTCATCGTGCGGTGAGTGCGGCCCACGCTCCTCTGGAGGTCGGCACGGAGGGAATCACCTGGCAGGCGTCGATGACCTTCCTGTCGAACCTCATTCGCGCAACACCTTCGTCGAGAGTGTGGGGGCTCTACGCATGAGGCCCGCCAGACTTTCCTGGAACTTTACGGGGTGTTTTTCAGCAGCGGGGCCCCCCGGACAAGTCCTGCGCGGTGACGCGCGACCGAGGGCCGCCCCATGCGTGGTGCCGTCCGGCAGTGGGCGCTTCATCCGATAGGCGATGCGGCCGTCCTCCGCTCGTGACAGCCGCTCCAGCGCACCGGGGGCCCGCGCTTCTCACAGGTGCCTGTTACTCCATCGAATCAGTGCCCTGGACCAGCGACGTCACATCGATCTCCGCCCCAACCACATACAAGGGCTCCGACGGAGTGAAACGCCACGTCAAGCACTGGCCGGCCAGATTTCTGCCGTAGACGGGGCCTTCGTGCTTGGGGCCTAGATGGAAGGCACGATTCTTTCCAGGAAAGCCCTGCGATTCGTCAATGTAGACGGCGTAAGCGCCGACGGTGCAGGACTCAGGGGAGACATGGGACACCGGTGTCGTGCATGCGGCATCCGCGAAATATCCGGGCTCGAGGTTGATCAAGTGTTGGCTTGGATAGCAGCGAAGCGTGCCCGTGGGGTCTGGCCTGAACGTACACCGCGTCTCCAATTGCGTATCGACAATCTGGGTGGGCACCTTCACGGCCCCTCCCAGCTCCACGCCGCGCACCGTGAGTCGGCCATGGGTCTTGAGGTCGACCTCCTTCGCCTCGACCCAATTCCTGGCGGGAAGCTCGGCGCCCGCCCGGTAGTAGCGGACGTACCGTGGCTGAGGCGGCCGAGGCTGGCACCCGGGGTTGTTTTCACCGAGGGAACCATAGACCTGGCTGACTTCCTCGCCGACAGCCACGACATGCAGACCCGAAGGGCACGTCTCTTCCGGATTGGCATACACCGCGAAGCGCGGCGCGGTGCAGAAGAGGTAGGAGGTCGTCGCGAATGCAGGTTCGGTGCACGCCGGGTCTACCGAGGCGGAGGCGCTCGCGCCTGTCGACTCACCCGACGGCAAGCAGCGAAGTGTCCCGTCACGCGCCAACCGAACGGTGCATTCCGTATCGCGGGTGGTGTCTTGGAGCGACTGGAAGCTCTCCGAGCCATCCTCGCCCTTGATGGTGTAGGCCTTGATGCCCCTGCCGCTCTGCTTCTCCTGAAGGACGCCACGAACGAGGTAGTCGCTGGCGGCCACCTCGGGTCCCACCCGGTAGAGGTAGGCGGCGTATCTCACTTCCCGAACGCAATCTCCGTTGTAGTCCCGCTGGAAGTAGCTCTCACTCCAGGCCTCCCCCACGGTGTGGAAGCGTTGAAGCCCATCACAGGTGCCATCCGTCTTCGAGATGAGGGTGTTGGGGCCCGGGGGGGTGGAGAAGTAGGCGAGGGGGATGGAGCAGTTGGCGTCGGTGTAGCCCTGGAGGCGGCTGTCCTCGGCGTCCGTGATGTTGCCCGTGTCGGAGGCTACGCAGTAGTAGGCCCCATCGGGCGCCGCTTTCTGCCAGGTACAGGGCGTCTGGAACTGGCTGTCATAGAGCTGCTTGAACCAGCGCAAGCCATCGCTCGTGGAGAGGACCCTGGCCTTGAGCCGTGAGCCGTCCACGTGGCGCTCGATGGGCTCCGTCGCCACGGGCTCCGTCGTATCACCGCAGCCCGCTCCCCAGAGTGCGGCCAGGACCAGCCCGGTATAGATGCGCCCCATGATGTTCTCCTCGAATGAGTCGATACAGGGCGTGGCATGACGGCCGCGCCCAGCCAGCGCTCGAGCCGGCATCCGTCCTTTATCGTGCCGAGGAGAGGTGATGGCAACCCGCCGGGTGTGATGGCCAACCAACAGGGGCCTCTTCTTGACTTCCGTGCGGGAGGCAACGGCTCCCCGAGCCTGAAGCCGGCATCCCTCAATTCATCGATTCAGTCCCCTCGACGAGCGAGGTCGCCTCGATTTCCGCCCCAACCTCATACACGGACGCCGGCGGCGCCCCTTCCAGCTCCGCGCATCTTCCCGCTTGGGCACCGTCCGCCTGGACGACATAGACGGGGCCTTCGTGCTTGGGGCCCAGATGGAAGGCGCGGTACCGCAGCCAAGGGCCCTGGGCGAAGTCCACGAAGACGGCGTACCCGCCGACAGTGCAGGGCGCGGGGAAGACAGGGGACACCCGCGTCGTGCATGCGGCATCCGCGAAGTATCCGAGCTTGAGGTCGATGCCGTGGCCCGCGGGGAAGCAGCGTTCCGTGCCCGAGGGGTCCGGATTGAAGAAGCACTCCGTCCCCAACTGTGTGTCGAAGAGCCTGGCGGGAACCTTCACCGCCCCTGCCACCTCCGCGCCGCGCACGATGAGTCGGCCATGCACCTTGAGGTCGATCTCCTTCGCCTCGGGCCAGCTCGTGGCGGGAAGCTCCGCGCCCGCCCGGTAGTAGCGGCCCTCCCGTGACCCAGGTGTGAGCGGCCGGCACGTGGGGTCGACTGCACTGGCGGGCGCGTAGACCTGGGTGACTTCCTCTCCAACCGCGATGACCTTCACGTTCGGAGAGCACGCATCGTCCCCGTCGCTCATCAGCGAGAATCGAGGCGGGGTGCAGGCGCGGGGGGTGAACGTCGTGAGCGCGGGCTCTGTGCATGTCGGGTCCACCGAGACGGAGGCGAGCCAGCCCCTGGGTTCGCTGCTCGGAAGGCATCGAAGCTTCCCGTCACGCGCCCGGTTGACGACGCAGTTTGTGTCGTGGGTGGTGTCCTGGAGCGTCTCGAAGGTCTCCGACCCATCCTCGCCCGCGATGACGTAGGCCTTGATGCCCTCGCCACTCTGTTTCTCCCGCAGGGTCCCTCGAACGAAGTGGTCGCCGGTCACCAGCTCGGGGCCTATCCGGTAGTGGGTGGAGTGGCCCAGCGGTTCCCGGACGCAATCCCCGTCCTGGTTCCGGCGGTAGTAGGCCCCCGTCCAGTGCTCCCCCACGGAGTGGAAGCGTTGCAGCCCCTCGCAGGAGTCATCTGACCTCCTGATGAAGGTGTTCGGCCCCGGCGCTTGGAAGAGGTCGGTGAGCGGGTCGGTGCACTCGGCGTCGGTGTATTCATCGTCGTGGCTGAAATGCGAGCCACCTCGGGACACCAGGCCCACGCCGTCGTCCACGCAGTAGTAGGCCCCATCGGGCGCGGCCTTCTGCCAGAAACACGTTGCCTGTCGCTGGCTGTCGTAGACCCGCTTGAACCAGCGCAGGCCATCGCTCGTGGAGATGACCTGGGCCTTGAGCCGTGAGCCGTCCACGTGGCGCTCGATGGGCTCCGTCGCCACGGGCTCCGTCGTATCGCCGCAGCCCGCTCCCCAGAGTGCGGCCAGGACCAGCCCGGTATAGATGCGCCCCATGATGTTCCCCTCGTATGAGTCGATACAGGGGCCGGCATGCCGGCCACGCCCGGCCAGCGCTCGGGCTGGCCTCATATCCCTATCGTGATTCGAAGCGGTTGATGTCACTGCGATGTAACCGCGAGTCCGTCGCCCGCATATCCCTGCCCGATTCGCGAGCGCATCCAGGCGCTCTGCGCGGAGGGAGACGCACTCGCGGAGGAGGGGACCCCGCGGCGGCGCTGCGGTCCTTCAAGACCGCGTTTTAGCTGACCCCCGAGCCGTGGCTGGACTCCGAGGCCACCACGTGGGTCTGCACGGCCACCTGTGACATGTTCCAGCCTGCTCCATCATCGGCCTCGGCCATGAAGTAGACCCACGATTCCTGCGTCGTGAGGACATGGACCTCCTGATTCAGGCCGATTCCCCACCACCCGCGTGTCAGGTGCCCCCCCAGCGAGCCCCCACAGTTGGCAGTGGTGGGGAACGCGATGCAAAGCCAGATGAATAAACCGGAGGTGTTGCGGAAACGTACCTGCCGGTTGCTTGCCTTGGTTTCGCCATCCATCGAGTCAACCCCTTGATTCAAGAGCGTGCGGAGTCGCCCTTGGCGGCTCCGTGCCTCAATCGGCGGCGCGGAGCTGCTCGACGTAGGCCTGGGCGGCGGAGGCCTCCACGCCATGCAGTCGCGCCATGTCGCGCGCGATGGCGGAGGGGTCATCTCCCATGCGCAGTTGCATGCGGATGTTGTGCTCGAAGGGCTGGAGGATTCGCAGTGCGTCCGCGCCTCGGGCTTCCTGGACGACGGGCGCCGCGCGCCGGCGCGAGCGGCCCATCTCCGCGCGGGCCTGCACGTAGGTGACGATGTTGGACAGCAGGTAGTACCAGGTCACGAAGAAGGAAATCGTGCCCCACCAGCCCAGGGTGACGTTGCGCAGCGTGTGGTGCCAGAACGCCTTGCCCAGACACGCCCGGCACAGGTCGGCGGCCGTCGTATGGGAGCGACGCGCGAACAACATGCCCACGTTGTGGTGCAGCTCAACAAAGACCGTCGTCTCGGACCGGGAACAGTGGTCGCATCGCATGGCGGCGCACCCTAATGGGTTCCTCGCCCGCGTTCGAGCGCACGGATTCAAGCCCGAAAACCCGGGCGACCCGCGCACCTCCAATGGACATGGGCGAGCACCTGGAACATGGGGTCGCCGATGCCCTGGCGACCCCGGGTCCACCTCGAGTCCCGCGCGTCAGTGCCGGAAGGTCAGGGGAATGGGCGGGCGAGGCCTCTGACCGTGTCCTTGACCGCGTCCTTGGCCTTGTTGGTGATGGAGCTCACGACGCTCTCCTTGAGGTCGATCATCCCGTCGATGCCCAGGGCCCTCAGGTTCTTCGTCGAGTCCTCGACGCTCAGGCTCTGGAAGCTGTCGCCGCGCCAGATGGAGATGGTGCCGTACTCCTTCAGCTTGTTGATGAGCGCCGGGTCCGTGGGGTGTTCGCCGTACTTGAAGACGAAGGTGGCGGGGGGCTTGTTCGGGCCCGTGCTCGGCAGATTGTTCGCGTCGTTGATGCGGGTCACCTGCCCGATCAGCTTGTCCACCTGCTCATTCATCGGGCCGCCCGGCGGATTGAGGGCGAGCGTGGAGTTGGGGAACATTGCCCGCGTCTTGGCGCCCTCGGCCTCCGCCTTGCCGAAGCCGTAGTTGAACATGAGCTTGTTGTCGGGGACGCCCGAGGCGCGGACCTCCTCGAGGAAGCGGTTGTTGAAGACGTCTTCGTCTTTCACATCCAGCTTGAGGCCGACGCCCAGCTCCTTGCCCTTGTTCAGCCACTCCGTGAGCGTGAGATTGTCACCGGTCTCATTGCCCAGGTCGTGACGCATCTCAATCTTGCCCTCGCGGTTGAACTCCATGCGGACGTCACCCTCGAACCAGGTGGCGTCCCCCTTCTTGGCGTCGTTGAAGTCCGCGCGCGTGTTGGTGGTGTGGGCGTTCTTGGCCTCGCTCAACGGAGTGCCCGGCTCCCAGCGGTTGCCCGGGGGCGGCGCGGCGGGCACCTCCGCGAGCGGCTTGTATTGCTTGCGCAGCTCCTTCGCCGCCTTGTTCTTGCCCGTGGCCTCCAGCTCCGTCACGAGCGTGCCCGCGAGCTTCTCCAGCCCTGGCATCTTCTCATCCCCCAACTCGTTCAGCTTGTCGTCGAGTTGGTTGATCTCCCCCTTGTTGGGCGTCGCCGAAGCCAGGGACTGGCCCAGGAGCTTCAGGCCCTCGGGGCCGGCCTTGTCGGCGACCACGGACAGGCCCTTCAGCGTCTCGTAGGTGGTGTTGTACTTGCCGGAGGAGTCCTTCTTCTTGTCGTCCAGGTCGCCCTTGTTCGTGCGCTCACCCAGCTTGTCGGAGATGGCCTGGAGCGTCTTCGAGGAGGCCTTGAGCAGCGAGTCGGCGTAGCCGGGCACGTCGCGGTTCTTGAGAGTGAGGTCCGCCAGCGTCTGCGCTGCTTGGGAGGGGCCGCCTTGCTGGAAGGCCAGGTCGACGTCCACCGCATCACCCTCGACCCCGCCCGGCTTGTTGTACTCCGACGCGGGCTTCGCGATGGGGCCCGTGGAGGGAGTGCTCTCACCCTCGGGGGGGGCGGCCAGCGTCTGGAATTGTGGCGCGCCCGTGAGGTCCGGTCCCGCGGGGGTCTTCGTGCTTGCCACGAACTCGTCCTTCATCGACGGGCCGACCGCGGGAGGCGGGGCGGGCGGCGGTGGTGGTGGTGGCGGTGGCGGCTGTACCTGCGTGGGAGTCGCGGTGGGACTGCGGAACGCGATATTGAGCCAGGACGACATGGGAGTTCGCTCCGGGATGAGGGGACTTCATCCCGTGGAGTGCCCCTGGCGCCGGGTGGCTCATTTATTGGTGAATCCCCAGGACGTAGAGGAAGTCCTTCTGGGTGCGTCCGTGGCCCACGGCGATGCCGTCGCGGAGGATTTCGCAAGCCTCGAATGCGTCCTGGAAGTGAGCGATGGGCGTGGGGTCCATCCAGCGATGGAAGGCGGTCGGGCCTTCTCCCAGGCTCTCCCAATAGCGCCGCTGGGTGACGTCCTGGGGCTCCGTGCTGCCCTCCAACTCGGCGCGGGGGGCTCCGGTGTGCCCCTGACAATGTGGCGCTGTCGAGGCGCGTGCGGGGGCTGCTGGCGCGGGCTGGGCTGGTGAAGTCGTTTCAGCCACAACTGTAGAAGTGTGAGGGGGAACCCGAGTCGCCTGCTACCCGGCTCCACAACGTGGGCGGGTTCGAGCCCTGAAAGGGGACAGGCCCATTGCCTCCATATAGCCCCTCCCGGGGGAATTTGGCCGAACGGAGCGGTACGGGGCGGGATGGCGGAGGTCCAAAATCCCCTGGAAAATCGCGGGGCAAGGCGACCCTGCCTCGGAACTGGGTTGTCTTGTGCAGAGGGCTCGATTCCCGCGGTCTCATATGGGCGACAAACCCGTCCAAGCCCCCAGCTCAGTTCATCCACTCCGTCGAAGCCAGCAGCTCCTTGCGCCGGTTCTTCTCCAGCTCCGTCGTCGACAGCGGCTGTTCCTCTCCAAACGACAGCGTCGACAACCGCGCCGGCTCCACACCCAGTCGCCGCAGGTAATCCCTCACCACGGAAGCACGGCGCCGGCCCAGGTTGTACTCCGTCGTCCCCAGCTCACACGTGTGCCCGGTGATGTTCACCCGTGCCTGTGGCCGCTTGCGCAGCGCGTCCGCGAGCTGCGTCAACGTGTCGCGGAACTCGGGGCGCAGCGTCGTCGAGTCGAGCTCGAAATAGACAGGCTCCAGGGCCAGGGGGAGCAGGTCCGTGTCTGAGGGCTCGGTCATGGTACCTCTGGCTATTTGCCTTCCGACCGCTCCCGACGGTGGATGGTGGAGACATCAATCCCGAGCAACTCCGCCGCTCGTGTCTTGTTTCCGCCGCACCGCGCGACGGCCCAGGCGATGTACTCGCTTTCCAGCCGGCGCAGGGGAATGACTTCCCGTTGCGCCTCCAACAACGGGTGTTCCTCCGCGCCGCCCTCGCTGACATGGGGACGGAGCTGCTCCAGGTCCACCGTGTCCCGGGTCCCGAGCACCACCAGCCGCTCCACCAGATTCTCAAGCTCTCGCACATTCCCGGGCCAGCGCTGCGCACACAGCGCCGACACCGCCTCCTGTGCGAAGCGCTGCACCGGAGACCTTGGATTCCTCGCCCGCGCCTGCTCGAGGAAGTGCTCGGCCAGCGCGGGAATGTCCTCGGGCCGCTCCCGTAGCGGCGGCGCCTGCAACGTCACGACATTCAGCCGATAGAACAGGTCTGCCCGGAATCGGCCCTCCTTCACCCGGGCCTCCAAGTCCTGGTGCGTCGCGGCCACCACCCGCACGTCCACCATCCGCGAGCCGTCCGCCCCCACCGCCCGCACCTCGCCCTCCGCCAGCACTCGCAACAGCCGTGCTTGCAGCTCCGGCGCCATGTCCCCGATTTCATCCAGGAACAGCGTGCCCCCATCCGCCTCCACGAAGAGCCCGCGCCTCGCGCTCGTCGCTCCGGAGAACGCCCCCTTCACATGGCCGAACAGCTCACTCTCCAGCAGCGAGTGGGGCAGGGCGGTGCAATTGACGGCGACGAAGGGCCCCGCGCGACGCGTGCCCTCGAAGTGCAGGGCCCGGGCAATCAGCTCCTTGCCACTGCCACTCTCACCCCGCACCAGCACCGGCGCGCTGGACCAGGCCACGCGCTCCACCAGCGCATACAGCGCCCGCATCGCCGCGCTGCGCCCCACCATCGCTCCCAGCCGGCCCCGGTCCTCCGCCTGCTGCTTCAGTGTGCGGTGCTCGGAGCGCACCCGCCGCTCCTCCAGCGCGCGGCCCACGTACAGCCGCACCTCGTCCAGCCGGAAGGGCTTGGCGAAGTAGTGCCACGCCCCGCGCTTCATCGCCTCCACGGCGTTCTCCACGCCGCCGAAGGCCGTCATCATCAGCACCGGCAGGTCCGGGTCCAGCTTGCGCGCCGTCTCCAGCACGTCGAAGCCATCCACGTCCTGCATGCGCAAATCACAGATGACGGCGTCGTACACCCCGGCGCGAAGCTGCGCGATGGCATCCGCGCCTCCCGAGGCCACATCCACCGCGTAACCCGCATCGGACAAGGGCTCGCGCAGCATCTGTCCCATCTCGACGTGGTCATCGACGACGAGAACCCGGGCTCTAACCGACATGTTGCTCCTCTCGCGCGGGGGCCGCGGCGGGCCATTGCAGCATCACACGCGTCCCCTGACCGGGTGCGCTGTCCAGCTCGATGCGCCCGCCATGGTTCCGGACAATGTGCGCCACCATGGTCAGCCCCAGGCCCGTGCCCAGTCCGCGCTTCTTGGTGGTGAAGAATGGATCAAACACTTGGTGCAGATGTCTCGCGGCGATGCCGCAGCCGTCATCCTCGACGGTGATGCGCACCCGACCCCAGGCCCCCGACGCATCCGCCTCGCCCGGCGTCGCCGTCAGTCGCACCCGTCCCCCCGGCTCACACGCATCACACGCGTTGAGCAGCAGGTTGACGAGCACCTGCTGGAGCTGGTCCGAGTCCGCCGCCAACGCGGGCAACGGCTGCGACACGTCCATGCTCAGCACCACGCGCCGCCGCTCCGTCTCGACGCGCAGCAGCTCCTGCACGCTCTTCACCACGGACGACAGTGTCACCGCCCGCGACTCGGCGGGCTGCAGCCGCGAGAAATCCAGCAACTGCCGGATGGTGCGACTCACCCTGTCGATCTGCTCGACGATGGTCCCCAGCCCCGCGGACTGCGGGTGCTCGGGGCCCAGCTTGTCCTGCACGTATTCGGCGCGGCCCCGGATGACGCCCAGCGGGGTGCCAATCTCATGCGCGATTCCCGCCGCCAGCACGCCCACCGTCGCCAGCTTCTCCGCGCGCAGCAGTTGTCCTTCCAGGGCGCGCAGGTTGCTCAGGTCCTCCAGCACCAACAGCGTGCGGACGTCGGGCTGGTGCGGCTCCAGGGGCACCGCGTGGACGTTGTACTGTCCTTCCTCCGCGAAGAGCCGCAGCGGCTCGCCGTGCAGGCTGCGCACGCGGTTGTCGCCGCCCGCCGCATTCACCAGCTCCTCCAGTCGCTGGATGACGGGCGCATGGGCCTGCGGGAACGCCGCCGCCAGCGTCGAGCCCACCACATCCGGCGGCATCTTCGTGCTCAGCGCGCGATTCGCCGAGGTGATGCGCCCCGTCGTCGACAGGGCCAGCACGCCCGTGGGGATGTGGTCGAGAATCTTCTGCGTCTTGTCGTGCAGGTGCGCCAGCCGACTCGCGTGGCGCAGGCTCTCCTGGAGGGCCACGGCGCGGCTGCGCGCCAGCACCACATACACACCGAACGCGATGAGGAAGGACGAGAACAGGAACGCCGCGAAGGACAACCGCAGCACCAGGCTTCGCTCATGGGAACGCAGCCCTCGCGTGGAGGACAGCGTCGCCAGCGGCCACAGCGCGCCGTTCTTGATGCGCACCGGGACGAAGCTCGCCACCACCTCCGCGTCTCCCAATCCCAACCCCACCGCCTCCGTCCGCTCAATCACCAGCGAACCCGCTTCACCCGCGAGCATGCGCCGTGACAGCGCCGCGAGCCCTGGAGTGCCACGGACATCCGTGGCGAGCCCCTGATAGCGAGCCGCCAGCGTCGGCGCGCTCAGCGCGGTGGGCGCTCCATGCGCGCCGAGCAACAAGAGATGCGTGTCGCTCTCCGCGGTGAGCAGCTTCAGCGGCGCGAACAGCGGCTCGGCGTCCACCAGCACCACCACCGCGCCTCCGCCCCCGGGAGCATCCTCGGGCAGCGAGGTGGCGAAGGCCCGCAGCCACCCCGTCGAATCCCCGGACAGCGGAGGCGAGGACGCGATGTGACCCGAAGCTCCCTCCAGCACGCTCCTCGCGGTGCGGGCCAGCTCCTCCGCCGGGTATTGCTTCGCGAGCGACGCGCCCGTGCGCTTGTCCAAAAGCCGCAGCCGCTCCTTCCCATCCGGCCCGAAGACGACGATGGCCTTGTATTGCCCCACGGCCTCCAACAGCGCGCGCAGCTCGCGACGGTGCTCCTCGGCCGTGCCCGGTTGGGACAGCAACTCACCGGTGAAGCGCAGGTCCTCGCCCACGTCCTCCAGCGCCTCGGACACCCCTCGCGCGGCCTCCTGGAGCTGGGCCTGTCGCTCGCGGGCGAACTGGTCCACCAGCGCCTGCCTGTCCCGCTGGATGAAATACACGGCGCCGCCGATGACGCCGGTGAGCGCCGTGCACAGCAGCAAGACTGGCAGGAGGGAGGAGCGCATGAGGGCAGATACCAACATCCCGGCGCGAGGGGGTGGGGGAAGCCCGTCAGATGGCTCCCTCCCCAGGAACCGGCTCGTCGCGTCGGAGGCCCACTCGGGGGGCTGGCGGGGCCTCAGGGCCTCGAGGCCTGCTGGTTGAGCTTCTGCGACACCTCGCGGACCTTGCCCTGGATGTGGCGCAGGTTCGTCGGACCCATCCGCAACAGGTGCTTCTGCGCGGGAGTGAGCGCCTCCAGCGCGGGGTCCGCGTAGACGTACAGTGCGCCCTTCGCCACCACCTCCACGTCCCCGTCGAGCACCGGCACCGCCAGCACCTGCTCGAAGGCCCGTCGGAGTGTCGCCTCGAGGGAGCTGCCCGGCGGCGCGCTCTCCTGGTGGAGCCGCTCGGCCAGCCGGTGCACCTCGCGCCAGGTGTCCACCAGCACCGTGGAGTCGAGGCTGCCCACCACCCGGCCCAGCGTGTCGTACCGGGTGTACCCCTTCTTCCCGACGAGCGTGCGGCCGTCGCGGGTGCTGCTCACCTGGAAGTCCCCGGACGGCGCCAGGAAGGCGACCACGGCCCGAGGGCTCTCTCCGCTGGCCATGTTGGACACCACGGCGACGAAGCGGCGCAGGAGGTCCGCCTCCCGCAGCCAGGCGCCGAACTGCGACATCGACGAGGCCCCCGAGAGCCGCGAGCGAAGGAGCGCGTCGACCTCCGCCGTGGGCGGCAGGGGCGCATCCGGAGCCCGGTCCACCACCGAGGGCACCACGGGCGCCTGGGCGACGACGACGGTCGGCGTGTCGGGCGCTCCATGGAGCAGGCCGTGCCAGACCCCGGCTCCCGCGAGCACCGCCGCGACCAGAATCACCAGCCCCCAACCCCAGAGCGCGCCCCGTTCGAGCTTCACCATCGCACCGCCGTCGTTGTCCATGTGTCCTCCGCGACCGGACCCAGGGATTGCAGCGGTGATGCCAGCGGGAAGGGGACAGGGTGGGCGGCGAGGCTTCACTCGGGAGCGCGTGCTCCCGGAGCCGTCAGCGCGCCCGCTCGCAAGCCACGCGAGCATGGCGTTCCGCGCGCCACCCTGGCGGATTGCACCGGGGGCGCGCGGGACTCACTCAGGCTCGGGGCCGAGGCGCGCCCGCGGAACCGGCCGCCGGGGGCGGCATCGCCGACTCGGCCGTGACTTCCGCCCAACGGATGTGGAACGTCGCCGACGTCCCGTCGAACTCCTCGGGTAGCACCACCACCCGGAAGCCCCCACACAGCTCCACCGCCCGAGCCAGCAGCCCCGCGGAGAACGTGGGTACGTCCGCCAGCACATCGTTCATCCGCAGCTCCACGAAGGTGGGGCTGCGCTCAACGATTTCGACCACACTGAAGTTGTTGCCGGCGCGAAAGCCCATCCCCGCGCGCAGCAGCATCCGCCGGGGGCCTGCCAGCCGGACGACGCCCAGGAGCGCGCGGCCAAAGAAGGTCCCGAAGTAGGCGTCCATGAACCGCTCGCCCAGCGAGTAGTACGCGGCTTCAGCGGGAACTCCGCCGTAGACGTGCCCAGCGGCGATGCGGAGGAACTCCTTCCACTGCTCCAGCGAATACGTCCGCCCAAGCTTCTGGTCGAGGTCCAGGCCCGCACGGCGCAGGTGCTCCCGACACGCTGGCGTGAGGCGGTTCTCGAGGGCGCGCACGAAGAGCGCTTCCACGGTTTGCGTGAAAATCAGCTTCTCGGAAGAAGTCATAGGGTCGCACCCTACACCGGTCGGCCCGTCGGATGCTCGCCCACAGGTGAATTGACGTTCAGTGTCCCTGTCGGCGAGCGACAGCCGGCCTGCTCCGTCATGAAAAGCGCTGGATTCCCATGGGGTTAGCGCTCATCACGCGGTGCGGCGGCGGCGCGGGAGACCATGCCGCGCAGCCACCGGTGGGCGGGTTCGTCGTCGAAACGCTCGTGCCAGACCTGGAGGACGTCGAACGGTCTGAGGGAGACGGGCGGAGGAAGGATGCGCAGGGGGCAGAGGTCGAGGAAGAGCTCGGCCAGTCGGCGGGGGGCGGTGAGGACGTGGTTGGAGCGGACCATGGAGATGGCGGCGGTGAGGAAGTAGGGAATCCGCAGGCCGATGCGTCGACTGCGGCCCAGGCGCTCCAGCGCGACGTCCACGGCGCCCGCCCCCTCGCCCCGGGGGCTGACGAGGACATGGGGCAGGCGCAGGTACGTCTCCAGGTCCAGCTCCTCCTTCACCAGGGCGTTGTCGCGACGGACGACGCACACGAAGTCCTCGGTAAAGAGCTTCTGCTGGCGCAGCGCGGGGGCGGGGTCCGGGTAGGCGCCGATGACCAGGTCCACCTCGCCGCTCTCCAACTGGGCCTCCACCTGGGAGACGACGAGGGGGCGGATGGTGAGGTCCACCCGGGGGGCCTCGTCGTCGAACATCTCCAGCAGCGGGGGCAGCAGGGCGGCGGCGAAGTAGTCACCCGAGGCGATGGTGAAGCGCCGCGCCGAGGTGCGGGCCTCGAAGACGGACTCGTTGCGCAGCGCTCGTTGGACCTCCAGCAGTCCCCGGTGGAGTGGGGCGGCGAGCTGTTCGGCGCGCGGGGTCCGAATCATCCCTCCCCGGCCCCGGATGAGGAGGGCGTCTCCGAACTGCTCCCGGAGCTGCCGCAGGGCGTGGCTCATGGCGGACTGGGTGATGCCCACGCGCGCGGCCGCCCGGGTGACGTTGCCTTCCGTGAGCAGCGCATCCAGGGCCACGACGAGGTTGAGGTTGACGCCGGACAGGTCCAGTCCCGTGTTCGACGGCTGGCTCGGCGCAGGGGAGACGCGAGGTTTGCGTCGGGTGGGGACGCGGCTCTTTCCCCGGGCAACATGCGACTTGCTCATGTGCCAATGAATAACATGCGATGGCCTCATGATAGGGGGAGGAACACTCTGGAGCCATCTCGAAGTCACCGGAGGCGTCCATGAGCGTCGTCATCAACACCCCGAATGGAAACATTGGCCGGAACCTCGCCCTGCGGCTGCTGGAGGCGGGGCAGTCCCTCACCCTCATCAGCCGGAGCGCGGAGAAGGTGGCGGACCTGGTGAAGCGTGGCGCGAAGGTGGTGGAGGGGTCCTCGGACGACGCGGCCGTGTTGGACAAGGCCTTCGCCGGAGCCTCGGCGGTCTTCTGGCTGACGCCGCCCGCCATGCGCCCGGACTTCGTCGAATGGACCCAGGCCATGGGGCGACTGGCGGCGCAGAAGGCGAAGCAGCATGGCGTGAAGCGCGTGGTGGTGCTGTCCAGCGTCGGCGCGCAGTCGGGTCCAGGGACGGGGCCGGTGGGCGTGCTCCTCGCGGTGGAGGAGGCCTTCAAGGCCGCCGTCGCCGACGTCACCATCCTCCGTCCGGGCTACTTCATGGAGAACCTGCTGCGCGACCTGCCGTCGCTCGTGAACGCGAGCACGCTCTTCCTGACGACCTCTCCCGAGCGCCGCGCCCCCTTCGTCGCGACGGTGGACATCGCGCACAAGGCGGCGGACGTGCTGCTCGACGCGGGCTGGAAGGGGCACCGGTACATCGGCGTTCACGGGCCCCAGGACCTCACGTACACGGAGGTGGTGGGCATCCTCTCGCGAGAGCTCGGTCAGCCCGTGCGCTACGTGCAGGTCTCCTTCGACGACGCTCGCAAGGCGATGCTGGGCATGGGCCTGCCCGCGTTCATGGTCGACCTCTTCGTGCAGATGTACGAGGCCATCCCCGAAGGACGGATGGACGCGGCCGAGCCCCGGTCGGCGGAGACCACCACGTCCACGACGCTGGCGCAGTGGGCGCGAGAGGTCCTCAAGCCCGCGGTGGCGCAGGCTCGCGCTTCCGCGGCGTAGGGCGTGGTGGGCCTGTCCCTGTGTGGCTTCACACTTCTTCATGAGCGCGTCATCTCTGTTCATCCCGCTGGGCCGGGACGGCGCGAGAATGGCGCCCGTCAATCAAGCGTGACGGGTGTCACCGAACGTGGAGCGAGAAGCATGGCGTCGGGGCAGGCAATCATCGGCGGGCTGCTGGGGCGGTTCCTGTTCAAGGAAGCGCGAGTGGGACAGGTGCGGGACGTGTCGCCGCACTTCCGCTGGATGGAGTGGGTGGGCGAGGGGCTGCGTGACGTCGAGTGGAGCCCGGGGGACAAGGTGCAGGTCTTCCTTCCGGACGTGGGCATGCGGACGTACACGCCGCTGGGCTGGGACTCGACGCTGGGGTCCACGCGCTTCCTCGTCTACATGCACGGCGACAGCCCCGGCGCGCGATGGGGCCGCGACCTCAAGGTGGGAGACCGCTGCCAGTTCTTCGGGCCGAGAGGCTCCCTCGCGCTCAAATCGCTCCCCGGGCCCGTGGTCCTCTTCGGGGACGAGACGTCGTTCGCCGTCGCGCACACGCTGAAGAACCTGAAGGCGGGCTCGGCGGACGTCGAGCACGTGTTCGAGGTCTCCTCGCAAGGAGAGTCGGAGGGGGTGCTGGGGGAGCTGGGCCTCGCGGGCGCCTCGGTGGTGGAGAAGCGGTCGGACGAAGCGCATCTCGCGGACGTGGAAGCCCGGCTGCGGGCGGCGCTGGAGCGACGGCGTGGCGCGCACCTGGTCCTGACGGGGCGGGCGCACGCCATCCAGGCCGTGAGGGCCCGGCTCCGTTCGAGCGGTATCGCGCACGCGGGGCAGAAGGTGAAGGCGTACTGGGCCGAGGGGAAGAGCGGTCTCGACTGAGCGATAGGGCCGGGCGGATGACGGCTGCCGCACGGTTGACGAGTGAAGCGCTTGCGTGCGCGCCCGCACCGCTTCAAACACGATGCCCTCATGGACGAGCGCGCGACTGGCCCCCGGAAGTCGGACCCTTCCTACAACGTGCTGCACCAGCAGGGCACGCGGCAGCCGTTGGATGTCATCTTCAAGCCGCGCAGCGTGGCGGTGGTGGGTGCCAGTGAGCGTCCGGGCAGCGTGGGGCGCACCGTCCTCTGGAACCTCATCAGCAATCCCTTCGGCGGCACCGTCTATCCCATCAATCCGAAGCGCCCCAACGTGCTGGGCATTCGCGCGTGGCCGTCGCTGCGCGCGTTGCCGGAGCCGGTGGACCTGGCCGTCGTCGTCACGCCCGCGCCCGCGGTGCCGGAGGTCATCCGCGAGTGCGCGGAGCTGGGCGTCCAGGGCGCCATCATCATCTCCGCCGGCTTCAAGGAGACGGGCGAGGCGGGCGCGCGGCTGGAGCGGGAAATCCTCCAGATTGCCCAGGCGGCGCGGATGCGCATCATCGGCCCCAACTGTCTGGGAGTGATGCGTCCGCCCACGGGCTTCAACGCGACATTCGCCGGGTCGATGGCGCGCCCGGGCAACGTGGCCTTCATCAGCCAGAGTGGCGCGCTGCTCACCGCCATCCTCGACTGGAGCCTGCGCGAGTCGGTGGGTTTCAGCGCCTTCGTCTCCGTGGGTTCCATGTTGGACGTCGGCTGGGGTGACCTCATCGACTACCTGGCCGATGACCCGATGACGCGCTCCATCCTCATCTACATGGAGTCCATCGGGGATGCGCGAGCCTTCCTCTCCGCCGCGCGCGAGGTGGCGCTCACCAAGCCCATCATCGTCATCAAGGCGGGGCGCACCGCGCAGGCCGCGCAGGCCGCCGCGTCCCACACGGGCACGTTGACGGGCAGCGACGAGGTGCTCACCGCCGCGTTCCGTCGCACCGGTGTGCTGCGCGTGGAGTCCATCTCCGACCTCTTCTACATGGCGGAGACGCTGGCGAAGCAGCCGCGCCCGGCGGGTCGTCGCCTCACCGTCCTCACCAACGCGGGCGGGCCTGGCGTGCTCGCCACGGACGCGCTGGTGTCGGGGGGCGGCGAGCTGGCGGTGCTCGGCGACGAGACGCGGAAAGCGCTGGACGGCTTTCTGCCGCCCCAGTGGAGCCATGGCAATCCGGTGGACGTGCTGGGCGACGCGGACCCGGAGCGTTACGCGAAGGCCCTGGAGGTCGCGGGGAAGGACCCGAACAGTGACGGGCTGCTGGTCATCCTCACGCCGCAGGACATGACGGAGCCCACGCAGACGGCGGACCAGCTCAAGCCCTACGCGAAGCTCTCCGGCAAGCCGGTGCTAGCGAGCTGGATGGGCGGCTCGGAGGTCGTCGCGGGCGAGCGCATCCTCAACGACGCGGGCATTCCCACGTTCGGCTATCCCGACACGGCCGCGCGCATCTTCAATTACATGTGGCGCTACTCGTACAACCTCGCGGGCCTGTACGAGACGCCGACGCTGGCCGAGGAGCCCACGGGCGGGAGGGACGCGGCGCGGCGACTGGTGGACGCCGCGCGAGCGCAAGGACGCACGCTCCTGACGGAGCACGAGTCCAAGCAGTTGTTGGCCGCCTATGGCATCCCCACCGTGGAGACGCGGCTTGCCACCACGGAGGAGGGCGCGGTGGCCCAGGCGCAGGCGCTCGGATATCCCGTGGTCCTCAAGCTCCACTCCTTCACGGTGACGCACAAGACGGACGTGGGCGGCGTGCGGCTCGACCTTCCGGACGCGGAGGCGGTGCGCGCCGCGTTCCGAGGCATCCGCGAGCGACTGGTGGAACTGGGGCAGGGGGAGGCCTTCGACGGCGTCACCGTCCAGCCCATGGTGAAGCTGGGTGGCTACGAGCTCATCGTGGGCAGCAGCCTGGACCCGCAGTTCGGTCCGGTGCTGCTCTTCGGCGCGGGCGGGACGCTGGTGGAGGTGTTCAAGGACCGGGCGCTGGGGCTGCCTCCGCTGAACACGACGCTCGCGCGGCGGATGATGGAGCAGACGCGCATCCTCCAGGCGCTGCGCGGGGTGCGCGGGGCGAAGCCGGTGGACCTGCCGGCGCTGGAGCGGCTGCTCGTGCGCTTCGGTCAGCTCGTCGTCGAGCAACGCCTGGTGAAGGAGGTGGACATCAACCCCCTGCTGGCCTCACCGGAGCGACTGCTCGCGCTGGACGCGCGCGTGGTGTTGCACCCACCCGAGGTGACGGAAGCGGAGCTGCCCAGGCTCGCCATCGAGCCCTATCCGCAGCAGTACGTGTCCCCGTTCAAGATGAAGAGCGGCGAGGAGCTGTTGCTGCGGCCCATCCGTCCGGAGGACGAGCCGAAGATGGAGCGCTTTCACCGGACGCTCTCGGAGCAGACGGTGTTCCTGCGCTACGCGGGGCTGATGCAGTTGAGCACGCGCGTGGCGCACGAGCGGCTGGCGCGCATCTGCTTCAACGACTACGCGCGGGAGATGGCGCTGGTGGCCGAGCGGCGCGGCGGGGAGATTCTGGGGGTGGGGCGGCTGACGCGGCTCAGGGGGACTCGGGACGCGGAGTACGCCATCCTCATCAGCGACGAGGTGCAGCACCAGGGCCTGGGCTCGGAGATGCTGCGGCGACTGGTGGAGGTGGGCCGCGCATGGGGCATGCAGCGCATCGTCGCGGACATCCTCGCGGGCAACCGCGCCATGCAGAACGTCAGCAAGCGACTGGGGTTCTCCATCCTCCCCCACGAGGAGCTGGCCCCGGACATGGTCAAAGCGGTGAAGGTGCTCTGAGTCACATCCGGGGCCGCCAGGTGGCTACTTCGCTTCGAGGTTCAGCTCGAGGTCGAACGCCACGTCGCTCGACTCCGCGTTGGCCTGCTTCACCATCACCGCGATGATGTTCTCCCCCACGACGAAGGCCGAACCGTCGAAGCTGGCCGTGCTGATGACGGCGTCCTTCAACACGCCGCTGGCGAAGGTGCCATGGCCGAGGCCGTTGTCGGCGTACCGCGAGTAGACGAGCTTCCCGTTCACCCAGATGGCCACGCCGTCGTCATGCAGGACGCGGAGGTTGGCGGTGCGGATGGCCTCGCCGAGCGTGAGCTTCTTGCGGAAGTAGACGCTCGGTTGGAGGGGCGTCGTCTTGGTGATCACGGTGTGCTCGTCCCCGTCGCCGTAGCCGAGCTTCGCGGGGCCCGAGCGCCACGCGCCGTCGTCGAAGTTGAGCGACGTCCACTGCGTGCCCGGGTTCACGTTGCGGTCATCGAAATTCCAGTACTCGCCGAAGGCGATGGCCTGGAACTGGGGCGTCCGGGAGATGGTGAAGGGCAGGTCCGTGCGGTCGTCGATGTCCGGCCGCGAGGCGTCCGAGATTCGCAGCATGCCCTTGGCCGTCTCGGTGCCCGGCACCGACCACTCATAGAAGCCGATGTTCGGGATACCCTGGTCGACCGTGGTCCAGTTGGCCCCGTCGTCGGGCGAGAACTGCACGCGCACCGTGTCGACACCCGCGCCGTGGGTCATCCACTGGAGCATCTGGACGTTGCCCGGGCGCAGCGTCTCGCCGCCGTTGGGGCTCTCCATGATGAGGGCATCGTGCTGCATGCCGTCGGTGGCCACCTTCAGCTCCAGGTCGAAGGACAAATCACTGGAGGTGGCGTTCGCCTGCTTCACCATGACGGCCAGCGTGTTCTCTCCCATCAAGAAGCGAGAGCCGGGGATGGTCGTCTCGCTCAGGCTGTTGTCGGAGGCGGTGCCGGAGGCATAGGCCGAGTGCGCGGTGGAGCCGACGTACTTGGAGAACACCTGGGTGCCATTGAGGAACACCGCCACGCCGTCGTCGTGAATCACCTGGAGCGTGGCCTGCTCCACCATGCCGTGGACGGTGAACTTGCGGCGGAAGTAGACGGTGGGCTGCGCCGGCGTCGTCTTCGTCAGCGCCGTCTCCTCGTCCGTCTCGCCATAGCCGAGCTGGGCCGGTCCCTTCTTCCAGGTCGCGTCGCTGAAGCCAGAAGACGTCCACGCGGAGCCCGGGTCGACGTTGCGGTCGTCGTACTTCCACTCGGAGCCGAAGGCCACCGCGGTGTAGCCGGTGTTGGGAGGAGGGTCGGTGGGGGGCGGCGTCGTGCCTCCTCCGCCGATGCGGATGATCTTCGCGACCGACGGCACCTTCTTCGAGTTGAGCAGGAACAGCATGTAGTGCCCGGGCGGCGCCACGTTCGGATTGGGCGGCGCGACGACGTTGAGCCCCCCTCCGCTGGCGGTGAAGCGCAGCTTCATGAAGCGCTGGTTTTCGTCGAAGGCGTGGGTGACGGAGCCCAGGCGAACCCACGACGCCATGGTGATGCTGGCCGCCTCGGGGGTGTTGACGCGGAAGGTCTCTCCGTAGGCGATGGACGCGGGCGCGGAGGCGATGGTGGGGCGCGGGCCATTGAAGAGGTATGGCGGGGAGAAGACCTGCATCGTCTTGACGTTGCGGCTGCCCGCGGAGAGCACGCGCCCATCCGGCAACAGCAGGGTGGTGGAGTGGTAGCCGCGATAGGCCGACGCGGGCGCGAGCACCGACCACTGCTCGGTGACGGGGTTCCACAGCTCCGTCTCCAGGCGGGGGTACTTGGGGTTGTCGGTGCCGGGGCCGCTGTGGCCGCCGGTGATGAGCACCGTGCCGTCCGGGAGCACGGTGCTGTTGTGCTGGCGGCGCACGTAGCGCATGGGCGGCACCGTGCGCCAGGTGGGCTTCGTGGCGTTGAGTTCCAGAATCTCCACGTTGTTGGTGGGGGGATTGTCGCCACCGGTGACCAGCACCTTGCCGTCGTCATACATCACCGCGCTGCCCGCGTTGCGGCTGTGGGCGTAGCTGGTGCGAGGCCCGGAGGTCCAGGAGCCGGTGCCATCCGTGTCGAGGAAGCGCGCGGGCTTCCAGTACCCCGCCATGAGCGTCTTTCCCGTGTTCGTCACGAACATCCACGGGTAGTACATGAGGTCCAGGCTCGCGCCCGTCAGGTTGCGCCAGGAGTTCTTCGACGTCTGCCAGACTTGAGGAATCAGGTTCTTGGTCCTGTCCTCCTTCGCGCCGCCAATCACCAGCATGTCCCCGTTGGCGAGCGTGGTGACGGTGGGGTACCAGCGGCCGGCGTTCATGTTCGGCAGCCGCGTCCAGGTGAGCTTGAAGGGGTCGAAGGTGGCGGCGTAGGGCAGGCCGGAGTCATTGTCGATGTGGCCCCCCGCCACGAACAGCCGACCGTCCGGCATGAAGGCGTGGCCCGCGCAGAAGATGTTGAAGCCCGCCTTGGGCAGCGTGGTGAGGACGTTGGTCTGCGGGTCCCAGAGCGTGGGGGTGTCGCCGTCTCCGAATTCGGAGAAGAACATCACCTTGCCCGTGGGCAGCAGGTGGGTGTGGACCGCCGAGTACGGCCATTTCTGGACGGCGGTCCATTGTCCCACGGAGGCGGGTTGTGCCTGGGCGACCGATAACGAGGCCCAGGCAGCGAGAAAGGCAAGACGCCACGGATGGAACATCAGGCTGCCCCTTTGTTGGTCGAAAGGTCGCGCAACGGTAGGCACGGGCCCTGCGAGCCACATCGTTCCGGCGTGCGTGGACAATGACGCGGGGTGGACCGAATCCCGGCGCCCGCGTCCGGGTCAGGACCGTTCGTGGGACACGGGTGTCTGATTTCCCAGCGGACTCGAAACGGTGGCTGCTCTAGAGTCCGCCGGGTGATGGACACCCCTGAGTCCCAAGCGCCGCTCGCTGCCCTGCTTCCCAAGAAGGGCGAGCCCCCGCTCGACGCTGACAGCATCCTGGACCGCTTCGTCGGCTACGTCTCCACGAACGGCCTCAGCCTCTACCCGGCCCAGGAGGAAGCCATCCTGGAGCTGCTGGCGGGCAAGCACCTGTTCCTCAAGACACCCACCGGCTCCGGCAAGTCCCTGGTGGCCACCGCCCTCCACTTCAAGGCCATGGCCGAGGGCAAGGTCTCCTTCTACACCTGCCCCATCAAGGCGCTGGTGAACGAGAAGTTCTTCGCGCTCTGTGATGCCTTCGGCGCGGAGAACGTGGGCATGCTCACCGGCGACGCGAGCATCAACCGCGACGCGCCCATCATCTGCTGCACCGCCGAAATCCTCTCCAACCTGGCGCTGCGCGACGCGGGCGCCCGGGTGGACTACGTGGTGATGGACGAGTTCCACTACTACTCGGACAGGGACCGTGGCGTGGCGTGGCAGATTCCGCTCATCGCGCTGCCCCAGGCGACGTTCCTCCTGATGTCGGCCACGCTGGGGCCCACGCACATCATCGAAGAGAGCCTCCAGAAGCTCACCGGCCGGGAGGTCGCCACCGTGCGCAGCACCCAGCGCCCGGTGCCGCTGGACTTCGACTACCGCGAGTCCGCGCTGCACGAGACGATTGAGGACCTCATCGCGCGCAAGAAGTACCCCATCTACCTGGTGAACTTCACGCAGCGCGCCGCCGCCGAGCAGGCGCAGAACCTCATGAGCGTGGACTTCTCCACCAAGGAGGAGAAGGAGGCCATCCGCCTCGCGCTGATGGACGCGCCCTTCGACACGCCGTACGGCAAGGACTTCCAGCGCTATCTGCGCCACGGCATCGGCATGCACCACGCGGGCCTGTTGCCCAAGTACCGCCTGCTGGTGGAGAAGCTGGCCCAGGGCGGCCACCTCAAGGTCATCAGCGGCACGGATACCCTGGGCGTGGGCGTGAACATCCCCATCCGCACGGTGCTCTTCACGCAGCTCTTCAAGTTCAACGGCGAGAAGCTCACCACGCTGAGCGTGCGCGACTTCCTGCAGATTTCAGGTCGCGCGGGCCGCAAGGGGTTCGACAACGAGGGCAGCGTCGTCGCCCAGGCGCCCGAGTATGTCGTCGAGAACGTCAAGCAGGCCGCCAAGGAAGCCGCGGGCAAGAAGAAGACGCCCAAGGCGAAGCCGCCGCAGAAGAACTTCGTCCAGTACGACAAGAGCACCTTCGAGCGGCTCCAGACGGGCATGCCTGAGCCGCTGGAGTCCCGCTTCGCCGTGTCCCACGGCATGATTCTCAACCTGCTCCAGAGCGACCACATCCGGGGCACCGGGGGCTACCACCGGTTGGTGCAGCTCATCCAGCGCTGCCATGACTCGGACTTCCTGAAGCGGCGGCACTTGAGGGAGGCGGCGCGGGACTTCCGCACGCTGCGCGGCGCGGGAATCGTGGAGGTGATGCGTGGCGAGGGCGGCTCGGGGGCCACGGTGAAGGTGGCGCAGGAGCTCCAGTACGACTTCAGCCTCAACCACACGCTGTCGCTGTACCTGCTGGAGACGCTGGAGCTGTTGGACCCCACCACGGAGACGTACGCGCTGGACGTGGTGACGCTGGTGGAGTCCATCCTGGAGAACCCGGAGGTGGTGCTCTACGCGCAGTTGCACCAGCTCAAGGGCGAGAAGATTCAAGAGATGAAGGCGCGCGGCGTCGAATACGACGACCGCATGGAGGAGCTGGAGAAGCTGGAGTGGCCGAAGCCGAACCGCGAGTTCATCTACGGCACGTTCAACGCCTTCGCGCGCAAGCATCCGTGGGTGGGCGAGGAGAACATCCGGCCCAAGGCCGTGGTGCGCGACATGTTCGAGCGCTTCATGTCCTTCCACGACTACGTGCGGGAGTACGGGCTGCAGCGCAGCGAAGGCGTGCTGCTGCGCTATGTCAGCGACGTGTACAAGACGCTGTCGCAGACGGTGCCGGAGCGCTTCCGCACGGAGGAGGTGGAGGACATCATCGACCACCTGCGGGCCACCATTCGTCAGGTGGACTCCAGCCTCGTGGACGAGTGGGAGCGGATGAAGAACCCGGGCGCCGTCGTCGAGGCGAAGCCGGCCGTGGAGCTCAAGCCGAAGGAGCTCACCGAGGACCCTCGCGCCTTCGCGGCCCGCGTGCGCGAGGAGCTGCACCGGCTGCTGCGCGCGCTGGGGCAGAAGCGCTACTCGGATGCGCTGTCGCTCCTGGACAACGCCCTGGGCGAGTGGACCGCGCCGAAGCTGGAGCAGGCCATGGTGCCGTACCACGAGGAGCACAAAATCGTGGTGCTCACGCCCCAGGCTCGCAAGCCGGCCAACACGTTCCTGAAGGAGTCGGGACAGCGGCTCTGGGAGGTCCAGCAGCGCATCATGGACCCCGAGGGCCATGGTGACTGGATGATCGACTGCGAGATTGACCTGCGGGACAGGCGGCTGGACGAAGGCCCCATCCTCATCCTGCGCCGCATCGGTCCGTGAGGTTCAGCTCTCGGAGGCGGGCGTCGTCAGCTCGCCTCCGGCCAGCGGGGCTTTTTCTTCGCCCAGGGTGGACTCCTCGACGTCGAAGTCGCCCTTGCCGTCGGAGATGAGGACCATCCGCCAGTCGTGGGTGGAGAGGATGACGTGCTCGGCGTCGCACTGGACGTCGACCGCCACGTCCTCGACGGTCCACGAGCCGACCCACACCGTCATCTTGTCGATGCACTCGGTGTCGCCGCACTCCTCGGTGGAGGCGACCCACAGGCGGCCCTCCGGCGCGGCGATGCAGGACACGGGCTCCGCGTGGCGCAGGCGGGGCGGGGCCATCTCGTCCGGCGCGCCCTCGAAGAGGTCCTCGCGCTCCGGCATCCCCGCGTCGAAGAGGGACGGAGTCGTGTCTGTCTGCTCGGAGGGCTGAGCGAGCGTCGTCGGCTTCGCCAGGGCCCCGGGCGCGGCCAGAAAGCCGCACATCGCCGCCACCTTCCAACACCGTGTCATCCACATGACCTTGTGCTCCTGAGCGGCGCTGTGGGCCGCGTCTCGTGCACAGGGGTTCTGCAAGGCGCGGACCGGGCCTGCGTGCGGGCGCGGAGACACAGCGGTGAGCCTGTGTCTGGGGGGCGTTCAGTCCGCTCCCGTGGTTCCGCGCGCGGTGACCTGCGGGCGCTTCGCTCTGATTCAAGGGGTCGTCGTGGAGCGGAGCTGCGGCGGGGCGGGCGGGGGCGGGATGGGGACTTCGGAGGAGCGCGCCTCGGCCAGCTCCTTGGCGAGCCACGCGAGGCCCTCGTCATTCGGGGCGAGGGTACTCGCGCGTGTCGCCAGCTCGCGTGCCAGCTCCAGGCGTCCCGCGCGGAGGTGATGCTCGGCGGCCACGTTCAGCATGGCTGGCGCCTTGGGGGCCGCCGCGAGTCCCGCCGCCACGGCTTTCTCCAGGGGTGCGGTCGCGAAGTTGAAGCCCGGCAGGGCCTGCAGCGCCCGCGCATAGGCTCGCAGCGCGTCGGCGTATCGGCCCAGGCCCGTGAGTGCCACGGCCCGCAGATGGTGGGTGACGGCGAGGTCGGGAACGGCGGCGAGCACCGCGTCCGCATCCTCCAGCGCGCCCGCATACAAACCCCACCGCACGCGCGCCAGTCCTCGCGCATGTCGTGCGCTCAACAGGTCGTGCATCGCGAAGAGACTTGCCTCCCAGGGCGCGCGTTGCTCGCCCGCTGCCTCGGGCAATACCTCGGCTCCCACGACCGCGAAGGCCAGCGCATCCAGCGTTCCGCCTCGCTGCTCCAGGGACGCCGCCGCTGCCTTGAGTGCCCCCGCGCGGTCGCCCTGTGTGAGCAGGCAGTCCGCCACGACGAGGGCCGGATCCAGCGACGTGTCATAGAGAGCGCCCCGATAGCCCGCGGCCTGTGCCGCCCTCGCCGCGTCGAGCGCCTGCTCACAGTGGCCCGCTCGCCGCGCCAGCTCCGAGGCGAAGTAGAGGTCCATGGGCGTATCGAGCCCGAGCTTCTCCACGGACAGCGCTCCGGAACGCTCGGCGACGGCGGGTGACTCGAAGGGGACACCGCGCAAGGCTCGGCTGAGCGCGGTGAACGGATGCGCTGCCTGGAGCTGTTCGAAGGCCCGCGTTGCTTCGTCATAGTGGCCCGCGCGCAGGGCCTCGTTCAGCGCGGTGCCCGGGCTGCCGACCGCCTCGGTGCGTTCCAACATCCGGTCCACGTCACGGACGAAGGGAAAGAATGACGGCAGCGCCAGGCACAGCGCCAAGGCCGCCACGCTGGCGCCCAACACGCGAGGCTGACGTCGCGATTCGAACATCGCGACGGCGAGGGCGCTCGCGAGCAGTGCCCACGCGGGTAGGGCGGCCACCCGATAACGACTCACCACGTAGAAGCCCACGGCCAGCGCGGTGCTCGCCGCGAGGTACAGCACGACGAGACCGATGGGCCGTCGCCGCGCGAACATCACGCCCAGCCCCGCGAGTCCCAGCAGCCCGAGGACCTGGGCATTCAGGAGCGGCAGGCCCGCGAGCCCCGCCTCGGCCCGGCGCACTTCGACCAGGTCGTGTCCCTCCGGGCCGAAGAGGAAGAACGCCAGCTTGCGACCGAAGAGGCCCAGGAAGGTGCCCGGTTCCTCCAGCGCGAAGTTCAGCGTCTTGCGCATCCAGTACAACTCGGTGCGAGTGGGGGAGAGGTCTTCACCTGCCTCCGCGCGAGCGAACTGGCGGTAGAGGCTGTGGGCGTGGTCAGGCCGCTCGGGAGAGCGGAGCTGGGCCTCGTACTGCTTGATGAGCGTGGGGGGCTGGGCGCCCAGGCCGGTGCCCTCGGGCCGGTTGCCCATGTGCAGCACCGCGCCCGCGCTCATGGTCGCGCCGAGATGCGAGCCCACCGTCGCGCGGATGACCTGCGCGGGCAGCCAGGAGGAGAACAGCCCCGTGACGAGCAGCACTCCGGCCACCTTGAGGCCGGTGCGTCGCGCCGCGTGCCGGGTCTCCCATAGCACCCAGCCCGTGGCGAGGACGAGGATGGCGAGCCCCGTGGGGCGCGTCGCCGCGGAGAGTCCGAGCAGGACGCCCGCGCCTACCAGCCAACGTGTCCGGAAGCCAGGCCTCGCGTGGGCGAGCAGCGCGAGCGCGCCCAGGTTGAGCACCATCACCAGGAGGTCCGGCTCCAGGGTGGCCTCATAAAGCAGCACCGGCGTCGTCACCGCGACGAGCGCGGCGGCGAGCAGGCCCACGGCTCGCGACAGCAGTCGGGCGCCGAGCACATAGACGGCGATGAGTCCGAGGGCGCCCGCGAGGCTCTGGACCCACCGCAGCGCAGTGGGGGACAGCGCGACGTTGAGGAGCAGGTAGAGCGGGCTGAAGTCCGCGCCCTGCTCGGGGAGCATCCGGTCCGTCATCAGCAGGCGAGCACTGTCGGGGTACTTGGCGAACATGCTCCCGGGGAGCAGCACCAGCCCCAGCGCGACGTGCGCGACGCACAGCACCAGCAGGACGAGGGGTAGGAGCCCACGGGGGAAGGGGCGGCTCAAGCTCACGGGGGGACCATACCGGATGTGCCTGCTGGAATCGTCGGCGCTCGCCTGGTCGGGTGGGGGGCGAGAGGTGGTGTGAAGGGGCGCCGCTCCTGCTCATGGCCGGACCGCATCAGAGCCCCCCTTTGGCACGGAGCCTGGTCAGCTCGTTGCTGGCCGAGCCGTCGGCGCGGTGGCTCGCTGGCCGACCCCCCCAGCGGGTCGGTTCAGGTTGCCTTCAGCGCGGCCATCGCCATCCCAATACGACGAATCAAACGAGGAGCTGGACCATGGGCTATCGCATCGAGCGTCCTGCGGAGCTGTTCGAGTCCGTTCGCTACAACACCAAGACGACCCCCGACCTTCGCGGGGCAATGCGGAAGAAGGTCGAGGAGCTTGAGAAGCGCATCGCAGAGCGCGAAGGCCGGCTGCAGCGAATTCGCGACGAGTACCAGATCGACCCCGAGCGTCTGGCCACCCTGGTCATCCAGTACCAGAACAAAGAGTCTGATTTCGTCTCCTACCAGGCTCAAGGCGGCTCTCCCCGTGACACCGTCGTGCCCGCTGGGGTCATCGCCAACATCATCCGTGAGCGGGAGATGATCGACTCGGAGCGAGGTCAAATCCGCAAGCTGGAGCTGGTCCTGCGGAACCTCCCCGAGTCGGAGCTGTACAACGACCCCAGGACGGGAGAGGTCAAGAGCCGGCAGCCGTTGCATCAGCTGACGGATGACGAGCTCGAGTACCTCGGGTTCTGAGTCGGACGAGAAGTGGGGGCCCCCGGACATTGCCCGCGCGAACCCTGGCGGAAGCGGTTACGGTCCACGACATATGGCTCGTATGCGCGCCGTGGATCAGCCGCTCCGTCGTGATGTCCGCCTGCTGGGGCGACTGTTGGGAGAAGTGCTCGTCGAACAGGAAGGGCAGGAGCTGTTCGACCTGGAGGAAGAGGTGCGCCGGCTGGCCATCCAGCGGCGGCGTGGCCCGGTGCCGGGGCGACGTGCCTCCGCGGCCGAGCTGGCGGACATCCTGAAACGTCTGCCCCTGGAACAGGCCGAGCCCGTGCTTCGCGCCTTCTCGGTCTACTTCCAGCTCGTGAATCTGGCCGAGCAGCACCACCGCATCCGCCGCGCCCGCGCCCATGCTGGCGCCGAGTCCCCCAGTCCCCAGCGAGGCTCGCTGGAGGCGACGCTGCTGTCTCTCAAGGACGCGGGCATTTCCGCCTCACGCGTGCGCGAAGCGCTCCGACAGATGAAGGTGACGCTGACGCTCACCGCGCATCCCACGCAGGCCGTGCGCCGCACGTTGCTGGAGAAGCTCTACCGGATGGCGGGGCTGCTGGAGGAGCGGGACCGCTGCGAGCTGACCCCGCGCGAGAGCGCCGACAACGTGGAGTCGCTCCGCGAGGAGATCACCACGCTGTGGCAGACGGACGAGCTGCGCCGCGAGCGGCCCACCGTGGGCGACGAGGTGAAGAACATCCTCTGGTACGTGGAGGAGGTGCTCGCCGAGCAGCTCTCGGAGCTGCCCGAGGTGCTGGAGTGGGCCTTCGAGCGCGCGTACGGCGAGCCGCTCGGGCAGGTGGACACTCCGGTGCGCGTCCACTCGTGGGTGGGCGGGGACATGGATGGCAACCCGCTCGTCACGCCCGAGGTCTTCGGCGACACGTTGCGCGCGCACCGGGCTCGCGGGCTGCGTCTCTTGATGCAGGGCCTGGAGCGCCTGGGCGGAATGCTCTCCCAGTCGGATCGACACGCGAAGCCATCACAGGAGCTGCTCGCCTCGCTGGAGCGCGATGCGGCGCAGCTTCCCGAGGCCGAGCAGCGCCTGGGGCCTCGCACCGTGGGCGAGCCCTGGCGTCGCAAGCTGCGCTTCATGGAGGAGCGGCTGCATCAGGCGCTGCGCCACGTGCTGGCCCAGCGCACCGGCGACGCGGGGCCGATGCCCGAGAGCGCGTACCGGACGCCGGAGTCGCTGCTCTCCGATTTGGACCTGCTGGCGCGCTCACTGGTGGAGGCGAAGGCCGGCAACGCGGGGCTCCGACAGGTGCGGCGCATGCGCGAGCGGGTGTGCGCGCTGGGCCTGTCCCTGGCTGAACTGGAGGCCCGTGTTCCGGCCGAGGACGCGGTGAGCGCGGCGGCCTCTCTGGCGCCAGGTGGGCCCGCGCCGTCAGAAGGTGGAAAGCGCCTGCTCGCGGTGCTGGAAAAGCTGCGCGAGGCCCAGGCCGAGGCGGGAGAGCCCGCCTGCCGCACCCTCATCCTCAGCATGGCCAGCACCGCCGAGGACGTGCTCGCGGCCTTCCGCTGCATCAAGCACGCGGGCCTGTGGGACGCGCAACGGGGCTGCGCCACCGTGGACGTGGTTCCCCTGTTCGAGCAACTGGGCGCGCTGGACTCCGGACCTGACGTGCTGCGCACGCTCTTCGCGCATCCCGAATACCGCAAGCACGTCGACGCGCGGGGCGCGCAAGAGGTCATGGTCGGCTACAGCGACTCGGGCAAGGAGGTGGGGTTGCTGGCCGCCAGCGCCGCGCTCTACCGCGCGCAGGTGGCGCTCACCGAGGCGGCGCGCGAGGCGGGTGTCCCGCTGCGGCTGTTCCATGGGCGAGGTGAGTCGGTGGCTCGCGGTGGCGGCCCGGCGCAGGAGGCCATCCTCGCGCTGCCTCCTGGCGCGGTGGCGGGTGGCTACAAGGCCACGGAGCAGGGCGAGGCGCTGGACCACAAGTACGCGCGCCCGGAGCTCGCGCGCCGCACGCTGGAGCTCATCGTCGGAGGCGTGTTGCCGCACCTGCTGGATGCGCAGCCGCGCCCGTCGCCAGAAGACGAGAAGGAGTTTCGCGCCGCGTTCGACACGCTGGCCGAGACGGGCCGCGAGGCGTACCGCGCCCTGGTGTGGGACGACCCCCGGTTCCTGGAACTCTTCACCGCCGCGACGCCGGTGGAGGAGATCTCCGCGTTGCCCATCGGCTCGCGCCCCAGCAAGCGCAAGGCGGGAGGACTGGAGACGTTGCGCGCGATTCCGTGGGTGTTCGCCTGGACGCAGAACCGGGCCATCATCCCCGGCTGGTACGGCGTGGGCTCCGCGCTGGAGGCGTTCGCGAAGGAGCCCGGTGGACCCGCGCTGCTCAAGCGCATGTACCGCCAGTGGCCCTTCTTCAAGGCCGTCATCGACAACGTCACCATGGTGCTGGCCAAGTCGGACATGGCCATCGCGGGCCGGTACGCGGCCCTTGCCCCCGCGTCCACGCGTCCGCTGTGGCGCCTGATTCAACAGGAGCATCGGCGCACGCGTCGGCAGGTGAAGCGACTGACGGGGGAGGCCCGGCTCTTGGACCACAACCCCCAGCTCCAGCGCGCCATCTCCCTGCGCAACCCGTACGTGGACCCGATGTCCTTCCTCCAGGTGGAGTTGATGCGCCGCAAGCGCGAGAGCGCGTGTGACTGCGACAGGCCCCTGTTGCTCTCGCTCAACGGTATCGCGGCCGGCATGCGCAACACGGGTTAGTCTTTCCGGGAGGAGGCGTCGGATGGCCAGGGACACATTCACGGTGGAGGACGTCAACCCGAAGCACGGCTTCGCGCGGCTGCGTCCGGACTCGGGCGAGGGGCTCTTCAACGCGCCGCTCTATCCGGAGCCGGAGTCCGGCGCGCCGCCCTTCCAGCTTCGCAAGGGAGACCGGGTGACGGGGCTGCGCCGGGGCCAGGCCGTGGCCGACGTGGCCTGGGTGTCGCGCGCGGAGCCTCCCTACGAGCTGGTGGAGCGCATGGGCGAGCTGCTCGCGAAGCTGGAGCCGTGGGAGCTGAAGGTGCCTGCCACGGCCATGGAACTCGCGGAGCATCACTGGCGCGACAGCCGAGAGGACCCGTTGCGCCAGGAGCTTTTGTCCCAGCTCCCGACGTTCTTTGACTTCGAGCTGTCGCATCCGTTCAAGGACGGCGCGCTGCTGGAGCGATTGGAGGCGGCCATGCAGCCCTACCTCCCGGGCTTCGCCGTGAAGCCGCTGCAAGGGCGCAACGCCTTCGTCGTGGACCCGGGCGCCGTCGAGGTCGAGGTCGGCGAGGGTGACTGGGATGCGCCCGCGAAGACCTTCGCGCCCTTGCTGCTGCGCGTGAATGCACAGCTGGAGGCCGCGGGCGCGCCGGTGCGCTGGGTGCCCGCGGAGAACGACTGGCTCCTGCTGCCGCCAGGGCTGGCGGAGCTGCTCGTCCTGCACGGCGTGCTCGGTCCTCGCTGAGCCGCCGCCGCGACGCGCGCGGCTACAACTGGCCGCGCTCGCGCAGGGTGCGCACCACCTCGGTCGCCATCACCCGGTGGCCATCGGTGCTCGGGTGGATGCCGTCCACGCCCAGCCCTTCCAGGTAGAGGTGCACGTTGCCCGTGCGCCTCATCACCGACTCCAGGTCGATGACCTCCGCGCCCGTGCCGCCGGCGCGCAGCCACGCGTTGAAGCTGAGCCGCTGCGACTTCACGTACTCATAGGCGCCGTAGTTCGTCTTCTCCTTTGGCAGCAGCGTGCTCACCCAGACGTGGCAGAAGGGCTCCAGCCGCTGCACCAGCAGGAGCATCCGCGTCTCCATCTGCTCCTCCGCGCCCTCGTCGCCCAGGTCATTGGTGCCCAGGAGCACCAGGCAGTCGGTGATGCCCTTCACCGCGAGCACCTCGTCGTCGAGCAGCATCAGCGCGTCGTAGAAGCCCTGGCCGCTGACGCCCGCGTTGACCACGGGCACGCCCAGCTGGGACTCCACCAGCGCGGGCCACGCGTTGCGCGTGTCGTTGCGCAGGTCGACATAGCCCTCGGTGATGCTGTCGCCCATCGCCAGGAAGGCCCGGCCCGTGGGGCCCTCCACGTCCACCGTCGCCACGCCCACGGAGCGCTCGAAGGCCTCGCCACCGAGCGCCTCCGACGCCTGGGAGTGCGTGCCGACCCGCGCGAAGCTGCCGGGAAACGCGTTGATGGCGCTGGCCGCCAGCGCGCCGCGAACCTCGAAGGTGATGGCCAGGTCGTCGCGGAACGTCACCGGAAAGGTGAGCGGGTCCGACCTCACCAGGGCGCGCGCGCCCGAGGTGAAGCCCGGTTTGCCCTCGAAGCTCAAGGCCACCGGCGTGGTCACGAGCGAGCCGTCCGCGCCGGCCCGCGCCACGGTGGCGCGCTGGAGCGTGAGCGCTCCGTCACCCGCGCGGAACGTCACCTGGATTCGCTCTCCGGCCCGCGCCACCGGCACCCGCATGCGGAACGTGGTGACGCTGCTCACGGAGTAGGACCAGCGCAGGGCCTGATGGAAGCCGGGCTGGAAGCTCACGGCCGGCGGTGTCGGTTGCGCGGGTGGGGGCGCGGTTCGCACCTGCCCCTCGTCGTTCAGCACCAGCGGCGGTGCCACCTCCACGGACGCGTCCGGCGCATTCGAGGTTTCATTCTGCTCCTGAGAGGGCTCTTCCCACACGGGGTCTTCCGCGTTGCTGGGAGTGCACGCCCATTGCGCACCGCCCACACACGCCAGGACTCCGAGCCACGTCCGCCACATTCGCATCGTCGCTCCCTCCCGAGGACGCACGATGCTCACCGCTCATTCCCGCGACGACCACCCGACACACGCGCAAGGCCCGAGGCGCGCGGCGCACGCCTCCCTGGTCTCCGGGCGAGACGGAGCCGCGAGTGTCCCTCGCGTGCGCATTCGCCGCCCTTGCGTGGCCTCGCGGCGTCCACTCAGGGCAACGGAGTTACCCCGCGTGGGCACTCCGCTTCAGGGGATGCATGCGCCCACACCGGGATTGTCATTCAGTGGACGACACGTCCCGGCGGTACAGGCGGAAGTGCCCGAGGGCCGGCACAGCGGCCGGCAGTTGAGCCCACGCCCCGTATTCACACACGCGCTGCCCGGCGCGCACTGGTTGCTGAAGTCGCACGTCTCGCCCGTGCCGCGCGTGCCGCTGCCCGCACAGACGGGGCCCGACGAGGCCGGATAGCAGCTCAGCGGCGCGGTGCAGCCCTGGGCGAAGGGGTCGCACGCCTGCGAGCGCGGCCCGCACAGCAGCGGCAGCTCCGACGTGCCCGCGAGCCGCAGCACCGTGTTGCACTCGCCCGCATCCCCGCACTGCGTCGTCGCGTGGCACAGCCGGCGACAGAAGAAGCCCGTGCCGCCGTCGTCCTGCCGCTCGTCCTTGCAGAACAGGCCCGCGGCGCACGTGTCGTATTCGACGCCGCCATCCGTGGGCGCCAGCGTGCACCGCGCGCCCTCCGCGCTCGCACCCGCCTCCACGCACCGCCGCTCCGTCGTCGCGCCCGCGCTCACGTATGTGCAGCGCTGACCCTGCGCACAGTTCTGCTGGACGACGTCGCATGCCGCCGCGAAGCACCGGCTGCCCGTCTTGCCGCTCCCCAGGTCCGCGAAGTGGCAGCTTTGGCCCGTTCCACAGCCTTCCTGCCTTGCGACGTTGCATGCGAAGTCAGGGCTCGGCCCGCCGTCTCCCGGATGCCCGCCGCCATCCGGGTCCCCCGGCACCCCGGAGTCTTCACCGTTGGGCGCGGGCTTGTTGTCATCGTCATCACATCCAGGCGCCAAGAGCGCCAGGAAGAGGGTCCCCGTCAACACCGCGAGCCACGCGCGCATCCCACGCTCCCGAATCGAAGTCAGCGGGGACTTACCTGATGGAGTTCATTCGTGGGGGCCCACTTGAATCGTGCCTGGAAAGCAGCGGACACTTGCCGGATGACCGATGCCCAAGGGGTGGCTCGGCGCGTCAGAATCCCTGAGGTTGGGATGGCAGCGGGTCGCCAGCAGTGGCCAGGGGGTAGCGGGTGCACATGACTAGCAAGGTGGCGGAAGCAGAGATGGCACCAGGAGATCCTTCCGCGTAC
The DNA here is from genome assembly GCF_013336715.1 of Myxococcus sp. CA056. NCBI lineage: Bacteria > Pseudomonadati > Myxococcota > Myxococcia > Myxococcales > Myxococcaceae > Myxococcus > Myxococcus sp. CA056. The sequence continues at coordinate 52,491 of NZ_JABUMT010000015.1, forward strand.
GCGAACCGTCGCACCGATGAGCGCGTGGCGGCGAAGTTCGCGGTTCGTTTCGAGCACACGGAGGACGCCGCGCGAGCGCTGCGCGTGTTCTCCATCAACGTGTCGGCGGGCGGCCTGTGCCTGCGCACGCGCAAGGCCTACGACGTAGGTTCGCAGGTGCGGCTGTCCATGGACATCGCGGGCGAGGAGTTCCACCTCAATGGCATCATCGCGTGGGTGCGCGATGAGGAGGAGGCCATTGGCGTGCGCTTCACGGACGTGAGCGACGAGGACCGCGCGCGGCTCCACCGGGTGGTGGAGAGCTTCAAGAAGCGCTGACGTCCGGTGGAGACACGATGGAGCCGGCCCTAGTGGCGGCCCTCTGTCTCCACATGGCGGAACACGCCCGCATCGATTTCGGAGAAGCCGCACGCCGTATAGAAGTTGCGTGCCTCCGGGGTGATGGCCATGGGCGAGACGAGCTGGAGCTGACGGGCGCTGAGCACCTTGCAGCGCTCCAGGATCTGCTTGATGAGCGCGCGGCCCACGCCCCGACGCCGCCAGGTCTCCGTCACCACCAGCTCGTCGATGGTGGCCACGCGTCCGCGCAGCCGCAGCTGCGGCCGGTGCGAGAACGACAGCATGCCCACCGGTTTGTCCTGGGGGTCGCCCGCGACGAAGATTTCAATCTCCGGATGGCTCACCACCCAGTGCACGGTCTGCTGGTCCGTGCCCTGGGGATAGCCCAGCTCGCGAAGCAGCAAGGCCATTGCCTCCGCGTCGCCCCGACGGGCGCGGCGAATGCGAAAGGCGGGGGCATCTGTTCCCGCGGGGGTGACGGTCCGGACGATTGGCTGTGACAAGGCAGTTGGGAGTCTAACGAAAGGGCCGCCGCTCCTCCAAAGAGGAACGGCGGCCCGGAACTTTCCGTGGTGCGGGAACCACGGCGTACTTGTGGGTGCGACGCTTACGGCTGCTCGCCAGCAAGGGAGCGCAGGGCGTCGGTGATGTCGTTCTGCTGGGGCACGGAGGCCATCTCCAGCGTGTCGGCCAGGCCGATGCCGGGGACGAACTTGCCGGCCACGAGGCGGGGCGGAGCGAGCAGCGAGTAGAAGAGCTCCTCCACCGTGCGGCGCAAGAGGTGCTCACCGAAGTTCGTCACCTCGGTGTCCTCGTTGACGAACAGGACGCGGCCCGTCTTCTGGACGGAGGTCTTGATCATCTCCCAGTCGTAGGGCCACAGCGAGCGCAGGTCGATGACCTCCACGCTGATGCCCTCGTCGGCGAGCGTCGCCGCGGCGCGCGCGCACAGGGGCAGGGTGCGGCCGTAGCTGACGACGGTCAGCTGCGTGCCCTCGCGCAGGAGCTTGCCCTTTCCAATGGGAATGGCGAACGCCTCCAGCTCCGCGGGCCACTGGGGCTTCCACTGCGAGCGGTCACCCAGGGGCGCGTCGATCATCTTCGACAGCGCGCGGTCGTCGTCCGGCTCGCCGGGGATGCGCTCGTCGCCCTTCACGCGCAACAGCGCCTTGGGCTCCAGGAACATGACGGGGTTCTGTTCCTTGCACGCGGAGATGAGCAGCCCGTACGCATCCAGCGGCGTGGAGGGCATGACCACCTTCCAGCCGGGGATGTGCGTCATCGTCGCGTCGAACGAGTGCGAGTGGTAGATGGACCCGCGGATGCCGCTGCCCACCGGGGTGCGCACCACCATGGGCAGGTTCCAGTCGCCGTTGCTCGCCCAGCAGGTGTTGCCCGCCAGCTTGAGCAGGTCGATGGTGTTGTAGACGTAGTCGCAGAACTGGATCTCCGCGACGGGCCGACCGCCACCCAGCGAGATTCCCATGGCCGCGCCGATGATGCCGCGCTCGTCCAGGGGCGAGTTCCACGCCGTCTTCAAACCCTGCGTGCAGGTGAAGACGCCGCCGAGCGGAGCGCCGACGTCCTCTCCGAAGATGTCCGTCACGCCGAGGTTCTCCTCGGCGTAGTGGAGGGCCATGCGAATGGCCTGTGCCATGTTGGCCATGGGTTACTTGTCCTCCGCGAAGATGTGCTTCCAGATGGTCTCCGGGGCCGGCAGCGGCTCGTCCCGGGCGATGCGGGCGGCGGCGGCCATGTCCTCGGTGTAGCGGTTGCGCAGCTCGTCCATCTGCTGGCGCGTCAGGACGCCGTCGGCCTCCAGCCGGGTCTCGAACTGCTTGAGGCAGTCGATCTCCTCGGACACGTAGTTGGCGCCGGACGCGGACGAGTGGCCGTACAGGCGCGACACGTTGGCTTCCAGGAGGAACGGCTTGCGCTCGGTGCGCACGTACTCCATCGCCTCCTTCAGCTCCGTGTACGCCTCCACCGGGTCATTGCCGTTGATGGTCTTCGAGCGGATGTTGAACGCCTTGCCGCGCTCGCTCACGCGCGTTTCGCCGTGCTGGCCCTCCGCCGAGGTGGAGATGCCCCACTTGTTGTTGGTGACGATGATGAGCACCGGCAGCGGGTTGGCGGGGCGGCTGCTCCAGATGAGGCAGGTGGCGAAATCACCCTCGGCCGTGCCGGCGTCGCCGCCGGTGACGATGGTGATGGAGTCACCGCCCACGCGCTTCTGCATCATGGCCGTACCCGGTGCGATGGAGTACTGGACCTCGATGGGCGAGCTGACGGGGGCCACGTTGTACTTGCGCAGGGAGAAGTGGCCCGCGAAGTTGCGACCGCCGGAGTACGGGTCCGACGCCGTGTTCTTCATCTGCCGCAGCGCGCCGATGGGCTCCTCGCCCAGGGCGAGCAGCGTGCCGGACTGGCGGTAGTGGGCGTGGAGGTAGTCGTACTCGGGGCCCTGGCCCTTCTTCATCAGCAGGCCGAGCGGGACGTTGAACGCCTCCTCACCGGGACCGCCAATCCAGAAGTAGCCGTGGCCCTGCTTGTACATCTGGATGAGGCGCTCCTCGAGGACGCGCGTTTTGACCATGAGGTCGTGGATACGAACCAGCAGCTCCCTGTCGAGCGGGAGCGGCGCGGACGATTCTTTGATGAGTCTGGGTCGAGACACGCGCGGGCTTCCTCTGGCTGGAGGGGACGCCCCTATAACCCGGATGCGCCCCCTTTTCTCAAGCGTGCAGATGGCCTCCTGTCGGCCCCCTGGTCAAAGGGCGCCCGGTGGCGCGGCGCGGCAATCAGCCTTGCTCATCCAACTTAGGAGTGGCGGCCCGTCGCAGGGCCGTGACGCGGTCCGTTAGCTCCCCGTCGGCGCCGGCTCGCACGGAGATGGTCTCCAGCGTCTCGTCGGACAGGTTCGCGGCCCGAGGCCCCGAGAGCAGCGCGGTCAGCTCCGGTGTGCGTCCGGCCTCCAGCAGCGCGAGGACCAGGGCATGTCCCGTGTGGGATGAGGGCGTCCGGGAGAAGGCCTCCTGGAGGGGCTTCACCGCCAGGGTCGCGAGGCCGCTGTCCAAAAGCAGCTGTCCCACCGCGGCCGGGTCATGAGGGGCCTCCGGTCCGGTGTCCTCCAGCTCGGGACGTCGGGCGAGGACGGGGGCCTCGGCGGTGGTGGCCGTTTCGTTGGTGGCGGTGGGGGAGGGTGGGGCGGGGCTTCGACCCAGCAACTGGTCGAGGGTGACGGCGCCCACCGTCGACGCGCGTCGCGGGGCCACGCGGCGAGGGGGTGAAGCGGGCTGGAAGCGGACCTCGCGGGGGAGCTGTCGCAGTTGCTCCAGGTTCATCACCCCGAACATCAGGGCCATCACCCCGACCCAGACGGTGCGCTGCCAGACGGCGAGCCCCATCATCACAACCGCCGTGACGATGCCGACGAGGTGCAGGGCCCGCTCATACCGGTACCCCTTGCGCGCTCGCACGAGCGACGCGAGCAGGTGACCTCCATCCAGGGGCTGCACGGGCAGCAGGTTGAAGAGTCCCCAGCCGAGGTTCACCCAGAGCAGCTGCCGCACGGCCAGGCCCACCAGCCCGCCCTGCTCGCCCAGCGGCGTGACGACCGAGGCCGCCCACACCAGCCCGCCCAGCAGGAAGCCCGCCCCGGGGCCCGCGAAGCTCACCCACGCGAACTGGCGGTGCGTGAGCTGGTCCGTGCCCTGCGCGGTTCCACCCATCCCGTGCAGGGAGATGCTCGCTGTGGAGCCGAAGTGGCGGAACGCCCACGCGTGGCCCAGCTCGTGGAGGAGCACCGAGGCGAACACCACCGCGACCCACAGTGCCAGGTGGGCCAGCCCGGAGGCGAAGCTCCAGCCCGTCGCCACGGTCGTGAGGAAGAAGAGCGGATGGACGCGGACGGGAAACCCGGACACGTGGAAGTGGGGCTTCATGCGTCCGGGATGCTAACCGGCGTTTCGAGCGGACGCCCGGTGAAGGCCCGGTGCTCCGCTTCGCACCGGATGTGAAGTGTCCGCCAGGCCAACCCGCGCACCACACCTCGTGGGAAGCCTCGGCCCGAGGGCCCGACGTGACGTGCCGTGGGGGGCAAGGTCTCGCGAAGCAGGAGAAGTGCGCTAGAGTCGCGACTCTTTCCCGCTCCCCGCCGCGCCTTGGCGTGGCCTTCCGGGTGTGTCCTTGTCCAGCACGAACACGCGTCTGAACCCCACACCCGAGCCCGGCACGTCCCCTGGCACGTCCCCCGGCGGCACGCTGTCGCCCGCCGATAGGACGGGCTCTCGGGAAATCACCGGCACCCGCGAGTCCACCGCCACGCGGCTGACGTCCAACGTGGGCCTGCCCCACGTCGAGGCGACGGGCACGCTCATCGCTCCGCTGGAAGCCGGGGAGCTGCCCAATGTGGCGGCCATCCGTGGCCTCCGGTTGGACCAGATCCTCCTGCTCACCACCACCGCGTTGGTGGTGGTCATCGTCGGCATGGTGGCGGCGCTGTCCGTTGCCTCCACGCAGTCCCAGTTCGAGGAGACCGCGCGCCGCTCCACCGAGCGCATCCAGGAGCAGGCCCGCGAGCTGGGGCAGACGGTGGGCAGGACGCTGGCGCTGACCTCCGTCACCAACCTGCGCGACAACAACTACGACTTCCTGCAGGGCGTGGCCGGCTCCATGGTCGGGGCCAACCCCAACATCCTCCGCGTGCAGATCATCGACCCGGAGGGCGTGGTGATGGCGGACAGCGAGCCGAAGGCCGCCGATGCGCCCGACAAGCCCGCCGCCGATGGCGCTTCCGATGATGCGCCCGCCAAGCGAGTCGTCGAGCAGCGACTGGTGCAGGCGTTCTTCCAGAACCAGGCGGTGTACGAGATTCACGAGCCCATCAACTACGGCTCCAGCAGCGGCATGGGGTTGGTGGTCATCAGCTACTCGCTGCGCGCCCTCCAGAATCAGCTGGGGGAGCTGGAGCGTGACAAGCGCGCCACCATGGAGACCAACACCTGGCGCATGCTCGCCCTGGGGGTGGGTTTCGTGGTGCTGGCGGGCGTGGTCGCCGCGTTCCAGAGCCGCAGGATTACCCGTCCGCTGGGCGTGCTCACCCACAAGGTGATGCAGCTGGCCGCCGGAGACCTGGGTGCGCGCACCCAGTCCGCCACCGGCGCTGGCCGCGAGGTGAAGACGCTGGGCGTGGTGTTCAACCACATGGCCGAGCGCATCAAGGTGTTGCTGGACGACGTGCGCGCCAAGGCCCAGCTCGAGCGCGAGGTGTCCCTTGCCCGCACGGTGCAGGAGACGCTGCTGCCCGGACGAGATGCCGTGCAGGTGGGGCCGCTGCGCATCGCCGGCCTCGTCGTCACCGCCGACGCGTGTGGTGGCGACTGGTGGTTCCGCGCGGTGCTGGACGAGCAGCGGGTGGTCATCGGCATCGGCGACGTGACGGGCCACGGCCTGTCCACCTCGCTGGTCGCCACGAGCGCCACCAGCGGCTTCGCCTCCGCGATGACGCTGCGCGAGCCCACCGAGGTCAACGCGCAGATGCTCATCACCGCGCTGAACGTGACGCTGGCCAACGTGGGCCGCGGCGAGCACCAGATGTCCAGCGCCCTGGCCGTCATCGACGTGTCCAACGGCCTGGTGGACTACGCGGCGGGCGCGCACCCCAGCCCGCTCGTCTTCAACAAGCACAGCGGGCAGGTGGCCTCGCTGCCCGCGCGCGGGCCGCTGCTCGGCGCGTCCGTGACGTCGCAGTTCTCGTCCCGCCAGGCGCAGCTGCGGCCAGGGGACATCATCGTCTGGTACACCGACGGCATCACCGAAGCGCGGGACGGGGCGGGGCGCATGTACGGCACCCAGCGTCTGGCCGCGGCGGTGCAAGCCCATGCCCACCTGTCCGCGGAGGCGCTGCGTGATGCGCTGCTCGCGGACGCCCGCGCGCACAGCGCCGGCCAGCCCCAGCGCGATGACATCACCGTCGTCGTGGCCGAGTACAGCCCCGCCTGACCCCTGGACGACACCCGCATGCGCCGCACACCCCACACCCCCATGCGACGCCTCGTCCCGGCGCTCGCTCTGCTGGCCTCGCTGGCCGGCCCTCCCGCCCTGGCGCAGTACCGCCCTCCACCCATGTCCGAGTCGCAGCGGCTGGTGAAGGACGGCGAGACGGCCCAGGTGTCCGCCAGCGCCGCGAGCGCCTCCGGTGACAAGAAGGAAGCGGACGAGAAATACCGCAAGGCCCTGGCCCTCTTCGAGCAGGCCCTGGCCGCCGAGCCGGGCTCCGTCGCCGCCGCCGCGGGCGTAGGCTCCGCCGCCAACGCGCTCCAGGACTGGGCGCGCACCGTGGACCGGGTCAAGCCCGTGCAGGCGGCGAATGCGTCCGAGCTGTCCCTGGCGTACCCGCTGGGCGTGGCCCTCTTCAAGCTGCGCCGCTTCCCGGAGGCGGTGCCTCTCTTGGAGCAGGTGGCCGGCGCGGACCAGGCCGAGCACCTCATCGTCCACTACTACCTGGCCAGCTACTACCTCTTCGCTCAGCAGGGCGACGCGGCGGTGACACGGTTGCAGAAGTATCTGACGCTGCGTCCCGCGAAGCTGGCTGGCAACGACTTCCAGGTCCATGAGCTGCTGGGCCGGGCGCACGTGCTGCGCCGGGACGCGGTGGCCGCTCGCGCGTCCTTCACCCAGGCGCAGGCGGGCCGGCCGGAGTCGCCCACCGTGCAGCAGGGGCTCGCCAGCGTGCTGGAGCTGGAAGGAAAGTTGGGCGAGGCGCGGACGTTGCTCGAGGGGGTCACCACGCGCTTCCCGCAGGTGGCCGAGCCGAAGGAGAAGCTGGCCCGGCTGTACCTCGCCTCGGGCGAGGTGCCTCGCGCTGAGGCTCAGGCGGTGGCCATGGTGAAGCTGGGGGCGTCGCCCTCCGCGTACCTGCTGCTCGGTGACGTGCGGCTGGCGCAGAAGCAGGCCCCCGCCGCCGAAGAGGCGTACCGCAAGGTGCTGGAGCTGCAGCCCGGACTGGTACTGGGACAGATGGCGGTCGGCAAGGCGCTCCAGGCGCAGGGCCGGCACGAGGAGGCCATCCAGTTCCTGGAGGCCGCGGTGCGCTCGGGCGCGAGCAGCGTGGAGTTGTGGGCATCGCTCGGCTCCGTCAACCGCCGCGCGGGCCGCTTCCAGCGCGCGGTGGAGGTGCACCGGCGCGTCGTGGAGATGGTGCCGAGGCAGGCGTTGGGCTGGATGCTGCTGGGCGCGGACCACTTCGCCACCGGCCAGTGGGACCAGGCCATCGAGGACTACGGCAACGCGCTCCAGGTGGAGCCCACGCACGCCGGGGCGAAGCAGTGGCTGGCCCGCGCGCTCGCGCACCGTGCCCGGGACAGGGGCGGGGCGGGGCGGGCGGACGACGCCGTGCGCGACCTGCGCCGTGCGTTCGACCTGGACCGCAGCGCCCTCATGGCCCGCAGGCTGACGGCGGCGTTGATGGAGACGCGCGGCTACGCGGATGCGCGCAAGGTGATGGAGCAGGGCGCGACGCTGCCGGGCGCGACGTGGCGGGAGCAGCTGCTGCTGGGCTACGCGCGGCTGGGCGCCGGCGACGCGCAGGCGGCCCTGGAGGCCTTTGGTCGCGCCGGCAAGCAGACGGAGGAGCCGGACCAGCAGGCGGAAGCGTCCGTGGGCGCGGCGCTCGCGGAGGTGGAGCTGGGACAGGTGGACGCCGCCGTGCAGCGGCTCACCGAGGTGGGGCCGTCGCGCACGGCCGCGAGCGTGGCGCAGGCCAACCTGCCGCGCGTGCTGGTGCGTCGCGCGCTGGCCCGCCTGGAGACGGGAGATGTCGAAGGCGCCGACCGGGACCTGGACGCGGTGGACAAGCTGGGCACCGGCAAGCGCACGGACCTGACGAAGCTGGTCCTCTTCGCCCGGGGGCTGACGCGCGCGGAGGGCGGTCGCCACGCGGAGGCCAGCGCCGCGCTGAAGAAGGCCCTCACCCCGGCGCAGCCCTGGGCCTGGCCCAACACCCGCGCCCTGGCGGAGGCCTTCGTCCTCTACAAGAAGGGGCAGGTGGCGGCCTCGCGCAAGCAACTGACCGCCGCGTCCAAGAAGCCCATGCCGGGCCAGCCCCGGTGGCTCGCGTCGCTGACGGGCGCGCTGCACCGGCGCGAGGCCTCGCTGGCCTACGCCTCCGGCAACATGAAGGGCGCGGAGAAGGCCCTCAAGGCCGCGCTCACCGCCGAGCCCGAGGACGTGCTGCTCCAGCACAACCAGGCCTGCGTCGACTGGCGCAAGGGCAAGTCGTCCGAGGCCCTGGCCACGTGGCGTCGCCTGGAGTCCGCCGTCGCCGTCGCCTCGCTCAACCTGGGCATCGACGCCCAGGAGCGCCGTCACGAACCCGCCGAGGCCGTGGATGCCTGGCGCCGCTATCTCGCCTCCGGCCCCGGCCCCCGCCAGGCCCAGGTGCGTGAGTGGAAGGAACGCCTGCAGAGCCTCCATGGCCTCGCCGAGCCCTCGGGCGCGGCGCCGACCGGAGCCACCGCGGAGGAGACCACCCCATGAAGACGCTCCGCTTTGTCCTGGCCAGCCTCGCGCTGGCCCTCTGCTTCGTCACCCCCGCTGGCGCGGCCCCGAAGAAGGCCACGCTTGGCGTCTTCCTGGCCACGACGCTGAGCGACGGCCAGGAGCGCTTCCAGTACGCGGAGGCCCTGGCGGCGAAGTTGACCGAGGCGATGGACCGCCCGGTGGCCGCCAAGAGCTTTGGCCGCTACGAGGACTTCTCGCGCGCCATCGCCGACGGGCTGGTGGACTTCGCCGTGGTGGAGGGGTGGGCCGCCGTGCAGCTCGGCGCCCGCGCCACGCCGCTGGCCTGGGCGTCCCGTCCCGGCGAGTCCCAGCAGCGCTGGGCCATCGTCTCCACCCACAAGGGCGTGGTGAAGGACCTCGCCGGCAAGCGCCTGGCGTTGGTGAAGGGCGCGGGGCCCGCGGATCCCAAGTTCGTCACCCACGCCGTCCTGGGAGGGGACCTGGACGCGCAGCGGCACTTCAAGCTCGCCCCCGTCCCCAACGTGGAGTCCGCCCTGAAGATGCTGGAGGCCAAGGGCGCCGAGGCGGCCCTGGTGCCCATGTCCCACGTCCCCAAGGACAAGGACCTGCGCATCCTCTTCCGCAGCGCCCGGCTGCCGGGGGCCGTCCTGGTCGACCTGCGCAACCACAAGGCGGCGCTGGACGCGGCCCTCGGTTCCGTGGGCGCCGTGGCTCCTTTCGAGCCCTTCGCCCGCGTCCAGGGTAAGGACTTCGAGGACTTCCGACGTCTCGTGACCCAGGGTCCGCCCCGCCGCCAGCCCGTCTTCGCAGACGCGCCGGACCTGCGCGTGGACGCGGAAGTCCTGGTCCGCGCCGAGGAGCTGGGACCCTCCCTCCCGTCCTTCGCGGGCGACCTCGCCGTGGCCGCCGAACAGCCGGATGACTGAATTGACGCAACCTTGGACGCGCCAGCCCGAAACACTCTTGAGTTTCAGGGAATGAGAATCACCGACTTGGCCCAGCAGGTCCTCTGGGGTAGCTTGTTTTCCTACGGCGCGAGCGTGCAGGTGAGCGAATTCGTCCAAAGACCGATTGCCCTGGCGCCGCGCCCGCCAACAGGGGCGAACAGGACCGCGGGGGCTCCTCCCATTCCGCGGATGTGAGAACGATGCACTCGAAAGTGTCTGCTGATCCGCTGCGAGGTGCGGTGGGAGCTTACGCGGGGCGCCAAGGTAACCGCGCCGCCATGGTGGTGTCCGTCCTCTTCTTCGCGCTGGCCCTGGCCCATCCGTCCGTGGCCCTGGCCCAGGCCGCCGACGCCGCGGCCGAGTCGCCGCCGAAGGTGAAGCGCAAGAAGCGCGTCGCCGCGCCGGGAACGAAAGTCCCAGGAGCGACGAAGACGCCCGCGACGAAGCCCCCGCGCTCGGCCAAGAAGCCCCCGAAGACGCGCAAGTCCACCAGGCCCGTGGAGGCGCCGATCCCCGACTCGGAGATTCCGGTGCTGGGCGCTGGCCCCGAGACGGATGATCCGTCCCAGGGTGGAGAGTCCGTCACGGCGGAGCCGCCGGTGCCGGTCGCCCCCGCGCCTTTCGTGGAGTCCCCCCCAGCGGGTCCTCCCGCCGCTCCGGTGGCGAGCCCCACCGCGACCACGCAGGATCCGCTGGGCACCTCGTCCCCTTCGCACGGGGCGGTGCTGCCCGCGACGACCCGCGAGCCGCACGCGCCGGTCGCCACCGACAACGTCCCCATCAGCGCGCCCTTCGCCCAGCCCACCACGGACCGGCCCATGCCGCCCCCGTCCGGACTGGCGAGCCTGCCCGGTGAGGACCCGCTGGGCGGCGCGGATGCCCTGGAGGAGTCTGTCAACCGCGTGCTGAGCGAGGCGGTGGTGTCGACGGCCTCCAAGCGCAAGCAGCGCATCGCGGACGTGCCGCTGACCGTGTCCTGGATTCCGGCCGAGGAGCTGGAGGGCACCGGCCAGTTCTCGCTGTGCGAGGCCATCCAGTATTTCCCCGGCATGGAGTGCCGGCGCGGGTCCATGCGCAAGGCGGCGGTGAGCGCGCGCGGCCTGGGCTCCAACTACCTGTCCAACCGGCTGCTGCTGCTCAAGGACGGCCGCCCGCTGACGGACCCGTGGACGGGCCAGTTCTACGCGGACGAGACGACGCCGCTCGTCAACCTCAAGCAGGTGGAGGTCATCCGGGGCCCGGGCTCCTCGCTGTACGGCTCCAACGCCTTCAGCGGCGTCATCAACATCATCGAGCGCCAGCCGGCGGACCTCATCGCTCCGGGACGCAACGTGGGCGCCGAGGCGCGCATCCTCGCGGGCCAGGACCAGACGTGGCGCCTGCACGGCAACGTGGCCGGTCGCGGCGGCCCCGTGGAGGCGCTGCTGGGCTACTACGGCTATGGCTCGGATGGTCCTCAGCTCTTCAATGACCCCGCCACGGGCCTGGTGGACACGAACCAGGATTCGATGGTGCACCAGGTGAACGGCAAGGTGCGCGTGGGGCCCCTGGCGCTGGACGCGGACTTCACGGACGCGACCATCGGCCGTCCGGGTGGCTCGCACACGCAGATCTCCACCGTGGGCAACTGCGGCCGGTGCCACTACACGCCGAACGACGAGGAGTCCGTCCAGAACTTCAACGCCTCCGCGCAGGTGGACCAGCAGGTGACGGACAGCCTGCGCCTGTTCGGTCAGGCGTACGGCTTCTTCAAGCGCCGCGACGTGGTGCTGGAGAACGCCTTCGGTGGCGACCCCACGCGCGCGCTGGGCAAGCGCCGCCGGTTGGGTGGCGAGGTTCGCGCGCTGTACTCGGCGGGCCCGGTGTCGGTGACGTTTGGTGGCGACTTGAAGCTGGACCAGGTCAACGTGCCCAACGTGCTGCCGGGCCTGTCCATGGACGACACGAAGCAGACCATCCTCGGTGGCTTCGTGGACGCGGAGTACCGCCTGACGGAGCGCCTGGTGCTGAGCGGAGGCGCCCGGTATGACCGCTACCAGATTCCCGAGGTCGTCTGGCGCGAGCGGACCGACCAGATCTCCCCGCGCGCCAGCATCGTCTTCCACGCGGTGCCGGAGCTGCTCACGCTGCGCACCAACTACGGCCGCGCCTTCCGCGCGCCCACCCTGGCGGAGCTGGCCATCAACCAGCAGATGTACGCGTCCACGCTGGTGGGTAACGCCGAGCTTCGCGCGGAGACGCTGGACACGTTCGAGGGCTCCGTGGACTTCTGGCCCTTCGACCGGCGCGTGCGCCTGACGGCGACGGGCTTCTACAATGTGGCCAAGAACTTCATCAATCAGGAGCTCGTCTTCGGCTCGGTGTCCCAGTTCCGCAACATGGGCGACGCGCGCATCGCCGGCCTGGAGCTGGAGGCGGCGGCGCAGATTCCGTCCATCAACTCGTCGTTCGACGTGGCCTACCAGCTGCTCGACGCGAAGAACGTGCCCTTCGACGACAGCCCGGAGACGCCGCTGGACTACGCGCCCACGCACCGCATCTACGCGCGTGGCCGCACCAACATCGGCAAGGTGGCCTTCGTGGAGCTGTACGCGCTCTTCGTCGGGCCGCGCTTCGACCCGGGCTTCCAGGTGGACGAGGCGACGGGCCTGCCCACCTCCCGCGTGCAGCTGCCCAGCTACCTCACGGCCAGCGCCCGCGTGGGCTTCAACGTCTACGACGGCATCGCCGTGTCGTTCCTCGGCTCCAACCTCTTCAACGCGGCCTACGAGGAGTCTCACGGCTTCCCCGCGCCGCCCCAATCCTTCTTCAGTGAAGTCAAGGTACGCTATTAGGCACCGCGTTTGAGTACCGCTCCCCACCTGGAGGCCGGGGGCCTCCTGCTGATCGCCGATGCATCCCTGCCCGCCACCGCGCTCGAGCAGGCGGTGCCTCTGCTGGCACAGGGTGGGGTGGGAGGGCAGGGCGCCCTGGTGCTGTTCGACGGGGTGCTCAAGCCCGAGCACGCGCAATGGCTGCGGCGCGAGCCTCCCGCCCTGCTCCTGGCCGCGCGCGAGCGGGACGGCGGGCCCTCCATGTGGGAGGTCCGGCTGTTGGGCGCGCTCTGGAAAGAGGGCTCGCTGCTGCCGGAGCAGGCGGAGGTGTCGCGCCATCCGCTGCGCCGCATGGTGGACATCAACACGGCGGCCACGGCGGCAGCCGTGGCGGTGAGCGACGCGCAGGGCAGCCGCGTCTCGGCGGGGCTGGTGGCGGACGTGGTGCATGAAATCGCCGTCAACGCGCTCCTGGATGCGCCGGTGGATGCGCGGGGCGAGCCTCGCTACGCGCACCGCCGCACCGAGGTGCGCGAAGTGGAGGCGGAGGACGCCTGCGAGCTGGTGTTCGCGGTGGAGGACGGCCGGATGTGGCTGGAAGTGGCGGACCGCTTCGGCGGCCTGCGGCCGGGCTCGTTCGCCCGGGCGCTGGAAGGGTGGGGACAGCGCGTGAAGGTGGATGCGTCTGGTGGTGGAGCGGGTCTTGGATTGCGTCGCATCCTCGAGCACTGCGACACGGTGGCGGTCCGGGTGACCGCTGGCCGGGAGTCGCGAGTCGTGTGCGTGGTGGACCTGGGAGACGCGCGCCGCCGCGCGGCCCAGCCCAAGTCACTGATGTTCTGTCTGCATGAGGTCAGGGCCGGTGGATAGCCAGGGTTCCAACGCCATCATCAGCCGGCTCCGCGTGGGTACCATCACCCACGTCCGGATTGCTGGTGTCATCGACGAGACCTTCCCGCTGACGTCGACCCATCCGGAGCTCACGGGGCTCCTGGTGGTCGACCTCGGCCGGGTGGAGCGCATCAGCTCCTTCGGGGTCCGTCGGTGGATTGAATTCGCCGCGAAGCTGCCTCCGGGCGCGCTGGGGCTGTACGTCGTTCATGCGCCCCCCGTCGTGGTGGATCAGCTCAACATGGTGGAGGGCTTCGCGGGCGTCGCACGCGTGCTCTCCGTCCTCGCCCCGTACACCTGTCGCACCTGCAACGAAGACCGGATGCGGGTGGTGAACCTGGTGGACGAGGCCCAGGTCATCGCCGAGGAGCGCGCGCCCGAGCACACCTGTCCCGTCTGCTCCAACCCGCTGGAGTTCGCGGACCTGCCGAGCGAGTTCTTCGACTACGCGCGCCGGCAGCAGTTCGGCACCGTGGACCCGGTGGTGATGCGCTACCTGCGCGCGAGCATGCCGACGGAGCAGTCGGAGCTCCCGCAGCACCTGAAGATCGTCCAGGACGACGTCACGTTCATCTCGCTGGCCAGCACGCTCAAGGGCGACCTCAACGTGCGCAGGCTCGCGTCCGGGCTGGAGGGGCGCGCCGCGTTCGACTTCAGCCACGTCAGCAAGGTGGAGCCGGAGGCGTTGCCCAAGCTGGAGCAGGTGCTGGACACCGCGGCGCAGGGCGCCCAGGTGGTGCTCTGCCGCGTGCCTCCGCCGGTGCTGGCGGTGCTGGCGCGCTCGTCCAAGCTGATGCCGGGCCGGCTGGCCACGCTGTGGCTGCCGTGCGAGTGCCGCAACTGCGGCCAGGTGAGCCACCAGCGCATCCAGGCGCACGAGTACCTGGCGCAGTTGCGCGCGCACCAGACGACCATCTCCATCGAGTGCCCCATCTGCGGCGGCAGCGCCCAGGTGCCGCACATGCCGCAGCTCCAGGGGTTCCTGGCGCGCGTGCAGCTGACGGACCGGCCCCTGGAGGACATCGAGGCGTTGGAGCCGCGCGCGCTCAGTCAGTACCTGTTCGGGTCCACCAACATCGACCCGCAGGCCAACAAGGGCTCGCCCACCGACATCTCCAACTCGCTGGGCAGCACCAAGCTCAACATCATCCGACGACTGGGCCAGGGCGGCATGGCCGAGGTCTTCCTCGCCAAGCAGGTGGGCGTGAAGGGCTTCGAGAAGTTCGTCGTGATGAAGAAGATCCTCCCGCAGTTCGCGCAGAACCCCGAGTTCGTGGACATGCTGTTCGCGGAGGCCCGCGCCAACGCGCGGCTCACGCACCCCAACGTCGTGCAGACCTTCGACGTGGGCGTGTCCGACGGCGTCGCGTACATCCTGATGGAGTACGTGCGCGGGCCGGACATGAAGCGGCTGGTGAACGAGCTGCGCCGCAAGGGCATGGCGCTGCCGCTGGAGCACGCGCTGCGCATCGTCGCGGAAGTGGCCGCGGGGCTTCACTACGCGCACGCCTATGTGGACCCGGCGGGCATTCCGCACCCGGTGGTGCACCGGGACGTCAGCCCCCACAACGTCCTCATCTCCCTGGACGGCGCCATCAAGCTGAGTGACTTCGGCATCGCGAAGGTGGCGGGCGAGGAGAACACGCAGGCGGGCGTGCTGAAGGGGAAGATTTCGTACATCTCCCCGGAGGCGGCGTCGGGCCGTACGCTGGACGCGCGCAACGACGTCTTCGCGCTCGGCGTCGTGCTCTTCGAACTGCTCACCGGACAGCTGCCGTTCCGCAGGGACCACGACGCGGCCACGCTCAACGCCATCGTTCGAGACCCCGCGCCCGTCCCCTCGCAGCTGCGTCCGCAGATTCCGCAGGACGTCTCCGACCTCGTCCTGCGCGCGCTCGTGAAGGACCCGGCGCGCCGCACCCCGTCCGCCGCGGCGATGCGTGAGGAAATCGAAGCGGTGATGGCGCATCACCGCCTCAACTCGTCTCCGGCGGCGGTGGCCCAGTTCTTCAAGGACACGCTCGGCGACCGGCTGGTGGAGTACGCGCCCTCGTCCGCGTCGGGAACAGGCAGCCATCCCAAGCCCGTCCCCACGGGCACCGGCACGGGCAGCGGCAACGTCGGCAGTGGCGACATGGTGGCCCCCAGCGATGGGAAGACGCCGAACCGGGGCACGAGCAGTGGCCCGAAGCCGACGACCGCGGGCAGCGGCAACATCCCGCGTCCGACGGGGACGGGCAGTGGCAATGTGTCCGCGCCGCCCGTTTCGTCCAGCGGCCCTCGTCCCGCGCCTGTCGCCCCCCGGCCCGCGACGCCGCCTCCCGTGGCCCCGCGTCCTCCGACGCCGCCTCCCGTGGCGCATCGTCCTCCGCCGCCTCCTCCTGCCCTGACGCCGCCGTTGCCGATGCTCCCGGAGCTGGATGCCTCGGACCGGACCGAGGTGGTGTTGCTGCAGGGGAATGTGCCGCCGCCTCCCGCGCCGGCCCGGCCGCCCCCCGCGCCGCGTCCGTCGCAGCCGGGACACACCGCGGTGCCCGCGCCCCAGCGGCCTTCCTCGACGATGGTGCCCGCGGCGGGTGTGGCGCCTCGCCCCGGGCAACCCAGGCCTTCTTCACCGACGCATCAGAGTCCTGTCGCCGCGCCGCGTCCTCCACCTCCGGTACAGGTGCACGCGGTGCCCGCGGCGGCGGACGAGTCGGAGCGGCGCTCGTCGCTGAAGTGGGCGGCCATGGGTGGCGGCCTGCTGCTGGTGGTGGCCGTGGTGGCGGTCGTGCTGCTGCGCGGCTCCGACTCCATGTTCCGCAACCTGGAAGAGGGCGAGCACGTGTACGTCGGCGGCGTGCGCCTGGAGTCTGGCGCGCAGACGTTGCCGGCACCGCCCTCGGGGCCGTTGCTCATCGCCACGGCGGTGAACGGCAAGCTGCGGCGGTTCGGCACCACGCAGCTGCGCGAGGATATCGACGTGCGCACGCTGGCGGATGCGATGCCCCAGCCGGGGACTCGCGGGGTGCTGAGCGTGGCGAGCAGCGCTCCGGGCTGCCAGGTCCAGGTGGATGGTGCTCCGCTGCCCAACCGCACGCCGGTGAACAAGGCCTCCATCGAGGCCGGCAGGGAGCTGGAAGTGGTGGTGAGTTGTCCTGGCGCCGCGAGCAAGCAGTGGGTGCTGGCGGTGCCGGGGCAGGAGATTGTCCTGACGGCTCAGCAGCACGACTGAACGGCTGGCCTCGGGCCGCCTTCGGGCGCCCCACGAGGTTGAAGGGCATGTGACCCATGAAGGGCTGGACCTTCTTTCCTCACCTCGTCGTGCGGACGACGGGTTTCCCATTCGACTGGTTGGAGCGGTTGGGATGCCCGGAGTCGGCGGCGTGGGCGCGTCGTCTCGAAGCGGAGCGGCGCGGGCTGGAGGCGCTGCGAGCCCAGGGGCCTCGCGTGCGCCGCCCTCCGCGAGAGCTGCTGGCGGCACTCAAGGCGGGGCGGCCCGTCAACACGGAGGGCCTGGAGTCTCCCGAGCGCTTCGCGGAGTGGAATGTCCGCGCGGCGGCGGCCCAGGAGGCCGAGGCGGGTTTCGCGGAGGCGATGGAGCGGGAGCTTGCGGCGGTGGAAGCCCAGGCCGTGGCCCTGTGTCGCGAGCCGCGCTTCCTGGAGGCCGTGGCGAGCTCCAGTCCGCCGGTGGCCAAGGACCTGCTCGCGGGACGAGAAGGCTCGCGGCTCCGACGGCAGGTCGCAAGCTATCTGCAGCGGCTGTGCGCGAAGAACGAGACGATGGGCTTCTTTGGCCCCATCAACTACGGCCGCGTGGACCCGTCCGCTCCCACGGGCGTGACGTTGCGCTGGTCCGGTCCCGAGACGCTGGTGGGGCGCAACACCTTCGCGGCCTCGTGGCTGGTGCAGGGGTTGGTGCGAGCCATCGCGTTCGACCCCGACATCGCGTCGTGGCTGGTGCCGCGCCGCAAGGCGTTCGCGGAGATGCCCGCGCGCAAGTCGGGCCCCACGCCGGAGAGCGCGGAGGAGCTGCTGCCTCGGTTGGTGGAGCTGGCGGATGGGACGCGCACGTTGGCGGCCCTGGCCTCGTCGCTGGGCGTGGCGCCCGGCCTGGCCCGCGAGGCGCTGCGGCTGGGCTGTGACAAGTCGCTGCTCACCCATCAGCTCGAGGTGCCCTCCGCGGTGCACCATCCCGTGGATGACCTGGCCGAACGTGTCGCCGCCCTGCCGAGCGGGGGGGCCCGACGTCACGTCGAGGGACTGAGCGCGCTGCTGGAGTTGATGGGGCGCTACGGCGCGGCGGACGCGAGCGGGAAGATGTCGCTCCAGGACGCCTTCGCGAAGAGGGCAAAGGAGCAGTGGGGCGTGGCTCCTCCGACGGAGCGAGGGCCCGCGTCCGAGTCGCACAACTTCTACCAGGACCGGCTCGCGCTTCGGGAGGAGTGCGGAGGCGACTTGCGGCTCGAGGTGGGCGGCGAGCGTGCTCGGGAGCTGGGGACCCGCATGGAGCCGGCGCTGGCGTGGATGGCCGAGGCGGCCTGGCGCACTCGAGACGCGGCCCGCGCGGCGGTGGCGCAGAAGGTGGGCTCGCGCACGGTTCCCTTCTGGAAGGTGGCGGCGGCCAGCGCGGACCTGCCGGTGCCGCTGGACACCTCCATGGCGGAGTTGCTCGCTCAGTCGATTCCGAGCGCGGACGCGCGCACCGTCGAGCTGGGCGCGGTGGAGCCGCCCGCCTGGGACATGGCTCGCGCACTGCCGCTCGTCACGTCGGTGGATCTGCTCGTTGGCGCGAAGGACGTGGAGGCGTGGGGGCAGGGCGACTACACGCTGGTGATGGGAGATATCCACGACACCGCGCTCGTGTGGGGCTGGGCGCTCCAGTTCCACCCCGCGCGCGGCAAGGTGGAGAGCGCGATGGTGAGAGCGCTCGGTGCGCTTCCTCGCGCGATGCCGCTGGTGACGGTGCTGCCCTCGCGTCGCACGGGACTGTTGCCCTCGGAGTTTCCAGGGCCGGTGGTGGAGCTGGGCGGGGTGAGTTCCCGCGCTTCCGCGTGGCGGATTCCCCTGGATGACCTGTTCGTGGAGAGCGACGGGAAGAGCGCGCGGCTGGTGTCGAAGCGGCTCGGCTCCGAGGTGTGTCTCTACAACGGCGAGCTGGAGAGCGCGGTGCATACGGCGTTCTCCCTCCCGCGCATCCGTCCGCTGCGGGTGTTGCTGGGAGCGCACACGCCCCGCGTGACGCTCGGTGGGGTGGTGGTGCAGCGTGAGCAGTGGCGGCTGGACGCGGCGGCGTGTGAGGCGTTGCTCGCGTGCAAGGATGACCGCTCGAGGCTGCGGGTCGCCGTGGGCCTGTGGGATGCGCGGGGCCTTCCCGAGTGTGTCTTCGCGAAGTTCAAGGGGGAGCGAAAGCCCGTGCTGGTGGACGTGCGCAGCCCGCCCTTGCTGCGCGTCTTCCTCAACCTGCTGGAGCAGAAGGAAGAGGTCATCCTCTCGGAGATGTTGCCCGGGCCAGAGCAGCTCTGGCTCCGAGGTCCTGGAGGGCGCCACACCGTGGAGCTTCGCTGCACGTTGATGTGGGGAGGCCCGAGGGCCGGCGCACCTCCGACGTTGGAGGAGGGGAGATGAAGTGGCTGGTGCTACCGCCACACCGGGACGTGACGCTCGTTCCGGAAGTCCCCGAGGGGTGGCACCTATTGGACCTGGCGAGGGACTTCGTCCGCCGGGTCTTCTCCGCGGAGTCGGTGGAGGCGGAGGCCCTGGTCCGCGAGTCGTCGCCCCCGTCGCCACAAGCGATGCGCGAGCTGCTCCTGCTGCGAGTCGCGCAGGGACTTCGCGACAGAGGGCCCATCCCGGAGCTGCGGGCCCTGGGCGCGGTGCTGACGGCCATCTCTGGCCCGCCTCACGGTGTCCACCTGCGGTTGGATGATGTGGAGCTGGAGTCCGGCACGACGGAGCGGAGCGGGGATGTCCAGCGTGTGGCGGGGTTGCCCGCGTCGTACTCGGATGACGTGGCGGGTGTCCTCGCGCGCTTCGAGGAAGCGGAGTGTGTCCGCGTGTGGCTGGAGCGAGACCTCCAGCTTCCCGCCGCGGTGACACTCGCGCAGGCGTGTCCGGCCCACGTCGCCCTGGAGGTCGCGGGGCCCTTCGGCTGGGCGCATCGCAAGGTGCTGGCGCGGATGCCGGCCTTCCGGCGCGCCGCGTTTCCAGAACACGTGCCCCCGCTGAGCTGGCGGGTGGTTCCGCTGGACGGTGCCCCTGGCGCTGACGATGTCCTGTGGGTCCCCGATGGGCTGGGGCTGGAGGTCATCGCTCCCTACCCATGGGGCGATGAGCAGGACTGGGCATACCTGGAGGCACCGCCCGCCGGTGACGCGGAACCGGAGGCGCGGCGAAGCGCGGGCTGGCTCGGTGCCTGCTTTCTGAAGGATGTGCGCGCCTTCACCGGGGGGGCACGCTGGGCGGGCCACGTGTCGCTTGGCTCACTCCTGGCGGCTGACGTGCTCGTGGAGAGCGGCTGCCAGACGGTGGTGGTGGGCTTCTGCCTCATCGAGAACGGCCGGGTGATGGACATCGACCGCCGGTTCATTCCGGTGGAGCAGCTCGTCCAGGGCTATCAAGCCCTGAAGGCTGCGGGCGTGCGGGTCGTCGCGGAGTGGTGGGTGGGCGCGCCGGGTGTGGACGAGGAGTCCCTGGACGTCACGCTGGCAGCGCTGGAGGGCGCGCGCTTCTTCGACCAACTCGCGGGGGTGCGCCCGTTCCACGCGTCGGTGGAGCGCATCGCTCGAGTTCGTGACCTGGGGCGATGGTGGGGACATCCTGGTGACCCTCCGGCGGACCGGGACTTGTCCCGCAGTCGCCCCATTGAAAAGCCCGGCACGATTCCCGGGGCACGCCTGCCCTCCGTGCTCGCCTCGTTGGCGAGCCGCCTGCTGAGTCGCGCCCCGCTCATTCCGGGCCGGGTCGCGGCGGCCTTCATGCTCGCGCCCACAGCTTCAGTGCCAAGCAAAGACACCGCGCATGCAGCCGCCGCGCCTCCGGCGCCAGCGCCCGCGACGAGTACCGCGCACGGAGCCGCCACACCCTCAGCGCCAGCGCCCGCGACGAGTACCGCGCACGGAGCCGCCACACCCTCAGCGCCAGCGCCCGCGACGAATACCGCGCACGGAGCTGCCACACCCTCAGCGCCAGCACCCGCGACGAATACCGCGCACGAAGCCGCCGCGCTCATCCGGCTGGACGCGGACTGCGCGGTGGTGCGGCTGCCGGCATCGCTCGATGGCGCCCCGAAGCCCACGTGGTACGCGGCGAACCTGCGCACCGGTGTCGTGCTCGCGATGGATGCGCGCCTCGCGCCGGTGCTGTCCCGACTGACGGTGCCCACCACCGTGTCGGTCGCGCTGGGAGCGGTGCCGGACGCGCAGCGAGCGAAGCTGGTCGAGACGTTGGTGACGAAGTCCATCCTGGAGAGGACGCACGGATGAGCGAGCGCTGGACCTTGGGCGAGGTGTTCGTGCTCCGGCACGCCGGCTTCCCATTCGATTGGCTGGAGTCGCTCGGGTTCTCCGACGAGGTGCTGGGCGAGGCGAACCTGCTGCTCGACGACGAGCGGGCGCTCCTGGACGCGGTGCGCGCCGAGGGCGACGAATCGGGGGCGAAGGCACTCCAGGATTCGTTCGAGCAGGGCCGCGTGCCCACGCTGAAGTCCCGTCACGGCCCGACGAGTCGTGACGCGCTGGAGCGCTATCGCGTGAGGCGCGAAGCCCTTCTGGCCCGGTATGCGAATGAGCGCACGGACCTTCGCTTGAAGCTGCGAGAGCGCGCGGCGGACCCCGCCATCCAGGAGGCCGTGTTCCTCTCCAGTCCGGCGATGTTCGACAACGTCTGGGCCCGCTACCTGCGAGGGGGCGAGCAGAAGGACACGTCCGACGCTCGCCGCGTGGACCGACAGGTCTACACGTACCTCCAACGCTTCTGCGCGAAGAACGAGACGACCAGCTTCTTCGGCCCCATCTCCTACGGCGAGCGCACCGACGCGGATGACTTCGACGTGCGCACGGTGGCGAGCGGCGACACGAGCCGGCGCACGTTCTTCTCCTTCTGGGCGGTGACGGAGTTGGCGCGCGCGGTGGGGCGCGAGCGGACGCTGCGGCCTCACCTGCCACTGCGCCTCAACCCCCTCTTCACGGTGTCCCCGGGCCGCGCCGCGTGCGAAGCCCTGCAACTGGAGGTGCCGCTGGCCGAGGGCGCCGAGAAGCTCCTGGCCGTTCTGCGAGCGCATCCGACGCCCGCGGCCGCCGCGCAGGTGCTTGGCCTCGCGGTCGAAGAGGTGATGCGCGCGGCCCTGCCCCTGGTGAAGGGCGCGTTGCTGCTGTGGGGCCTGCCGTTCCGGCCCAACGACTTCACCACCTTCGAGAGCGTGCGTGACTCCGTCGCGGCCCTGCCGGCGCTGGAGGCCCGCGCACTCTGGTTGGCACGGTTGGACACACTCTCGCGCCTGAAGGCCGAGTTCGAGACCGCGGACCTGACGCGTCGTCGCGCCTTGTTGCCGGAGCTGGAGGCCCTCTTCACGGAGGCCACGGGCAAGCCCGCGCGGCGCGGTGACGGTCAGGTGTACGCGGACCGGCTCATCATCTACGAGGAGGCCAGCTCTCCTTTTCGCCTGCGCTTCGGCCAACGCTTCACGGAGGAACTCGAGTCCGCGCTCACCGGTCCCCTGGAGCTGTCCGCGGCCTACGGCGAGCGCGTGCAGCAGGGCTTCCGCGAGCAGGTCCGCGACGCGCTCGGCACCGACGAACGGCCGGTGGACCTCCTGGAGTACGCGGTCCGGCTGCGCCCCGACCAGGTCACGGGCAGCCGCTTCTCTCCCGTGCCTCCGGTGTTGCTGGACGAGGATTCCTCACGGGCGCGCTCGCTGCCGGTGGACTTCCTGGGCACGTCCACGCCGGGCGGCCGGTATGCGCTGCCGGATGTCTGCCTCGCGTCGAAGGGGGAGGGCGCTGGGTTCGAGGTGATGCTCGCGCGCGTGCACCACCACCTGATGCTGCGAAGCTGGCTGAGCGCCTTCTTCCCGTCGCGGGAGCGGTACTCGGCGGTGGCCTCGCGGTGGCTGGACGCGGACCCCGCGGCACGTGGACTGGTGGGCCTGTCCATCCGCCGTCGCAACAAGGGCTTCTACGTGTTTCCCGGCCGGCGCCTCGTGTACGCGGTGTCGGACGTATTGGACGTCGAGGACGGCGCGATGACGCCAGCCGACGTGAAGGTGCTCCCGACGTCGCAAGGGCCGGTGTTGGTGGACGGGAAGGGTGAGCGGCTGCACCTGTACCTACCCCTGGATGACTTCTCGTCCTATCCGCCCTTCGCCGCGCTGGCGCATCCCCAGGTGCTCCATGCCCCGCTGCGCACGAAGGGCAGCCACCTGCCGCGCCTGAGCATCGGCGGCGCGGTGTACCAGCGTGAGCGTTGGGAGCTGACCTCGGAGAAGCTGGCGCGCCCCACCGGCTTCGACCTCTTCCTCGCCGCGCAGCGCGAGCGGCGTACGCGCGGGTGGCCTCGCTTCGTCTTCATGCGCAGCTCGAAGGAGCGCAAGCCCTACCTCATCGACACCGCGAGCCCCTTCGCCCTGGACCTGCTCTCGCACCTGTCGCGCGAAGCCGAGCGGCTGTCGGTGGAGGAGATGTACCCGGCCCCCGCGCAGCTCTGGCTCAAGGACGCCCGGGGGCGCTACACCTGTGAGCTGCGCATGCAGTTCACTCGCTGGAGCGAGGGCACCCCTCCGCTTTGACATCCGAGGCGCGTCCGCGAACAGAATGGGGCAAAGCCACGGCCAGCCCCTGGAGAGCCCATGTCCGGAGAGAACACCGTCGTTCCTGAGACTCGGAAGCTGAAGCGCCCCGTGGAGGAGCTTCGCGCGGAGCTGCTGGTCGACGCGGACGTGAAGGAGCAGGCGCGCCTCCTCCAGATTTCCGTCGAGGCCTACGTCGAGAAGATCCTCGACTACGCCCAGCACCCTCAGAAGCAGATGCCGCTGCAAATCACCCTCGACGGTGACCTCAAGGCCAAGGACCCCAAGGCCGCCACCGTGGCGGAGATCCAAGACCATCTGGACAAGCTCATCAGCGGCGAGGTGATCATCAGCCGCGCGCAGATGCGCGACGGCTTCAGCGCGGGACAGGGTGACGACCGCTACAAGGCCGCGCTCGCCTCGGACGCGGTCCTCAAGGGCGCCCCGGAATCCCGCGGTGGAACGCCTCCGCCCCAGGACCCCCGGAAGGGTTGATCGCCTGATTTATCGGCGGCATTTCTCCCCGGGTGCCGACAAGGTGGGATGTAAACCCACGGAATCGCGGGGACTTTGGCGGACGGTGGGATTTGTTCCAGGCCCCACGGAACTTCGGGAGCGGTGGACCGATAACTCCACTGTCAGGCTGGCTCGCGGCGGACGCGGAGCGATGCCAGACCTCGGGAGATAGCGACCATGGGGCTCTTCAAGGACGTTCTCGGCAAGGCGCTGGACATCATCAAGCCGGCCCTCACGGCCATCAACCCCGCGCTCGGTATCGCGGCGGGCTTCGTCAGCGGCCTGATGAAGGGCGAGAACCCCCTCCAGGCCGGCCTCGGCGCCGCCATGGACATGTTCCCTGGGGCGAGTGTCGCGAAGAACCTGCTGAACAACTTTCCCGGTAAGTCCCTCCTCGAGGGCATGGGCGGCAACAGCCTGGTGAGCGGTCTGCTCGACAAGGTCTCCAAGCCGAGCCAGGTCACCGACCTGCTCACCGACGTGATGAAGGCGAACACGGAGAAGGGCCTGTCGGAGCAGAGCCTGAAGAACGCGCAGGAGCTGTTCGCCAAGCGCATGGCCGAGACCGCGGTCGCCTGATTCACGCGGTCGACTTCACTTTCGCCCTCCCCCCCGGGCGCCGCACCCTGAAGCAGGGTCGGCGCCCTTCGTGTATTCAAGGGGCAACCCCTCGCATTGCCTTGGTGAGTCTCGCGGATGAGTTCCAGCTCGGATGTCGTGGTCCTGGGTGCCGGTGTGGTGGGGCTGTCGGCGGCGAGGCGGCTGGCGGCCACCGGGGCGCGCGTGACGGTGCTGGACGCAGTGGACCCCGGCGGCAGGGGTTCCCGCGCTGCCGCGGGTGTGGCGATTCCGTCCGTGCGCCTCTACGACGACCCGGCCATGCTCGCTTTCTCGCAGGCGGGAAGGGCGACGCTGGCGGACGAACTGGCCTCTCTTCCGGAGGGCCACCTGCTGCGCCGGGGCCAGGGCATCCTGCGCATCGCCGCGGATGCGAAGGGGCGTGACGCGCTCGCCGAGCGCGCGGCCCGACATCCGGACGAACTGGGCACGTGGGTGGATGCGGCCCGATTGGTGGAGCTGGAGCCCGCGCTGGAGGGAACGCCGCTGCTGGGCGCGTTCGAGTCCGCGCGGGGCCACATGGTCGACACGGACGGCTACGTCAACGCGCTGCTGGGCGCGGCGCTGCGCGCGGGTGTGCGGCTGCGGCTCGGTGAGTCCGCGCGGTCCGTGGAGGAGACCGCCGACGCCGTGGTGCTGCGGACCGACCGCGAGACGCTGCGCGCGGACCAGCTCATCGTCAGCGCGGGGCCGTGGTCATCGACCTTCCCGGGGCTGCCACCGCTGCCGCTCAAGCCGGTGCGTGGGCAGATGCTGGTGGTGCACCAGCCGGGCCTGTCCCTCTCTCGCGTCGTCTCCGGGCCCACGTACCTGGCGCCCTGGCGCGCGGGAGAAATCGTCGTCGGCGCCACGGAGGAGGACGTCGGCTTCGTGGAGAACGTGACGCCCGCGGGCCTGCTGCACCTGAGCGCCACCGTGGCGAAGCTCGCGCCGCGTCTGCGGGAGGCTCGCTTCGTGCGCGCCTGGGCGGGCTTGCGCGCGGTGACGCCGGATGGTCGCCCGTACCTGGGCCGCTACCCGGGCACTCAGCGCACCTTCGTCGCCACGGGCCTGGGAGGGCAGGGCATCCTCACCGGCGCCCACGCGGCGACCGTGCTCGTGGAGCTGGTCGCGTGGGGACGAACGGAAATCGCCGCGCCCTTCGCGCCGAGCAGGGCGTCGTCGTTGAACGCCGTCGTCGAAGAGCGTCGCTAGTACAGGCTGACCGAGTCGAAAGGCCGGTTCAGCTTCGTCCGGGGGCGGGGCAGCAGGGCTTGCACCGCCGCGGCGTCGCCTCGTCCCAGCGCGTCGACCAGGGCTTGCGTCTCCTTGGGCCACGTGGAGCTGGCGCGGGCGCAGCGCAGGGCCTCGGACCAGTCCGAGCGTCCGGCGGCCAGGGCCAGCCCCGCGAGGCTCTCCGCTGCCTTGAGCGGCTCGCCGATTTCGCGCGCGTGTTGCTCCGCGCGCGCGTACCAGTCCACCGCCGAGTCCATCTTCCCGTCGTCCAGGAACATGCGCCCCAGCTCCGAGGCGATGACCTGTCGGTGGAAGGAGTCCTTCAGGGCCTCCGCGCTGGCATACGCCTGTGTGAAGTGCTCCACCGCCTCCGCGCGTGCTCCCGAGGCGAACTCCAGCCCCGCCAGCCGGTAGCGATGGTGCTTGGAGAAGTTGACGCCCCACTTCTCGCTGATGCCCTCGAAGCGCCGCCACGTGGCGATGGCGTCGGAGAACTGCCGCGCCGACTCCTGGAGGTAGCTGGCGTTGGAGATGAGGTTGATCTTCAGATGCGTGGCGCTCGCGTCGTGCAGGTCGCCCACGCAGCGCATGGCGAGCTTCTCCTCGACCAGCGCCTTGTCGAGCTTGCGCTCCTGGAACCACGTCAGCGCGCACACGTTGCGCAGCCAGCCCTCCTGGAGCGCGCGGTCCGGCGCGGTGCTCTTCGCCAGCGCGGCCACGCCCGCTTCCACCTCGACGCGCGCATTGGGGAGCTGGCCGAAGCGCTTGGTCAACGTCAGCGCGCGGAACATGTGCAGCCGCGCCACCAGCTCCGGAGGAATGTGGCACTCCAGCCCTCGGCCGAACGCCTCCATCGCCGCGTCGTGTGCGCCGGTGAAGACATGCACCACGCCCATGCTGCGGTGGAGCAGCGCCTTCAGCTCATCCACGTCGCCCAGGCTGCTCCGGTCGATTTCGATGGCGGGGGTGGAGAACCCCGTGTCCAGCACGTCCCACGCCTGGGCCACGCGCGAGGCGAGGTGCGAGTCCGGGTCTCCGTCCAGCAGCGCCAGGCCGTGCTCCGCGGCCAGCAAGGCGCCTTCATAGTTCGTGGTGAAGAAGCACTGACGGATGGCGAGGATGGCCGCCGCCACGCGCGACTCACGCGACTCCGAGCCATCCACCACGAGCCGCAGGTAGCGGCCCTCCAGGTCCACCGCCGGCTCTTCCCGACGCGAGGACACTGGACCCGGGCCCGACGCGTGGGGGACGCGCAGCCTGTCGCTCAGCGCATCCAGGTAGGCCTGCCGCCGTGACTCGAAGACGGCGGCGCCATGGGGACGCCGCATCCTCCAGCCGGTGAACAGCAGCGTCCCGTCCAGTCCGTCCAGCCGCGCCCACTCGGCCGCGCGCATCACCGCGCGCAGGCTGACCAGGTCACACTCTCCAGCGCCGTGGAGCACCAGGGGACGGCCGCTCACGCGCAGCGTCTCGACGATGGCGCGCGCGGCGACGGTGAGAATCCAGAATGCCTGCTCGGATTCGCGGTGGAGCCGACGCTCGGAGGGAGAGAGCGCCAGGTCACCCAGGTCGGCGGCCCCCTGGATGGCGCCCGGAAACAGCCGGTTCCACTCCGAGGGATGCGCGGCGGCCACGGCGCGGACGACCTCGGGAGCGGTCTCCTCGCAGGCACGGAGGACCTTCCTCAGTCCCCCAAAGGCGGTGGGCAGCGCCACCCCCACGTCCACTTCGATGGCCCGGGAAGGCAGCGCGGAGGGAACTCCCTGCTCCACGGACACTGCGAAGGAGACACCAAGTACAGCGGGTGGGGCGCTCACTGTGGGTCCTCGAGAGGGGGTCGAGAAGGCGTGCCTGCTGATTCTTCGACAGGCCCCACTTTCACATCCTCTTAGCAGTCGAGCAATCCACGGCCGACGTGTTCACTCAGAGTGAATGTCTCGGGAAGGCAGGGCGCGTCACAGGCCTCATTCCGCGGGGGCTGGAGCGGACAGGCCCTGGGTGTGATGGAGGATGAGTCGGGGAAGCCATCCGCCGAGCTTGCGACAATGTCTCAAGGCCGACAGGTCCATTTCCTTGTACGGCACGCCCCTCGCGCCTCGGCCGAAGTAGTGGATGACCCAGGCATTCTCCAGGAGCCATGCCACCTGGTCCTCGGACAGGCGGAGCTCGCCGGTGAAGCCGCTCTCGGAGGGCCAGTTGAGTCGCCCGGTGGGCAGCGATTCGACGAGGTGGTGATGGGTGCTGATGAGGCGGTTGCACACCGTCTGGTCCGTCCAGTGGTCCCACGCCTCGTCGGGGATGGCCATCATCGCGGAGAGCCAGTGCCGGGCGAAGGCGTCTCCTGGGGGACTGGCGCAGACCCCGGCGCAGCGGCGGCGCGAGTCCCAACACTCCTCGCCAATCGTGAAGCGCTCCACGTCGGGCAGCGGGCGCAGCGTCACGGTGTCGAACGCGTCCAGGTACCAACCGCCGTTCTGATGGAGCGCGAAGGCCCGCATGCGCCGTGAGGCGACCTCCGGCCGCGTCGTGCCCAACTGGGCGCTGAGCTGCGCCAGGTCCTCGAAGCGGGCACCGGGGAGCAGGGGTTGATAGCGGTGGATGCTCTGCTCATCGCAGTAGACGAACGTCCGGGCCTGGGGATTGTGCTTCATGGCCGAGCGGATGGCCGCGACGACGGTGGGGCGGAAGGCTCCACCGTGGAAGCAGAAGTTGAGGGCGGGCGTCATGTCGGGTTCAGGCCGCGAGGAGGGCGTGGACGGCGTCGAACGCATCGCCCATCAGCGAGCGCACCGTGTCGGTGGGATGGGGGTGCCAGTAGCGATGGTGAACGCGCTTGGGGTCCACATTCGCGTCATGGATGCACGCGACGAAGAAGGACGGGTCGTCGAGCACGAGGAGCTTGCGGGACGGGTCGCTCCAGAGGAACCGCGCGTCCTCTCCGATGTTGATGTCGGGGAATGGGTTCCGACTCCAGAAGGACTTCGTGTAGCAGAGCGTGTTGCCGGAGACCCAGGGGCGCTGGCCGGCGGGATAGACGTACTGCCAGGAGCGGTCCGTCGCGGGTTGGTGGTAGTAGACGCGCGTGAGCCCGCAGACGGAGGCGCCCGCGTCGAGCAGTGACGTGGCCTGATAGCGAAGGCGTCGAGGGGCGGACCAGTCGTCGTCGTCCCAGTGGACGATGAGTTTTCCACGCGCGGACTGACAGGCGAGGTTGCGCTTGGCTCCCACGGAGTGTCGGCGCTCCAGTCGCAGGTAGCGGATGCGCGGGTCCTCGGGCAGCAAGTCCTCCACGGCCTGGGTGCCATCGTCGACGATGATGAGCTCTTTCTCCGGCCAGTCCTGCGCGAGGAACCAGCGCACCGCCAGCGGGACGAACTGGCGCCGGTTGAACGTGGGCATGATGCAGGACACCGTGGGCCGAGCTTCGTCACGCGACGGGAGGACCGTGAGCCGTGGCTCATCGGTGCCGAGAGCGGCGGCGGCACGAGCGAGGGTGAGCGTGGGCTTCGCCTCTTCTTGCGTCCGCGCTGGAGGTGGCGTCGGGCTGGGAGCCACTTCCTGACGGGTGGCCATGGCGCGCTTTTCGAGCACGACCAGGGTGCCCGCGGTGTGGAGCGCGCGGTAGCGACCCTCATGGAGCAGCTCTCGCACGAGCCGCTTCACGCCGGGGAAGTAGTCGGCGCAGTCGTGGAAGGCGACCAGTCCTCCCACGGCGAGCCAGGGCTCCAGGTGGAGGAAGTCGGCCGACACGCTGGCGTAGTCGTGGAGCCCGTCCACCAGGAGCAGGGAGATGGGCTCGTTCCACGCCACGGTGGGCGCGTGTTGGTGGTGGACCTGGATGCGCGCCGCGAGCCCGGTCCGCTGGAGGGTGTGTTCGAGCTTCGCGCGCGTGGAGCCCATGTTCTGGAGGTTGCTTCCGCGAGCGCCCACGACACCGTCACCCGGGTCGATGGCGTGGATGGGCGGCGCGACTCCGAGCGCCTGCGCCACGCGGCCGAGCACGACGGTGGCCTTGCCGCAGTAGCTCCCCACCTCCACCACGGCATGCGTCGCGGGCAAGGAGGTCAGCGCGCGAGAGGTGGCGGCGATGAGCAGGTCTGCCTCGTCGTCGGTGAGCCAGCCTTCGACTTCGCGCATCTCCGCGAGGATGGGCCGCGTGAGCAGCAGCCCGGAAGACTCCGAGCGTGCCGCGTCCATCACCGGGGCTTCGCTTGAGGCGCGCGTGTCCGGCACGGCATTCCGTTCGCCGTGGGGCTTCGCGTCAGGCATCCCCGCGAGCGCGGAGGGGCTCTCATATCGTCCGAAGTGATTGCGCACATGGGCGCGCAGCGGGTCGTCGAGCTGGCGCGGGATGGGGTGTGCCCAGAACACGTTGGGCGTGGCCATCGCGGCGTCGAGCTGGGCGGTGGAGTACCGGACGCGATAGCGGACCACCTCGTAGTCACATGGGCTGACGAGCACGCGGTGGCCGAGCAGGGCCGTGAGCGTGGGGAACAGCACCTCTTCGGTGGCCCAGATGCGCGAGCGGCGGAGGATGTCCTGGAGCTGCGAGTCGCGCTCGAACAGCGAGACGAGGTCCTGGGCCGCGTCGGCGCTGAAGACGGTGGACGGCCAGAACGTCCAGTGGACGAACTGCGACTCGCCATTGGGAAACCTGCGCAGGAAGGGACGCCACAGGTCCACTTCGCGCCGCGCATGGACCGCGGGCGCCGTGCGAGCTCCCGGGCCGTGCGGCGCCTGCACGTTGCCCAGCAGGCCCGCGCCGGGATTCGCGGAGAAGAACGCGCGCAGGTGCTCGGAGTACCCGGGCCGCAGGCCCAGTTGGTCCGAGTCGACGATGGTCATCGCGTCGAACGGATGGTGCTCCCGCGCGAAGCGGAAGCAGTCGAGCGCGAAGTCGTGCAGCCAGCCCCACTTCATCGGCCGTGGGGTGGGGTGGATGACGGCGTTGAAGTGCTCGAAGGGAAAACCCTCGAGCAGCTTCGGGTTGTGCCCGCCGTTGTAGAGCAGGATGAGCGAGCTGGGGTCCAGGTGATGCAGGTTGCGCACGAGGTCGACGACGCAGTCGGGACGCTCGTGGACAAGGCAGGCGAAGATGTTTCGCATGCGGGAAACCTCCCGGGTCCTAGTCCTGCGTTTCCATCAGGTCGCTCCAGGTGGTGACACCTCCAAGCACCTGGCAAAGTTCCTGGACCTTGATGGCAAGGGTCGCGCCGCTCTCGAAAAAGTCCGTGTCGAATCGACCCAGGGAGATGAGCAGTCGCTCGGGTTCGGTGGCCCACCGCTTCACGTCGATTCGAGCGTCGGGCCAATCCCCCAATTCTTGGGCCAGCTCCGCGATGAGCGTGGGTGGGGCCTCGGCAACCTCCCGCTGAAGCTCGGGGGGCGTCAGGGCTCCACTTCGGAGCGCCTCCAACTGCTTGAGTACGACCTCCGCATGGGGAATGGCCGCGCCATCCAGGAAGTCCGCGACGACGAGACAGTCCATGGGTGGCTGTGAGGGCTCTCCTGTCCAACTGGAGTCACTCGCGAAGCTGCGTTTCAGTTCGAAGTCCGACCACGTGTGCTGGAGTGGCTGCGCGAGCTGAACCTCGACTTGCCAGTGGTCGTTCCAGATATCCTCCCAGTCGTCGGCATCCAGGTCGTCCGCCAGGTAATTCGTGGCGAAATGGCTCACGCGCCAGGTGGTGAACGCGGTGTTGGGTATTCCGAGGTCGCTGAGCATCTGCTCCACCATCTCCCGACTCCCCTGGTGGAGTTGTTTGACGGCGGTGGCGAAGACCGCGAAGCCCAACGTCAGTCCGTCGTCCTGCATCGCGGCATTCCAAAGAATGAAGTTTTCCATGGGACCCTCGGCTATGTGGCGCTACGGATCCTTCGGACCACGGAACCGCTCCGTCACCTTACGATTGTAACTGCCCTGGTTCTTGCCCGCGTTACAAGAGCCGCACATGACGATGAGGTGCGAGTCGTCGTCATACCAATTGTTCCGTTCGCCCTGAAGCATGTCGTTGCCCCCGCTGGGCTTGTTCCACTGGTCCACGACCTGCTCGGTGTGCTCGACCTCGATCTCCGAGCGGAGGAGCAGGGGTTTGTGGTTGGGCCCCAACTTGCCGGTGTTCTCGCAGCGATAGAGTGGCGCTCCGCTGGGAGATTTCGTCGGGGAGAGCGCGCGGCTGAGCATGTTCGCCAGGGGCTGCTTCCGGAACTTCTTCTTGTAGAACCGGTCTCGGATGACAATTCCAGGCGTGATCTCCATCGTCGCCTTGTCGACGTATTTGGAGACTTTCTTGAGGTCGTGCTCGTCTGTCTCGTCGCCTGGATTGACCTTGCCCTTGGCTCGGTACTTCGTACCCCCCGTCTTCTTCAGTTCGAGCGTCTTCAGTTTGTACTTCGTCTTGATGCCGGGCAGCTTGCCGTTGACGGAATTGACCGAGGCCTCGGGTTGGGAGAGGAGGGCGTTCGCCTCTCGCAGTGCGGCCTGAAGGTCGCGTTGCTTCTCCGCCGGTGTCCTGTTGTCCGGAGGCTGCTCCTTGGCTCCTCCGCCCCCGAACATTCGCTTTGCCAGGGCGACCAGCTTCGCCAGCACCTTGTCGATGGCGCGGTCCACCATCCCCTGCACCTTGAGGATGGTCTCCTTGATCTTGTCGCTGATGCCGCCCAGGCCGATGAGCCGCGCCAGGAAGCTGATGACCACGGGCACCGCACGCCCCAACGCTTGCTCAATCCAGTTGGCCGCGCCGCCAATCGCTCCCGTGGCGATGGCGTGCACCGAGCTGATGATGGCCTCGATGAGCGCCATGATTTGACTGGCGCGCTCGATGAAGAACATCACCGTGTTGTAGATGGCGAGGACGGCCTGGATGATGGCGCCCGCCGGGTTGAACATGGAGATGATTTTCGTGATGGCCTGTTTGACGACGGTCTCGATGAGCCACGACTTCAGCGCCTCGATGACCATGTCCTTCAGGTTGCCGAGGTTCTCCTTCATCTGTTCCCACATCGCCGCGGGGCCAGACGTGACGAGGGTGCGCACCAACTCGAAGACCTTCTCCAGCAGGCCCACGGTGCGCTCGCCCAGGAGCTTCACGGCCTTGGCGCGCATCCGCTCGTAGGTGATGCCCAGCACCGCGAGCACCAGCTTGAGGATGCTCGGCAGCGTCAGGTCCGTGGGGATGGGGATGCCTGCCTGCGCCAGCGCTCCGAAGAGCCACTGCATGAAGCCGCGAATCAGGTGGGCCTTGATGTTGCCCAGGAACTGCTGGACGCCCAGCTTGATGGCGGAGATGAGGTTGGACAGGAACCCGATGGGGTCCGCGAGGATGAGCTTGATGGTCTCCCAGCCCTTGCGGAGCAGGGCCATCAGCTTGTCCTTGAACTCGGTGAGGATCTTGATGACCTCGCCGATGGCGTCCGCCAGCTTCTTCAGTGCGCCGGCGTTCTCCTCCTCCAACTTCTTGAGCGCCGCGTCCGCCTTGTCGAACGCGTCCTTGTATTTCTGGGCCAGCTTCTGGGCCAGGTCGTTCTTCTTCGCGTCGATGCCGCTTCTCAGCTCGTCGAAGCGCTCGCCCACCGCCTTCTGGGCTTCTTGTCCCACGCTCTGCAAGTCGCGAGGGAGGCTGTCGACATAGGCCTTGATGGCGGCCTGTCCCTTGTCCACGTCGGCCTTGGCCTGGGCCAGCCGGTTGTCCACCGCGGTGGAGATGCGCACCGCGAGCGCGTCCATCTTCGAGGCGAAGCGCACGCGGGCCTGACCGAGGATGACCTTGATGCCCTCGGGCACGGGGCGGAACAGGTCCGCCACCCAGCGCGCCTTGCCCGTCAGGCCGCTGTAGCGGTCGTCCTTGAACTTCTCGATCTCACGGTCCGCATAGGACTTCATGTCCCCCAGGGCAGCCTCGGCGCCCAGGTCGAACATGCGCATGACGTCCGCTTCGAGCGTGGACAGCCGCGAGTCCACCCGTTGCTTCGTCTGCTGATACATCCGCTCGATGTTCGCGGTGACTTCCTTGCGCCGGGCCTCGTCCTTCTGCTTCGCCAGGAGCTGGCGCGTCTTCACCTTGCTGTTGCCAGACACGCGGACGCCGGCCATCTGCGCCACGCCGGCACGGGCGTCTCCGCCTGCCTTCGCCTTGGCCTGACCCAGGGTGCCCGTCTCACTCGCGCGGTACTTGCCGGGCGCGGCCCCGGCGGTCTTCTCCACCTGGCCCTTCTCCGAAATCACCTTGGAGAAGCGCGGGTCATTCGCCTTCTTGAGCTGGTCGGGCGTCAGCTCCGCGTCCTTCATCTGCTGGTCGGCGTCCTGCTTGCCCTTCTCCAACGCCTGCACCGTGGCGTTCGGCTTGGGCGCGGGCATGGCCTCCGCGCCGTTGACCGGGAGCGACTCGGGCGCGGGCTCGGAGGGCATCGCCGAGGACTGCCGGGCGGGCACGCTGCTGGGATCCGGAGCCGCCGCCGTCGCGGCCTCCGTGGGGCCCGTGGCCGCCTGCTTCGACTCGCTGACGCCTCCGGCGACGCTGTCCTTCACCTGCGCCGTCTCGTTGCCCTCCATGAAGCTGTCGGCGTCATCCAGCGTCTTCGGCATCGCCTTCTCGATTTCCGCGCGCAACATCGCGAGGAAACCGTTGGGCTCTGTCTTGGGCGCTTCCGCCGCCTTCATGGCGTCGACTTGATTGCCCTTCGCCCCCGCGAGCTGCTCGGTGGGCGGGGACACGGCGGCGGCCTGCGCCTCCGCGGCCTTCTGCGACGCGGGGGGATGCTTCTTCGTCTTGTCGGAGCTCTTCTTGAGCTGCTCGATGACCTTGCGGAAGCGCGGGTCCTTCTCCGCGTCACCGCCGACCTTGATGGCCGCGCCTCCTGGTGCCGCCGCGCTCGTGGCCCCCGCGCGCGCGGGCGCCGCTCCTCGCGCGGGTGCGCGGGAGGCAGCTCGGGCGGGTGCGCGGGCGGGAGGCATGGGTGGTCTCTCTCAGCCTCGCAGGGACTGCGTGGTGGACCGACGCAGCGGGCAGACGTCTCCGGCCTTGCGGTACTCGCGAGTCACGCCCGCCTCCAGGTGCGCGGAGCCGAGCGGCGCCTGCTCCTCCAGCGCGAGCAATGAGGCGTGCAGCACCGCGTTGCGAATCTGTCCGCCGCTGAGCTGGCAGCGCGCGGCCACCTCGCGAAGCAGCTGGCTGTCCACCGCGTGCGCGGGAGGAAGGTGGAGCTGCCAGAGCGTCCATCGCTCGGAGGCGTCCGGGGAGCGGAAGTCCACCACCACGTCCATCCGCCGCTGGAACGCGGTGTCGATGGCGTCGGCTGCGTTGGTGGTGATGATGAGGATGCCTTCGTAGGACTCGATGCGCTGGAGGAGGTAGTTCGTCTCCAGGTTGGCGTAGCGGTCCGTGGAGGAGCCCACGCCCGTGCGCCGCGCGAAGAGCGCGTCGCCCTCGTCGAAGAGCAGCACCACGTCCAGCTCCTCGGCGAGCGCGAAGATGCGCGCGAGGTTCTTCTCCGTCTCGCCGATGTACTTGTTCACCACCGAGGACAGCTCCACCCGGTACACGTCCAGCCCGAGCGCCGCCGATACGAGCCGCGCGGCCAGCGTCTTGCCCGTGCCACTGGGGCCCTGGAAGAGGGCGCGCACACCCGCGGTGAGCTGTCGAGCCAGTGCGCTTCCCACCGCCGCGCCCATGCGCTCGCGGTTGCGACAGCGCGTCTCCAGGAGGCGAAGCTCGCGCAACGTCTCGCTCGCGACGGAGAGCTGGCTCCAATCCCCTGGCGTCGTCACGCGCACGGCGAGGGTGTCCAGGGCCTGTCGATTGAGCGCACGCGTGGCCTCGCGCACGTCCGAGGGTTCCACATGCATTCGGTCCGCGAGTGCCGCGTGCGCCTGGGCCAGGCGGGCCGCGCGTCGGAGGTGTCCCCGGGTGAGGCGGAAGCCCGTGCTCAACGTCTCCAGGGCGGGACAGGCGCGACCGGCGAGTCCTCGCTCCCAGTGCAGCATGCGTTCGTCGGGGCCCGGCATCGCCACGTCCAGCGTGAGTGCGCGGTCGACACCGTCTCCCGTGACACCGCCCAGTCGGCCGAGCACGACGCCCAGCGGTCCGTCGAGTCCCTCCAACGCGGGAATCTCAGCGGCCTCGCCTGGAGGAGGGTCCGTCACCGCCACGGGCATCGCGTGCAGCAGCGTCGCCAGCGGGCCCACGACGCGCCAGCGCGGGTCCTCGCCTTTCTGGAGTCCTTCCACCTCGAGCACGCCGCGTCCGAGCGAGCGGGCCACGGTGCGAAGCAGCGTGCGCCGCCCATTGTGACGAGGTCCCCGCAGCACCAGCGCGCGCACCTCATCGGAGCCGAGCAGCGTGGGCAGTCGTTCCAGGGCCTCGCGGAGTGACTCTGGAATGATGAGCGGCTCGTCCTGTTCCAGCCGCTCCAAGGGGTGGTGTTTCATCCACGACGTGGGCTTGTCGGGCGCCTCTCCTCGCAGCGCATCCCAGACCGCGCCAGGGACATGGAGCGCCCACTCGGAGCGAGGGGCCTCGCGGTCCGTCACCTCCACGAGCCCCAGCTCCATCAAGCGGCGCAACCGCGCGCGCGTCTCTCCCCGGTCCTCATCGCCGCGCCAGCCCGCGTTCAGCAGGCCGAGCGTGGGACGGTGGAGCGTGGGCGTGCCCTGGAGTGACGCGAACAGTGCGCCGAAGCGGGCATCTTCTTCCACCATGCCCACCGCGAGCAGGAGCGTCAGCGTGTCATGATCCAACAGCGCGGCCCGGCGCAGCGCGCGCAGGGGGAGGTGTTCGGTGACGTCCTCTTCCCATGCGGAGATCGCCTCGGCCCACGGGCCTGCTCCGGTCGACACTTCATGTGGGTCGATGCCCAGCTCGGTGAGCTCCGCCCGGTAGGCTTCCAGGAAGGGGAAACGCGCGAGGAGGGAGTCCTCGCCACCGCACAGGCTTGCACCCTGGGCCAGTACGCGTGACGCGGCGGCGAAGAAGTAGAGCTTGAAGTGCTCGTGTGCTTGGGACTCGATGGGAGGAGGCTGTGAGATGGACATGGCGCGCCTCGGGCTCACTCGAAGTGGAAGGTGAGGTGTCGCCCCTCGGAGGGCAGCCACCCGATGTCGCGGTCCAGGCCCGCGATGCGCACCGCCAGCGGGAGCTGCGACAGGAACAGCACCACGTCCACATGCCCCTCCGTCACGTGAAGTCGCGCGTCATGTGCGAGCAGTGTCGCGTCCAGGGCTGACGCATCTTCTGACGACACGCCCAGCGCGCGGCACAGTCGGGCTCGACAGAACGGCACCAGCCATCCGAGCCAGCGCTCCAGGGGCTCGGTGTCGAGCCGACCTGTCTCGTCACCTCGGGAGAGCGTGAATGCCGAGCCGACGAAGTAGGGCGAAAGCTCGCTGTTCACGAGAACGTCCGCGTCCTGTTCATCATAGGGAACGTCCAGCACGAGGAAACCCGCGGGATGCATTACTCGCAGCCGTCTTTCGCGAACGCTCCAGGTCCAGTGGGAGTCGCGCGCCGCGCGGAACGTGCGCAGCCAGGCGGGAGGGATTCGCCACGCATCGGGAGGCGCGAAGTCCTGGCCGGGAAGGGCTCCGGGCTTTCGCCCAGCGAGCAGGGCCAGCACCTTCCACACCGGGTCCGAGGGACGTAGGTCCACGCACAGGCGCCGGCCCACGAGCGTGACGAAGTCCCAGAGCGACAGTGGAAGGTTCGGATGGGCCGGCATCGAGAAGTCGCCGTACAGCTCCAGGAACAGGCCCAGGTTGACCAGGTAGAAGAGGCCGCCGAGTCGGGTGGAAAAGGGCAGTCCCCACGCGCGTCCGGAGGGTGGCTCGAGCTCTCGGAGTGGCGTCGGTGGTGTCGTGGTGTGCACGGGGGACCGCGAAAGGTCTTCAGTTGTGGAGGCTGGCGAAGCGTGGCGAGGCAGCGGGCGCTCATCGCTCGACGGAGACTCGATGGCCTTCGATACGCCGTGGGTGCCCTGACGCTCCAGGACACCCTCGGACGCCGTCGTTCCCTCGCTTCGCGATGCGGAGTGCTTTGTCGTCCTGTCCTCGGAAGGAGTGGTCTCCAGACCGGGCCTCTTCAGGAGGTCGTCGACAGGGGGCGCGAATTCGGTGTCGTCGGGAGCTGCTCCGGAGTGTGGCTTTGGGAGAGCGCCGGCCACGACAGGTTCGGGCGGGGCCTCGTGCCGAGCCTCGCGGGGTGCGAAGGGAGAGGGGACCGCGAGCGCCTCGTGAGCGTCTCGCCAGATGCCCACGGCGGGGAGGAACTCCAAACGACGTGCCTCCACGGGAGCGCGACGCAGCGTGAGCGCGACGCCGAGCAGCGCACCGTGCTCGCGTGAGTCCTTCAATGTCCGCGCTTCAGGTGCCCACGACTCCCATGGGGCGCTTGTCGCGAGGACCGTTCGACCCGGCTTCATCGTGCTCGGGGGACTCGCGGGGACGGTGGGCCGCTCGCCGCTCACATCTCGCGAAGGTGCGTCGAGGGCAGCGGCGGAAAGCCCGTGGACCTGGAGCACGCGAGTGAGCAGGGCCCGGGCCTCCGGCGACGTGAACAACGACACCACGGCACGGACCTCGCGTCGCCGGGTGAGGAACTCCAGGGCGCTCGGGACGTACTCGGGCGCGCGCAGCCATTCCGCGACGACGGTGCGGGACAGGTCCGCGTTGGAAAACAATCCCCGCCACCACCAGTGGGCGCTCGCGAGGCCCCGGCTCACATCGCTCGCCAGACACGCCAGCAGCTCGGAGGGGTCCGCGAACAGCACGGCCTCCGCTCCAGGTGGTACGACGCCATGCGCGGGCCTCGCCGCACGAGCCACCTGCTCTCGCAGCACCGAGGACAGCGCCTCGTTCCACGCCGCGGGCGGGCGCAGGGCCTGCTGATTCAAGGGGAGCACCCCGGGCTTCGGGTCCATCAATCGGCGAATGCACACGGTGGCGGAGGGCGGAAGCCCCGGTGGAAGCAGGTCGGCGCCCGCCAGCACGGCCTCCAGCCGCAGGCGCGCCGAGAGCGGCTCCAGCTCCGCCCCGCGCAGCCGCAGCCGCTGGATGACCGTCCTGCCTCGTGCCGCCTGCTCATGCATCGTCGCGACGTCCTCTTGGGTTCGACACCAGCGTCCGCTTCAACTTCGTGATGTGCGTGTGCTTCCGGCCGGGCCAGGAGCCCCGTGGCCAGGGGCTCCCAGAAGCCAGACGTCAATCCCCGTCGTGGTGCTTGCGGCGGCGGCTCGCCAGGAACCCCAGGGCCACGAGCCCCAGGACACCGGTGGAACCACTCGGACGCGTGTGCTTGCACGGGCAGCCCTCCCCGGGAGGCGGCACGGGAGGTCCCGAGCCTCCATCCCCTCCACCCGTTCCGCCATCACGCCCGGTGCCGTTGTCCGGAGGCCGCGGCTCCACCGGCTCCAGCTTCGTCACCGGCCCCTTGGCCACGGGCGTCCCGTTCACCAGCACGATGATTTCAGTGCCGTCGCCAATCTCACTCAGGCGGACCTCGTAGGTGCCGTCGAGCTTGGGCGTGGTGGCCGGGGCCTGCCGGCCCTTGCCGTTGATCTGCACGACGACGCGGTCCTCGAAGCCCGGGCCCACGTAGTTCCCCAGCGCGTCACGCGGCGTCAGCACCAGCACGTAGCTGCCCGTGTCGACCTTCGTCACCTGGACGTCGGTCTTCGGGCCAAACGGCAGCACGTCCACCTGTGTCTCGAGAATCTCCGTGCGCCGCAGCGGCTCTCCGCTGGGGCCTTTCATCAAGAGCTGGAAATGGAAGCGGTACGTGCCAGGCGTCTGCGTGTCCTTGAACTCCAGCTTGTAGATGCCGGGCGCGGTCTCCTTCAGCACCAGCTCATCCTTGCCGACGGTGGTCCCCATCTTCTTCAGGAACTCGGGGTCCTTCATCAGCGTGTCCAGCTTGCCCTGGTACGGCGACACCGGGTCCGGACTCTGCTCGCCGCGTCCCTCGCCGCGCGTCTCGTGCATCAGCGTGCCCAGCGCCCCGTTCGGGGTCTCCACCAGGACGGTCAGCTCGCCGTTGTCGAGGTTCTCCAGCGGCTTGCCGTCGAACGTCACCTGCGCGACGACGTTGAGCGGCTGGCCGGCGGAGTGGCGCAGCTTGTCGAGCGAGAGCTGGAAGTCGAGGCTCTTCTCCTGCACATAGGCGGCGAGCTGGTACGGAATGGCGGGGCTCGCCGTCCCGGGGATGCGGTTCACCGTGAGCTGCCATTTGCCGACCGGACCCGCCTTGGGGAAGTCGTAGCGGTTCAGGATGTGGCTGCGGCCCGTCTTCACCGCCACGGGCTTCGGGTTGCTGCCGTCCGGCGCGGTCACCTTGAGCGTCACGGGTTGCCCGCGCGGGCTCGTGGTGAACCAGCCCAGGTTGACGTAGAGGCTCTGCACCGTGCCGTCCACGTCGACGGACCGGGTCGCGGTGTTGGTGCCCGAGGGCAGGGTGGTGGAGCTCTGGAGCAGTGTGGCGAGCGTGTTGCCCTTGAGCGCCGTCACCAGTTGCTGCGCGAAGGCCGTCGTGGTGCCGCTGCTCGTCGTCAGGTGGTTCTGCCCCGCCGTCTGCAGGGAGATGGCGTTCATCAGGTCCGCGTACGGGACGGCGCCGCTTGCCACTGCGACCGTCAAGAGGGGGACGCAGTGATTGGTAAGGCGCTCCGTCGTTCCGGGGGTGACTTCCAGCACCTTGAAGCCGATGTCCGGGCCCGTGCCGTCCTTCACCATCGGATTGACGTTCTGCATGCCGTCCGTCATCACCACGAGCGTCAGGTCGTTGACCTTGTCCGCCTGCCACGCGGCGAGCGCATCCCGGATGCCGCCGCCCATCGCCGTGGTGCCCGCGGTGATGTTCGCGTTCACATGGCTGACGGCCTGTTCCCACGGGTGGCCGCCATCCATGAGCGCCGGAGCGCGCTCGACGAACAGCTTGCCGTTGAACTTGGTCGGCTCGGAGTCGCTCTCGAAGTAGACGAGCGCCAGCCGGTCCCTGCCCAGCCCCGTGCCGCCCGTCTCGCTCAGCGGATCCAACCCCTCCACCTCCCAGAAGTGGATGAACTGCTCGGCGGCGCTCTGGAGCGCGAGCCACTTCTGGATGTTCGCCGGGTCACCGGGCGTCGCGGAGATCATGCTGCCGGAGCGGTCCAGCACCAGCGCCACGTCCATGGGAATGCGGCCCCGATTCACCCCCGGAGGCGGCACCGTCCAATTCGTCAGGCCCTTCACCCGTCGCGAGGAGCAGGTGCACTGGTCCACCGATGGCGCGGCGAAGGTCGTGGTGCGATAGCCCGTGAGGTTGTTGAAGTTCGCGGCGTCCGGCGTGAAGCGAATCGTCCCGGAGCCATCCTGGGGGAGCTTGATGCCGCAGAGGTTGTCCACGGCGGCCAGGACGTCCCGGCGCTTGTAGTCGATGATGATGGCGTTGGTGCCGGCTCCGACGATGAACACGTTGTCGCCGTTGGCCAGATTGACGGGCCCGCCGCCCACCGTCACATCGGTGTTGCCCAGGGGCGTCTCGAAGTTCAGCGTCGCGCCGTTCTGAATCGGCGTGGTGGACTCGAGCATCACCTTCACGCGGGTGATGGGAATGGTCGTCGCGGGCGCGGAGATGGCGAGCTCGTGCGTCGCCGCCAGGGAGCCCGTCGCCCCCAGCAGGAAGGGAATCGCGAGCCAGGAAAGCCTCTTGGAATGTCTTGGCATGTGTGGACCTCAGGGCTTGTAGATTTCGAGTGCCTGCGTGGGAGACATGGCCGTCCCCACGCGCACCTTGATGTTGATGATCTTGCTGTCCCCGGAGAGGTTGATGCCGGTCAGGGACGTGGGGATGGTGACGACGAG
This sequence comes from Myxococcus sp. CA056, assembly GCF_013336715.1. Lineage (NCBI taxonomy): Bacteria > Pseudomonadati > Myxococcota > Myxococcia > Myxococcales > Myxococcaceae > Myxococcus > Myxococcus sp. CA056. The sequence goes on from NZ_JABUMT010000015.1 coordinate 93,942, forward strand.
CCGGCTTGGCAGCGTGGACGTGCCCAGGGGCTGAACGCCAATGGGCGTGCCCGACGTGCCATCGCGGGGCTGGTCATCGAAGAACACGCGGATGTTGGTCAGTGTGGAGCCGAAGTTCTGGCCGTTGATGATCAGCTCGCCACCCAGCGGTGCATTGGCGATGCTGAAGGGGGTGATTGCGGGCAGGGGCGTGCCCGTGGGGCCCAGGATGATGAGCTGCGCGGAGGTCGCGCCCGCGGGGTTGGTCACCACCACCGTCACCGTCTTCTGCTGGCCGGCGGCGGGCGGGTTGGCGACGGAGGGCACGACGACGAACAGCGAGTAGCGCGTGCTCGCGTTCGAGGGCGGCGCGGCCACGGTCCCGTCGAACGTCACCGTGTTGTTGGCGCGCACCGCGTCGAAGTTCTCGCCGATGATCTGCACCTCCGTGCCGATGTTCGGCGTCAGCGGAGAGAAGCCGCTGACGGTGGGCTTCGCCGGAGGCGTGGGCGTGGAGCCGGCGATGGTTGCGATGAGGAGGTGGATGCCCGTGCCGTCCGGCACCCGGGTGCCCGGCGTGGGAATCTGCCCGATGACCGGCCGCGCGTTGTTCTTCGGGTCATTGAGGTTCACCACCAGGCCCGAGGCATCCATCGACAGGGCGAGCTGGAGGTTGCCGCCGGACTGCGCCAGCAGGGCCTTCACGTCGAGCAGCGTTCGGCTGAACAGATTGGGCACCACGTTGGGCCCACCCGACGTGGTGGCCAGCGCGTTGAGCAGCTGGATGATTGCGTTGATGAGCTCGGCGCTGATGAGGTCGCCGGGCTTGACGAGGTTGAGTGGGTCGGCCATCGGGGTCTCCTCGCGGCCTGCGAGAGATGGAAGGTGGGAAGGTCAGCGGGGCAGCGCGTAGTTGCCGAAGTGCCAGTGCGCGGCGTCGGACCGCGCGTCACCCAGGTAGGGCAGGTATCCACTGGCGAAGACGAGATAGGGCTGGGGCCGGGGTGTGCTCGCGTCGCTCTGCGCGAGCTGGTTCTCGTGGACCAGGTAGAGCCACAGGAAGGGCTCCTTGCGGACCAGGTCCACGGGCGGATACGCCAGCGACATCCTCAAGAGGGCTTGCAGCCGCGAGCCCTCCACGTGGACCGGCGCCTCGGGGGGATACGTGAGCCCGTCGAAGAACTTCGTGTACGTGAAGCCCCGCGCGCCCGTCATGCCCTCCAGCGGCAACAGGCCCACCGCGGGCAGTGCCACGAAGTGGTCCAGCGCGCGCACCGTCTCCGGCGTCCCGGTGCGCAGCGTGTCCAGGTGCTCCTGGAACTGGAGGAAGCTCGCCTCGCCCTCCGTGGCTCGGCGGTCCTCGAGCCCCAGGCCCCAGCGCTCCGGCGTGGCCACGCGCGCGGGCCGGCGTCGCGCGGCCCAGGCATCCACCCAGCGCAGGCCCACGCCCGCCTTCCAGTGCACCACCGCCAGCGGCACGTCACACGGCGTCAGCACCGTGGGCCGCAGCTTGTCGATGAGGCCATAGGGCGGGTTCGCCGGCCCGAAGGGATTCACCATCCACGCGCGGCTCGCCGCGTCCGACGTGCCCAGGCACAGGTGCGCCACCCGGTTGCGCAGCCGCGCTTCGTCCGAGAGCTGGGCCGCCGTCAGCTTCAAGTCCAGCAGCCGGAAGCGCACGCCCTCCACCCGCCGCTTCGCCTCGCAGCCGGAGGAGGGATTTCCGCCCAGGCCGCTGACGGGCGCGCGCCCCTCGCGGCCGGACGCGGGCGAGAGGACCAGCAGGTACACGCCCGTGCCGGACACGTAGTCGCTGCTGCCCGGCGCGCAGGTCTCGAAGCCGCCCGTGGCGGTGGCCGTCGCGCCACTGCCGCTGTTGGAGGGGCCTCGCACCAGCGACACCTCTACCGGCTGGAGCAGCTCCAGTGCGTGGCCCGCGCGGCTGAGCGCCAGGCCCGCCGTCACCGTGACGAGCGGCGAGGACACGGTGCTTCCCGGAGCGATGGACACCGCGAGCCCGTGGGCGACACCTTCGCCCATGGCTCGCACGTGTCGTCCCAGGGCCGCCTCGTGGGCGGTCTGCTCCTGACTCAGGTCCTCGGCGGACAGCAGCCGGCCGTTGAAGAAGTTCGTCGAGCGGATGCCGTCCTCGAGGAACGCGGTGTCCAGGTCGATGCGCATGGCCTACCTCGTGCCTTCCGTGCCAACGCGGGCCTTCGGCTTCGCGTCGCCACTGGAGGATTTCTTCTTCGCGGGGACGGCGTACTGGCTCACCTCCACGATGAGGCCCAGCTTGCGCAGGGTGGCGATGGGAAGCAGGGCGTCCTTGTCCCGCACCTTCAGCAGCAGGCCATCCGCGTCCGCGCGTACGAAGGTGACGGAGGGCTGCGTCACCAGTCCGTTCTGCGGCTCCACCAGCGTCGCCTTGACCACGTAGCGCCACTGGTCCGGCTGGTGCGCGAAGCCGTCGAAGCTCAGCGTCACGAGCCCGACGTCCACCTTCGTCGCCTTCAAACCGTTGTAGCCAACGTCGGTGGAGGTGTCGTCGATGGGAATCATTCCCGCCGCGATGAGGGAGTAGGGCGGCAGGTTGTCCGGGTGGTGCACCGCAGAGGCGTCACGGGCGAGCCCCGCCAGCAGCCACTCCTGGAGCATGCGCTGGTGCAGCAGGTACGGCCGCTGCCTCTCGTCCACCGTCTTCGTGCCCGCCGCGTCGACCTTCCACGGACCGGTGCCCAGCTCGCGCACCAACGGCAGGTCCACGGCCGCCAGCAGGACGCCGTCGTTCGGCGACTCCGGCGCGGGAGACACGGGTTGGGTGCAGCCCTGGGACTCGCCCAGCCAGTTCGTCCGCCACAAGGGACGCAGCTCCGTCACCCACAGCCGCGACGCCTCGCGCAGGAAGGCCTCCACGTCCGTCTCCAGCACCGGCAGGGGTCCACCCGGCGGGTCGTCCAGCACGTAGTCGTCCACCGGTGACACCGGCGACGAGGGGACGACGGAGCCGCGCAGCAGGGTGATGAACTGCTCCAGCGTCGTGGGCGTGGGCGTGGAGGAGACCACGTTCATGTTCCGCCGCAGCCAGCGCACGAAGTCGCGCACCGCGCTCTCCTCGAGCGGAGGCGGGGGCGGCTGGAGCGCCAGCTCCAGGTGGAAGTCGTCCGTCACACGCGAGGGCGCGGTGGTGTCGTCCTCGGTGCGGCACGGCTCTCCCGGCACGGGGACCGGGTCCGTCAGGCAGTCGCGGTGACGAAGCACCACGTAGACCGTCAGCCGGTTGCCGGCACGCAGGTAGGCATCCACCTCCGTGCCGCGCGCGATGAGCCAGTCGTTGAGCGCGGCGCACTGGGTGGGCGTCACGCGGACCAGTTGTCCTCGCGGTGTCAGCGCCGCGCCGGGGGTGACGCGCACCTCCGGGCCGCGCGTGCCGGTGCCGTGGCTCACGGCGAGGCCCCAGGCGGTGCCGTAGCCGAGGAGGTCGCGCGCGAGCCATCTGTCGCGCTCCGACAGGTAGGCGAACTCCTGGGTGAAGTCGTCCACGCCCAGCACCATGCCGAGCACGTAGTTGACGTGTCTGGTCGGGTCGGCCGGCGCGCGCTGCACTGACGTGGAAGTGAAGGTGCTCATTGGATGTCGCTCCCGTGGGTCTCACGGCGCCCGAGCAAGTCCCGCCCCAGGATTCGCCGGTCCGCGGCGTCCTGGGGTGGTCTCGGGGCCAGATGGCTTTCCGCCAGGTATTCGCGTCCGAGCCGCATGGCGGGCATCAGCTCGGGGGCACGGCTGCCCAGATCGACCAGGGTGTCCACGCCCAGGCGGGCTTCGCCGACGCGGAACATGTCCCAGTAGAACTTCACGTCGAACACGGTGTGGGCCGGCTTCTCCACCGCCACCACCCGCATCGCCTGCTCTTGTCGCGCGCGCTGCTCCTGCGCCGCGCTGCCTCGTGGGACGGGCAGCACCACCGTGAAGCGATGGGCCGCCGCACGCACCGGCAGCACCACCGTCTCGAAGTGGTACCAGTCCGACTGCGCCGGACCGTCCCCGGGCAGCGTCACTGGCAACACGGCCTGAGTGAAGTCCGTCAGCGTGGTGCCATGCGCCGCGTTGAGGGCCTGCACCGTCCGATAGCGTCGCGTGAGGAAGTCGAGCCAGCGCGGCGCGCTCGCTGCCGTGGCGGCCGGGATGAAGCCGAGCGTCTCCTGCGTGAAGGCTCGCCACACGGTGGCCACCGCGACCTGGGCGGGCTCGCGCAAGGGGAGTGCCTCGGACGCCGCCGTCACACCCGCGTCGGCGAGCGCGGCTTGATAGCGCTCCAGCAGCCTCGCGATGCCCTGGGCGGGCTCCCAGCGGCGCGACGTGGCGGCGGGCTGGATGCGGATGCCTCCCGTCTCGGAGGTGTCCGTCGCGAAGAGGAACGGGGTGCGCGCGGTGCGGAAGCGCTCGACGATGCGGTAGCGGGCGCGCGTCGGCTCGGTGTCATCGGTGAAGATGGACGCGTCAGGGCAGTCGTCCAGGGCCACGCGCAGCGCCATGCGCAGGCCGCGCGGCGTGCCTCGCCACTGGAAGAAGTCCAGCGTGTGACGGAGGAAGAGGCGGCGACGCGTCTCGTCCCAGGCCGGGTCCAGCGCCACGCCGAACCAGGAGGCCAGCCACTCGAGCGCCTCCGGGGGCGCGCTCCTCGCGTCGAAGAGGACCTGTGCGGCGGCGATGCGGTCTTCCAGGGGCGTGAGCAGTCCCTCGGGGTTCGCGAGGAAGCGGTCCAGGAAGCTGGCCGACTCAGGGTCCTGTCGGTACAGGCCCGGGAGGTACTGCTCCGCGTAGGAGAAGCGCGGGTACCACGCTCGCATCGCGTGGATGCGCGGAGTCGCGGCGCCGCCTCCCTGGAGGACCAGCTCCACCTGCGCGAAGCGGCCCCTGGCGCGCTGGAAGAGCACCTCGAAGGTGCCCCGGTGCTCGCCCCGCGCCGTCGTGGTGAAGGGCAGCTCGGAGCCAGCTCCTCGCTTGTAGAGCGCGGGCTCTTCGCTGAAGGGAAGGGCCTCCAGGTCCGAGCGCTCATTGGCCGCGCGACTGCGCACGACGATGCGTGCTCCGGGCGGAAGGGAGCCGTCCAACAGCAGCCGATGCCACACGCAGTCAGGCGTCCGTCCATCGAGCACGGGCGTGCGCAGCGTGCCCTCGGAGACGTAGCGCGGGCGTCGCTGCGCCACGAGCGGGATGAACGTGTCCGCGAAGTCGTAGAGGGCCTGCCCGTCCGAGGCGATGAGCGCCTTGCCGCCAAACAACCGCAGCGGCAGGTACTCCGGCTGCGCCACCGCGACGAGGTCGCCGCCTTCCGAGGTGTGCAACTCGAAGGCGAAGGCCTGGTTGCCGTCCCGACCCACCACGACGACGCGGCCCACCGAGCCATCCGACCCGGCCGGAAGCAGCGCCATGTCATGCGCCACCAGGACGTACGACGACGCGGGACTGTTGTCGCCAAGGAGGCCATCGACCTCCAGCGGCACGGGGGCGCCTGTCAGGACGCCGTCGCGGTAGACCAACAGGCGACTGTCCTCGGTGCCCCGGTCCAGCACGAGCACGCGGCCGTCAGGCAGCACCTCCACGGAGATGGGGTCCTGGGCGGCGACGGGCGTCGACGCATCCAGCGTCACCGGCCGTGGGAAGGTGACGGCGGGAATCGTTCGCGTCGGTCCTCCGGCCAGGGGCTGGAAGGCTTCCACCCGTGACGCGGAGAGCACGTCATCCACGCCCGTGCGCACCACGCGGAAGCCCGCGTCCAGGCGCCACAGGCGGCGGTGCTGACGGTCCAGCACCACCACACCGCCATCGGGAGTGGCCGCCATGTCCCACGGCGCGAAGGGCACACCCGTGGGCCACAGGTGTCGCACCGGAGGGCCGCCCGAGTGCAGGTCGAACACGAGCAGCCCCGCGGGCGCGAGCGTGCCGACGACCAGGTAGTGATGCCCGCTGATGGCCATGGCTCCGAGCAGCTCGGGCGTGGGAGGCGTGGGCGGAATCAGCGGGCCGAAGCCGCCCGTGCCGGAGACGGGTGCGGCCTCGGGCGTGACGGGCCAGAAGTCGCTCGTCTGCCTCGAACCGCTGGAGAGCACCTTCAGCGTGCGTCCGTCGAGAGCCACCCAGTAGACGTTGCCATAGCGGTCCTTCGCGGCGCCGCGCCGGTCCTCCAGCACGGGAGGCACGTCGCGCGGCGCGGCGATGAAGCGGAACAGCTCCGCGCGCAGGGACACCTCCGAGCGCGATGAGTCCCACGCGACGTCCGCGCCGGTGCCGGACGCCTCGCTCCACGCTTCGGAGAGAACGCGGCCCTTCGAGGTGCAGCGGCCCCAGTCGTCGCGACCGAGCAGCAGATGAAAACGAGCGCCGTTGGCATCCATCTATCGGCACTCCTCGGGGACGATGGGCACCGAGACGAACGGCCGCTGCGTCGTCGTGACGGACGTGCCGCGCAGGTCGTCGAGCGAGGGCGCGTCACCCACGGCCACCGAGAGTCCGGCGAGCCGGGGGAGCTGGAGCCCCGTCATCGGTATCTGGTCCTGCTGCGTGCCCGTGGCCAGCCCCAGTCGCACCCCGCGCACCAGCGCCACGCCCGCCACGCGACTGGCCACCGCCGCCAGCTCCAGCGACACCACCGCCTTGCGCAGCGGCCAACCACGCCGGGCCACCGTGGACAGGTTCGCGCCCGCCAGCGACACCGTCTGCTCCAGCAGCTCCGCGTCCTCGGGGGGCAGGGGCGACAGGAACTCGACGAGGGCCGCCTTCACCGCCTCGCGCACCTGTGCCTGCGAGACTCCCGCCACCACCTCCAGGCCCACCGTCACCCAGACGGGCTTGTACTGGGGGCGGCGCACGAAGACCTCGGTCGTCACCAGTCGACGAGGCGCGAGCCAGCAGGCAATCGCATCGAGGAACGTGTCCGGCCCCTCCGCCTCGCGCGCGTCAGGCTCCGCGCGAGGAATGGCCAACACTGTCACCGCGCCGGGTGCATCGCCTGGCTCATTGGGTGAGAGGGCAGGGTGGAACGCGGGCAGCACATCCACTCGGCCCACCGCGACACCGGGCGTGCGCAGCGTCACCGCCTCGAAGTCCTGTGCCGTCACCAGCCTGTCCCGGTGCTGGAGGAACCGCGAGATGTGCCGCTCTCCTTCGCGCACGCCCTCCGCGTCGGAGCCGCCCCACGTGGGCAGCGGATTCGCCACCTGGATGCCTGGAGGAAGCGCGGGCCCACTCGCCACCGTGCCCGTGGCCACATTGCCGGCGCGACCCACGCCGTGGTCATAGTCAGCGCGCAGCGTGGCCCCAAGCGGCGGCCTCGCGCCGTGGGCACCGTCACCGAAGCGAAGCTCTCCCGCCTCCGCGTCCAGACGGAACACCTTCACGCGTGTCTGCGCGGGGCGCGGCGAGCCGGGCGGCAGGCGCGGGTCCGGCACGGAGACCTCGGGGCCCGCGCTCGTCAGGTCATCGATTTCCTCCCACGTCTCGGTGATTCCATTCACCGTGACGCTCAGCTTCACCGAGCCCGGCAACACCGGCGCGCGCGACAGCTTCAGCGCCTGGTCCGGCTCGCCCGAGCCCGTGGGCAGCAGCTCGCTCGTCACGCGCTCTCGCTGGGACACGGGCGCGGCGTTGATGCCGGCCCACAGGAGCTTCGTCGTCACCGGCGCCGAAGCGGTGATGCGCACCCAGGTGATGACGCGCGCCTCCAGTTCCTCGTCGTCGAGCGAGGGAGGGAAGTCCCGCGTGCCCGCCTCCAGCGGGTCCAGGTTCGTCCACAGCTCCAGCTCGCCGAGCGTGGAGGGCAGGGGGACGTCCACCACGGAGGGCTCGCCAGGCATCTCCGAGGTGACCAGGGTGCGCCAGCTCGCGTTGCGCAGCGCCGGGTCCTCCGGGAGCTTGCCGTCCACGGGCAAGCGGGGAAGCTGGAAATGGAGCACCGCCGAGCCCACGGGCCGCGCCTGTCCATTGGGGACCAGGTCTCGTCCCTCGGAGCCACCGGCGGGCGCGAGGCCCACCGTCAGCACCTTGCCCTTCAGCTCTTCCCTCGCTCGTGTCAGCGCATCGGGGAGTTTCCGGTCCGCGGGCCGCAGCAGCAGCGCCACCCACAGCGCCTTGTCCAGCGTCTCGGTGTTGAGGTCCAACGGCTCCGTGCCGCGCGGAGAGAAGGGCGTCGTCTCGTAGAACTGGAGTTCGTTGAGCGGCGCGGGCGGCGGCGCGGTGGCGGTGAAGGAGGCGTAGAGCTCCTGGTAGTACTCCTTCACCCGCTCCTCGGGCGCGACGCTCCGCTTGTAGAAGCACGCCGCCTCCACGGGCAGCACGTCCAGGCCGCGCTCGGTGCGGAAGGGCACCTGGCCGGCGCGGACCTCCACGCCCTCCGTCAGCGTGAGGGCCTGCGGCGGACCGCCGCGCTCGTTGCGGAAGGCGACGAGGCCGCGCGCGGACGCGGCCGGCAGCAGCGGCACGCCGAGCAGTTGGAGGAACTTGAGCCGGTTGCGCTCCGGAATCTGGTTGGCGCGGTACAGCAGGCTCTCCGTCAGGAAGGCGAAGAGCTCCAGCAGCGTGACGCCCGGGTCGGACTTGTTGAAGTTGGTCCACTCGGGGTTGTGGATGGGGATGCGTGCCAGCGCCTCGTCGAGGAGCTGCTGGTACTTGCGGTCATCGATGGGCGGGAGGGTGAGTGGCACGATGTCGTTACCCCGCGAGCGTGACGCTCAGGTTGAGCCGCTCTCGTGCGCCGGTGGCCACGAGCTTGTAGGTGATGGTCGCGGTGGCGGCCCGAGCGTCCTGTGGGTCCGCGTCCACGCTGACCGACTCCACCGCGATGCGGGGCTCCCACTGCGCCAGGGCCCGGTTGATGCGATCGGCGATTTGATGCCGTGTGGTGACGGTGTTCGGCTCGAACAAGAAGCGCCCGAGCCCCGCGCCGAACTCCGGCATCATCAGCCGCTCGCGCTGCTCGGTGGCGAGGATGATTTGAATGGCTTCACGCACGTTGCGCTCACCCTCGGACCACTGCATGCGCCCATCCGGGCCCACGCGTGGGGGGAAGCCGAGGCCGCGTCCAATGAGTTTTCCGGCGTCCATGGACTCACCCCACCCTGGGCTTGGGCAGACAGATTTTCAGGAAGGGCATCCACCAGAAGATGATGTTGAGCAGGCTGAAGAAGATCATCAGGACGATGAACGCGCAGAGCGTGATGATGGGAATGGAGAACATGCACAGCTCTCCCAGGTCGAAGCTCAGCCCGTCGTCGAGTTCCCCCTTCATCGTCTTCTCCAACCCCGCCACCCGAGACATCTGCTTGCGCAGCCCCTTCGACAGCGTGAAGCCGACGTTCTTCTTGAACTTGCGCAGCCCCCGGATGCTGGTGTCCAACGGCAGCTCGATGCGCACCGGTCGCGCGGGTGCGTCCGAATCAAAGAACGGCGCCAGGGTGAAACCCTTCGATGGCGCGCTGACGATGGGCGGGCACAGCGCGCCGCACGCCGGCTTCAAATACACGCACCTCAGCACGTAGAGCGCCTTGCCCGGCTCCTCCAGCTTGGACACCGGCTCCGGCTCCGAGGGCAGCGAGTACACCCCCGCCACCACCGCCGCGCCCAACGCCGAGCGCAGCGCCGCCACCGTCACCTCGGTGCAGAGCCGCAGGTTGTAGTCGAGCCCGCCCGTGCCGCCGTTGAGGATGGCCGTGCGCTGCTGCATCGCCTTGCGCAGCGCCTGCTGCCACGTGTCCCCGGAGCTGCCTTCCACGCGGTGGCTGCCTGTCAGCAACAGGAACAGCGTGCGCAGGGGAGAACCCGCCGCGGGCGTGGGTCCTGGTGACGCCTTGTCCAGGAGCGTCCACAGCGCGGGGAGGCGCTCCTCCAGGAAGGTGGCGAAGTCCACGAGCAGGAAGCGCGTTACTTCCTTCTGGACGGCGACCGCCTCGCTCGTCGCCTTCGTGTACGCGAGGAGCTGCTCGAACGGCGCGACCACTTGCCCCTCGGCCTCGTCCGCCAGCATCTTGTCCGGGTCCAACCCCGTGCTCGGGTCGTCGTCCTGGAAGGCCGCCGCGGACTCGAAGGTGTCGCGACTGGAGGTGGGCACCAGCCCCACGAGCATCCGGCGCCGCTTCCCCTCGGAGGCGAAGTTCATCGGGAAGAGGGGCAGGAGCTCCTCGCCCTTCGCCAGCGCGCCTGTCTCCGCCGTGCTCAGCTCCTTCCAGATGCGCCGTTTGTCGGCGGGACTGCCGGGCGAGGCCGGCACCCACGCGCCTTCCTTGCCGCCGCCCAGGGCGCGACGCAGGACGAACGCGGCCTTCTCTCCGCTCGCGGTGTCCACGACGTGGTCCGGCAGGCCCGGCAGTCGACACACGAGGCTCGTGGCCACCAGATAGAAGCGCCCGTGCGCCGGCTGGTACAGCTTGGGCGGCGTGTTGACCTCGTCGTCCGGAGGCTCGCCGGGCATGCGCTCGCGGTAGCTCTTGAAGCGCGTCACCAAGAGGTCCGTCAGGTCCGGCCGCGTGGGCGCCTGGAGTCGCTCCGCCAGCTCCTCCATGAAGCGGTCCGAGTCGAACTGGAGGATGCCGGGCGCCTGGAGTCGCGCCAGCTTGTCGGGCGCGGGACCCCACAGCGGCGAGGCCGTCACCCACTGCACCGGATGGGGAAGGGTGGTCGCCATCACCACACGTTCCCCGCGCCCGGCGTATACGAGGCGCTGACCACGCTGTTGGTGATGACCGTGTCCGCCTGCACCACGCCGCTGAACTTGGACATGCCCGCGTTGACGGTGAGCATCCCGGCCGAAATCTCCGCCGTGCTCGCGTTGATGGTGACCTTGGCCGCGGCATTCACGGTGATGCCGCTGGGCTCCATCTTCAGCGAGTTGCCGTTGCTGTCCTTCGCCTCGATGGAGCCGGGCCCGTCCTTGAGCGTCACCGTCTGACCGGCGGGCGTCTCCAGCGTGAGCGTCTCCTGTCCGTCCGTGTCATCGAGCGTGATGACGATGCCGTTGCGCGAGCGCAGCACCTTCTTCGCGTTGCGACCCGCGCCGTCCATGGACTCCGGCGGCGTGTCCTTCCCGTTCCACAACGCGCCGACGACATAGGGCCGCCGAGCGTCGCCCGCCTCGAAGCCGACGAGCACCTCGTCATCCACGTCCGGCACGAACCAGGAGCCGCGATTCTTGCCGCCCATCAGCGTGGCCAGTCGTGCCCACGCCTCGTAGCGTCCGCCCCCCGCCGCGTCGGCGGCCCATGGCAGCAGCACCTTCACCCGACCCTGGCTGTCCGGGTCCTTGAGGTCCGTGACTCGCGCTGGATACAGGCCGTAGAAGCGACCACCCAGGCCGTCCGCGACGCGCTCGTCCAACACCTGTTCCCACGCCGCGTCCGCGCTCATGACGCCTTCCCCAGTCCCACGCGCTCCGCCACCAGCTCCGTGCGAAGGCCGCGCGCGCCGTCGAACAGGTGCTTCACCTCGGCCAGGTGGTACTTGCCGCTGAACAGCGGCCCCAGGCCCGTCAGCTCCACGCGCGCCCCCACGCGCAGCTGCGCGTCTGTCTGCGCCGTGCCACGTCCCACCACGAAGCGCCGTGCCTGTTGTCGGAAGTGCGCGTCCGCGCGCGCCTGCGCCTCCGGGACACTCATGGGTGCCGCGTGCACCACGGCTTCCTTGCGCTCGGCCAGCTTCGAGGCCAGCAGGCTCGCCCCGCTCTCGTCCTTCTCCAGCTCCGCGCCCAGCACCGAAGGGCCGGCCTCACACGCAATCGCGTCCTTCTCCGCCACGTTCCACCCGCTCACCGTCACCGAGGAGCGCTGCCCCGCCAGGTCCGCCAGCACCGTGAAGGACATCAGCTCGTTGCCACGTCCCAGCTTCAGGGGCTGGCCACTGGAGCGGCTTGCGCGCGCCTTCGCCTTCAGCGTGCGGCCCTCCACCCACAGCTCCGCGCCCAGCGCACGGCAGCGCTCGCGCAGGAAGGCGAGGTCGCTCTGGTTCACCTGGGCCAGCACGGGGTGCTTGGGCCCTGGGACCTCCACCTCGGCCGTCAGGCCATGTTTGCCCGCGAGTTGGCGCAGGACGTCCTCGTCCGTCGCGTTCTCGTACGTCGCCGTCCGCCGCGTCATCCGCAGGTCCTGGAGGCGGTCCTCGGCCAGCACCGTGAGGGTGGGGGAGGCGCTCTCCGGGAAGCCGGCCTCCAGGCCGGTGATGCGCCCCTCGAAGAGGACATCCTGGGTGCCCAGCCGCACCTCGAAAGGCTTGCCGAAGTCGAGCACCGAGAGGTCGAAGTAGAGAAACCCCGTCTCGCCATCCTTCGGACCCCAGTTGCCGAACGTCGCCTCGCACCGGTACAGCCCTTGCGCCGTCTCGACGATGCACAGCTCCAGCAGCCCACTGGCGAGCGTGGGGTGCTCGCGACCGTCCACCCGCAGCGTGGGGCGGGAGGCGCGCAGCTTGGAGTCATTGCTTGTTCCGTCGGCCATGGCGCTCTCCGACTCAGTGCGCGCGCACGCGTGCGTGCCGTTCGCGGTGGAGGACCTGGGCGCGCTCCTGCTCGTGCGCCTTCTGCACCGCTGACGCGCCACCTTCGGCCGAGCCCCCGGACCCGCCCCCTGACGGCGTGGACGCCGCTGGCGGCGCGCTCACCACTTCCATCTCGTTGATGACCACGGCCATGCACGCCCCCCGCTACCGCCTGACTCCGATGTTGATGCCCGCCTGCAAGTCGATGAGCTGCCCCGGGGCCAGTCGCCTCGGGTTCTCGATTCCGTTCGCGGAGGCGATGCCCTGCCAGCTCGCGCCCTTGCCCTCGTTCGACGCGAGCCCCTGCACCGTCGAGCCCTCCGGCGCGGACTTCATGGGCGCCTCTCCCGCGCCCTTGCCGCTGGGGTTCGGACTGGCTCCCGCGGGAGGCTGCGTGGGTGCGAAGACGAAGGCGGTGATCTTCTGCTGCGACAGGCTGAAGCTGACGCTGGCGCGCAGGGGCAGGCCCTCGGCGGAGAACAGCTCCAGCGACTCCTCCATCGACTCCATGATTCCGTCGAACTGGAAGCTGCCCCACAGGAAGCGCACGGCGGGCGGGACGAACTTGTCGCCCTCCTTCTTCGGAGTGATGAAGAAGGCCACCTTCGCGGTGAGCTTGCGCACGTCCTCCACCGCGTCCGAGGCGCCCTCCGGCTGGCCCGTGACGTCGAACCACAACTGCACGCTCAGCTTGGTGGTGCCGGCGCCGACGAACTGCTGCGCTGGCGTGCCGCGCTGGTCTCCGCCTCCAGAGGGCTGCTGCACCTGGTTGGCGTAGGCGACCTTCAGCGTCTCCGGGTTGAACTGCACCACGGTGGACGTCGTCTGCTCGTCAATCGGGTGCTCGAAGTTGGAGTCGAGCTGGAGCAGCTTCGCCTTCGCGAGCGGCGTGGCGTCGTCGGACATGGCTCAGGCGCCTCCGGCTTTGCGGGTGAGGGACTCGTAGGCGATTTGAAGCTCCTCGATGGCCACCATGCCGTCCTTCGCGTTGAGCGGAGGGGCCTTGAGCTTCACGGGCAGGCAGCGCGACAGGACGAAGCGCGCGCGCTCCTTCCGTTCGAGCCCGGGACCGAACATCACCACCTCCGCGCTTGCGCGCAGGCGGGGACGGGTCCTCATGATTTCGAACCACCGCCACAGGTCCTCGTTGGCGCTCATGCCGCGCTTGAGCGTGAGCTGGCCGAAGCTGTGCGCGCCGGTGAGGCGAATCTGCCGGCCGTTGTTGCCGCCCTCGCGGATGGTCTTCACGTCCATCGTCATCTCCAGGCCGTCGCATTCGGAGAACGCGGCGAAGCACGCGGTGGGCGCGAGGTCCGGGATGTCGATCTCCACCGCGAAGGCGAAGGCGATGAAGGGGTCGATGACCGTCTCGTCCTCGGTCGTGGCCATGGCCTAGCGCGCCTCCGTGACGAGCCCGCGGTCGCCGCTCTGGACGAGCCGCACGTTGAGGAAGGTGAGGGGTTGGGAAGGGGCCACGCGCAGGTCCACGTAGAACCGCCCCTGCTCGACGATGCTGGGCGTGTTCAGCTCGGAGCCCGTCACCACCTGGAAGGCGCCTTCGCGCGTCTTGCCGGCGAAGGCGCCCCGGACGAAGAGGTCTCCGAGCAGTGACTCGAAGCCGCGCTGCACCCGGCGGCGGAAGCTGGCGTCGTTGGGCTCGAAGACGTAGGTCGCGCCCAGGCGCAGCGCCGCGCGTCGCAGCAGGGACAGCAGCCGACGGACGTGGATGGGCCGCAGCTCCGGGTCCGTTGCCAGCGTGTCCGCGGACAGCGTGAGGAAGGCGCGCGGCTCCTGGCGCACGACGTTGACCTGCGCTTCCTGGAGGTCCAGCCACCAGTCGCGGCCCAACGCCGGACTCAGCGCCACCACCCCCGTCCAGGGCTCGTTCGCGGGAGCCACCCAGGCGCCTCGCTCCAGCGCGCGCCGGGCGAGCACGCCGCACGCGTTGCCGTCCGGAGGCATGCGCCGGGGCTCCGCGGGTTTGTTCTCCTCGGAGACGAAGGTCCACGGGTGATAGAGCGCGCCGTGCGACAGCGCCGCGTCCTCCGCGAAGCCAATCGGAGGCACGCCGTCCTCTTCCGCGCCGAGTGGCGACTGGAGCGTCCCCGCGTGCGCGAGCGCGTCCTCCTCGCGGTAGTGCTCGGGCAGCGACAGCACGGCCAGCAGGTCTCCGCGAGCCCGCGCCATGCGCACCAGCGAGCGCTGCACCGCGAGCAGCGGCCCCACGTCGTAGGACGAAGCCGGCAGCAGCTGCCACCGCGCGGGAGGCGACACGCTGACGGCTACGCCCGGAGTCCAGGGTCCGGTGATTCCCGCCCGTTCCGCGCGGACGCGATGGTAGCGAGTGCCCGGCGTGCGCCCGTACAGCGTGCGCGTGGTGAGCGGCCCCCGGTACAGCACGGCCGCATCGCTGAAGTCCGGGCGCAGCGCCTCCTCCAGCACATACTCGATTCCCGTTCCGGGCAGCGTGGCCCAGGTCAGCGTGAAGGGCTGACTTGAGGTGGGCTCCAGTGGTGAGGCGACCAGTGGCGCGGGCGCGGGCGGCGGCTCGTGCGCGCAATCGAGGAACGTCCCCCAGTCGGGCTCGGGCAGCGGCTCGTTTGGCGCGGGCGGCGGGACGGAGGGCCTGCCCGTGAGCACCCAGGCGCGATGGATGGCATCCGGCGCGGCCACCAACGTCGCGTCCAGTCGGTCCATGACGGCGTGGAGGCCCTTGAGCGAGCGCGGGCGGCTGCTCTGGTAGCGCAGGAAGTCCGCCTGGGCCGGCAGTGCCTCGATGCTCACCGACTTCAGGTCCGCATCCAGGAAGAGGTCCGCGTCGAAGGACGCAAGCCCGTCACGCGTCAGCGAGTCCCCGGCGGGCGGCGTGCAGCCCACGTAGGCGGTGGGTGAGTCCGACAGTCCGAGGGGAATGGAGAACGCCTCACCCTGCGCTCCCGGGCCGGCAAGGGGGAAGCGGCTGTTGGGGATGCCCTGGCGCCAGTCGCTCGGCAGCCGCTCTTCGGGAAGCCGCGAGGGGAGCGTCTCCGCGTCCTCGAAGCGAGCCCTCTCGG
Source organism: Myxococcus sp. CA056 (assembly GCF_013336715.1). Classification (NCBI taxonomy): domain Bacteria; kingdom Pseudomonadati; phylum Myxococcota; class Myxococcia; order Myxococcales; family Myxococcaceae; genus Myxococcus; species Myxococcus sp. CA056. The sequence continues at coordinate 109,490 of NZ_JABUMT010000015.1, forward strand.
TATCCGTGGGCAGCGCGGCCCAGTGCCGCGGATGGCTCGGGCAGAAGCCGAGCCGCTCGAGCTGCGCCGGCTGCTCCGCGCTCCGGCGGGTCCACAGGCCCAGCGTCAATCGCTCGCACCAGGCTGGCGCTGAGGCCACGGCACCGGGCGTGGACGTCAGCACGCGAGTGGCCACGCCGGAGACCTGCACCGCTCCCGCGCCCACCTGTCCCAGCACGACGGACTCCACGAGGAGCCAGTGCTCGCCCAGCGACGCCTCCATCAACCGCAGCACCGCACCCGGAGGCGGCGCGCCCTCCGGAGTCACGCTCAACGTGAGGGTGAGCACACGGGGCGCATCGCCCGGGCCCGGGTCCGTCATCGCCGTCACCCCGAGCGTGGCGACCTCTCCTTCGCCTCGGGTCCACGACGCGGTGGGCAGCGACGTCGGCGCCACGCTCGATTCGAGCCACCGGGCCTTCTTGGTTCGCACGCGCACCGTCACGCGTCGAGGCGCGGGCCCCGAGTAGGACGGCGCCGCCTCCTGGCCCACGGCCTCCACCGACTCCACGGGCACGAGCAGCGCGCACGCGGTGCCATCGAAGCCCACGCGCAGCAGGTCTCCCACGGCCACGCCCCCCGAGGCCGTCACGACGAGCGTCGCATCGCCGCCCCCCGTGGTGCTCCAGTCCACCAGGTCCACCAACTCGCGATGGATGGACGCCGCCACGCGCACCGGGTCCGACCAGCTCCCTTCCGAGCGTGCCCGGGCCACCGCCGTGGACACCGCTCCGCCTTCCGAACAACGCAGCAGTCCCGGGACAGGGAAGGTGTTGGACTTCGCGTCGGGCCCCGCCACGCGGACGACCCAGCAGCGCCGTCCCCCGTTGCGGAAGAAGGCGCGCACCGCCGAGGCCAGGTGCCCCTGCACGGGCTCTCCGCGCTCGGCGTCCCATGCGAGCAGCGGGGCCTCGCCGAACACCGCCTCGAAGTCCGCCACGTCCTCCACCGCCACCGGCACGTGCAGGGGACCGGAGGAGGCGAAGCCCACGAACGCGCCCACGTCCATCCGGGGCAACACGTCCACGACGGACGGTGCCTGGATTTCGAAGCGCAAGCCGGGGAGGCGTCTGGCGGCGGGGCGGCTCACGTCACTCCATCTCCAGGCGCTCGTACGCGATGGTGAGCTCCTCGATGGCCACGTCCGTCCCCTTCGCGTTGAAGGGGCCGCTGACGTGCTTGATGATGCGCGCGCGCAGCAGCTTCCACGTCTGCACCACCGCGGTGTGGTCCTCGTTCTGGAGCTGGATGGTGACGGTGCGCAGCGCGTTGGACTCGCCGTTGCGCAGCTGGTCCAACCACTTGTAGAGGCTGAGCGAGCCAATCACCCCGCGCTTCATGGTGACGTCCGTCGCCTTGTTCAGGCCGGTGATTTTCCGGACGCTGTTCTCCTTCTCGTTGCCGTTGCGGTACTCCGCGACGGTGACCTCCATGCCCACGTTGGAGATCTCCTGGAAACCCGCGTCCGGCCCTTCGGTGCCGTTGCCGGCGCCCAGGTCGACCAGGAAGTTGAACTGCACATAGGGGCGATCACGAAAGACAGCCATGGGTGGTCTCCAGAGGGATTACTTCCGGTCGCCGGTCCACTGACCGATGCGGAAGATGACGAACTCGGCCGGGCGCAGCGGCGCCACGCCGATGAGGCAGACCAGCCGACCGTTATCCAGGTCGTTCTGGCTCATGGTGCTGCGGTCGCACTTCACGAAGTACGCCTTCTCCGGCTTCTCTCCGAGCAGCGCACCCTGCTGCCACTCATTGAGCATGAAGTCTTCAATGGTGCGCCGCACGTTGGCCCAGAGTTGCTCACCGTTCGGTTCGAACACCGCCCACTGGGTCCCCTTGTCGATGGAGCGCTCCAGGTAGGCGAAGTAGCGCCGCAGGTTGACGTACTTCCACTCCGGGTCCGACGCCGTCGTGCGCGCGCCCCACAGCCGGTTGCCGCGCCCCTCGAAGTAGCGGAACGCGTTGATGCCCTCCGGATTGAGCACCTCCTGCTGCGCCTTGCTCAGGTTCGTCTCGAAGCCGAGCGCCAGGTTCACCACCTCGTTGGCGGGGGCCTTGTAGACGGCGCGGTTGACGTCGTTGCGCGCGTAGATGCCCGCCACGAAGCCGCTGGGCGGCAGGAAGATGGGCTGGCGCGTGACGGGGTCCAGCACCTTCACCCACGGGTAGTAGAGCGCCGCGTAGCTGGTGTCGATTTTCGCGCGCAGCGCCCGCACCTGTCCGAGCGTCTGCCCGTTGCCGCTGTCCAGCACGGCGATGCGGTACTTCATCCGCTGCGCGTGGGAGATGAGCAGGTTGATGATGGTGGCGGCGTTGGCGCCGTAGCCGTTCTCGTAACCGAACGTGGAGCCCGGCGCGGCGACGATGGAGATGTCCTCCAGGTCCTCGAAGTGGAACAGGCCCGTCTTGCGCGTCGTGTTGGGGACCTGCTGGCCCTTGTAGTCGTCGGCGGTGGGGCGCATGCCGTCGCTGCCGCCCTTGAGCAGCACCTCCAGCGAGCGCTGCGACTCGGGCGAGTCCGGGTCCTCCAGCGCGGAGTCCAGCGGCGGGCTCATGATGGGGCTGGCGAGGCTGGCATCCAGGAAGGCGCCCAGCACCTCCACGCCGTCATCCAGGTTCTGCGTGGAGATGATGATGGGGACGTCGCGGTTCTTCGCCGGCTCGTCCGCGTCGTAGGCGAAGCGCGCGGACAGCGAGTCCGCCGCGCCGCTGCGCGTATGCCCGGGGTCCAGGGCCAGCCCGTCCCACGTCTGCGCGGAGGCCGGGTCATCCATGGGGATGACCGTCACGGCGACGGTGACGACGCGAATCTCGAAGCCCGCGTTTTCTTGAAGCGACGCGAGGAGGAGGGGGCTGCCGGCGCCGCCGGTGAACTTCCAGTCCTGCACGTCCTCGTCCCACGTGGCCAGGTAGAACTCGCCGGTGCCCACGGGGCTGGAGATGGGGGACTGGATGTCGCGGATGAGCACGACGTCGCGCGCCAGGAGCGCGCCCACGCGGGGCGTGCCGTCCTCGAACGAGAGGACGTTCTGGCCCACGCGCAGGGAGAAGCGCACGCGCAGGTTGCCGGCCGAGCCCGGGAAGCGCGCGGTCAGCGACAGCGTGTCCGTCTTGGGGTTCGCGCTCGCATCGAGGAGCGCGCGGGCGTGGCCGTCGTTGTACTCGTTGGAGACGGCGGTGCCGGTGCCCAGGTCGATGGTGGTGTCCAGGCCCGTGTAGAGCGCGTCGTCCGGACGGCGGAAGGCGCGGCTGATGTAGAGCCGCTTGCCGCCCTCCTCGAAGAAGGCGCGCGCCGCGTGCCACGTGTAGTTGTGCAGCGTGACGTCGTCGGTGAAGGCGAGCTGTCGGCGGTTGCCGTGGATTCGCTCGAACTCCACCACGCTGGTGATGAGCTCGGGCTCCAGCTCCACGGGCCCATAGCGGGTGGGGCCGATGAAGCCGGTGGTGGTGGTGCTCACGCCCTCGATGGACTTCGAGCGGAAGCTGGTCTCTTCGACGAATACACCGGGAGCGAGATATTCAGGCATCGGTCATTTCCTAGGGAGGTGAACCCGTGGGGGTGATCCACAGCCGGGAGGCAGGCGCGTCCTGGGTGCGCAGGACGAGCTCCTGGCCGTAGCGCAGCGTTGGCTCGAGCAGCGCCTGGGGGCTGCCCGTGTCCGCCCACACCCCCGCCGGGGGTTGGGACAGCGTGGTGCACACGTCCGGCAGCGCCGTCCCGGGTGCGCGGTAGTCGTGACGGACGCGAAGCTGGAGCAGCCAGGTCTGCTCCAAGAGCGGAAGCCCCGGAGGCAGGCTGGATGCGTCCACGGGCGAGCCGGGAGCGAAGTCCACGGGAGCCGGGTACGGGAAGAACAGCGCGAGCCGTCCGCGCTCATCCGTCATGCCGCGCGCGGTGACGCCCCCCGTGGGCGTGACTTCCACCAACGCCCAGGCGGCGGGGGCGTTCGCCTTCGTGTCCCACAGCTCCGCGCGCACCACGGCCATGGGCACGGCGCTCTGGCGCGTGGGCGCGGAGAAGAGCGGCACGGAGGGAGACGGTGGCGACAGCGGCGAAGGGGGTGAGGTGACGCAGTCGAGGGAGAAGAGGCCCCGATGTGGAAGCGCCGCGCGGAAGGCGCACGACACGAAGCGGTTCAAGGTGTCATGCACTTCGATGGTGTAGGGCCGTCGCGAGGGCAGGGCGGCCCACCACGCGTCGTCGCCGGCGTGCTCGCCTCCGAACTCCAAGTCTCGCAAGCCGGGGAGGTTCATCAGCAGGTGGAGGCCCGAGCGGTTGACCACGGATTCGCGGCGCAACGCGGGCTGTCCTTCGGGGAACGCGCTGACGCGCAGTCCTTCGCCGACCGATGCACCCGTGGCCTCGTCGCGGAAGCGGATGCCGAGCGGGGCCACGCGCGACACGTGCTCGAGGACGTGGATGGCGGGCCTCATCGCTCGGTCACCTTTCCGGGCGACATCACGCGCGTCTGGACGGGGCCGGCTTCCTCGTCGGCGATGGCGGATTCGATGCCGACCATGCGCGCGATGTACGAGGCGGAGACCTGGACGTTCGGCTTGCCGGGCTCCCAGACGTTGAGCATGTCCTGGATGGAGAGCGGCTCGTAGACGACGGTGACTGTTTCATCCGGGAGGAAGGTGTCTGTCTCGGGAGTGCCGTAGTGATTGAGGAAGCTGGCGGTGAGGGTGGGGGTGTCCTCGAGCTGGCGCATGGCCCAGCCGAGGAGCCGGTGTTGCTTGGCGGCGGACTTCGCCCAGGGCGTGAGCAGGTAGTAGAGGTCGACGGGGAGGGGCCGACGGGTGCGGCGTCCCTGCGAGTCGAGTCGACCGGGAAGGTTGCGACGCGTGGTGCTGGGGGTGACGCGGAAGAGGAAGAGGGAGATGCCCTCGTCCATGGGGGCCTTGAAGTCGGAGGCCTGATAGAGGCGGAACTTCGCGCCCTCGAACTCAGGCTTCGGACAGGCCTGCTCGAGCAGGGCCAGAAGGGCTTGTCCCACCGCTGGTATCGCTGCGTACGTCGCCACCGAGCTGTGCCCCCAGCGCTGACATCCGCCCCCCACCCACACCCCCATGGTGCGGTGGGAAGGTCAGCGGCTGGACAGCAACGCGCGTGCCCACGTGGCGAAGCGTGCACGCGTGAGTGATCCCAAGGACTTGAGTGACGGGGTGAGCGCACGCGCCGGGCCAGGGCGGATGAATTGCTCCAGCGGGTGGCGTGGAACCTCGCGGAATCGTTGCGGAGTCAGGGGTGGACGAAAAGGTCCACCCTGCGCCGCTCAAGGAGCGGCTTCGGCGGAGGCGGGAGTCGCCTGTCCCTGAGGGAGCTTCTTGAGCAGGTCGATGTCCTGGTTCGCGACGGTCAGCAGGACTCCGGCGATGTGCTTTGCGAAATATCGCCCGGGGAGACTGCGCATCCAGCCTGCCTGGTCTGGCATTGAGCCACTGCTGGGCGGGTGATCTTCGATGGTGCCGCCGTGCTGCCACTGCGTGATCAACACCGACGTGGGGCAGGGCGTCGCCATCTCCTTCTCGAGCTCCGCGTAGGCCTCGCGATACGACGGCTCCGCGAGGGGCTGAAGATGCTTCGCCATATTGCTGGCCTCGACCAGTCCAAGGCAGCGCGAGATGCCAGAACCACAGCTTCGCGCCTTTCGGGCCACCTCCACGGGCGTGGTGATGTTGGAGAACGACTTGCTCGCCCAGAACACGGCGCGCAGGCGATCGCCTTGCTCCTGGCTCATCGGTCGCCACTCCGACGGAGGTTGCTTCGTCAGTCCATGTGCCGTGCGTTCCAGCCCGAGGAGCGTATAGGCGATCATCGAACCGATCAGGGTGTCCGTCCGATACGACAGCCACGCGAGGTGACGCACGTCCTTGGCCGCCTCCAGGGGCTGCCCGGTCCGCATGCCCTGGAGGAGCCGGAGCTTGGACCACTCCATCAGCACGATGAAGTTCGGAAAGGGGACCGTCATCAGGTCGAACGGCTCCTCCTGTTTGAATGGAAGGTTCTGGCGGATATCCCATCGGTCGAACCGCTTGAGCTCGCGCATCCAGTTGAAGTCGAGCGCGGACAGATCGGGGTTGGCCGCGAACCATTCCTCCAGCGTCTTCTTCTCCTTCAAGTGCGCGGGAAGCTGGAGGGGCGAGTCCGCGGGCATCGACGGGCCTGGGCGGTCCCACTCCGTCCAGACGTTGAGTAGCGGCCCCGCGTCGCCCTCGGTGCGCGGCTCATGGAACCACGGGTCGGCGGCGAGCTTCGTCTGCTCCTGACAGAAGAGGTCCACGTGCGCCGTGACCTCCTGTCGCATCGCATCGAGCGTGGGCTCGTACTTCGCGCGCGTGAACCAATCGAACGCGACCATCGCGATGACAGCCAGCAGGAGGAGCGCGCTGACAAACCACACCAGGGCACGCAGCACGCTTCCTCGAGCCCGACGCACGTTGGGATGCATGTCCGGACTCTAGCAAACTCGCGAACGCTCCCTTTCAGAGGAGACCTCTTCTCGGATGAGCGGATTCCGCCAGGCCCCGCTGGTGTCGCTCATCACCCTGCATACCCGACTGGGGAAGTAGAGCATCACCGCATCCCATGGTGATGAGCCACTGGGCTCCCTGGGCGAGTTCATCCGTGAGGTGCTGGGGCCTGGCCCTGACAGAATGAGCCGTGCGCGAGGTTCCGAATGAGTTGACGCCTGAAATACGAGCGGACACACTCTCCAAACCAACAAGCACGCCCTGGGATAAAGGAGCATTCGATGGGTCTCGCAGAGCGACGCCGTATCGCTACGATCAAGGAGTCGCACACCCCCCGTTTCCAATCAGAGCTGAACAGCTCCATTGGATTCTCGATGCCTTTTGAAATCGACATCGCGAGCTTCCCCGAAGACAAGACCATTCTCGACTGCTACGACTCCTACTATGAATCATACGGTCCGGGGCTCGTCGCACAGGCGATGAAGAGTATTTGTAGCGATGATCTCGGTCGTGAGGCAGTCAAATCGAAGTTCAACAAGATCATCTTCCAGAATGTCGCCACGAGCCCAGACAACCCGGGCGACAAGAATGTGGAGCTCAAGGACAACACTCTCTTCGTGCGTGAGAGTTTCTACGGCTACTCGGACAAGCTTTTCGGCGAGGACGAGCTTCGGACCATCATCGAGTCCCTCCTTTAGCCGTCTCGAGTTACACCGGTTCCGCATCGCTAGCCGGTGACTGGTAGCCGAGGGCTGAGTGCCGCCGCCGCAGGTTGTACCAGCCCTCGATGTACTGAAAGACGGCCATCCTGGTCTCGGCTCGCTTCAAGGCGGCCCGTCGCTTCCAGGCGGAGTCGCCGGCCTCGGTGACTCCCAGCACCCGGCAGATCGTCGCCACTGCATGCTCGGCCTGGTTCTCGCTCACGAATCGGAACGCTTCTTGGGCGTGCCGACGCCTTCCTGAGCGAACCAGGTCGCGGCCTGAGAGGACGTCGCGCTCCTCACGCCGAAACTGAAGCAACTCCACTGCTGGACCGAGCGGGCTGTTCGTTGGAGCCGCTCCTCGCCCCTGAGCACGGGGCGGTGGGCGCTCACTAGCCGACGTACTCTCGGACCCCGAGGCAGGCATGCCGCGAGGCGCACGCAGGAGCTGTTGACGTCCGAGCGGCAGGCGGCCCGCTCCTCTGGACAGGACCGCGCCCGCATCATCCGTTAGTGCCTTCTGAGCCCCGGGGCCTGTCGCGTGTGCAACTTCCCCTGGGAAGTCGTCGAGGGGTCGTGATGCTGGAGCTGGCCGGCTATCAGGACGTGCGAAGAATCTACCGGGGACACCGCTACGACGTGTTCCGCGCCTGGACGCCCGAGGGCGCCGCGCGGGTGCTCAAGGTCGTCCGCGAAGGGCCGCTGGCGGAGAGCAGCGCCGGCCTGCTGCGTCACGAGCTCGCGATGCTCAGCGACCTTCGAGACCTCCACGGAGTCGCCCGCGTGGTGGCGCTGGAGGTGGTGGCGGGCCAGCCTGCGCTCGCCATCGAGGACGCAGGACCCCATGACTTGCGGGAATGGCTGCGCCGGGGCCCCATCGAGGTGGACCTCTTCCTGGAACTGGCGTGTGACCTCGCCAGCTCGCTGGGCGCGCTGCATCGCCAGCATGTCATCCACCGCGACCTCAACCCCGCCAACCTCGTCGTGGCGCCTGGAGGACGCGGGCTGGTGATGATCGACTTCGACCTGTCCACGCGCGTGCAGGGGCTCGTGCACATGGCGGGAGTCCCCGGTGGCTTCGAGGGCACGCTGCGCTACATCGCCCCCGAGCAGACCGGGAGGATGCGCCGCCGGGTCGACCACCGCGCGGACCTGTATGCGCTGGGCGCGACGTTCTACGAGATGCTCACGGGCGAGGCGCCTTTCGTGTCGACCGACGCCGCGGAGCTGGTCCACGCCCTGCTCGCGCTGCCGCCCGTGCCTCCCGTCGACAAGAACCCCCAGCTTCCCGCCATCCTTTCCGACGTGGTGCTGCGCCTGCTCGCGAAGGTGCCCGAGGAGCGCTACCAGAGCGCCGAGGCGCTCGTGGAGGACCTGCGAGAAATCCAGCGACGCTGGCGCGGACCGGGTACGCCCATCGCCTTCGAACTGGGCCGGTATGACCTCGCGCGCGAGCTGGGGCTGCCCGACAGGCTCTATGGCCGCGACCAGGAGCGCGCCGTGCTCGACGCCGCGCTGGAGCGCGCGCGGTTCGGCGCCCGGGAGTGGGTGCTGTTGTCGGGAGCCTCGGGGAGCGGCAAGACGTCCCTGGTCCACGCGCTGCGCGCGCACCTGGGCACGGCGCGCTTCCTCTCCGGAAAGTCCTCGGAGCTGAAGGGCCAGGCACCGTACGCCTCGCTGGTGGAGGCCGTCCGGGGGCTCGTCGTCGGTGTCCTGGAGCAACCTCCCGACGAAGTGGCCGAGTGGCGGCAGCGTCTCCAGGAAGCGCTGGGCACCCAGGGGAGGGTGCTCACCGAGCTGGTTCCCGAACTGGAGCGGCTCATCGGCGAGCAGCCTCCCATCGTCCCCCTGGGCCCTCGGGAGGCGGGCAGCCGCTTCCTCCTGCTGCTCCAGTCCTTCCTTCGCGACCTCGCCACGGACGAGGAGCCGCTGGTGTTGTTCCTCGACGACCTCCAGTGGGCGGACGCCGCCACGCTGGAGCTGCTCACGCGGCTGGTGACGGACCCGGAGCTGCACCATGTGCTTCTCATCGGTGCCTATCGCCCCGGAGAGTGGGGCACGTCGCATCCCCTCTCCCGAGTGCTGTCGTCACTCGCGGGCACCACTGCGGCGCCGCGACTCCTGGAGCTGGGGCCCCTGGACCTGTCCGCCCTGACGACGCTGTGCGCGGACACGCTGCGCTGCGAGCCGGAGCGCGCGCGGGAGCTGGCGCGGCTCGTGCTGGAGAAGACCGCGGGCAACCCGTTCTCCATCAGCCACTTCCTGCGGCACCTGCATCGCACCGGGTTGCTTACATATGAGCTGGAGGACGGCTCGTGGCACTGGGACCTGGCGCGAATCGAACAGGCGGAGGTCACCGACAACGTGGTGGAGCTGATGCTGGACTCCATCCGCCGGCTCCCGGAGCACACGCAGCGGCTGCTGACGGTGGCGGCGTGCATGCGCGGCCAGGTGGACCTGTGGCTCCTGGCTCGCGTCGTCGATGCCCCCATGGAGGACACGGCGGGAGCGCTGTGGAGCGCGCTGCGCGCGGGCCTGCTCGTCCCGGAGGGGCGGGGACCTCGTTTCCAGCCGCTCCATCCGGAGCCGACGCCGGACGGGCTGACGGAGGGGCAGGCCACGTACCGTTTCGCGCATGACCGTGTGAGACATTCCGCCTACTCGTTGTTGTCGGACGAGGAGCGCCGGGCACTGCACCGGACCATCGGCCGCCGTCTCTGGGAAGACGCCCCGGGCGTGGAGGCCGAGCCGCGCATCTGCGAGGTGGCGGACCACTTCCACCTGGGCGGCGACGTGGTGGAGACCGCCACCGAGCGCCAGTGGCTCGCCGAGCTCAACCAGCGCGCGGGGCGCAAGGTGCGAGACGCCTCCGCCTTCGAGGCCGCCCTGGCCTACTTCATGCGCGCCCGAGTCCTCCTCCCGGAGGACGCCTGGGAGACGCAGCGCGAGCGCATGCTCCGGCTCCACCAGGACGCGGCGGAGTGCGCGCAGCTCACGGGAGACCGCCTCCTGTCCGAGCGCCTCATCGACCAGGCGATGGCGCATGCCACGTCGCCACTGGAGAAGGTGGACCTCTACGTCCTGCGCATGAACGCCAGCATCCTCGGCCGGAATCACGCGGCGGCGCTCCAGCACGCCCGCGAGGGACTGCGACTCTTTGGCGTGGCGCTGCCGGACGGGGATGCCACCGCCGACTTCCAGGCGGAGCTGCCCCAGGTGGTGGAGATGTGGAAGGCTCGCACCGAGGAGGAGCTGCTGTCGGCGCCGCGCATGGCCGATTCGTTGGAGCGCGGCTGCATGCGCCTCTTGATGAGCGCGGGCATCGCGGCGTGGTTCTCCGACCCGCCGATGTTCTCGTTCATCTACACCCGGATGCTGGGCCTCACGCTGAATCACGGCAACAGCGTGTACTCGGCCTTCGCCTACGTGTGCTTCGGCCTCATCCATGGCGAGTCACGGGGCGACTACGCCGCGGGCCACCCCTTCAGTCACCTGGGCATGGAGTTGAGCCGCCGCTTCGCCAACCCGCGTGAGGAGTGTCGCGTCCTCGCCGCCTTCCTCTTCTACATGCGCCACTGGCGCGAGCCCCTGCGCTCGTCGATGCCGTTGCTGCGTCGGGGACTCGCCGCGGGCCTGGAGAGCGGAGAGCCGCAGTACGTCGCCTACCTCCTGGCCAGCATCAGCTTCACCCGGCTGCGACTGGGCACGGAGCTGGACCGCGTCCACGCGGAAGCCGAAGGGGCCCTGGCCTTCGACCGCAAGAGCGGGCAGGGCGCCATGGCGGACACGCAGCTCGCCTTGCGTCAGGCCGTTCGGTGTCTCCAGGGGAGGACGCGCGAGCGGGGAGGCTACGACGACGCGACGTTCGACACGGCGGCCTTCCTGGAGCAGTCGAAAGGCGACCCGACCATCCTCGGTCAGTTCTTCATCCTCCGGCTCCAGACGTCCTACCTGCTCGGGGACCTCGCGGGTGCGCGCGAGATGTTCCGCGCGGCCGAGCCGAACCTCCGCTTCGTGCAGTCGCTCTTCAACGTCACGGAGCACGCCTTCTTCGGCGCGCTCGTGCTGGCGGCCAGTGTGGACGCTGGGAGCGACGCGGAGCGACAGGCGCGCCGTGCGTATGTCGAGCAGACGTGGCACCGCTTCCGGCACTGGGCGACGAACTGCCCGGAGAACTTCCGTCACCGCCACCTGATGTTGTCGGCGGAGCGGGCCCGGCTGGAGGGGCGCTTCACGGAGGCCGCGGAGCTGTTCGACGAGGCCATCGACCGGGCCCGGGAGGAAGGCTTCCCGCAGGACGAGGCCCTCGCGAACGTGCTCGCGGGACGGCTGTACAGCGCGCTGGGCCGGAAGCGGATCGCCACGCTGTACCTGCGGGCCGCGCGCGAGGGGTATGCGCGCTGGGGGGCGAAGGCCGTGGTCGCCGCGCTCCAGGAGGAGTTTCCGGACATCCAGATACAGGAGCCCGGCATCTGGGACCAGACCGTCACGCCGACGGGGGACGACTTCCGGGGCGCGTCGCTCGACCTGCTGAGCATCCTCAAGGCCGCGCAGTCGCTGTCCGGTGAGGTGGCGTTGGAGCGGCTCCTGGAGAAGCTGATGGCGGTGTGCCTGGAGGTCGCTGGGGCGCAGCGGGGCGCGCTGGTGCTGGAGGAGCAGGGCACGCCGATGCTGGAGGCGGTGGGGGGCGTGGGTGAGCCGATGACGCGGCTCCACGTCCCGCTCGCGGGCGCGGAGCTGGTGCCGGAGTCGCTCCTCGGGCACACCTGGCGCACGGGGGACGCGGTGGTGCTGGGAGACGCCGCGCACCAGGGCCGCTTCGTGACGGACGCGTACGTGGCGCGGCAGCGGGTGAAGTCCGCGCTGGTGGTGCCCATCCGTCGCCACGCGCGGACCATGGGGGTGCTGTACCTGGAGAACAATCTGGCCACGCACGCCTTCACCCCGGACCGGGTGAGGGTGCTCCAGTTGTTGTCCTCGCAGATGGCCATCTCCCTGGAGAACAGCCTCCTCTTCGAGGAGCGCAAGCGGGCCGAGGAGGCCGTGCGCTTCCTGGCCGAATCCAGCGTGGTGCTCGCCGAGTCGCTGGATTACGAGGCCACCCTCAAGCGGCTGGCTCGACTGGCGGTGCCCTTCCTGGCCACCGTGTGCGCCATCGACGTGGTGGATGCGTCGGGCTCCATCCGCAGGCTCTCCACCGCGCACGCGGACCCGGCCTCGGAGGGGCTCGCCCGGGAGCTCCAGGCGTCGTACACGCCGGATTGGGATTCGTCGCAGCCCGCCAACGCCGTGCTGCGCACGAAGGAGCCGCTGCTCATCCCGGTGCTCACTGACGAACTCCTGGCGCGACTGTGTCGGGACGCGCGGCATTTCGCGCTCATCCGCGCCCTGAAGGCCCGGACGTTGATGGCGGTGCCCCTCATCGCCCGGGAGCGACTGCTGGGCGTCATGACCCTCGTCTCCTCGGTGCCGGCGAAGCGCTATGGGCCCGTGGACCTGGAGCTGGCACAGGACCTGGCGCGCCGCGCGGCCATCGCCCTGGACAACGCGCGGCTGTACCACGAGTCGCAGGATGCCATCCGCCTGCGCGACGAGTTCCTCTCCATCGCCGCGCACGAGCTCTACACGCCGATCACGGCGTTGCAGCTCTCCGTGCAGGGGCTGGCCCGCAGCGAGGTGCCCACGCGCGACTCCGTCCAGCGCGCCTCCCGCTCCACCCAGGCCCAGACGCGCCGGCTGGCGCACCTGGTGGACGAACTGCTCGATGTCTCCCGCATCCAGACGGGGCGGCTGCACCTGCAACTGGAGACCGTGGACCTGGAGGCCGTGGTGCGTGCCGTGGTGGAGGGGTTGGGCGACGCCATCCAGCGCTCGCAGTCCTCGCTGTCGCTGGACCTGGCCCCGGGCTGCATGGGCCGGTGGGACCGTGTCCGGCTGGAGCAGGTGGTGACGAACCTGCTCGCCAACGCGCTCAAGTTCGGCGCGGGGCAGCCCATCGAGGTCCACCTGGAGGAGACCGGAGGCCGCGTGCGGCTGGAGATTGTCGACCAGGGCATCGGCATTCCCGCCGAGCGACTGCCCCACATCTTCGGCCGCTTCGAGCGCGCCGTCTCCTCGCGGGAGTACGGCGGCCTGGGCCTGGGCCTCTTCATCGTCCGCGAAATCGTCGCGGCGCTGGGCGGGCAGGTGCGCGCGGAGAGCACGCTGGGCGCCGGGGCCCGCTTCACCGTGGAGCTGCCGTGCGAGGGGCCCGTGGAGGAGAGCGTCCCCGTCAGCGCGAGTGGGCCTTGAGGCCGTGCCGCCGCATCAGCTCGAAGAAGGCGCGGCGGTGCTTGCCGCTGGCGCGCGCGGCGGCGGCGATGTTGCCCCCGTGCTCGACGAGCGAGCCCTCCAGCCAGGCCTTCTCGAAGGCCTCCACGACGCGGCGCTTGGCCACCTGGAAGGACTCGCGGGACACCGCGGACATCGGCTCGCGGTGGCCCGTGGGCGCGGGCTCCGCCAGCAGGGGCAGGTCCTCCTCGTCGACACAGGTGCCCGCGCGCGTGCACAGGAGGTATCGCGCGCAGTTCTCCAACTCGCGGATGTTGCCGGGCCACGCGTAGGTCATCAGGCGATGCCTCGCGGCCTCCGTGAAGGTGACGGGCGCCTTGCCATACTCGTCCGCGTAGCGCCGCAGGTAGTACTCGAGCAGGGGCTGGATGTCCTCGGGCCGCTCGCGCAGCGGGGGCACGTCGATGGGCAGCACGCGCAGGCGGAAGAACAAATCGAAGCGGAAGTGTCCCGCCTGGGCCGCCGCCAGCAGGTCCGTGTTGGTGGCGGCGATGATGCGCACGTCGGAGTGATACAGCCGTGAGTCCCCCAGCGGCCGGTATTCCTTCTGCTGGATGAGGCGCAAGAGCTTCACCTGGCTGGAGAGGGGGAGGGCGTCGAGCTCGTCCAGGAAGAGGGTGCCGTGCTCCGCCTCCGCCACCAGCCCCCGGTTGCGCGTCTTCGCGCCGGTGAAGGCGCCGCCCACGTGGCCGAACAGCTCGTTCTCGAAGAGGTCCGGTGGCAGGGCGCCACAATTGACGGGGATGAACGGATGGGGTGCCCGGGCGCTCTGCTCGTGGACGAGCCGCGCATACAGCTCCTTGCCCACGCCGCTCGGCCCCTGGATGAGCACCTCCGCGTCGTTTGTCGCCGCGGCTGCGACCAGCTCCATCAGCCGGACGTGAATCGGTCCGTGCCCCAGCACCATGGTCATCGACGAATCCCCCGTCAGCCTGCGTCACGCGCGCCCCAGGCTCGGGACGCCGTTGGCTCTGTGCCGCCGACGGTTGAACGTACGCCCGGGATTTTCTTCCCTCACGCCGTCGCTTCAGTCGTGGGTGCCGATGTGCTGGTCCCCGTGTCGCTCACAGACCCAGTGGAATGCACACGAGCACGCCACCGCGCGGGCGCTGGAGCAGCACCGCCCGCCGAAGTGCTCCGGCAAGGGGGCCTCCTCCTCTTCCGGCGGGTCCGGCAACATCAACGGAGCATCCCGCCCCGACTCCGCGGGTAGCGCGTCGCAGCATCCCCGCTTCATGCAGCGGGGGCACAAGGACAGCTCACAGTTGGCGCACCAGTCGAAGATTTCACCGGGGCCACCGCGCCGCTCACATCCACCACAGGTGTCGAACAAGGCCGACCTCCAGGCTTGACGTGAAGGAGGGTAGGGAGGGGGTCTGACAGGTGGAGGGCCCCCGGGGGAGTCACACCCCGCCGCGCGCGCCGTCCTGCAAGTGTCATTTCGGTCTCTGTCCGAGGGTGGATCCTTCCGTCGGTGAACGGCCGACGCCCCCTCTGTGCGGCACTGAACGGTTGCGCCGGGTGCGTCGGACGCACATGGAAGAAGCTTCCGGGAGGGCCGGTCACAGGTCCGGGAAGGAGTGGGCATCCATGCGAAGGGAACGGCGGATCATCGGGGTCTTCGGATCAGGCCAGGAAGAGCACCTGGAGCGTGTCATTCCCCTGGCACGGTGGATCGCCGAAGCGGGGTTCGACCTGCTCACCGGCGCCGGCAGTGGCGTCATGCGGGCCGCCGCGGATGCCTTCGTCCAGGTGGTGGGTCGGCGCGGAATCTCCATTGGCATCGTCCCGGGCACCGTGAAGGACGGCGACTACGTGCCGCGCTCCGGCTACCCCAACCCCGGGGTGGAGCTGGCCATCTACACCCACCTGCCCCTCAGCGGAGAGCAGGGGACGGACCCGCTCAGCCGCAACCACATCAACGTGCTCACCCCCCACGCCCTCGTGGCCCTGCCGGGGGGCGCCGGCACCGCCTCCGAGGCCTCGCTGTGCCTGCGCTACGGCAAGCCCATCATCCTCTTCGGCCCTCCGGAGGCGTTCCGCCGCTTCTCGTCGGAGCTGGAGCGCACCGACTCCCTGGAGCGCGTCGCCGAGTTCATCCGCGCCTCCGTTCGTGAGCCCGCCCGGCCCCTTGCTCCCTGAGCGAGAAAAGCCAGGATTGCTTGGTTTGATCGAGGGCACTCGAAGCCGGGGGAAAAACGACTAGGATGGACGGCTGTCGACATGATCAGCGCCGAATACCCACTCGCCAGCTGGTTCCTCGCCGTCTCGACGACGTTCTTCCTGCTGGTGTTCGCGCTGCCGTTGTTGCTGATGCCGCTGCGCTGGTCCCGGTGGTTCGGCTGGGCGCCGGTGCAGGGGAACACGGACCTGACGGTGTACTTCGGCCGCTGTCTGGGAGGGGTGGCGCTGGCCATCATCCTCACGGTGGTGCGCTACATCCCGGACCCCCGGAGTCAGCCGGCGCTGTTCGAGCTCATCGGCTGGGTGTGCGCGGCGATGGTGGTGGTCCACGCGTGGGGTGCGCTGAGAAGGGCGCAGCCGCTGTCGGAGACCATCGAGACATTCTTCTACGCCGCGGTGGGTGTGGTCGCGATGTGGATTCGCTTCCGGACGTTGGGCTGAGGGCGGCATGTCGTCGGCGGACATCGACCTCGTCCTCTCCTCGCTGCGGCCCTACATCCCCGGCGCGCTGCTGCGCCGCCTGGAGGATACAGAGGCGCACGCGCTGCCTCCGGTGGAGTCGGTGCGCGGCGCCATCCTGGTGCTCGACATCGCGGGCTTCACGCCCATCGTCGTCGGGCTGAGTGGCGAGGGGCCTCGCGGCATCGACGCGCTCCAGCGCCTCCTGGAGAGCTACTACACGGAGATGATCGACGTCGTGAAGGAGCACGGCGGCGACATCTACCAGTTCGCCGGAGACTCCATCCTCGCCTGCTTCGAGCCCGCCGTGAGCGAGGGCGACGCGGAGGCGGTGGGACGCGCGGCGCGGTGCGCGCTGGACGTGCAGCGGCGGCTGGCGCGCTTCTCCCGGCTGGAGCTGTTGGGACAGCGCTTCGCCGTGTCGTCGCGCATCGGCATCGGCGTGGGGGAGTCTCACCGCATCGTCCTGGGTACGACAGGCATGTGGATGCACCCGGCGCTCGTGGGCCACCCGCTGGAGCAGGCGGTGGCCGCGGAGAAGCGGGCCCGCGTGGGAGAGGTCCTCCTGAGCCGCGAGGCGTGGGCGCTCCTGCCGGACCTGGCCCGGGTGGGCGAGGAGCGCGACGGCGCCTTCCGCCTGGAGCCCTCGGTGCCGCTGGAGGCGCGGGCTCCGCCCACGTTCGTCTCCCCTGGTGGCGAGGAACTGGTGGGCCGCTGCGCGCTCCTGCTGCACCCGGTGCTCTTCACCCGCATCACCACCGCGCACCAGGAATTGGGCGGGGACTTCCGAGACCTCACCTGCTTCTTCCTGCGCTTCAAGACGGACCATTCGCCGTCGGAAATCGAGGGCTTCACCCGCGAGCTGAACGCCTTCTACGAGCACGTCCAGCGAGAGAGCGCGCACCACGGCGGCGTGCTGCTGATGACGGACTTCACGGACAAGGGCAACGTCCTCTACGTCCTCTTCGGCGCGCCCACCGCGCAGCAGAACAAGGAAGTGCTCGCCAGCCGGTTGGCGTGCAAGCTGTTGCGTGAGCGCGAGTCCTTCCCGTACGTGCGCGAGCTGCAGATTGGCATCGCCACGGGGCACGCCTACTTCGGCGACATGGGCTCGCCCTGGCGCAAGGGCTACTCGGCGCTGGGCGAGGTGGTGAACCTGGCCGCGCGGCTGATGACGTACGCGGACGGAGTGGGCATCCACATCGACGCGCAGACGGAGCGCAAGCTCCAGGCGGGCGGCTTCACCACGGAGTTCGTGGAGGACGCGACGCTCAAGGGCGTCTCCCGCGCGGTGCCCGTCTACCAGCTCAAGGGCGAGGTGCGCCGCAGCCTCTTCATCAAGGGGCGGGGCGGCATCGTCGGGCGCGGGCGCGAGCTGGGGCAGCTCCACGCGGCGGTGGAGGAGTCGCTTTCGGGCAGCGGCCGGCTGTGCGTGGTGTCCGGCGAGGCGGGCATCGGCAAGTCGCGGCTGGGCGCCAAGGTGGTGGAGGAGGCGGAGTCGCGCGGCGCGCGCAGCCTGTACGGCATCTGCTACTCGTACGAGATGTTCACGCCCTTCTTCCCCTGGAAGGAGGTGCTCGTGCAGCTCTTCGGCCTGCACGAGGGCGACGACGTGGACGCGCAGCTCGCGCGGCTGCGGCAGGGGTTCGACGGGCTGGAGGACGCGGGCCCGGAGTGGATTCCGGTGATGGCCGCCCTGCTGGGCCTGAGCGTGGAGGAAGACGCGGCCACGGTGGGGCTGGACGCGCGGCACAAGAACCAGAAGGTCTTTCAAATCATCTTCCAGCTCCTGGAGAAGCACGCGCGCAAGACGCCGCTGCTGTTGTTCTTCGAGGACCTGCACTGGGCGGACAACATCTCCGTCGACCTCATCGAGTACGTGGCGGCCCGGCTCGCGCCGCTGCGGCTGACGCTGCTGGTGACGATGCGGCCCGGTGAGCAGCTGCGCAACGTGCGCGACGACATGCCGGGGTTGTGCCGGTTGGACCTGTCCAGCCTGGAGGACGAGGACACCCGCGCGCTCCTGCGCGTCCACCTGCGCATGGAGCCGCCAGACACGGCGCTGGAGGACGTGCTCCTGTCCAAGGTGCAGGGCAATCCGTTCTTCGCGGAGTCCATCGTCCAGGGGCTCGTCGAGGGCGGCTACCTGGGGCCGGTGTCGCCGGGTGCGTCGCGGCGGGAGCTGAAGCGGAGCCTCCAGACGCTGGTGCTGCCGGACTCCATCCAGGACGTGGTGCTCGCGCGCATCGACCTCTTGAGCGAGACGGAGAAGCTGGTGGTGAAGGTGGCGTCCGTCATCGGCCGCATCTTCACGCTGGACGCGGTGGCGGCGCTCGCGCCGGGCTCGGTGTCCCGTCAGCGCATCCGCGAGGCCATCGACACGCTGACGCACCTGGGCCTCATCCTCCTGGAGGTGGAGGAGCCCTACACCTGCATCTTCAAGCACATCGTCATCCGCGACGCGGCCTACAACACGCTCATGGTGTCGTCGCGGGAGGACCTGCACCGGCGCCTGGCGCGCTTCCTGGAAGCCCGTGCCGGTGAGAACACGGCGGCGTCCGCGGGCATCCTCGCCTTCCACTTCCTCGCCGGGAACGACGAGGTGAAGGGCCTGGAGTACACGCTGATGGCGGCCCGAGGGGCGCGCGGTCAGTACGCCAACGACGACGCCCTCCACCACTACAACCGTGCCATCGAAATCCTCGCCGGCACGGTGGAGTTGGACCCGGACGAGGTGCTGCTCAAGACGCGCCGGGTGATGCAGGAGCTGGCGGAGACGCTGCTGCAGGCGGGCAACTACGCGGGCGCCATCCACATGTTCGAGCAGTGCCTGGCGGACGAGGAGCTGGTGTCACGCCGCGCGGAGCTGCACCTGGGCCTGGGGCGAGCCCATCAGGAGAAGGGCGAGTCCAAGCGCGCCATCCAGGAGCTGGAGCGGGCCATGGAGTTGATGGGGCACCGCACGCCGGGGAGCCTGCCCGCGCTCGTGGTGCGCACGCTCCTGGCCTTCGGGCTGCACCTGCTCTACGCGCTGTTCCCCTGGTTGGCGCGGCCCCTGGGCTCACGGCTGCCGCTGTACCTCAAGCAGCTGACCACGCTCATCTCCCTCATCAAGATCTACTACTTCAAGGACATCGCCAAGCTCACCTGGGCGACCATGGTGGCCACCATCATGGCGGAGCGCTCGCGCGGTGAGCGGGGCCTGAGCCTGGCGAGCAGCTATTACGGCTCGCTCCTGTTCGGCTCGGGCTTCCTCGGGCTGTCGAAGCGCTGGTGTCTGCGCGCGCTGGACTACGCGCGGCGGGCGAGAGATCCATCGGCGGAGGGCATCGCCCTGAGCCGGCTGGCCACGCTGTCCGTCTTCAGCAACGACCTGGCGCAGGCGACGCAGTACGCCGAGCAGGCCATGTCCCTGCTGCGCCAGGTGCGGGACATGTGGGAGGTGCAGACGGGGCTGATGATGCTGGGCTCCAGCCAGTTCCTCGCCTCGCGCTTCGAGGGGGCCGAGCGGGCCTTCGTGGAGATGGGGAAGATGGGCGAGGAGCTGCACGCGCTCATGCACCAGGGGTGGGCGCACTCGTGGATTCCCATGTGCCGCTACCTGCGGGGCGAGGGCGACGTCGGCGAGCTGTGCGCGGAGCTGGAGCAGGGCCTGCGCATCAGCATCGAGGTGCAGGACCTGGCCAACCAGTGCGCCAGCCTCAACCACCTGGTCAACGTGACGGTGCGCGAGCATCAGGTGGAGGAAGCGGGGTTGATGGCGGTGCGCGCGGACGAGGCGCTGTGGCGCTACCACGTGCTGGTGCCCTTCCTCCACATTGGCCTGGTCGACGCGGCGGAGGGCGCGCTGTTCGCGCTGGAGCAGGGCGCGGTGGCGGTGCCCCAGGAGACGCTGTGGGCCATCATCCGTCGCTGCCTGTTCAAGGCGCGGCTGTTGGGGCGGCGCTACCCGTACCTGAAGGGGCCCGCGATGCGGGTGACGGCGCGCGCGCTGGCGCTGAAGAAGGGCGGCAAGGCGGCGGAGTCGCTGTTCCTGCGCGCCATCGCCTTCCTGGAGGACACGCCGAACCGGTGGGAGACGGGCGTCGCGTACCATGACGCGGCCGTGGCGCTGCCGCACCGGCGCGTGGAGTTCCTGGCGCGGGCGCGCGACATCTTCCAGTCCATTGGTGCCCAGGCGGAGCTGCGGCGCCTGGACCGGTTGGAGGCGGAGCTGGGCCTGACGCCGCCTGCCCCGGTGGAAGCGCCTCGCGCCGTCGCGCTCAGGTGATGCGCTGGGGCTGAAGTCCGAGCGCCGCCATCTGCTTCGTGTCCCAGTCCTCCAGCGCGTCCATGCCGGCGATGTAGCGGCGGGCCGGGTTCTTCAGCGGGTTGCGGATGCTGAGGATTTCGGGCCCGGCGAAGAGGATGGTCTGCTTGTAGCGGGGCAGGTTGCTCAAGGTCAGTTTGGACCAGTAGTGCCGGGCGATGTTCGGCAGGCTCCCCAACTGTGCGCAGAGCCGGTGGAAGTGGTCCACGACCTCGGAGGGGTGCAGGTTCTTCGGCCGGTGGCAGAGCGTGTAGCCGTCGTAGTCGCGGCTGACGGTGCCGGGCAGGAGCCGGTCCTCGGCCTGCAGTTCTCGGAAGAACGGCGTCTCCGGGTAGGGGCTGACGATGCCGAGGAACGTGACGGAGAAGTACTGCAGGTCCGCGAGGTACTCGGGGATTTTCTCCAGGTACTCGTTGGTGTCGCCGTCCGAGCCGACGATGAGGCCGAAGGACAGGAGGATTCCGGCGGAGAAGGTGCGGCGGATGACGGCGTCGACCTCGGAGAGCGTGTTCTGCCCCTTGTTCATCGCCTTGATGGACTCGGGGTTGAGCGACTCCAGACCGGTGTACACGTAGCGGCAGCCGGCCTTGGCCATCAGATTCACCAGCGACGCGTCCTTGAGGACGTTGAAGGTGAGCGCGCAGCCCCAGGTCTTCTTGAGGGGAATCAGCGCCTCGCACAGCTCGCGCAGGTACTTGGGCGAGCCGCCCAGGTTGTTGTCGAGGAAGATGAAGGCGTCCTTCATCAACCCCAGGTAGTTGGGGTTCCAGCGCATGCGCGTCTGGATTTCGTCGATGACCTGCGCGACGGGGCGGTAGCGGTAGCGCTCGTGGCCGGTGAGGACGCAGAAGTTGCAGCGGAACGGGCAGCCGCGTGACGCCTCGATGCCGGGCAGGCGCACCTTGTTGTTCGTGAAGTCGATGAGCTCGTAGCGATACGGCTGGATGGCGGTGGGGCCGAGCGAGGGCCGCTCGTAGCGCTTCTGGAGCTGGCCCTTCTCGAAGTCCGCGATGAGGGCGGGGACGTTGGACTCGGGCTCACCGGTGATGACGGCGTCGAAGTACAGCGCCACGTCGTCGGGGAAGTGCGTGGCGTGGCGGCCGCCGGCGACGGTGGTCATTCCGCGCTGGCGGAACAGCGTGGAGAGCACCTTGGTGTGCTCGTAGTAGGAGTGCAGGTACGAGAAGAAGACCAGGTCCCAGTGCCGGTCCAACGGGATGTCCACCTCCTTCTCGTTGAAGACCTCCACCTCCGCGTGCTCGGGGCACAGGCCGGCGATCAGCTCCGGCACGGAGGACTGCATGATGGAGGGTTCCTTGATGCGCAGGCGCGTGGGGTGCGTGTACGTGGCGATGACGGCGATCCGCATGCGAGGCTGTGGCTCCAGGATGAAGCGGCGCGAGCGAGGATTCGCCGTCGACAGTCGGAGTCTCCCCCTCGTGAGACCGTGTTCCCAGAATCCTCCGGGTGAGCCGTCTTGGCAAAATGACAGCGGCTGTGTCCCGATGGACCCCCGCGTGTTTCAGGCCCCAGCTGGGGGGCGGGTCCGCAATTTCTCCCGGAGACATTCCGCCAATTCGGAACACAGCTGCTCGGGGAAGCCCGACAGGCCCGGCGTGTCGTTGCACTCCAGCAACACGAAGCGCCCCTCCTGCGTCTCCAGGAAGTCGAGCGCGACGATATCAGCCCCCAGGTGCTCCAGGGCCCGCCGGGTGTAGCCCACCAATTCCTCGGGAGCGTCGATGACCTGGTGTTTTCGCGTCTGGACGTTGGCCTTCCAGCCCGCGCCCGCGCGCGACATGGCCCAGAACTGGTCCCTGATGGCCAGGCAGCGCACGTCCCGCCGGTAGTCGATGAAGGGCTCGACAGCCGCGTAGTCATCGGCGGCGAACAGCAGGTCCGCGACCTCGAACCACTCGGACTCTTTTCGCACCAGCGCCTTCCCGTAACCGCCATGGTGGTTACCCACCTTCACGACGAACGGCGCGGGTCGGGCAATCCGGCGCACCATGTCGTCACCGAGCGCGACGTCGAAGGGGATGACGGGCAGGCCCGCCTCGCGAAGCTCGGCGAGCATGGACAGCCGGTCATGACACCGCACGAGCGTCTTCGCGGGGTTGACACACGGCACGCCGCTCAGTCGCACCAGGTCCAGGACCGTGCGATGGCGCGGGTCCGGACGGATGGCGCCCACGCGCCAGAAGACGCCGTCGACTCGCACCGCCGCCTCTCGGGTGATGCACCACAGGATGCCCTCGCGCAGCACCCAGGCGGAGTCCTGGAGTCGGACCGGGATGACCTCGGCCTCCGGGAAGTAGGTCGGCCAGTGCCGCTCGCCGTTGACGACCACGATGTTGGGACGCATCTGTTCTCCGGAAAGCATCCACTGTTCGGAGGCTGGGGAAAAAGCGCCAAGGCGTCCGAGTGTACGGGCCTTGTTTGTTTTACGGCGACACCCCGACGGGGGCTCGCGCAATGTCTGACATCGTCCACGCTCGCCTGCGCGCGCGCCACGTCGGGTAGGCATTCACTTCGCGTCGCAATGTTTGAAGCGTCACTCGAATAGGCCACCTGGGGTGCGTTCTTTCTCTAGGATGACTGTGTCCGCGGTGACCCGCTCGCGACGCTCCCCCTCGACTTCTCACCCAACGAGCCCCCCTCATGCCCGTGACCTCCTGGAACATTGATTCATCCCATTCCTCTGTCCTGTTCATCGCCCGCCACATGGTGGTGGCGCGCGTGCACGGCCGCTTCGAGCGCGTCTCCGGCGTGCTGCGCGTGGACGCCGAGCGGCCGACCCAGGGCGAGGTCGAAGTGAGCGCGGAGACGGCCAGCATCTACACGGGCGCGCCGGACCGCGACACGCACCTGCGCTCGCCCGACTTCCTCGACGCGGACGCCGCGCCCAGGCTCACCTTCCGCAGCACGAACCTGGAGCCCACCGGAGGCGCGGGCTTCCGGCTCCTCGGTGAGCTGACCATCCGCAACGTGACGAAGCCCGTCGTGTTCGAGGCGCGCCACACGGCCACGTCGAAGGACCCGTGGGGCAGCATGCGCCTCATCTACACGGCCAAGGGCACCATCAACCGCTCCGACTACGGCATCCGCTGGAACAAGACGCTCGACAACGGAGGGTGGCTCGTCGGCGAGAAGGTGGACATCGAACTGGACATCCAGGCCCTGCCCGCCGCGAGCTGAAGACGCGGCTCAAGGCGAGGGAAGGAAGTCGGCCAGCACGGCGGAGTGGTCCGAACCGCCAAACCCACCGCCTCCTTCCCGCGCCGCGCGGAACGAGCCCGGCACATAGGTGCCGCCCGCCGCGTTCGCGACGAACAGGTGGTCGATGGCCTGCTTCTGCCCGGAATAGACATAGGTCCAGGTCTGGTCGTCCGGCCGGTCCTTCGCCACGCGCAGCAGCTGTCCATCTCGCTCCATGGCGGTGATGGGCGCCGAGCCGGGCACGTCGTTGAGGTCGCCGCCCATCACCACCAGCGCCTTCGGCGCGCGCGCGGCGGCCTGAGCGACGATGGTCCGCGTGGTGTCCGCCTCCGCGTAGCGACGGCCCGGGTCGTCATCCACCTTCGAGCGGAAGTGCGCGGCGAAGACGATGACCTCCTTGCCGTTCACGTCCAGGTGCACCTCCAGCAGCTCGCGCGAGAAGCGCGTCGTCGAGCCATCCGGTCGCGTCAGGACGCGGTCCCGATGGCTTCCCACCGAGGTGATGGGGAAGCCGGACAGCACCGCCACGTCCACGGAGGCCGTCCCACCCGTCTCGCCCAGCACGGCGTGAGGAAACTCCGGCAGCCGCGCCTGGAGCGCGTCGAGCCCCACCTGGGTCTCCACCTCGGAAAGCAGCACGATGTCGGCGTCCAGAGTGGTGAGGGAACTCGCCAGCCGACCCACCTGGGCATCGAAGACGCCCGGCGTGGGCAGGGCTTCATACTCGGAGCCGCCGCACTTCCCTGAGTCGCAGACGGTGTCGAAGAGGCGATGAACGTTGAACGCCGCGATGCGCACGCTCCCCTCGGGCCGGACGACCTGGCCGCCGCCACAGGTGCCGGAGGGACACGGATTCGCCGGGCCTGGATTCTCCGGAGGGGGTCGCCCCTCACAGCCGAGGACGCCGAACAGCAGGCCCATGAGCAGCGGAGCACGGCGAAGAGAAGAGACGCACGCGCCGATGACTGCGGAGCGGTGCGGGCCACGGATGGGGAGCAGAGGCATTCGGGCGGGCACAGTACCACCGCGAAGTGGACCGGCCCCCGACGGCGAAGTGTCTCCGTCCTCGATTGCACTCGGGGCATGAGCTGCTAGGTTGCCGCGCGCCGTTGACGCCACCCGTCATTGTTTCAAGGGCGACCTCTCGTCGGGTCCCCGAGGGAGCGGGCGGTAGGGTGCTCGCGACGGGTGGGCGAGGTGACACTCCCCTTGGGATGTGTCGCCGGTTACGCCTTCATCAGGGATGCTGGGCGTGTACGGATGGTGCTGACTCTGTGGCTGGAGGCGTGGACATGTTCTGGGAGATTCTCATTGGCGCCGCGGTGATGACGCTCGTCACGGTGCTCTTCACGGGGCCCGGGATGTGGAGCTCCAGCTGGGGCTGGAAGAACGACAAGCAGAAGGGGAAGGACCCGTCCAAGCCGGACGTGTAGCCCCAGCGCTCCGGGTGCGGCCGGGCGAGCGTTTGGCCCTACGGCTCCGTGGCCACCATGCCCAGCCGCTGGCGAGCGCGGACCACCCGGGTGTCCAGCTCCGCGCGCTGCTCCTCGCTCAGCTTCGCGCGGCCCTGGCCCACGCCACCCTGGTGGATGAAGGTGCCTCGGCCCTGGAGCGCCGCTTGCGGCCCGCGCATGTCGAACCGCTCGTTGTGCTGCTTCATGTACGCGATGCCGCACCGCTCCAGGATGTTGCCCAGCCGCGACTCGTCGATGGGCAGCTCGCAGAACGCGGCCACGCGCCTGACGCCCGCCTCCAGGTTCTCAATCAAGTCCTCGTAGCGCACGTGCAGGACGTTGGCGTCCTTCCGGTGCGGCCACCAGGACTCGAGGTGCCCGAGCCACGGGTTCTCCACATCCATCACCACCCGAAAGTAGCCCTCGAAGGGCAGGGGCGTGGCCTCCATCAGACAGTGGTGGTGGTAGAGCGAGCCCAGCGAGTCCGCCGCGTTGCGCGTGACGTAGATGATGCGGCTGTGCCTGGGCGGCTTGAGCTGCTGGAAGGGCAGGTGCGACTTCAGGATGCGCGGTGAGGGCAGCGAGTCCAGCAGGGGCTCCGTGGTGGCATCGCGGGGCAGGAGCTCCAGGAAGGGTGACACCTGATTGATGTGCTCGAACTCGCCCCGGCCTTGCGTGACGAGCTGGAAGACAATCATCTGCATCCACGTCGTTCCCGCCTTGGGGCTGGTGGCGATGTAGATGTCTCCGCGTCGCGGTTTGAGCCAGACATATCTCAGACGCACCCACCGGAGCCATTCGGCGGTCGCCAGCAGCCGCCCTGACAGCCACGTGAGTCCGATAATGGATTGACGCAGCAGGGAGCGCAGCCAGGGGCGACTGCGCGGCACGGAATGAGCCGGTGACGACATGAACGACGCACTATGCACAATCACGTCGACACAACCAACGCAGGATTGGCGTGGCTCGCCGAGGCGTCCAGGGAATCGGAAATTTTCAGTAATCTAGTCGCAGACGCCAGGGCAATCCGCACCTCCTGTGTTAGGGGAGCAGGAGTCCGTGGGGTCGTCGACGCACCGCGCATCAGGTCCGGAGGCGACGCAGCCGCCGAGAAAACCCCCGCAGCACTCGACGTAGCCGGCGGGAACGTCGCAGGTCGACGGGTAGGCGGAACAGTTCCCCGTCGCGGACCGGGCGAAGACGGTCACCTGCACGCACGCCCCTTCGTCGTCATCGTCGGAACCACAGGCGCTCCACAGCAGCGCGCCCAGCACCCATCCTGCCAGCGTCAGTGTCTTCATGAGGGGCATCTTGGAGACTCCAGTCCCTGCATTGCGCCGGGTTCCTTGGCGGATGTCGAGCGGATGACGTCATTTCACCCGAAGACCCAGCACGGCGCAGCTCTGTACTTCCCGCCGGGTTGCCCAGGAGGACAGGGCGGTGGCGGCCTCGCCGCGCTTTGGCGCTTCGCGACGAATGGGAAGTGGGCCGGCCACGCCGTGCCTGGACCCATACGTCGTGAGAGGTCCCATGTCGTCACTGACCTGTCGAGTCGCGACCACCCGGTGGGAGCTGGTTGACGCGCTGCTGACCCGTTGGACTGTCTTTGAAGAAGGAGCGCCGTCCTCGCGGTCTGGCGCGTCGCTCCTGTTGCGGTGAGCCGCTTCGACATGCTGGAGACCTCCGTGTGCCTGGTCGCCCACGCGGGCGCGGAGCCGGTGGCCACCTCTCGCCTGCTGTTGCCCAACGTCCGGGTGGATCGGGCCATGGGGGCTCGTGCTGGGCGAGGTCCCTCGCGGGTGGGCAACCAACCAGGCACGACACCCATCTTCATCAACACAACCACCCCGTGGGGTCACCCGGGCATGTCAGAGGCGCGGTGTAAGGGTGATACTTCATGGACTTCGCGACGCTCGAAACCCTGCGACTGAAGCATCCCGCATGGCGGCTGCTCGTCGCGGACCACGCCTCCCTCATCGTCAGCTTCCTCCACCGCGTCTTCGTCGAATCCAACGCCCGCGCCACGCCCCAACGGGAACTGGTGCTGCGCCTCGACGACCATCTGCACGCCCTCCGGGAGCGGCGCGGGGAGGCCGCGTTTCCTCGAAGTGCTGGCGCGTATCTCGACGAGTGGGCCGCCGACAGCGCGGGCTGGCTGCGCAAGTTCTATCCGCCCGACACGGATGAACCGCACTTCGACCTGACGCCCGCGGCGGAGCGCGCCATCCGCTGGTTGAGCCAGCTCACCGAGCAACCCTTCGTGGGCACCGAGTCCCGATTGCTCACCGTCTTCCATCTCCTCCAGGAGATGACCGAGGGCACCGAGCCCGACCCCGAGGCCCGGCTCGTGGAGCTGGAGCGCCGCAAGGCCGAAGTGGAGGCGGAGATCGCCCGCGTGCGCGCCGGCCACCTGGACCTGATGGATGAGTCCGCTCTCAAGGACCGCTTCCAGCAGATGTCCGACACCGCGCGCGGACTGCTGTCCGACTTCCGGGCGCTGGAGGACGGCTTCCATGCGCTGGACCGGCGCGTGCGTGAGCGCATCGCGACGTGGGAGGGAACGCGCGGCGAACTCCTGGAGACGGTGCTGGGCGAACGAGACGCCATCAATGGCTCCGACCAGGGGCGAAGCTTCCGAGCCTTCTGGGACTTCCTCATGTCCCCCGAGCGCAAGGAGTCGCTCACCCGGAACCTGGAGCGCGTGCTGGCCCATCCCGCGATTCAGTCGCTCCAGCCGGACTCGCGCCTGCCGCGCATCCACTTCGACTGGCTGGAGGCCGGCGAGCACACCCAGCGCACAGTGGCGAGGCTGTCCGGTCAGCTCCGCCGCTTCCTGGATGACCGCGTCTGGTTGGAGAACCGCCGCATCCTCCAGGTGCTGCGCGGCATCGAGAAACACGCCCTCGCCGTGCGCACGCGTCCCCCCACCGTGCCCCTCATGTCGCTCGACGAGCTGGCACCCACGCTCGAGCTTCCGCTGGAGCGTCCCATGTACTCACCGCCCGCGCGCACCCGGATGGCGGACGAGGAGGTGCTGGAGGCGACCGAGGACGTGCCCTCCGAGGCCCTCTTCAACCTCGCATTCATCGACAAGGCGCGGTTGAAGACGCACGTCCGGGAGGCCCTCCAGTCACGCGAGCAGATCTCCCTGGCGGAGCTGGTGCGGGAGCACCCCTTGCAACACGGCCTCGCGGAGCTGGTCGTCTACCTGAGCCTTGCCTCCGAGGACAGGCGCTCCTCGGTCGATGAGGCCCGTACGCAAGAACTCTTCTGGACCGACGCGAGCGGCCACCCGCGCCGCGCCACCCTTCCCCTGGTGCTCTTCCTCCGATGACGACCCCCGCTCCGCGTCCCTCTGAAGGTCCCGATGCCCTGTCACTCGTCGTGGTCTCCCTCTTGAAAGGTGTTGTCTACCGCGAGGACAACTCCGCGCTGTGGCAGTCCCTGCTCCAACTGCAAGCCCGCGTGCGGGACCAGGTGTCCGTGCTGGGCATGCGGTTGATGCTCGACGAGTCGGAGGGCCACGCGTTCTTGCGACAGCGCTCGGAGGGGGAGTGCGCATCCGAGCTGCCTCGGCTCATCGCGCGCAGGCAGCTAGGGTATGGCCTGAGCCTGTTGCTCGCGCTGCTGCGCAAGAAGCTCGCGGATGCGGACGCCGCGGCGGGGGGCGGGCGGTTGGTGCTCCGGCGCCATGAGCTGCAAGAGCTGGTGAGGCTGTTCCTCCCGGATGGCACCAACGAGGTCCGGTGGGTGGAGCGCGTGAATCAGGACATCGAGCGGGCGCTGGAGATGGGGTTCCTCCGAAGGCTGGGGGAGGAGGACACCTTCGAGGTCCGCCGCATCCTGAAGGCATTCGTCGATGCGCAGTGGCTGGAGGACTTCGAGCAGCGGCTCGCGGCCTACCGCGACCAGCTCGTCGAGAAACAACCTGGAGGTGTGGAATGAGCACGGTGCGTCCTCTCACGCAGGCGGACCTGTTGGATATCGGCGCGCCCAACGAGCGCGCGGGGTTTCGACTGCGCCGGTTCGAGGTCTACAACTGGGGCACCTTCCACGACCGCGTGTGGCACCTGGAGCTCCAGGGCGAGAGCGGGCTGCTCACTGGGGATATCGGCTCGGGCAAGTCGACGCTGGTGGACGGCCTGGTGACGCTGTTCGTGCCGCCCCAGAAGCTCGCCTACAACAAGGCAGCGGGCGCGGAGGCCCGGGAGCGCTCACTGCGCTCCTATGTGCGAGGCCAGTACAAGTCCGAGCGCGGCGAGGGAGGGCAGGGCGCCAGGCCCGTCTTCCTCCGCGACGCGCCGACGTACTCGGTGCTGCTCGCCCACTTCCACAACGAGGGTTATGGCCAGGACGTCACGCTCGCCCAGGTCATGTGGATGCGCGAGCCGGAGGGCCAGCCCGCGCGGCTGTACGTGGTCGCGGATGGGAAGCTCTCCATCACCGAGCACTTCTCTCGCTGCGGCTCGGACCTGAACGCGCTGAAGAAGCGCCTCAAGGACCTCTCGCGCGAAGTCCATGAGACGTTCCCTCCATATCAGGCGGCCTTCCGGCGACGCTTCGGGCTGGAGAACGAGCAGGCGTTGGACCTGTTCCTCCAGACGGTGTCGATGAAGTCCGTGGGCAACCTGACGGACTTCGTGCGCCAGCACATGCTGCCTCCCTTCGACGTGGAGACGCGGCTCGCGGCGCTCATGGGCCACTTCGATGACCTCCACCGCGCGCACGAAGCGGTCCTCAAGGCGAAACGGCAGGTGAGCCGATTGGAGCCGCTGGTGGCGGACCATGAGCGCTTCACCGCCCTGTCCACGGAGCTCGACGCGCTGCGAAGCTGCCGCGACGCCCTGCGGCCCTGGTTCTCCGAGCAGAAGGCGCGACTGTTCGAGGCGCGGCTGGCCAGCCTGGAGGCGGAGCGCGAGCAGGTGCGCCTCCAGGCGGAGCAGGTGCGGGAGCAGCGCGAGCGACACGGGGCGGACCGGGACAGGCTGCGTCAGTCCATCTCCGCCAACGGGGGAGACCGCCTGGAGACGGAGAAGGCGGAGCTGGTGCAGCGCAGACATGAGCGGGACGAGCGCCTGCGGAAGGCGGACCGCTACTCGCGGATGGCCCAGGCAGTGGGCCTGCCGGCCGCGACGGAGCTGGAGGTCTTCCTCTCCAATGCGCGCTCGGTCCAGTTCCAGCGCGAGGCGACCGCGAGCGAGCTGGCGGAGGTGCAGAACACCCGCACGGAGGTCGTCATGGACCTGCGTGACATGAAGAAGGCGCACGAGGCCGTGTCCGTGGAACTGGAGGCGCTGCGTCGTCAGCGCTCCAACATCCCGGCGCGATTCCTCCACCTCCGGGCCCGGCTGTGCGCGGACCTCCAGCTGTCCGAGGACGCGCTCCCGTTCGCCGGAGAGCTGCTGCGAATCCGCGACGAGGCGCGCGACTGGACGGGCGCCATCGAGCGCGTGCTGTACTCGCTGGGCGTGTCCCTGCTGGTGCCCGACTCCGACTACGCGCGGGTCAGTCAGTGGGTGGACCGCACCCATCTGAACGAGCGGCTCGTCTACTACCGCGTCCGGGAAGAGGGCCTGACGCGGGTGCCACCGTCACGGCCCGAGTCCCTTCCGCACAAGCTCGCCCTCAAGCCGGGCTCCAGCATGGCGCCGTGGTTGGAGGGGCAGCTCGCCCGGCAGTTCGACTACACCTGCTGCGACACGACGGAGCAGTTCGTTCGCTCACGTCAGGCGCTCTCTCGTTCGGGACAGGTGAAGTCGGGCGGGGAGCGGCACTTGAAGGACGACCGGCGCCGCATCGACGACCGCTCGCAGTGGGTGCTGGGCTGGACGAACGACACCAAGCGTCAGGCGCTGGAGTCGGAGTCCCGCGCCTTGGAAGCGAGAATCCAGGCGGCCACCGCGCGGTGGGAGGCGCTCGAACAGCGCCACGCGCGGCTGCAGACCCAGGGCGAGCAGTTGGGCCAGCTCGCCGTCTTCGACACCTTCCGGGAGCTCGACTGGCGTCTGGTCGCCAGCGACATCCAGCGGAGGGAGGAGCGACTCAAGGCCCTGGAGGGCGAGTCCGACGTGCTCAGGGGCTTCGAGCGGGAGCTCGACGCCGTCGAGAAGGAGCTGGCGGCGACCGAGCAGACCTTGAAGGCCGTGGAGAAGCGCCAGGGACGCCTGGAGGAGAAGGAGGACGCGACGCGGCGGACGCTGACGGCGTGCCAGCGAACGATGGGGGAGACGTCAGAGTCCATCCGGGCCTGCTACCCGCGCGTGGCCACGCTCAGCGCGGAGGGGCAGGGGGGCGCGGCGCTCGAAGCGGACGCGTGCGACGAGCGGGAGCGGCAGGTGCGCGAGCGGCTCCAGACGCGCATCGACAGCGAGGCGCGTAAGCAGGAGCGGGTGCGGGATGCCCTCCTTGCCGCGATGCAGGCGTATCGCACCGAGTTTCCGCTGGAGACCCAGGAGCTGGCGGCGAGCCTGGAGGCCGCGGCGGAGTACGTGGCACTGCTCGGCTCGCTGCGCGCGGACGACCTTCCGCGCTTCGAGGCGCGCTTCAAGAGCCTCTTGAACGAGAACACCATCCGCGAGGTGGCCAACTTCCAGGCGCAGCTCCACCGGGAGCGCCACGGCATCCGCGAGCGGGTGGACACCATCAACCGCTCGTTGCGGGCCATCGACTACAACCCGGACCGCTACATCGTCCTGGAGCTGGTGCCGACGGTGGACGCCGACATCCGCGAGTTCCAGCAGGACCTGCGCGCCTGCACGGAGGGCACGCTCACGGGCTCGGAGGATGACGCGTACTCCGAGCAGAAGTTCCTGGAGGTGAAGCGCATCATCGAGCGCTTCCGGGGGCGAGTGGGCGAGGCCGACGCGGATGCGAAGTGGACGCAGCGGGTGACGGACGTGCGCAACTGGTTCAGCTTCTCCGCCTCGGAGCGCTGGCGCGCGGATGACCAGGAGCACGAGCACTACGCGGACTCGGGCGGCAAGTCGGGCGGACAGAAGGAGAAGCTCGCGTACACGGTGCTGGCCGCGAGCCTGGCCTACCAGTTCGGCCTGCAGTGGGGCGAGACGCGCTCGCGCTCGTTCCGCTTCGTGGTCATCGACGAGGCCTTCGGGCGCGGCTCGGACGAGTCGGCGGCGTATGGGCTGGAGCTGTTCCGCCGCCTGGACCTGCAACTGCTCATCGTGACGCCGCTGCAGAAGATTCGCGTCATCGAGCCGTACGTGGCCAGCGTGGGTTACGTCCACAACGAGGAGGGCCGCCGCTCCCGGGTTCGCAACCTCACCATCGAGCAGTACCACGCCGAGCGAGAGGCCCGGAGCGCATGAGCCGGGTGCTCGCATGGACCACTCCGGCGAACGTGCGGGAGCAGGTCCGGCGCGTCTGGGACTCGGGCCGCATCCTCTCGGCCCCGCTCTCCGGCGAGGCGCTCTTTCCTTTGACCCTGCGCCTGCGCCGGCCAGAGGGGGTGTACTACTGGGGCGACATCGACACGCATGGCTTCGCCATCCTCGACCGATTGCGCGCGCACCATCCCCGCGTCCATTCCCTGCTGATGGACCGCGACGTGCTGCTGGCGCACAACGCGCACTGGGTGGAGGAGGACAAGCCTCACCGGGGCACGCTGTCGCGACTCACCGAGTCGGAGGCCGCGCTCTACGAGGACCTTCGCCATCAGCGGCTGGGCGAGCGCGTCCGACTGGAGCAGGAACACATCGGCTTTCGCTGGGTGGAGAACACCCTGGCCCGACTGTCCGCGTGAGTCAGGAGATGCCCCGGTTCGCTCGGGGACTCGTGTCTTGACGCACTGGGACCGCTTCGCTACGAAGGCGCGATGACTACAATCGTCGGTGTCGTAGGCCGTGAGATTCTCGACAGTCGCGGCAATCCCACTGTCGAAGTCGATGTCATCCTGGAGAACGGCATTCGCGGTCGC
The DNA here is from genome assembly GCF_013336715.1 of Myxococcus sp. CA056. Classification (NCBI taxonomy): domain Bacteria; kingdom Pseudomonadati; phylum Myxococcota; class Myxococcia; order Myxococcales; family Myxococcaceae; genus Myxococcus; species Myxococcus sp. CA056. Next base: position 142,595 of record NZ_JABUMT010000015.1, read on the forward strand.
GCCGCGGTTCCCTCCGGTGCCTCGGTGGGCACGCACGAGGCCGTGGAGCTGAGGGACGGCGACAAGAGTCGCTACCTTGGCAAGGGCGTGCTGAAGGCCGTCTCCGCGGTGAACAACGAGTTGTTCAACGCGGTCCGCGGGATGAACGCGGAGGCGCAGCTCGAAATCGACCAGACGATGATTGCCCTCGACGGCACGCCGAACAAGAAGAAGCTCGGCGCCAATGCCATCCTCGGCGTGTCGCTGGCCGTGGCGAAGGCCGCCGCCGCCGCGCGCGGGTTGCCGCTCTACCGCTACGTGGGGGGCGTCTCCGCCAACCTGCTGCCCGTGCCGATGATGAACATCATCAACGGCGGCGCACACGCGGACAACCCCATCGACTTCCAGGAGTTCATGATCATGCCCGTGGGAGCCAAGTCGCTCTCCGAGGCGGTGCGCATGGGCGCCGAGGTCTTCCACACCCTGAAGAAGGGCCTGTCCGAGGCCGGCCACGGCACCAACGTGGGTGACGAGGGCGGCTTCGCGCCGAACCTCAAGAACGCCGAAGAGGCGCTCGACTTCATCATGAAGTCCATCGAGAAGGCCGGCTACCGCCCCAACGAGGACATCGCCCTGGCGCTGGACTGTGCCGCCAGCGAGTTCTTCAAGGGCGGCGTCTACGACTACGAAGGCGAGGGCAAGAAGCGCTCCATCGAAGAGCACGTGAAGTACCTGGAGGGGCTGGCGGCGAAGTACCCCATCGTCTCCATCGAGGACGGGCTGGCCGAGGACGACATGGCCGGCTGGAAGCTGCTCACGGACCGCATCGGCAAGAAGATCCAGATTGTCGGCGACGACCTGTTCGTCACCAACGTGACGCGGCTGGCCGACGGCATCAAGAACGGCATCGCCAACTCCATCCTGGTGAAGGTCAACCAGATTGGCACGCTGTCGGAGGTCATGGCCGCCGTGGAGATGGCGCACAAGGCGGGCTACACCGCCGTGATGTCCCACCGCTCCGGTGAGACGGAGGACGCCACCATCGCGGACCTGGCCGTCGCCACCAACTGCGGTCAAATCAAGACGGGTTCGCTGTCCCGCGCGGACCGCACCGCGAAGTACAACCAGCTCATCCGAATCGAGCAGGAGCTGGGCAAGCAGGCGCGCTACGGCGGCCGCTCCGTGCTGCGCGTGGGAGCCTGAGGCGCGCGTCGGCGGCCGGGCGGAGTCGTCCGGCCGTCGTGCCGTCCGTCACGCGGGCGGGGAAGGTCCGCGTGACGGCGGGGCTCACGCGGCGAGCCCCAGGTTGCGCCGCACCGCCGGCTGCCTCACCTTCCAGATGAGGCTGTCGACGATGTAGTGGTGGAAGTTGAGCGTCTGGACGATGAGCAGGCTGGCCGCCGGAATCCACCCGAGTCCCTTGAGGATGAAGGTGTAGAGCAGCGCGGAAATCCCCACGCAGACCACCAGGTAGTGGAGCATCCGCCGGCTCTGGCTGAGCGTGGAGAGGAACGGGTGGGCCTGACTCACCTTGTCCCCGAAGCGGCGGTTGTGGAACAGCCAGACGATGAGGATGTACTGCGCGTTGTGCCAAACGTTGAGGCCCAGCCAGCCCGTCTCCAGGCTGGGGATGACGAAGTAGCCCAGCGTGAACATGCCCGTGTGCGTGGCCAGATAGAGCGTCTGCACGGGACTGCCGGTGCCGGAGCGCAGCGCGCGGACCTGGAACGTGGCCCAGGCGGCCACCGCCACCAGCGCGCTGGCCGCGGCCACCCAGGCGACTTCCTGGGGCACCGGCAGCATGCGCACGTCCAGCTTGAGGAACGTGGTGGAGCCCTGCGCGGAGCGGTGGAGCAGGCCCGCCAGGGGCAGGAGGTAGAGCATCCACACCGTGGCCGGATTGTCCGAGGGTGGCCTGCGCGAGGCCCGGTCCAGGATGCGGCTGACGCCGTAGCTCTGCCGCAGGTAGTGCCACCCCTGCCAGTAGAAGTAGATGCTCATCAGCGGCCAGACGCCCGCGAGCTTGTACACGGTGAACGTCCCCGTGAAGACGAGCAGCGGCAGCACCCAGATGTGGAAGCGGTGCTGCTGCCGGCTCTCCCCGTCGAAGCCCAGCCGCGTGAAGGTCGACACCACATGGTGGTAGCCGAGCAGCCACACGTCGATGGTCAGCAGCAGCGGGAATAGCGAGGGTTTCGCCAACGCGGCCAGGGCGAAGACACAGCCCAGTCCCGCGGTTCCCACGATGAAGAGAAGGTCGAAGCGGGGATTGCGAACCCAACCCCACGACAACTCCGCGGTGTCCGTCCGTGCGCTCACGGCATCGGATGATACGGCTTGTGCCGAGGGCCTGTAAATCATGCAATGTCGGCAAGTGTGGTCATGGGCAATCAGGGATGATAATTCTTCTGGTCTGGTAATGATGTGTCGGATTGTTTTGATTGTCTTCACAGGTCCGACGGCTTGATGCAGAGTGCTCGCATCTCCACCCGAGGGGAGCGCCCGTGAAGACACTTCTCGTCACCCAGGCGGACCTGCGCAAGCTCGTGCAGGAGGTTGGAATCGATGCCCTGATGGACCAGGTCATCGAGGCGGTGGAAGGCGCCTTTCGCGCGTTCGACACGTCCCGGACGGAGCTGCGGCAGCGCGACGGTTTCACCCTGCGCAATGCTCGGACAGGCGTGCTGGAATGGATGCCAGTGATGCGCCAGGGGGAAACAATTACAATCAAAGTGGTGGGCTACAATCCGTTGAATCCCAGACGCTATGGGGTTCCCACCATCATCGCGACGAACAGTGTCTATGACTGTGAGACGGGGCATTTGAAGGCGGTGGTGGACGGGGTGCTGGCGACGGCGTTGCGCACGGGGGCGGCGTCCGCCATCGCGAGCCGCCACCTGGCGCATCCGGAGAGCCGGGTGGTGGGGCTGGTGGGGTGCGGGGCGCAGGCCGTCACGCAGCTGCACGCGTTGTCCCGCGTGTGGCCCGTGGAGCGGGTGCTTGCCTTTGACGTGGACGCGGCGGTGCAGCGCTCCTTTCCCAAGCGGGTGGGGTTCCTGGGGTTGGATGTTCGCGCGGCGCCACGGGAGGCGGTGGAGGCGGAGGCGGACATCCTGTGCACGGTGACGTCCGTGGGGGTGGGTGAAGGGCCGGTGCTGGAGGACGGGCGATTGCGGCCGTGGGTGCACGTCAACGCGGTGGGCTCGGACCTGCCGGGGAAGGTGGAGCTGCCTCGCTCGCTGCTGGAGCGCAGCCTGGTGTGCCCGGACTTCCTTCCCCAGGCGCTCGTCGAAGGGGAGTGCCAGCAGCTCCGGCCCGAGCAGATTGGGCCGGGCATCATCGAGGTCGTGCAGCATCCCGAGCGCTACGAGGACTGGCGCAAGCGGTCCACGGTGTTCGACTCCACGGGTTTCTCGCTGGAGGACGAGGCGGTGACGCGTGTCCTCACGGAGCTGGCCCGGCGATATGGGCTGGGCATGGACGTGGAGCTGGAGTGCCTCGCGGGGGATGCGATGGACCCGTATGACCTGCTCCTGCCGGAGCGCGGGGTCGAGCCAGGTCAGGGTGAGCCGGGTGACTCCCGGCACAAGTTCCGCGTGGCCTGACGCACGCATCCGGTCTCTTCCTCTCATTGCCTCTCACGCGGGAGTCCCGCAGCCCGGTCACCGGTGTCACGGGACTTCACGAGGACCCGAGGAGCACCATGTCGCAGAGCGAGCAGTCCACCCGCACGAAGGTGGAACGAGCGGGGCGTCGGCCTCCGTTGGTGCACCAGCCGCACGGTGGCGTGGTGGAGCAGTCCTTCGCGCAGCAGCGACTGTGGTTCCTCGCGCAGCTCGACCCGGATGGGTCCGCCTACAACGCTCCCTTCGCCGCGAGGCTGAAAGGGCGGCTGGACGTTGGAGCGCTGGAGGACGCGTTCCGCGAGGTGGTGAGGCGGCACGAGTCACTGCGGACGACGTTCGGCGAAGTGGACGGGCGGCCGGTGCAGCGAATCCACGAGGCGGTGGAGTTCAGCCTGCGAGTGGAGAAGGTGGAGGAAGGGGGCGTGCTGGCGCGAGTGGAGGAGGAGACGCGCGGGCCGTTCGACCTGGAGCGAGGGCCGCTGCTGAGGGCGAAGGTGCTGAAGGTGGGGGAGGCGGAGCACGTGTTGGTGTGGGTGGTGCATCACATCGTGTTCGACGGGTGGTCGGTGGGAGTGCTGGAGAGGGAGTTGAGCGAAGCGTACGGGGCGAGGGTGAGAGGGGAGGAGGGGGAGGAGCGGGGCCTGGAGGTGCAGTACGCGGATTACGCGAGGTGGCAGCGGGAGTGGCTGAAGGGGGAGGTGCTGGAGAAGCAGTTGGCGTGGTGGAAGGAGGAGTTGGCGGGAGCGCCGCTGGTGCTGGAGCTGCCGACGGACCGCCCGAGGCCCGCGGTGCAGACGTTCGCCGGAGCCTTGAAGTGGATGGCCCCGCTCGAGGCGTTGGAGGGCCCCCTGCGCGAGCTGAGCCGGAAGGAGGGGGTGACGCTGTACATGACGCTGCTGGCGGGGTTCCAGGCGTTGCTGTCGCGCTACAGCGGACAGCGGGACATCGTCGTCGGTTCTCCCTTCGCGGGACGCGGCTCCAGGGACCTGGAGGGGATGATCGGCTTCTTCGCGAACATGCTGGCGCTGCGAGCACGCGTCGAGGATGTGTCGTTCCGGGAGTTGCTCAAGCGGGTGCGGCGCACGTGCCTGGGGGCGTTCGCGCACGAGGAGCTGCCGCTCGAACAACTGGTGGACGCGCTCCAGCCGGGGAGGGACTTGAGTCGCTCGCCCCTCTTCCAGGTGGCCTTCGTACTCCAAGGCGCGCCGGCCTCGGCGTTGGCGCTCGAAGGCGCGGACGTCTCGGACCTTCCGCTGGAGCCGGGCGTGTCGAAGTTCGACCTCACCCTGTTCGCGCGGGAGACGCCCCGAGGGCTGGTGACGTACTGGGAATACAACACGGACCTCTTCGATGAAGAGACGGTGACGGAACTGGCGGAGCGCTACGTCCGGTTGCTCGAGTCGGTGGTGGCTCATCCCGAGCAGCGCGTCTCGGAGCTGCCCCTGCTGAGCGCCAGCGAACGTGAGCAGCTCCTGGTGGCGTGGAATGACACGCGGACGGAGTATCCCCGCGAGGCGAGCATCCACGAGGTGTTCGAGGCGCAGGTGGCGCGCACGCCCGACGCCGTCGCGGTGGAGTTCGAGGGCGCGTACCTGACCTATGCCGAGCTGAATCGGCGGGCCTGGCAGCTCGCGCGGCTGCTGCGGCAGCGGGGTGTGGTGGCTGGAAGTCACGTGGGGCTGTTCACGCGGCGCTCGCTGGAGATGGTGGTGGCGACGCTCGGCATCCTCAAGGCCGGCGGCGCGTATGTGCCGCTGGACCCGTCGTATCCCGTCGAGCGGCTGGCCTTCATGTGCGAGGACGCGGGGCTCCAGGTGCTGCTGGTCCAGCCCTCGTTGCGTTCGCGGCTCCCCGCCATGGCCATGCACATCCTGCCGCTGGAGTTTTCATCGGAGCAGGCTGACTCGGAGGACGACGAGGCGCCGGGCGTGCCCGTCCCACCGGAGGCGCTGGCGTACGTGATGTACACCTCCGGCTCCACCGGAAGGCCGAAGGGCGTGTGCATTCCACACCGGGCCGTGGTGCGACTGGTGAAGGGCGCTCACTTCGCCGAGCTGGGAGCAGGGGAGGTCTTCCTCCAACTGGCGCCCATCTCCTTCGACGCCGCCACGCTGGAGCTGTGGGGCCCGTTGCTCAACGGAGGAAGGCTGGTCGTCTTCTCCGAGCACTCGCCTTCGGTGGAGGATTTGGAGGGCGCGCTGTCGCGCCATGGCGTCACCACGCTGTGGCTCACCTCCGCGTTCTTCGAGCAGGTGATGGCCACCCGGCCCGAGGCCCTGGTGAGCGTGCGTCAGGTCCTCACGGGAGGTGACGTGGTGTCGCCGGGAGCCGTCCGCGCGCGGCTGGCGCGGGGTGGAAGCGTGGTCAATGGCTATGGCCCCACGGAGAACACCACCTTCACCACCAGCCATCGGCTCACGGACCCGGCGCGAGTCGGCACGTCGGTGTCCATCGGTCGGCCCATCTCCAACACGAGCGTCTACGTGCTGGACGCGGCCCTGGAGCTGGTGCCGGTGGGCGTGTGGGGCGAGCTGTACACAGGGGGCGATGGACTGGCGTGGGGCTATCTCCGCCGGCCCGAGCTGACCGCGGAGCGCTTCGTGCCGCATCCCTTCAGCGCGGAGCCGGGAGCCCGGCTGTACCGCACGGGGGACCGGGTGCGCTTCCTGCGCGACGGGACGCTCGAGTTCGCCAGCAGGCTGGACGGTCAGGTGAAGCTCCGAGGCTTTCGCATCGAGCTGAGCGAGGTGGAGGCCGCGCTTGCCGCGCATCCCGAGGTGCGTGAGGTGGCGGTGCTGGCCCGGGACGATGGGCCCGGAGGTCGGTGGCTCGTCGCGTACTTCGTGCCCTCCGTGGGAGTGGCGCTGACGCCCCAGGCGATGCGCACGCACGCGCAGGCACGGCTGCCCGAGTACATGGTGCCCTCGGCCTTCGTCCCGCTGCCGGCCTTCCCCCTGACCTTGAACGGGAAGCTGGACAGGACGGCGCTGCCATCACCGCGAGCGGAGGACGCGCGAGGTGAGTACGTGGCACCGCGCACGGCGATGGAGCAGGTGGTGGCCGATGTGCTGGCGCCGTTGTTGGGCCTCTCGCGGATGGGCGTGGAGGACCACTTCTTCGAACTGGGGGGACACTCCCTGCTGGCGACACGGGCTGTGTCGCGGTTGCGCGAGGTGCTGGGCCGGGAGCTGCCCGTGCGAGTCCTGTTCGAGTCTCCCACCGTGACGCGGCTCGCGGAGCGACTCGAGGAAAACCATGGCGCGCAGCCGCCACCCCTGACGCACCAGCCGCATGGTGGCGTGGTGGAGCAGTCCTTCGCGCAGCAGCGGCTCTGGCTCACCTCGCAGCTCGACGCGGGAGGGATTTCCTACAACGTCCCCTTCGCGCGGCGGCTGAGCGGCCGGCTGGATGTGCAGGCACTGGAGGACGCGTTCCGCGAGGTGGTGAGGCGACACGAGTCACTGCGGACGACGTTCGGCGAAGTGGACGGCCGGCCGGTGCAGCGAATCCAGGAGGCGGTGGAACTGGAGCTGCGCGTGGCGGAGGTGGAGGAAGGGGACGTGCTGGCGCGAGTGGAAGAGGAGGCGCGCGGGCCGTTCGACCTGGAGCGGGGGCCGCTGCTGAGGGCGAAGGTGCTGAAGGTGGGGGAGGCGGAGCACGTGTTGGTGTGGGTGGTGCATCACATCGTGTTCGACGGATGGTCGGTGGGAGTGTTGGAGCGGGAGCTGAGCGAAGCGTACGGGGCGAGGGTGAGAGGGGAGACGGGGGCGGAGCGAGGCTTGGAGGTGCAGTACGCGGACTACGCGAGGTGGCAGCGGGAGTGGCTGAAGGGGGAGGTGCTGGAGAAGCAGTTGGCGTGGTGGAAGGAGGAGCTGGCGGGGGCGCCGCTGGTGCTGGAGCTGCCGACGGACCGCCCGAGGCCCGCGGTGCGGACCTACCAAGGCGCACTGAAGCGGGTCGCGCTGCCAGCGGGGCTGGAAGGGGCGCTGCGCGAGCTGAGCCGGAAGGAGGGGGTGACGCTGTACATGACGCTGCTGGCGGGATTCCAGGCGTTGCTCTCGCGCTACAGCGGACAGACGGATGTGGTGGTGGGGACGCCGATCTCCGGGAGGAACTGGAGGCAGGTGGAAGCACTGGTGGGGTTCTTCGTGAACACGCTGGTGGTGAGGACGCAGACGCAAGGGGCGAGCTTCCGGGAGCTGTTGAGGAGGGCGAGGCGCGCGTGCCTGGGAGCGTTCGCGCACCAGGACCTTCCGTTCGAGCAGTTGGTGGACGCGCTCCAGCCGAGTCGGGACCTGAGTCGCTCGCCACTCTTCCAGGTCATGTTCGTCATGCCTGGCACCTTGTCGCCACTCGACCTGGACGGCGTTCAGGTGGAGGACCTCGACTTCGAGCCCGGCGTGTCGAAGTTCGACCTGACGTTGTTCGCGTGGGAGACGCCTCGCGGGTTGGTGACGTACTGGGAATACAACACGGACCTCTTCGACGCTGAGACGGTGTCGCGCATGGCGGGCCACTACGGCCGGCTGCTGAGCGCGGCGGTGGAGACCTCGGAACGACAGGTCTCGGAGCTCCCGCTGCTCGGAGACTCCGAGCGACAGCGCTTGCTGGTCGACTGGGGCTCGCGCCAGGACTCCACCTATGTGCCGGGGCTGATGCACCAATGGGTGGAGGCCCAGGTCTCGCGAACGCCTGATGCGGAGGCCGTCACGGACGGCACACGCTCGCTGACCTATGCGGAGCTGGACGCGCGCGCGAACCAGCTCGCGCACCACCTGGTGGCGCTCGGGGTTCCTCCCAATGGCTCGGTGGGTTTGTGTCTGGACCGGAGTGGACTGGAGATGCCTGTGGCGGTGCTCGCCACCTTGAAGGCGGGCGCGGCGTTCCTTCCATTGGACCCGACCTGGCCCGTCGAGCGACTGGCGCTCATGCTGGAGGATACGCGTGCGCCCGTGGTGCTGGCGCAGTCGCACCTCGTCGCCGCGCTGCCGCCGAACACCGGCGCTCGCGTTGTCTGCCTGGAAGACGAAGGCCCCGCCATCGGCCGGCGTCCCACGATGGCTCCGCGTGTCGACGTCTCCCCGGAGACACACTGCTACTTCGTCTACACCTCGGGCAGCACGGGGCGACCGAAAGGCATCGTCATGTCCCACCGCGCGGTGGGCAACATGCTCTGGTGGTTGCTGCGGCGCACGGTGAAGCCGGACGCCACCACGCTCCAGTTCGCTTCGCTCAACTTCGATGTCTCCTTCCAGGAGTTGTTCGGCACCTGGTGCCTGGGCGGGCGCGTCCTGCTCATCACCCCCGAGTTGCGCCGGGACCCCAGCGCGATGCTGCGGTACATGGTGCGTCACCGGGTGGAGCGACTATTCCTGCCCTTCGTCGCGCTCCAGGCTGTGTGTGACGCGGCCGGTGCGGAGGATGTGTTGCCGCCGCTGACGGAGGTGGTGACGGCGGGCGAGCAGCTCCAGGTGACGCCCGCGCTGGTGGCCTTCTTCGAGCGGCTCCCGGGCTGCGTGCTGGAGAATCAGTACGGGCCCTCGGAGGCGCACGTCGTGACTGCCTGGAGGGCATCGGGCCCACCGTCGTCATGGCCCGCGCTGCCTCCCGTGGGGGAGCCCATCACCAACGTGCGGCTCTATGTGCTGGACGCGAAGGGCGAGCCCTGTCCCCTCGGTGTCCCAGGGGAAGTGGGCGTCGCCGGTGCCAGCCTCGCGCATGGCTACCACGGCCGTCCGGACCTGACCGCGGACCGCTTCCTTCCGGACACGCTCGGCGCCGCCTCGGGCGAGCGCTACTACCGCACGGGGGACAGGGCCCGCTGGCTCGCGGATGGGAACCTGGAGTTCCTCGGCCGCCTGGACGGCCAGGTGAAGCTGCGCGGGTTCCGCATCGAGCTGGGCGAAGTGGAGGTGGTGTTGCGAGCCCTCCCTGGTGTGCGAGACGCGGTGGCTGTCGTCCGCGAGGATGTGCCGGGAGATCGCCGCCTCGTGGGCTACGTCGTCTTCCAGGAAGGCCAGCGGCTTGAGCCCTCCGAGCTGCGCACGCAACTGCAGGCGAAGCTGCCCGAGTACATGGTGCCGTCGGCCTTCGTGTCGCTGCCCACGCTTCCGTTGGCGCCGACGGGAAAGGTGGACCGCAAGGCCCTGCCCGTGCCGCGTGCGGAGGAGTCTCGGGGTGGCTACGTGGCGCCGCGCACCGCGATGGAGCGTGTGGTCGCGGAGGTCTTCGGCCCGTTGCTCGGACTGGAGCGTGTGGGCATCGAGGCCCACTTCTTCGAGCTGGGAGGACACTCGCTGCTCGCGACGCAGGCGGTGTCGCGCTTGAAGGAAGTCATCGGTCGCGAACTCCCTGTCCGGGTGCTGTTCGAGTCCCCCACGGTGGCCCAGCTCGCGGAGCATCTGGAAGACGTGCTGGAGGATGCGAGGGGCGCGGCACCGCCGCCATTGGTGCGAGGGCCTCCGAGTGCCGTGGCGGAGCAGTCCTTCGCGCAGCAGCGGTTGTGGTTCCTCTCCCAGCTCGATGCCGAGGGGTTCTCCTACAACATGCCTTTCGCGGTGAGGCTGACGGGGCCTCTGCACGTGAAGGCGCTGGAGGACGCGTTCCGCGAGGTGGCGAGGCGACACGAGTCACTGCGGACGACATTCGGCGAAGTGGACGGCCGGCCGGTGCAGCGAATCCACGAGGCGGTGGAGCTGGCGCTGGGCGTGGAGGAGGCGGAGGAAGGGGACGTGCTGGCGCGAGTGGAGGAGGAGGCGCGCGGGCCGTTCGACCTGGAGCGAGGGCCGCTGCTGAGGGCGAAGGTGCTGAAGGTGGGGGAGGCGGAGCACGTGTTGGTGTGGGTGGTGCATCACATCGTGTTCGACGGGTGGTCGGTGGGAGTGCTGGAGAGGGAG
>NZ_JABUMT010000015.1:153195-241475 GCF_013336715.1 Myxococcus sp. CA056
CGACCTGGAGCGAGGGCCGCTGCTGAGGGCGAAGGTGCTGAAGGTGGGGGAGGCGGAGCACGTGTTGGTGTGGGTGGTGCATCACATCGTGTTCGACGGGTGGTCGGTGGGAGTGCTGGAGAGGGAGCTGAGCGAAGCGTACGAGGCCAAGATGAGAGGGACGGCCGTCGACGAACGGCGCCCGGAGGTGCGGTACGCGGACTACGCGAGGTGGCAGCGAGAGTGGCTGAAGGGGGAGGTGCTGGAGAAGCAGCTGACGTGGTGGAAGCAGCAGCTCGCCGGCGCGCCGCCCGTGTTGGAGCTGCCCACCGACAGGCCACGGCCCGCCATGCAGTCATTCAACGGGGGCCATCTCGCGGTGCGACTGCCTCCGGAGCTGGCGGGGGCGCTGCGCGAGCTGAGCAGGAAGGAGGGGGTGACGCTGTACATGACGCTGCTGGCGGGGTTCCAGGCGTTGCTCTCGCGCTACAGCGGACAGACGGATGTGGTGGTGGGGACGCCGATCTCCGGGAGGAACTGGAGGCAGGTGGAGGCGCTGGTGGGGTTCTTCGTGAACACGCTGGTGCTGAGGACGCAGACGCAAGGGGCGAGCTTCCGGGAGCTGTTGAGGAGGGTGAGGCGCGCATGTCTGGGAGCGTTCGCGCATCAGGACCTTCCGTTCGAGCAGTTGGTGGACGCGCTCCAGCCGAGTCGGGACCTGAGTCGCTCGCCACTCTTCCAGGTCATGTTCGTCATGCCTGGGCCCACGGCTCCGCTGGCCCTGTCCGGCCTCGCCGTGGAGGAGCTGAGCTTCGAGCCGGGCATGGCGAAGTTCGACCTCACGCTCTTCGTGCGCGAGCTCCCTCAGTCGCTCGTGACGTACTGGGAATACAACACGGACCTCTTCGACGAGGAGACGGTGTCTCGGATGGCGGGCCACTACACGCGACTGCTCCAGGCCGCGCTCTCCCAGCCTGGACAGGACGTGGAGGCGCTGCCGTTGCTGGGGGAGGCCGAGCGACGCCGCTTGCTCGTCGATTGGAACGCCACCGAGGCTCCCCGGTCCTCGGCGTCCTGTGTGAATGCGCTCTTCGAGGCGCACGCCGCGCGCACGCCCGATGCGGTCGCTGTCCGCTTTGGCGAACACTCGCTCACCTATGGCGAGCTGAACCGGCAGGCGAACCGACTCGCGCGATTCCTCCGCCGGGGTGGTGTGGGCGCTGACGTTCCGGTGGCCCTGTGTGTCCGACGTTCGCTCGACCTGGCTGTGGGAGTGCTCGGAGTCCTCAAGGCGGGCGGCGCGTATGTCCCGCTGGACCCCTCCTATCCACGGGAGCGCCTGGAGTGGATGCTCCGCTCCTCGGGTGCCACATGGTTGCTCACGCAGTCCACGCTCTCCGACGTGTTGCCGGACGGCGTGGCGCGCAGGCTCGACCTCGACACGGAGGCGGCGCGTTTCGCGGAGGAGCGCTCGGCGGACCTGGAGCCGCTCGCGGGCCCGGAGTCGCTCGCCTACGTCATCTACACCTCGGGCTCCACCGGTACGCCCAAGGGGGTGGCCATGCCTCACGGGCCTCTGCTCAATCTCGTGCAGTGGCAGCTCGGCGCGTCCACGCTTCCCAGGGGGAGGACGCTCCAGTTCTCCCCGCTGAGCTTCGACGTGAGCTTCCAGGAGCTGTTCTCCACCTGGGCGGCGGGAGGGGAGCTGGTGCTCATCACCGAGGACCTGCGCCTGGATGCGCACGCCCTGCTGGAGCTGATGGACCGGTGTGAAGTCGAGCGCCTCTTCCTGCCCTTCGTCGCGCTCCAGAACCTGGCGGAGGTGGCGGACCGCGAAGACTTCGTGCCGCGACGGCTCCGCGAAATCGTGACGGCGGGAGAACAGCTTCGGGTGACGCCGGCCCTGCGTCGCTTCGCGCGGAGATTGCCTGGGTGTGTCCTGCACAACCACTACGGGCCCACGGAGTCGCACGTGGTGACGGCCCACACGCTGGCCGGGGACCCCGAGTCATGGCCCGACCTGCCCTCCATCGGACGCCCCATCGCGAACACCCGGGTCCATCTGCTGGACGCGCGACAGGCACCTGTTCCCCTCGGTGTTCCTGGGGAGATGTACCTCGGAGGTGACGCGCTGGCGCGTGGCTATCTCCACCGGCCGGACCTGACGCTGGAGCGCTTCGTTCCGGACCCACTCGACCTCTCTCCCGGTGCACGGCTGTACCGCACGGGTGACTTCGCGCGGTACCGGCAGGACGGGACGCTCGAGTTCCTCGGTCGACGCGACGCGCAGGTGAAGGTGCGTGGCTATCGCATCGAGCTGGCCGAAATCGAGGCGGTGCTCGCGCGCCACCCGGCGCTGAAGGACTGCGTGGTGGAGGCGCGCGCGGATGGCTCTGGTCTCACGCGACTGGTGGCCTATGTCGTGGGCGGGGAGGGCGGTCCGCCAGCGGCCCCTGAGCTGCGGAGCTTCCTCAAGCAACGACTGCCCGAGTACATGGTGCCCGGCCACTTCGTGCCGTTGGACATGTTGCCGCTCACGCCCAGCGGCAAGGTGAACCGCCGCGCGCTGCCTGCTCCGGAGGGAGAGGTGGCTGCCCGATTGGTGGAGCGAGTCCCGCCGCGAACGTCGTTGGAGCTTCAGCTTGTCCGCGCATGGGAGGAGACGCTGGGCCTGCCTCCCGTGGGCATCCGCGAGGACTTCTTCGAGCTGGGTGGGCACTCGTTGTTGGCCGTGCGGCTGCTCGGGCGGATTCGCGGGCTGACGGGGCGGTCGCTTCCGGTGGCGACCTTGTTCCAGGGGGCGACGGTGGAGCGCATCGCGGGCCTGTTGCACCAGGACCAGGGGCCGACGTCGTCGCTGGTCGAACTGCGGAGTGGAAGAACGAAGCGGCCCTTCTTCTGCATCCACCCCGTGGGTGGAACGGTGCTCGCGTACGCGGAGCTCGCGCACCTGTTGGGGCCCGACCAGCCCTTCTATGGTTTGCAGGCACCGGGGCTCGACGGCGAGGCGCCGACCCTCGACAGCGTGGAGTCCCTGGCGGCCCACTACCTGCGCGCCATTCGTACCGTCCAGCCTCGTGGGCCCTACCTGCTCGGTGGATGGTCCTTGGGCGGCACGATCGCGTTCGAACTGGCGCAGCAACTCCAGGAGCAGGGCGAACAGGTGGACCTGCTGGTGCTCATCGACACCTATGCGCGAGCCCATCCCGGAGGTGCGGTGGACCGGGAGTGGCTGGAGCCCACGAGGTTGGGCGCGCTCTTCTTCAGGGACCTGCTGCGCGCGGCGGGCGCGGACCTTCCGTGCTCCGAGGCCGCGCTTTCACAGCTCGCTCCGGAGGAAGCACTGCATCTCCTGGAAGAGGCCGGTCGCAAGGCGGCGGCCCTGCCCGAGTCGGGCCTCAGCGCGCTGCGCGAGGTGTTCGAGTCGAATCTCCGGGCTGCCTGGCGGTATGTGCCCCGGCCGTACACCGGCACGTTGCTCTCCATCGAGTCGGGCGAGTCGCCCCGTGCTCACGAATGGGAGCTGCTGGCCAGGGGTGGCGTGGAGGTCCACACACTGCCCGGAGACCACTACGCACTGCTGCGGCTTCCGGGAGTGCAGCAGCTCGCCGCGATTCTGCGCGACGCGCTCGCGCAAGCCCAGGCGAAGACCCAGCCCCGGAGTGTGTCCGCATGAGCCGCGCTCAGCGCGAAGGACGTGGCGAGCGAGACCTCCCTCGAAGCGAGCCGACCCCAGAGTGTGTCCGCATGAGCCGCGCTCAGCGCGAAGGACGTGGCGAGCGAGGCCTCCCTCGAAGCGTGCCAACCCTGGAGGATGTCCGCGTGAGCCGCGCTCAGCGCGAAGGACTTGGCAATCGAGACCTCCATCGAAGCGAGCGGACCTCGGAGCATGGCCGCATGCGCGACACTCAGGTCGAAGGAGGAGGCAATCGCGCCTCCAGTGACGCGAGCCGGCCCGGCAGCAGGACGCGAACGCCCAGGGCCAGCGCGAAGAAGAGCAGTGCCGCGCATGCGGTGACGGCGCGCAGTCCCAGTCGGTCTCCCAGCGCTCCCTGCAACCACACCCCGCCCGAGTACCCGAGGTTGAGGACCAGATTGAACAGGCCGCTCACGCGCACCTGGAGCTCCGCGCTGGCGCGACCCTGGCACAGCGTCCTCAATCCCCCCACGGCAAGCAGATACAACGCGCCAAGGATGAAGAGCGAGACACCGGCGAAGGCCACGGTCGGCGACAGCCAGTACGCGGCGGCCACGGGCCCCAGCAGGAGCAGCGTCCTTTCCAGCAGAGGACCGCGTCCCCAACGCTCGGCCAGTGTCCCCGCCAGTACGGCGGCGGTGACCGCTCCCACGCCCTGCACAGTCGTGAGCAGCGACGCCGTGGCCGCGTCTCCATGGAGCACCCGCAGCGCGAGCACCGGCACCAGCGCGATGAAGGGGGAGATGAGCGCGGCCACCCCCAGCGTTCCACCCAGCGCCGCGGCGATGCCCACGTCCTCACGCGCCGCGAGCAGCCCGCGCTTCACGCCACTCCACAGGCCCTCACCGGGCCTCGTGCTCCCTCGACTCACCGGCCCCATCCACGCCAGCGCCACCAGCACGGCCACGAAGGAAATCGTGTTGATGAGAAATGCCCACGCCACGCCGCCTCGCGTGAGGACGATGGCCGCGAGCGCCGGGCCGAAGATGCGCCCCAGGTTGGCCTGCGCCAGGTCCAGACTGAGGCCGCTGTGAAGCTGCTCGGGCGGGAGAATCACGGCCGTCATCGCCGAGAAGACTGGCAGGGTCAGCGCGCTCATGCAGCCGTGCAGGACGCAGAGGATGGCCAGGGGCGTGAGCGTGAGCTGCCCCGTGGCCGCCAGCGCCGCGAGCGCCCCGGCTATCAGCGCCTGACCCAGCGTGCACACCGCCAGATACGCGCGCCGGTCAAACCGGTCCGCCAGTGTTCCCGCGAGCGGAACGAGGACGATGGAGGGCAGGAACGCCAGCGCGGTGATGCGGCCCATCCACTCCGCGCGTCCCGTCGTCTCCGTCACGTAGATGCCGAGCGCGACCAGCTCCATCCACGTCCCCAACGTGGAGATGAGCCCACCCCACCAGACCTTCACGTAGGCCGGGTGGCTGAAGGCTCGAAACGACGGATGACTCGAAAGTCGCCGAATGGACATGGGACGTGGCGACAGTGGAGCACAGAAATCCTTCGTGCCGAGACAGCTGAGAAATGCCACCTTGCTGCACTCGCGCGCCTTTCGTGGCTTGTCTTGACGAGGGCGGAGAAGGCTCCCAGACTGCACGCGCCTGGGACTCAGGGAGGGTGTGAAACATCGCGCCCCATGAACCCGTTGCCGTCAGCGACAGCGACGGCGGTTGAAGAAGGAGCAAGGGCATGCATGCACTGACGAAGCAGTCGGAAGCGACCGGGCAGGCTCTGTGTCCCACGTGTTCTCAGCCCATCGATGGTGAGGGCCGTGTGCAGGGCGAAGTCCTCACGTGCTCGGGGTGTGACGGCGAGCTGGAGGTGGTGGGCCTCAACCCACTGCGGCTCGAAGAGGCGCCCGAGGTAGAGGAGGACTGGGGCGAGTAGGCCCGAGGTCGACATGAGCGCGAACGAGACAGTGGAACAGCCCGTTCTCTCCCCCGGAAAGCTCTTCGCCCAGGCGGTCGTCACGCAGGGCGCGAAGGCCTCGGTGGATTTCTCTCACACCATCACCGAGGCCTTCCCGGGCTTCAAGCGACGGCCGCGCATCGCGGTGCGTGCCCTGTTCAAGGTCGCGAAGGCGGACGGCGCCAAGGTGAAGTACTGGCACGAGACGCCTCCCCAGACAGCGCCGACGGTGGCGGTGGAGGATGTGGGTCTGCGCCCCGAGGCCGCCTTCGAGTTCCACACGGACCTGGCGACGCTCAAGCCGACGACGGCCTGGATTCAAGTGCCCCCGGCGCTGCTCGACGACCCGGAGACGCTGGCGACCTTCATCGACTTCCGGCTGCTGGTGCGGCTGTGCACGGCGGAGAACCAGGCCCTCGCTCGCGGACGCGGAGGAGACCGCGTGCGCGGGCTCCTGGAGACGCCGGGGATTGCCCGCCTCCCCGCACGCTCGGACCCTGTCTCCTCGCTGCTGGCCGCGTGTGACAGGGTCGAGCAGATGGGTGGCAGCGCCGACGGCATCCTCGTCAACCCCGCGGACTACTACCGGTACTTCGTGGGACGCGGCGGACTGCTGGCGGACCTGACGAGCATGGGCGTGCGCATCGCTCGGGCGCGCATGGTGGACCCCGGGCAGGTCATCGTCGGGGACTTCACCGCGGCGGCCACCATCTTCGACAGCGGTCGCTCCTCCATCCGCTTCGCCGAGGCGCCCCCGGGAATCTTCCCGCGAGAGGGCCTGGCGGTATGCGGCGAGATTCACACCGCGCTCGTCGTCCACCTGCCGACGCACTTCTACGTCGCCTCGTTCGTCTGACGGACGTCGGGTCGGAGCGCGGCCACACCGTCCGGAGTCACTCGATTCCGGACGGCGGCGGCCGACATGCTCGGCTCAGGGCTTCTCCGCGTAGACCACCGCGTACTCGTCGCAGTTGAACAGCGTGAGCCATTGGAGTTGCTCGAACTCCATCTGCCGCGCGCGCCGCACGTCCTCGCGGACCTTGGCGACGGTGACACTGCCGGGCTGTCGCTCGGCGGCCGTCATCCCTCGCAGCGCGGCCAGCGCGGTGTTGACCGCCGGGTAGACATCCGACGCGATGGAGTCCAACCGGGCCAGCTGGAAGCCCGCGTGTCGCAGCTCGGAGACATAGCGCTGCGTCGTCCAGACGTTGGCCTCGGGAAAGGCAATCCGGCCCCGCCAGTAGCGGTGACGCAGGCGGCGACGCAGCCCCGCGCCCGACTCGCGGTCCGTCTTCTGACACATGTCCGCCATCACCAGCCGGCCCCCCGGGCGCAGCACCCGGAATGCCTCGCGCAGGAAGTCGCCGCGCGTCCGGAAGTGCATCGCGGACTCCAGGGCGAAGACGACGTCGAACTCGCCCGCGCCGAAGGGCAGCTGCGTCGCCGAGCCCAATTCCAGCTTCACGACGCCGTCCAGCCCGGTGAGCCTGAGGCGCTCCCGTCCGATGTCGACCTGCTTGGGAGTGACGTTGACGCCGACGATGCGCGCGGGGCGATACGTCTCCGCCCAGAGGATGTCCTGGTCCGCATAGCCGAAGCCGCAGTCCAGCACCGAGTCGCGCTCGCCCAGCCGCGCCGTGCGGGCGAGCAGGTGCGCCATCTGCGCCTGGGCCGCCATGAACAGCTCTCCCACGCGCTCGCAGTTCGTCTCGTCCACCCGCTCTACGTCACGCCAGTAGCCCAGGTTGATCCAGAACGGCTCCCGTCCGGTGCTGACGCGAATCTCTTGTGGCGTTGGAAGCCCTGTCACCCAGGCGCCCGTCTCGTTCGTATAGAAGCGCTCAGGGTCCGCCAGCACCGCGCTCTTGAGCTGCCTTGCGACCTGCATGACGTTGAACATCGCGAGCCTCCCCGACAGCGATGTTGGCATCATGGCGCGGAATGCAGGGATTGAGGAGCTGTCAGGACACATAAATGCCAAAGGCAAGCGTGGGGGTAGGTCTGGCAAGGTGGGAGGAATTGACGCCCCGCGTGCTCATGTCGGACCCAGCGGGTCTCCGGACGGGCCGCTCCTGGCGCGCAGGCCAGGGCCCAGCTCGAAGATGAGGCCGAACTGGACCAGACTCACCGGCTCCAGGAAGAGGATGTTGAGGTAGTCCTGGCCGTGCACGTACCGGACGAACGCGCCGAAGCCCGCGCCCCAGCGGGGGAGGGCGGCGGCTTCCACGTTGAAGGTCCACCGCTGGCCAGGTGTCTCTCCAAAGGGGCCGTTGACGTTGCCCTCCACGCGGAAGCGGTGCTCGAACCACAGCCGCTCCACCAGGAGGCCAAAGCCGACATGGCCATCGCCATACACTTCGCGCATCTCCGGGGTGATGCCGCCGAAGGCGAGTGAGGAATTGCGTTCGATGAAGGCCCCCACGCCGAAGCTCCAGGCGGAGCGACGGGCCAGGTCGATGTTCTCGATGAGCCGGAACTGGGCTTCCAGCCGGATGAAGTTGGTGGAGAAGTCGCCGCTGGTCTCATTGAGTGGCAGCTCGCCCTCGACGGACGCGCAGCCTCCCTCGGCCTCGCTCTGGTTGGCGTAGAAGCACCCCGCCTGTCCATTGGAGTAATGCCCCACCGAGACGTTGATGAACGACAAGGCCATTCGCCTGGGTTTGCCCTGGTCATCCAGCCAGGGCTTCCACAAGTGCGCCGCCTGGAGCGTCAGCTTGGGCATGAAGGACGGCGGAATGACGGGGCTGGACTCCTGCGCCAGCATGCGCAGCCGGATGTTCGGCGTCACCACCGCGCTCAGGATGTACTCACCCAGCGTGGGGGTGGCGTGGCCGATGTGGAGCTGGGGCAGGAAGAGATTGGGTGCGACCTGGGCCTCGAACACCAGGTGCGAGGGCTCCGGGTCTCCCACCCGGCGGATCCGGTTGGGCGAGAAGAAGACGTAGGAGCGGTCCAGCCCGACGTTGAACGGCGCGTCCAGTTCGAAGCGTGAACTCGCCTCCGCTCCCGGCGCCAGGCCCAGCAGGATGAGCAGCCAGACCCAGCGCCGCCACGACGGGATGCTCCCGGTGGAAGGAGGCCTCGCGGCGTCGGCGCTCCGGGAGGACCCGGTTTCCAGCGAGGGGAGGACAGGGGGCGAGGAGCGAGCGTCGAGGTGCACGGAGGTCTTCCCCGGTGAGGGGGCGGTGTGACCTCATTGATACGACGGACTTCAGATATTCCGCAACACGGAATATCTCGCTGGCGGATGATGAGTTTGTGATTGAGGCTGAAGTGGGGCGGCCCTGCCTTGAGGCGACAGGTCGTCAAAAACCCCCCAATCCCGGATTCGCTGACGCGCTGCGTATTGTGCGCCTTCACTCCGGGGCCTAAGTATCGCGCTGTTGTCAGAGTGCCAATAAGTAGTGGAGGGCTGCGCGCATGCGACTGCACCGAAGTCGTCAGTGGGCTTTTTCGAGTTCCTTGCTCCTGGCCCTGGTCGTCACCCGGGCGGAGGCCGCGGACCCGCCGTTGTTGGATGTGACGGCCAACCGCTCTCCGTTCGGGTCGGCGTGCCAGGGTCAGCCGGATTCCACGCCGTTGCCGGTGGACCCCCGAACCCTCGTTGTCCCGGGCATCAACAAGCCGGGGGCCGCGGTGCAGTTCAACGCGTACTGGGTGGACCTGCACAACCCGCCGCCGCCGTTCGTGACGACGCTGGCGCCAAACCCGACGAACTGTGGAGAGTTCCGCGCGAGCGTCGCCCGCGGAAAGAAGAACATCGAGACGCGGGCGTACTTCCAGCCCTTCTCGACGGCGACCGCGTACTACGGCATGTACACGCTGTGGGGATATCTGTTCCGCCCCTCGGACTTCGACGAGCAGGTCATCAAGCGCTACGGGATGTCGAAGGCCCCGTTCCGCAATCCCTATCCGATGCCCTGGGAGAACCCCAACCTCACCAACGGCGGCAGCGGTCAGCTCCCGCTCGGCCTGGTGCAGGAGCGCGACTCCAACGGCCGCTGGACGGGCGCCATCGCCTCCACCTGCTCGGGCTGCCATGACTCGCGGCTGGGCACCGAGTCGGAAGCCGGCTTTGTGTGGGGCCGCTCCAACGACGCCCTGGACGCGGGCCTCATCCAGTCCGACATGTTCCGCTCCACCGTGGTGGGCAACATCTTCCAGATTGCCCCCGTGCCCTGGAGCGTGGGCCGAGGCATGAGCGACGCCATTGGCATCGTCGACCTGCTGCCCGCGCTCTTCGACATGGACTCGCTGGCGATGGTGCCCAGCCTGCTCGAGTACTTCCCCACCCATGCCGGTGGCATGTCCCGCGCTCCCAACTGGTGGTACCGCGCGTTCAAGACGCGCCAGTTCTGGGATGGCGCGCTGACGTCCGACAACGTCCGCTCGGAGATGGCGTTCGCCGTCGCCAACCTGGGGCGCAACGCGGCCGAGCGCCGCGCGCTGACCGCCGAGTTCGAGGACAACGACAACTTCTTCGTCTCGATGTCGCCCCCCGCCTACCCGAAGGCCATCAACACCGCGCTGGCCGAGCAGGGCGCGGTCCTCTTCCACGAGCGTGACTTGTGGGCCAATGGCGCCAACGCCACCATTCCGAAGACTCCGGGCAACGGCTCCTGCGCGAGCTGCCACGGCGTCTACTCGCCGCGCTACGCGGTCAACCCCGCGTACCTGCCCGACCCGCGCCTCAAGGGCATCTCCGGCGTCATCACCCCCATTGAAACCATCCGCACGGACCCGGCCCGCAAGGATTTGATGGCGGACGAGCGCAAGCGCAGGGCGTGGAACACGTCCTTCCTCGCCTACAACGACGAGCACCCCAACCACGGCCCGTTCTACGACGACCCCATCAGCAGCGCCCTGCGCCGGGTGCCGCGCGCCGCGTATGACAACGGCATGGGGCCCGTGTACTCGCCCGAGGGGCCCAACGCGTGGATCAAGCCGTTCGGCTATGTGGCCACGCCGCTCTACGGTGCGTGGGCCTCCGCCCCGTACTTCCACAACTCCAGCGTGCCCACCCTCTGGGACGTGCTGAAGCCGTCGGACCGTCCCAAGGTGTGGAAGCGCCAGCAGACCTCCACCAACAACCTGGGCACCAACGCGGGCTTCGACCCGAGCCACGCCTCCTACGACTTCAACAAGCTCGGCTGGAAGGTGACGGCGCTGGCCTGTGGAGATCGCCCGGCCAATGACCCCTTCATCCCGTGCAGCCATGAGATGGCCACGCTGGACGTGCTGTTCGCCAACATCGCGAACGTCGTCGCCAACTACAACTCGCTGGCGTACCAGTCGCCGCCGCCCATCACCCAGAAGCAGATTCGCTCCCGCATGATCTTCAACTCGCACCTGTACGGGCTCGGCAACGAGGGTCACGACTTCACCCAGTCGCTCACCGACAGCGAGCGCTGGGCCCTCATCGAGTACATGAAGACGCTCTGAAAACGACTCACCCGTGACGGGCCTTTCAGCCTGTCACGGGTGAGTGGTGAAGCACGGCGGCCCTCCGGGAGGACACCCCCGGGGGGCCGTGGCTACATCAGGCGCTTGAAGAGGCCGAGCTTGCCCACGTACGGCGGGTAGCGCATGGCCAGGTCCAGCAGGAAGGGCCGCTTCACGACGCTCTTCTTGTGGCTGAAGGCATCGAAGCTCGCCTGGCCGTGGTAGCCGCCCACGCCGGACTCTCCCACGCCGCCGAAGGGCAGGCCCTCCGCCGCGAAGTGGACGCAGACGTCGTTGACCACGGCGCCGCCGCTCGACGTCTCCGTGAGGACCCGCTCGTTGACGGCCGAGTCCTTGGCGAAGCTGTAGAGGGCGAGCGGCTTGGGCCGCGAGCGCACGAAGCGGATGGCCTCGTCGATGCTCGGGCAGTCCACCAGCGGGAGGAGGGGACCAAAAATCTCGTCCTGCATCAGCGGACTGGACAGGGGGACGTCGGTGATGACGGTGGGCGCGAAGAAGCGTGAGGACGCCTCGCGCTCGCCGCCGAAGACCACCTTCCCGTGCCCCGCGAGCGCGGAGACCCGCTCGAAGTGCCGGGGGTTGATGATGCGGCCGTAGTCATTGCTGGTGCGCGCGTCGGCGCCGTAGAAGCCGGTGACGGCCTTCTGGACCAGCGCGGTGAAGCGCTCCTTGAGCTCGGGCGGGATGAGCACGTAGTCCGGAGCGATGCACGTCTGGCCCGCGTTGAGGTACTTGCCCCAGGCGATGCGGCGCGCGGTGACCTCCAGGTCCGCGCTCCGGTCCACGATGCAGGGGCTCTTGCCGCCCAGCTCCAGGACGGTGGGCGTCAGGTGTTTGGCCGCGGCTTCGGCCACCACGCGGCCCACCTGGGTGCCGCCGGTGAAGAAGATGAGGTCCCACCGCTCCGCGAGCAGGGCGCGGCTGGTCTCCGCGTCCCCCTCCACGACGGCGACGACTTCTTCCGGAAACGCCTCCGACAGCAGCCGGGAGAGCACGCTCGACGTGGCAGGGGCCAACTCGCTGGGCTTGAGCACGGCGGTGCAGCCCGCGGCGAGCGCCCCGATGAGCGGCGCTATCGACAGTTGATAGGGGTAGTTCCAGGGCGCGATGACCAGCGTCACGCCGAGCGGGTCCGAGTACTGATAGGCCCGCGCCGGCTGGATGACGATGGGTGCCGAGCCCCTGCGGGGCTTCATCCACGACTTCACGTGCTTGAGCGCGCTCTTGATCTCCCCGTAGATGCTGCCGACCTCGGTGAGATACGCCTCCTCCGCGCTCTTGTTCAGGTCCGACTTGAGGGCGGAGAGAATCTCCGCCTCGTACTTGCGCACCGTCTGGCCCAGGGTCTCCAACTGCGCCCGCCGCCACGCGAGCGGGAGCGTGACGCGGGATTCGAAGTAGGCACGCTGCTTTTCGACGAGCGCCTTCGCATCGAACGAAGACGGGACAGCGGCGAGGCGGGTGGAACCCTGGGCCATGGGACTTCTCCTTGCGTGAGATTCGCGCGGCTACTTCAGGAACTCGCCCCGCTCGGCCTTTTCGACGAGCGACGCGGGCGGCAGGAAGTGCTTCCCGTAGCGCTGCGCGAGCTCGCGAGCGCGGGTGATGAAGCCACGCGGACCCGTGCCAGCGGGGCCCTCGTAGCCGTTGATGAACTGGGCCACGCCGCCCGTCCAGGCCGGGAAGCCGATGCCCAGGATGGAGCCGATGTTGGCGTCCGCCGCCGAGCGCAGCACGCCTTCATCGAAGCAGCGCACCGTGTCGATGGCCTCCGCGAACAGCATGCGCTCCTTCATGTCCTCGAAGGGGATGGTGTGGCCCGGCTTCGTGTAGTGCTGGGCGAGCCCCGGCCACAGGTTCGCGCGCTTGCCATCCACGTAGTCGTAGAAGCCCGACCCGGTGGAGCGGCCCTTGCGCCCGTGCTTGTCGATGAGCGCGTCCACCACGGCGTAGCTGCCGTGCTCCACCCACGTCTGGCCCGCGGCCTCCGCGGCCGCCTTCGTCTCCAGGCGGATCTTGCGCGGCAGGGTCAGCGTGAGCTCGTCCATCAGCGCCAGGGGCGCCGCGGGGTAGCCCGCCTGCAGGCCCGCCTGTTCAATCGACGCCGGGGAGATGCCCTCGCCCACCATGGCGATGGCCTCGTTGAGGAACGTGCCGATGACGCGGCTGGTGAAGAAGCCCCGGCTGTCGTTGACGACGATGGGCGTCTTGCCAATCTGCACCGCGATGTCGATGGCCTTCGCCAGCGTCGCGTCGCTCGTCTTCTTGCCGGCGATGAGCTCCAGCAGCGGCATCTTGTCCACGGGGGAGAAGAAGTGCATGCCCACGAAGTCCTCCGTGCGCTTCACGCCCTCCGCCAGCAGGGTGATGGGGAGCGTGGACGTGTTGGACGCCAGCACCGCGTCGGGGGCTACGACGTCCTGCACCTCCTGGAAGACCTTGTGCTTGAGCTCCACGCCCTCGAACACGGCCTCGATGACCAGGTCGCAGCCCTTGAGCGCGGCGGGGTCCGCCGTCGGGGTGATTCGCGCCAGGAGCGCGTCGCCCTTCTCCTTGGTGGACTTGCCCTTCTGGACGGCCTTCTCCACGAGCTTCACGGAGTACTGCTTGCCCTTCTCCGCGGACTCCTGGCTCACGTCCTTGAGCACCACGTCGATGCCCGCCTTGGCGCAGACGTAGGCGATGCCCGCGCCCATCATCCCGGCGCCGAGGATGCCGACCTTCTTCGCCGTGTGCTGCGGGTAGCCCTTGGGCCGGCCGCCACCGGAGTTGATGTGCTGCATGTCGAAGAAGAACGCCTGAATCATGTTCTTCGCGACCTGGCCGGTGGCCAGCTCGGTGAAGTAGCGCGACTCGATGGTGAACGCGGTGTCGATGTCCACCTGCGTGCCTTCCACGGCCACCGCCATGATGGCGCGCGGCGCGGGCATGTTCGCGCCCTTGATCTGCTTGCGCAGGTTGGCGGGGAAGGCGGGCAGGTTCGCCGCGAGGCCGGGGTTGGACGGCGTGCCGCCCGGAATCTTGTAGCCCTTCGCGTCCCACGGCTGCTGCGCCGTCGGGTTTGCCTTGATCCACGCCTTGGCCGCGGGCAGCAGCGCCTCCACGGAGTCCACCACCTCGTGCACCAGGCCCACCTCCTTGGCCTCCTGCGGGCGGTAGCGCTGGCCCTGGAGCAGCACCTTCATCAGCGCGTCCACGATGCCCAGCATGCGCACCGTGCGCACCACGCCGCCGCCACCGGGCAACAGGCCCAGCGTGACTTCCGGCAGGCCCACCTGCGCGCCCTTCACGTCCGCGACGATGCGGCGGTGACAGGCCAGGGCAATCTCCAGCCCTCCGCCCAGCGCCGCGCCGTTGATGGCGGCGACCACGGGCTTGCCCAGGGTCTCCAGCGTGCGCAGGTGCGCCTTGATTTCCTGGCCGAACTCGAACGCCTGCTTCGCGTCCTCCTTGCGGATGCGCTGCAGGTCGTTCAGGTCGCCGCCGGCGAAGAAGGTCTTCTTGGCGGAGGTGAGGATGACGCCGGTGATGTCGGCCTTCTCCTTGGCCAGCCGGTCCACCGTCGCGCGCATGGACTTCATGTACGCGGCGTTCATGGTGTTGGCGGACTGGTTGGGGTCATCCAGCGTCAAGATGACGATGCCGTCGGCATCCTTGTCCCAGCGGATGGTGTTCTGCTCGCTCATGGGGTTCGCTCGAATCTTGTCGAAAGGTGAGTCAAAGGGGGTTCAGACGCGCTCGATGAGGGTGGCCACGCCCATGCCACCGCCGACGCACAGGGTGATGACGGCGCGGCGCGCCTTGCGGCGCTCCAGCTCGTCCACCATGGTGCCGAGGATCATCGCGCCCGTGGCGCCCAGCGGGTGGCCCATGGCGATGGAGCCACCGTTGACGTTGAGCTTGTCGCTCGGGATGCCCAAATCCTTCTGGTACTTGAGCACCACGGAGGCGAAGGCCTCGTTGAGCTCGAACAGGTCGATGTCCTTCACGGACAGGCCCGCCAGGTCGAGCAGCTTGCGCGTGGCCGGCAGGGGGCCGGTGAGCATGATGGTCGGGTCCGCGCCGGACGTCGCCACGGAGGCGATGCGCGCGCGCGGCGTCAGGCCCAGCTCCTTGCCCACCTTCTCCGAGCCGATGAGCACCAGGGCCGCGCCGTCCACGATGCCGGAGGAGTTGCCCGGGGTGTGCACGTGCTCGATGCGCTCCACCTCGTGGTACTTCTGCAGCGCCACCGCGTCGAAGCCGCCCATCTCACCGATGCCGACGAAGGACGCGTTGAGCTGGCCGAGCGAGGCCACCGTGGACTCCGGCCGCATGTGCTCGTCGCGGTCCAGGATGGTGAGGCCGTTCTGGTCCGTGACGGGGATGACGGAGTTCTTGAAGTAGCCGCCGGCCCAGGCCTTGGCGGCGCGCTCCTGCGACTGCGCGGCGTAGCGGTCCACGTCCTCGCGGGTGAAGCCTTCAATCGTCGCGATGAGGTCCGCGGAGATGCCCTGCGGCACGAAGTACGTGTCGTAGTTGGTGGCCGGGTCCATGGCCCAGGCGCCGCCGTCGGAGCCCATGGGCACGCGCGACATGCTCTCCACGCCGCCCGCGATGACCAGCTGCTCCCAGCCCGAGCGCACCTGCTGCGCGGCCATGTTCACCGCCGTCAGGCCGGAGGCACAGAAGCGGTTGAGCTGCACGCCGCCCACCGTCTCCGGCAGCCCCGCCGCGAGCACCAGCGTGCGGGCGATGTCCGCGCCCTGGTCTCCCACGGGCGAGACGATGCCGAGCACCACGTCGTCGATGCGCTTGGGGTCCAGGTTCGGGTGGCGCTTCTTGAGCGCGTCCACCAGCCCGACGAGCAGCGACAGCGGCTTGGTGCCGTGCAGCGCGCCTTTCTTGCCCTTGCCGCGAGGAGTACGGACCGCGTCGAAGATGAATGCTTCCTGGCTCACCGGGAGCCTCCTTGGGATTTGGTGTGGGAGTGGGCTACAGCGAACGGGCGACGAGCTCTTTCATGACCTCGTTGGCGCCGGCGAAGATGCGCATGACGCGAGTATCCGCGAACAGGTGGGCGATGGGGTATTCCTTCATGTACCCATACCCTCCGAAAAGCTGAAGGCAACGGTCCGCGACGATACACGCCTGGTCCGTGAGCCAGTACTTGGCCATGGCCGCGGACGCCACGTCCAGTTCGCCCGCCAGGTGCCGCTCGATGCACTCGTCGAGGAACGCCCGGCCAACCCTCCGCAACGTCGCGCATTCCGCCAGTTCGAAGCGCGTGTTCTGCAGAGCGAAAAGCGGCTTACCGAACACCTGGCGCTGCTTGGTGTACTCGACGGTGAGGTCCACGGCCCGGTCGATGCTCGCCTGCGCGAGGATGGCGGTGCTCAGCCGCTCCTGGGGAAGCTGAGACATGAGCTGCGCGAAGCCCTTGCCCTCCTCGTCTCCGAGCAGGTTGACGGCGGGTACGCGCAGGTCGTCGAAGAACAGCTCCGTGGTGTCCTGGCCATGGCCGCCGAGCTTCTCGAGGATGCGGCCCCGCCCGAAGCCGGGCGTGGTGTCGGAGACCTCGGCGCACACCAGGGAGATGCCCGCATGGCCCTTCACGTCGCTGGTGCGCACCGCGATGATGAGGAAGTCACACACGCGGCCGTTGGAGATGAACGTCTTGGAGCCGCTCACCCGGTAGAAGTCTCCCTCACGCACGGCGCGGGTGGAGATGGCCTGCAGGTCGGAACCGGCGCCGGGCTCCGTCATCGCGATGGCGCCCACCCACTCGCCGCTGGCGAGCCTGGGCAGCCACTTCTGTTTCTGGGCTTCGGACGCGTACGCGAGCACGTAGTGCGCGACGATGGAGCAGTGCACGGCGAAGCCCATGGTCGGGTCTCCGGCGCGCACCTGCTCCTCGGTGAGCACCGCCTCGTGGGCGAACGTGCCACCGCCGCCGCCGTACGCCTCGGGGATGGACATGCACAAAAGGCCCAGCTCGCCCGCCCGGCGGTAGAGCGCCTTGTCCGGGTGGCCCTGGGCCACGTGCTTGGGGACGTTGGGGAGGACTTCCTTGGTGAAATAGGTGGCCGCCAGGCCACGCACCTGCTCGAGCTCGTCAGAGCTCCATCGAGGACGTGCCGTCATTGTCTGTCTCGCTCCGTCGTGAGTCGCTCTTACAGTCCGAACGTCTTGCCGATGATGTCGCGCTGGATTTCGCTGGTGCCGCCGAAGACGGTGGAGATGACCGTGGCGCGCAGGTGCGACTCCATGTCGTACTCGGTCGCGTAGCCGTAGCCGCCCATCATCTGAACACCCTCGAGCGCCACGCGCTTGGCGGTCTCCGTCGTCTTCAGCTTGGCCATGGACGCCTCGCGGGGAAGCATCCGGTCGGGCGCTTCGTCCGCCATCTGCGCCACGCGGTAGATGAGCAGCTCGCAGCACTCCAGCTCCGTGGCCAGGTCGGCGATGCGGTGCTTGAGCGCTTGAAAAGAGCCGATGGGCTTGCCGAACTGCTTGCGCTCCTTGACGTACGTGACGGCGTCGTCGAACGCGCGCCGGCCCCGGCCCAGCATGGACGCGGCGAGCAGGAGCCGCTCGCTGTTGAGGCCCGACATGAGCTGGGGCCAGGCCTGGTCCAGCCTGCCCACGACGGAGTCCTCCGGCAGGAAGCAGTCGGTGAAGAAGACGTCGTTGACCTCCTTGCCGTTGAGCGTGGGGATGCCGCGAATCTCCACGCCCGGCGTGCCCGTGGGGACGCAGAACATGGTGAGCCCCTCGTGCCGCGAGCCCGAGGACTGCGTGCGCGCGACGAGCAGCAGGTGGTCGGCGAAGTGCGCGTTGGAGCACCACGTCTTCTGCCCGTTGATGAGGAAGCCTCCGCTCGTGCGCGTCGCGCGGCAGGTGATGGCGGCGGCGTCCGAGCCCGCGTCGGGCTCGGAGATGGAGATGGCCTCCACGCGGCCCCGGGTGATGCCGGTGAGCACCTTCTCCTTCTGCGCGTCGCTGCCGAACTTCGCGTAGGGGCTCGCGGCGACGGCCGTGGTGATGTAGCCGCCGACGGGGGCGAGTCCGTACGAGGTGCGCTCGGCGAACAGGCACATCTCGGCCATGCCGCCGTCGGAGCCGCCGTACTTCGGGGAGATGCCCACGCCGAGCCAGCCCAGTTCGGCCATCTCGGCATACAGCCGCGGATTGTGGGCCTCGACGCCGTGCTGGGTCAGCGCGTCGCGCTGCGCGCGGGTGCCCGTCTTGGCGCGACAAAACGCGTCGATGGAAGCAGCGAAGGACGCTTGCTCCGGAGTTCTCGCATGCATGGGGACTCGTGAGGGAGGCGGCGGGTGGTGTGTCAGGCGTTCTCGTAGAACGTGGCGATGCGCTCCGCGTACTGCTTGAGAATCACGCGGCGCTTGAGCTTCAGCGTCGGTGTGAGTTCGCCCGTCGCGGGACCCCAGGCCTCCGTGACGACCTCGAAGCGCTTGACCTGTTCGGCGCGGGAGAGCCGGCCATTGATGGAGGCCACGAGCGCTTCCAGTTCGGAGCGGACCGCCGGCTCGCGGGTGAGCTCCAGGAGCGACTGGGGCGGCAGGCCCCGCGCCTTGGCCCACGTGGGCGCGACGTCCGCGTCCAGGCAGATGAGCGCCGTCACAAACGGCCAGCCGTCGCCAATGGCGATGGCCTGACCGACGAGCGGGTGGGCGCGCAGCATTCCCTCGATGCGGGACGGGGCGATGTTCTTCCCGCTCGAGGTGATGATGAGCTCCTTCTTGCGGTCGGTGATGGTGAGGTAGCCCTCGTCATCGACGGTGCCGATGTCGCCCGTGGCGAGCCAGCCGTCCGAGTCCGCCGGGCTCTCAATCCGCCCGTCCGCGCTCAGGTATCCCAGGAACAGCACGGGCCCTCGCACGAAGATTTCCCCGTCCGCCGCCAGCCGGACTTGAAGCCCGGGGATGGGGCGGCCCACCGCGCCCACGCGGAACTCCGAGGGCGTGTTGATGGTGGCGCAGCCCGTCGTCTCGCTCATGCCCCAGACCTCCAGCACCTTGATGCCGAAGCCGCCCAGGTACTCGAGCACCTCCACGGGGATGGGCGCCGAGCCGCTGCTCGCCCACGTCAGCGCGTCCAGGCCCAGCGTCGCGCGCAGGGGCTTGAGGACCTTCTCTTCCATCAGGGCGACCTTCTGCGCCAGCTCCGGCGGCACGCTCTTTCCGGAGCCCTCCAGCCGGAAGGCCTCCAGCGCCGTCGCGTGCGCGGCGAGGATGGCGTCGCGTCGGGGCGCCTCCAGCGTGGACAGCTTCGCCTTGAGGCCGCCGGCGAGCTTCTCCCAGACGCGTGGCACGCCGAAGAACGCGGGGGGCCGCACCTTGGCCATCAGCGGCACCACGCCCGCGGGGTCCGCGCAGATGTGTACGTGCATCGCCTTGTAGAGCAGGCGGTACAGGCCCAGCTCGCGCTCGGCGATGTGCGCCAGCGGCAGGTAGGCGATGGACGGCACCTGCATCGGCGTGGGCACCACGACGTCCACGGCGACGGCTTCATAGAAGGCGTTGCGGTGGCTGAGCACCACGCCCTTGGGGTCTCCGGTGGTGCCGGAGGTGTACATCATCGCGATGGGGTCCTCGGGGCGGATGCTCTGCCAGCTCTCCTCGAAGACCCTGGGGTCCTCCTGATGCAGCCGTCCTCCGTCGGCCTCCAACTGCGCGAAGGAGACGTAGCGGGCGTCGCCCGCGGGCACCGCCGCCGCGTCGATGACGATGACGCGCTTGAGCGCGAAGAGCGACTTGAGGATGGGCCGCCAGCGGGCGACCTCCTCCGCGCCCTCCAGCACCACGACGGTGGCCGCGCTGTGTTGGGCGACGTAGCCTACCTGCTCGCTGCTCAGCGTCTGGTACGCGGTACAGGGGATGGCGCCCAGGTGGACGGCGGCATAGTCGATGAGCCAGTGCTCGGGCCGGCTCGACATCATGATCATCATCCGCTCGCCGCGCTGGAGGCCGAGCGCGCCCAGCCCGCGAGACAGCGCGGCGGTGCGCGCACGCAACTGGACCCACGTGTGCGTGGAGTCACCGGCGCTGAGGGCGGGGGCGTCCGCGAACTCCTCCGCGTTGCGCTTGAGCAACAGCGGCAGGGTGAGCTTGTTCGCCAGGGATTGGCACTGCGCCTCCAGGTCTGCGAGCGACGTACCCATGGGCACCTCCAGCACTGCGATGGCCAACGACTCTCAGCGGACTTCCACTTCAAGGGTCGACGTACAGGTCCAACATCACGTCGGGGCCGCCGCCGTAGCGGCTGAAGTCGGTGATGCCTTCGGCGCGCAGGACGTCCTCATCGATGAACGTGTGCCCGGTGCAGTCACGGGGCCGGCGCTGGAGGATGGCCACGGCCGCGTCCGCCATGATTTCCGGCGCGCGGGCCCGCTGCATGGACGAGTCGCCCCCGAGCAGGTTCTTCACGGCGGCGGTGGCGATGAGCGTCCGGGGCCAGAGCGCGTTGGCGGCGATGCCGGCCTCGGCGAACTCCGCCGCCCACCCGAGCGTGAGCAGCGTCATGCCGTACTTGGCCATGGTGTACGCCGGGTGCTTGCCCAGCCAGTGCGGCGCCAGGTTGACGGGGGGCGACAGCGAGAGGATGTGCGGGTGAGGGGAGCGGTGCAGGTGCGGCAGCGCGGTGCGCGTCAGGAGGAACGTGCCCCGGACCTGAATCTGTTGCATCAGGTCGAAGCGCTTGAGCGGCAGTTCGTCTGTCTTCAGCGGCGCGAGCGCGCTCGCGTTGTTCACGCAGAAGTCGATGCCACCGAAGCGCGCCACGGCTTCGTCCACGGCGCGCTGCACGTCGGCCTCTTCGCGCACGTCGCCCACCACGGCGAGCGCATGGCCACCCGCGGCGCGGATTTCGTCCGCGGCCGTGTGCACGGTGCCCGGCAGCCGGGGGTCCGGCGTGTCGGTCTTCGCCAGGAGCACGACATTGGCGCCCAGCCGGCCCGCGGCGATGCCGATGGCCAGCCCGATTCCACGGCTTCCTCCGGACATCAGCAGCGTGCGTCCCGCGAGTGGTTTCTGGGTCATCCTTCGTCCTTTTCGCGCGGGGCTCCCGGCTTGACGGCGGGAGCGTCACCCCGCTCGGCGCGACCTGGGGGTGAGGTGAGTTCGGGGAGGACGTCGCGGACGATGGTGATGAGCGACTCGCTCAGGAGCAGGTGCGCCTCCTCGCGGGAGAGGGTGCCACCGCGAATCCACTCGCGGATGGTGGCCTTCACCATGCCTGCGTAGGAGCGCATCATCGCGCGATGCCGGACGTCGCTGCCGACCTCCACCTTCATGCCGAGGAACTCGAGCGTCTTCGCCGCGGCCACGTCGTCCGCCGCGGAGATGATGCGTTCGACCTCCGGGTCCGCGATGCTGCCGGCGCCGGTGACGGCGACGTACGTCTTTCCGTGCGTCGCCACCGTGTCCAGGTACCACTCGACGCTGCGCTCCACGCGTTGGCGCAGGGTTCCCGTCGGGCTGACTTTCTCTTCGAGGCCGGGCATGAGCAGCATCCTCTTCACGACCTTCAGGTAGAGGTCCCGCTTCTGCCCGAAGTAGTGGTTGAGCAGCCCCCGGGCGACGCCGGCTTCCTTGGCGATGTCCGTGGTGGAGACGTCCGCGTAGGGCCGCTCGCCGAACAGGCGCATCGCGCACTCGAGGATCTGCTCCCTGCGCGCGTCCGGTTCCAGTCGCTTCCAGCGAGGCGCGGGCGCGGGACTCATGACTCACGCTCCCGCCACGGAAGGAACGTGGGCAGGTCCTCCTCCACGGTGCGGGCGAAGGACGGCGGCCGCTTCTGGAGGAAGGCCATGACGCCCTCCATGGCATCCGGGCTCTGGCCCAGCGTCGCGATGAGCTGGCTGTCCAGCGCGAAGGCCTGCTCGGGGGAGGGCAGGGCGCTCATCCGGTAGAGGGATTGACGGATGACGGCCACGGACACGGGCGCGGTGGTCTCCACCAGCTCGCGCGCCAGCGTGTACGCGGCGTCCAGCACCGCGTCGGGCTCATGGAGCGAGCGCACCAGCCCCGCGCTCAGCGCCTCCTCGGCGGGGATGAGCCGGCCGCTCACCATCCAGTCGAGCGCGCGGCCCATGCCCACCAGCCGGGGCAGGAACCAGCTGGAGCCCGCCTCCGGATAGATGCCCCGCCGGCTGAACACGAAGCCGAAGCGGCTGTCCTTGGAGGCGAGGCGGAAGTCCGCCGGCAGCAACATGGTGGAGCCCACGCCCACCGCGGCGCCCCGCACGGCGGCGATGACCGGCTTTCGCAGCGCGAACAACTGGCGCGTCACGCGCGTCGCCGGCTCCACCCAGCCGTTCTCCGGAGGGGCGCTGTTGGCGACCTCGAACGACAGCCCGCTCAGGTCCGCCCCCACACAGAAGTCCTTGCCGGCCCCCGTGAGGACGACGACGCGCACGGCCTCATTGGCGTTCGCCTGGGACAGCGCGTCCGCCAGCTCGTCCGCCATGGTCACCGTGAAGCCATTGCGCGCTTCGGGTCGGTTCAGCTCGAGGGTGGCGATCCGATCCGCGACCGAGAACCGGATGTGTTGGTAGCTCATGGCTGGGGCCTCATTGCTCCTGTGACGGTGATGATGGGAACTTGTTGGCGGAGTGTCAACAACAAGAGGCCTGCGAAGTCCTGCATGCCTTTCGACGTGTTGCGTCATCCGGGAGGCTGTCCTTCGGGTGCGAAGAGGAGTCACGTGGGACCGAGCCTAGAGCCGGGCTGGGGCCAATGCACCTCCGCGGTGACTCGCGGCGAAGGACGGCGCCTCGCGGGGTGTCTGTCTATTCGGAGGTTCGGACGGGGGCGCGACGTGACGGAAGTCTCCGTGCGCGCCCCTCGCATCCTGGCGTGTGGTGTGGGCCGGCCGGCTCGATTTCGAGACCTGGCGCGGGAGGACTGGCACTGGAACGCTGGAGCCCACGCAGTGCGGGTGCGCCGCGAGCCGAGGGCGTGGCTCGCGGCGCGCCGGGTGACTCAGTAGACCCAGACGCTCTTGGGCGCGAAGTCGAGCGGGCTGACCTGCGCGCCCGGTTCAATCATCTGGGGATAACCCTCGCAGTTCTCGTGGGGGAACAGCGCCGCGGCCTCGTCGTTCGTGTTGATGGCGGAGACGGCCCGGTCCTCCCAGCCGTGCTCGGGCAGGCCCACGCACGTCCCCGCCCCACCCGGCGGCCAGGCCATGACATTCCAGACGGCGCCGGTGAAGTCAGGCCCGTCGAACAGGCAGAGGACACCCGACCAGGGACACGCGGCGGTGTCCTCGGCCGAGGCCTCGGAGGGGGTCAGCAGCACTGTCGCCGTCGCGAGCCCGAGCACCAGGAAGGAGCCCAGGCCCAGCAGCCCTGAGCGGATGAAACGACGGGGATTCCGGCCGAACGTGTGCGATTGCATGGGATTGTCTCCTCTGCCCGTCCCGGGCGCATGTGGCGTGGGGATGGTGGCATTGCGACGGGAGAGGTGCCCTGGAGACGGATTCCCCAGAGGCGGTCCATCCGCTGGCGGACTGTTTGCGTTCACATGTCGGGAGAAGTCCCGTGTGCCTGGAATGAGTGTCTTTGATTGGACGCAAAGGGCTGCCCTCGTGAAGTTCGGCTGCGGGTTGACCGAGACACCGGACGTTCAATGGCGTTGAATTGTTCGACAAGCCTTCAGGAGCCTCCATGCGAGCCGTCGGTTATCGCCAGCCTCTTCCCGCGTCGGACCCCCAAGCGCTGCTCGACGTGGAGCTGCCAGACCCTGTCCCCGGTGAGAGAGACCTGCTGGTCGAGGTTCGCGCCATCTCCGTCAACCCCGTGGACGTGAAGGTGCGCGCGAGCGCGTCTCCGCCTCCGGGAGAGGTGAAGGTGTTGGGCTGGGATGCCGCGGGCGTGGTTCGCGCGGTGGGGGCCGGGGTGAAGCTGTTCAAGCCTGGGGAGCGCGTCTGGTACGCGGGCACCATCACCCGGCCAGGAACGGACAGTGAGCTTCACGTGGTGGACGAGCGCATCGTGGGCCACATGCCGGCGTCGCTGGGCTTCGCTGATGCGGCGGCGCTGCCGCTGACGGCCGTCACCGCGTGGGAGCTGCTCTTCGACCGGCTCCAGGTTCCAGAAGGCAAGGGCACAGGTGCCTTGCTCGTGGTGGGCGCGGCGGGTGGAGTGGGCTCCATCCTGGTGCAGCTTGCGCGGCGCCTCACGGGGCTGACGGTGGTTGGCACGGCCTCGAGGCCGGAGACGCAGGACTGGGTTCGCGAGCTGGGGGCGCACCACGTCATCGACCACCATCAGCCGCTGGCGAAGGAGCTGAAGCGAATCGGCGTGCCGCAGGTGGAGTTCATCGCCAGCCTGAACCAGACGGACCGGCACTACGCGCAGTTGGTGGAGGCGCTGGCGCCCCAGGGCCGGCTCGGCGTCATCGACGACCCGGGACCCATCGACGTGCGCGAGCTGAAGCGCAAGAGCGCGTCGCTCCACTGGGAGCTGATGTTCACCCGCTCGATGTTCGGCACCCCGGACATGCAGGCGCAGCACGACATGTTGGAGCGGGTGTCGAAGCTGGTGGACGCGGGCACGCTGCGGACCACGGTGGGCGAGCACTTCGGTCGCATCGATGCCGCGAACCTGCGTCGCGCCCACCAGCTCCTGGAGTCACACAAATCCAAGGGCAAGTTGGTGCTGGACGGCTTCTGAGGAGGCCTCTCCGTCAGTAGTCAGCGAAGACATTGGACATGGCGTACAGGCCCATGTCCGTGTTCTGGCAGACCGTCCGGCGTGCGATGAGGAGCTTGGGCTGGCCCGCGACGGTGCGGATGAGCTGATATCGGGCCAGGCTCCCTCCCACGCTGGTGAGGGGCCAGTCTCCGATGGAGGCCGAGGAGGGCGAGAAGTTGTGGTTCGACCAGTTCCAGGTGGGCTGGCCGGCCTCGAAGTCCTCGGTGACGGCCCAGTCCGCCGTGGGGCCGTTCTGGATGAAGAACCACTCGTCCTTGGCGTCGACGTGGTCGATGTTGCCCGCCAGCCACACGTCATTCGGGCCCTGGGGATAGGCCGCGCCGCCGATGTGGGTCGCGTTGGCCGTGCTCCACATCCACTCGAAGGTGCTGTTCCGGTAGTTGAAGAGCGTCGCCCAGCTCGACAGCCCGAGCAGCTCGTCCTGACCATCTCCGTTGGTGTCGCCGCCGTTTCGCAGGTTCGCCCGATAGGGATAGAGGGCGGAGGCCGTGGGGTTGGAGCCCGACATCCAGACCCAATCCCAGCCGAGGCCGTTCGAGTTGAGTCGGAAGATGCTGACCAGTCCAGTCACGGCCACGCTGACGAGCTCATCCTTGTTGGCCAGCGAGCTCCCGCTGTTCCCCGAGAGGTCGAAGTTGCCGGCGACGAGGTAGTTGCCGTTGCGTGAGGACTGGTAGATGGGGTCCGTGGTGCTGCCATTGTTGCTCCAACTCGGGCTCCAGTTGCCGTTGTCGAAGTTGAACAGCGTCACGCCCGCGCCGATGCCCAGCACCTCGTCCTTTCCGTCCCCGTCGAAGTCGCCCACGATGAGGTTGTCCTTGACGGCGAAGATGCCATTGCCCACCGCCGGGTTACCCTGGTTGGTCCAGCCCCATTCCCAATCGTTGTTGCGGAAGTGGAACAGCGTCATCCACGTCGTGGAGACGCCCAGGAGGTCCTCTGCGCCGTCGCCGTTGAAGTCGCCGATGTAGTGCTTCGCGTAGCCCGCGGGTCCCGACTGGTTCGTGGCGGTCCAGACCTTCCGCCAACCGTCGTTCTGCCCTTCGACGGTCACCGTCGTCGTGCTGGTATCCACCTCCTGGCCGCTCGCGTCGTGGATGCGGAGCGTCACCGTCGCCGTCTGGCCGCGAGGCGCATTCGGAGGGAGATTGCCGCTGAAATACACCCTCGAGCTGCCCGCGATGTCTTGAAGGGTTCCGATGGAGAGGCCATTCCAGGTGACCAGAAGGTTGTTGATGGCGAAGGTCCCCGACTGGGAGGCGCTCATGCGGTATCTGCCCGCCGGCAGGGCGCCCGAGTAGATGCCGTTGTAGCTCACGAAGTTGCCACCGGGAGGGACGATGGCGGGCGTGCAGAAGGTCACGGTCGCCGCGAAGGACTCCGCCGGCGGCATCAGGATGAGTGTGGCGACCAGGGCGATGACGGTGAGTCGAAGCCCTTGGCCGCGCGATTCGACACGGCGCGGTGGGGGAATTGGAGGATGACGCGTCACGACGGGAGACGGAGCGCTGATCATGTGGGCCTCGCGAGGGATTGTAGCGAGGCGCCGAACAAGCACCGGTCATGCCAGTGAATGGCGTCAAGGCCCGGAGTCGTGGAGGCTGTGTCGTCTTGGGCTACGGTGGCGTGGCCACTGTGGCATCAGGCGATACAAGAACAACGCCGAAACAGAAATGTGACGGATTCCCGAGGTCAGAAGTGTCCCCCGAGTCCGAGCACCGCCCGGTCATTGATGACACCCAGCGAAGGCGTGAGCTTCAGGGGGAGGCTGAGCCGGGTGCGGGTGGCGGCGGCTTCGTCGTCCTCCCAGTCCCAGTCGGACCCGGTGACGAGTCTGAGATAGCCCGCTCCGAGCGACAGTCCCAACATGATGCCCGTCAGCAAGCTGGTCCCACAGCCCTCGCCGCCCGCGTCGTGCGCGGCGCAGACAGCGATGCCGGCGGCGAGCCCCGCGCCGGTGAGAATCAAGGGCACCAGCCAGACATGGGTGGGAATCACATCGCTGCTCGACGTGTGTCCATCGACGGAGAGGGCGCGCAGGCGGTTGCCCTCCGCCATGAGGCGCTGCCCGAAGAAGGGCCGGGACTCCGTCACTCGGGTGGAGCGTCCACGGGAGGAGAAGTCGAAGGCGCGGGGTGCGGCGAGGACGGTGCCAGGAGTGACAAGCCAGAGGCACAGCCCGACAGCGGCGAGGACAGGGTTCTTCATGGGGGAGTTTCACGAGGAGGCACAGGCCGGCCCGGCGTGCCAGGGAGCGAGCTTTTGTGCGCTTCCCGACGAAATGCGCGGGCGGATATTCACCCGGAGACCGGGTTTCTTCCGTGGCCTCCGAGGACGTGGCGCGCCCCCGTGTCTCCTGCTGGCTCCCGGTCGCGGACTCCCGCCCTACGACGGCTGGCTTCGCGTCACGCGGGCCCGCGCGGCCTGGAGGGTGTTCGCGAGCAGCATGGTGATGGTCATCGGGCCGACGCCCCCCGGCACGGGGGTGATGGCCTCGGCGACCTGGCTGACGGCGTCGAAGTCCACGTCGCCGACCATCTTGAAGCCTCGCGCCGAGCTGGCATCGGGGACGCGGTTCTGCCCCACGTCGATGACCACCACGCCGGGCTTCACCATGTCCGCGGTGATGAGGTTCTGCTTGCCCACCGCGACGATGAGGATGTCGGCCTGCCGGGTGAACGCGGCGAGGTCGGGGGTGTGCCGGTGGGTGATGGTGACGGTGGCGTCCGGGCCGGGGGCCATCAGGAGCGAGGCCAGCGGCTTGCTGACGATGAGGCTGCGTCCCACGATGACCACGTGCTTGCCCCGGGTCGGGATGTTCTCGCGACGCAGCATCTCCAGGATGCCCGCGGGGGTGCAGGGGATGAAGGCGCGCGGGTCGCCCACGAACGCCAGTCCGGCGTTCTGGGGATGGAAGCCATCCACGTCCTTGTCCGGGTGGATGTGCTCCAGGACGGCCTTGTAGGGGAGGTGCGCGGGGAGGGGGAGCTGGACGAGGATGCCGTGGACCGTCGCGTCCGAGTTCAGCCGGTCGATGACCGCGAACAGCTCTTCCTTGGACACGTCCTCGGGCAGGTTCAGCGTCTGGCCCTTCATCCCGAGCGTCTCACAGGCGCGCGTCTTGCTCGCGACATAGGCCTGGCTCGCGGGGTTGTTGCCCACCAGCACCACGGAGAGGCCAGGGGTGACTCCCGCGGCTTGGAGCTCCGCGACTTGCTGGGCCATCTCGGCCCGCATCACCCGGCTGATCTCGGTTCCATCGATGTTCCGCGCCATGGGTGGCTCCATACGCCAGATTCCTGGCGTCGACGCGCCCTTTCTGGGGCGTGGGCGGCTCGGATGTTGACCCGTCGCGGCTACGCCGGCTGGAGGAAGCGGCCGTCCACCAGGTGGTCAATCACTTCGCGCGCGGAGTGCGGGTCCAGCCGCGCCTTCGTCCCCAGTTGTGTCACGGCGCTGGAGACCGTCGCGGGCTGCTCGAAGGCGGCCAGGGCGGCGAGCAGGATGGCCCCGTCCTGTCCCTGGACGAGTGTCGGGTCGGAGAACTTGCGAGGGCTCACCGTCGGCGCGCACGTCAGGGTGATGCCGTCGACCGAGCGGAGGACCGTCACGGGCTCCTGGGCCACCTTGGCGGGAGCACGGTGGTGTCCCAGCCAGTCCCCCAGCGTGAATCGCTGAGTCGAAGGCGAGGTGTTCAGCAGCCGCGTCCGTCCATTGACGGCGACGCTGCGCCGCGTGTCGCGGTGCTTCCAGGCGAGCGCGTCCACCTGGTCGGAGTTGCGCTGCACGGCGGCCTCCAGCTCCGCGTCCCGGAAGCGAATCATCGGCACCGACACGTCGCCGGGCTCGCGCTGCTCGAAGTAGTCGAGGAACTCCGTGAACGTCTTCGCTTCGGTCACCATGTCGAAGCGCGCGGGATGTTCGGTGACCAGGGCGCCGGGCTGCGCCTCGAGCCGTTGATAGCCCACCACGCAGTCGAGGCTGATGACGCGCTCCACCAGTCGCAGCTCCTCCGCCAGCGCGGCCTTGCTGGTGAAGGGCAGGCCTCCGATGCCGGAGATCTCCATGTCCAGGTTCGGATGGCGGTGACAGGCGTCGATGACGTCGAGCAGCTCCCGGTCCTTCGCGCACGGCTTGAGCAGGCCCTTGCCCATCTGCTCCAGGCGCTGTTGTTCGGAGAAGCAGCCGATGTCGATGACCATGTAGACGCGCTTGAAGGTCCGGGCCAGCTCGGCGACGAGCTCCAGGCGAGGCACGCCCCACAGGAAGTACGTGCAGCAGTGCTTGGAGAGGTCCACGCCCGCCCAGGTGCTCCCCAGGAACTCCGCGGTGCTGCCCGCGAAGTCGTAGCGCATCTGCCACGTCTGGGGGGCGATCTCCTGGTGGTCCCGACGCACGCTCTGCTCGGAGCGCAGGAACGGCTTCGCGCGCCCGAAGGCCGCCTTCTGGTTGCCTCGGGCCCCGCCGCAGTAGAGGCAGTTCTCTCCGCAGCCCTTGCCCGGCGCGACCCAACCGGAGAACGAGTTGCGGTCCAGCTGGCTCAGGAAGAGCTCGTTGAAGTGCGAGTAGTAGATGTCCTCGGTGTTGGTGGCCCCCTGGATGTACGACAGGGGCAGCCTGCGAGACGTTCCCGAGGGGGAGCGCGTCACGCAGTTGGGCGGGGAGGGGTCGCCCTGGCAGATGGCCAGCAGCGGCACCTCGCCATCGCCCAGGACGACATGGTCGATGAAGTCGAACGCGTGCAGCTCCCTCCACCAGTACGACGCGGAGTTGCCGCCCACGACGATGCGAATCCCGGGGTCGATCTTCCGGAGCGTCCGGGCGATGAGCAGCGCGCGGTCCACGTGGTGGAACCACTTGAGGCTGATGCCCACCAGTCGTGGGCGGACCCGGGCGACGAGGCGCTCGAACGAGGCCACCACCTCCGCGTCCGTCTCATCGCCGTCGTACAGCCGCACGAAGGCCTCGATGCCGCCGCGTCGCAGGTAGCTTGCCAGGTAGAGGATGCCGCACGTGGCTTCGCCGGTTCCGGCGCCCACGAGGAGAACTGGCGAGAGCTCACGACCACCACCCATGCGACAAGCACCGACCTTTCCGAGGAAGGGGCAGAGTAGACGATCCAGGCCGCCGCCGGCTCGGGAATGGTGGGCACCCGCCGAGCGGGCGTCCGAGCGTCGCGGGGGCCGCCCGTACGTGAAGGCCCGGCCCTACCTCCTCCCGGGAAGTCTCGAGGACGGTCTCTCGCGGCGGCCGGGGCTTGCGTGTGTCAGCTCCGTGTCGTCGACACCTTCTCGCGAGCCTGGGACGCACGCCGTCTGACGGACATGTCTTGGTTGTAGCGTCGGGTGCTACAGAGACAGTGTCTTTGTTGTTCATTCCCGACGCCGACGCCAGACTTGTAGCATGGCATGTCACAGGGCCTGGATGGCTCATCGTGAATGATTTGTATTCAGGCTTGTCTTTGGCGGCTCAATCACAGCAGAGTGCGGGTCTCACTTCACCAGGAGGCCGTATGTCCGTTGCATCCTCAGCGTTGCTCTCGCGCAGTGGTGTGTCTCGCGGTTGGCTGTTCGGGGCCGCCGTGGCCATGGCGCTCGTCGTAGCTACCCCCGGTCGCGCGGACGCCCAGTGTACGAGCTGGCCGACCAACACCACCGTCACCCCTGGCGCGGCGTACTCCGACACCATCAATGTCTCGGGGCTGGCCTACGGGACGTACATCATCACCGCGTCCTTCTCGGGGAGCGCGGGACTCATCAACATGGCGTTCAGCGCGGTGCCTGGCGTGAGCTGGAGCAATGGCACGAAGGGCTTCATCGGCTCCTCGACGACGATGTATATGAGCTTCATCATGGCCCCCGGGGCGCTCCCGGGCCGCTGGTCGACCGTCACCATGAATGTCGCCAACACCGCGGGCCAGACGGTCTGCTCGTCCAGCTTCGTGGTGTTCGTGGCCGGGGACGCGTGCCCGGGCGACGTTGTCTGGAACGGGACCACTGTCGACGCGACCTTCGATGGCGCCAACTGCTACGTGGCTTCGATGCCGGCGGGTGACGGCTCGCCCTTCATGCACGCCAACAACTATTACATGACGCGCGGCCCGAACAACGTGTGTGAGGCGGGCTGGTTCGACGGCGCCAACTGCTACCTCGGCACGCCTCCCAGTGGGAAGTCGGGCTTCTTCTGGGGCTCGGCGTTCTACTACTCGCCCTGACGAACCCCGTCGTGACGGCCCCGCGCGGCGAGGAATGACCGCGCCGCGCGGGTGTGTCTTCAGCGGAAGGGCCCACGCACCTCGAAGGTGACGCCCTGGCCGTTCGTGCCGCGCTGCGAGCTGAAGTACAGCCGGTGCCCATCCGGACTGAACGCGGGACCGGTGAGCTCCGAGCCTCCATGGCCTTCGAGCTGGAGAAAGGGCGAGACCACGCGCTCCGGCTGAGGGGTGATGAGGCAGAGCTGGAGGTCATCCCCGTCCTCGGCCACGTAGAGGTCCCCCGAGCGAGACACGGTGACGTTGTCCACGCCGTGCAGGGGTGAGTCCGGGAAGAGGTTGTCGTCGTAGAGGATCTCCACCTGTCCGGTGGAGGGCGTGTGGGCCCAGACGCGGTTGTCGCCCTTGGTGGTGAAGTAGACGGTGCCGCTGTCGTACCAGCAGCCCTCGCCGCCATCGAACGCGGTGGTCCAGAACCGCGCGGTCTGGAGCCACGCGGGGCTCGACGCGGAGACCTTCGTCCAGCTGAAGGACGCCGTGCCTTCCAGCGCGTTGCCGGACAATCGCGCGGCCTCGAGCGTGCCCGCCGCGAGCGACGGCCACTGGGACGGCGTGAAGCGGTAGAAGCGCCCATGGGGGCGGTCCTCCGTCAGGTACAGCCGGCGTCCCACGGGGTCCACCGCCACGGCCTCATGCGCGAAGGTGCCCAGCGCGGCGCGACGCTGGCCCTGCGAGGGATTCAGCGGGTCGCATTCCCACACGTGTCCGCCATCCCATTCCTCACAGGACAGCCACGTGCTCCAAGGCGTTGGCCCTCCCGCGCAGTTGGCGATCGTCCCACCGAGGATGCGGTACGCGCCCACCACGCCCCCGCCACCGTCGAAGCGCAGCGCGGAGGCACCGCCGAGCAGGGGCAATTCGCTGTTGGAGGTGTAGACCCAGCCTCCGTCACCGGTGGGAAAGCAGGTGCCACCATCGGGGCTGCCATGCCAGGTGTAGTCCGTGCCGGGGACGACCTCGTTCGTGCGCGCGACGATGCGAGAGGTGAAGCCCGCGGGAAGTCGCAGGCCCTGTGCATCCGGTGTCCCGGAGAGGGCGCCATAGGGACCGGGGCCGGGCCGCGAGGGGGCCGCATAGGCCGCACGCCAGAAGCCGGGCCCGAGGACGAGCAGTCCGCTGCTCACCGCGGTGAGTCGAAGGAAGTTCCTGCGCTGCATGGGCCTGCTCCATTCGTGGACAGGCCCAGGAGACTGGTGCGTGCGAGGCACGGCGCCCATCGCGCCCCGAGGGCGTGGTCCTGTCCACCTCACGACGCCCGACTCCGACCGCGTGGCTCGGGAGAACTCCCGTGAGCGGAGTGTCTCTCGCGCCGCGCCGCGCGCGTCCCTGTGTGAAAGGGCGCGCGCGGCGGGGTTCTTCGGGCTTCGCTTGCGCGCTCGGGGCTACATCTCCACCGGCGGCGTGCAGTTGACGTCCTGGCAGACATCACCGGGCGGGCAGTAGCAGCGGTCCGCCACGAGGATGTTCACCAGGGCCGAGGACTCACCCATGTGACTGAAGGTCCCCGGTGCGGTCTGCATGCGCATCCGCCACTGGAAGGCATGAGGGCCCT
Source organism: Myxococcus sp. CA056 (assembly GCF_013336715.1). Lineage (NCBI taxonomy): Bacteria > Pseudomonadati > Myxococcota > Myxococcia > Myxococcales > Myxococcaceae > Myxococcus > Myxococcus sp. CA056. The sequence goes on from NZ_JABUMT010000015.1 coordinate 185,783, forward strand.
GGGTCGTGGTGGGCGCGGTGGCCGTGAAGCTGAAGGTCCGCTCCTCGCCGGGTTTGACGCGGTCCCCCGGCTCCAGGGTGACGGACACGTGCCCCCAGTTGTTGCCCTGGAGATTGGGGAGCGGGGCCAGGTGGACGATGGCGCTGTCACCCCAGGTCGTGTCGCCCGAGTTCTTCATCGTGACGGTGACGGGGAAGCTCTGCCCAGGCTCCACGCGAGCGGGGACCGTCTGCCCGACGAACGTCGCGTCGGTGCGAGGAATGACCTGGATGAAGGTCAGCGGCGAGGCCTGCCCGAAGCCTCCGGCCTGGGTCTGCCACATCTGCCACCGCAGCGCGTAGGAGCGGACCTGCGTGGGCGCGTTGACGGTGACGTGGAACGTCTTCTCCGCGCCGGGCGCCACCTCTTCGCCGGGGGCCAGGGCTCCGTTGGAGTTGCTCCATTCGGGGAACAGGTTGCGGAGGGAGAAGCCGGTGTCGGCGCGCCAGGGCAGGGTGCCCGTGTTGCGCAACGTGACGTCGTAGACGAAGGAAGTGCCCGCCATCACGGTGGTGGGGCCGGACTGGCTGACGACGACCGCGTCCCGCGGCGGCAGCGTGACGTTGATGGTGATGGGTTCGGTGAATGCGCCGAAGTAGACCGGGGTGTCGAACCCATCCTGAACCATCCGCCAGTACATCGTGTAGGGACCGGGCGTGGTGGGCGCGGTGAGCATCGTGGAGAAGGTCAGCTCCTGACCGCGAGCCGCCGAGTCCGTCGGGTTGAGGTAGATGCGCTGGTGTCCCCACACGCTGCTCGTCGCCGGCTGGGAGCCCAGCCGATAGAACGTGGCCATGGTCCAGGTGTCGCTGCCCGTGTTCTTCATCGTGAAGGTGGCGTGGAAGGTGCTCCCCGCCACCACCGAGGTGGGCACGGACTGACGGACGAAGGCCGAGTCCCGGAACGGCACCGTGACGTTGATTTGAGTCAAGAACGAGGGCGCACCGAACAGGCCATGTCCCTCCTTCATCATCCGCCACTGGAAGGGATAGGTGCCCAACTCGTACGGCGTCCTGATGGCGAACAGGAAGGTCTTGGTCTCGAAGCGCCTGATGACCTCACCGGGCTCCAACTGGACGCGGTCCAGTCCCCAGAACGACGTGTTCTGGACGGGCTCGACAGCCTGGAGCCGGAATCCTGTCGCGGCGGTCCAGGGCTCGGTCCCCGTGTTCTGTATCATCACGGTGATGTTGTAGATGCGGTCAGCCTGCATGGTGGAGTCGACCCGCTGGAACACAATCCTCGCGTCCAGGGCGGGCGTGGCGCAGCGGAAGCTGACATCTCGTGAGAGGGTGGTTGCCTCACTGTCGCTGACGGTGAATCTCACCGTCGCGTCAGTGCCCGGCGTGCACGTGCCCGCCACCGAGATGGAGGTGGAGTTCTCGATGGTGAGGTTGGCGATGCTGGACCAGGACTGGGTGTAGGGCGTGACTCCTCCAAAGGGCCAGGGGACGGTGCAGGAGAAGGTGCTCGTGTTCGTCGCCGTGCCGGGAATCGACTCACACGTGGGGGAGGGAATCAGGAGGGGCGTGATGACCGCCTTGGAGGCATCCAGCATGCCGGCGCCGCACGTGTTCGCCGGGCATCCGGGGACGGCATTCACGGACTGGAGGAGCCGCTGGGTCACCTGGGCGACGGTCCAGTGGGGGCGCTGGGTCATGATGAGCGCGGCGACCCCCGCGACGTGGGGCGCGGCGAAGGACGTGCCGGAGATGTAGCGGTGGCAGAAGTCCGCCCCGAACACCGTGGGGCCGGGCTTGGACACGGCCCAGGCCGTCACGCTTCCACCCAGCCCATTATAGGGCCCCATCGGAGTGGGGTCGTCGCAGAGCAGCCCATTGCCGTAGACATCCGGGCCTCCGCCGGGCGCGGTGATGGTCACTCGGGGACCCCTGTTGCTGTAGGGGGCCAGGTGCCCGTTCGGCATGGTCGCGGCCACGGTGATGACCCCCTGACAGGACGCGGGTATCACCACGCTGGGGTCGCGATTGTCATTGCCCGCCGCGGCGACCACCACCACGCCGGCCTGGATGGCATTGGTGACGGCTTGCTGCAACAACGGAAAGTCGACGCAGCGCTCTTCAGTGGGCTCCAGGGTTCCGAAGCTCATGTTGATGACCTTGGCCCCGTTCAGGACGGCCCAGTTGATGGCCTTGGTCACGTTGCTCATGATGGGGCGGTCGGCGGTCGAGGAGATCTTCACGGGCATGAGAGGGCAATCCCTGCAGACTCCCGCGACGCCGTAGTTGTCCCACTTCGCGCCCAGGATTCCGGCCACCGCCAGGCCGTGGTGCCATCGGCCGTCGGAGGTCGGGTCCGGGTCGGAGACATTCGGCTGCTCGTAGCCGAAGTCGTGGCCTTGCCCCCAGCGATCATCGAGGTCCGGGTGCGCGAGCCGCCCGGAGTCCAGGACGGCGATCTTCACGTTGCCGGTGACGGTCTGCCAGGCCTCTGGCAGGTGGATGGCGGGGTAGTGCCATTGCAGGCCGTAGTACGGGTCGACGGGCTCGGACAGGTAGTCCATGTAGGGGTCCACGTGCGCGTATTCCACGTCGGAGCGCAGGCGGAGCTCCTCCACGGCGGCCGTGGTGAGGGACTCCTGCTCGGCCACGGACTTGTTCGTCAGCGCTTCGTTGGACGCGAGCGTCCAGAGCTCCGTGCCCCCGGAAAGGACGTCCGCCTGCTGGAACGTCAGGCCATGGAGCGTCATGGGCGCGCTGACGGAAGAGGCCTTGCCCTGCGGGGCTGGCCGGAACTTCACGAGGACGCGGCCCGGGACGAAGCGGGGGCGGGTGGTGGGCTCCTCTTCCAGCTTCGAAAGGGACGCGGGCGGAGGGGAGTCCTCTGTCGGGGGCGCGGGCGGTTCGCCGCAATGGGCCCCGAGGGCGAGGAATAGACAGGCTTGAAGGCAGCGCAAGAGTCGGGATGAGGGCACAGATGTTTCCTGGGGAGGACAGCGGTGGAGGTGGTGTGGCAACGGGTAGAAGAAAGTGCTGATGGCTCCTCGGCCTGGGGAACGATGTTGTTCTCGAAGGCGAGCCCGGGCACTCAGGAGCCGCACGAGAGCGGCGGGGCGCAGGTGATGGTCAACGATTGGAGGTGAGGCCGGTGTTGTCGGCTTGGCTCACGAGTTGGTCGACCATCATCTGCGGGGGGCCGGTGGCCATCGACGCTTCGTCGGTGACGAGCGAGCGGAACGGTTTCGGCGTCGCGGCGATGGGGAAAGGACTGTCGGCCAGAGACGTGGACTGGAGGCCGCCGCGCTCGGAGCGGGGCGCGGCTACGGCGGGCCCCAGGCTCGCGAGGAGCCTGGAGGCGCGCCCCCAACTGGCCTCACGGTCGTCCGCCAGTGGAATGTTTCGAAGGTGAATCATCTCTGTTGCCTCTCGGGGATCCGGTGTCCGAGGGCTGTTACGGTCGCTGGCTGCGACCTGGTTGATGATGATTGAACTTCGTCGACTGCGTTTCCCTCGCGCTGCTCAGTCGACGAGCAGGCGCTTCACGGGGGCGGGGTCGACTGCCACCATCAGCGGACGGGCGAAATTGCTGAAGGAGACCAGCGCCTGCCCTGGGGCGAGCCGGGTCACCCGATTCCAGAGGCTCTCGTCGATGCTTCCCACTGTGCGTTGCATGCGGGAGATGACGGAGCTGTCGGTCATCTTGTGGATGATGAAGTTGTTGAGCAGGCCCAGCACCTCATTGGGGAGGTGTTGAGGCAGCTGCGTGACGAAGACGAGCCCGAGCCAACGCTTGCGTCCGCGCTTGGCGATGCGGGCGACCTGCTCGAAGAGGACGGGCATCTGGCTGATGCGGCTGGCCGACAGGAACTCGTGCGCCTCCTCGATGATGATGAGCACCGGGGTGACGGCCTGGTCCTGATTGTTCGCCTTCTCGTAGCGTGCCTCCTGCGCCTCCTGGAGTCCTCGCAGGATGTCCGCGATGACCAGGTTGTTGAGCTGGGGCGAGTCCGTGTCCGACAGGTCGATGACCGACACGCGTCCCGGCGCGAGCATCGAGTTGTAGGCCACGCCCGGCGCGGTGCCCACGTCGAAGATGTTGAGCCGTCGCAGGCGGTGGAGCTTGCTGGCCAGGGCCTTCCAACTGATTTCGGCCCTGCTGCTCTGGGCCATCACCCGGCGCATGACCATCCCCGGGTTGCTCTTGAACTCGCTGTGGAGCGAGAGCGCGTGGCTTGGCGGAGGCGAGTCCTCTTCGGGCGCCGGGTCCAGTCCCTCGAGCGCCTCCAGTAGCGGCTCCTTGCGTCGTGACGAGGCACGAGCACGGGGCTTTGCCTCTGCGCGGCCCTCGTCACTGAGGCTGTAGATGTAGGCGCTCACGACGTCCAGCACGTGCTGGATGGTCATCCGGGGGTAGCCGGTCGACAGCTCGTCCACGTCCAGCGCCTGTTGTTTCTCCTGGTCGCTCAGCGGGAAGATCTTGAAGTCCTCCAGGAGCAGCTTGGTGACGTCATAGGCCTTGAGGAAGCGCTCCTGCTGCGCGTCCGACATGTCCAGGATTTCGGCCAGGGCATAGGGCGACAGGCTGGAGAAGTTCAGGGCGAAGCGGTGCAGGTTCTTGTGGCGCGGGTTGCGGCTGGATCGGCCCGTCAGATGGTGGAGGTGCAGGTCCCTGACGCCCTGAGGTCGCAGGCCCCTTCGCTTGAGGGCCTCCAGCATGGCGGCGTGGTCCGTGGGCTCATCCACATGCGTGTATTCGCCCTCCACGTCGAAGACGACGGTGGCGATGCCCTCTGCCTGGGCGCGGTGGATGAGCGTGGCCACGGTGGTGGACTTGCCGCCGCCCGTCGTCCCGATGATGCCGGTGTGCCGCGGCAGCACGGACTTGTCGCGCGCATTGAGGCGGGCCTCCATGCGCTCGTAGCCCACGACGACGCCCAGGCACAGGTCTCCGCCCACACCGAGAACGCGCTCGCTCTCCTTGTCATCCAGCACGAACACGGGGCTCTGGGGACGTGGCCGGAAGCGGGGAGGCTTCAGGACTCCCTCCACTTCCTCACCCAACAGCTCCACCTCCGCGCGGCCGTGATAGTCGAACGTGTAGGTGAGCTTCTTTCCGTGCGTCACCACGCCGATGGCCATCGTCGAGTTGGCGGGAACGGCGTTGGGTTCCGTGAAGGGGCCTCGGACGACGACACCCAGATAGGTGCGCTTGTCCTCGCGCGACTTCACCCGTACCAGCGTCTGCGAGGCGAGCAGGTGGAGGTCGTCGCGGGCCAGCAGGATGGTCACGAGGTTGTCCTCGCTGGACGCGGTGTCGAAGTGGGTGAAGCCCGCGGCCAGCTCCAGTTCGGGGTCGAGCTGCGACGCCGTCGTGTCGTTCCTCAGCTCCTCGAGCGCGGCACGGGCCTCGGGTGGCGTCGAACGGACGACGTCGCCGCGCCCCTCCCGCGCGGACGCCGGTGGCGTCTCCGGGGGCGAAGCGGGCCTGCGCACCGTCGTGGGGGCCGCGCGTGACGGTTGACCTGGAGGCACAAGTCTTCTGTCCTCACCGCCCGAGGGCAGCGGAGTCTGATGTGGCGACTCACCCCGAGGTCCTCCGAGCGACGGGAGTGGCGCCGTGTGTCCGTTCAGTCCGTGCGGTGGACGACTCGGAATGTTCTCGAACAGCCCCGGACCTGGTGGCCTTGGTCCCTTGCCATCATTGGACATGGTTGTCTCCCCCTACCGGCGCATCCCGCGCTCACTGAAGAACTGGAGGTTGGCTCCCGCCTGGGCGTAGGCGTCATGGACCAGCCCCAGGAAGCCGTCGTCGCCAAAGGCACTGCGGCAGGACATCTCCGCGACGTCGAGCAGCAGGGGGAAGCCCCGCTCGGGACGCAGCACGCTGTCGGCCATGGCCACCCAGGCGGCCTCGTGCACGTGCTCACGGTGCGCGTAGAACAGGCGGGGAGGGGAGTGGTCTGAAATTCGGAACAGCCCCTTCACGACGCACGAACTCGAGTCGCGCACGAAGTCCCAGGCCATGCGCTTGCTGCGTCCTCCGTACTCCCAGCCCCTGACGATGTGCTCGCCATCGCTCTGGAGCGTCTCGAGGAGCGCGTACTCGCCCGCGTCGAGCGCGAAGCCCATCGTCAGGAAGCCCCGGTCCTGGAGTGAGCCGGAGACGAAGACGAACTTCTTGTGTTCATGGATGACCCGCTGGAGCACGGACAGCGAGCGCTCCAGCAGGGTCATGTACCCAGAGCCGGAGAGCAGCTCGTGCGCGCAGGGATTCCCGATGCCCATCCGCCACTCCGCCGAGGACTTGCTCAAGAGCGCGGCCCGCTCCGCATAGGTCCGGATGCCCCGCCGCGCCATCCGGGACAGGGTGTCTTTGTGCCCCTGGAAGCGGTTCTGGCGCATGTTGATGTAATCCATCGCCTCCTGGGCGGGATTCGCGTTCCGCGCGGCCATCTCCTTGCGGAACAGCCGCTTTGAAAAGGCGCCGGAGTTCCCCTGGTAGCCGACGATGCCGACCCCAATCTGGGAGATGCCGATGGGCAGGCTGTCATGGCTCGCATGGCTGCCGGCCACGGCGTCAACCTTGCCTTGGAAGAGCAGCCGCTCGTGGATGAGTGTCAGCTCTTCTGGCGTGACTTTGTAGACTCCCGCCTCGGGAAGCATGCCGCTGCGGGTAGACAGTCGGGGGAGAATCTCGTTGCGGACGAGGGTGCGCAGCCGCCCTTCCTTGTGCAGGGCGCCGGCAATCTCGCTCCGGAAGCGCTCCATGACCTTGTCCAGGTCGAGCCCCGTGGACCATCGGTCGAGGTCCAGCGTGGAGGCCATGTCCTCCCCGAATGCCTCCCGATAGTCGTCATCCCCAAACAACTCACCCATCTCTTCCGGCGGAATCCTGCTCGACATGTCTACCCTCCCTCCACTCCCAGGAACTGCTCGATTGAAAATCGCGGAGTGCGCATGCGGCGGTGCAACTCCTGGACGTAGGTGTCCGCCTTCTCCCGGGGGAGCCCGTACCGGAAGAACAGCAGGCCCGTGGCCTCCTCGGCGGGGAGGTCCATCACCAGTGGCACCACGAGCTTCGCCGGAGCCAGCAGCTCCAGGCCCAGCAGGTCCGCGCGCCACTCGGAGTCCATCACCGCTCGACGGGCGTAGTGTCCGGAGGCATCGCGAGCCATGAGGTCCACCGGAGGCCCCAGCGAGAGCTTCTCGAAGAGGGCCGTCATGGCCTCGTCCGGCGTGGGCTTACGCAGACCGTCGAGCACCGGCAGTATCTGCTCGCCAAACACCCGCAGGGCCCGCTGACGTGGAAGCCATTGGTCCAGGATGAAGTGCGACAGCTCGTGCGCGACGGTGAAGCGTTGCTCGGCGTTCTCCTCGGACCTGTCCACGAACAGGAATCCGTGTCCGGCTTTCGCCACCATGCAGCCATGGAAATCACTGGCGTCACCCTCGACGGGCTGACGGATACCCCGGCGCAAGAGCCAGTCCCGCACGGCTTGCGGCGTCAGGTGGGGCAGGGCCACCACCTTGACGGAGAGCCGCGAGGGAATCTCCGTCGACAGGTTTCGTGGGAAGCGCAAGGGGGCCGTGAAGCCACACTCCTCCACGGCCTCCTCGAGCCAGAGCGGCGTCATGGACTCGTCTTCTCGCCCGGGACGCGGTCTCTCGCGGCCATCTGGATGGGACGTTCCTCTCCGTTGGAGTCCGCGACCCGCTCGGACAGGGCATCCACGATTTCGACGTGTCGAATCACGTCGACGAGCGCCCGGAGATCCACTTCATGACGTTCGGTGATGGCGGTGACCTGGGTATCGAAGTCCGGGCCCTCGGGTTTGCGGCACAGACACAGCCAGTAGAGCACTTCCCGCGTGCAGCCCAGATCCCGCGCGAGTTCAGCCTCGGTCCGATCCTCCAGTTGGCGATACCTCTCGAGTGTATAGGCAAGCGTCCAGGACGCGCGCTGGGCACGCAGGGCGGCCCGTTCGAGCCAATCAGGGTTCGACATCTCACTCCTCCTTCCCGATCCGTCCCAGGGTCTTCATGAGGCGGTCCCGGTTCCGTTTCACCTCGCGGCGGAGCTCTTTCTCCGACAGCTGCGGCAGGTTCATGGCCTTGGCCAGGGCGTCGGTGGAGCGCTCACCTTGGAGGATGAGCCCGAGGGCGGCCCGGTCCTGCTCCTGAATGGCCTGTTCGAGTTGTCCCACGAGGTGTCGTGCCTCCACGATGATCTCCAGGCTTCTATTCGGAGCCGTCGCGCGAAGTTCGATTGCCTCCCCGAATTCCCTTTCTCGGCGCTGGCGGGCCTCCTGGGAGCGGTACATGTCCCGGACCTGCATTTCGGCGTTCCGGGTCAAATACGAGGACAGCTTGCTCTTGTGGGCCAGGTACCGTTCGGGATTCTCCAAATACTCCATGAGGACGTCGCAGACCGCGTCGTGCGCCTCCTCTTTGGTTTTTCTCCGGTTGCGGCAAAGCACTCGGGTGATGGGGGCCATGAAGACCCTGAAGACGTCCTGGGAGGCCAGTGACTCATTCTTTTGAAGGACGCGCTCATGAAGTGCCTGTTCCTCCGCTTGTGATGGAAAACTCATCCCCACTCCTCACCGGGAAACTCCTGCCCGCTCTCGGGTTGACTGCGACATGTATGTTCGTTCCCACCCTGGCGAGTTCGACGGAGGCGGGTTTGTGCATCTCCATGAAAGGTTGCTGGAGATCAGTCCGTCAGTCTGTACCTCCCAGGTGGTATGCCGCCGCGCGCGAGAGGAGAAAATGAACGCCCCGCGCACTTTGGATCCCGGCAACGAATGAATGGACAGGAGACGGTGAGTCGCCGCGACCGACCCGAGTTCGAGAGGGAGCCCATGACGTCCATGCACTGCCGAGTAGCCACCACCCAGCGAGAGCTCGATGACGCGCTTCGTGTCCGCTGGGCTGTCTTTGGGGGGGAACTGAGGTTGATTTCCGGAAAGGCGCCGCCGTCGAGGCGGGAGGTGAGCTGTTTCGACACGCTGGAGACCACGGTGCATCTGGTGGTCTACGCGGACCGCGAGCCGGTGGCGACGTTGCGGATGTTGATGACGAGCCCGGAGGTGGCGCTCGCCACGGGGGGCCGGCTGGGTATCGAACTGGAGCAGAAGCTGGACCTGTCGGGTCTGGGCGGACCTGGGATGGTGTTCGCGGAGACCGCGCGCTTCTGTGTGCTCGAGCGTTGGAGGCACTCCGAGGCGGTGGCGCACCTGCAGGCGGGCATCTACGCGGAGAGCCGCGGACGCGGCGTGACGCACTGGATCGCCGCGGCGAACCTGGACACGGATTCGAGGGAGGACGCGAGTCTCATCGCCCGGGTGGCGGCGCACCGGGGCTGGGTGAGCCCTCGCTGGCGGGTGAGGGTCTCCGAGCCCTCGGAGTCTCCGGTCCTCCCCAGCAGCCCCTTCTATACGCCCATGGAGCGTGAGCGCGCGGGACAGGGAAACCTGGGCGGGCTGCGGATGCCGAGGGCGCCCTCGTTGTTCGCCAGGAAGATGGGCGCGCGGTTCATCGCGGAGCCACTCTACGACGCGAGCTTCCGCCGCTTCACCCTGCCGCTCCTCGCCGCGCTCGACGAGATTCCCGCCAGCACCCTGGAGCGGTTCCGCGCGCTCGACGGCATCGTGCGTCGCGCCGGCTAGCCCCAGGGCGACCCGCTTTTCTTCCTTCACCTTCAACGCGCAACAGCCGGGAGCCCACGCCCCGGACAGGAGACGTCCGTGCAGACGACGATGGAGAGCCCGAAGTCGATGGATTGGGTGGACCTGCTGGAGCAGGAGGGCCGCGCGCTCGTGGCGGCGCTGGATGCGCATCCTGACGCAAGCCGCCTGTTCGCCGGCACGCTCGACCGGGAGGGCTATGTCCACTACCTGGTGCAGACGTATCACTACGTCCGCTGGAGCCTGCCGCTGCTGAAGGGCGCGGGGACGCGCCTGAAGCACCTGGGGCGGCACCCGAGGCTGGCGGACCTGCTGCTCCAGAAGGCCGAGGAGGAGCGCGGCCACGAGCGCTGGTTGCTGACGGACCTGAAGAACCTGGGGTGCTCGGAGGAGCGGGTCCTGTCCACGGGCCCGTCTCCGGCGGTGGAGGCCTATACCAGCTGGAACTTCTTCACCTCCCGGGCGGGCATTCCCACCGCGTTCCTGGGCACGGCGTATGTCCTGGAATACCTCTCCGTGACGCGCGCGACCGGGGCCGCGGAGCACCTGATTCAGGCGGATGCCATTGCGAACATCGGCAAGGCGGTGACGTTCCTGCGCGGCCACGGAGGTCTGGATGAAGACCATGTGGCGGAGCTGACGTCCGTGCTCCGGACGCTGACGGATGTGGAGGAACAGTCCGCCGTGCTGTTGTCTGCTCGCACGACGCGCGTCGTGTATCCAGGTTTCTTCCGCGAGCGGTGAACTCCCATACCCCTGGCGAGGTAGAGACGACCCTCCTGGCCAGCGCCATTCTCCCAGTCGACACAAGGCATCCACACCAGGGGGCGCTTCATGCGTTACATCACTCACATCCACCTCGAGGGCGGCAGACGACTCGAGCACATCGCGCTGGTTCGCTGGCGTGAGGGCCTCATGACGGGGACGAGTACGCGGCAGCAGATGGTGGAATGGATTGATGACGGTGGGGACGCGAGGGTTCAGGCCCTGCCCGTGGAGGCGCGGGTAGAGGTCGTCAATGCGCGACCGCCCTATCTGCGGTCGGTGCCGAACGGCAGTCGTTTCGACAATCTGCTGTCCCTGCCGGAGTTCTGAGCCGCCAGGGACACGGGGCGCCACGGGCGGGTCCGGAGGAAGGGCCGGGTCCGCCCGTGGTGGGTCAGATGGGCTTCATCAGGCGGGCGGCCTGGTAGAGGAAGTCGGCGCGGCTGTCGCAGTTCAGCCGGTCCGTGCTGAAGATGTCCCGGATGTGTGTCTTCACCGTGTCGATGGAGAGGCCGTATTCACGGGCAATCTGCTCGTTGGACCAGTTCCTGAGCAGCGCCTGGGCGATGGTGACCTGGCGACTGGTGAGCCGCCGCTTCATCTGCTCGGGGAGCGGAATCGAGTGGGGAATCTCGTGAAGGATGAGCGCCCAGGGGCTGGGGCCCTGGGGCTCGGGGAGCTCGATGAACTTCACCACCCGGTGCGAGTCATCGAGTGACCTCACCCAGACGTTCGCCTGAAGCCGCTCGTCCGGGGACATGCGAGTCAGGGCGACCAGCCGGTCCACGAGGACCTCGGGCAGGCCGGAACCGTGGAGGTCGGAGCGGGTGAACCACTGCTCGAGCAGCGTGGTGGCCCGGGGTGAGCGCAGTCGTTCGAGGGCGGGCGGGTCCACCACGATGAACGCGGAGCGGTCATTCTCGTGGATTTGCTCCAGGAGGCGCACGCCCGTGGAGGCCACCCACATCTCGCCGCAGTTGCGCACCGTGTTGGCCAGGTGCGGCGTGAGGCTGGTGAGCAGGGCGACGGCGCGCTCGGAGAACGGGTGTCGGCGGTCGCGGTAGAGCGTGAAGCCGCCGAAGACGCCCGGGCGCACGTTCATGAGAACGGCCATGACGTGTTCCAGTCGCAGTTCCAGCTCTTGGCTGCGCTGGTAGAGCTGGCTTGCTTCCAGCTCCCTGCGCGACACCATCTCCGAGTCCCGGAGGACGGTGTCGAGCTGGCGCAACAGCGCCCTGCGCACGAAGTCGTCGTCGGCCACCTTGTCGTATTCGGACTGCTCCAGGAGCGGAACGCGAGGGCCGGGAACCAGCCACCGGTAGGGGATGGGCTGGCCAGGGGCGACGATGCACAGCCCCATGTACTCCGCGGGAATCAGTTCCAGGAAGAGGCCGCGGACCCTCTCCATGACCTCGGAGAGGTTCAGGGAGCTGTTGAGCGCCGCGATGACCTTGTCCCTCAGCAGGAATTCACGAGAGTCGAAAACCATGTCCATCCCCCTGCATGCGGGAGCGCGCCCCGCGATTGCCCAGACCGTCTGCCCTCTCAATAGACAAGAGAGAGAACGCTGTCCCTACCACTCCAGTGGTAGGTGCCCTCGCTGCCCGAGGCCCTACCTCCCAGGCTCGGGACGCGCGAAGGGACCGAGCTCCGCCGGACAGGTCGGAGTCGAGGCACTCTGGCGGTGAGCCTTTGCGGGTGTCGATCCTAGCGGAGCCGACCGGACAATGAAACACCCTCAGGATGGATTGATGCGTCTGATATTGACTACCCGGGTGGGTGCGTCCTCACTCATCCGGTGGGTCGCGGGGACGGGGCGCCTACTCCTCGGGAGGTATGTCCTGGCCATCCCGTGCGTCGGTACGGTGTGTGGAGAGAGCGCGCTCGAGTTCGGGGCGACACTCCTTCCGCCGCGTCTGGACTTCGCGGCACATCGGTGAGTCATGGTCAGGATTCTTCATTCCGCGGATTGGCAGATGGGGCTTCGGGCGAGACACGTCGCCCAGGTGGCGTCAGCGGTGCGCGAGGCGAGGTTGGAGGCGGCACGCAATGTCATTCAGGCGGCGAACAGCCATCAGGTGGATGCCGTCGTGCTCGCGGGTGACATCTTCGAGGACAACCTGGTCGAGGACCGGCTCGTGCATCAGGTGGTGGCGGTGCTGGAGGGAGCGCGCGCGCCGGTGTTCGTCCTGCCGGGCAACCATGACGCGCTGACGCCTGACGCCGTCTACCATCGCGCTTCCTGGAAGCAGCGGCCCGCGCATGTCCGCATGCTGGATGGAGATGCGCCGGTTCCCATTCCAGGGACGGCGGCGGTGCTGCTCGCCGCCCCGCTTCGACAGAAGAAGGGAATGAAGGATCCAACGGGCGAGTGGCGGGCCCGCGCGGACGTGGACGCCATCCGCGTTGGCGTGGCCCATGGCTCCCTTCGTATCGAGGGGAAGCACGCCCTGGACGACTTCCCGATTGCCCTGGATGCGGTGGCGCGAGTGGGGCTCGACTATCTCGCGCTGGGTCACTGGCACGGGCAATACGTCCACGAGGAGCGCACCGCCTATGCGGGGGCGCATGAGACGACGAAGTTCGGTGAGGATGGCTCGGGGCAGGCGCTGCTCGTGGAGATTGCCTCGCGGGGCCACGTGCCTCGGCTGACCCCCGTTCCCACCGGCTCGCTGGTGTGGCGCACCCTGGAGTTGGATCTGGGCCAGGACCCGGAGCGGGAGGCGGCGCGTGTCCTGGGGCTCATGAAGGACGCGGCCCAGCCGGCCAGGACCCTGCTGCGGATTCGCACCACGGGCGCCTCCTCGGATGCCGCCACACCGGTCGTGGACCGTCTCAAGGAAGGATTGCTGGGGCGGGCGTTCCTGCATGTTTCCGTCGAGCGTCGCGACATTCCGAAGGCGGAGGTGGAGGGACGGCTCGCCGAGGTGGTCGCCTCCAGCTCCCTGGTGGCTTCGCTCCTGGAGGAGTTGTCGCGACCCTTGTCTCCCGGGCTGGTCGACGCCTCGGAAGCGGGGCGGATCGCGGCCAGGTGTCTCTTGTCGGAGCTGGTGATGGAGGCGTGGCGATGATTCTGCGCAGGCTTCGAGTTCAGCATTTCCGTTGCTTCCGCAATCCCGTGGAGCTGTCCGGGCTGGGGGTGGGCATCCATGTCGTCCATGCGCCGAACGAGACAGGGAAGTCGAGTCTCGTCCTGGCCCTCGCGCGGGCACTGTTCGACCGGAACTCGACGAGGGACCGGGAGATACAGAACCTGCGGCCCTGGGGGACGACGCTGTCGCCGCGGGTGACACTGGAGCTGGACTCCGGTGGCAAGCGCTATCGGTTGGAGAAGGCGTTCCTGGATGACGCCACGAGCCTGCTGGACGAATGGACGGGGACGCGGTTCGAGCGGCTCGCCGACTCGCAGCGGGCAGACGAAATGGCGCGAGGGTTCCTCTTCTCCGGAGGAGCGCAGGCCGGTGCGACGAAGCCGGGCCAGTGGGGACTGGCCCGCCTGCTCTGGCTGGGTCAATCCGCCGAGCGTCATGTGCTGCCCGGTCTGGACACGCCCCTGAAGGCTCGGCTCATGGAGGCGGTGGGCGTCGCGGTGCTGAGCGAGCAGGAGCAAGGGGTGTTGAAGCGGGTGGAGGACGCCTATCGCCAGTTTTTCACGCTGAAGAAAGGCAAGGTGGTGACCGGCAGCGAGCTGGAGTTGAAGGCGGCGCTCGTGGCGTCTCTCGAGGAAGAGCTGCGGGGAATTCGCGCCCAGCAGGAGGCGAGCGCGGAGCACGCCCGGGACATGGAGGAGGCGAGGAGCGCGCTGGGCGACCTCGCTGGGGAGCGGGGGGCCCTCGAGGCGCGGTTCTCCGCGCTTCAGGCGCGTGTGGAGGCGGAGACGCAGTTGGAGCAGCAGATCGCTCTCCGGGACAAGGATGTGGAGCGCCAGCACCAGGAATGGGAGCACCTGGATGGGAAGCAGCGAGAGCTGCTCGCGCTTCGCCAGAACGTGGCTCGGCATCAGGCTGTCGTGGCGGAGAAGGAGCCGGTCCTCCAGAAGGCGCGAGAGGGGTTGATTGGCCAGGAAGCGTCGTTCCGACAGGCCCGGGAGCTGTTCCAGGCGCAGCTCGGAGAGCAGGAGAAGGCGGAGCAGCGGCAGGAGCGCGGACGTCTGCTGGAGAAGGCCCGGCAGGCGCTGGTGGAGCAGCAGCGGCTGGATGGACAGCTCAAGCAGGGGGAGCGGCTGGAGACCGCCGTGGAGGGATTGCGGCGAAGAACAGCGGCGTTGAAGACGCTGTCCGAATCCGACGTCAAGCGCGCGGAGGACGTCGAGCGCAAGCTGCGGCAGGCGCAGGACAAACTGGAGGCGCGGGGAATCGAGGTCGTCTTCAAGGCGGAAGGGTCTCGGAGCATCGAGTGGGAGGCGGAGGGACAGGTCCAGCGGCACGAACTGGCGAAGGCCGAGCAGAAGCTGTTCGCGGGCGTGAGCGCGGGAAGCCTGCGCATCAAGGGCGTCGGGGAGGTGCGTGTTCGCACCGGGGCCGAGGAGATCGGGAACCTCCAGGCGGACGTGGAGAAGTTCCGCAAGGAGCTGACACGCCGGCTCCACGAGCATGGTGTGGAGAGTCCGCAGCGGTTGCGTGGGGAGTGGGAATCACAGCAAGTGGTACTCCAGGAGCAGGCGAAGCACGAAGGCGCGCTGGAGACGTTTCTGGAGGCCGCGGGCTTTGAGAGCGTGGAGGCTCTCCGGGAGAAGCGTCGCGAACAGGCGGGGAAGGTGGGGACCCTGGCGGGGCAGCTCAATCTCGCGGTGGCTGCCCTGGCCACGTACCCGACCCATGAACTCGTCGTGCTCTCCGAGGAGCTGAGGCTCCGCAAGCAGGAGGTGAAGGAGCGGGAGAAGGCGAAGGACGACGCGGAGGCGGTGTATCGCCAGGTGGAGAGGCAGGTACGGGGTCTGGCCCAGGAGCGGGACTCCGCGATGCAGACAGCGCGAGAGCTGGAGCTGACAATGAAGGCCCAACTCCATGCGCTGGGCATGTCGCTGGAGCAACTGGGGGCGGAGGTCGAACGGGCTCATGGGGAGCTGGAGCGCCTGAAGAACATGGTGACGGGGTTGAGGGCGCGGCTTCCCCGTCCGGAGGAGCGGGCGGCCACGCAGCGCCGCCAGCTCGACGAGGCGAGGGAGCGAGTCGTAGGCGCGGAAAAGAAGGCCCAGGAGCGAATCATCCGCGCGGAGACGTTGCTGGGGCGGGCGGCGGAGGCAGGGGTGTACTCGCGATGGGGGGAGGCGGAGGAGCGGCTGGTGCTTGCGACGGAGGAGCACCTGCAACTCAAGACCCGGGCCGAGGCGGCAGAGATTCTCCGAAAGTTGGTGGGCCACTGGCAGGAGCAGGTGAACCGGACGTTCGTGGCACCTATCCAGGACGCGGTTCATGCGCGCTTGGAGCACATCCGTGGAGATGGGCGGAACGAGGTGCTCTCGCTGGGGCCGGAGTTCATCGACGCGGCGATGGAGACTCCCGACGGGGCGAGGTCGCTGGCGAGCTTCTCATGGGGAATGCAGGAGCAGACCCTGTTCGCGCTGCGCCTGGCTCTCGGGGAGATGCTGTCGAAGCAAGGGACGAAGCCGGAGCCGCAGCTCGTGGTCCTGGATGATGCCCTGGTCAACACGGACGCGGTCCGCCATCGGCGCGCGCTGGAGTTGATTGAGAAGGCGGGGGAGTCGCTGCAGGTGCTCATCCTGACCGCGTTTCCGGAGCGCTATCGCACCCTGAGAGGGATGAAGGAGTTCGACCTGCGGGAGTTGGCTCAGGAGTCCACTCCCGCCGGGTGAGGTCGTGTTGACGGAGCGTGGCGTTCGCCGCGTGGTGCTTCTCGGTTCATGACGAGTGCAACTGGCGCGTCGAGGTGCGGCGCGCCAGATAGGGGGACGTATGGCTATGCAGAAGAGTCGGGCACGTGTCAGGCATCTGACCGCGCTGCTGATCAAGGACGAATTCAAGAAGCCCGAGGACTGTCTCAAGGACGTCAGCGCGGTGGAGAAGGTGGAGTTGTCAGCGCGGCTTTCCTATTCGGCTGACTTCTACCTCCAGGCGAAGAAGGCGCGCTCACCTCCGTGGATGGAGTTCCTGGAGACGATCGTGGCGAAGAAGCTGCCGACGCTCAAGAACCAGAACGTGTGCGGGGTATTCTTTGTCCGGCTGAAGAAAAGGATCGTCGCCTTCACGCAAGGACATGGCCGCAACCTCCTTCGAGCCGACTGCTTCGAGCGGGACTTCGGCCTCAAGGTGGTCTTGAACTCGGTCGATCCTACCCAGTTGCGGAGCGTGGATGCTCGCAAGGTCGAGGACCTGACGACGCAGACGCGAAAGCAACTGAGTCGAAACTCACCGATGGATGCATTCGCTCTCAATCTGAATCAGGACATCCTCCGGGTCATCGCGGGGAAGCCCA
Source organism: Myxococcus sp. CA056 (assembly GCF_013336715.1). Taxonomy (NCBI): domain Bacteria; kingdom Pseudomonadati; phylum Myxococcota; class Myxococcia; order Myxococcales; family Myxococcaceae; genus Myxococcus; species Myxococcus sp. CA056. Next base: position 202,668 of record NZ_JABUMT010000015.1, read on the forward strand.
AGAGTGAGGAGTTCGCGAAGTTGATAGTCGGTTCTGACTCGCTTTCGCTGAGCGCCAAAGTGGAGGTCGAACAGCTTGGGGAGAAGAGCGAGGAGCTCTTCGCCGCCTATCAGAGCCAGGAGTACAAGAAGCACTTCCCCTGGTTCGATCATCTCCGGTCGGTTCGAGACCAGGCAGTGATGGGGGAGTTGAATCGCAGGTTGATCGAAAAGATTCAGGCAGGCTCAGCCGACGCCCTCCATCTGGCCACGCCCGAGGTCATCGACTGGAGTGAATCATCGGGGCTTTCGTTCTCGACGGAAGCGGACCCGACGCCGCGCCATGACCTGTTGATGGAGGACTATCTCAAGACGAAGGATGAAACGGTGTCGGTCGCCGACCTCAAGCGAGACCATGTTCAGGTTCACTTTGGCGCGGCGAATGCGCCCGTGTCCAAGTGGAGTGTGTATGACTCGATTGTGTTCGAGGCGGAGGAAAAGGGAGAGGTCTTCGTGCTCTCCGGGGGCGATTGGTTCCGAGTCGCCAAGCGTTTCGCTGATGAGGTGAGAGACCGGGTCGGAACCATCAAGAAGTCGACGCTCGTTCTTCCTGCCGCGAAGAGCACGGACCGGGAGGACGACTACAACTTCAACGTCGCCAAGTCGCGAGGGTTCATCTTGATGGACAAGAAGAACTCATATGTCGCGGAGGGCAAGACGTCGATCGAGGTCTGCGACCTGCTCACGAAGGATCGGCAGTTCGTGCACGTGAAGCGGAAGACACGGTCCTCGACACTCAGCCATCTTTTTTCTCAAGGCGTTGTCTCGGCGGATGCGTTCTGGATGGATCAAGAATTCAGGAACCACGCCCGGAATCATGTACTGAAGATCCATCCGACGTTGAAGAGTCTGATCCCGCAGGAGCGCCCGAATCCGGCGGAGTTTGAAGTTGTGTTCGCGGTCATCACAAAGAGCAACCCCAAGTGGCCGCATTCCCTCCCGTTCTTCAGTCAGCTCAATCTGAGCTACGCACATGACCGCCTGGAGCGGATGGGGTACCGAGTCTCGCTGCTGAGAATTGATGAGGTTTGACAGCGGCTGGGTTGATCGCAGGCGGGTGACCCCTTCCTCGCCGTTCGGCAGGGCGGTGCGCCGCTCCCGTGGAGAGGCGTACGGGTCCTCCATAGGCGTCGACAGCGGCTGGCCGCGAATCGCCCTGATTCCTCACGCGGTGGCCACCCGCCTCGCAAGCTGGCCCACTCTTATCGGGGCGCCGGACGCGTCGAGGAGCGAGTCGTCTTCCGTCGTGCCACCTGATTGACTGGTGGCGCCGCCTTCTTGGCCCGTGACGCCGTCTTCCTGGCCGGTGACGCCGCCTGATTGACTGGTGGCGCCGCCTTCTTGGCCCGTGACGCCGTCTTCCTGGCCGGTGGCGTCGTCTTCCTGTCCGGTGGCGCCGCCTTCGTTGTCCGTCGCGCATTCGCGGCGCGGGCAGCCTCCATCACCGCGGCCCGTCGCTTGATGCGCGCGACGCCCTCCGTGTCCGCGGCGGAAGCCCCGAGTGTGCCCATCGCGGCCAGTGCCTCACGCGTCGGTGCGTGCTTGTGACAGAGCACCACGAGGTTGGCGGCGCGCAGCACGCGAGGGGTGAAGATGGGTGGGTTGCCCAGTTCGGGCAGCAGACCGAGCAGCACCGGCACGTCGTCGAGCTTTGACTGCCAGGACTCGGCGCGCGAGCTCTTCGCGATGTGCGTCACCTCGCGCCCGATGTACGCCGCCGCCAGCTCGGCGAACCACGGCGTGACGGGCTTCTTCACGAGGGCCGTGAGCGCCGTGGCGAGGCGGCGGCTCTTGACGAGCACCTTCCAGTCCTTCTCCCCCGCGGGGGTGATGTTGGACGACGGCACCACCGCCACCAGGTACGACTCGAGGTTGTCGGCGAGCAGCACGTCTTCCCCGTCGTCATCCACCCGCTTCTCCCAGGTGGAGACAGCGTGCCTCACGAAGGAGGCCTCGTCGGCGAATTCGCTGTGGTCGCCATGCTCTTCGATGTCTCCCCGCAGGCCTCGGAGTGCGCGCAGCACCACGCGTGCGATGGCGGCGTCCTCTTCCTGCTTCAGGAGCGCCGTGCCTTCACGAACCAGGCTGCGCGGGTCGAGCTTGTGGGCGCGCTCGGCGAAGTCCCGTACGGTGGGAGAGGACTCCGTCCCGGCTGCGCCCTTCCTCAGGGAGACGACGAACCTTCGGAGTGCGTCCTCGGTGACATGCATGCCCCATCCTGCACCGGGAATGGAGTGCGTTGGGACCTGTCCATCTGGAATGGGGCTATGCCCACATGGCAATGTTTTGCTGTTGTTGTCTGTCTGGTTCGAATTACTAGTTAGTCACGTCTATGATAGGAGTTGCGTCAGAGGCACGCGCCAGGTGTGGAGATGTCCCTGACGTGCGCTGCGTGGAAGGCCTCGTGTCCCTCGTTCCCGGGAGTCGCACGTGAAGACGAACAGTCGGTCCGCGGTCCTCCAGGCGGTACGCGAACTCGCACCATCCCTCTCCGCGCGGGGCGCGGAAATCGAGTTGGCGAGGAGGATTCCCGCCGATGTGATTGGCCTGCTCAAGTCAGCGGGGGTGTTCCGGATGTTCGTGCCGCGCAGTCATGGCGGACTCGACCTGCCGCTCCTGGAGGGGCTGGAAGTGCTGGAGGAGCTGGGTCGAATCGACGGCTCCCTCGGATGGACCACGATGATTGGCGTGGGCAGCCCCCATCTGTTCGCGGTGTTGCCACGCTCGGAGTTCGATGCCATCCACGCGGCGAGCCCGGACATCGTCGCGGCGGGCGCCATGGCGGCGCAGGGAGAGGCGCGGACGGTGGTGGGAGGCTATCGCGTCACGGGGCGGTGGAACTTCGCCACGGGATGCCATCACAGTGATTGGTTCTACGGAAGCTGCGCCCTGAAGGACGAATCGGGAAAGCCTGTGATGGGCACGGATGGCAAACCCGCGCTGCGCACCGTGCTGGTGCCCGCCTCCTCCGCGCGCATCCTCGACAACTGGCAGGTCCTCGGGATGCGTGGCAGTGGCAGTCACGACATCTCCGTCGAGGATGTCTTCGTGCCGGAGGCGTATGCCTTTGACGTCGCCGCGGCCCGCCCCTGCCACCCCAGCCCCCACTTCGTGGCCCCTCCGCTCCAGATCAGCCTGCACATCGGCGCGGTGGCGGTCGGAATCGCGCAGGCGGCGCTCGACGACGTGGTCGCCCTGGCGAAGGCGGGGAAGAAGCGCCTGTATGCGCGCCACACCCTGCGCGAGTCACCCCAGTTCCAGCACCGGCTGGGGCGCGCCCAATCCGACCTGCGCGCGGCGCGCGCCCTGCTCCAGGAACTCTCGGGGCGCTTCTGGACCACCTGCGTCGAGGCGCCGGACTCCGCCTCCGGCTTCGCACCGGAGATTCTAAGCACCACCGCGTGGCTCGTGGACACCGCCGCCGAGGTGGTGAGCGCCTGCTATCGCGCCAGCGGCACCAGCCCCGTCCGGGACGGCTCCACCCTCCAGCGGCGCTTCCGCGACATCCATGTGCTCACCCAGCACGCCTCCGCCACGGATGGATGGTTCGCGCAGGCGGGCAGCACCTTGCTGGGGTTCGACTTCGCGTTGGAGTCCTGAGGCTCGGAGGCGGGCCCGTCCCGTCATGGCGGGGCGGGCCCACGGAGCAAGTGCTCAGGTCCCCGTGCTCTGGGGGGCCTCGTCCTCCCCGTAGGGCGGGATGCGGAAGCCCTCGGGCTGCTTGCCATCCACGTCCGTGAAGCCGTACTCGCGCGCCAGGTCGCCGGAGGTGAACAGCTTCCCGCTGCGCTCCATGATGCGCGGATCCCCGGCCAGCGCGGCCACGGCCCTGCCTCCGTACTCGGGTGACTCGGTGCCGCTCAGGTCGAAGGGACCCTTGGCGTGCTCGGCCATCACTCGCTCGGTGCGCATGAAGCCCGGTGCCAGGGCCACCGCCGCGACGTGATGCTTCTTCAACTCCAGCCCCATGCCAAAGCTCATGCGGATGATCGCGGACTTGGCGACGTCGTAGTACAGGTTGCGCAGGTACTCGCCGTAGGCCCAGCCCACCGTGTTGACGATGAGGCCCGGAGGCGCGTCGGCCTTGCGCCCGATGAGCAGCGGCGCGGCGAACCGGCTCGACAGGAAGTGCGCGCGCAGGCCGGCGACATACATGCCCTGCCAGCGCTTCTCCGTGGGCTGCTCCCAGAACGGCAGGTCGAAGTCGGGGCCGTCATACTGCTCGTAACCTCCCCAGACGTTGTTGACGAGCAGGTCCAGCCGCCCGGACTCGCGCTTGACGCGCTCGAAGAACGCGGCCACGTCCTGCTCGTTCGTGTGGTCCACCCGAGCGGCGATTCCCTTCCCCCCTCGCTGCGTCACCTCCTCGGCGGCGTTCTCCACCGTGCCGGGGAGCCCCTCGGTGGTCTGTCCGGCAGAGGCGCTTCGACCGGTGACGTAGACAGTGGCGCCGGCTTCGGCGAGCACCAGGGCGATGGCGCGACCCGCGCCGCGGCTGGCGCCGGTCACCACGGCGACACGGCCGGTCAGGGTCTTCAGGTGTTTCGCGATGGGCTGCTTGGCTCCTTGCATGAACGTCTCCGGATAGGTTGGGGCAGCGGGTGGACTTCGGGCTCTGTTCAGCGAACGTCAGGCAAGACGAGACCCACCGGGGAGGGCGCGCGAGCTGTCGGGGTTCGTCGTCTTCGTCAGGCGAGGATGCCGTGCAGCAGCATGTCCCGCCCGTAGTCGTGGCGGAGCGGATCTCCTCCGGCCAGGTGCAGCAGGGTGGCGAAGAGCGCGTCGATTTCGAGCGGGCGCCGTTGCCCCTCGGTGGTGCTGCCGCTGCGATAGTCGATGGAGACGCCGCGGAACCTCGCGTCCGTCTGTCCGACCGTCGCGCCCGCGCGGATGCCACGCCCCAGGAGAATCCAGCTGTTCTCGGGCCAGTGGTCCTTGCCCCGCACCATGTTCAGCTTGGGGAAGCGGCCCAGCTCGGAGGCGATCACGATGGTGGTCTGTTCCAGGAGCGTGCCGAACGCGTTGCGCTCGCGCTGGAGCAGGTCCAGGAAGCCGGCGATGTCGTCGAAGATGGGGCGCGTGCGCGCTGACTGGAGCGCCACGTTGTCGGTGTGCGTGTCCAACCAGACGCGGGGCGAGCGCACGGTGACGAAGCGGGCGTGATTGCCACGCACGGCATGGAAGGCGAGCTGGAGGCCGGGCCCCAGCGGACTTCCACGAAGCGCCGTGTGGCGGTCCGCGGTGGATAGCAGGCGCTGGAGGTGCTGGCCCTGTTGGAGCGTCTGCTCGTGCGCGGCGAGCTCCTCCGGTCTCCCGCCGAGCCACTGGCGGGCCTCCTCGTGCCGCAGGGCCTGCATCTCCTCGAACCAGGGGGGCGTGTCGAACAGGCCCTGTCGAGGCTCGCCCGTGAGCAGCTCCACCGTCGCGGGGTCGATGCTCAGTCCTCCCGCGAAAGGGATGGCGCGGCCCTCCGGATTGCCGGGCAGCGGCAGCGCGTCCAGGGGGCGCGGTGGCCGCGGGAAGCCGGTCTGGATGTGGAGGTGCGGGATGGGGGCGCTGCCCGGCAACAGGCCTCCGAGCACGTCGCCGAAGGGCGGGGTGCTGGCGCCATGTCGCTGGTGGCCCGCGCGCAGGATGGCCTCGCCCGTCTCGTGCGCGACGGTGTCGTAGCGGACGCCGTGGACCAGGCACAGCGCGTCGTCGTGGCGCAGCAGCCCGCCGATGAGCGGCCCGAACAGGCGGCGCGTGCCCTGGAGGCGCTCGGCCGCCCGGTATCCGGTGTCGACCTCTCCGGCCGTGGCGGGGTCCTTCGCGTCCACGGTCATCACGCTGTCGAAGCCACCGTCGAGGGTGATGCGGACGAAGTAGTGGGGCCGCGCGGTGGACGGCGGCGGGAGGGCGACGGGTGGCGTGGAGGTCGACTTCACGTCGGGCGCGCCCGCGCGGTGGAGGCCACAGGCCGGGAGCAGGGCCAGCCCGCTGACGCCAGCCAGGGCCTGGAGGACTTCGCGTCGTGAGGAACGGGCCATGGTCGTCATCTCGCTGTCGTGGGGGCGGGGGCGAGTTCCAGCCGCAGCACCCGGATGCCGGCCAGATAGCTGGTGCACAGCGCCGCCGCCGCGTCGCGTGTCGCCGGCGCGATGCGCTGGAAGCGGCGGAAGCGTGCCTGTCCATCCTTCGTGTCCGCGGCGCTGGGCTCCTGCTGGTACACGAGCCGGAACAGGCGCTGCGTGATGGCCTCCGTCGCCTTCTCCGAGGCAGGTCCCTCCGCGACGTCCACCAGGGTCCGCTTTCCGGCGGGGCGCCCCAGGTCCGTGTCGATGACCCGGGTGCAGACGTCCATGGCGATGAGCGGATGGCGTGCGGAGGGCTCGAGCTCCAGCCGAGGAGCGACGAGGGCCTCGAGCGCGCCCGCGCTCATGTACGGATGCGCCACCTCGCGGACGATGAGCAGCCAGTCGTCCAGGGACAATTGCATGGCCGTGCGCGGCGGGGCGGGGTGCTGTTGGGCCTCCAGCAGCGCGGCGATGGAGCTGGCGAGCTCCTGCCGGTATCCGGGCCCCAGCGGGACGGGTGAGTTCCCAGGGCCCTTCCACAGCCCCTCCGCGTCCTTCGCGGAGGGAGGCATGCGGCCGGTCTCGACGGCCTTGTGGATGTCCCGCCACGTCTCCAGGTCGCTCGGGCCGGGCACCTGACGCAGGTCGAGCGAGCTGTCCTCGTCGTGGCAGCCGGAGCAGTGGCGTTGGAGGAGGACCGCCACGTTGGGAGGCACCTCGGCGGCGTCACGCGCGGGCGCCGCCGCCAGGACGAGGAACAGCAGACCGAGGGAGGTCATTGCGCGAGCACCATCGGTTCCGTCTGCGGCTTGCTCCACAGGATGGCGCGGATGAGGACATCGACCCGCCGTCCGTTCTGCTCGAAGGTCCGGGTCAGCTCCTCCAGCAGCCGCCGCTCCTCGGCCGTCTTCCGGGGCGGTCGCCCCACGAGGAAGGTGAACATGCGGGAGGTGGCGCAGCGGGGGAACTCCGGCTGCTGGGTGAGGAGCCGGGCCAGCGCGGCGGTGCCCTTGCCCTTGCCCCGGAAGTCCTCGGCGCCGTGGACGTACAGCGCCCCCTCCACCTGTCTGCCGGTGGGGATGGAGCCGAAGATGGGCGGACGCAAGCCCACCAGGAAGCCCGAGCCCGAGTCCATGGGCGCGTGGCATCCGCTGCACGCGCCCTGGTTGCGCATGGGGGACTCGTACACCTCGAAGCGCACGCCCTCGTGCTGCCCGCCGGTGACGGTGAGGAGCGTCTCGCTGTCCACGGTGTTCGCCGGGAAGTCCACGCAGAGGAACTGCGACAACATCAACTGCATCGTCGCGCGGGACGTCCCCACGAACGCGGCCATGACGGGCGTGTTCAGGAACAGGCCACTGCCCTGGTATTCGCCCTTGCGCTCGACGAACTGGCCCGGGGCCTCCAGGTCCACCGTGGCCAGCATCCGCACCAGCTCCTGCTCCCGCGCGGGAGAGAAGGGCTTCTGGGACACCTTCGCCAGCATCTCCCGCCGCAGGTACAGGAAGCGCGTCAGGCCGGACTGCCAGGTGGAGGAGGTCGTCATCAACTCGTCGAAGGGGCGCCCCTTCGACATGAGCTCAGCGCCGGTCTCGGTCACCTCGCTCATCATCGCCTCCACGAAGCGCTGGTCCATGCGCGGCGCCTCCTCGTCCGGAGGGAGGCAGCCCAACAGCAGGGGACCGCAACCGCAGCCCGGCCTGGGCGGCGTGGGGATGGTGGGCTCGGGTTGTCCACCGCAGTAGCCGACCGCGTCGAAGGCGTTCTCCGGGCGGTAGCTGTCCTGACAGATGGAGATGCGTTGTCCGCGCCCCCACCAGGCTGGCGCCGACTTGCGTTCGGCGGGCGCACAAGGCGCGGTCCCCTCCGGACGCGAGGCGCCCACGGTGTGGGGCAGGTAGTAGACCCACTGACCGTCTTCACGGAAGCGTGACAGCGTCCCGACGAAGAAGTTCGTCGCCGCAGGCGTGAACGCCAACGCGCTCGAGAGCTTCCGGTAGAAGTCCCGCGTCAACCAGCGGTCCAGGACCTCCTCGTAGATGCGGGACGGAGTCTCTCCGCGCGCGAGTCGCTCCTCCAGGTCGCGCCGCTCCTGTGGCTCCAGCCGCTTCAGCCGAAGGCGAAGGGAGAGCACCTGCACCAGCTCCACCACGGGCGTGGACGCGGCGTCGTCCGACGCCTGCGCTGGCGAGAGCGTCAGCGTCAGCGTCAGGAAGGCTGCTCCCAACGTCATCCTGTTCGAACGCGTGGTGAGAGGCATTGCTCGAAAACCTACTCGGGTCTTTCCTGTAAATCCAGGCGTTAATGTCAATCATTTCCTGGGGGCTGCGCGGCGGTCGGCAATGATTGCCGTGCCGTGGAACCGACCGGGTGGGCGGAAATATGGAGGGCGTGGCTGACGTAGGTGGCATTGCCCCAGTTCTCCACGTCCAGGGAGGGTGCGGGAATCATGTACGGGGGTCTTCGCGTTGGCGTGAAGCCTGACAGCGAAGGCAGGCCGTCGGTGCGGTCCATGACGCGAATGGTGAGGGGTTGGGCCGCCGGGAAGGTGGCCTGCAGGAGATTGCCCTCGGGGAGCAGGGTTTCGAGCCACAGGGTCCATGCCGCGTCGCCCGCGAGGGCGGGACTGGTGGGGCCAGGAGCGCCATCCACGGCATAGGCGAGCACGGGCGCGCCATGGAGTGACACCAACGCGCTGCGCGCTCCCCGGGGGGAGGTGATTCGCAGGCGCAGCGTCCTCCGGTCCGCCGTGACGGTGTCCTCGAGCGCCTCCACGAGGGGCGCTGGCGCGTCGAGCACCGGAGCGGGCGCGAACCGGAAGTCCTGGCCCCAGCGCGGCATGAAGGCGGGGAGCTGCCCTTCTCGCGTCGCGTCCCGGGGGAAGAACTGCCGCGTCCAGTCGTCCAACTGCTCGTCGCTGCTGAACCAGAGGGCTTGCCCGCTGTCCGCGTCCCACGCATAGACGACGTTGTTCGCCCGGGGGCGCTCGGGGGTGGGCGCCCGTGGAAGACTCGCCAGGACCACGAGTCCAAGCCCCGTGGCGAGGGTTGTCACCGGCAGCGGCCAGGTCCGGAGTGCCGTCAGCGCGTGGAGGAGTGGGACGAGCAGTCCGCAGAGGAGGACGGCGAGCAGCGCCGTCACGACGGCGAGCCGCGGCGTGAGCCCCACGAAGGTGAGGACGAGGAGGGGCGCCACGATGAGCAGCGGCGGGATGGCGCACAACGTCAACGCCGTCGGCCATCGCCAGTTCGCCGCGCCGGGAGCGGAGGGGAGCAGCGCCAGCCCGAGCGCCGTGCTCGCCAGGGGCCAGGTGAACAGGAAGCCGAGTCCGGGCGCGAGGAACGCGGTCAGCACCGCGAGCAGCGCCCAGGGCCCGCAGGCCGCCAGGGTGAGGGCCCGCACGCCGACGCGGGGGCCCGTCCTCACGACGAACAGCGCGGCCACGGCGGCCGTCACCGCAAGCAGGCCCCCGAGGTAGAGGCCACTGCCGTAGGTGTCGCCGGCGCGGCGGGACTCGGGATGGGTCGCGCCAGCCAGGAGGCTGATGGCGAGCGCGATGGCGAGGACACCCCCGCAGACGAGGAGGAAGGTGCCCAGTCCGCGCGCGAGCTGCCTCGCCGACAGCGTCTTCTCCCGGAGTCCTCGCGCGACAAGGGCCGCCCAGAAGAGCGTCGCGCCCAGGGCGAAGAAGGGACTCCACCCTTCCGGGTACGTGATGAGTCCCAGCCCCGCGACGTTGAAGAAGACCAGGCTGGAGGTCCCCTGGGGCGACAGCGTGCCGTCCGTCAGCCGCCGGGTGAGGCGCAGCGCGTACTCCCCCTGGTGCTGCAAGGTGCGCGCGTCCACGTTCTCCGGACGGTCCAGCGCTCCGTGGTAGGCCGTGAGGCCGTCGATGTACGCGAAGTTGAGGCCGGGGATGCCGGCGGCCTTGGACAGGGTGAACTCGGTCATGTTCGGCAGGTACCGGTAGGCCGTGTCGAACAGCGAGCTCGCGAGCGCCGTGGGCACCGTCGAACCGAGCGCGTCGACGAGCCAGCCGCTGTCCGGCCCCGTCTCGAACATCAGGACCGGGCCATGACTGCCACGGGCCTCGAAGTTGAGCACCGTGGCCACGGCGTGGCGCCGGGGATGCTGGGCGAAGAAGGCCTGCGCGCCGAGCAACCCGACCTCCTCCGCGTCGGTGAACAGGAAGAAGACATCGTGGCCGGGCTTCTGGGGGGACGCGGTCAGCGCGCGCGCCGTCTCCAGGAGGGTGGCCACCGCGGCGGTGTTGTCGTTGGCGCCCGGGCCCGCCGGCACGGAGTCGTAGTGCGCCATCAGCAGGAGGGCCCGCTCGCTGGAGCGTCCTGGCACACGGGCGAGCACGTTCTGGACGACGGCCGCGGACCGGTAGGTCACCCCGAAGGGGGTGGGAAACTCCGCCACGCTCGGGGCCCGCTGGACTTCGGGTGAAAGGCCCAGCCCCTCCAGCTCGGCGAGCAGGTACTCGCGCACACGCGCATGCTCCGCCGAGCCCACCGGATGGGGTTCGCGAGCGATGCGCTGGACGTGGGCGAACGCCCGCTCCGCGGAGAAGTCCTCGGCCGACGCGGAGGCGGGAACAGGCGCGGGCGGTTGGTAGGGCGCCAGGGCCGCCCAACTGCCGCCGACCAGCAGGACCAACGCGAGCACGACGCCAGGCCCGCCGGGGATGACGGAGGGCTCCGGGGAGCGTTTCGCGATAGGGCGGGAAGGCGGGGGCATGGGACGGGCCGTGGGCTCAGCGCTTCCTCGCGAGGGTCAGCCCATCCGCGAAGGGAAGCATGCTCAGGTCCACGCGCTCGTCGTGCAGGAGCTTCGCGTTGATGCGACGCAGCGAGTCCGTCTCCGGGTCCGAGACGGCGGGGTCGGCGACCTTGCCGGACCAGAGCGTGTTGTCGAGCACCACCAGTCCGCCCGGGCGCAGCAGCCGGAGCGCGAATTCGTAGTAGTGCTCGTAGCTCTCCTTGTCCGCGTCGATGAACGCCAGGTCGAACGTCCCCCGCTCGGGGCTGGACACCAGCGCCTCCAGGGTGTGGTGGGCATCCCCGAGACGCACGTCGATGCGCTCCTCCACGCCCGCGAGCTTCCAGTAGCGCCGAGCCACGGAGATCCACTCCTCGCTCAGGTCGCACGCGACGACCCGGCCGTCCGCGGGGAGCGCGAGCGCGGTGCACAGGGTGCTGTAGCCGGTGAAGACGCCCACCTCCAGCGTCTTGCGCGCGCCCAGCAGTCGCGTCAGCAGGTGGAGCAACTGCCCCTGCTCGGGCGGGACCTGCATCGTGCGCAGCGGCAGGCGCGACGTCTCCTCGCGCAGGTCGCGCAGGATGGGGTTGTCGCGCAGGGAGTTGTCACGGACGTACTGGAGGACAGGCTGGGTCAGTTCGACGTGGTGGATCATTCTGGGACTCGTCTCTTGCGGTGAGAGGGATGGGGCGTGGCCGCTCAGGTTCCGGCGACCTGTCGCGAGCGGGCGGTGCGCAGCGCTTCGGGGGGTGGGAGGAAGCCGACGTCGACCAGGTACTGGATGCAGCGGTGCGCCAGGGCCTCGGTCATGGGGGGGCAGCGGATGCCGCTTCCCGCCAGCACCTCCAGCGCGTTGGCGCACTCCATCTCGGGCTGGAGTTCACCGATGACGGATGGGTCGAGCGCCGGCGTGGGTTCCGCCTCCGCGTCGCGGATGAGCGGCACCAGCGGATAGAGCGGGTGGGACGTGTCGACCTCCAGGGCCCGTCGTCGCGCCTCGTCGAAGGGAACGATGTCGAATTCGTACCCGTACGAGCGGATCCACTCGCAGAACTGGTGCAGGGAGACGGGCGCCGGGTTGAACAGGTGGAAGAAGCGCCCGAACGCCTCCCGCTTCAGGGAGATGTGGACGATGGCCTTCGCGGCGTAGTCCACGGGGATGGTGTCGAAGATGCGCGGGTACTCCGGGAGGATGCCCATGGGGACGTAGCCCCGGAACGCGACCAGCAGGTAGTCGTTGGTCTGCGTCGCGCCTGTCTCCTCGTGACTCAGGATGAGGCCGGGCCGGTAGATGCCGACGGGGATGCCGCGCTGCCGGGCGATGTCGACGACCTTCTCCGCGACCCACTTGCTCCCGGTGTAGCCGCCGGGCACCTCCACCGGGCTGTGCAGCGGCGAGTCGTCCTCCAGGAACGGCCGCGGCATGTGAGTGGCCAGCAGCACGTCGATGGTGGAGACGTAGTGCACGGCCTTGAGCCTTCGCAGGCAGGCCAACCGCAGCACCTCCTGGGTGCCCTGCACGTTCGGTCCTCGCAGCGCGGAGTAGGGGTAGACGAAGTTGACCAACGCGCCGTTGTGGTAGATGGCGTCGAGCTTCCCGGCCATCGCGTTCCACTCCGCCTCGTCCAGGCCGAGGCGGGGCTTGGCCAGGTCTCCGACGAGTGGACGGATGCGCGCCGCGTGGGCTTCGTCCCAGACGAGGTACTGCTCCATCGTCGTCCGGACGCGCTTCATCGCCTGGGCGGGCGTGTCCGCGCGGACCAGGCAGTAGACCGTGGCGCGGGTGCACTTCAGGAGCTGCTCCAACAGGAACGCGCCCAGGTAGCCCGTGGCGCCCGTGAGCAGGACGGCGGAGGGGTCGAGGAAGTCCGCCTCGGGTAGACCTTCGGGCGAGATGTCGGGCGGCAGGGTGGCGTCCGTGTCCAGGCGCGTGGCGTGCTGATTCATCAGCACCGCCTCGAGGCCCTCGCGTTGGAAGGTCTCCACCACGTTCGCGACGCCCGCCACGGTGGGCACCTTGAAGAACTGGTGGACGGGGATGGCGATTTCGAAGCGGTTGAGCAGCCGCGACGCAAGCTTCGCCAGCATGAGCGATGTGCCGCCGACGCCGAAGAAGTCGTCGTGGATGCCCACGCTCGTCGTGCCGAGCACATTCCCAAAGGCCGCGGCGATCTCCTCCTCCAGCGGCGAGCGGGGCATGGCGGAGTCCGCCAGCGGCTCCGCTCGTTCGACCTGGGGAGCGGGCAGGGCCTGCCGGTTCACCTTGCCGTTGGCCGTTCGGGGCAGCTCACTGACGATGACGAACAGGGTGGGCACCATGTACGTCGGCAGGTGTCCCTCCAGGTACGTCGACAGCGCGCGCGCCTGGGGCGCGGCGTTCTCCGCGGGCACGATGTAGGCGACGAGCCGCTTCATGTCCGGGCCACTGGCGTGGGCCACGACCACGACTTCGCGCACGTCGGGGTGCTGGCCAAGCGCGGCTTCGACCTCGCCCAGCTCCACGCGGTAGCCGCTGACCTTGACCTGGTCGTCCACGCGACCGAGGAACATGATGGCGCCGTCCGCCCGGTAGCGGCCCAGGTCGCCCGTCCGGTACAGCCGCGCGCCAGTCTCGCTGGAGAAGGGGTCCGGCACGAACCGCTCCGCCGTCAGGCCGGGCCTCCCGTGGTAGCCGCGGGCCAGTCCCGCGCCGCCGATGCAGATCTCCCCGGGCACGCCCACCGGCACCGGTTGGAGGTGCGCGTCGACGACGTAGGTCCGCGTGTTGCCGATGGGCCGACCGATGGGGGCCGCCTCGGGCTCATCCACGCGCGGGCACGTCCAGCTCGTGGCGTCGATGGTCGTCTCGGTGGGGCCATACAGGTTCGCCACCGTGGCTGACACGCGCGAGAAGATGCTGCGCTGGAGCGAGCCGGTGAGGGCCTCGGCCCCGCTCAGCACGTAGCGCAGGCGGGTGCACCGGCCGATATCCGGCTCCTCCATCAACACCGAGTTGAGGGACGGCACCGCGCCGTAGACGGTGATGCCCTGGGAGCGCATCAGCTCCACCAGCGACCGGCTGTCGGTGGCCTGCCCCGCGGCGGTGACGACGGTGCGCGCGCCCACGAGCAGCGGCCAGAACGTCGCCCAGACGGAGGGGTCGAAGCTGAACGAGTGGTTCTGCAGGACGCGGTCCTCTGGGTTCAGCGGCCACGTCGCCTGTCGCCAGGTAAGGTTGTTGACGATGCCCCGGTGCGTGAGCATCACCGCCTTGGGCGTCCCCGTGGAGCCGGAGGTGTAGATGAGGTACGCGAGGTGCGCGGGCGTCGTCGTCCGGGGCGGGGCCGAGCGCGGGTTCGCCGCGATGGCGGGCCAGTCCTCGTCCACGAGGAGCCGCTTCGCCGGGGAGGTTCCCAGCCGCGCCGTGAGCGACCGCTGGGTGATGAGCACCCGCGCGCCGCTGTCCGTGAGCAGGTGCGTGAGCCGCTCCGTGGGGTACTCCGGATCCAGCGGAACGTAGGCGCCTCCCGCCTTGAGGACCGCGAGCATGGCGACGACCATCTCCACCGAGCGCTCCAGGCACAGCGCCACGCGGTCCTCGCGCGCCAGCCCGAGCCCCCGCAGGTGATGCGCGAGCTGGTTCGCCTGCTCGTCGAGCATCGCGTAGGTGCGCTCCCCGCCAGGACCGGTGACGGCCCAGGCCCCCGGGGTCCGCGCCGCCTGCGCCTCCACCAGCTCGTGCAGGCACTTCTCCGAGGGAGCGGCGTGGGCCGTCTCGTTCCAGCCATGGAGGACCTGTCCCCACTCCTCGGCCGGCAGCAGCCGCAGCGCGGAGAGGGTGCTGGTCGGAGTGGTCAGCGCTCCGTCGAGCAGCGTGCGCAGGTGGTCGAGCATCCGCCGTGCGGTGCTCGCGTCGAACAGGTCGGTGTTGTAGTCCACGCGAAGGTGGAGTCCCTCCTGGGTCGCGGTCGCGGCGAGCGTCAGGTCCACCGGGGTGGTCCCCACGCGCGGCACGTGTGGCGTGACTCGCAGACCGGGGACCAGGTCGAGCGCCTCGCGCGCGTCACGGAACTGGAACAGGGTCTGGAAGAAGGGCGTGCGGCTGAGGTCTCTCGGTGGCTGGAGCGCCTCCACGAGGGTGGCGAACGGCACGCGCCCGAACTTGCGCGCCTCCCGGAGGGCGCGGCCGGTTCGTCGGAGCGCGTCCTCGAATGAGGGGTCTCCGCCCAGGCCGACTCGCAAGACGAGGGGGCCGCGGCCGGGACCTGGTGGCTCGGACTCCGCGCTGCCAGGAGGCTCGTCGCGCACTCCCACCGTCACATCCACCTGGAGCGAGTAGCGGGCCAGCAGGGTCTGGAGGCCGGTCAAGAGCACCGTCCCCAGCTCCTCGTCCGTGCGCGTGGCGAGCGCGGACAACTGACCCAGGAGCTCCCGCGGCAGGCGCTGGTGGACGGACGCGGAGCGGTGGGTCTTCACGGCCGGACGCGGCCGGTCCGTGGGGAGCTGAAGCACGGGAACGTCCGCGAGCCGTCGACGCCAGTGCTCCACCGCCGCCGCTCCCTCTGGACTGGCGAGCCACGCGTGCTCGCGGGTGGCGTGCTCCGCGTGGGAGGGCACGGCGCCCTCACCGAGGGGCTCGCCTCGGTGGAGGGCGGCATACGTCGTGAGGAGCTCCTGGACGAAGGACTCCAGGGAGGAGGTCGCCACGACCAGCTCGTGGCCCGTCGCGAACAACACGTGGCTGTCGGCGGCGAGCCGCACGAGCCGCAGGTCCACCAGTGGCGCGGAGGCGACGTCGGCGCGCCGGGCGAGCATCTCCCGGGCGATGTCGGAGAGGCGCTCCGCGGCGTCCGCGTCGGTCACGTCCGTCACCCGCAGGGACAGCGCCGCGATGGGGTGGACGAGTCGCAGCGGCGTTCCCCCCACGTCCTTGAAGGTGCTGCGAAGCAGGTCGTGGCGGCGGCCGACCTCGGCGATGGCCTGCTGGAGCGGGGCCAGCTCCAGCGCGCCCCGCAGCTCGCGCGCCGTCAACACCTGGGCCGGCAGCGTGCCGTCCAACTGGAGCAGCATCCACAGTCGTCGCTGCGTGGGCGTCAGGTTGGCGGGGTCGGCCCCGCGTTCCCGGAGCCAGCGGGTGAGCGTGGCGCGCCGGTCCTCGAGGGGCCTTCGGACGGAGTCGTTCTGGGAGGGCATCACCTGCGAATCTCCTGGGAGAGGGCGTGGCTCAGCAGCGGATCGTTCAGCAGGGCTTCCACGTCGGCGTCGCTCAACCCGTCCAGCGGCGTGTCGGACGCGGGCTTCAGCACCGAGGGCGCTTGTCGGCGCCGCGTGTCGATGACGGTCGCGAGGTGGGCGATGGTGGCGTTGATGAAGAGGTCGCGCATGGGCACCCTCACGCCGAACTCCTGGTCGAGCAGTTGCACGAGCCGCCCGGCGAGCAGCGAGTTGCCGCCCAGCTCGAAGAAGTCGTCATCCACGCCCACCTGCTCGCGCTCGAGCAGTCGGGTCCAGACGGCGCCGACCTGGCGTTCGGTGTCGGTGCGGGGCGCGACGAGGAGCCGCTCGCTGGAGGCGGAGACGGCGTCCGGAGAGGGCAGGGCGCGACGGTCCACCTTGCCGTTGGGCGTCAGCGGGAGCGCGTCCAGCAGGGCGATGGTGGCGGGCACCATGTACTCGGGGAGGTGGGCGCGAGCGTGCTCCCGAAGGCGCCGGGCGAACTCCTCGGAAGGAGGGCGCGTGGCGGGAACGACGTGGGCGACGAGCCGCCGGCGGGCCTCGTCCGTCCCCCACAGGTGGACCGCCACAGCGCGCACCTCCGGGTGGCGTCGCAGGACGGTTTCCACCTCCTCCAGCTCGATGCGGAAGCCCCGGAGCTTCACCTGGTGGTCCGCGCGCCCCAGGTACACGAGGTCGCCGTCAGGCCGCGGGCGCACCAGGTCCCCGGTGCGATAGAGGCGCGCGCCCGGGCTCGCGGAGAAGGGGTCGGGCACGAAGCGTTCGGACGTGCGTCCGGGCAGCCCCCAGTAGCCACGGGCCACGCCCTCTCCGCCGATGAACAGCTCGCCGCTCACGCCGGGGGGCACCGGCATCAGGTCCTCATCCAGCACATAGGTGCTCGTGTTGCCCACGGGCCGGCCGAGCGTGACGCGCTCTCCGGGATGCAGCCGCTTGCGGCATGACCACACCGTCGTCTCGGTGGGGCCGTAGAGGTTCCACAGCGCGGCGCCGCGATACGTGAGGAGGTCGGCGAGGTCCTGGGGAAGCGCCTCGCCTCCGCAGAGCGCGGTGAAGCTGCTGGAGGGTCTCCAGCCGTTATCCGTCAAGAGCCGCCAGGTGGCGGGCGTGGCCTGCATCACCGTCACGTGGTGGGTGTCGAGCAGTGCCGCCAGCTCCCGGGCATCCGCCGCCTGTTCCCGGGTGACGAGCACCACGCGCGCACCCACGAGCAGCGGCAGGTAGAGCTCCAGCGCGGCGATGTCGAACGAGAACGTGGTCACCGCGGCGAGGGCGTCCTCGCCTCGCAGCCCGGGCTCGCGCGCCATGGTGTGCAGGAAGTTGGCGAGCGCTCCGTGTGTCACCATCACCCCCTTGGGGTGACCGGTGGAGCCCGACGTGTAGAGGACATAGGCGAGGGTGTGCTCACCCGCCCTCGGGCCTGGAGGGGCGTCCCCGCCGGCCTCCGCGACCGCGTCCGGGGTCAGGACGTGGGGGATGTCCACGCCCAGCGACGCGAGCTGGGGCGTCGTCACGAGGGCCCGGGGACGCGCATCCTGGAGCATGGCGCGGATCCGCTCACGCGGGTACTGCGGGTCCACGGGGACGTAGGCCCCGCCGACCTGGAGCACCGCGAGCAGGGCCACGATGAGGTCCGGCGAGCGCTCCAGATGGACGGCGACCCGGTCCTCGGTGCCCACGCCGCGCGCGCGCAAGGCACCCGCGAGCTGGCCCACGCGGGTCATCAGCTCGCGGTAGGTGAGGCGGAGGGCGCCGCACTCCACGGCCACGCGCTCCGGCGTCCGCGCGGCCTGCGCGGCGACTGCCTCGTGGAGGGGGACGAAGGCGTGGGGCTCCGCGTGGAAGGCCCGCGCGAGCTGCTCCCGCCGGTCGGCCTCGCTGTCCAAGGCGAGCCGCGAGAGGCGCGGACGGGTTTCATCCAGGAGCCCTTCGACTGCCCGCGTGAAGTGCTGGACGAGGTGGGCGATGGTGTCGGCCTCGAACAGGTCCGAGCCGTACTCGACGATGCCTTGGATGCGGTCTCCGTCGTCGATGAGGAAGAAGGACAGGTCGAAGCGGGAGGTGCCCGGGTCCACGGGCAGCCGCTCCAGCGCGTGCCCTCCCATCGAGAGGCGGGAGAGGGGCGCCTCCTGCATCGCGAACATCACCTGGAAGAGGGGGTTGTGGCTCAGCGTGCGCTGGGGCTGGAGCGCCTCGACGAGCAGCTCGAAGGGGAGCTGCTGGTGCGTGAGCGCCTCCAGGACGGTCTCCCGGATGCGCGCGCCGAGGGCGTCCACGCGCGGGTCCCCGGACAGGTCCACGCGCACCACGAGCGTGTTGGCGAGGAACCCGATGAGGGGCTCCAACTCGGGCCGCTCCCGGTTCGCCACGGGTGTTCCGATGAGGAGGTCGTCCTGCCCCGTGTACCGCCGCAGCACGATGGCGAACGCCTGGAGCAGGAGCATGTACGGCGTGATGCCGGTGGAGCGGACGTGGCGGCGGACGGCCGCGCCCAGCTCCGGGGAGAGGGTGAACTCCGTGGTGGCGCCGCGGAACGTCTGGACCGAGGGGCGCGGGTGGTCCACCGGCAGCTCCATGACCTGGGGCGCGCCGGCCAGCTTCCGCTTCCAGTAGGTGCTCTGGGCCGCGTGCGCCTCGGTGCCGAGCCACTGCCGCTGCCAGGCCACGTAGTCGGCGTATTGGATGGGGAGGGCCGGAAGGGCCGGCTCCGTGCCCTTGAGGCAGGCGTCGTAGCTGTCCGCCAGCTCGCGCACGAGCAGCTCCACGGAGCTCCCATCCGCGACGAGGTGGTGCACCGTGACGAGCAAGGCGTGCTCCGCGGCGCCCAGGCGCAACAGGTTCACCCGTAGGAGGCTGTCCTCGGTGAACCGGAAGGGGCGCCGGGCCTCTCCCGCGAGCAGTCGCCGCGCCTCTTCAGCTCGCTCGGCCGCGGGGACGTGCCCCAGGTCGGTGAAGGAGAGGGTGACCCTTGCATCGGGATGGATGACCTGCACCAGCTCGCCGTCCAGGTACGCGAGGCGGGTCCTCAGAGCCTCGTGGCGGGCCACCACGAGGTTGAGGGCGCGTTGCAGCGCGACGCGGTCGACAGCGCCAGCGACGCGGAAGGCCACGGGCAGGTGGTAGGCCACGCTCCATTGAGCGTCCAGCTCGTGGAGGAACCAGAGCCGCTGCTGGCTCGCGGACGCGGGGAAGACGAAGCAGCCCTGGAGGGCGGCGTCGGTCGGTGGGGGACGGGCGTTCGTATCCACGGTGGACATGGGGGTTCTCTCCTCGCGGGCACTAGCCGCCGCGATACGGCACCCGGGGTTGCACGGTGATGGTGGAGGGGCCGGAGGACGACGCCCGTGCCTGGGCGAGGTTCTCCGCGAGGGTCGCCACCGTCCGGTGCTCGAAGACGGTGCGGACGCTGGCCTGGATTTGCAGCGCCGAGGACAGCCGCGTGGCCACCCGGGTCGCCAGCAGGGAGTTGCCGCCCAGGTCGAAGAAGTTGTCGTGGACGCCCACGCGCTCTCGTTGGAGCAACTCCGCCCAGACCTGGGCGATGCGAGTCTCCAGCTCGTTGCGCGGGGCGATGTAGTCGGCGCCCGGATCTTCCGGTCGGGTGAGTGGGTCGGGCAGCGCCGCGCGGTCGACCTTGCCGTTGGGTGTCAGCGGCAGCTCCCGCAGCACCAGGAGGGTCGCCGGCACCATGAACTCCGGGAGCCGGGCGCGCAGGTGTTCTCGCAGATGGCGCGCGGACACCTCCAGCCCCGTGCTCTCGCGGACAGGCACCACGTAGGCGACCAGCTGTCGTCGCGCGCCCTCGCCCTTGACCACGACGATGGCGTCGCGCACCCCGGGCTCTTGTCGGAGCGCGGCTTCGATGTCGCCCAGCTCGATGCGGAAGCCACGCAGCTTCACCTGGTGGTCGACCCGGCCCAGGAACTCCAGCGTTCCATCCAGGAGCTGTCGTACGTGGTCTCCCGTCCGGTACATCCGCGCCCCCGGGAGTCCGGAGAACGGGTCCGGGAGGAAGCGCTCCGCGGTGAGCCAGGGCCGCTCGACGTAGCCACGCGCCACGCCCGCGCCGCCGATGAACAGCTCGCCCCGAACGCCCGCGGGCACGAACTGGAGGTGAGCGTCGAGCACGTAGACCTGGGTGTTGGCCACCGGCCCACCGATGCTCACCGGCTCGGAGGGTTCGGCGGGCAGCGTGGTGAACGTGGAGTACGTCGTGGTCTCCGACGGCCCATACAGGTTCACCACGCGGGTGGCCTTCGTCTCCTGGTAGAGCCGCCGCACGAGCTCCCGCGTGAGGGGCTCACCCGCGAGGTTGATGGTGCGCACCGTGTCGGGGATGCCACCCGAGGCGAGCAGCTCGGTGATGGCCGAGGGCACCGTGTTGAGGAGGGTGACGGTGGCCGAGGTCTGCTCCGGCAGGTGCAGCGCGCTGTCCGCCAGGATGACGCTGCCTCCGTGGCTGAGCGTCGCGAACAGCTCGAAGACGGAGAGGTCGAAGCAGATGGACGTGCCCGCCAGGACGCCCTGCCGCTCCTCGTCGCTGAACGCCTCGCCGGCCCAGTGGATGAAGTTCGCCGCGCTGCGGTGGGAGATGGCCACGCCCTTGGGCTGGCCGGTGGAGCCGGAGGTGTAGAGGATGTACGCCAGGTGGTCGGGGTGGACCTCCTCCGTGGGTGCCTCGGGGGCCAGCGTCCCCTCGTCGTGTGTTTCGTCCAGGAACACGCGGTGGGCCGTGCTCGCGGGCAGTCGCTCGTCCAAGGAGCGCTCCGTGAGCAGGGCGTGGATGCGTGCGTCGCGGACGATGAAGTCCAGGCGCGGCTGCGGATATTGGGGGTCGAGCGGAACGTAGGCGCCCCCCGCCTCCAGCACGGCGAGCAGACCCACGACCAGGTCGAGCGTGCGGTGGCTGAAGACGCCGACGCGGACCTCGGGACCCACGCCGAGCCGGCGCAGCTTCGCCGCCAACGCCGAGGCCCGTGCGAGGAGCTCGCCGTAGGTCAGCCGCCGCGCGCCGTGAACCAGTGCCACCGCGTCCGGGGTCCGCCGCGCCTGACGGGCCACGAGGGCGTGCAGACCGTCGCCCGCGGGATAGGACCGGTGGGAGGCGTTCCACGCGAGCAGGTGCTGCTCACGCTGTGACGTGGGCAGCAGCGACAGCCGTGCGATGGGCGTGTCCGCGTCGTCCAGGGCCGCTTCCAGCAGGTGCCCGTACTGCGCCGCGAGCCGCTCGATGAAGGCCGCGTCGAAGCGCGCCGGGTCGTACTCGAACGCGCAGGAGAGCCCCTCATCGGTCGGCGCGATGGCGAGCATGAGCTCGAAGGGGGACGCGGCGGGGGGCAGTGGCAGCAGCTCGACGCTCGTGCCGCCCATGCGCAGCCGGGCGGCGCCATCGCCCAGCGCGAAGGACGACAGCGCGGGATGGCTCGAGAGGGGACTGCGCTGATGGACGAAGAGGGTCTGGAAGATGGGCGTGCGGTCGGCGACGCGTTCCGGATGCAGTCGTTCGACCATGAGGGGGAAGGGGAACTCCTGATGCTCCAGGGCCCCTCGGACGAGGTCGCGGGTGCGCCGGACAAGGGCGGCGAACCCGGGCCCATCCGCCAGGTCCACGCGAAGCGGCAGGGTGTTGACGCAATAGCCCACCAGTCGCGCGGTGCCCGCGGGGCCTCGCGTGGCCACCGGGGTCCCCACGACGAGGTCGTCTTGTCCGCTCAGCCGGTGCAGCAGCGCCTGGAACGCCGCGAGCAGCGAGACGAAGGGCGTCACGTCGTGGCGCTGGGAGAAGTCGTCGACGCGCCGTTGCATCCGCTGCCCCAGCGCGAAGTGATGAACCGGAGCCGGGGGACGCGCGGAGGGGACGGGCGACGGGGGCGGCAGGTCCAGGAGGGGCAAGGGGCCGTCGAGCCGCTGTCGCCAGTATTCCCAGTCAGTCTGCTGGCGGGGACTCGACAGGTATTGCTGCTGCCATTGGAGCCACGTCGCGGGATGCCCGGGCGGGGGCAGTGCGTCCTCGCTCCCGGTCCCCTCGTAGAGCTGGATCAGCTCCTCCACCAGCACGGCGAGCGACCAGAAGTCCGCGATGAGGTGATGGAACGCCAGCAGGAGGACGTGCTCGTCGGCCGCCTTCGAGAACAACGTCGCGCGGAGCAGCGGACCCCGGGCCAGGTCGAAGGGTTGGAAGGCGGCTTCCCTCAGTCGGGCGTGGCTCGTGTGCGAGTCTTCACCCGAGACGTCGATGACCTGGAGGAGGTCCGCGCGCCGGGCGTGGAGTCGCTGGATGGGCTCTTCTCCGACGAGGGAGAAGGTGGCGCGCAGGGAGGGGTGGCGCGCGACGAGCACCTCGAACGCGCGGCGCAGCGCGGCCACGTCCAGGGGCCCTCGGATGTGGGCCGCCCTCGCGAGGATGTAGGCCAGGGAGGAGGGTTTGAACTGCTGGAGGAACCACAGGGCCCGCTGCCCCGGCGTCAGGAGCAGGTGGGCCTCCTGGTCGCGTGGGAACTCCTCGGCCCTCGGAGGTGGCGCCGCCGCACGCAACGCCTCCAGCAGGTGGGTGACGAGTTCCTCCAGGGAGGGGGCGCCCAGCAACAGCCTCAACTCCAACGAGACGCCCAGGTCCCGTTCGAGGCGATGCTTCAATTCGACAAGGGCGAGCGAATCCAGCCCCAGCGAGTGGTGCGCGGCCTCACGGGCGGGCAACCCCGGGGGGAGCTTCCCGGCCCGGGAGAGGAAGTCGATGAGCACGGCGCGCCGTTCGTCCTCGGAGCGCGCCATCAGGTCGTCTCGCGAGAGTCGGTCGGGCACTTCCCGCGTCTGGGGCGCGTCCGCGTGGACGGGGGCGAGTCGTCCCGCGAGCCAGGCCTCCCTGCACGCGGAGCGTTGGACCTTGCCGCTGGAGGTCTTGGGCAGGGCGCCCGCGCGGATGAGGACGACAGAGTCGACGCCCACGCCATGTTGCAGGGAGAGGGATTGCCGGATGGCGTTCGAGATGGCGTCCCAGTCCTCGCCCGGGTAGCGCCGGTCGAGCTCCTGGACGACGACGACTCCCTCGGTGGCCTCGTCACCGCGCGCGAACACCGCCGCGCACCCTGGACGCAGCGCGGGGTGGCTGCGCTCCACGGTCAATTCCAGGTCCTGGGGATAGTGATTGCGTCCCCGGATGATGAGGAGGTCCTTGTGCCGCCCGGTGACGTACAGCTCGCCATCCTGGAGGAAGCCAAGGTCCCCGGTGCGCAGCCACGGCCCGTCGTCCGCGCCCGCCACGTGGGCCGCGAAGGCCTGCTCCGTCGCTTCGGGTTGTCGCCAATAGCCCTGGGCCACGCTCTGCCCCTGGACCCAAATCTCCCCCACGTGGCCCTCTTCGAGCCGCCGCCGCGTCCCCGGGTCCACGATGCCCACGTGCAGCCCCGCCGCCGCCTCGCCGCAGCTCACGTGCGTCGCGCTCGTCTGCCCGTCTTCTGGAGCACGCTCCAGGGGAATGGCACGGTGGGCTTCCAGCGCTTCTCGCTGGAACGTCCGGACGCGGGCCCCCCGGCCCCTGGCGGGCCCCGTGACGATGAGCGTCCCCTCCGCCAGGCCGTAGCAGGGGTACAGCGCCTCCCGACGGAAGCCGCAGGGTTCGAATGCCCGGGCGAACGCGTCGAGTGTGTCCGCGCGCACCGGCTCCGCTCCACAGAAGGCCAGCTCCCAGGACGACAGGTCCAACGTCGCCTTCTGGGCCTCGGTGACCTTCCGGGCACACAGCTCATACGCGAAGTTGGGCCCGCCGCTGCACGTCCCCTTGCGGTCCGAGATGGCCTTGAGCCACGCGAACGGAGCCTGCAGGAACGTGAGAGGCGACATGAGGTCCACGGGGAGTCCACCGTGGATGGGCGCGAGGATGCCGCCGATGAGGCCCATGTCGTGGTAGGGCGGCAGCCAGATGACGCCCCGGCTCTGACGGGTGAGGCCGAACCGCTCGTGGATGGCCTCGAGGTTGTGGAGCAGGTTGGCGTGGGTGAGCACGACGCCCTTCGGCGTCGCCGTCGAACCGGACGTGTACTGAAGGAACGCCACCGTGGAGGCATCCACCTCTGGTGCGCGCCAGTCCTCCGCCACCTCCAAAGGCAGCTCGTCCGTCAGCTCCCACTTCAGCCGCTCCAGCTCGGGGAACTCGGCGAACAGCCCCTCCGCGACGCCGCGCAGCATCGCGGTCGTGAGCACCCACTTCGCCTCGCTGTCCCGGACAATGCCAAGCAGCCGTGAGAGGCTTCGCTCCGGGCGCGCCAGCTCCGGTGGATAGACAGGGACCGCCACCATCCCCGCGAACAGGCAGCCAAAGAAGGCAGCCACGTACTCTGGACCGGGGGCATAGAGCAACAGCGCTCGCTCTCCCACCGCCCCCTGCGCCTGAAGCCTCGCGGCGATGGCCCGGGCCTGCCGCGCCAGCGTGGCGTAGTCGACGCGCTGCTCCACCTGGCCGGACTCACCCAGGAAGCTGAAAGCCTCGCGTGTCGGCTCGGTCTCCGCCCGCTGTTGCAGAAGGGTGACAAGCGTGTGGCGGGGGAGCTGCGCGTGTTTGATTGAGAGGGATTTGTCCAATGCCACGGGAAGGCGCCCCCAGAACAACTCCAACCATGGTTGATGTAAGGGCTGGACCGTAAGGACTTAATTCCGGAATGTCAATTAAAGTTGTAAAGCCAGGAAAGTCGTGTCAATGTACTGGTGTTTGGTGGGGATGCCAGTGATTGGCAAGGAGAAGGCACGTGACGGCGCCAGGCATCTATCTTTTGCGACCCGAGCGACTGCCACGCCTGCGTGGGGAACTCCAAAGGGAGGCTGCTCAGGTAGCGGTGCTGGAGCCCCTTGCCGCGCTGCACCGGAGGTCGGCCGAGGATCAGGCGATCTTCGCGGCGCGGGATTCCCTGTCAAGACTGGGGTTGGGGGATGGGGACTTCACCCCGGTGGTGGACGACCCGGAGGCCTCGCAGGGCAACAAGGATAATGATCAGGCATTTGCCATTGTCCGGGTCGAGGGACGGGTGGTGCCGCTGCTCGTCCACAGCACGCTCCACGGATTCGTGACGTTGTTGGATGAGGCCCTCACGAGCGGCACGGACCTGGAGCCCGAGGCGTGGGGGCGATTGCGGCATGCCTACAGCGTGCTCTTCGACATGCTCCTGGACCGTCCGGTGGACCGGGAGGGCGCCGCGGCGCTCCCGCCCCCGCGCTCGACGGCGTCTGGCGAGCGGGACGCGCTGCGTCGGTGGACGCGCGGGCACTACGTCTTCATGTCACTCGTGCAGGGGATGGTGGTTGTCCTTCACGTCCTGCGTGAGGACGTGGAGGCGGGGAACCTGGAGGCCGCGCGCTCCGACCTGGAGCGCGTCACCGCCCTGATGAATGGCGCCGAGGTGGCGCTGCGCTTCACGGGCGACTATTCCTATACGGCCTACGAGAAGTCGGTCCGTCCCACCTTGATGCCGCCCGTGGCGCCTCCGGGCATGACAGGGCTGCGGTGGCGCGACCACGAATACATGGTGAAGGTGCTCGCCGGGTTGCGTCCCATCTTCGCGGGGCTCCCGGTGGAGCTGGAAGAGGCGCGTGAGGCCTTCTACCAATCCGTCGCGCGGGCCTATGACGCACACAAAACGGTGTGTGCCAGCTTCGTGGGGACCGAGCGCACCAGTCTGTTGATGGCCGAGCGGACGGAAAAGTCCGCCGTGGAGCTCCTGGAACACTTCAAGCGCGTGCGCCTCCACCTCATCAAGGAGTGAGCGCCGTATCGACCCGTTGGATGCTGGTTCCCTGGAGTTGGGGGGGAGGAACAAGACAATGGCTGCATTCCTGGGCAGTGACGAATCCGTGTCATGCAAGGTCGTCGTGAACCACGAAGGGCAGTACTCCATCTGGCCCGTGGAGCGCCCCAATCCTCCCGGCTGGCGAGATGAGGGATTCCACGGAGCCCGTTCGGACTGTGTGGCCCACATCGACAATGCATGGACAGACATGCGTCCCCTGTCTACCCGGAGTGAGCAGACGTCGTAGGGTTTTTGCCGTCTCCCAGAAGTCAGTCGAGGAAGAGGCCCCGTGGGGTCCTGGCGGAGCCTTGCCCTCGTGATGTGGCCGGTCGAACGACTGCAGTCTCTTGATGTGGAGGAACACCCAGATGAAGACCGACAACGCGCTTTTGAAGGTGGCGGCTCGGCCCGCCACGGGTCCGCTGACGCACGATGATCTGACGTTCATCCTGTTCGGCGCCTCGGCGGCCCAATATCTGAACGCGGCCTGCGAACTCAACCTGTTCGAACTGCTCGAGCACAAGCCGGGCCTCGCGAAGGAGGAGATTGCCCTGCGGCTGGAGTTGCAGCCCCGGGCCATCGATATCCTGCTTCTGGGCACCACGTCCCTGCGGCTGACGGAGCGGGTGGACGGGGCGTACCGCAACGCCGAGGTCATCAGCCGGATGTTCAAGGAGGAGACCTGGGCCATCTTCAAGTCGGTCGTCGGCTTCGAGCAGTACATCTGCTACGAGGGCCAGGTCGACTTCACGGAGTCGCTGAAGGCCAACCGCAACGTGGGGCTTCGCCGGGTGCGCGGGGCGGGACGGGACCTCTACCACCGCCTGTCCGAGAACCCCCACATGGAGCAGGTCTTCTACGAGTACATGCGCTCGTGGTCTGAGCTGTCCAACCCGCTCCTGTTCAAGCACGTGGATTTCTCGGGCGTGCGCAAGGTGCTGGACGTGGGCGGCGGTGATGGGGTGAACGCCATCGCGCTGGCCCAGGCGTACCCGAACGTGGAGGTGACGGTCCTGGAGATTCCGGGGACGGCGCCCCTGACGCGTCGGCGCATCGCGGAGGCCGGGTTGTCGGAGCGCATCAAGGTCCACGCGGGCGACATGTTCGCGGAGCCGTTCCCCCCGGGACATGACTGCGTCCTGTTCTCCCATCAGCTCGTCATCTGGACGCCGGAGGAGAACACCTCCTTGCTGCGCCGGGCCTACGAGGCGCTGCCGCCCGGTGGCCGGGTCGTCATCTTCAGCTCCATCTCCAACGACGCGGGTGACGGTCCGTTGATGGCGGCGCTGGACAGCGTGTACTTCGCGGCCATCCCCGCGGAGGGCGGGATGATCTACGCGTGGGAGCAGTACGAATCGTGGGTCAAGGCGGCGGGCTTCAAGCGCGCCGACCGCATCCCCTGCGGTGCCTGGACGCCCCACGGCGTCCTCCAGGCCACGAAGTAGCGAACTCTCCGCCCCATGTGCCTCGAGCACCGCCGCGCTCCGGTGTCGCCGGAGCGATGCGCGCTCGAGGCCGTGGAACGAAACCCCAGACAGGTGGGTCCATGAACATCCTTCAACACGCATACCGCAAGCTGAGCCTGCACGACTATCGCGTCCGCGCGCACTATGGCTTCCTGGCCCAGGGCGGCTCCCTCTCCGAGGAGAGCATGTTCATGAACATGGGCTTCTGGAAGGACGCCCCGGCCACGTTGGACGAGGCGGCCCGCGCGCTGGTGCGGCTCGTCGCACAGACGGCCAGGCTCGGTCCCGGGGACCGGCTCCTCGACGTGGGGTGCGGCTTCGGGGACCAGGACCTCCTGTGGATGGAGGAGTTCGGACCGGCGCGCATCGACGCGGTCAACATCAGCGAATCGCAGCTCAAGGTGGTGCAGGGGCGCGTCCTCGAGCGCGGCCTGGGCGAGCGCATCAACCTGTGGGCCGCGTCCGCCACGGAGCTGCCTTTCGAGGACGGCACGTTCGACAAGGTGGTGTGCGTGGAGGCCGCCCACCACTTCAACACGCGTGAGGCGTTCTTCCGCCAGGCCTTCCGGGTCCTCAAGCCCGGGGGGCGCGTCGTGCTGGCGGACATCCTGCCGATGGCCGGGCAGAAGGTGGGCGCCTTCGAGCGGCAGAACATGCACATCAAGGGCGAGAACATGTACACCCGCGATGTCTACGCACGGAAGCTCGCCGCCGAGGGCTTCGGCGCGGTGGAGGTCCAGTCCATCCGCGAGCACGTCTGCCCGCCCTATTCCTCCTTCCTGTTGCGTCGGGTGGGGGAGGGGGCCATGGCCGAGCGGATGAACCCGGTGGTGCGTTGGGCGGCCCGCGCCTACCTGAAGCGGTTCGGCACCTTCGAGAACCTGGACTTCGTCATCGCCTCCGCGGAGCGTCCAGCCCACGCCGCCGCGCGGAGCGCGTCATGACGACTGGGGCCGTGGCGGCGCGCGCCCCTCGCCTGCCGGGGCCGCGCTCGCTGCCATTGATTGGCTGGCAGTTGGAGGGCCTGCGGATGCTGGGCGACCCTCCCGCGCACTTCATGCGAGCGTTTGAGCGCTACGGCCCCGTCAGCGCGTGGGACCCGCGTAAGCCCAGGCACGTGTACGCGCTGGGCCCCGAGTACAACCAGCTCCTCTTCACCCAGCCGGAGCGCTTCATCTCGGATGCCTTCCGTGAGAGCAACCTGCCTCGCGATTCGGCGATGGAGCGGCTGACGTTCGGGTTGCTCCGGCTGAACGGCGCGGCCCACCGCAAGCACCGGACGTTGATGCAGCCCGCCTTTCGTCCCCAGCGCATCGACGCCTGCCGGGACACCATCGTCGGCTTCACCCAGGCGGAGTTGGATCGGTGGACGGTGGGGGAGACGCGGCCACGGCTCGACCAGGATCTGCTGCGGCTCATCATGCGCATCGCAATGCAGACGATGTTCGGACTGGACCCCGCCGGTGACGGTGTGCGGCTCCAGTACCTCATCGCCCGGTTGCTGGAGCTCGCCTCCGCTCCCACCACGCTGCTCCTGCGGGTGGACCTGCCTGGCGCGCCCTACCGGGAGATGCTGGCGGTCGCGCGGGAGATCGAGGACATCCTCGGGGTGCTCATCCGGCGCAAGCGGGAGGCGGAGGCCGGACAGTTGGACGTGCTCTCCGCGCTCATCACGGCGCGGGACGAGCATGGGCAGGGCCTCACGGACGACGAGCTCGTGGGCGAGGCCTACAACGTCCTGTGCCACTCCACGAGCGCGGCGTCCATGACGTGGACGCTCTTCCTCCTGGACCGACATCCCCAGGTGCTGGCCACGCTCCAGGAGGAGCTGCGCACGACCCTGGGCGGCGCGCCGCCGACAGTGGAGCAGCTCAAGAAGCTGGAGTACCTGGACCTGGTGGTGAAGGAGAGCTTGCGGCTGTTCCCTCCCGCCTCGTTCCTGATGCGCTACACGAGCGAGGCGTGCCAGTTGGGCCCCTACGAGCTGCCCGAGGGCACCATGGTGTTCGCGAGCGCCTACGTGACGCACCGGCTGCCAGAGCTCTTCCCGAACCCCCAGCGGTTCGAGCCGGAGCGGTGGAGGACGGCCACGCCCACGGTGCACGAGTACACCCCCTTCGGCGCCGGTCCCCACAACTGCCTGGGGCGCCACATGGCCCAACTGGAGATGAAGCTCGTCCTGTCCATGTTGCTGCAGCGCTTCCGGCCGACGCTCGTCCCGGGAGCGCGCGTCGACCGGGCGATGCGCATCTCGCTGGTCCCCAAGCTGGGGCTGCCCATGGTCCTCCTCGCGCCGGACCACCAGCCGCGGGTCACGCCCGTGCGCGGAAACATCCACGCGTCCGTGGAGCTGGTCTGAGTCCGGGGCTCGCATCTCCCCATTCCTTCACCACATCACCGCCGTCCTCGTCAGGAGCCCCGTGTCGCCCGTCCCGAAGGTCATCGTTGTCGGTGCTGGACCGACCGGTCTGACGCTCGCCGCCGAGCTCGCCAGCGCGGGCATCCCCTGCCGCATCCTGGAGCGCCGCGCCCAGCGATCCTCGTGGTCCCGAGCGTTCGGCCTGACGCCGTACACGATGGAGCTGCTCGACATGCGCGGTCAGGCCGACGCCACCATCGAGAAGGGCCTGCCTTGGAAGCACGGCCCGTTGGGGGATGGGAAGAGCTACCTGGACTTCGGGCGACTCGATTCGCGCTTCCCCTTCATGTTGATCATGCCGCAGAACCGCACCGAGGAGGTGCTGGAGGCGTGGGCGCTGCGCGCGGGGGCCGAGCTGGTTCGCGAGGCCCGCGTCGTGGGGCTGCGGCAGGAGGACTCGGGTGTGACGCTCGACGTGGAGGGCGCGGACGGCAAGACGTGGAAGGAGCACGCCAGCTACGTGGTCGGGTGTGACGGCGTGCGCAGCGCGGTTCGCTCCCTGTCGGGAATCGGTTTCGAGGGCATGTCGTACGACTGCTCGCTGGTCACCGCCGATGTGCGACTGAAACACCCGCCGGATCCGCCCGTGCACGCCATCACCGGCGCGCGAGGCACCGTGGCGGTCTTCCCCTACGGGGATGGCACCTTCCGGCTCATCGTGTTGGACCGTGCGCGCATGCAGGTCCCGCTGGAGCAGGCCGTCACGCTGGAGGAGGTGGAGCAGAGCGTGCGCGCCATCCTCGGCGTCGACCTGGGCATTCACGAGCCGCTGTGGATGTCTCGCTTCCGCAGCGACCAGCGCCAGGCGGACCGATACCGCGCGGGTCGGGTCCTGCTCGCGGGAGACGCCGCCCATACGCATATTCCCTCGGGAGGGCAGGGGCTCCAGGTGGGCGTGCAGGACGCCATCAACCTGGCCTGGAAGCTGACCGCGGAAATCAAGGGCTGGGCGCCTGCGGGGTTGCTGGACTCGTACCAGGAGGAGCGCCATCCCATCGCGAAGGCGACCCTTCGCAAGACGGACCTCGTGTTCAAGTATGAGATCTCCAGCGCCGCCCCGTTGCGGCTGGTGCGCTGGCTCATCATGCAGTCGCTGAAGGTGAAGGCGATCCAACTGCCTGTGGTGAAGGAGTTCGCGGGGCTGACGCTCCGCTATCCTCCGCCGCGCGGCGCGGACGCGCACCCGCTCGTCGGACGCCGCGTCCCAGACATCCAATTGGACCTCCCCCACGCGCGGCCGGTCCGCCTCTACGAGTTGCTGCGCCAGCGGCGGTTCGTCCTCGTGGACAGGACTCTCGAGGGGCGCTTCGCGAGCGTCGTGGAGCATGGCTGGGAGGACCGGGTGGTGGTGGCGCGCGGCGGCGCGTGGGACCGCATCGACCTGCCCCCCGCGCTGCTCGTCCGGCCCGATGGCATCGTCGCCTGGGGAGTGACGCGCGCCGGCGTACCGGGCCTGGAGGCGGTGCTCCACAAATGGTGTGGCGGACCGACCGAGGCCTCCGTGCCCGCGCGCGCCGCGGCCAGCGCCTGAAGACTTCACCCGGGCCCCGCTGTCAGGGCCCCCTGACGCCACATCCGTGTCGAGAAAGAGAAGACGCTGTGCTCCTGGTGGATCGTCTCATGTCGCGGCCCGAGTCCTGGGGCCGGTGCGTCCTGCTGTCGGCGTTGATGTGCCTGGTCGCTCTCGCCAGTCCCGCGAGCGCGGAAGGTGGAGCGACTGGCGGGCGCTTCGCCTATGTGAGTCACTTCTATACGCATGACATCACCGGGCATGTCATCGACCCGAGGACGGGGGCGCTTGGCGCGCTGCCGCTCGCCCCGTTCGCGGCTGGCGAGCGCCCGTCGTTCATGCGGCTGCACCCCAACGGGCGGCTGCTGTACGCGTTGAACTACTTCTCATCGAGCATCTCCGTCTACGCCATCGACCCGAGGACCGGAGCGCTGTCGCCCATCCCCGGCTCGCCGTTCTCCACCGGAGTGCGCCCCATCAACCTGGTGTTCACGCCGCAGGGCCGGTTCGCCTACGTGGCGAACTGGGGGGATGACACGCTGACGGCGTACTCGGTGGATGCGATGACGGGGTCGCTGACGCAGCTCGCGGGGTCCCCCCTCGCGACGGGGCCTCATCCGCTGTCGCTCGGGATGAATCCCCTGGGGCGGTTCCTGTACGCGGTCAACGATGTCTCGAACACCGTCACCGCGTATGCCATCCACCCGGTTACCGGGGCGTTGACGCCCGTGCCGGGGTCGCCCTTCGGCGCGGGGACGATGCCCTTCTCCGTGGCCGTCCATCCGTTCACGGGAGCGGTCTACGTCGCGCACGGCCTGTCCAGCGATGTCTGGGGCTACGCCGCGAATCCCATCACTGGTGCGCTGACGCCCGTCGCGGGCTCTCCGTTTCCGACGGGCGCGAACCCCGCGCAGATCAAGATTCACCCCTCCGGCCGCTTCGTCTACGTGGCGGATTGGGGGGACGGCACCGTGTCTGGCTTCTCCGTCCTTCCTGGCAGCGGTGCGCTGGTCCCGGTGCCTGGCTCGCCCTTCGCGGCGTTGGTGGGGCCGCGCTTCATCGCGTTCGACCTGGTGGGCGGGCGCATGTACCTGACGAACATCGAGACGGAAGGCCCCAACGTCTCGGTCTACACACTCGACGCCGCGTCGGGAGCGCTGGCTCCCATCGTCGGCTCACCGTTCCCCTCGGGGTCGAGCCCCTCGGCCATCGTGCTCACCGGGACACCGCAGTGAGCGCGCCGCCGGGGAGGCTGAGGGCCCACGTCGCCGCGGTCCTGCGCCCCCTGGTGGGTGGCCTGCCCCGGACCTTCTGGGTGCTGTGGTTGGGGACGCTGGTGAACCGGTTGGGAACGTTCATCCTGCCGTTCCTGGCCCTCTACCTCACGGGGGAGCGGGGCTTCACCGTGGAGCGGGCCGGGCTCGTCGCGTCGTTGTATGGCGCGGGCGCGGTGGTGGCCGGGCCGCTCGGTGGAATGCTGGCGGACCGCGTGGGTCGGAGGCTCACCGTGGCGGGGGGACTCTGGCTGGGGGCGGGGGCGATGTTGCTGCTCGGCTTCTGCCGGGAGCCCGTGCACATCTTTGGCGCCGCCTTCCTCCTGGGCGTCGTGGGAGAGCTGTACCGGCCCGCCTTCTTCGCCATCATCTCGGACGTGGTGCAGGAGGTGGATCGCCCGCGCGCCTATGGCCTGCTCTACTGGGTGCTCAACGTGTCCACCGTCGTGTCGATGCCACTGGCGGGGTTCATGTCACGGCAGGGCTTCCAGCTCCTCTTCATCCTCGATGCCTGCACGACGTTCATCTACGGCACGGTCATCTGGGCGTTGGTGCCGGAGACGCGGCCCTCGACGGAGGGCGTGCGCCAGACGCCAGCGGATGCGGGCTCGATGCTGACGCCGTTCCGCAATCTCCGGTTCATCGGCCTGGTGGTGCCCATCTTCGCGACGACGTTCATCCTTTGTCAGGGCGGCGTCGCGCTTCCGGTGGACCTGGAGTCGCGCGGCATGGACCCGGCCATGTTCGGCACGGTGATGGCGGTCAACGGGTTGATCATCTCAGTGGGGGAGCCGCTGTTGCTGCGCGCGACGGTCCGGGTTCGTCGCCTGACGCTGCTTGCGTGGGGCGCGGTCTTCACGGGGGCGGGTTTCGGGCTGCATTCCCTCTCCGCCTCCGCGGGGTTGGCCGCCGTGGCCGTGGGAGTCTGGACGCTGGGGGAGATGATTCAATCCCCCGTGGCGCCCGCGGTGGTGGCGGACCTGTCGCCCGTGGACGCGCGGGGCAGCTACCAGGGCGCCTTCCACATGGTGTGGGGCCTCGCCACGTGTGTCGCTCCCGCCCTCGGGGGACAGGTGCTCGGCCGGCATGGTGCGTTCGCGCTGTGGATGGGGTGCCTCGGATTGGGGTTGCTCGCCGCTGTCTGGTACCTGGTCTTCGGCGCGCTCCTGCGTCGTCAGGTTCGTCCGTGGGGCGAGCCCGGTCCTGTGATTGAGGCCCCAGGCTCCGGCCTCTGAGCGTGTGTGGAGATGGGGGTTCCCTTGATATGACTCCGCGGGCGCGGGTGACGGACCTGCGCCGCGATGGGTGCTCATCGAGCCGGAGGTCAGATGCAGGGCAGGCCCTACAGGCTCTACGGCGCGGAGATCAGCTATTTCACCGGGAAGGTGCGTGCGTATCTGCGCTGGAAGAACCTCCCATTCGACGAGATTGCGTCGAGTGCGGAGGTCTTCAGGGAGGTCATCCTCCCCCGGGTGGGTTTCTCCGTCATCCCCGTGCTGATTGCGCCCGACGGTAGTTGTTTGCAGGACAGCACGGAGATCATCGACGCGCTCGAAACGAGCCACGGTGGACCCTCGGTCTACCCGAGCACTCCGCGCCAACGGCTTGCCGCTTTGCTGCTGGAGACCTACGGCGACGAGTGGCTGATGATACCGGCCATGCATTATCGCTGGCATCACAACAGGGAGTGGGCGCAACGCGCCTTCGGCTCACTGAGCGCTCCAGCCGCGACACCCGAGGAGCAACTGGAAACGGGCATCCGCCTCGCGGCGCCTTTTGCCAAGGCCGCCGTGCGATTGGGGGCGGAGCCGCACATGCATGCCGCCATCGAGGCGTCCTACGAAGGGTTGCTCGCGGAGTTGTCCAGGCACTTCGATCACAATGACTTCCTGTTGGGTGACCGCCCGTCGATGGGTGACTTTGGACTCTTCGGTCCTCTGTATGCACACCAGTATCGGGATCCGAAGAGTGGTGAGCACATGCGCCGGGTGGCGCCGCGAGTCGCGCAATGGGTCGAGTGGATGCTGCACCCCATGCCGTTGTCGGGTGAGTTTCGGGCAGCCGATGAGGTGCCGGTGACGCTGCTCGCGGTTCTACGTCGGATGTTCATCGAGCAGATGCCCGTGCTCGCCGATACCGCCCGGCGTGTGAGCGAGTGGATGGGGGCGCATCCTGGCGAGACCCTGCCGCGCGCCATTGGCATGGGCGCGTTCGTCCTGGAAGGACAGGAGGGCAAGCGCATCGTCAGTCCGTACAGCCTTTGGATGTTGCAGCGAGCACGCGACTATTTCAGGTCGCTCACAGGGGGTAACCGGACTGCCGTGGAGGAGATGCTGCGCGCGGCAGGGGGGCAGTCGTTCTCGGAGTTCGAGGACCCACCACGCCTGGCTCGCGCCGGTTTGAGCGTGCGGCCGGGGTAGCGATGGCGCTCCGTGCCGCAATGCATTGACATGCCGGTGGGGGGATGGCTGCCAGAATGCATCCCGAAGAGAGCTACCACGGTCTCATGGCTGTTTTCCCTGTTCGAACTGGGAGATGACGTCATCGAGGACGCTCAAGAAGTAGCCATCCGCCTTGGCCGATGAATCGCGAAGGGCCAGGAGCAGCGGATAGAATTCCGGGTCGCCAAGGGATGCAGCGGCCTCGAGCGTGTACACCGTCACCGGATTGCCACACAGCGCGGCGCGTACGGGCTCGACAGCGCGTGGGTCCTTGCGAGCCGCGAGACCTACGAGGGCTTCTCCGAAAATTTCTGAGTCCTCATCACCGAGGCGCGCTGCGAGCGCATCACGCAGTTGCGGTGTGTCTACGTCCTCCCTCAGCGTTCCCAGGTCGAAGGTTGCCCAGTTCCGTACGTCGTGGTCCTCGTCGGACGAGAGCCTGATGAGTGCCTCGACAGCTTCCGGTGCATCCATGGCAGCCAGGCCGTGCACCGCGCCATACCGAGCCTCGGAAGTGGGGTGACTCGCCAGTCGGATGAGTTCGGAAAGGGCACGAGGCTCCCTGAGGTGTCCCAGTGCAGCGCCTGCTGACAGAAGGACAGCCGGGTCTTCCTCCCGCCGGAGCAGGCCCAACAGCGCCTCGCCACGCTCCTCCGTGAAGACGGGGACAGATCCAGGGCTACTCGCTCCAAGCTGGCCAAGGATATCCGCGCCGCGCCCCCGAGCCTTCGCGGAGGGAGCGTCAAGAAGGCGCAGGGCGGCGTCCAGCACGTCGCGCGTTCCCCGAAAATGCAGCACGCGGATGGCTGCCCAGGCACGCTCGTCATCCTCTTCACCCTCGAGTGATGCCTGGATGAGCGCTTCGGTGCTTCTCTCATCGTCACGTTCTGGATGACTCATGATGTCCCTGTGCGTGTCGAGGCTGCCGGCCGCCTGAGTTCAAATGCACGAGTGCATTGTTCATGTCGAGTGGGCGCTTCAATTTGGATTGAGCCTGCGGTGAGTTGCGCTGACCGCGCGTCAATGCGCGCGGACTCTGACAGTGGTTCGGGTGACCCACAACCAGGGCACTGGATGTGCTTGGGTTAACCGCAGACATCTATCTCATTGCTGTTTCGTGGAGTGCGAGCAGGGTCCGCGCCCAGTCCCTTGCTCGCAATGGTTAGCGTTTAGGGATTGAGGGTCGGCCGGTTTCCCTCTGGATCGGGGCACGTGGAGCGTCCATGGAGGTCCACCCGCGTCCGACCATCTTGGGCCCGAGGGTGGGAACGGCATGGGTCAAGGGCCATTGGCTGGCCCGGGGCCGGTTACGTCCGTGAACTTCGCGCCGGTGAGGCCCGCGCGCTCCAGGGCCTCCTTGATCTCCTCGGACACGATCAAGGCCACGGTCCAGCCCCAGGTGCGGAACACTTTTGCGCCTTCCGCCTTCGCCGTGTCGATGCGCATCCCGGACACCGAGGAGTACGTCCCCACCTTCTCGGGCATTCCGTCCTCCAGTGTCCAGTAACGCACCTCCTCGCACGCAGCGTCGTCGATGCACTTCACCAATCGGGTGGCGTTGAGGATGAAGTGCTGAGCCGGCTGGGAGTCGATCTCCACAGGGATGAGCTGCACGTCGTCGGGTGCCACCTCTGTGAAGAGGGAGGCCACGCGGGCGTGGACGACGGGGATGCTGAAGGCCGCGTGGGAATAGTCGAGCGGCTTGCCGGAGATCTTGATGGGGATCTTGATGCGCTCGTCCGACTGAGCCCGTTGCCCGATCCTGAACTGCCACGGGTCATCGAGTTTCCGGCCCTCGTGATCCAGAGGCTGCCCCAGCTCCCACCGGCCGGAGAGGTACACATCATCGGTCAACTTGAAGAACCGCTTCGGCATGAGGTCATTCTTCCGTCATTCGGTTCGGGTCACCAGCCGATTGAGCCTGGTCCCCTGCTTCGAGATCTCACGTGCCAACACACCGAGGATTTTCGTCAGCGCCTCCCGACAACGCTCGATGCTCTTGCAACTCGATGTTGCTTCGTCCAGCCGCTCGTAGACCTCCTCATGGTACTCCCTTGGGTGTGGCCCCTTGTGGCGCGGGACGCGGACCTGGTTCGCCGCATCGTCGAGCGACATGCCTGCCCGGTCGAAGATCTCCTGGTACCTTGGCGTCCAGGGCCCCCCGTTGTTGGTGGAGGTGCTGAACTTGTCGGAGGCGACGTGGTGCCAAGGGCCTTCCGCGTCCACTGGGGCCGTGCTAGCGGCGCTCGTCCCTCGTGCCGCCATGGCCAGCGCACCAGGAGCGAGCGCGATGGTGACGGCTCCCTCGGTGGGAATAGCCACCGAGCCTACTTCCGCGATCGCCGTGAACCGGAAGCCTCCCTGGAGATCGGCCAGCCGCACCGCCTGTGCCGAGCCCGGAAGCGCCGGCGCCTTGATCGCCAGCCCTGCGGTGCTCCCAATGGCGGCGGTCGCGAGCATGATGAAGACTCGCGCCGCGTTCTCGCCCATGACCATGCCGTACTTTTCGCCAGCCATGCGTACCTCGTCGAAGGTCGTGGCGACCGCTACGTCCTCGGCAAGCTGCCGCCACCCCGCGACCAGGTTCCAAACGGTGTCCACCCCCAAGTAGGCGATGAGGCAGACCGTCAGGGTGGCCGCCACGCCTTTACTCACCGGCTCGGGCAGCAACCAGAGGCCGAGGTACACGGCCATGGCCGTGATGATGGTGTTCCGCACAGCGACCGGATCCACCATCTTTCCCAGCGCATCATGGGTCTCGTTCATGACCGAGCCCATTGCGAACTGGAGGGCCAGGGTGCGCTTTCCTTCTTCGCCAAGAGAGGGGCCGTCTTCCAGTAGATGCAGACAATCTCGGGTGCGCTGCGTCCGATTGCACCAGCGGCCGTAGGCGCGCGTGAGTTCTGAATCCGCCTCCGGCCTCCATGCCCCAATCGGTGGGAGGTGGTCGCTGTACGAGTCCAGTTCCGAGCCAACAGACACGAGACCGATGCGCCCTCGTGCGCCTGCGTACGCATCATTCGCAGGGAACCAGAACAGCCGCCGAGCGTCCGATCGAGGCTGCGTGGACCCGGGCACATCTCGGCCCAACTTCGCCACGGCCTCTTCGAAGTCGTCTTCGTTCAGTTCCACCGGTCCCGCGTCACCGGAGCGTGGAGTGAAGGTGATGGGATTGCCCGGACCCGTGTCCAGACGCACCGATCTTGTCGCGCTACTGCACCCGGCCAGCATCACGAACAGTAGGAGAATCGACCATCGTGGCAGCATGCGGAGCCCTCCTGGCGCTGGCTCCCATCGCTCGGGAGCGCATCGGCAGCGCAGGGTCGGGTAATACCAGATAGAGCTGACAGGTGCTCCGGGCTGACACTGCCTGTGATGGAGCGGGTGGGGCCGACGGCGTGCCTACTGGATCGCCACGCCCGGGCGCGAGATCGTGCGCAGTCAGCTCGGTCCCCATTGCTGAGCGCGAACGTCCCTCGGGTTGCATCACCGGCGTCGCCTCTGCTTTCAACACGAAGCGATCAGCCGACTTGAGAGTGATGAGAGCCTTTGCCGGACGGTCAGGGTCTTCAGGGATGTGCCCATCTTGAACGTCAGTGATGCACTCAGGCGCAGGCCTGGAGCCCAAGGAGGCAACGGGCGTACATTTTGTGGGCAGTGTTGAATCTATTGTGAGTTATTCCAATCCGAGGTCCAGCCGGGTTGGATGGCGATAATCCAGGTTTAGAGCCTCTATCAAATGTGAGGATAGAGGCTTCGGAAGAGCATGACGCAGCAGCCGAGGACGAGGAAGCCGAAGTGGACGTCGTCCCTGCGCTCGTCACGGACACGGAGCCGACGAAGTTGATTT
>NZ_JABUMT010000016.1:0-238008 GCF_013336715.1 Myxococcus sp. CA056
TTTCCCGGCCGCAAGCCGCCGCTCCTCAAGCTGCTGCACTGTCCAGTGCTTTGGCTGCCACGCCATGGACGCCCCCCTCCATGGCATAACCCTCAGCCCCTAACCCGACTTCCCTGAAGGGGTTTAGCGCGCCTTCGGGAGCCGAGTGAGCGGGGCCTCGCTGCTGTCGGTCGAGGGTGGGGCGAAGGTCTGCCCACGTCTTGAACCACCGCGTCATGACCAGATGACGCGGCTCCCCTAGGGTGTCGCCCCACATGCCGACCGAGGTCAGAGTCCAGTCCACGTTGTTCGAGTCGCTGGTCCGCTGTGCGAATCCCGACGCGGCCATGCGCGCCGAGTTCCTCGCCGCGGGCTACGACGTGGACAAGCCCCGGGCCAGCTATCCCAGCTCCGTGTTCCTGGCCTGTCAGGCGCTGGTGCTGCGCACGACGTATGGGGGGCTCGCGTCCAAGCAGGCGCAGCGGGAGATGGGACGGGATTTGCTCCGCCAGTACTTCGACACGCTGGTGGGGCGCGTGGTGGGGATGGCCCTCAAGGTGGCCGGGCCGGAGCGGGCGATGAAGCGCGTGGCGCTCAGCTTCAGCTCCGTGTTCGAGCCGGTGAACATCCAGACCGCGCTGCTCGCGCCCCAGGACTATCGGGTGAAGTTCCGCGACTACCCGTTCCCCGCGGAGGCCGCCGCCGGCACGTGCGAGGGCGCCCTGAAGCAGGCGGGCGCCCTGAGTGTCACCGTGGACGTCGAACGGTATGAGACGGAGGGCTTCGACCTGCGCATTCGCTGGTGAAGCCCTCGGAGGTGTTGCTCAGGGCTGGGTGGGGCTCCCCAGCGCGAGCGTCGCGGCCACCTTGGGCTCCGTCACGTTGTCCTGTGACTGGCGGTCGATGAGCTTGTTGAGGGGATCCACGCCGACCTCGGCCGGCTGCACCGGCACGGTGAAGGTGATCTCCGATTCCCCCTTGCCCACCTTGCGCTTCTCCAGGAACAGCGCCTCGCCGTTGCTGTCGAGCGCGCCCACGTCCATCCAGTCGGAGAACTCCAGCTCCGTCTGGTTGCCCTTGTCGTCGCTGCGGAACTTCTTCGCGATGACCTTGAGCGTGACGTCCCAGGTCCCCTGGGTGTTCTGCCGCATCGTCGCGGACACCGCGCGGTTGTCGTAGAGGGTGATGGTCTCGAAGAGGTCTTCCAGGAGGTACTGATACTCCGGCGGCGTCTCCTCGCGCAGGAAGCCGAGCAGCTCCGCGGAGCCCGTGTACGGCGGCCCCTGGAAGCGGACCTTGTCCACGTAGCGCTTCATGGCGCGGTTGACGCGCTCCTCGCCGATGAAGTCCTGCAGCGCGTACATGGCGAGGCTGCCCTTCTGGTAGTGGATGTACATCTGGTTCTCCACCCGGGACAGCGGCACTTCCTTCTTCCGCTCCAGTGCGCGGCCCATGAGGTAGCCGTCCAGCTCGAACTTGAGGAAGCGCTTCATCTTCGTCGCGCCGAAGCGGTGCTTCATCACCATCAGCGCGGTGTACTGGGACATCGTCTCCGACGTCATCGTGCTGCCCTGCGCGCGCGCGCCCACCACCTGGTGGGCCCACCACTGATGGGCAATCTCGTGCGCGGTGACGTAGTACGGGTAGTCCACGTCATCGGGGCTGCCGTCGCGCACGCGGGCGATGAAGCCCAGTGATTCCGAGTACGGAATCGTGTTGGGGAAGGACTGCGCGAAGGCGCCGTAGCGGGGGAACTCCAGGATGCGGGCCTGCCGGTGCTGGTACGGCCCGAAGTTCTCCGTGCAGTACTCCAGCGTGTCCTTCATCCCCCGCATCATCCGGTCCAGGTTATAGACGTGCGTGGGGTGGTGGTAGATCTCCAGCGCCACGTTCTTCCACGTGTCGCGCGCCACCGCGTAGCGCGCGGACAGCACCGAGTAGAACTTGAGGATGGGCTGGTCCATCTTGTAGCGGAAGAAGCGCCGGTTCCCCTCGGTCCACTCCTTCTCCAGGTAGCCGGGGGCGATGGCGATCTGATCCGCCGAGGTGCTCACCGTGGCCTGGAAGCTGACGAAGTCCGCGTCCTGGGTGATGTAGTTGTTGGCCTTGGCCTTCGGGTCATCCCGGTCCGGCAGGCGCTCCTTGGGCGCGAGGCCGTACTCCTTGCGGTCACCGTCCTCCACCAGCTCCGCGTCCTCCTGATAGCCCAGCGTGGGGAGGTTGCCGCTGTTGAAGAAGGTGCCGTTCTCGACGATGTCCGTGCGCGTCGAGCCATGCCTCATGCCGCGCGGCGCGTACTCCAGGTCGAACACCAGGTCCGCCTCGCCGCCGGGAGCCAGCGGCGTGGGCAACTGGAAGACGAAGAGGCCGAGCGACTCGTCGCGCTTCGCCGGGGTGTCCACGCCCGCCAGGGAGAGCTTGCGCACGCGTGCGTCGCGCGGCAGCTCCATGAGCACCTGGGAGATGGGCTGCTCCGTCTTGTTGCGCACGCGATAGGTGCCCAGCGCCTCCATGCGTCGCTCTTCCGGGTGGATGTGGAAGGTGACGTCCACCGCGGTGACGCGCGGATGGGGCAGGGCGGCGAAGGACTTGTAGTCCTTCTCGTAGCGAGCCAACGCGCGCTCGCTGTCCTTCGCCGTGACGTACGGATTGAGGATGCGCGTGTTGTAGGTGATGAACGCGCCAGTCCCCACGAACACGAGCGCCGCGAGGATGGCGGTCACCGTCCAGGCCGGAGTGCGGCGGGCCCGCGCTTCAGCGAGCCGCTCCTTCCAGGCCGTCCCACGTCCCCGAACGACGAGCAGCGCGCCCGCGGCCACCATGAGCGTGGCCAGGCCGTACCAGTACAGGCGGTGCCACGCGACCGAGGCCAGGAAGTGGCCATAGCCGTTCAGGTCCGAGTAGGGCGCCGAGGGCTCCGAGCCATAACGCACCAGCGGTTCCTCGATGCCGAGCAGCCCCAGCGCGGCCTGCGAGGCGAAGTAGAGCACCATGACCAGGTACGCGGCGTACTTGTGGTGGATGAGCACCTGCGCGAAGAAGGCCAGCACGCACAGGAGGATGTTGTGCGTGAAGTCGAGCAGCAGGATGTCCGTGAAGTACAGCCACCACTCGATGTCGAAGAAGCCCCGGCTCACCTGGGAGATGACCGTCGCGAGCGCGACGACGCCCTTGAGCGACAGCACCACCAGCAGCAGCGCACCGAACTTCGCGGAGTAGCCGACCCACGTCGGAGCCCGCGTCGCGTCGACGATGTCACCCAGGCCCGCGTCCCGCTCCTTCCACACCAGCTCCCCCGCGTAGAACGTCAGGGTGATGAGCACGAAGGGATGGAAGGTGGACGTGGCCATCTCCAGCGCCTGCCACGTCACGGGCAGGGTGGCGGTGCCGAAGATCTGCTTGGAGATCAGCGAGGCGATGGTCACGAAGGCCAGGCCCGCCACCACGAAGGACCAGTACACCGGCGAGCGCAGCACGTCGCGGAACGCCAGCCACGCGGAGGACATGGCCGTGCGCACCCAGCTTCCGAACGTGGGCGCGGGCCGCGTGGTGGGGATGGCCACGGGCACGGCGGGCGTCTCCTCGCGTGCCGCGGGGCGAGCACCACTGTGCTCCTCCACGGTGGTCCGGAAGCGCGCCACCGTGAGGCCCAGCAGCAAGGCGCCCACGGCGCTCCACACGAGCCGGTTGATGAGCAGCCAGCCGGTGAACGGAATCAGGTCCCGATTGCGCTCAGCGGGCGTCCAGTACCGGGTCACCGTCTCGATGGTGGTGAACCCGAACGGGTCCAACAGCGAGCCGAGCTCCTGGTTGGCCACGTCCGACATGGCGGAGCTGATGACCACGTAGCCCAGCACCAGCACCACCATGCCCACGTACACCGGGGCCATGCGGCGCGTGAGCGCGGCCAATGAGAAGAACACCGTGCCCGCGAAGAACAGCGTGGGCCACACGCCCACCAGGTACGGCCACACGTAGGCGAGGGTCTGGTGCGGCGCGAGCTGCGTCTTGTCGACCAGCCACACGACGCCGGCGCCCACGAGCAGGCCGGGAATGATGGCCAGCATCAGTCCGGCGCTGAAGAGGTACGCGCCCAGGAAGCGGCCGAGCAGGTACGGCGTCTTCTTCACGTTCTTCGTGAAGATGAGCATCCACGTCCCGTGGCCGAAGTCCTGGTGCGCGGCCTGTCCGAAGATGGCCGCGACCATGAAGAGGCCGAACAGGGCGATGGTGGTGGTGAAGCCCAGGAGCGTGTGCGGGCTGTTGGCCAGCACGCGCTCGGAGCCGGAGCTGGCGGAGACGCTGCGGAAGACGCCGCCGGTGGCCATCATCAACAGCATGCCGGCGCCCGCCAGCACGGCGGCGTAGATCCAGGTCGAGAGCATCTTGACCCGGCGCCGCAATTCGAATGTCACGAGAGCGCTGAACATGGGGTGTCCTCGCTCACGCCTTCTTCGACGCGCGCGACAGCGCGTGGAAGTAGACGTCTTCCAGGTCGGGGCTCGCGGGCTCGAAGCCCGCCGGTGCGCTCTCCGCGTGGACGTGCACCAACCGCTGGCCGGCTACGCGCCTTACCGCGATGACCTCCAGCTCCTTCGTCAACGCGTCCAGCTCCTCCTGCTTCGTGACGAAGCGCTTCCACACGCGCCCTTGGAGCGCGTCCACCAGTCGCAGCGGGTGTCCGCTGGCCACGACGTTGCCCTGGGCGAGGATGGCCATGTTCTGGCAGAGGTCCGCCACGTCCGAGACGATGTGCGTGGACAGGAGCACCACGACGTCCGCGCTGATCTCCGCGAGCAGGTTGTGGAAGCGGAAGCGCTCGGCCGGGTCCAGGCCGGCGGTGGGCTCGTCGACGATGAGCAGCTTGGGGTCTCCCAGCAGCGCCTGGGCGATGCCGAAGCGCTGCTTCATGCCGCCGGAGAAGCCGCCGAGCCGGCGGTCCCTGTGCTCCCACAGGTTCGTCTTGGTGAGCAGCGCCTTCACCGCGTCATGGCGCGCGCCGCGCTGAGACAGGCCCTTGAGCTGCGCGAGGTGGTCCAGCATGTCCCAGGCCGTCACCTTGGGATACACGCCGAAGTCCTGGGGCAGGAAACCCAGCACGTCGCGCAGCTTGTCCTTGTCGCGGCGCACGTCGATGCCGTCGAACGTCATCGTTCCGCCGTCGACGTCCTGCAGCGTGGCGATGCTGCGCATGAGCGTCGACTTTCCGGCACCGTTGGGGCCGAGCAGTCCGAACATGCCGCGCGGAATGGTGAGGGAGACGTCGTGCAACGCCCGCGTTCCATTGGGGTACGTCTTGGACACGCCTTCGAGTCGGAGCTCCATGTCGGGCATCAACCTAGCCCATCCGTTACCATGCGCTCCATGTTCTCGCCGCGTTGGAGTCCCTGCCTCGCGCCCGTCCTCTTGCTGTGCGCG
This sequence comes from Myxococcus sp. CA056, assembly GCF_013336715.1. Taxonomy (NCBI): domain Bacteria; kingdom Pseudomonadati; phylum Myxococcota; class Myxococcia; order Myxococcales; family Myxococcaceae; genus Myxococcus; species Myxococcus sp. CA056. The sequence goes on from NZ_JABUMT010000016.1 coordinate 5,398, forward strand.
TGTGGAGAAGGGGAGCCGGTGATGTTGGAGGCAGCGGCGGCCGACTGTGGGAGCGCCGAGCCCCTGCGCCTGGAGCGCCTGCCGGTGGGCAGCATGGTGCTCAACTCCTATTTCCTCCAGGAGGAGGCCGCACGCGACGTGCGCCGTGGGTTGCATGAGTCACCCATCGTCGAGGAGGTGTTGGCCAAGACGGCTGCGCTCGGCGCCGTGGCGCTTCGGACCAATGGCCACAACGAAGCGCCGGAGAAGGTGGGCGACAGCACCATCCAGGTGGGGCCGCTCCAGTACGACGAGGTCGCCCTGCGAGGGTTGGACCGGGTGCTCGCCCGCGCGCGAGTGCATGGCGTCAGGCTGGTGCTCACGCTCGGCAACTACTGGGATGCCTACGGTGGCACTCGCCAGTATGTGACGTGGGCGGGGCTGCCTTCTCCCATTCAGGGCGACCCGCGCTTCTTCACCGACCCCGTCGTCGTGGCGCTCTACAAGGAGCACATCGCGCGGATGTTGGAGCGGGTGAACACGGAGGATGGCATCCGCTATGGCGACCATCCGGCGGTGCTCGCGTGGGAGCTGCTCAACGAGCCTCGCGGCCGCGGCCTGGACGCGGAGGGCGCGAGCATGCGGGCGTGGGTGGATGAGGTGGCGCGCGAGGTGAAGTCCCGCGCGCCAGGCCACCAGGTAGGGACGGGAGAGGAAGGCTTCGAGCCGTCGTCGGAGGGTTACGACGGCGCCTTCTGGGCTCGCGCGGGCACGACGATGCTGCGCACGCCCGGCTCCAGCTTCACGCGCAACACCGCGTCGCCGTACATCGACTTCGCGTCGGTGCACTTCTATCCGGAGTCCTGGGGCCTGGACGACGCGGACATGGCCGAGGCGGGAGCGCGGTGGATTCGCGAGCACGCGGACATCGCCCGGGGGCTGGGCAAGCCACTGTTCGTGGGCGAGCTGGGGCTGCGCAACGAAGGGGCCCTGGATTTGTCCCAGCGCCGCGCGCTGTATCGCGGCTGGCTGGAGTGCATGCGCAAATCAGGCGTGGGCGCTGGCGCGCTGTGGATGTTCGCCAACGACGCGCGGCCCGACGCGTGGGACGAACACACGTTCTACTTCCGCGATGGCACGCGGCCGGAGGACCCGGCCAACCGCTACGCCGACCTCGTCGTGGAAGCGGCGGGCGCGGCGAGGCCCTGACACACGAAGGCCCGGTCGGGAGTCATGCTCCCACCGGGCCGGAGGTGTCACGACAGTGACGGGGACTCAGTACGCGACGTGCACGTGGTCGCCGTGGCCACCGATGGCGCCAATGGGCGTGCCGTTCTTGATGCCGCCCTTCGGGTCATAGAACAGCTCGGTGGGCTTCGTGCCCGCAAGGCGCGTGTAGTACTCGGCCATCTTCGCCGGGCTGCCTGCCACGTCGATGGCGCGGCCCTTGTAGTGGTACGAGCCCGGCGTGTGCTGGCCACCCGTGGTGGAGGTGATGGTGAGCCCCATCTGCCGGGCCAGGTTCGACGCGAAGTCGAGCTTCTGGCGGTTGGTGCCGTTCACCGGGAAATTGCCCGGGACGCCGCCGGGGCCCTTGGTGCCATCCGGCTTGCCGTCCCACATGTCCTGGTTGCGCGAATTGAAGATGGAGCGGCCCGTGTTGTTGCCCACGACGCCGTCCGCCTTCAGCCCGTGCTGCTTCTGGTAGGCCGTCACCGCCGCCTTCGTCTTCGCGCCGTAGATTCCGTCCGCCGTGCCGGGGTTGTAACCGGCCTTGGCCAGGGTCTTCTGCAGCCGCGTCACATCCGAACCGCGCGTACCGACCTGGAGCATGGAGGGCCTCTTTCTCTCGCCGAAGGCGGAAGGCTTCGTACAAGAGGGTTATCGGTGCCCATGTCCGTGAGTTGCGGCTTAAGTGGGATAAAGCAGGGAATGTCTGTTCTTAGACCCTGCTTGAAAATGTCGCGTCACACCGAAATGAGGCCCTTGCGGATGCCCTCGGTGACGGCCTCGACGCGGTTGGTCACCTCGAGCTTCCGGTAGATGTGCTCCAGGTGGGTGCGGATGGTGGCCTTGCTGAGGCTGAGGAGGCGGGCGGCTTCGCTGTTGGAGACGCCCTTGGCGATGAGCTGGAGGATTTCACGCTCGCGGTCCGACAGGGGCTTGAGCAGGGGCTCTTCAAGGGAGGGGTTCGCCGCGGCGGGAGTGGGGGCCGCGGGAGGGGGCGACGCGGGCTCGGAAGGGATGGGCGTGGCATCCGGGTCGACGCGGAAGTGACGCAGCAGTCTGCGCGCGAGGTTGGGCTGGATGACGGTGCCGCCCGCGCGGACTTCCTTGATGGCCTCGATGATCTTGTCGACCGGCGAGCCCTTGAGCATGTAACCGGATGCCCCGGCCTTCACGGCCTCGAGGACTTTGTCCTCCTCGTCGAAGATGGTGAAGATGAGGATCTCCATCTTCGGGTAGACGGCCTTGATTTCGCGCGTCACGTCGATGCCGCTCATGCGGGGCAGGCCCAGGTCCAGCAGCAGGACGTCGGGCATGACGCGGGGGACTTCCTCCAGGGCGGCCTCGCCGGACAGCGCGGTGCCGACGATGTCGATCTCCGGGTGGCCCTCGAAGAGGCGCAGCTGGTTCTTGAGGATCTTGGTCTGGTCTTCCACGACGAAGACGCGGATGGGCGGCTGCGCGGGAGTGGAAGGAGGCTGCGGGGCATCCACGGGGGCTCCGGTCATGTCGGGGGGCTGGGGAGGGAGAAGGCCACCTGGGCGCCCGAGCCCGGTGACGAATCCACGATGAGCTGGCCGCCGAGCTTCATGGCGCGCTCGCGCATGTTCAGCAGGCCGTAGTGTCCGCGCGGGGTGCGCTGCGGGTCGAAGCCCTTGCCGTTGTCGTGGACGATGAGGTGCACGTGCTCCTCGGCGTAGTCGAGCTTCACCTGCACGAGCTTCGCCTCGGCGTGTTTCACCGCGTTGGAGAGGCACTCCTGGAGGATGCGGAAGAGGGCGAGCTGCGTGTCGGGGGACAGCTTGCGCTGCGGGCCCGTGCGCTCGAACTGGATGGACAGGCCCGTGCGCTCCTGGAACGTCTTGGCGTAGTCCTCCAGGCCCTGCGACAGCTCGAAGTCCTCGCGCATCATCTGGAGGCTGCGGCGCAACTCGTCGATGGACTCCTCGGCGGTGGCCTTCAGCTCGCGAATCTCCGAGCGCAGTCCGTCCTCGTTCGCGAGGTTCAGGATGTACTCCGCCTGGATGATCATCGACGAGAGCGAGGCGCCCAGGCCGTCGTGAATCTCGCGCGCCAGCCGGTTGCGCTCCTCCACCACGGCCAGCTCCTTGAGGTCTCCCTGGAGGGCCACGACCTCGCGGTGCGCGGCGGCCTCGCGCTCGTTCAGGTACACGAGCACGTAGACGATGATGAAGTTGAGCGCCAGGTACCAGAGCAGCGTGAGCAGCTCCACCGCCGTCACTGAGCGGTTGAGGAGCAGGTCCAGCCGCGTGGTGATCGGCAGCGCCAGCAGTGGCGGCAGGATGGCGAGCGGCTTGGGGTAGAGGATGGAGAAGAGGGTGGTGAAGAGCAGCTGCGTGGCCAGCAGGGGGCTCTGGAGGCCACCTCCCACCACGGGCTTGGCGATGAGCACCACGAGGATGACCAGGTCCAGGCACAGCGTGGTGTACGTCACCCAGCGGCCGGCCTTCGGGTGGTCGATGACGAGCAGGTTCGCGACGCTGTAGAGCAGCATCGTGAAGTAGCCCAGGAAGGAGAAGGCTCCGGTGAGACCGAAGTAGCCGCTCCAGGTGGGCACCGCCAGGATGAGCAATCCCAGCGTGAGGAACATCATTCGCGCATAGAAGAGGGCGCGGGCCCGGGCGACGAACCGGTCCTGTTCCCAGGACGCGGTGGCCTGCTCCGTGGAGACGCTGTCCGTCAGCTTGCGGCGCAGGAGGACCTCGCGCACTCGCGCGCGGAGGTCATTGGCCGGGGTCTCCTCGCCGAGGGCGAGATTCGAATTCATTGGGTGGCAGCTTACGAGAGCCGCCGGGTGTGCGGGAATCCCTGGGGTGCTTCGCCCACCTCCCCGGCGGGCGGGGAGGCATGCGAGACGGCGTTGTCACCGGGGAGATGAGGGCTGCATGCAGACCTTGCGGGCCTCGGGCTTGTGGTTGAACACGTAGGTCAGCCGGTCCGTGGATTCGCCGGTGCGCTCGTCGAAGAGGGGCGTGCCGCCCGCGTACATGGTGCCCTCGGCGTTGCCGTACTCGTCCAGCTTGTGCTTCTTGAGCCAGCGGTCCACGCAGGACTCGAGCGCGGCCCGGTGAGCCTCGGGGGTGCCGGTCTCCTTGAGGGTGCGCTGGGGAGGCGTGGCCGCGTCGGGCGTCCCGGACGCGAGCGTGCCGGAGTCGGCGGTCGCCTTCTCGGAGCCGATGGGCGCGGCCTCATGGAGCGCCTGGCCACTGTCGGAGGGGAACTTCGCCGCTTCGCTCGAGCCCTGGGCGTCAGCCGCGGGCAGGGATGCGTCCGCGGGGCCCTGGGCCTCGCCGGTGTTCTTGTGGCAACCGTGGACGAGCAGCAGGGTGGTGGAAAAGACGAGCACGCCGGTCAGGTTTCTCATATGTCCTGGCTGTGGAAAGGGCGCCTGCGCCCAACTGTTGACAGGTGCGACGCAGGGTCCCGCACGTTATTCGCATCCGCCCTCGCGGAGCAGCAATCGATGCACGGCCCAGAAGAGCACCACCATCCCCGGATTCCCCACGCCTCCCGCATCGAGCGCTCGCGGGTGCTCGTCGTGGGAGCAGGCGGGCTTGGCTGCCCGGCCTCGCTGGCGCTGGCCCAGGCCGGTGTCGGCCACCTGACGCTGGCGGACCCGGACCGAGTCGACGTGACGAATCTGCCCCGGCAGCTCTGGCACCGCGCGCAGGACGTGGGGCGCAACAAGGCGGAGTCCGCGGCGGCGGGGCTCATGCGGGCCTTCCCCGCGCTGACGACGGACGTGCTTCCGGAGCGCGTGGACGCGGACAATGTGGAGGGACTGTTCCGCGCGCATGACGCCGTCATTGATGCCACCGATGGCGTGGGGACGAAGTTCTTCCTCTCGGACGTGGCGGTGCTCACGGGCGTCCCGCTCGTCTACGGAGGCGTGCTGCGGATGCAGGGGCAGGCGATGCGGGTGGAGCCCCAGGGGCCCTGTCTGCGCTGCCTCTATGAATCGCCGCCTCCACCAGATTCGGTACCCACGTGCGCGCAGGCGGGAGTGCTCGGCTCGCTCGCGGGGCTGGTGGGTTCGGTGCAGGCGCTGCTGGTGCTGGAGTTGCTGGCCGGCGCCGCGCGCCGTGTGCCAGGTGAGGCCACGCTGCACGTGCTGGATGGGAACACGCTGCTGGGACGGCGTACGCGCGTCGAGCGGGCCGAGGACTGTCCAGGCTGCCGCATCACTTCTGTTCCGACGTTCCCCGAGGAGGGCCCGGCATGCGCGCGCTGAGGGCGGAGGCACGGCCGTGAGCTCGGCGACGGTGATGTCGGGCCTCCTCGATGTTCTCCAGGTACAGCGCTCTGCTCGTCGGTGCGCGGAGGCACGGCCATGAGCTCGGCGACGGCGATGTCGGGCGTCCTCGATGTTCTCCAGGTACAGCGCTCTGCTCGTCGGTGCGCGGAGACACGGCCATGAGCGAGGTGACGGCGACGCTGGACATCACTCGCGAGGTCTGCCCGATGACCTACGTGCGCACCAAGCTGCGCCTGGAGGCGCTGGAGTCGGGGGCGTTGCTGGAAGTGTTGCTCCGGGGCACCGAGCCGCTGAAGAACGTTCCCCGCAGCGCGCGCGAGGAGGGGCATGAAGTCGTCTCCCTCGAGTCGCGCGACGATGGAACGCACCGATTGGTGCTCCGCAAGCAGGGAAGGTGAGTGAGCCATGGCGACGATTCGGATTCCCTCGACGATGCGGACGCTGACGCGCAATCAGGCGGAGGTCAGCGCCTCCGGCGCCACCGTGCGCGAGGTGCTGACGGATTTGGACGCGCGCTACCCCGGCATCGGCTCGCGCCTGCTGGACGAGCGCGGCGCCGTCCGGCGCTACGTCAACGTCTTCCTCAATGAGGAGGACATCCGCGCCCTGCGTGAGTTGGACACACCGGTGAAGGACGCGGATCGGCTCACCCTCATCCCGGCGATGGCGGGAGGGTGACGTCGCATGGCCCTGCGTGAAGATCAGATCCTCCGTTACTCGCGGCAGATCCTCCTGCGCGAGGTGGGCGGTCGAGGCCAGGAAGCGCTCCTGTCCAGCGGCGCGCGCGTGGACGCCACGGGCGCTTCGGGGATGACGGCGGCGGCGTATCTGGCGGGAGGAGGATCACCCGTGGCCGGGGTGGGCTCGCTGACGCTGGGGCCATGGGCTCCAGGCTTCCTCATGTCGGCGACGGACGTGGGTCAGCCCGTGGCGGTGACGCTGGCCCGCGAGGTGGCGGCGCTCAACCCGGACGCGGCGAATCCGGAGCATGGCGGCGGACTGCTGGCGGAACTGCCCACGGCGTGGAGCGGGGATGCCCCCTGGGTGGCGCTCTGCGGCGATGGCGCTCGGGCCGGCGTGCTGTTCCGGGGCGCGAAGGGCTGCGTCTGGTGCTTCGGAGAAACGGTGCGGCACCTGGGGCCGCCTCCGGATGGCGCGCTGGGCGTGGCGCTCGGGACGCTGGGGGCCATGGTGTTCCAACGTCTCCGGCTGGGCATGGAGCCGGCCCTGGGCGGCCGCTGGTTGGTGCCCCCGGGAGGGCTGGAGGAGATGGACGTACGCCAGTGTTCGCGCTGCGCCTCGCGAGCCGAGCCTTCTTCGCCGTGATGCCCTGGTCGGATCCGCGCTGGCCGGAGGCGGTCCGTCGCGAAGTCATCCAGCACCTGGAGTCGTGCTACCCGCTGGAGGGCTGCGGAGTGATCCTCCACGCTCCCGGGGACGGCTCCTGGCGCGTGTGCCCCCTGCGCAACGCGTCCCCGCGCCCGGTACACGCCTATGCCTTCTCCCCCGAGGAGTGGCTGGCGGTGTGCGTCCAGGCGGAAACACGGGGAGAGCAGGTCGTAAGTGTGTTCCACTCCCATGTAGACGGGCCTCCCACTTTTTCGAGCGAGGACCGCTCCCTGGCCGCCCCCGCCGGGCATCCGCTCCTACCGGGAGTTTCCTATCTCATCGCATCCGTACACCGAGGCTGTGTCTCCTGGGTGTCCGAGTACGTGTGGAGGGATGGAGATTTTCAGACGTGACGGGTCTGAAAAGACCATTGCAAGAACGAAAAAGCCCAGTATGCGCAAGCACTTGACCGCCTGTTACCCCTACCTGCGGAAAGGTGCGCCTGAATTGTCAAGTGAGTGGGTTTTCGTCTATAACCACGTCCATCTTCTGGATCTGCGGCGTCCACCGCGGCGTGCAAGAAGCGCTCCGGACGCAGGGAGTTGAAAACCCTTATGGCCTCCAACACTGGATTCACCCTCTGGCTGACCGGCATGTCCGGGACCGGTAAGAGCACCACTGCCGCTTACATCGCGGCGCGGCTCCGTCAGGTCGGCCGCAACGTGGAGATCCTCGACGAGGGGGAGCTCGCCGACGAGCTGTGGGCGGGGTTGGGTGATTCGAAGGATGAGCGCAACACGATCGCCGGTCGTCTCGGCTTCGTGGCGAACGTCCTGACGCGCAATGGTGTCGCCGCCCTGGTGCCCTGCGTGAGCCCCTACAAGGGGAAGCGTGAGGAGAACCGCCGCGCCATCGGTCGCTACGTGGAGGTCTACGTCGACTGCCCCACCGAGAAGCTCATCGAGCGCGACAGCACGGGGCGCTACAAGAAGGCGCTCAACGGGGAGATCCCCAACTTCATCGGCATCACCGAGCCGTACGAGCCGCCCAACTCGCCGGAAGTCACCATCCACTCCGACGTGGAGTCGGTGGAGGACGGCGCCGCGAAGATCTTCCAGTCGCTGCTGGACCTCGGCTACATGACCACCGAGGAGCTGAAGATCATCACCGGCAAGAAGATGAAGGCCAACCCGCTGCCGGCCAAGGGTGAGCGGGCGGAGAAGGCTGAGAAGCCCGAGAAGGGTGGCGGTGCCAAGGCCCGTCGGGCTGAGGAGCCGAAGGTGGCCGCCAAGGTGAAGCCGGCCAAGGCCGACAAGGCGGACAAGGGCGCGAAGTCGCGTCCCGCCACGCGCGCTGCCCGCGTCGCCAAGCCGGCTCCCGCGGGGAAGAAGCCCGCGAAGGGCAAGTCCCGCTGAGCAGGGGGCCGGACACGGCCCTCGTTCCACTTCAAGTCAAGGGCTCCAGGTTGCCGCGCGATGCGCGTGCAATCCGGGGCCCTTTCGTTTTAGGAGTCCCCCATGCTGAGCCCCGAGCGAATCCAGGCCCTGTGTGAGTCGTCGCGTCCCAAGCTGGAGGCCATGCGCGCCGCGCTGCGCGCCCATGGAAGTGCGCTGGTGGCCTTTTCGGGAGGCGTGGATTCGACCTTCGTCCTGAAGGTGGCCGTGGAGGAGCTGGGCGAACGGGCCCTGGCGCTCACGGCGCTGTCCGCCTCGGTGGCCCCCGAGGAGGCGCAGGAGGCGCGGGAGCTGGCGGAGAAGATGGGGGCCCGGCACGTCGTCCTGGGCAGCAACGAGCTGGCCAATCCGCAGTACGCGGCCAACCCCACCAACCGCTGCTACTTCTGCAAGACGGAGCTGTACGACATCTGCGAGGCCCAGCGGACGGAGCTGGGGCTGGCGGTGGTGGTGGACGGCTTCAACGCGGACGACTTCAAGGATCACCGGCCGGGGCACAAGGCGGCGCGTGAGCACGCGGTGCGCTCTCCGTTGGCGGAGGCCGGGCTGACGAAGGAGGAGATTCGCGCCTGGAGTCAGTTCCTGGGGCTGCCCACATGGGACAAGCCGCAGATGGCGTGCCTGGCGTCGCGGATTCCGTACGGCACGGCGGTGACGCGGGACAGGCTGCTGCAGATCGCCGCGGCCGAGTCGGAGCTGCGCAAGCTGGGCTTCCGGCAGTTCCGTGTGCGCTACCACAGCGACGTGGCGCGGCTGGAAGTGGCCGCCGAGGAGTACGAGCGGTTCCTCGTCGCGGATGTGCGCCAGCGGATCAACACCGCGTTCCTGGCGCTGGGGTTCAAGTTCGTGGCGTTGGATCTGGAGCCGTTCCGCTCAGGCCGCCTGAACGAGGCCGCTGGCGTGACGAAGCCCGCGACCCAGGGGGCCACGGGCTTTGCGCTGCCGGTCGTGAGCTGAGGGATTACTTGGGAGACAGCGTGGCGCGCAGGGTGCCCACGATCTGAGGTCCGAAGTGGCTGCGGAGCGTCACGAGGCCCTCTACCTGGTAGATGCCTAGCAGAGGTAAGCCCACGGCGTCGGTGTATCCCGGGAAGTTCGCACTCTCGGCCATCGATAGCTCAAGTGGAGCCCCATTGAAGGTCCTGATGGCGAGGTTCCGCACGCGGAGTCCACCCTCGGGGCCTCCCGAAACGACGAGGAAGTTGAGTTCGTGGGCCGACAGCGTCCGTGCGACGCGCTCATTCAGGACGGCGGAGTAGGCCCCTCCGAACTGGACCGATACGGGGCTGGTCGTCACCATCAGATGAGAGCCAAACGAGGAGTCGTTGCCCTGGCGCACCTGGGCGGACTCGAAGCTGATGGCGAACGGCACCGTCTTCCCTGTCAGTTCATAAAGCTCGGAGCTGGGAGGTATCGGCGAGCCCGTGAAGTCCAGGGTGCCCGCGAGCCAGCCACCCGTGTCCACGCTGAAGCCCACGTCCGTGGTGCCCTCGGCGGGCGTCTTGAAGAGGAAGCGCACCGTGCGCGCTTCTCCCTCGGCGACCGTGAAGGACAGGGGGTTGGGGGAGATGAGCGTCGCGGGAATCGACTGACCCGGTGCGCCGACACGCTCGATGTGCCACTCGCCCTGGAGCTGGATGGTGTACCCACCCGCCGGAAGCTGCACGGCCACTGTGTCCGCGGACGTGTCGGTGATGGTGTGGTTCTTCGGCCCGGTGATGTCGAACGTTGCCCCGACAAGACGGAACGTCTGGCCACTCGTCCCCGTGGTGATCAACGGCACCTGGATGACGCCCTCGGACTCGGGCACGTCGTCCAGGCCTGTCCCGGACGACCCGCCGCAGGCCGCGACGAGCAGGGTGAGAAGCAATGCGCTCAGGTTCAACTTCTTCATTTTCATGGTCTCCACTGGAGCGATGAACCGTAGGAGTACGGGGTGATCGGGTCAAACGACGGGGAGTGCCCCGGGATGAGTCCGCGCGTGCCCTGGAGGCTGGTAGAACACGCGGTCGCAAGATGCCTCGCGAGCGCACAGTGACGTCGAGTTGGTCCTCGGTGCTGACGAATCCTCAGAGGGTCGTGGCGCTGCTGATCATGGTGCTCTCGCCGAGGGGCGCACTGGCCGCTGAGTACGTGGACTCTCCGTACCGGGACCGCAGTGCCTTCTCGCTGATCCTCGGCCCGGGCGCCTCCTACACGGAGTTGATCGACAGCGGGGATGCCGAGGTGGTGAAGGGGCTGGACGCGCTGCTCGACGTGGGGGCCAGCCTCACGGTGGGTTACGACGGGGACGAGGTCTTCGTGCTGATCCGCGGCAGCCTCCGGGAGCCGGATCTCTCGCTGGTGGGGGGCTTCCGGAGCGTCTTCGGGGACGAGTCCTGGCAGTCCTTCGTGGATCTCGGCGCCGTCGTGCGTCCGTTTTCTGGGCCGTGGGTGGGGCCTCGCGTAGCGTTGGGCCTGCGACACACCTTCTCGGAGCGGTTCGCGGTGTACGGGGGACTCGGGCTCACGCTCGGGTTCGGATCCGGACTGCGCGCCGACGCCGAGGGCTTCACCGGGCTGCAGTGGATCTTCCCGGTAGGCGGATCCGAGTGAAAATCTTGCGATCAAATAGGTCTGTGAGATGGTGTGCGCATCTGTAGGAGGTTGCGCACTTGGACATGAATCCCCGTCTCACTTCGGTGGTCTTCCGGCTGAACCGCGAGAAGCTCGATGCTCTGAAGGAGCTGTCGCGCACCACCCGCATCCGTCAGAGCGAATACCTCCGAGAGGCCATCTCGGATCTGCTGGCGAAGTACGAAGAGCGCCTCGTCGACTGATCAGCGCGAGGATCCGCCGCGTGTCACCCCGGTAGGAAGGGTGGCTCCAGCGGCAGCCCTGGAGGGTGGAGACGCTCCGGGGCGGTGAAGGGATCCACTCCAGGAGGGTAGCGGACCTCCCAGAGCATCAGGCCGTGAGCGGGCGCCTTGAAGCCCTCCATGGCCGCCCCCGTCTCCAGGGCCGCGAGCCACGCCTCTTCTGGCAACAGCCCCGCCGCCACCTTCAGCGCGCCACCCACCACGTAGCGCACCTGGTAGCGAGCAAAGCCATCCCCGGTCAGCCTCGCCTCGTAAAGGCCACCGCCCCGCTCATGCAGGGTGGCGGACTCCAACGTGCGCGGCTTGCGGGGGCTGGACTTCTCATGGAACGCGATGAAGTCCCGCGTGCCCGCCGCCATGGCGAGCAGCTCCGCCACCCGCTCGGGTGTCGCCGTCGCGCCTCGCCCCTGGAGCCCCGCTTCGCCCGCCAGGTCGAGCGAGTAGGGCGCCCACTCCGGCGACGGCGCTCCGCCGCCCAGCCACAGTCGATATCGATACTCCTTGCCGCTCGCGCTCCACTGGGCATGGAAGGAGCCGGGCCGGCGCACCAGGCACAGCCCGAGCCCCGAGGGCAGGTGCGGGGGGAGTCGCTGGGCGAGCGACTCGGGTGAGTCTCCCGCCTCCAGCCGGACGCTCACCACCTGCATCCGCGCATGGACGCCCCGGTCCGTCCGCCCCGAGGGCATCACCGTCGCGGGCACTCCCACCGAGCGCAGGGCCCCCTCCAGGGCTTCCTGGACAGTGGGGCCTTCCGGCTGGCGCTGGAATCCGCGGAAGTTTCCGCCGCGGTACCAGATCCACAGTGCGACGGGAATCCGCTTGGAGGTCGAAGTAAGCACGGCGTTGCGAGGGCGCGGGGTAACACGGGATAATCGCGCGCGAAATGGCAGCTGGACAAGAACTCGCGGCGGACGTGGATGGGCAGTGGCTCTTCCGACATGGAGACCTGGTCCTTGGACCGGTGAGTGGCTCCCAGATCGTGGAGAAGCTCAAGACGGGCGAGTTGACGCCCGATTCCCCCCTGGCCCTGGCCGGCGAGCGGGACTTCCACCCCATTAAAGATGTGGAGCCCTTCAAGGTGCACGTGGCGCTCTCCGAGGCACGGGTGCGCGTGGACGCGGCCGTCCTGGTGGAGCGGGAGAAGAACCGCAAGCGGGTGATGGTGCTCGGCGGCGTCGCGGGTGCGCTGGCGCTGGTGCTGGGCAGCGCGGGCCTGCTCCTGGCGCGCAACGCCGCGGTGCACGGCTGGTTTGGAGAGGACGAGTTCGAGGGCATCGAGATGGAGGCTCCCGTCATCCGCGTGGCGCAAGCGCGCCAGGACAACGAGGAACTCTTCGATTACCCCACGCAAGGCTCCGCCCGGCCGACCAAACCCGGGGAGACGGGCACGGCGAAGCCCGCGAACGGCACGGGCAAGCCCACGGCGGTGGCCTCCGCGTCACGCACGGAGGACCGCAAGCCGCCGCGTCCCTCGGGGAGCGTGAACACGGACGCGGAGGGCATGGAGGTGGCGCAGCAGTTCGACCAGTCCGCCATCAACCGCATCGTCGCGGGCAACAAGTCCACGCTCTTCAAGTGCTTCAAGGAGGAGGCCGAGCGCAGTCCCGGGCTGGCCACGAAAATCCCCCTGGAGTTCGTCATCGGCAACGACGGCAAGGTCAACAAGCTGTGGGTGGACAACCCCCAGTTCAAGAAGGGCCCACTCTACGACTGCCTCTTCACGGAGCTGCAGAAGTGGCCGTTCCGGGCCTACGACGGAGAGCGGGCGACGGTGGGCCTGTCGTTCAATATCGGCAAGCGGGGGTAGGGCCACTTTCTTGCCCACCTCGCGGGCATGCCGCATACCGGGGCCATGTCCGCCGCATCCGTTGCCGAGACCGAAATCGCGAAGAAAGCGCTGAGCGTGCCGCCGGGGACGTTCCGTCACACCGTGCTGATGGCCGCCAAGCGCTTCAAGTCCACCTGGGCCGAGCTGGGCAAGTTGCTCGTGACGGTCCGGGACGAGGCGAAGTTCGAGGAGTGGGGCCACCCTACCTTCGAGGCCTACTGCCTCAAGGAACTGCACATCAAGAAGCAGACGGCCCTCAAGCTCACCCGTTCCTTCAGCTTCCTGGCCAAGCATGAGCCCGAGGAGGAGCTGCGGGCTCAGGAGTTCCCGGAAAAGGCTCCGGCCTTCGAGGTCATCGAAGTGCTGGCCGACGCCGAGGAGCGGGGCCAGTTGTCACCCACTGAATACAAATCCCTACGTGACAGCATCTGGAGTCCGGAGAAGTCTCCGACGGAGCTGAAGAAGGAGTTCACCGAGCGCTTCCCCCGTCCGCCGCCCGAGCCGCCGCCCGAGAGCCTCCAGGTGCGCAAGCTGGCGTCGATGGCTCGGAAGCTCGCCAGCGAGCTGGCGGGGTGCCGCAAGATTCCGAACGCCGTTGCCGAGCGGGCAGCCGCCCTGGCGGACGACGTGGAAGAGCTCGCCGCGGGCGTGACGGACGCCTGAGCCACTGTTACTGAACGCTCACCCGTTGCGGAGGCTGTACGCTCCGTAACGGGCCCGCACCGTTGGGCTTCCTGCCCAGGGGGGAGGGCCCTATAGTGGTTATGGGCCCCCATGTAGGTGGGCCCGGCGGCTGTTCGAGACGTGGGCAGGCCGTTTGGGTTGGGGAGCGGTGGACGGCGAAGTGGCTCCGGGGGAACCGGGGTCGGCGAACTCGGAGGCGGCAGTGAAGAAGGAGCACCACGTCAACCTGTCCTGCTCGTTCTGCGGAAAATCGCAGCGCGAGGTCCGCAAACTGATTGCGGGACCTACGGTCTACATCTGCGATGAGTGCATCAAGCTCTGCAACGACATCATCGCGGATGAGAACGAGCGTGAAGAAGGCAAGCCTCAGGTCAGCCTGCCAACGCCTTCGGAAATCAAGGCGTTCCTCGATGAGTACGTCATCGGGCAGGACCAGGCCAAGAAGGTACTCGCCGTAGCGGTGTACAACCACTACAAGCGAATCTACCAGAAGAAGCCTTCGGCTCGACCGCGCCCTGGCGTGAAGAGTCCGTCGGGCGAGGAGGTGGAGCTCAGCAAGAGCAACATCCTGCTCATCGGCCCCACGGGCAGCGGCAAGACGCTGCTGGCGCAGTCGCTGGCGCGCTTCCTCAACGTCCCGTTCACCATCGCGGATGCCACCAGCCTCACCGAGGCCGGCTACGTGGGTGAGGACGTGGAGAACATCATCCAGAACCTGCTCCACAACGCCGACTACGACGTGGAGAAGGCGGCGCGCGGCATCGTCTACATCGACGAGATCGACAAGATCGCGCGCAAGGGCGACATGCCCAGCGCGACCCGCGACGTGGGCGGTGAAGGCGTGCAGCAGGCGCTCTTGAAGATCATCGAGGGCACGCGCGCCAATGTCACCCCGAGGGGTGGCAAGAAGTACAACCAACAGGAGTACGTGCAGGTCGACACGACGAACATCCTGTTCATCTGCGGCGGCGCGTTCCACGGCATCGACGGCGTCATCAAGCGCCGCGTGGGCGAGAAGGGCCTGGGCTTCGGGGCGCGAATCTCGCACCGCGAGGACCGCAGCGTGGGCGAGCTGCTGGCGCTGACGGAGCCGGAAGATTTGATGAAGTTCGGGATGATTCCCGAGTTCATCGGTCGTCTGCCGATGATCGCCACGCTGAATGATTTGAAGGAAGAGGACCTGGTCACCATCCTCGCCCAGCCGAAGAACGCGCTGGTGAAGCAGTACCAGAAGCTCTTCGAGATGGAGAAGGTGAAGCTGACCTTCACGAAGGAGGCGCTGCGCGCCATCGCTCGCGAGGCGATGCGCCGTCACTCCGGAGCGCGTGGCCTGCGCGCCATCCTCGAGGATGCGATGCTGGAGATCATGTACGACGTGCCGTTCCGCGAGGGCGTCAAGGAGTGCAAGATCACCGAGACGGTCATCACCCGTCACGAGGCACCCCAGCTCGTCATGGAGAAGGAGAAGAAGACGGCCTAGCCGCCGCGCTGCTTCTCTGCTGTTCCGGCCCCTCCTTCCCGTGTGGAACGAGGGGCCTTCTCATGTCCGGCGTCAGGCGGCGGTGGTGCCCTTGGGCGCGGGGAGGGTGATGATGAACTCCGCGTACTCGCCCAGGATGCTCTCCACCCGAATCTCGCCCTGATGCTCCTGGACGATGTCGTGGCAGAGCGACAGGCCCAGGCCCGTGCCGGAGCCGGCGGGCTTGGTGGTGAAGAACGGGTCGAACAGCTTCTCGCGAATCTCCAGCGGAATGCCCGGCCCGTTGTCTCGCACGCGCAGCTCCACGCGGTCTCCCTGCCGGCGGGTGGAGACCTGGACGCGAGGGACGAAGCCCCCGTCGGCCTTTCGCTGCTTCTGCACCGTGGCGTAGAAGGCGTTGTCGAGGATGTTGATGAACAGGCGACTGATGTCGCCGGCCACCACCTCCACGGTGCCGACGGTGGCGTCCAGCTCCGTGTCCGTCTCCACGGTGGCCGCGCCCTGACGGGCTCGCAGTCCCTGCACGGCCAGGTTGACGCTGTCGCGAATCAACATGTTCAGGTCCGCGCGGCTGCGCGAGCCCTCCGAGCGCCGCGAGTGCCGCAGCATCGTCTTGATGATTCCCGACGCACGCTGGCCGTGGGACTGGATGCGCTTGGAGTTCTGCTTCAAGTCCTCCAGCGTCTCCAGCACGTCCTCCGCCGTCGTGGCGTCGAACTTGTCCGTCATGCCCCGCAGCGTGGAGTCCAGCTCGGCGGCCAGCTTCGCGGACAGCTCAGAGAAGTTGTTCACGAAGTTGAGCGGGTTCTGCAGTTCGTGGGCGATGCCCGCGGTGAGTGAGCCCAGGGACGCCAGCTTCTCCTGTGCCACCAACTGCCGCTGCATCTCCTGGATGCGGCTGAGCGTGCCCGCCAGCTCCACGTTCTTGCTCTGGAGCTCCGCGGTGCGCTCATCCACGCGCCGCTCCAGCGTGTGGCTGTACTCCTCCAGGCTCGCGTACAGGCCCGCGTTCTCCAGGGAGATGGCGCCCTGGAAGGACAAGAGGCGCAGCACTTCCAGGCGCTCGGGGGTGAAGGCGCCTCGCGTCGCGTCGTTCTCCAGGTAGAGCACCCCCGTGAGCGAGCCCTGCTTCAGTAGCGGGCTGCACAGCACGGACTTCGGACGCGCGCTGCGGACGTACGGGTCCTCGGAGAAGGGCTCCTCCGCCGTCGCGTCATCCAGGAGCACCGTCTCCCCGGTGCGCACGACGTAATGGACGATGGAGGCCGGCAGCGCCGTGGACGACTCCACCGGCACAGCCTGCCCTTGCAGCACGCGGGCTCCATCCACGGAGCCCTCCGCTTCGATGAAGAGGCCCGCGGGCTTCTTGAGGATGAGGAAGCCGCGCCGCGCCCCCGCGTTCTCGATGAGCAGCGTCATCAATTTGCGCAGCAGCTTGTCCAACACGATTTCGCCGGACAGCGCGCGCGCCGTCTTGAGCACCGACTCCAGGTCCAGTGCGGCCAGCGGAGTGCCACCGGACTCCTCGGTCCGAGGGAACTCTGGAGCCGAAGAAGTCAGCAGGCGCGGATGCTCTCGCTCCATTCGCGAGACGAGGGCCCGTGCGCCCCAGCGCAGATACGCGCTCCGTGCCTCTTCCAGATACGAGCGGGCCACTCGCTCGCGACCCACGGACAGGTGGAAGTGCGCGGCCCGCTCGCAGGCCACGCCCTCGTCGAGCGACAAGCCGTGCTCCCGGGCCAGTCGGATGGCCCGGTCATAGCCATCCGCTGCTTCGTCGGCGCGCCCGTCGACGCGTGCGCGCTCCGCGTCGAGCAGCTCCGCGCGCGCGCCATAGTTCATCGGGGCGATGCGGGCCCAACCCCGCATCTGCTTGCGGAGGGTGTCGATGGCGCGCGAGGAGCGGATTCGCTCCAGCGGTCCCTTCGTGGGATGGAGCTGGAGGAGCGCCAGGCCCTGGAAGAACTTGTACCAGGGCAGATACATCTGCCCCGCGATGAGCTCCACGCGCGCGTCCACCGCCGCCGCGCTCTCCAGCGCTCCGCTCGCATCACCCCACAACCAGCGCCGCATGGTGCGCATGACGTCGCAGGTGGCGATGCCGTTGGCATAACCGAGCTGGTGATACGGGGCGACGATGTCCTGCTCCCGTGCCTCCACGTCCCCGGTGAATGCACCCGTGAGCACGTCGAGCGTGTGCCGCGTGTACTGGAGGAAGGGCACGTTCTGGTGCCGGTGCGAGGCGAGGGCATCGATGAAGCGGTTGACGCGCGGGCCATGCTCTCCCAGTCCATCCCGCGCGATGAGCGACACGGCGCAGCCCGCGCTCGAGTTGTATGCGAAGTACTCGATGTCGCCTGTCTCCTGGCCCTTACTCGCCCCGGCGAAGAAGTCGTCGATGCACGGCGACAGCGGCTCCTTCCAGTGCCGGATGAAGAGGTTGAAGACGAAGTGGACCATCGACCGGAGGCTCTCCGCGCTGAAGCGGTCCAGCGTCTTCAATGCCAGCCGGCCGTAGCGGTAGCCCTCCTCGGGATTGCCCAGGTGGACGCTGAGCATCAGGCCATAGCCCACGTAGCCGAAGGCCGCCGTGCCCGTCGCCCCATGCCGGATGGAAATCTGGAGGTTGCGCAGCACGACGAGCGGGAAGAGCAGCGGCCGGGCCATGAACGCGGCCGTGGCCAGCTTCATCATCACCCGCAGCGTGGCGAGCAGCAGCGGGTCCGTCAGCTCCGGAAGTGACTCCAGGTCCTCGGGCTTGCGCAGGCCCAGGTACATCTTCGTCTTCGCCACGGCGGCCAGGACATGCGCCTGCTTGGGCTTCGCGGGAAGGTGCTGCCCCAACGTCCCGAGGACCTTCAGCCCCAGGTCCACCGCGCGCTCGTGCTCACCCCGGTGCGAGTGACACTGGAGTCGCACCAGATGCACCCGCACCTGTTCGAGCCGGTCCACCGCATGGGCCAGCGCCGTGCTGGCCAGCCGCTCCATCTGCTCGAAGTCCGCAGCGAGGTACGCCGCCTCGGCCGCTTCGACGTGCAGGTCGAACGCGAGCGCGCGGTTCCACTTCCAGCCGTCGTCTCCGAGGAGCTGGCGACCTGTCGTCAGGAGCCGCAGCGCCGCGGCCCACGCACCGCGTGACTTGGCGCCGCGCCCCGCGCGCAGGTCCAGCTCCGCCACGCGGTTGCGTTCCTCCGCGTCCTTCAAGACGGGCAGGGCGAGGTGGAAGTGGCTGACGATGTCGGCGAGCTGCTCGTCCATCAGCTCGGGGGGCGTGTGCCGGAGCAGCAGCCGGCCGATGCGCGCATGCACCTCCGGATGCTCGCTGACGGGCGTCAACTCCAGGGCTGCCTGCTGGACGCGGTCGTGCGCGAACTGGAAGCTGTCGCTGCTCTCGGTATCGGCGAGCCGTTCGCCCACGGGGGCCACCAGCCCCGCCTGGAGCACTTCGTCCAGGGCCTCTTCCGCCTGCTCCGGCGAGCGCTCCAGGACGACGGCGAGGTTGCGCAACGTGAAGGTATGTCCGAGTGCCGCCGCCACGGGCAACAGGGCCTGCGCACCCGGGCTCAGCTCTCGAATTCGCGCCGTGAGCAGCGCCACCACGCCGTCGCTGAAGTCCTGTCCGCGCAGCGCTCCACCATCCCACCGGAACCCGCCGCCCTCCGCGTCGAAGCGCACGAGCCCGCGCTCGTAGAAGGCGCGCAGGAGCTGCACCGCGAAGAACGGATTGCCCTCCGTCAACGAGAGCACCACCGCGTCCAGTTGCGTGTCCGGCTGACCCGCCGCCGCGGGGAAGACATCGGCCACGAGGCGGGTGAGCTGTGCGGGTGTCAGCGGCTCCAGGTCGATGCGCTGCACGGGCGTGCCCGCATCGCGCAGTGCCTGCGTGAGTCCCTCCACCGGATGCTCGGGCCCCAGCTCCTCGGAGCGACAGGCCGCGACGACGAGCAGGTGATTGAGTCCCCGGTCCGACAAGAGCAGGCGCAGCAACTGGAGGCTCGCGCTGTCCGCCCATTGAAGGTCGTCGAGCACGATGACGAGCGGATGCTCCTTCGTGGCGAGCACCCCCACCAGCTTGCGCAACACGAGCTGGAATCGGAGCTCCGACTCCGCGGGGCCCAGCTCGGGGACAGGGGGCTGCTCGCCCAGCACCAGCGCCAGGCGCGGCACCGCGTCCACCACCAGCCGCCCCATGCCACCCAACGCCTCCAGCAAGCGCGCGCGCCAATCCTCCAGTCGCTCCTCGCCAAGCAGGCTGCGGGCCACCTCGCGGAAGGCCTCGAAGACGCCGCTGTAGGGCGTGTCCCGAAGGAGCTGGTCGTACTTGCCCCGCACGAACAGGCCATGTCTCGCCGACACGGGACGCTTGAGCGTGCCGGTCAGCGCGGACTTGCCCATGCCGGCCGCGCCCGTGAGCAGCACGAAGCCGGAGCGACCCGACGCCGCGCGATCAAAGGCGGCCTTCAGCTCGGCCTGTTGTGTCTCGCGCCCATAGAGCTTCTCGGGCACGGCGAAGCGTTCGGGCACGTCCTTCGTGCCCAGCTCGAAGTCGGGCACCGCGCCGGTGGTCTCCTCCAGCGCGTCGAGGCAGCGCTGGAGGTCGGCGACCAGTCCGTACGCGCTCTGGTATCGGTCCTCGGGTGACTTGGCGAGCAGCTTGAGGATGAGGGCCGAGAGGGGGCGAGGCAGCTCCGGCACGAGCTCCTGTGGCGCCGGCGGGGGGAGCGCCACGTGCGCGTGGATGAGCCCCAGGGCATCGGTGTCCGCGAAGGGCCGACGGCCGGTGAACAGCTCGAACAGCATGACACCCAGCGAGTAGAAGTCGCTGCGCGAGTCCACGCTGCGGTGGGTGCGGCCCGTGCCCTCGGGCGACAGGTATTCGAGCGTGCCCTCCAAGCGCTCCGGGGCCACGGGTGCCACTTCGGCCCGCGCGCGGCGCGTGGCCAGGGTGAGTCCCGTCAGTTTCACGGACGAGCCGTCCGCGCTCAGCAGCACGGAGGCGGGTTGCAGGTCCCGGTGCAGGATGCCGGCGGCGTGGAGCTGGCCCACGGCGCGAGCGAGGGCGACGGCGATCCTGCACCCGGCACGGACCTCCATGCGGCCCGCGGCGAGTCGCTGGGCGAGGGTCGTCTCTCCAAAGCCCTCGAGCACGAGCACGGACATGCCGGGGCGGGATTCTTCGAGGGAAAGAGGGTGGAGGACGCCGTCGAGGCGGAGGGTGTGGGTGAGCTCGAATTCGTGACGAAGACGATTGGTGAGGGACGGGGGCCGAGTGGGCTCCGCGACCTTCAGGGTGACCCGGGCACCATCTTCCGCGCGCGTGGCGCGAAGGAGCTGGAAGGAGCCGGAGGAGGAGAGCGCTCTGTCGCTGCGGTAGCCAGGAACCTCAATCATTGCTCAACCCGTGCGCGCAGGGGCGCGGCACCCCCCTTGGATGGGGGAGGCTAGCTGTGCCCCCCCAGGCTCGCAACAGCGCCCGGTCGCTTCGCGAGGAGGGTTGCCTGCTCGCCGGAGTGGAGCGCGCGGCCCGGGTGTGCCATGGAACCTCCACGGTGATGAGACCTTCGGCCAGGGTGGAACTCGACACGCGGCGAGACGGCAGGCGCGTTCTCGTCATCGGAAGTGGTTTTGGAGGGCTGGCGGCCGCGGTCCGATTGGCCGCGCGAGGCTGGCGAGTCACCGTCCTGGAGCGGAGGGATGGACCTGGTGGTCGGGCCCATGCCTTCCAGCAGGACGGGTTCACCTTCGATGCCGGCCCTACTGTCATCACCTGTCCGCACCTGCTCGAGGAGCTGTGGGCCCTGGCGGGACGGAAGCTGGCGGACCACGTGGAGCTCAAGCCGGTGACGCCGCTGTACCGCATGCGTTTTCCGGACGGCGTCACGTTCGACTACCACACGGACAAGGAGGCGATGCTGGAGTCCGTGCGACGCATCTCGCCTGGAGACGAGGCGGGCTACCTGTCGCTCAGTGCCCGTGTCGAGCGGATGTACGAAGCGGGCATCGGCCCGCTGATGAGTGCGCCGGTACCGCACGTGCTCAGCCTCGCGCCGTTCACTCCGGCATTGGTGCGCGATGAGGCCTTCCGGAGCATGTATGGGCTGGTGTCGCGTCACGTGAAGGACGAGCGACTGCGGCAGGCGCTGAGCTTCCATCCGCTCCTCATCGGTGGCAGTCCCTTCTCGCCCGCGAGCGCGGTGTACACGTCCATCCAGTTCGTGGAGCGGCGCTGGGGTGCGTTCTTTCCGGTGGGAGGAACGGGGGCGTTGGTGCGGGGGATGGTGTCCTTGCTGGAGTCGCTGGGGGGCGAGGTTCGCTACGGCAGCGAGGTGTCGGAAATCACGGTGGAGGGGCGCAAGGCCACGGGCGTTCGGCTCGGGGATGGTTCATGGCTTCCCGCCGAGGCCGTGGTGTCCAATGCGGACGCGGCGTGGACGTACCGCTATCTGCTGCCCAGGCATGTGCGCAGTCACTGGACGGATACGCGCATCCAGCAGGCGCGGTACTCGATGAGCGTGTTCCTCTGGTACTTCGGAACGCGGCGTCGGTATCCAGAGGTCGCGCACCACACGCTGCTGTTCGGACGCGACTTCAAGGGCATGTTCTCCGGACTGGCCGGGCCGGGGCTGCCTTCCGAGGACCCGCTGCTGTACCTCCATCGCCCCACGGCGACGGACGTGGGGCTGGCTCCTCCGGACCACGATGCGTTCTACGTGTTGGCGCCCGTGCCGCACCTGGGAGATGGCTCGAGCTGGAAGGCGAGGGCGGAGATTTTCCGTCGCAAGCTGGCGGCCCGGCTGTCGCGCACGGTGTTGCCGGGACTGGAGCAGGAGTTGGTGACGTCGCGGGTCTTCACGCCGGAGGACTTCCGGGATGACCTGCGCTCGTTCCGGGGCGCGGCGTTCAGCTTCGCGCCCACGCTGATGCAGACCACGTTCCTCCGCGCCCAGGCCAAGAGCGAGGACGTGGACCGGCTCTACCTCGTGGGTGCGGGGACGCATCCGGGGGCGGGACTGCCCGCGGTGTTGTGCTCCGCGAAGATTGTCGACACGGTGATGGCGGGGGCGTGAGTCCGCATCGTCGCATGGAGGCGTGAGCCTCGTGCTGACGAGGTGGCGGAGCGGCTTCAGGTCTCGATGGCGGCGCGTGAGTCCGTATCGCCGCACGGAGGCGTGAGCTTCGTGCTGGGGCCGGGTCTGCTTCGGACCTCGATGGCGACGGGGCAGCCCGCATCGTCACCCTGCGCTCACGCGGAGATTGAGGGCGGGGCGCGTGTGCCCGAGAATCAGGCCACGGAGGAGCGCGTGCATGGCGGCGGTCGACGAGCTGGCCCACTGTCACATCATCCTGAAGGCGGCGCTCCAGGCCGCGAGCCCGGAGGACCGGCCCGCCGGGCCGTGGGCGCTTGGGGGGCCGCGCCCTGTCTGTCCGGCAGCGGGGCAGGTGGAACTGGGGCTGTGGTTCTCCTCGCTCGTCGCGCCGCACCTCGCTGACCGGTTCGAGGAGGCCGTCGCACGACGCGTGCTGGACCACGTGCGTGACTTCCTCGCGAAGCCGTCGCGCCTCACGCCGCAGGAGTCACTCTCGCTCGGGCATCAGAAGCAACTGACCAGCCACGCGGGCCGCGCATACCACCGACTCATCGCGGACTCCCGCTCCGAGCCCAAGGAGTCGGAAGCACTCGCGGTGGCCCGGCGCACAGCGGGCGCGGCGGCGGCCCTGTGTCGGGGCAAGGACACGTATGTCCACCTCACCGCGGCGGTGGCTCGGGTGGTGAAGTACCTGCGCGAGGCGGAGACGCGCGGCGACTTGAGCGTGCATGACTTCATCGTGGAACTGGACGCGCGCATCCTCCGGCTGGAGTGTCAGGCTGCGATCACTCCATTGCTCGCGGCGGACACTCCGCCGCCGGAACTCGACGCGGTGCTGTGGCGGTTCGATGGAGGCAAGGGTCAGGCGCGGCACTTCATCGCACGTCTGCGTGGTGGAACCCTGGGCCTGGTGACGAAGCTGGGCGCGCGCTGGGCCTGGGTCGAGGGACGCCGTGATGAAGTCCTGGCCTCCGTGCCGGACACGCTCTTCGAGGACGCCACCCGTACCGTCATGGCACGGGAGTGATGCGAGGAGTCACCACGCCGCGGGGCTCGCGCGGAACTCGGGGGTGATAGGTTTTCGAGAGGCTTTCCCCTGGGAGGTATGGATTTGGGCTCAACCCCGTCAGGCCGAGTGAGTGCATTCCTCCGGAGTTTCGGTACCTGGGTCGATGGAGCTCACTCCGCCAGGGTTCAAGAACTCATCGAGCGCCTGGCGCAGCGGCCGTACGATGACTTCGCGGTGCGGGATCTCGCGGAGCTTGGCCCGCACGCGCGCCACGCGGGGGGTGTCCTCGTCGAGCATCTGGCCAGCGAAGGCTGGGACATGAGGATCACCGCGGCCCTCGCGCTCGGCCTCATCCAATACGCGGAGGCCACCGATGCGCTCATCGCGCAGCTCGAAGATGGCCCGGACTGGCGCCGTGTCCATGCCTCGGCCCGCGCTCTCGGGTTGCTCTACGCGGAGCGAGCCATCGAGTCGCTCGAGCGCATCGCGGCGAGGCATTGGTATCCGCCCGTGAAGGAGGCGGCCAGCCAGGCCGTTCGGGTCATCCGGGGCGAGGAAGAGTATCCGGCGGGGAGGACCAACTCCGTGTTCTTCGCCCATGAGCATGCGGGCGCATCCCTGACGGCCACCTCCCGTCCGTTTCTCGACCTGGGCCCGGATGAACTCCCCGCGGTCTTCCTCGCGCAACGGACCTACTCCGCCGAGGTGTTCGACATGGGCGAATATCCTTCTCGGGTGAAGAAGCGAAACCAGCGGCCCCAATGCGGCCTGCGTGTCTCGGACGGATATCTGCTGGGTGCCAGTCGGGGAGAGTGGGGTGGCGAACTCGTTCACCAGCGGGACGACGCCACCGAAACGCACATCCTCTACACCCATGTGGTTGGCATCCATCGCCTGGGGCCGCACATCATCGTCGCGACAGGACTGGCCCACCTCGGAGGGAACACGGGTCGACTGTACCGGGTGTTTGCCCAGGGCGAGACCTTCGACGTGGAGCCCTGGCGACAGCTCCCCGGTGCTCCTCAGGGCTCTGGATGGCTCGCCGACGGACGCCTCTACATCTCCTGTTTCGGGGGAGCTGTCCTCGTCTCCCCCGAGGGAGACTTCGAGATGGCGGACTCCGGGATGCTCCCGGCGAAGTGACGCTCAGTCCTTCTTGCCGCCCCCGCCCGGAGGCGACCGCGGGCGCTGGCGCGGGAAGTTCGGGAACACGTCTCGCTCGAATACCTTGCGCAGCTTCGGGAAGTTGAGCGCCCACCTCACTCCCAGCCTCCACGGCGTGAAGAGCACGCGCGGGACGCGGGGGAACAGTCCCGGGAGCCACTCCGCGTACGTCTTCTCCATCGCGTCCACGTTGTAGTCCTCGCGAACGTCCACGCAGTACTGCGGGCCCGCATTATCCGGCACGTGGCCGTCGAGGATCTCCCCCAGCCCTGGCGGAAGGAACGTGGTGTGCAACGTCATGCCCACGTCGAAGTACTTGCTGCCCAGCCGGCAGATGGGCCCCTTGCTCATGTTCTCCGAGTCGAAGATCCACACCTCGTCACCCGTGGAGTCGGCAGGCAGGTCCGGCGTCGGGTCGGAGACCACCAGCGCCACGACGTAGCCCTTCCAGTACGGCACCTTCGGCAGCTTGATGCTGGGCACGAACTGCGGCGCGAAGCCGAACCAGCCCGTGGGCAACACGTAGCCGTCGAAGCGACCCGACTTGACGTAGAACTTGAAGAAGCTCGCGGCCCGGCCTTCCTGGATGGGCAGGCCGCTCTTGTCTCCAACGATGGGCTTGTAGAGCTGGTAGACGTACTCGGGGACCATGTCCGCCGCGAACCCATCCGAGTTGAAGTAGATGGCCAGTTCGTCATCCGGAATGACCCAGTTCGGCTCCGCCCCGTCGCTGTTGTCGGACGTGGGCGAGCGCCACTTCTGCCGCAGATACAGCCGCAGGTTCGTCTCGAGTTCTCCGTTGACGAGGCCCGCGTTGGAGAAGACGGTGAGGCCCCAGGTGAAGTTGTCGTGCGAGTGCAGGCGCGACTCGATGCGCCGGTTGCGCATGTCGATGCGGTGCACCCCCAGCGAGCTGCGCGTCACCGGCACCGCCGTGGGCATGCCCTCCTGGTAGGCCTCCGCCCGGCGGCCATTGATGAGCAGGTCCCCTTCCTTGATGGTGTGGGACAGGTCCTCGGACGGCGAGTGTCCCGCGACCAGGGTGATGACGTCGTCCGGGTTCTCGTAGCGAGCCGCGAAGTGCAGGCCACCCCCGCCGGACTGGAAGCGATGCGCCGGAATCCTTGGTGGGTCGTCCCGCGACAGCGTGCCGGGAGAGGGCCGCAGGTCCGAGCGCTTCACCACCCAGAACACCGCCTGCGGGTACGCGCGCTCGGAGGTGAATCTATCCACCAGTCGCTGCACGCGCGTCATCCCCGGCAGCGCTGCCTGCACCGCGATGGTCCAGAAGTTGATGGGGAAGTTGCTGTCGAGCAACACGACGTAGTCGCGCGTGACGGCGATTTGATGGAGCGACTGGGCGACCACCGGATTGCCCGTCGCCGCGTCCATCAGTGCCCAGTGGTGCAGCCGGTTCTCCCACGTGTCCCAGCTCGACAGGTGCGTCCAGCCTTCGCCGAGCGGCCACTTGGGGGCGTGGTTGGTGAAGAAGAGGCGAGGCTTCTGCTGGGACTCGGTCTCCCGGGGAGAGATGGGCTCCGCCACTTCGGGCGCGAACGCGGGGTGCGCGGTGCTCTGGAGCAGCGGGAAGGCCCAGGGCGTGGGGATGGCGGGCTTCCACTCGCGCAGATAGCCGAGCGGCGTGTACGCCTTGAGCGTCATCGGGTGGATGGCCCACGGGCGCCCCGCGTCCGTGGTCACCAGCAACATGTTCTCACCCTCCACCAGGAACGGCGCCGTGTTGGGGGCCTCCTGCGCGCCCAGCGCGATGCTCACGTCGGAGAGCGTCGTCTCACGGAACTCGTTGAGGTAGCGGGTGATGGGGCCGCGAGAAGTCGCTCCATCGTTCACCGGTTCCCGCGCGTAGTACGACGGCGTCTCCATGATGGCGGAGCTGAAGGTCGCGTCGGCGCCGTCGAAGTCGAGCCGCAGCACCAGCCCATCCGAGGCCAGCGCGGGCGAGCCCGCATGGACGCTGGGGCCCGCGACGAAGACATGTCCATGCAGATCCGGCGGCAGCTTGCCGGCGAGCACCTTCAGCGGCTCTTTTGAGTACGGCGTCCGATCGGACGTCATCGCGTTGCGCGGCATGCCCGGGCGCAGGCCCGGATGCACGACGAGGCCGGGGTAGGTGGTCCCGTCCGGCATGTGCGGCGGCGCGGGAGCGGGCTCGTCGTCGCTGGCGGCGTGGGGAAGAGGAGGAAGAGGGGGCTTGATCGCTTCGTGCATGGACGCCTCCACGGGTAGGGAGGTGCAAGTCGTGTCAGGGGAACGGGGCCGGCACGCTATCACGCGCCGCATCTCCACCTCGCACGAGGTGGCCCGTCCGCTTGGGTAGGGAGGGACCGGGATGGGGTACCGGGTGTGGACCCCATGTGCCATCATCCCGCCGCTCGGGGCGAACAAACATGAACGAACACGACATGTCTCAGCCACGCGTCATCGGCGGGCGATACGTCCTGGAGCGGGTGCTCGGGGGCGGTGGAATGGGCACCGTGTGGGTGGCGAGGGATCCCAAGCTCCAGCGCCTGGTCGCCCTCAAGCTGATGGCGAGCCACTGCGCGCCCACCCCCCACGCGCTGCGCCAGTTCGAATGGGAAGCGCAGGCCATCGCCCGCTTCCAGAGTCCACACGTCATCCAGGTCCATGACTGCGACCTCTCCGGTGACGAGCCCTACATCGTCATGGAGCTGCTGGAAGGCGAGGACCTGGAGGCGCTGCTCAACCGGCGCGGAAGGCTGTCGCTCGCCATGGTGGAGCGGCTGCTCACGCAGGCCTCCCGCGCGCTCACCGCCGCGCACGCCGCGGGCGTCATCCACCGGGACCTCAAGCCCGCCAACCTCTTCCTCTCGCGCAGCACGGCGGGGGAGCTGGTGAAGGTGCTCGACTTCGGGCTCGCCCTGTTGACGCAGGGAGGCGACGCGCAGCCCCATCCGGACGAGGAGATGGCGGGCACGCCGCGCTACATGAGCCCCGAGCAGCTGCGCGGCCTGTCGCCCCGGTTGGACCACCGCTGTGACTTGTGGGCCCTGGCCGTGGTGGCCTACCGCGCGCTCACCGGCCAGCACCCGTTCCCCCTGGAATCGCTGCGGCAGTTGCGGCTGGGCAACGTGCCTCCGGCCCCCGTGCCGCCGTCCACGCTGGTGCCCGGGCTGGGCACGGAGGTCGACGCCTTCTTCGCGCGCGCGCTCGACGTTGAGCCCTCGCGGCGCTACCAGTCCGCGCACGAGCTGTCCTCGGACTTCATCGCGCGGGTGGAGGCGGGGCGTCCGTCACGGCCAGCGAAGGTGCTGGTGGTGGACGACGAGCCGGACGTCGCGGTGCTGATGGAGCAGAGCTTCCGCAAGCAGATCCGCCGCTCCGTGTACCAGTTCCTCTTCGCGTCGGACGGCGAGGAGGCGCTGGAGGAGCTGCGCCAGAATCCCGACACCGAAGTGGTGCTCTGCGACATCAACATGCCGAGGATGGACGGGCTCACCTTCCTGTCCCGCGTGGGCGAGGTCAGCTCTCTGACTCGGGTGGTCATCGTCTCCGCGTACGGAGACATGAGCAACCTGCGCACGGCGATGAACCGGGGGGCCTTCGACTTCATCACCAAGCCCATCGACTTCCCGGACATGGAGGCGACGCTCATCAAGACGCTCAAGCACGTGCGCGAGCTGCGCCGCACGGTGCGCTACACGGAGGAGAACGGCCTCTTGCGCATGTTCGTCCCCGGGGGGGTGCTGGAGCGGATTCCTCCGATGTTGCAGGGCACGGAGGACATGTCGGGCGAGTGGGTGGAGGGCACCGTCGTCTTCATCGACGTGGATGGCTTCACGCCCGTGCTCAGCCAGCAGGCGCCCCCGGAGTCGCTGCGCCGGCTCAACGCCAACTTCGAGGCCATTGTCCCGGAAATCCTCGCGCGCGGTGGCACGGTGGACAAGTTCGTCGGGGACGCGGTGATGGCCGTGTTCCGCGGACCTGGGCACGTGGACCAGGCGCTGGAGGCGTGTCTGTCCATCCGCCGTCAGCTGGAGACCCTGGCCACTCGCGGCGGCGCGCATGCGCCCTACGCTCATGGTGTCTGCATGGGCCTGGACTCGGGAGACCTCGTCGCCGGGAGCATCGGCGCGAAGGCGTCCGGGCGGCTCGACTACACGGTGCTGGGCGAGGTGGTGAACACCGCCTCGAAGCTCGCGGGCCTGGCCCGGAGAGGGCAGGTGCTCCTCAGCGACAGGACGCGTGAGCGCGCCCGGGAGTCCTTCGTCTACGCGCCGCAGGGAGAGCAGGTGCTGCACGGCGCGACGACGTCACTCACCGTCTTCGAGCTCTTGCGCGGCGAGGGGCCTCGAGACGTGACGCCCGAGGACTCCACGCCGTTCGTCGTGTCGGAGAAGCGTGAGGAGACGCGCGAGCAGGGACTGGCGGCGCTGCCGTCCCGGTAGGGGACGGCGGAGCGCTCAGCTCTGCGTCACTCGCACGGTGGTGTTCATCTCCCGGCCGGTGGCCGGGTCCCTGGCGCGCATGGTGAGGATGCCTTCGATGTTCACATCGAAGGTGATTTCCACCTGCACGCCGCCGGCGCGGGCCTGCTGGATGCCGGAGAAGGTGAACTCGCCGAGCATGTCATTGCGCACCACCATCTCGTGGTCGCCCTGGAAGATGCGCATGGCCAGCTCGGTCTGGTTGTCCATGCTGGTGGTGGCCAGCAGCTGCTTGGCGTTGGGAATGGGCGCGTTGCGCGGGAAGACGACGTGGAAGGCTCCACCGGCCTTCTCCAGGCCAATGGCCATGGGAATCACGTCGAGCAGCTGGATGCGCAGGTTGGTGTCGTCCTGGAGCGAGTGCGCGTAGAGCGCGGCGCCGATGGCGACGGCCTCGTCCGGGTGCACGCCCTTGCTGGGCGGCTTGCCGAAGAACTTGGTCAGCCGGTCCTGGACGACGGGCATGCGCGTCTGCCCACCCACCAGCATCACCTCGTCGATGTCCTTGGTGGACAGCCCCGAATCCACCAGCACCCGCGCCACCATCTGCAGCGTGCGGTCCACGAGGTGGTTGGTGAGCTGCTCCAGCATCTTCCGGGTGAACTTCATCTCGATGTTCAGGGGCTGGCCCTGGGACGTCATCGTGATGAAGGGGATGTTGAACGGCACCTCGTCGCGCGCGGACAGGTCGATCTTGGTGCGCTCGGCCAGGTCCTTGATGCGCTGCATCGCCACCGGGTCCGTGGCCAGGTCGATGCCCGTCTTGGCCGCGAAGTCCTTCAGGACGTGGTGGATGATGGCGTTGTCGAAGTCGATGCCGCCCAGGAAGACGTCGCCGCCGGTGGCCTTCACCTCGAAGACGCGGTCCCGGATTTCGATGATGGAGACGTCGAAGGTGCCGCCGCCCAGGTCGTAGATGACGACCTTCTGCTTCAGGCCCTTGCCCACGCCGTACGCGAGCGCCGCCGCGGTGGGCTCGTTGATGATGCGCACGACGTCCAGGTCGATGAGCTTGCCGGCGTCCTTCACCGACTGGCGCTGCCTGTCATTGAAGTACGCGGGGACCGTCACCACCGCCCGCTTGATGGGCATTTTCAGGTAGTTGGACGCGACCTCTCGAATCTTCCCGAGGATCTTCGCGCTGACTTCCTGGAGGGTGAACTCCTTCTTGCCCACATCCAGCGTGACTTCGTTCTTCTTGCCGGGGCGCAGGTTGTACGCCACGACCTTCTTCATCGTCTCCACGACGTCGCTGCCGAACGTGCGCCCCACCAATCGCTTGGCACCGTAGACGGTGTTGCGCGGGTTGAGCTGCCACTGGCGCTTGGCCTCGTAGCCGATGAGCTCGTTCCCCTTGTCGTCAATCGCGAAGATGGAGGGGATGGTGTACTCACCGCCCTTGTAGGGGATGAGCTTCACGTTCCCGCTCTCCTCGACGATCGCCGCGCACGAGTTCGTCGTGCCGAGGTCGATGCCGATGATGGGCTCCTTGTGCATCGTGTTTGGACTCCGGGTGGGCACCGAAGAGAAGGTCCGGACCGTATCTCACCCCCGGCCCCCACGCGAGTATGCTTACACCCAGCGCGCCCGCTCGCCTCCGGTCGGTTCCTGGCAAAACCCTGGAACCCCGCACGATGTCGGGCGAAAAGTCCAACCCGGCCACTCTCTTCCCTGGAGGGCAACCGGCTGCCCGAGCCCGTGGGCTGGACGACATGACGGCAAAGGGGCCTGGACTTCCAGCAGGCCGGGCGGAAAGGTCTTGGGGAGGCCAACGGAGGCTGCGGAGCGCCGGGCCCCTGACTAGAGAGAACTGACCCGTACGAGGAGAGCCACCGTGGACGCGAAGGGTTATCTGCAGGAAGTGGGCACGCAGGTGAACGCCGACTTCGTCAAGAACCGTTCGATCCTGTCCTTCGAGGAGTACCTGTCGCTCTTCATCAACGATCCGCGCGCCCAGGCGCGGAACGCGGCGCAGTACCTCCGGGACGTGATGGACCACTTCGGCACGGAGACGGTGCCGCATCCGACGGGGACGATTCGCCGCTTCAAGGTCTTCAACACGGAGGGCAGCGGGCGGGACGGCCGGGTGGCGGGGCAGGAGGAGGTGCAGAACGCCATCTACCGGGTGCTCGGCAACTTCGTGCGCGCCGGCCGCATCAACAAGCTCATCTTCCTGCACGGCCCCAACGGCAGCGCGAAGTCCACGCTGGTCAACGCGCTCAAGGCTGGCATGGAGACGTACTCCTGGCTGCCGCAGGGGGCGCTCTACCGCATCGCCTGGGTGTTCCCCTCGGAGAAGCTCATCAAGGGCTCCATCGGCTTCGGGGAGCGCACGGACGGCAACGGGGAGCTGACGACCTTCGCGCATCTGGACGCGGAGAACATCGACCTGCGCATGCCGTGCGAGCTGCGGGATCATCCGATGTTCGCCATGCCACCGGGTGAGCGGCGCAAGGTGTTGGAGACGGCCCTGAAGAAGAAGGGGCTGGGCACCGGGGACGGGGAGTCGGGGGACTACATCCTGTCCGACTACGTGCGGGACGGAGAGCTGTGCTCCAAGTGCCGCCGCATCTACACGGCGCTGCTCAACTCGTACAACGGCGACTGGCTGAAGGTGATGCGCCACGTCCAGGTGGAGCGCTTCTACGTGTCGCGCCGCTACCAGGTGGCCACGGTGACGGTGGAGCCGCAGATGAGCGTGGACGCCGTCGTCCAGCAGATCACCGCGGACCGCACCCAGCTCAACGTGCCCGCGCCGCTGCACAGCACCGTCCTGTTCGAGCCACACGGGCCGCTCGTCCACGCCAACCGGGGCCTCATCGAGTACGCGGACCTGCTCAAGCGCCCGCTGGAGGCGTTCAAGTACCTGCTGGGGTTCAGCGAGACGAGCGAGGTGCCGCTGGAGCCGTTCGTGCTCCAGCTGGACGAGGTGCTCATCGCGTCGTCCAACGAGAAACACCTGGGCGCCTTCAAGGAGCTGCCGGACTTCGCGTCGTTCAAGGGGCGCATCGAGCTGGTGCGCGTGCCCTACCTGCGCCGCTACCGCACCGAGCAGCAGATCTACGACGCGCAGGTGTCCGCGACGACGGTGGGCAAACACGTGGCGCCCCACGCGACGGAGCTGGCCGCGATGTGGGCCGTGCTCACGCGCCTGAAGAAGCCCATTCCGGACCGCTATCCCAGTGACGTGAAGGAGCTCATCGACCACGTCACGCCGGTGGAGAAGCTGCACCTGTACGAGGAGGGCGCGCCGCCGGACCGGCTCAGCCTGGCCAACACCAAGGAGCTGAGGAAGCTGCGCGAGGAGCTGTTCACCGAGTCGGACGCGTACCCCAACTACGAGGGGCGCGTGGGCGCGAGCGCGCGCGAAATCAAGACGGCGCTGTTCAACGCCGCGCAGAACCCCGACTACAAGTGCCTCAACGGACTGGCGGTGCTCGAGGAGTTGGAGGCCATCTGCAAGGACAAGAGCGTCTACGAGTTCCTGCTCCAGGAAGTGGTGGACGGCTACCACGACCATGAGGAGTTCGTGCGCGTGGCGGAGGCGGAGTACCTGGACCGCGTGGACACCGAGGTGCGCGAGTCCATGGGCCTGGTCTCCGAGGGCCAGTATCGCGAGCTGGTGGAGCGCTACATCCAGGGCGTCAGCCACTGGGTGCGCGGCGAGAAGATGCGCAACCGCATCACCGGCGAGATGGAGAAGCCCGACGAGCAGCGCATGCAGGAGGTGGAAGCCATCGTCATGCCGCGCGGAGAAGAGGTCTCCGAGTTCCGCCGCGGGCTCATCTCCTCCATCGGCGCGCACCGGCTGGACAATCCAGACCTGGCGATGGACTACCCGCGCATCTTCCCGGACATGTTCAAGCGCCTGAGGGACCACTACTTCGAAGAGCGCAAGCGGGTGCTGCGCAAGAACAAGGAGAACGTCCTCAAGTACCTCTCCGAGGACCGAAACCAGCTGTCGACGCGCGAGCAGACGCAGGTGCAGGGCACGCTGAAGACGATGGCGGAGCGCTACGGCTACTGCGAGTACTGCGCGAAGGACGCCATCCTGTTCCTGATGAAGAAGCGCTACGCCTGAGGCCGGGCGGGCAGGCGACCGGCCCCTGCAGGGCGCCTGCTTTCCAATGAGGATGGGGCGTGGGGAAGATGGGCGTCGCAAGCGAGTTCGCAGTCTCAGCGCCGTCCTTCATCCCGGAGAGTCGATGACCCGCTTCCTCCTGGGCGCCCCCGTCGCCCTGCTCGCCCTCGCATCGTGTGCCGGTGCGCCCGCGTCTCCCGCCAGCGCTCCCGTGCCACAGGCGCCGCCGGAGGTGGTGCGGGTATCCACGCCGGAGCCGTCGAGGCCGACGCGCAAGGAGATGGTGCGCCGCATCCTCCCTCACAACGTGCGCCTGCAAATCACGGAGGCGGACAAGGTGAGGCGCACGGCCTCCGGCGTGGTGGTGGGCTCCGAGCGGAGCGCGGAGGGCGTGGTCGCGTGGGTCATCACCAATGCGCACGCGGTGGTGATGGACGACCTGAAGGCCCCCACGCTGAACGTGCTGGTGGACCGCCGCGCGGATGTGGAGTCGCACGTGGGCCAGGTGGTGGCGACCGGACAGGTGCCGGACCTGGACCTGGCGCTCGTGAAGGTGCCGGGGCTGGCGTTGCCCGCGGTGGAGTTGGCGGACGAGGCGGAGCTGGAGTTGGGCGAGGACGTCGTCGTGGCGGCGTCGCCCTATGGCCGCGCGCTGTCGCTGTCCGGCGGCATGTTGTCCCAGGTGGAGTGGGACCGGGAGTCCCGGCGTCCGAGGATGGTGAAGACGGACGCGCCCATCGGCTACGGCGCGTCGGGCGGCGGCATCTTCAGCCTGGAGTCGGGCCGGCTGCTGGCCATCGTGGAGGGCTACCGCACGGCGCAGGTGGACTTCGCGGTGCGTGAGGAGAGCTACAGCTTCGACGTGCCCATGCCCGGCGAGACGTTCGCCGCGCCCAGCACCAAGGTGCGACAGTTCCTGCAAGCCAAGGGCTTCGGGCGCTTGTTGGAACGCAGCCTGCCTGGCGAGGGAGGCGTCGCTCACGCCGCCGGGCGCTGAGCCGCCTTTTTGTCGACAGCCGTCCGCTGCGCGCTACATCTGCTCGGGCCAGGAGGCGAGCGGATGTCGGGACGTGTTTCGTGGGATCAGTACTTCATGGACATCGCCAAGCAGGTGGCGACGCGGGCCACGTGTGATCGCAAGCACGTGGGGGCCGTCATCGTCCGTGGACGAACCATCCTGTCCACCGGCTACAACGGCTCCATCCGCGGCCTGCCGCACTGTGACGACGTGGGCCACATGATGGAGAACGGACACTGCGTGGCGACGGTGCACGCGGAGGCGAACGCCATCATCCAGTCCGCCACCAACGGCGTGGCCATTGATGGAGCGACCATCTACACGACCGCCAGCCCCTGCTGGCCGTGCTTCAAGCTGATCGCCAACGCGGGCCTCGTCCGCATCGTCTTCGGCGAGTTCTATCGGGATCCCCGCATCTTCGAGGTGGCCTCCCAGCTCAAGCTGGAGCTCGTTGGCCTGGGTGAGGCCGCGCGCCCTCCCGCGTCCTCGACCTGAAGCGCCTGCTGGAACCCTTCGGGAAGCGTCATCCGGACAACACTCCGGAGCCTGTCCAAGCCATTGACTCCACTCGGGAATTTGCCGTTTCCGGCAAGAATTACCGACCCAGGGTTGACGTTGTGGAACAGGCTCCCTAACTCTTGCCGGCGGTGGGGTGGCGGCGGGAGAGGGAGACGAAAAACCCGAGGAGTTTCCGTTGGTTAGCTCGACGGCTGTGTCCAGTAGCGTGGTGCGTGTCCAGGAAGCGACGGATCCCGTGGTGGGCGCTGCCCGCTATGGCGCCGTGCAGACGCTGATGGACAGCCTGCTGCACGACGTCCGCAACCCGCTCAATGCGATGGCCATCCACCTGGAGGTGCTGTCGGAGAAGCTGAAGGCGGAGACCGGGCAGGTGCCGCCGTCGCAGGAGAAGAACCTCAAGGCGCTGCGCGAGCAGATCCAGCGCGTGGACGGAATCCTGCGGCAGTTCTCCGACTTCATCGTGACCCGGGGCGGCACGGCGGGCGAAGTGGACCTGTCGGACGCGACGACGCGGGCGCTGGGCGTGGTGGCTCACGAGGGACGCAAGCGTCGGGCCACGGTGCAGGTGGCGGTGGAGGCGGGCGTGCTGGTCCGCCTGGCGGACACCTCGGAGCTGGGCTTCTTCGTCATCCAGGCGTTGCTGCGGGGCTTCCGGCGGGCCGAAGGCGGGGGCTCGGTGCGCGTCACGGTGCGAGGGGAAGGCTCGGTGGCGGTGCTGGAGGTGGAGGACACCGGGGGCGACAGCGCTCCGGAGCACGCGGACGTGGTGGCGGCCCTGGGGCTGCGCTGTGCCCAGCTGGGAGTGGACCTCCACGTCCGAGGTGGTTCCTGCCGGCTCATCTTTCCTCGCGCTTGAGGGCTGTACCGGGCGCCAGGCTTCTCCTTCAGAGTCATCCCCCATTCGCGTCACGACGCAGTACCGGAGGTCTTCATCTTGGGTAGCGCACGAATCCTGGCCGTGGACGACGAACGCGACACGTGCGAGGCGCTGGCGGAAATGCTCAGCACCTGGGGGCACAAGGTCGAGACGGCCTTCGACGGGCACGATGCCCTGCGCAAGGCCGGAGAGTTTCGACCGGACGTCGTCCTGTCGGACCTGGCGATGCCGGAGACCGACGGACTGTGGCTGCTGCGCAACCTCAAGGAAGAGCTGCCGGACTGTCCGGTGGTGTTCCTCACGGGCCGCGGCACCATCGACGCGGCGGTGGAGGCCATCCGCGAGGGTGCGTATGACTTCATCGTCAAGCCGCTGGACACCGCGCGCCTCAAGGTCTGCATCGACCGCGCGCTGGAGAAGAAGGAGACGATGCGCGAGGTGCAGACGCTGCGCCGTCGCCTCAAGCAGCTGGGCTCTTCCGACCTGATCGCCCAGTCCGCGGGCATGCGCAAGGTCATCGAGCTGGTGGAGAAGGTGGCCCCGTCCAAGGCCAGCGTGTCCATCAGCGGCGAGTCCGGCACGGGCAAGGAGGTGGTGGCGCGCGCCGTCCACAACCTGTCCCTGCGCCGCGACAAGCCCTTCATCGCCATCAACTGCGCGTCCATCCCCGCCACGCTGATCGAATCGGAGATCTTCGGCCACGAGCGCGGCGCCTTCACCGGCGCGGATCAGCGCCGTCCGGGCGTGTTCGAGCTGGCCCATGGCGGCACGCTGTTCCTGGACGAATTGGGAGAGATTCCCATCGACCTGCAGGCCAAGCTGCTCCGCGTGCTGGAAGAGAGCCGCCTGCGCCGGCTGGGTGGCAAGGTGGAGCTCGAGGTGGACGTGCGCGTGTTGTGCGCCACCAACCGCGACCTGAAGCAGGAGATCAAGAACGGGCGATTCCGCGAGGACCTCTACTTCCGGCTCAACGTGTTCCAGATCCACCTGCCGCCCCTGCGCGAGCGCCGCGAGGACGTGCCCATCCTGGTCCAGCACTTCGTGGACAAGTTCCGCGGGGACTCGGCCAAGCGCGTGTCCGGGGTGCACCCGGAGGCCATGGAGGTGCTCAAGAACTACGAGTGGCCGGGCAACATCCGCGAGCTGCGCAACGCGGTGGAGCGCGCGGTGATCCTCTGCGACGGGGAGCTGATCACCCGGGAGCACCTGCCGCCGGACATGGCGGGCAAGGGCCCGGAACGACACACGTTCCGGCTGCCTTTTGGCCTGAGCCTGGACGCGGTGGAGCGCGAGTACATCCTGGGAAGCCTCCAGCGCAATGGCAACAACAAGGCGCGCACGGCGGAGGTGCTCGGGGTGAGCGAGAAGACGCTCTACAACAAGCTCAATCGCTATGCGGCGGAGGCGCGCACTCAGCAAGGCGGGCCCTCGCGTGACAACGGGCCGCTGGGGGGACAGGGAGGCGATGGCCCCCTGAGCGCCCACAACCTGGTCGCTCGCTGACCTGACGGGTAGGAAATCCCCTCCGGATTCCGCGCTGTTGGAGCGGCTCGGAGGGGCGGTCAAGAAGGCCTTGGCAGGAGGTGCCGAGAGGGGCCGACCCTCCGCGAAACCCCGCGTCAATTCTTGACTTTTGACCTCTGGACAAGGGATTCTGTGGTCGACTCCCACCCACAGGGATGGCCCGGCCGTACAGGTCGACGCACCGGGCAAACTCCGACGCCTTCTTCTCGGCAAATCAGGAGT
The DNA here is from genome assembly GCF_013336715.1 of Myxococcus sp. CA056. Taxonomy (NCBI): domain Bacteria; kingdom Pseudomonadati; phylum Myxococcota; class Myxococcia; order Myxococcales; family Myxococcaceae; genus Myxococcus; species Myxococcus sp. CA056. Next base: position 42,481 of record NZ_JABUMT010000016.1, read on the forward strand.
GTGCATCAGAGTGCCGCCGGGGGGGCACAAGGAAGGCCACAACGCAATGAGCGACGCGCGAGTTCTTCACTTCTTCGGCGGCAAGGGCGGGGTCGGTAAGACCACGCTCGCGGCGGCGTACGCGTTGCGGTTGTCGGAGGAGGTCCCGAAGGAGCGGGTGCTGCTCGTTTCGCTGGATCCGGTGCGCTCCCTGTCGGATCTGCTGAAGAAGAAGCTGACCGCGAAGCCCTCGAAGCTGGTGGCGGGCAAGGGTGAGGGTGGCGTCTGGGGCCTGGAGCTGGAGCCGGCCGCGCTGCTCAAGCCGTTCCTGGCGGACTACCTGCCCGCGCTGAAGAAGGCCGCTGGCAAGGGCACCCACTTCTCCGAGGAGGAGCTGGGCTCGCTGTATCAGCAGGCCGTCCCCGGGCTGGAGGAACTGGTCGGGCTCTTCCACGTGGTGTCGCTGCTGGAGGGTGAGGATTTCGACCGGGTGGTCGTGGACTGCTCGCCCACGAGCCACACGCTGCGCCTGTTCGACCTGCCGGTGGGGCTGCGCAAGTTCCTGGGCCTGGTGAAGGCGGGCGGCGACAAGCCGGCGCCGTCCACGGGCAAGGGCAAGAAGGCGGAGGCCGCCGCGGCGGAGCCGACGTACCTGGAAGCGCTGGGGCAGAAGGCGGAGAAGCTGCTGGGGCTCTTGAAGGACCCCGCGCGCACCGCCTTCCACCTGGTGGCGCTGGCCGAGCCGGTTCCCGAGGCGCAGACGCGCATGCTCTTCACCCAGCTGCGCGAGCGCGGGCTGCCGGTGACGGAGATCGTCGTCAACCAGGTGGAGGACCGCGAGGGGTGTCCCGCGTGTCAGGGCCGCCGGGGTCTGCAGGCGCCGCACGTGCGCAAGTTCCAGGCGCTGGACAAGGCCGTGCCGGTCCACCTGCTGGGTCGTCGTGAAGTGGCGCCGCGCGGGCTGGATGGCGTGGGCCTGTTCGCGAAGGCCTGGGCGGGTGGCAAGGAGACGAAGGCGCTGGAGTTCGCCGCCGCGGAGGGCCCTCCGGCCCTGGTGCGCGCGCCGTCCATGCCGCCCATCGCCGCGCCGCCGCTGCCGCCCACGCGGCTCATCTTCTTCGTGGGGCAGGGCGGAGTGGGCAAGAGCTCCTGCGCCGCCGCCGCCGCCGTGACGCTGACGGAGAAGGAGGGGCCGGTGCTCCTCATCTCCACGGATCCGGCGCACTCGCTGTCGGACGTGCTCCAGAGCCGGCTGACGGACACCGAGACGCAGGTGAAGGGCACCAAGGGTCTGTACGCGCGCGAGCTGGACATGGCGGGTTGGTTCAACGCCCTGCGCAAGCGGCTCAAGGAGAAGGCGGAGAAGGCCTTCGAGGGCGCGCCCAAGGCGGGCAACGACGTCCCCGCGGATCTGCTCTACCTGCGCAACCTGCTGGAGTCCGCGCCCCCGGGCATCGACGAGCTGGCGGCGATGAGCGTGCTCACCGACGCGCTGGTGCAGGAGCGCTTCAAGCGCATCGTCGTGGACTCGTCGCCGGTGGTGAACTCCGTGCGCGTGGTGGAGCTGGCGGAGACGGCGAAGACGTGGCTGGGCGCGCTGCACGCCGTGCTCAACAAGCACCGGGCCAAGGGCCTGGGCGAGCTGGCGGACGACATCGCGGGGATGATCAAACACGCGAAGCGCTTCGAGGAGGCGCTGGCGTCTCCCACGGAGGCGCGCTTCGTCGTCGTCACCCGCGGCGAGGAGCTGGCCGCGTCCCGCACCGAGCGCGTGGTGGAGTACCTGAAGGAGAGGAAGCTCCCGGTGGAGCGCATCCTCGTCAACCGCGTGGGCCCCAAGTCCACCTGCGAGAAGTGCGAGAACCGCCGCAAGCTGGAGCTGAACGCGGCGAAGGCCATCGAGAAGAAGCTGGGCCTGCCCGTCACCATGGCACCGGCGCTCGGTCGGCACCCGGCCGGGCTGCGCGAGCTGAAGGCGTTCCGGACGGCGTGGTACGCGCTGTCTCCTCCGGCCGCGAAGATCAAGGCCGCCTGAAGCAGCGAGGTGGGGGCCCCGCCATTGTGCTGGTGGCCTCCCACCTGAAACGCCCGCCGAGGCCCGTTCCCGTCCGCCCCCGCTGAGCACCTTGGCGTCCTCTCACGTGAGGACCAAGCGCTCTTCTCGTGGGGCTTCTGTATGCGTGCGAGCCCCGTCATCCCAAGTGGTGGCTGGTCAGCACTCGGACGCGGGACGTCTCAGGCGTCGCACTCCGAGGGCGCGTCGGTGAACGTTCCGAGTTCGGGGAAGGTGAGTGCTCCTGCCTCCGTCAGCGTGCCCGTGCGGGGTGCCTGTCCCTTGAGGCGCAGCTCCACCTGACGGCCGGTCACCGAATACGTCCCGGACACCTCGCTTCGCTGGGGCTTGCCCTCCGCGTCCACGGAGCGGGTCCAAAGGACGGCCCTGCCCCGGGTGAGGAAGCGCAATCCCCGGGTGCTGCCCAGGACGCCGACGCCCGGGCCGTACCAGGCCACGGTGCGCAGCAGGAAGGGCACGTCCGCCTCGCGCTCCGGGACTCGGCCCAGCAGCCGCTGCCAGCCCAGCGTGTCGCGAATGCCGTCCAGGTCGGCGTCCTGGCGGGCGCGGGCCAGTCGCCGGGCGTCCAGCCTCACCGCCTGGGAGAGGTGCTCGACGATGACGTCCCGATGGGCGCCGTACTCGCACACGCGGCCCTGCTTGCGCAGGACGCCCAGCGTGGCGGCGGCGTTGTAGCGGGGCAGGGCGTACGCCGGGTCTTCCTTGGCGGCGGCCTGGAACTTCTCCAGGGCCTCCGGGTAGCGGCCGGCCCGGTACAGGCGGAAGCCCTCGGTGTTGAGGCCCTTCGCGGAGGGGGGCGCCGGGGTGGCAGGGGGGGCGGTCAGCGCCAGGACGAGCAGCGGCAGGGCCAGAAACATGTCGCTCCGAATGGGACGCAGGTGTCCGGCAGCGTGACACGGTGCGGTGCGTAACCGCTTGCGCGTTGAAAGGTGCCTTACCCTGGTGCTAGTTCCGCGCCATGGCAACCGGCATCAGTTACGCGCTCGACTTCGAGCGCCCGCTCATCGAGCTGGAGAAGAAGATCGATGAGCTCAAGGCGTTGTCCACGGGTGGTTCCGCGGACTTCACCTCGGAGATTTCCAAGCTCGAGAAGAAGGCGAAGAAGCTCCAGACGGAGATCTTCAGTGACTTGACGCGGTGGCAGGTGGTGCAGATGTCCCGCCACCCCGCGCGCCCCTACTTCCTGGACTACATCCGCCTGCTGTTCACCGACTTCGTGGAGCTGTGTGGAGACCGGCACTTCGGCGAGGACCCGTCGATTGTCGGAGGCTTCGCCCGTTTCGACGGCAAGCCGGTGATGGTGATGGGGCACCAGAAGGGCCGCAACACCAAGGAGAACATGGCGCGCAACTTCGGCATGCCGCGCCCGGAGGGCTACCGCAAGGCCCGCCGGCTGATGGAGCTGGCGGAGCGCTTCGAGAAGCCCATCCTCACCTTCGTGGACACGCCGGGCGCCTACCCGGGCATCGGCGCGGAGGAGCGCGGCCAGGCGGAGGCCATCGCCGTCAACCTGGAGGTGATGAGCGGGCTGCGCGTGCCCATCATCTCCACGGTGGTGGGTGAGGGCGGCTCGGGTGGCGCGCTCGCCATTGGCGTGGGCAACCGCGTGCTGATGTTCCAGAACAGCGTCTATTCCGTCATCTCGCCGGAGGGCTGCGCCTCCATCCTCTTCCGCGACGCCAGCAAGGCGGACAAGGCGGCGGATGCGATGAAGCTCACCGCGGGCGACCTGCTCCAGATGAAGATCATCGACGAGGTGGTGCCCGAGCCCGCCGGTGGCGCGCATCGAGACCCCGCGAAGGCGGCCGAGGCGCTCGGCAAGGTGCTGCGCAAGCACCTGGGCCAGCTCGCCGAGCTGTCACCCGACGGTCTGGTCAAGGACCGCTACGCGAAGTTCCGCGCGCTCGGCGTGTTCACCGGTCGCTGAGGCACATCTCCAGGGCCTCTACCTCCATGCGACCTCTCGTTCCTCCCCATGTCGAAACGCTCAAGCCGTACGTGCCGGGCAAGCCCATCGAGGAGACCGAGCGCGAGTTCGGCCTGACCGGTGTCATCAAGCTCGCCTCCAACGAGAACCCGCTGGGGCCCTCCCCGCGCGCGCTCGAGGCCATGCGGCTGGCGTCAACCCAGGTGCATCTGTATCCGGATGCCACGTCGTTCCACCTGGTGCGCCGGCTGGCCGCGTCCCTGGGCGTGCAGCCGCAGGAAGTGGTGCTGGGCAGCGGCTCCAACGAGCTCATCGAGCTGCTCATCCGCACCTTCACCACGCCGGAGGACGAAATCCTCCTGTGCAGGAACTCCTTCTCCGCGTACCGCATCTCCGCGCAGGCCCACGGGCGTCCCTTCGTGGAGGTGCCCATGCGCGAGGGCTACCAGTACGACCTGGAGGCCATGGCGCGCGCGGTGACGCCGCGCACGCGGCTCATCTTCCTGGCCAATCCGGACAACCCCACGGGCACCGCGTTCGGCCGGAAGGAGCTGGAGACCTTCCTCGCGGCCGTCCCGCCCGAGGTGCTGATTGCCTACGACGAGGCCTACTTCGAGTTCGTCGACTGGCCCGACTACGTCAGCGGCGTGGAGTTGTTCCGGCGTCACCCGAACGTCGTGGCGCTGCGCACCTTCAGCAAGATTCACGGGTTGGCGGGCATCCGCCTGGGCTACGGCGTCATGGACGCGAAGCTCGCCATGTATCTGCAGCGCACGCGCATGCCCTTCAACCTGACGGTGGTGGCGCAGGCGGCGGGCCTCGCGGCGCTGGAAGACACCGAGCATGTGCGGCGCACGCGGGAGAACAACCGCGCGGGCCTGCGCTACTTCGAGGCGGAGCTGCCCCAACTGGGAATCACCCTCACGAAGAGCCACGCGAACTTCGTGTTCGCGGACTTCCGCCGCTCCTCCACCGAGCTGTACGAGCTGCTCCTGCGCAAGGGCGTCATCGTCCGGCCCTTCGCGGGCGGGGGTTTTCCCACCTGTCTTCGCATCTCCGTGGGGACGGCCTCGGAGAACGAGCGGTGCGTGCGCGCACTGAAAGAGGTGCTCTCGTGAGCCCACGGTGCTTCATCGTCGCCATCGACGGGCCGGCCGGTGCTGGCAAGTCCACGGTGTCCAAGCTGCTGGCGCGCCGGCTCGGCTTCTCCCTCGTCGACACGGGCGCCATCTACCGCTGCGTGGCGCTGATGGCGACGGACGAGCGCATCCCCTACGACGACGACGCGCGCCTGGGGGAGCTGCTGGGCCGCGTGCACATCCACTTCCAGGTGGTGGGCGAGGAGAACCGCGTCTTCCTCGGCGGCAAGGACGTGTCGGGCGACATCCGCTCGCCCGAAATCTCCATGGCCGCGTCGCAGGTGTCCGGGCGCCCTGTCGTCCGCGCGGGCCTGCTCCAGCTCCAGCGTCGCCTGGCCCTGGAGTCGAGCAAGGGCTCCATCCTGGAAGGCCGCGACATCGGCACGGTGGTGTTCCCGGACGCGGACGCGAAGTTCTTCCTGGAGGCCAACCCCGAGGTGCGCGCCCGCCGCCGCTTCGAGGAGCTGTTCCAGAAGGGCGTGGAGAGCAGCCTCGACGACGTGCTCGCCGACCAGACGAAGCGCGACAAGGATGACTCCGCGCGCGCGGTGGCTCCGCTGAAAGCCGCGGAGGACGCCATCCGCGTGGACTCCAGCAGCCTGCCGCTGTCGGAGGTGGTGCACTCCATGGAGGCGGAGATCCTCCGCCGCATGGCGGCACGCGGGTAGGGCGCGTGGGCGCTCCACCCGCCTGGGCCGGCTCGGCTCAGAAGGTGACGCCCTCCTTGGAGGGCGCCGGCACCACCAGCGACAGCCGGGGCTGCACGCCCTGGGCGTCGTAGAAGGCGTGGTAGAGGAACAGGTCCGCCACCACCTGCTTGACGTAGCCGCGCGTCTCCCGGAAGGGGATGGACTCCACGAAGAGGTCCAGCGGCAGGTCGCCGCGCTCCTGGGCCCACTTCGCCGCGGCGCTTGGTCCCGCGTTGTATGCGGCCGCCGCGAGCACCGGATGTGAGAAGCGCTCCATCAGCCGTGACAGGTACCAGGCCCCATAGCGGATGTTCCGCTCGGGCGAGAAGAGGTCCGCGGGCGCCGGGTCTGGCTCCGCGAGCTTCCGGGCAATCTCCGTCGCCGTCTTGGGGATGATCTGCATCAGCCCGCGCGCGTCCGCCGCGCTCATGACCTCCGGCTTGAAGGCGCTCTCCCGCCGCATGATGGCCCACACCAGGAACGGGTCCACCTTGTGCGCCGTCGCCGCCTGCTCCACCGCGTTCGAGAACGCCCGAGGATAGAAGGCCGCGAGCGCATCCGGCTCGCGTGAGCCGAAGGCCCGGCCCCACAGGTGTCGCGCCGCCACCGTGTGCGCATGGCCGAACTCACCCAGGCCGATCAACGCGTGCGCGAAGGGCAGGGCCTGGTCCGCGGAGCGCAGGCGCGCCACATGCGACTCCACCTCTTCGGCCGCGTCCCGGAACAGGCCCGCGCGCGTCAACTCCACCGCCAGCCCCAGCTCGGGAGGACGCGGCAGCTCCAGCGACAGGGGAGGGCGCGGGAAGCTCGCCGGTGCCACCCGTCCCAGCTCCTTGAGCCGCTCCGAGGCCAGCAGCGCGTAGAACGACGCGGGCGCCACGGTGATGAGACGCTCGTACTCCGGGCCGACCTCCGCGGCGGCCCCGCCGCCCAACTCGCGGCTGCGAGCCATCCAGTAGCGCGCCTGCGGGGCCAGGCTGCTCCTCGGGAAGGTCGCCACCAGCGACTCCAGCGACGCGCGCGCCTTCGCGTAGTCCGCCAGCCGCAGGTACGCGAGAGAACGGAACCACAGGCCCTCGTCCCGACGCCGCGAGCGCGCGTAGCGCTCCCCATGCGCGGTGAAGGACTTCGCGGCCTCGGCGAAGCGCCCCGCCTGCAGGTCGAGCCAGCCCGCGAAGAAGGCGCCTTCCTCGCCCGCCGACTGCGAGGCGTACTTCTGGTCCAACGCCGCCATCAGCGTCCGGGCCTTCTCGTTGTCGTCCGCGCGCAGGGCCCGCCGCGCCACAAGCAGCTCCGCGTCGGCCGCGACACTCGCGGGCCCCTTCTCCGCGATGGCGAGCGCCTGCCGCGCGTCCTCGTCGCGGCCCAGCGCGAACAGGGCCCTGGCCCGCAGCAGCGACACCTTCGCCGTCTGCTCCTTCGAGAGCTTGTCGCCCTTCAGCGCCTCCAACTCCTCCAGCGCGCGCTGGGACGCGCCACCGCTGAGGAAGCCCTCGGTGCGCTGCGCGCGCTCCGCGAAGCCCAGGCGCACCCCGGGACGGCGGACCTCGGTGAGCCACTTCACCGCGTCATCGGCGTACGGGTGCGTGGGAAAGCGCAGCGCCACCGTCATCAAATCCGCCTGCTGCCCCGCGCGATTGCCCGACGCGCCTCGCGCCTGGGCTCGCTGGAAGAGCAGCTCCGGGGACGGCGTCGCCTTCACCGCCGCCTCCAGCACGCCCACCGCCTGCTTCGCCTTGCCCGCCTTCAGGAGCGATTCGCCCAGCCGTGACCGGGCCCGCGTCACCAGGTCCAGGGGCGCTCCCGGGGCCTCCAGCACCCGCGCGAAGTCCAGCGCGGCCCCCGCGGCATCCCCCGCGTAGAAGCGCGCCTGGCCCAGATAGAAGGCCCGGTAGGGCTCCAGCAGGGCAGGGGCGGGGCCGGCCGCCAGCATGTCGCGCGCCTCGGCCGCTCGCCCGTCGGACAGGGCCAGTGTGCCGGCCAGCAAGGCGAGCCGCCCTGCGTCCGGACACTGCTTCACCACGCAGGCAGCCCACTCGCTCTGGGCCCGAGAGGTCGCGTCGGTCTGATGAAGCCGCACGGCCTCCAGGGTTGTCGGGGATTGTCCCAGGGAAACCCCCAGTGCCCACCCCGCGACCGTCCCCATCCAGCTCATGTGTTCTTCCTTTCAGCACGCGGCTTTGCGGCCTGCCAACGAGACGCGTCCCTCAATCATTCCCCCTCTCACACGAGGGGGGTGGTTTGACAGCCGGCCCGACAAGTCCTAAATCCGCGCGCCATCGGGCCGGTTCGAAATGTCCTCAACCCGTCGTCATTCGCTGAAAGCGTTCAGGCGATTACGTGCTCTTGGGTCATTGAAGTCGGCCCGTTGCGTCACCCGGGGTGCATCACTACTTTGCGCGGCCGTTGCACGCTACCCCGGTCCGTCGTTGTCCAGGCGGGACCTGTCGTCCGGTAACACTGCTCGTTCACAGCGCTCGGGGGGGAAACAGCACAGAGGGAGGGCTCCATGAAGCCGTGTCCAGCCGATCTGCCGCAAACCATCAATCCCGAGGCCGGGCCGAAGCGTGCCGGTGTCGAGACGCATCGCAACCTGAATTGCCACCAGTATGACAACTGCCTGGACGAAGCGGTCCGGCGAGGGTGGCAGTCCTTCACATGCATGAAGTGCCCGATGTATCAGCACGCCGCGCCGCCGCAGATGGGCCTCGAGGCTTACGCCACCCAGCGCCGTCCCGTCTGATTCGGAGTCGCTTCACCGTGTGAGGGGAGGCCCCGTTATGGAGAGGGGCGCCCCACACGGGCCGCGCCCGCCGCGCCTCACTGGACCGCGGCGTAGATGACGGCGACCCAGTATTGCTTCGCGCCAAAGCGCTTCGAATCGCCCCGCACCACGCCCACGCCCACCCGGTTGTTGGTGGCTTCGGTGACGCTGCGGGACTCGGGGAGCGCGGCCGGGTCAGAGACCACGAAGAAGTCCACCGATGCGGTCCCCGCGTCGGGGAGCACCCGGAACACCCGTTCGTGCAAGGGCGCCTCGCCAGGCTGTGCAGCGGGCTGGTCCAACTCCAGCGCATGTCGGGCATGTGCCAGCGCCAGGGACTCCAGCGCCTGACTCCGGGCCAGGGGCGGCAGCTTCTTCGCGGCGCGCCACCGCGCCAGGGCGTCATACGCGTCCTGCTGGGGATTCTGCGGGTCCGCCGAGGCGGGCGACGCGGCGGTGAAGACCTCCGTGACGGTGGCCTCGCTGCGACCGCCTGCCACTGTTCGCAGGACGACGCCCACCCCCATGAAGCGGAACCCGGGATCCAACAGGTTCCGGCGGTGACCCGGGCTGTGTTCGATGCCGAAGTGCGCCGCGAGCGGCCCGGCGGCCTGCCCCAGGTTCTCTCCGGCCCGTCCGTAGCGCGAGCCCGGGGGAAGTCGACGGGTGAGGGTGCTCCCATCCGGCGCGATGTGCGCGAAGAAGCCCTCTGTCGTCATGCGAGTGCTGTACCCCTGGGCCACGCGCTCCAGCACCGGGTCCGGCATCAGCTCCACCAGCCCATGGGCCCGGCGCAGGGCGTTGATGCGCTCGTGCAGGGCGCTCCGCGCGCCTTCCTCCGTGGTGGGCTCCACGTTGTTCTCGCGCTCGCCGCGCAGACGGACTTCCCCAATCTGCGTGAGGAACAGGGACGTGACTTCCGGCCCCGCGTCGCCCTGCGCGACCACCTCCACCGTGTAGGTACCGGGCCTGAGGAAGTCCAGGCGCGTGCAGAAATCGGAGCCCTCCGTTCCTCGCCGCGTGAGGGGGACGATGACCACTTCACCGTCGGGTCGCGTGACGTAGATCTCCGGCGCATGGAGCGGCGGATTGAGCCTTCCGCAGAGCGTCTGCACCGCGCGCTCGCCGGGCATGACGCGGGGGAACGGCTTCAGCTCCGCCTTGCGGTCCGACACCAACGTCACCAGGGCGGCGCGCTTGTCCACCAGGGCCACGCCCACGCCGAAGTGGGTGGCCCGATCCGAGTTGAGGTCGGTCCGGGCGCGCAGCGACTCGAGCGCATGCGCATGGGCCCACGCGCGGATGACGAGCGCCCGGGGCGCCGGATCCGCCGCGCCCGCGTCGCTGACGGCCTCCGTGAGGGTGAAGAGGTCGGGTGCGCCCGTGAAGACGCCGCTGAGGGCATCGTGGGCCAGTCGCCTCGCGGCCACGCTCAGCGCGCTGTCCTCCGTGGGCGCGCGACGTCCCACGCGCTCGAACTCCCGCACCACATGCTGGGCGGCCTGCCGCTCCATCGACTCCGCCGGCGTCAGCGGGGCCTTGCGCTCGGGCGGTGGGGCGCGCGGCGCCAGGGGCGCTGACGGCGGCGGCGTGGCCCTGGAAGGCGTGGCGGGCCTCGTTGCTCCCGTCGTGGGCCTGGGCGCGGCGGCCAGGAGCGCCGTCAGCGCGAGCACGGCGATCATCGGGTGTCCCACCGGAAGGTGAGCGCCTTCACCGTGCCGGGGCCCAGTCGTTCATTGAGCTGCGCGCACAGCGAGGGCGCCTCGGCCTCCAGGGTGCGGGCCCACTCGGCACTCGTGACGATGACGACGAGGGTGCCGCCCTCCAGCGCACGGGGGGAGCTATGGCGGGCAATGTGTGCTCCCACCACCGCGCCCCACACGGGCGCGAGGGCATGGCCCCGGCCTGACTCACCCGCGAGGCGCGCCAGGACACGGGGTAGGAGACTTTCCAGGGACTTGGGCTCGCCACGGGCCATCGCGCACGATGATGATTCGTGAGAACCTGAAAGCCAACCACCTGTTGCGTGACGTGGGCGAAGAGCGGGCGGCCGGGTCCGACGGTGTCCAGCGAGGGGGCTTCAGGGCCCTCCGCGCCGTCGCGCGATGGGCGTCGTGCCTGTATGGTCTTGGGCGTTCCGCCCCCCGGGAGCCGCACCGTATGAGTCCCTCGCCTCGTCCCCTGCTGCTGACAGCCCTCGTGTGCGCCCTGGGGACGCTGGCCGGCTGTGGGATGAACGCCGACGAAATCCCCGGCATCCCCGGCGACAACAAGCCGCTGCCGGGTCCCTGCGCGGTGGACCAGGACTGCCCGAACCCGTCCCTCTTCATCTGCAACACGGCGCTGTCCCGCTGTGAGCCCGCCTGTCGGACCCGCGAGGACTGTGAGGAGGGCAAGCGCCAGCAATATGCGCTGCCCATGTGTGACAACCCGCTGGGCTGTCAGTGCGACATGAACCGGTGCGTGGTGGGCCTGTGCGCCGCGGACGCGGATTGCGGCGTGGACGAGGTCTGCCGGGACGGGGCCTGCGGGGCGCCTCCGGCCCCGGCGCTCGCGGCCTCGTGCCAGGTGACGCCAGAGGTCGTCGTGGGCAGCCCCGAGTTGTCCGTCGTCTTCGGGGTGTGGGTGAAGGATGCGTCGGGGCGGCCCGTGGTGCCGCGTGATGGCGCGACGTGGTCGTCCCTCTCTCCGATGGCGACAGGCGGGGGCACGGGCGTCCGGGCTGCTTTCACGCTGCGGGTGCCCGGCGCGGAGCAGGACGTGGTGGAGGCGCGCGTCGGCTCGGCCGTCTGCCGCGCCCGCGTCATGGTGCTCAGCCCCGACGTGCCGGACGGAGGGGTGCGCGTGCTCGTGTTTGACGAGCTGACGGGACGTCCGTTGCCGCTGGCCTCCGTCGCCGTGTCGGAGGTGGGCGGGAAGATGTTGTCGGTGGCGCTGACGGGGCTCGATGGCGTCGCGTGGGTGCCCGCCTCGGGCACCGTGGGCCTGTCCGCCTTCCACCCGGACTTCGGCTACCTCACGCTGGCCCGCCATGACGTGGACGACCACCGCGATGTCCGGATGGCGCTGCGGCGCAACCCGCAGGATTTCTCCGGAGGCGTGCGGGTCGACTTCGTCGAGCCGCGTGCGGCCGGCGTCCCGGCTCCCATGCTGCGGTTGGGAATGACGGGCCTGTCGGTGCCGGGGCTCTTCTCCGAACTGGCGTCGGGGACGTTGCTGGGCTTCGAGCGCGAGGTGGAAGTGAGCGCGGGCGGCACGCGGCGACTGCCCCTGCCGTCGGGTACGGCGCTCTGGTTGGAAGGGGGCACGCCGCCTCCGGCCTCCGCACCCGGGGTGGCGGGTATCTGCGATGGCGCGCTTGCCGGGGTGTTGAATCCCGAGGAGGCCATCCTGTCCGGTACCTGTGGCACCCGCGCGGCCTGGGGGCTGACGGGGAGCGTGCCGGTGGCGGAGCTGCCGCTCAATGCGTTGGAACCCGGAGCCGACCCGCTGCTGATGCTGGGGCGCCTGCTCCCGCTGTCTCCGCGCTTCTATTCGTCCGTGGCGCGCGATGCCGCCTTCCGCCTGGTTCCCACGCCGGGCCTCTCCACGGGAGAACCAAGGCCAGACACCGTGGCGTATTCCGAGAGCGTGTCCCTGGACTTCGAGGGCGTGCGCCTGGCGTTTCCCTTCGCCATGCGCGTCCCGGAGCTTCCTCGCTACCGGGGGACCTATCTGGACCGGGCCTATGTGGTGAGCACCGTGGTGGCGCCGGGACGAGGGCTGGTGCCCCTGGGGCTTGGAGCCGCGGCCAACGTCGCGCCCGCGGATCCGAACACGGACGCGGATGTGCGGGTGGGCCGGTCCGGCGTGGTGGCCCTGCGCATGGCCCCCGCGCACCATGGCCTGGAGGGGCAGCCCTACCGACTCCTGGTGGGAGCGACCTCCCGAGCGGCCCTCGACGATGCCTCCGCGGGCACGGCGACCGGCTTCGTGGTGGCGGACCTGCCGGGATTGACCTTCGACCCCCTGGGCGAGCACCCCGTCGAGCCCACCGTCGACTTCCTCCCGATTCCCGAGGACGCCCGCTACAACTTCGACGGCGCCGAGGCCCACGGCCTCCAGGGACGAGAGCTGCGCGCCGCCGTGGACGAGCCCGCCACCCTGGTCCGCGTCGTCTTCACGGACCGCCTCGGGCGACGTTGGACGGTCCTGGCCTCACCCGACGAACTGGAGGAAGGCATCCGTGTCCCTCGACCTCCCGCGGGGATCGAGGACCGGACCTACTTCGGCGACCACCTGGGCTCGCGGGCGCTCCTGCGAGTGGAGGTGCTCCAGGTTACCGGGCGTGATGCTCGCGACACCCTGGGGCCCTCGCGGCTGGTGGCGGCGGGCGGTCCAGGCCTGGACCACGTGGGGGACCTGACTCGCGCGGCGTCGTCGCTGGACGTGGGGCGCCCGGAAGTCACCTGGCTCTATCCGGAGCTGGAGGGACAGCGGCTGAGCCGGGGAAGCGCCGTCCGCGTCCGAGTCACCGGTTTTCGCCCGGGCGCGAGCGCCGGGGCCGACGGCCGCGTGCGTGTCATGGTACGGGGGGGCGGGAAGGGCTGCGAGGAGGTCCTCGTGAGCGACTCCGCCGCCTCACCCGCGACGGGGGAAGTGCAGCTCCAGCTCCCGGCCAACTGCTCCGGGACAGGGGTGTCGCTCATCGCATCGCTGGAGGACACGGAGGGCGCGCTGCTGCGTCCACCTGTCTTCACGTCGAGGGGCGTGGATATCCCCTAGGGGGGATGAAGGAAGACGTCGTTGGTTGGATGTCCATGGACGGAGGTTCCCTACCTGGCGTCTCGCCTTGTGATTCGCTTTCTGGATTTGCAGGGTGGTAGCGTCTCGTGGGTCGTTCGCTGGAGGAGCGGTGCAGAAGGAGACGGTCGTCACGGTCATCTCGAAGATCTCCGACCGGCCGGTCAACCTCGACGCGGCGCTGGTGGTGATCTACGGATTGGACCTGGGTCGGAAGTTCGATTTGACGCGCGAGGAGACGCTGATCGGGCGCTCGTCGAAGTGCGACATCCAGATCGACCAGGAGTCGGTGAGCCGCAACCACGCGGCCATCGCGAATACCCGCGAGGGCGTGAAGATTCGCGACGCGGGTTCCACCAACGGCACGTTCATCAACGACGAGGTGGTGGAGGGTGATCGCGAGCTGCGCAACGGCGACCTGGTGAAGATTGGCCGCACCATCTTCAAGTACATCGCGGGCGGCAACATCGAGGCCGCCTACCACGATGAGATCTACCGGCTGACCACGATGGACGGCCTGACGCAGATCTACAACCGCCGCTACTTCGACGAGCAGCTGGACCGGGAGATCTCCCGCAGCCGCCGTTATGAGCGCGTGCTGTCGCTGGTGTTGGTGGACATCGACCACTTCAAGAAGGTGAACGACAAGTTCGGGCACCTGGCGGGAGACTCGGTGCTCAAGCAGCTGGCGTCCACGGTGCGCACGCGCATCCGGCGAGAGGATGTCTTCGCGCGCTATGGCGGCGAGGAGTTCGCCATCCTGTTGCCGGAAGTGGCGCTGGTCGGCGCGCGACAGCTCTCCGAGAAGGTCCGGCGGTTGGTGGAGAAGCAGCGCTTCGAGTTTGATCGCCAGCCCATCCCCGTCACCATCTCCCTGGGCGTGGCCGTGTTGGATCCCCGCCACCGCGAGCCTGGAGACCTGGTGCGCGCGGCGGACGAGAAGCTCTTCGAGGCGAAGACGGGTGGGCGCAACCGCGTCATCGCCTGACGCGGCATGCGCCCCTCGGGGCGTCCGTTTCAGCCGGCGAAGATGGAGCGCCGCTCCCGCAGCAGCGTGTGGATCATCGACTGGATGGCCTCGCGCGTGCGCTCGGTGAGTCGACCCACTTCGCCCAGGTCCTCCGCTGCTTCAGGGGGCAAGCCGTCCATGGCGATGGGTTCGCCGAAGCGGATGCTCCACTTGGCGGGCAGCGGGCCCAGCGGAGTGAGGGGCACGTAGGGCAACCCGAAGAAGCTCGCGGGAATGCGTCCCAGCAGGGGGGAGGTCTCCTCCGCGCCGACGATGGCCACCGGGACGATGGGCGCTCCCGTGCGAAGGGCGAGCTTCACGAAGCCACCTCGCCCGAAACGCTTGAGCCGGTAGCGCTCCGCGAAGGGCTTGCTGAGCCCCTGGTAGCCCTCTGGGAAGACGACCAGTGGGCGCTGCTCGTCGAGCAGCCGCAGCGCGTTCTCCGGGCATGCCCGCACGGCGCCCAGGCGATTGAAGAGGGTGCCCAGCACGGGCGCGTGGAAGATCTGATCCTCCACCAGCCAGCGTGATTCGCGCAGGTCGGGGCGCTCGCGAGCCAGGGTGAGCGACATCACCAGGCCGTCATAGGGCAGGGCGCCCGAGTGGTTCGCCACCAGGATGGCCGCGCCCTTGGGGATGTGGTCCGTGCCTTGCGCGGCGACGCGCCAGTACTGGCCATAGAGGAACTCCAGCACGGGCTCCAGCCGCTGCACCAGTGACGGGTCCTTGCCGTACTCGTCCAGGTGGGCGCCTCCGCCCGTGCCCAGGCCCGCGCGGACGGCGTCCAGCATGCCGTTCATCGCGCCCCAGGCACGTCCCAGGCCCTCGCTGGCCAGCGCCTGTCCGGCGATTTCACGCGCCAGCGACAGCATGCCGGTGGCGCGCTGCGCGAGGGGACGAGGGGCGTCGGATTCCCCCGAGCCATCCGGAGCCCGCGCCGCGCGCGCCGCATCCTCCTCGGCGGTTGCGGGCACCAGGGACAAGGGGCCTCGACGGCCTGGGGGGAACTCGTCGCGCGTCGCGTCTGGCATTTCCACCTCCGGCTCCAGCGAGGAGCGGGTTGTCGAGAGGGGCGGGGAGGACAGCTCCCACACGTCATCGGCGTCGTCTGGCGTTTCGTCGAGGTCGGAGAGCTCCAGCACCGCGCCCGCCAGGTCCTCGTGCGGCTCGAGACGGGAACCCTGGTCCGCGTCGGATTCGTTCGCGGTGTTGTTCGCGGCGCGCTCCTCGAGAGCGTCCCTGGAGTGCGTGAACGGGGCGCGGCGATCCATCACCTCCGCGACGGCGAGCTCGGCGGCGCTCTCGGCCACCTGCGCGGCGACGGTGGCGGCGAGCTCGCGCTCGCGTTCCGGGCGGCGGGTCGAGGGGCTGTGGTCCAGGACCTCTTCGACCGCGGCTTCGGCCAGCTCGGTCGCCATCTCCGTGGCGAGGAGCCTGTCCACGGGCTCCTTGGAGCCGTCCCGCCGGTTCATCGCCACGTCCACGGCGTGCTTCGCGGTGACTTCGGCCACCTCGGCGGCGAGGGCTTCCGCGAGCGCGTGGTCCACCTCCCGCTGATGGGGTGTTCTCGCCGCGTTGGCGTCATCCATGGCCGGAGCGCGCGCGGGCGGCGGCTCGCGCGGCGTCACCGGAGCCGCGGGTTCACGCAGGGGCTCCACCTCGGCCGAAGGCACTGCGGACGTGTCGGCGGGTCGCGTCGCGGCGACGTCCTGGCCGTGGGTGTCGCGGTTCTCTTCCGACACCGAAGCCGCGGACTCGTCGCCTTGCCGCGCCCGTGCACCGCGCGATGCCGATGCTGGGGCCTGGTGGCCAGCGCCCGATGTGCGCTGCGAAGCGCCCGCCCCGGAGGGCTGACGGGCTGCCGCACTCGGGCCATCCTTCGGGCCCTTGGCGCCATTCGTGCGAGAGGGTGCTTTCCCGTTGGCGTTGGATGCGTGCTTCACCTTCGCGTCGGGCGGCGTGGCGTTCGCCTTGAGCTTCGCCTCGTCGCCGACCTTCGAGCCGGCCGTGCCTCGCGACGCCGTGCCCTGTGGCTGTTTCGTTCCCACTCCGGTTCGCGAAGCGGATGCACCGCCTCCGGAATGTGCCCTGGCCTCGCCCGCGCTCCGGGCCGCCGCCGTGGTGGAGCCCTTCGCCCCGCCCGTGGACTTCGCGGGTGCGGGCTTCGCGCTGGAGGGCTTCTTCGCTCGGCCCTTGTCCAGGGTGCCATCATTCCTGGCGTGGGCCGCGCTCGGGCCCGACGACGCGCGGGTGTTCGCGGCCTTCTTCTTGTCGTCGGAGGTCCCGCGCTCGGAGGGCGAGCGCTCCTGCTTCGCATGGGGGCCGGGCTTCGCGGGCGCGCCATCGCGGGTGGCGGCTCCGCGCTGGAAGGGATCGTTCCCGAGGACACCCTTGGCCATCTCTAGCTCCTCTTGAGCGCCGCGGCGGCGTCCCTGACGTGGTGGAAGGGGATGAATCCGAGGGCGGTCTCGGCGCGCGCGCCGTCCGCCACCCACGAGTAATGGATGTAGTCGAGAAGGGCTACGGGCAACGTGTCCGCTCCCACCACATCCAGCGCGTGGAGTGCGCCACGGAACAAAGGCCCTGGGAGGGGGAGCGGGCGAGCACCCGCCTGCCGGATGAGGCCGGACAGTGGCAGCACACCCCGTCCGACGATGTTGAACTCGCCGGATACGTCCGCCCGCAGCGACAGATGCAGCGCCCGCCCCGCGTCCTCCTCGTGCAGCCCCTGCCACAGCGGGTCGAACCCGAGCAGCGTGGGGACCACGGACGTGCGCGTCAGCAGCCGCGTCACGGGATTCTCGATGGTTGGCCCCAGCACCGGCGCGAAGCGCAGCACGAGCACGCGCATCTCCGGATGCCGCTCGCGGAAGGCACGGACCTGTCCCTCCACCTCCACCTTGTCGGTGACGAAGCGGCTGTGAGGACAGCCCTGCAGCGGCGACTCCTCTCGCAGCAACGCGGGGTTGTTCCCCCGCGCGCCATAGACGGCCGTCATCGAGGGCACCACCAGCCTCGGCAGCCGCGCCCGGCCCGCCGCGGTCAGCACGTTCATCGTGCCGATGACCTCCAGCTCGTGCGCCAGGGAGCCGTTGCGGATGGGTCCGAAGAGGAACGCCAGGTGGTAGAGCGCGTCCACGGGGCGCTCGGCCAGCGCGTCGGTGAGCTCGCTTTCGGCGTCATGCCGGGTGAGGTCCACCTGGTGGAACTCCACCTTGGCCCCCTCCGGACGGGCGACGTCCAGAACGAGAATGCTCTCCACGTCGGGATCCCGCTCGAGCCGGGGCAGCAATAGCTTCCCGTACTCGCCGCTGGCTCCGGTCACCGCGACGCGCAACCGCCCCTTGCCTGGTTGTGACACGTCCATACGCGGGCTCTCCTGTTAGCCCAGCCGGTCCTGAATGTCAGCCTGCACCCATCTCGTCTCGCTGGACAACGTTCGTTCCGTGGCGGAGGGTGGATGATTGCCATGGCTCGCATCGCACGTCTCAGTGACGTCCTCATCAACAAGATCGCCGCCGGCGAGGTGGTGGAGCGCCCCGCGTCCGTCGTGAAGGAGCTGGTGGAGAACTCCCTCGACGCGGGCTCGAGCACCATCCGCGTCGACCTGGCCGGTGGGGGCGTGGACCGCATCATCATCTCGGACGACGGGCACGGCATGGGGCGGCACGACGCCACGCTGTGTCTGGAGCGTCACGCCACCAGCAAGCTGCGCGAGCTGGACGACCTGTTCCACATCGACTCCATGGGGTTCCGGGGCGAGGCCGTGCCCGCCATCGCCTCCGTCTCCCGCTTCTCCCTCCACACCGCCGAGGTGGGCGCGGACGTGGGCACCCGGGTGACGCTGGAGGGTGGGGTGGACCCGCTCATCGAGGATGCCCCTCCGCGCACGGGCACCGTCATCACCGTGGAGGACCTCTTCTTCAACGTGCCCGCGCGCCGCAAGTTCCTGCGCCGGGGCGACACCGAGCTCAAGCACGCCGAAGAGGCCGTCATCCGCCTGGCGCTCGCGAACCCGGAGGTGGGCTTCTTCGCCACCCACGAGGGCAACGAGCTCTTCTCCAGCGCGGCCTGCCCGGAGGACCCCCGCGAACGCATCGCCGCCGCGCTGGGCCCCGCGGCCCACCCGCACCTGTTCCCCGTGGAGGAGCGGCGCCTGGGTGTCAGCGTCACCGGCTACGCGGCCTCGCCCGAGTTCACCTTCCCCAACGCGCGCGGGCTCTACACGTTCGTCAACCGCCGCTACGTCCGCGACAGGGGCCTCATCGGCACCATCCAGCGCGCCTACCAGGACTTCCTCGCCGCGGGCCGGCAGCCCGTCGTCGTCCTGCACATCGACGTGGACCCCATCGCGGTGGACGTCAACGTGCACCCCCAGAAGCTGGAGGTCCGCTTCTCCGATGCCCGAGGCGTCCAGGAGGCCATCAGCGCCGCGCTCAACCGGATGCTGCGCGCGGCCCCATGGCTGGGCGCGGGCGCCGACCCCAATGGCCCCGGCGGGAATCAGCCGCGCGATGCCGCGCACTATGCGCTCGCCGTGGAGCGCTTCCTCACTCGCGCTCAGGAGGCCTCCTGGGGCGCGCCGCTGCCCACCACGCTGGACGCAGCATCGGGGGGCGCTCCGTCGCACGCCCTGTCCGGAGCGCCCGGGCCCATGGTCGGGATTCCCTCGTCGCTGCCCTTCGGCGCGGTGGGGCGCCCGCCCGCGTTCGGCGAGGCCCAACCCCAGCTCAATGAGGCCCCTCCGCCGGGCTACTTCGTCGCGCTGCGACCCATGGGCCTGCTCGGAGGTCGCTTCCACCTCTGCGAAGGACCCGGCGGCACGCTGGTGGTGTTGGACCCTCATGCGGCGCTGGAGCGGACCCGGCTGACGACCTACCTGCGCGCGCTGGACGATGCGAAGGGCCCTCCCGCGCCCTCGCTGTTCGGCACCACGCTGGAGTTTCCCGTGCAGGTCGCCAAGGCGCTCGTCGAGGGGCGCGAGGCCCTGTCGCGCCTGGGCGTCGACGTGGAGCCCTTCGGCGGCACGACGGTGGCGCTGAAGACGGTGCCTCCGGGGTTGGAGGGGGCGGATGCTCGCTCGTTGCTGGAGGCGCTCGCGCGCGCGTTGCCGCCCAAGGGCGCCGCGCTGGACTCCGTCACGCTGGCCGAGGCCGTGCGGGTGATGGCGTGTCATGCCGCGCGCAAGGCGGGCTCCGTGCCGCTCACGGACGCGCAGCTTCGCGCGCTCCTGGGCGAACTGGACCGGGCCGACTTCCATCCCCCCTGCATCCACGGCACGGTGGTGGTGCTGGAGATGCCCCTGCTGGAGCTGGAGCGCCGCGCCCGCTGAAGCCGGAATCCCAGTCCCTCCGCGCCCTTGCACGGCCGGAAAATTGACCCGTGGGAGGCCGCTGCTACGGTGGGCCACACGCCTGTAGCACGGGGCGGACCGGGCACGGACGGCCGGGAAGAGCATCCCTCACGGCAACAACCACGATGGGAGCGGCCACATGCGCGGTGTCATCACCCTGCGGGACGTGGTGTCGAACCTGGGCGTGGTGCTCCGTGAGTTCGGAGCCCTGTGTGTCGTCCGCTGTCTGGTCGCCTCGCTGCGCCGCCAACGGACGACGTTCCTCGAAATCGCCGTGCGCCCCAAGCGCTCCTGACCTTCACCCCCGAGTCCCTGCTTCGATGCTCCGTCGACTTCCGCTTCTGCTCGCCCTGTTGTTCGCCGCTCCCGCTTTCGCCCAGGACGAGGAGGACGATGGGCCCACCTCGATGGACGGCGTGGGACGCATCACCGTGCAGGGTGGCTGGCGTTCCACCTCCAACGAGACGTTCTACAAGGGCTGGTACGGCCGGACGGGCAACGGCGACCTGGCGCGCGCGCGGAAGACCGGAGGGGGGCCGTTCGGTGTGGCCTCCTTCGCCTATTCGCTGTCGGACCTCGTGGAGCTGGGCATCGACCTGTTCGGGACCGGCTCCCGGCTCTACGTCACGGAACCGGGCGTGGAAGGCCTGCCTCCCACCGAGCGGGGCATCGACACCCTGGCCTACGGCGCGATGCTGGGCCTGCGCTTCCAGAAGCTGCTCCCCGAGGTCGGCCCCTATGGGCTGGTCCCCTTCCTGGGCTTCTTGACCGGTCCCACGCTCATCAGCTCGGAGCGCGACGGAGAGGCCGTGCGGGAGAGAACGACGCAGGCCTGGGCGGGTTCGCTGGGAGCGACATGGCGCTTGTCCTCTCGCTGGGGCATCACCGGTGAGTACCGCTTCATGTTCCTGCGCGGACCCGTGGGCCCCGAGGACGCGAAGATTGGCTCGTTCAGTCTGGGAGGGAGCTGGCTGTCGCTGGGCGTGACGTACACTTTTCCGCCCGAGCCATCACGAGGTCTCCCAGGCTCTGGTTTGTAGCTCGCAGAGCGAGCAGGCGTGGACATTGGAAGGTTGTTTGCTCCCGGAAATGTGACAAAGCCTCCGTGTTGTTCCGGTGCGGAAATTGTCGCCGTATGACCGGGAGAACTCCTTACGATGCGTGAATCGGCCGAGATCGTTACCGGGCCCAGGAAGATGTCCATGCCAGAGCAGGCGAAGACCGAGATTGATAAGGAATTGGCGGACCTCCGCCGCGAAGTCGTCGAGGCCCGCAACCTCGTCATCAAAAGTGACAACCTGCTGAAGAACCTCCACGCGGAGGTGAAGGCGGTCGGCAAGCGTCACGAGGACTTCCAGAAGCGGCAGTGGATTTCGTCCGCGGCGGCCTACGTGCTGTTCGCGGTCATCGCGGTGGGCGCGGCGGTGATGATCACCAGCGCGCGCAGCTCCAGCGCCACCAACGAGCGGGAGCGCCTGGAGAAGATGGTGGCGGACCTGACGGGCCAGCTGGAGAAGCAGCGCTCGGACACCTCCGCGCACCAGACGGCCCAGCGCGGCGCCGCCGAGGTCTACAAGATGATGACCTCGCTGCCCGGCGACGAGCGGCTCAAGGGCATCGACGCGCTGATGAAGCTGGACACCCAGCGCCTCAGCTCGCTGGAGCGCCAGGCCCTCAATGACCGCGCCACGTCGCTGCGCCGCGAGACGGGTGATGCCGCCTTCGAGCGCGGCAAGATCGCCTTCCGCAAGAACGAGATGGACCAGGTCGTCTCGGAGATGGAGCGCTTCCTGGCCATGAACCCGCCGCAGGAGCAGTCGCTGGACGCGTCCTTCTTCCTGGGCACCGCGTACAACCAGCTGCGCAAGCACGACAAGGCCGTGCCCTTGCTGGCCCGCTTCGTGGAGGGAGACCGCAACTCCAAGACGCGCGACTACGCCATGCTGCTGCTGGCCCAGTCGTACCAGGAGGTCGGGCAGATGGAGAAGGCGCTGGAGACGGCGCGTGACGCGGCTGGTGCGTACCTCAACAGCCAGTACCAGATGCAGTTCCGCAGCCGCATCGCCATGGTGAAGCGCGCCATGAACGGCAACACGGAGGCCGCGGGTCCCGCGCCCGCCGCCGCCCCCGCCGCGGCCCCCACCCAGCAGGTGGCGAGCCCCGCGGGCCAGTAGTCCCTGGACGCACCCCGCCCGCCTGTCGGGTGGGGTGACACGGAAGCGTTGCCACGCGGGGTCCACAGTCATAAGACCTGGACCCCGTGTCCGCTCCCGACCCTCGGAAAGATCCTCGCTTCCGCCGCTACCGTGGTGCCGCGTATGGGGTCTACATCGCGCTCACCACGCTCTTCTCGCTGTGGATCATCTGGAACGTGAGCCGCTCGGTGGCGGCCATGACGCCAGAGGAGTTGCCACCCGCGGCCACGACGCTCAGCTTCCAGGAGTGTCTGGCGGGTGCCCGGGCCCTGTGGGACGAGCTGGAGGCGGGGCGCGAGAAGCTGGTGCGCGTGTCGCCCGCGCGAGACACGGACCAGGAATGGATGCGCTTCCGGACCTCGTGGCTGGCGCGGATGCGCGAGCGGGAGTCCCAGTGCGATTTGAAGGCCCGCGAGCGCGCGCCGTTGCGCACCGTGTACCGCCGCCTGGAGGTGGTGCTGGACCTCTACACCACGCACGCGGTGCAGTACGCGGACGAGGTGGGCGGCACGGTGGACTCGTTCCACGCCGCCTTCCAGGCCGCCAGCGCCAGTCCGGCCGCCACGTCCCCCCGGCCGTGAGTCAGCGCACCGGCAGCAGCGCGGTGTAGCGGCCCAGCGTGTCCGTCACGGACTGGGCCAGCAGCACGGAGGAGGGGCGCCCCTCCACGTTCACTACCCGATAGAAGCGGATGGACGTGAAGGGCAGGCCCGGAGGCACGCCCGGCTCTCGCGTCGACGACAGCACCCGGCCGCGCAAGGTGCGGCCCCGCTGGAGGGCGAAGGCCGTCACGGCCTGCTCGGAGCCGTCATTGGCGGGCAGCACCGAGACGAAGCGGCTGACGCGGGGCAGGTTCTCACCCGGCACGACGTCCAGCCGGTAGAGGGCGGGGTCCAACCGCAGCACGTATTCGCCGTTGGCGTCCGTGAGGGTCTCCGAGGCGAGGTTGGGCGGAAGCAGCCGGCCGGGGACGACGTCCACGGGCTCCACCACCAGCCGCACGCCCGCGGCGGGGGAGACGTTGTCGGGCTGCAGGAGCCGGCCGCGCGCCACGCGGCGGTTGACGCACACCACGTCCGGCAACACCGTGTCCTCGCGAGGCACCACGGCCGCGGAGGTGGTGAGCCCCGAGGTGGAGCCGGCGGGAGGCACCACCACCAGCTCCAGCGGGGACTCGGTGGCGCTGGGCAGGGAGCGCAGCTCGAAGCGGCCTTCCTCGTCCGTCGTCGCCACGGCGCTCTGGAAGCTCCCGCCTCCTCCCACGCGCCCCTGGATCGACACCGTGGCGGCGACGACAGGCCGGCCGTCCAGGGCCACCACGCGTCCCGACACCCGCACCGGGGCGCCGAAGTCACCCAGTTCCAGCGGGCCGGGCAAGGGGACGCTCGGGTCCACCGTGAAGGTCTGCTGGGGCAGGAGCGCGCCCGCGTCCCGTGCCGTCACGCGCAGCAGCACCGTGGAGGCACTCGCGGCCACAGGCGGCAGCGCCAGCGCGAAGGCGCCCGTGCCGCGATTCACGGGAACGCGCTGGGAGATTGGCTTCAGCTCGGCGTCCAGGGCCTCCACCGAGAGGTCCGCGTCCAGCGGCGCGCCCCCGTGTCCGGTCAACTGCCCTTGCACGGGCACCACGGCGTCGGCGGCGGGCAGCAGCCACTCCAGCGCGAGCGCCTCGCCTGGGAACACGGTGCCCAGGTTCGTCATGGGCGGCACCAGGAGGTCCTCGGCGAGCACCGTCACCGCGTACTGGCCGCTGGCCACCGGCAGGGTCCACTGCCCGTTGTCCGGCACCAGCGTCGCCTCGTGGTAGCGGGCCACCCCGGGGATGAGGGCGCTCGTGCCGACGGCGCGCACGACGAGCGGCTCGGAGTAGGGACGGGAGGTGGTGGTCGACGACGCGGGCGGCACCGTCGAGCGCAGCGTCGTCCCGCGCAGCGAGGCCTTGTCGAACAGCTCCAGGTTCTGCTCGGCCCGCAGGCGACCCACCGGGAAGTCCTGCGCGTACAGGCCGAGGGCGGGGTTGGGCGTCACCTCCACGACGATGTCCTGGCCCGGGTCGCCGCAGCCGTCCACGAAGCACACCTCGTTGGAGGCGCAGTCCGCGTCCGAGCGGCAGACGAGCAGGGAATCCTCCGGCTCCTCTTCCAGCAGGGCACAGCCGGTGCCCCAGAGCAGCGTGAGCGCGAGGAGGAGCCGCGCGGGGCCCCCCTTCATCGGCAGTCCCCCTGCACCGTGTTCACCACCCAGGAGTAGCTGATGACGAACCCCGGGTCGATGATGGAGCCTCCGTCGGGCAGGTTCACCACCTGCGATTCGGGCTCGCGGTCCGTGAGCTCCGCGTCGCTCACCAGCGCCTCCACCAGGTGCTGGCCCGGCGTGCTCAGCTCCGCGTTCGCCGAGGCCAGGTTGATGCGCAGCGTGCCCCGGTCCGGACGGCGGGCCTCGCCGTTGTTCGTCAGGGCGATTTCCCGGTACGGCCCACGCGGGTCCTGCGGGCTGTAGTCGATGAACCAGTGCACCTTGATGCGGTCATCCACGTCCGGGTCCTCGACGGCGACCTCGAACGTCAGCTCGCACCGGCTCCCGCCGAAGTCCTGGATGATGTGCTCCTGCGGCAACACCAGCGACTCGATGATGCGCGGCGAGCGGTTCATGAAGCGCGGAGGCTCGTCGAGCAGGGTGTCGTCCTGGGGCAACAGGCAGCCGACGAGCAGGCCCAGACTCGCGGCCAGCACGCACGTCGCCCAGCCCTGGCCGGAGCGCCTGTCCCAGACTTCTCGCCGCGTCGTCGAGTCCATCACCAGTGCGACTGGGGCCGCTTCAGAGCAGCTCCTCGCCCTCCTCGGGGGGCAGGGGCCGCCCGGTCTTCTCCGCTTCCAGCTTCTCCAGGTGGCGGAAGATGGTGCGAGGGTCCACGCCCAGGTCCTTGGCCGTCTTCGTCCGGTTGCCGTTGTTCCGCGCCAACACTTCGTTGATGTAACGCTTCTGGAATTCTTCCTTGGCCTGGAGCAGCGGCATGATGGGCTCCAGGTTCTCCGGCTTGAGGTCCAGGTCGTCGGGGCCCAGCAGCGGCTTGTCTGACAGCACCACCGCCTTCTTGATGCGGTTCTCCAGCTCGCGGATGTTGCCGGGCCAGCCGTACTTCTTCATGGACACGGCGGCGGACGGGGTGAAGCCCTTGGCCCGGGAGTTGAACTCGCGCGAGTACTTGTGGAGGAAGAACTTGCCCAGCACGACGACGTCCTCGCCGCGCTCGCGCAGGGGCGGCAGCTTCAGGGTGACGACGTTGAGCCGGTAGTAGAGGTCCTCACGGAAGGTGTTCCGCTTCACCTCGTCCTCGAGCACCTTGTTGGTGGCGGCGACGACGCGGATGTCCACCGGCTCGCCGCGGTTGTCGCCCACCTTGTAGACGATCTTCTCCTGGAGCGCGCGCAGCAGCTTCACCTGGAGCTGGAGCGGCATCTCGCCAATCTCGTCCAGGAAGAGGGTGCCGCTGATGGCGGCCTGGAACTTGCCCGCCTTGGTGGCCACCGCGCCGGTGAAGGCGCCCTTCACGTGGCCGAACAGCTCGCTCTCCAGCAGGTTCTCCGGAATCGCGCCGCAGTTGATGGTGATGAAGGGGCCCTTCACGCGGGGCGAGCGGCGGTGGATCTCCCGGGCGATCAGCTCCTTGCCGGTGCCCGTCTCGCCGGTGATGAGCACGGAGATGTCCGTGGGGGCAATCTTGTCGATGCGCTTGTACACGTCGCGCATGCCCTGACAGGCCCCGACGATGTCGCCATAGCGCTGGTCCTCCAGCTTCCGGCGCAGCTCCGTGACGTCGAGCTTGAGGTCGTTGACCAGCATCGCGTTCTGCAGGACGAGCGACGCCTGGGCCGCGAAGATGGTGAGCATGTCCGCGCTCTTGGGCTCGAACCGGTTCACCAGCCGGTCATTGCCCACGTAGATGACGCCGAACAGGTCCCCCTTGTGCATCAGCGGCACGCACATGACGGAGTGCACGCGCAGGTTGACGACGGACTCGCTGGCCTTGAACTCGGGCGCGTCCACCGCGTCCGCGACGATGAGGGGCCGCTGCTCCTTGACCACCTTGGCGATGATGGAGTCGGACAGCTTCTCCACCGCGTCCTCGATGTTCTCCCGGGCCACGTTGCGCGCGACCTTCACGCGCGGGTCCCCGCTCTCCATGAGGATGAGGAAGCCCTTGTCGGCGCGCGTCACCTCGATGGCCTCGTCCATCAGGCTCTCGAGGATGCGCTCCACGTCGTAGAGGGCCAGCAGCCGTTCGCTGAACGCGGTGAGCCGCCGCAGCATGGCCAGCTCTCGGCCGGGCACGCCGGGCAGCTCCGTGGTGTGCGAGTCCGCGGTTTCCGGACTGGCCACCGCGTCGCGGTGAGGCGTGAGGGCGGAGGGGGGGGGCGCGCGCGGCGCGTCCTCGCGGGCGAACGTCAGCTCGGTGCCGCCCACGCGGACCACGTCGCCGGTGGCGAGCGCGTGTGAGTCGCGCTTCTTGCCGTTGACGTGGAAGGTGGCGCCCAGGCTGCCGACTTCGTAGCGACTGCCGTCGAACGTGACGTGCAGGGCGCTGTCGGGCACGCCGGAGTCTTCGAGCGGGATGTCGTTGTCCGGGCTCCGGCCGATGCTGGTGATGCGCTTGTGCAGGGCGACCGCGCGGACCTTGCCATCAGGACTGCGGACGGTGAGGCTGGCCATAGGGCTTCACGTACCTGGAGAAAAAGGCTCAGAAGGAGAGGGTGAGTCCGGCGCCGAGTCCGCCGGAAGTAGGGTACAGCCCCAGCCGTGCGGTGGGGCGAGGCGCGGTCGCGCGCGGCGGCCGGGAGACCGAGGACTCCGAGCGGGGCGCGTTGGAAGAGGGCGGATCTCGCGTCTCCACCGAGGTGCGTACCACCTGGTCCTCGTGGTGGTACAGCGCGTCCACCACGCCCAGCGCATAGATGGTGTAGAAGCCGGCGGCGGACGCCAGCTTGAGCAACTGCCACGTGTCCCGCTGACGCTCGCGGTTGGTGGGGATGTAGCGGATGGTGATGGACGCCTTGCCATCCTCGTCGAGCACGTTGTCCAGCTCGAGGGGCCGCTCCTCGAAGAGCGACTCGTAGGCGAAGTAGGAGATGATGCTCGTCACGGCGAGCACACCTTCGGTGGCGGCGAAGACGATGCCCAGGCTGTTGCGGCCTTGCTGGAACTGGCCCGCGCCGAACGGCACGAAGTTGACCAGGAAGTTGCGCTTCTCCACCGTGCGGACGTTGACCTGACTGGCCAGCTCCTCGGCGCGGCGACGGAGGACCTCGGCTTCCATGCGCTCACGTTCGCGGCGCTCGGCCTCGGCCTTCTCGCGCTCCTGGCGCAGTCGGCGCTCCTGCCGGAGGAACTCCAGCTCATTGGTCATGTCGTCCTTGATGCTCTCCAGGAAGGTCACCGCCGGGGGCGGGACGACGAACGGGTCCAGGCTGAAATCGGGGTCCAGTCGGAGCAGGGCGCGCAGGTGACGCGAGGCCTCCTCGGTGCGTCCCAGGTTGAAGGCGGCGAGTCCGGCCAGCTTGTGCAGCTCCACCAGCTCGTCCTCGTTGAGCCCGCCACGGTCGATGCGGGCACCCGCGCGGTCCAGGACCTCGGCGTACTTGCCGTATTCGAAGCTGGCGCGCAGGGCGGCGACCTCCGGGTCTCCGGCCTCCTGCGCGAGCGAGCCGGCCGGGGTCCACAGCACGAGCCAGAGCGAGATGAACGCGAACCTTCGACTCATTCGGGGCGCAGGCTCCCGTGCAGAAGGGTGGGCTCGCCGGGACGCAGGTGCACCACGCGTCGCTCCGTCTGGAAGCCCGGATGGGAGATCTCCACCGTGACGGTGTGCTGGAAGCCCGCGGGCCCGCGTGGCGAGCGAATCTCGAACGGGTGCTGGACGCTGTCGCGCGCGGTGCGCACCTGGTCGCCCACGCGCACGGTGGCCTCGGCGGGCTCGTACTCGAGCGACAGCGGCGCCGACTTGGGCTGGGCGCGCAGGTGGAAGATGTTCTCCCCGTCGGGCTGCACGTCGATGGTCTCCACCACGTCCTCGCAGTAGTCGCAGGAGATGGTGATGGCGTGTGGGCCGGGGGCCATCTCCACGTCGTGCTTCTGGAGGGCCTGGGCGCTGGGCATGCCATCGTCCACGCGAATGAGCCCGAAGGGCCGCACGAGGATGGACACCAGGATCTTCTTCGACGCGGATTTCCGGCCGGCGACGCGGTCCTCGCCTGGACCTCCCGGCAGGGCGCGGGCGTCCTCCTGGGCCCCTCCGGTGGGACGTACCGCGCTCGCGCGCGCCGCGCTTCCGCCCGAGGCGGGGGCCTGCCGGGTGTCGGGACGGCCGACGAGGGACTCCATGCGGGAGGAGGTGGCTTCGGGGGTGTAGCCCGGGGGGAATCGCGACGGATCGGCGCTCCTCGTGCGAGCTCCGTCGGTCGGCGTGGCGGGACGAAGGTTCGGTCGGGGAGCCGTGTCCACGGTGCCGGAGCCGGGGGGCTCGCGCGCGTCCGTGTCCGGGTTTCCCGAGCCGAGTGTTCCCTCGGGGCTGGAGTTTCCGACCCCGCCGTTCGCGCCATCATGACTGGTGTCGCCGGAGCCCGGGTTGACGCCCTCGCCGCCCTTGGGAGGACTGTCCGTGCCCGGCTGGAGGGCCGCCGCATCCGCGCGTGCGTGGTACGCCTTGTAGGCGCCCAGGCTCACGGCCGTGGCGGTGACCAGTCCCACCGCCAGCCGGATGCCGCGCCGCCGCCAGGTCTTCACGCGCTGCGCGCGCTGGATGCCCTTGAGCAACCCGAGCGCCCGCGCGTTCTGCGCGTCCAACGCCAGCACATGATTGAGACTGCCGAGCGCCCTCGACGTGCGCTTCTCCGAAAGCAGCCGCTCTCCTCGCTCCAGCAGCCTGGCGACGATGCGCTGCCGCGCCAGCTTCCGGTACGACGGTGGATCGGCGAAGAACGACACCAGCTCCTCGCCCACCCGGGAGAAGCCCAGGCCCGCGAGGTAGTCCGCCAGCGCGTCACGCAGCTTGCTTGCGTCCGGATATCGCTGCTGAGGATCTCTCTGGAGACAGCGCGCGCAAATGTCCGCCAGCTCGTCCGACAGGGCGGGGAGGCGGCGGCGCGGATCCTCGTAGTCACCGTCGAGGATGCGCTTGAGCGTGGCCGTGGTGTTGGGCGCGGAGAAGGGCAGCCGCCCCGTCATGGCCGCGTAGAACATGATGCCCACGCTGAAGACGTCCGCCTCGGGGCCCGCCTCCAGGCCCTCGATGATCTCCGGGGACATGTGCGCGGGCGAGCCCACGAGCGAGCCCGTCACCGTCATCCGCTCCTCGATGTCGAGCAGCCGGGCGATGCCGAAGTCCATGAGCTTGAGGATGCCGTCCTCGCGCACCATGACGTTCTCGGGCTTGAGGTCGCGGTGGATGACGCCGGCCTCGTGCGCATGCGCGAGCGCCGCCGCCAACTCGTGGATGATCATCGCCGCCAGCTCCGGCGGATCCAGCGGACCTTCGTCCAGGACCGTCTTGAGCGTCCGGCCACGGATGTACTCGGTGACGATGAACGCGTCCTGCGCGTCCGCGGCGGAGAAGTCGAACACCTCCAGGATGTTGGGGTGGTGCAGCTTCGCCACGGCGCGGGCCTCGCGGGCCAGCCGCCTGCGCGACTCGTCCTTGCCGGCCAGGTGCGGGTGCAGCACCTTCACCGCGACTTCACGGTCCAGGGCCGTGTCGAGCCCTTTGTACACGACGCTCATGCCCCCCGAGCCGAGTTGCTCGAGGATGCGATAACGACCGATATGGCGGCCGACGAGCGTCATGACATGCGGCGGTTGTGCCTGCCCCTCCCTCAGTCCCCGAAGCTGATGCCCATGCTCTTGGCGAAGCGCACCAGTTCGCCGGATGGGTCCACCCGGCGCTCCTTTCGCGACTCGCTCAGAGGTACAGCGACGAGCTGCCCGGCGCGCAGGGCCACCATGTGGTCCCACTGTCCGTCGCGCACCAGGTCCAACACCCCACAACCATAGCGCGTCGCCAGCACGCGGTCCGCCGCGCTCGGACTTCCTCCTCGCTGGAGATGCCCCAGCACATTCACCCGAATCTCCGCCTCGATGTGCTGCGCCAGCAGATCCGCGCACACCTTGCCGGAGCCGCCCAGTCGCACCACGCCTCGCCCGGGGACGTCTTCGGCCCGGTCCAGCACGGCCAGCGTGCCGCCCACGGGGAACGCGCCCTCGGAGATGGCGATGATGGAGAAGCTGCGGCGGCGGGTGGCGCGGCGGCGCAGCTTCTCCACGATGGCCTCCACCCGGTACGGAATCTCCGGGATGAGGACGACGTCGGCCCCGCCCGCGAGCCCGCTCTCCAGCGTGAGGAAGCCCGCGTGGCGCCCCATGATCTCCACCAGCATCACCCGGTCGTGGGACTCGGCGGTGGAGTGCAGCCGGTCCAACGCCTCCGTGACGATGAGGCGCGCGGTGTCGAAGCCGAACGTCTGGTCCGTCCCGCTCAAGTCATTGTCGATGGTCTTCGGACAGCCGACCACCTTGAGGCCCTTCTCGCTCAGCCGGTGGCCAATCGACAGCGTGCCGTCACCGCCCACGGCGATGACTCCGTCGAGCTTCAGCGCCTCGCAGCGCCGCAGCACCGCGTCGGACACGTCGCGCTCCACCCAGTGGCCACCTTCGCGGAAGGCATAGAGGAAGGGGTTCGCGCGGTTGGACGTGCCGAGGATGGTGCCGCCCTTGGGCAGGATTCCCCGCGTGTCCTCCTCGGTGAGGGGACGCGTGAGGTCTGGCTCCACCAGCCCCATGTAACCGTTCTCGATGCCCACGAACTCATGGCCGAACTCATGCGTGCCCCGCTTGACGAGGCCACGGATGAGCGCGTTGAGCCCGGGGCAGTCTCCGCCACCGGTGAGGACTCCGAGTCTCAGGGAACGGGCCATAGGGGTCGGACGCGGGTGTCAGAGGGAGGGTGGCCCACCATGACAGCGACGTCGGACCTGATGATAGGAGGCCCCGGAGCCGGGGTGCAACGCGCGAATCATTCGGCAGGTCGGATTTCCGAGTGGAAACGCGAGCTTCCATCAGTCCCGCTTGAGGCGGCGACGAGAAGCAACCCTGTCGAGGAGGGCTTGGAGACGGGGCTGAGGGGCCTTGGGAAGGGCCTTGTCTGTCGGTGACTGTAGGGGCATCTCCCGGGCCATCTGGAAGATCTCGAGCAGCCGTTCCTTGAAGAGCTCGTTGTCCGGACGCTCCTGGAGGGCGCGGCGATAGGCGGCGGCGGCCCCCACGTAGTCCCCGAGGGCGAACAGGCGCTCACCCTCTTGCGCGGGTGAGGAGGGACCGACCGGCAGCTCCGGCTCCTCGGGCGGGCGGGCGGCCTCCAGCTTCTGGAGTTCCAGGGGGAGCAGGGACTCGCGCACGTTGGCGAGCTTGTCGGCGAGCGAGGCGTCATCCGGGAAGGCATGGGTGAGCGTCTCGTAGAGGTCGACCGCCTCGACGAGCTCGCCACGGCGCAGGGCTCGGTCGGCGCGTGCCTCCATCTCCACCCGGGCTGCAGGAGTCATCTGGGCGCGAGGTTACCCGCGCCGCCCGGGGATGTCACAACGAAGGCATGTGAGCGGTGACTTCGCCGCGCCCGGGGGCACGGGGTATCCGTGGGTTCGTCGTTTCTCGGGGCCCATGACCTGGCCTGCGGATGTGACGCGGGGGGCCTATGCTCGCGGCGTGAATCTCGCGTGGGCGGCTGGAGGCTGGTTGCTGCTGTCGGGCGCGCTCGGCTCCGAGCTGCGTCGAGACGGCTACGTGCTGCGGCCGCCGGAGCGCTTCCACATGGTGCGGTGGGAGCCTTACGTGGGCTCGGTGGCGGGAGCGGTGTCGCTCGACGCGGAGGCGACGCGGAGCCTGTCGGCGGCGCTGGCGGATGGGGAGGGGCCCGAGGCGGCGACGATGCTGGTCTCGGTGGTGGAGCGGAGTTTCTCCGCCAGTCCTTCGGAGCGGGATGACTTCGCGTCGGCGGTGATGCAGCACTTCCAGCGGGAGCTGGGGGTGACGCTGTCTCCGGAGCGCGTGGACCGGGTGGGTGGAATCGTTCCGCGAGTGGAGGTGCTGGGCACGCTGCGCGAGGCGGGACAGGTTCGCACGGTGCTGGTGGCGGGGCTCGCGTCCGAGGGCCGGCACGTGGTGGTGGTGGTGAGCGCGCCGGCGGTGCGCTGGGAGTCGCTGGCTCCGGGGGTGCGCGCGTCGCTGGATACGTTCCGGTTGGAGGCGACGACCGCGCCGGGCGTGGTGCCGCGCCGGGTGCTGGGGGCGCTCGCGGGAGCACTGGCCGGGGCGCTGGTGGCGTCGTACGCGGCGTGGCGCCGGATGCGGGCGGGGCAGGGTACTTCCGAGGCGTGACGACGCCGCGCGCGCGTCGCGAGGTCGTCCACGAGTGGATGGCCCACTTCCGCGAGGCATCCCTTCTCCGCGAGGTGGCCCACCTCCGCGAGTAACGAGGTGGGCCGGTCGATTCATCGGGATGTCATGCCGCGACGTTCACCCGAGTGCTACGCGTTCGGTTCTGGCGCCAGCGACGGCACAGCGGTGGGCTTGCGGTGTTCATCCAGCGCGACGAGGACGAAGCGCCCGCGGGTGCACAGCTCGCGCGCGCCGGACAGGAGGTCTTCGGCGAACAGCTCCACGTCCACGGTGACGGAGGTGCGGCCGGTGGAGACCACGCGGCTCACCAGTTCGACGAGCTGTCCCTGTCGCACGGGCGTGTGGAAGTCCACGCGCTCGCTCGACGCGGTGACGACGGTGCGGCGCGTGTAGCGGCTGGCGGTGATGAACGCGGACATGTCCATCAGCCGCAGGGCCTGTCCTCCGAAGAGGGTGCCGTAGTGGTTGGTCTGATCGGGAAACACCATGTCCACCATCCGCGTCTCGGTGGCGGACGATGGAAGCGACGGCTGCATGCTGCTCATGGGATGGACTCCTGGCCCGCAGCGCGCGCACGGGTGGCGGCGGCGACGGGCCGTGAGGGATGGCCGGGCCTTCCCGCGAAGGCCGGGGGCGCAGCTCCACCCGGGGCGCATCAGGCGTCCCGCGTGGGCCGGAGGCAGGTTTTCGGGCTCCGTGGGCCTGTCCAGCGCGCGCCGCTCTCACGGTGCGCGCTGGCTTCCTAGGCGCCGTCCCTTCCCAGCCCGCTCCGGAGCCAGTGCGTTCGACGGCGTTCGTTCCCACTGACCGCTGCGGGGCAGCTCCGGATTCACACCGGATTCCCTTGCTAAACCTCGCGGACCCCCGCGAGGCACCTTCGGCGGGGCGGAACGTAGTCGCTGGCAGGCACGCCGCCAACAGGGCAGGTGGGTCGGCGAGCGCACGCGGGCCTCATGCTCCGGGCCGTGCGCGACTCGGTGCCCAGGCGCTCGGCGCTGGGATAGCGTGCGCGGCATCCATGTTCGTCCTCCTCCTCGTCGCCGTGCTTGGGCAGGCGCCGTCGGTCGCTCCCTCGGAACCGGGCGTGCAGTCCCCTGCTCGAAGCGAACCCGACTCCGCGCCTGCTCCCGCGCCCGAGTCCCCTCCGGCAGTGCTGCCACCGGCCACCCACGAGCTGTTCCAGCGCATCCAGAACCGCGTCGCCCAGGTGCGCATCATCGAGCGGCGCTCGGGTACGCGCTCGTCCATCGGCTCGGCCTTCTTCGTCTCCGCCAGCGGGCACGCCATCACCAACTACCACGTGGTCTCCGACGTGGTGCTCCACCCGGAGGACTACACCGCGGAGCTCGTCCTGCGCAGCGGCGGCGAACCCGTGCCGGCGCGCCTGGTGGACGTGGACGTCGTGCATGACCTGGCCGTCATCCGGATGGATGACGTCGTGAAGGACTTCTTCGCGCTGGAGGACCGCGAGCCGCAGCAGGGCACGCGCCTGTTCGCCATGGGCAATCCCCATGACCTGGGAACCACCATCGTCGAGGGCACCTACAACGGCTTCATCCAGGACTCGCTCTATGAGCGCATCCACTTCAGCGGCGCCATCAATCCGGGCATGAGCGGCGGGCCCACGCTCACGGGGCAGGGGCGCGTGGTGGGCGTCAACGTCGCCACCATGGGAAACCAGCTCGGCTTCCTGGTGCCGGTGAAGCACGCGAGCGCGCTCCTGGCGCGTGCACTGGAGGCGAAGCCGGACAAGGCCCGCACGCTCGTGGACACGGTGCGCGCGCAGCTCGTCGACAACCAGCAGCGCCTCACCGAGCAGCTGATGGCGGCCCCGGTGCCGAAGCAGAAGCTGGGCAGCTACCAGGTCCCCGGCCGGTGGATTCCCTTTCTCAAGTGCTGGGGCGACACGCCGCATGACCCGGAGGTGCCCTACACGGTGACGAACTACCAGTGCTCCTCGGAGGAGGACATCTACCTGTCCTCGCATCACCGCACGGGCGTGGTGGCCTTCCTGCACCAGCAGGCCTCCAGCCAGAAGCTGGGCGCGCTGCGCTTCTCCTCGCTCTACAGCGCGCTGTACGCGCAGGACCCGGACACGGTGGAGGCCTCGCGCGAGGACGTGACCAACTTCCGCTGCACGACGGAGTTCGTGGACGTGGAGGGTCTGCCCGTCCGCGCCGCGCTGTGCCTGCGCGCCTACAAGCGCTTCCCGGGCCTCTATGACCTGGTGCTGCGCGCCGCCGCGCTCAACGCCAGCACCAGCGGCGTCGACACCAGCCTCACGCTGGGCGGCTTCACGGCGGACAACGCGCGCAAGCTGGCGCGCCGCTACCTGGAGGGGCTGTCGTGGACGAAATGATCTTCCTGGAGGTGCTGGAAGGGGATTCCGTCCACGAGCGCCACCGCCTGGAGCGCTTCCCTGCGACGATTGGCCGGGCGTACTCGAACGACGTCATCCTCGATGACCCCAAGGTCTCCCCCGAACACCTGCGCATCGAGCGGCGCGAGGACGGCGCGCTCGTGGTGCGGGATGTGGGCAGCCACAACGGCACCTGGCGCGTGGAGCCCTGGGCACCGCTCGCCGAACTGGAGCTGGCGCCCGATACGCGCGTGGCCGTGGGTGACACGGTGCTGCGCTTCCGGCGCAGGGACCACGCCGTGCCCGGCACCGTCATCACCTCGGCCGTCGCCCCCCGGGAGCGCGTGTTCGAGCACGCCCGCGCGTTCCCCATCGCGATGCTGGCCCTGATCTTCGTCAGCTCGCTCGAGACGCACCTGGGCAACTACGGCCGCACGGATTGGGGCGAGCTGACGGTGGCCGTGGTGACGCCGCTCACGCTGACGTTGCTGTGGGCGGGAGGCTGGGCCGTCGCCAGTCGCATCTCCCGCCGCCGGTTCCACTACCGCACGCATGCCACCATCGGCAGCCTGGTGCTGCTGGGGGCCGTGGCGCTGCCACCGCTCGTGTCGGCGCTGGGCTTCAGCCTGGGGCTGGGCTCGGGCCTGTCCTGGCTGCATCACGCGACGTTCCTCTCGCTCATGGGCTGGGGCCTCTTCTGGCACCTGCGCTACGTGGCGCGGTGGGAACCCGGGCGACTGGTTCGAGTGCTCGTCGTGGTGACGCTCGCCTTCGGCGCCCTGTCCCGCGCGAACGACCTGCTGGGAAACGAGCCCTTCAGCACGTCGCTGGACTTCCCGCGCACGCTGCTGCCGCCGGCCTTCCGCATGACCCGCGCCCAGCCCGTGGAGTCCTTCTTCGAGGAGATGGAGGGGCTCCAGCAGCAGGTGGATGCGCTCGCGAAGGAGGAATAGCCGCGAGGGCCCGACGACGTCACGGGTGGGATGGTGATGTCAGACCTGGAAGGTAGAAGCCTTCCACGCGCGCGAGCACCCTCCACGGGTGGCTCGCGGCGTGTGTCGCTGAGCGACCAGGAGGTCCAGGTGCGGGTGAGCGTGGCGCCGGAGCTGGCATCGTTTCGGGAAGTAGCGCGGGGGCTGTTGGCGCGGTGTCTGCCCCCGGAGCGGGTGTCTTTCGAGG
Organism: Myxococcus sp. CA056; assembly: GCF_013336715.1. Taxonomy (NCBI): domain Bacteria; kingdom Pseudomonadati; phylum Myxococcota; class Myxococcia; order Myxococcales; family Myxococcaceae; genus Myxococcus; species Myxococcus sp. CA056. The sequence goes on from NZ_JABUMT010000016.1 coordinate 78,370, forward strand.
AAGCGCGGGGCCCGTGGGATGGACGGGTGGATGCGCTCGTGAGCGGCATGGGCACCGGCGCGCTGCCGGTGGTGCCCCGGGACTTCCTGGGGCTGGCGGAGAAGGTGGTGTGTCATCGGGAGCCGGAGCGCTGGGCGCTGCTGTACCGCGTGCTCTGGCGGCTGACCCACGGGGAGCGGTGGCTGTTGGAGCGGGAGTTGGACCGGGACGTCCAGCGGCTGCGGCGGATGGAGCGCGCGGTGCGGCGGGACGTGCGCAACCTCGTGATTCGCGTCCGCTTCCGGCGGGGAGCGTCCGATGGCGCGGAGCGGTATGTCGCATGGTACCGGCCGGAGCACCTCGTCGTCAGGCTGGCGGCGCCCTTTCTCGTGGGGCGCTTTCCCACGCTGCGCTGGAGCCTCTTCACCCCGGACGCCAGCGCCCACTGGGACCTGGCGCGCCTGAGCTACGGGGCGGGACTGGCGTGGGAAGCGCCGCCGCAAGCCCCGGCGCGGAGCACGGCCGCGCGCAAGTCGCGGACACCGTCAGAGGGGACTCCGGTGATGATGGTGGGGGACGTGCCCGACACGCGGGAGGACGGTGACGTGCCGTGCTTCGTGGGGCCGGCGGGGCGGTTGTTGGAGGTGGTGCTCTCACGGGCGGGGCTGAAGCCCACGGACCTCCATGTCTCGCGGGGACCTCCGCCGGATGGGGACGCGGAGGCCGCGGGCTGGCGGGAGGCGCAGGCGTTCCGGGAAGCGCTGGCGTCGGAGGTGGCCTCGGTGCGCCCGTTGTTGATGCTCGCGCTGGGCAGCACGGCGGGCCAGGCGGTGCTGGGGCCGGGGTTTCGTCTCAACCTCAACCGGGGACAATTCGTCCAGACGCCCTGGGCACGCGGCGCCATGGCCACCTTCGCGCCCGCGGACGTGCTGCGCCGGGCGGACCCTCGCGAGCGCGCGGAGCTGCGCATCCACTTCGAGGCGGACCTTCGCTCGGCGGCGCAGTGGCTGCGCCACGCCGGTCGGCGCGGGTAACGTCTGGACGCGGCTGCCATATCGTTCCCCGCGGGGATGGTTGCTCCGTGGTTTGCTGGCTGGGACGGGTCGCCGCGAGGGGCGTAAACTCGGAGGACGCAAAGCCCACGACAAGGGGACCTTCGATGCGCCGCTCCTCACTGACCCTGTTGCTGCTCCTTTCCGCCGCGTGCGCCCGGTCGCCCCTGGTCCGCCAGGGCCCCCCCGTCATCGTCGCCACGCCGGCGCTCGCGCAGCAGTCTGGCTTCGCGCCCTGGGCCATCTCCATGCCCTTCGGACACGCGCAGGACGGCAGCACGCTGGTGCTGCGGTTCCTGGAGCGCGCGGAGACGTCCGGCGCGCGCTACGTCAGCAACGTCCAGGTGGTGTTCATGGCGGACGACGGGGGCACGGAGCTGGAGTGCCGCACGCACCTGATGCCCGAGGGCCCCGTGCCGCCATGGAAGGCCCTGGTCCGCACCGCCATGGCCGCGGGGGAATACGCGCCGCTGCGGGTCATCCGCCGCCCCATCCCGTACACGATGACGCAGTGCCGGGAGCATTGGGTGTCCGCCACGGTGACGGAGGCCACCCGGTCCGGTCCCAGCTCCGCTCGGGGCGCGGCCGTGTTGATGACCACGACCTCCCTGACGTCGCGTCCGGAGATTCGCTGCGAGCCCGTGACGGCGACGCGCATCCTCTCCCGGTATGCGTTCGAGGACGCCGTCGACTACGTGCCCCCGCGCATCGAGCGGCTCCTGGAGTCCCGCCCGGAGCTGAAGCTCCTGGAGACGGAGGCCGAGTGTCTGCCGAGAGACCCGCTGGCTCCTCGCACCAACCGCATCGAAGCGCTGGCCTATGGCGGCTCTGGCCCGCGAGCCGCCTTCCTGGATGTCCCTCCGGTCGCGCCCGCGCGTGCGCCGAAGCCCGCTCCCACCCAGGTCGACCTCTGACGTCGACCCGGTACCGTACCGCCGCGCGGCTCACATGCCGCGCAGCGCGTGGGGCTGGTAGGGCGCCTCCAGGGCCTGGAGCTCCTCGGGCTGGAGCTTGAGGTCCACCGAGCGCATGGCGTCCTCCAGGTGCTCCAGCTTCGTGGCGCCGATGATGGGCGCCGTCACCACGGGACGCGACAGCAGCCACGCCATGGCCACCTGGGCCGGAGGCACGTTGCGCGCCTCGGCCACCCGCCGCGTGGCCTCCACCACGTCCCAGTCTCCCGCCTGGTCATACAGCACCGGCGCGTACGCATCCGTCTTCGCGCGCGGCGTGGCGTCCCGGTCTCCCAGCGACTTCCGCGTCCCCGCGAGCAACCCGCGCGCGAGCGGAGACCAGGGGAGCACGCCAATGCCCTCCGCCTCGCACAGCGGCAGCATCTCCCGCTCCTCCTCGCGATAGACGAGGTTGTAGTGGTCCTGCATGGACACGAAGCGGGACCAGCTGTTCACATCCGCCACGCCCAGGGCCCGCGCGAACTGCCACGCATACGTGGACGACGCGCCCAGGTAGCGCACCTTGCCCTGGCGGACGAGCTGATCCAACGCGGACAGCGTCTCCTCCACCGGCGTGTGCGGGTCCATCCGGTGGATCTGGTAGAGGTCGATGGTCTCCATGCCCAGCCGCTTCAGGCTGGCCTCGCACGCCTGGACGATGTGCTTGCGGGACAGGCCGCGCATGTTGGGGCCATCACCCATGGGGAAGTACACCTTGGTGGCGACCACCACTTCTTCCATGCGCGCGTAGCGTCGCAGCGCACGGCCCGTCACTTCTTCGCTGACACCCAGTGAGTACATGTCCGCGGTGTCGAAGAAGTTGATGCCCATCTCCACCGCGCGGCGGAAGAACGGCTGCGAGGCTTCCTCGTTGAGGACCCACGGGCGCCATGAGGGGGTGCCGTAGCTCATGCAGCCCAGGCACAGGCGTGAGACGCGCAGGCCGGTGCGGCCCAGTTGCGTGTACTTCATGGGGAGCTCCTCTCGTCGGGTGTCGACGCGGCACATCGCCACGAACGTTCGTGAATATGCAACCGGTCAACACCGATGTGCTGGGTCATTCGTGATGACACGACTTTTCTGGATGCCGAGAATCCATTAAAAGTAGGGGGAATCCAGGGGGCGTCGGTCGGTGCAGCAAGGTCAACGCCCCCGGGTTCACGGGACGCGTGTGTGCCGGGCTGAAACGGCTTCCGTCCTCCTGAAAATCCCCCCGGGACACTCGACATGCACTTGCCGACTCGCGCTGCCCCCGCCTCCGCGTTCGTTCGTCCCGAGAACGCTACCCTCGTCGACGTGTGCCGTGCCCGGGCGGTGTCTCAGCCCACCGACTCCATCTTCACGTTTGTCGACGAAGAGGGGGAGCACACCGTCACCTATGCTGAACTGGATGCGCAGGTGCGCGCGGTGGCGGCGCGGCTCCAGCAGGAGATGGCGCCAGGAGACCGGGCGCTGCTCATGTACTCGCCAGGGCGCGAGTACGTGGTGGGCTTCCTCGCGTGTCTGTATGCGGGCGTGGTGGCGGTGCCCGCATATCCGCCGGATGTGATGCGACTGGGTCGCACGCTGCCCCGGCTCCAGGCGCTGGTGGCGGACTGCGGCGCGCGCGTGGCGCTCACCACGTCCGGAATCTCGGAGCTGGTGGGGCCGCTCACCGAAGGACTGGAAGACCTGCGGGCGCTGCGCTGGTTGTCGACGGACACGGTTCCACTCAGTGAGGCCGCGTCGTGGCGCGATGCGGGCGTGCGCGACGACACGGTGGCGTTCCTCCAGTACACGTCGGGCTCCACCGGCTCGCCACGCGGCGTGGTGCTGGCGCACCGCCAGTTGATGCACAACTGCGAGCTCATCTCGCGAGGGTTCGACGCGAAGCCGGATCCGAGGTTCGTCTCGTGGCTCCCGCCGTACCACGACATGGGGCTGATTGGCGGCATCGTCCATCCTCTGTTCCGGGACATGCATGCGTCGCTGATGGCGCCCTTGTTCTTCCTCCAGCGGCCCATGCGGTGGCTGGAGATCATCTCGCGCCACGGCGGCACGGTGAGTGGCGGGCCCAACTTCGCGTTCGACTTGTGCGTGCGCAAGAGCACGCCGGAGGAGCGGGCCGCGCTGGACCTCAGTCGCTGGGAGGTGGCGTTCTGTGGCGCGGAGCCGGTGCGCGCGGAGACGATGGACCGCTTCGCGGAGGCCTTCGCGCCCGCGGGCTTTCGCCGCCACGCGCTCTATCCCTGTTACGGCCTGGCGGAGGGGACGCTCATCGTCACGGGCCGCCAGCGCGTCGCGGAGCGCCCGGTGGAGTTGGTGGTGAAGAGCTTCTCGCGCGAGGGCCTGGAGCGGGGCGAGGCGCGAGCACCGGAGCACGCCGACGCCGGAGCAGTCCTCGTGGGCAGCGGCGAGGTGCTGGGCGCGCAGGAGCTGCGCGTGGTGGACCCCCAGACGCGCGAGCCGAAGGCCCCGGGCCAGGTGGGCGAGCTGTGGGTGCGCGGGCCCAGCATCGCGGAGGGTTACTGGCAGCGCCCCGAGGAGACGGAGCGTGACTTCCGGGGCCGCCTCGCGGGGACGGGCGAGGGGCCCTTCCTGCGCACGGGAGACCTGGGCATCGTCGAGGGCGGCGAGGTCTTCGTCACGGGCCGCTTGAAGGACGTGCTCATCCTGCGCGGGCGCAACCTCTACCCGCAGGACCTGGAGTTGACGGTGGAGCGCGGCCACCCGGCCCTGCGCCCGGGGTGTGGCGTCGCGTTCTCGGTGGAGGCGGAAGGGGAGGAGCGGCTCGTCATCGTCCAGGAGGTCTCCGGAAAGGCGGCCGAAGGGGGCATCATCGACGAGGCGCTCGCGCGCATCCGCGCCACGCTCGTCGAGGAGCACGGCGTGGCCGCGCATGCGGTGGTGCTCATCACGTCGGGCAGCCTGCCCAAGACGTCCAGCGGCAAGGTGCAGCGGCGCGTGACGAAGCAGGCGTTCCTCACCGACGGCCTGGAGGTCGTGAAGGAGTGGCGGGAGAGCCGCGCGGACGTGCTCGCGCGGGACGAGGTGGCGAGCGCGTCCGAGGCGCTGACTTCGGGAGACGTGTTCTCGTGGCTCGTGAGCGAGGTGGCGCACCGGCTGGGTGTCTCCGCGAGCACGCTGGATGCCGATGCGCCGCTCACGCAGTACGGCCTGGACTCGCTGCGCGGGCTGGATGTGATGCACGCGGTGCAGCAGACGTGGCGCGTGTCGCTGCCCCCGACGTTGTTGCTGCAAGGGCCGAGTCTGCGTGATGTGACGGCGTGGGTGGAGCGCACGCGGAACTCGGTGGCGGAGTCGTCCACTCCCGCTGTGTCGGAGGACGCGACGCCGCATGTCTCGGACGGTCAGCGCGCGCTCTGGTTCCTCCAGCGCATGGCGCCAGGAAGCACCGCGTACCACATCGCGCGCGCGATGCGCCTCGCTCCGGACGTGGACCTCGGGGTTCTGGAGCACGCGTTCTCGGTGCTCATCACCCGCCATCCTGCCCTCGCGTGCGCCTTCCCCGAGGAACGCGGCGAGCCCGTGCTGCGTCCCGCCGCCGCGCCCGTGCTGGAGCGCGAGTCGGCCGAAGGGTGGACGGAATGGGCCTTGCGCGAGCGGTTGGAGGTGGAGACCCACCGTCCCTTCGACCTGGAGCGTGGGCCCATGATGCGCATGCGCGTCTTCACCGACGTCGCGGGTGGACCGGTGCTGCTGCTCGTGTTCCACCACCTCATCACCGACTTCTGGTCGTTGGAGGTGATGGCCGAGGAACTGGGCCTCCTCTACACGTCCGGTCTCCAAGGCGTGGCTCCGACGCTGCCGCCACCTCCGGCTCGCGTCGCGCCCATCCTCCGCGCGCAGGAGGCGCTGTACTCCGGTTCACGAGGCGACGGGCTCCAGGCGTGGTGGCGTGAGCAACTGAGCGGAGAGCTGCCGGTGTTGGAGTTGCCCACTTCGCGTCCACGGCCTCGGCTCCAGTCCTTCCGGGGCGCGGCTGTGACCTTCCGAGTGGAGGCGGAGACCGCCTCTCGCCTGGTGTCGCTGGCGAGCGCGCGCGGTGCCACGCCCTTCATGGTGCTCCTGGCCGGCTACCTCGCCTTCCTGCGCCGCTACACGGGACATGAAGACCTGCTGGTGGGGACGCCGACGGCGGGTCGGGCACGCGCGGATCTGGCTCGACAGGTGGGCTACTTCGTCAACCCCGTGGCCCTGCGCGCCACTGTGACGAAAGGGTTGTCGTTCTCCGCGCTGCTGGCGGAGGTGCGCGGCACGGTGCTGTCAGCGCTGGAGCGGCAGGAGCTGCCCTTCGCACGGCTTGTCGAGCGGCTCCAGCCTCGGAGGGATGCGTCGCGCGCGCCCGTCTTCCAGACGATGTTCGTGCTGCACTCCGGGCGTCCGGGCCGTGAAGCCCTCGCGCCCTTCGCGCTCGGAGGCGAGGGGGCGCGGGTCCGGCTGGGGGCGCTGGAGCTGGAGTCCGTTCCGCTGCGCAATCAGGCCTCGGCCTTCGACCTGACGTTGTCGATGGCGGAGTCGCGAGGTGGCTTCGCGGCCAGCCTGGAGTACTGCACCGACCTCTTCGATGCCGAAGTCGTGGAGCGCATGGCCCGTCATCTGGGCGCGCTGTTGGACGCGGCGTCGCGGACACCCGACGTGCCGGTGCTCGACCTGCCGGTGCTGGATGAGGAGGAGCGGGGCGCGGCGCTGGCCACCGGCCGAAGGCGCGCGATGTCCGAAGCCCCCCCGGTGACCGGTCTGCACGAGGCCTTCGAGTCCTGGGTGGCGAAGACACCCGAGGCCGTGGCCCTGGTCGCGGGCACGTCGCGGTGGACCTATCGCGAGGTGAATGACTGGTCGGACCGTGTCGCCGCGAGGCTGCGTCGTCAGGGCGTCGGTCCGGAGTGCCGTGTTGGTGTGCAGATGGAGCGCGGGGGCCCCGAGGCGCTCATCGCGTTCCTCGCGGTGTTGAAGGCCGGTGGAACGGTGGTGCCGTTCGACGCGGGCTACCCGTCGGAGCGAGTCGCGTGGATGTTGAGCGACGCCGGGGCGCGCTGGTTGCTCGTCCACGAGCGGCTCGCACGGCGGCTGACCCTGCCCGAAGCCGTGACGACGCTGCTCTGGGAGGAGCACGGAGCCCGGGACACACGTGACGGGGAGTCGCCGTTCGAAGCACGGGCGCTGCCCTCGTCGGACTGCACGGCGTACATCATCTACACCTCCGGAAGCACGGGACGTCCGAAGGGCGTGATGATCTCTCACTGGAGCGCCCTGCAGTTGGTCGAGACGATTCGACAAGGCTTCGCGTTGGCCCCCGGAGCACGAGTGCTCCAGTTCGCGTCACCGGCCTTCGACGTCTCCGTCTGGGAATACATCCAGGGCCTGATGACGGGTGCGACGCTGGTCCTGCCTCCTCCGGGCGAAGTCCTCGCGGGCGAGGCGCTGCACCGGGTGCTGCGAGAAGAACGCATCACCCTCGTGACGCTCCCTCCCTCCGCCTGCACGTTGCTGCCGGAGGCACCGCTTCCCGACCTGAAGACGCTCGTCTCCGCGGGCGAGCACTGTCCGGAGGACCTGGTGACCCGCTTCGCTCCGGGGCGGGTGATGCTGAACGCCTATGGGCCTACCGAAGTCACGGTCTGCTCGGCGTGGTCCACGTGCGTGGTCGGAACCGGGGCGCCGGACATCGGCCCGCCCTTGCCGCATGTCGATGCCTACGTGCTCGACGAGGCCCTGCGGCCCGTTCCTCCTGGGGTGACGGGGGAGCTGTTCCTGGGAGGACCGGCCGTCGCACGCGGCTACGAAGGGCGCCCGGACCTGACGGCGGAGCGCTTCGTCCCGGACCCGTATGGTCCACGGCCCGGGGCGCGCCTGTATCGCACCGGGGACCTGGCGCGCTGGCGTCCCTCTGGCCACATCGACTTGCTGGGCCGGGTGGATGCACAGGTGAAGCTGCGCGGGTTCCGCATCGAGCCGGGCGAGGTGGAGGTGGCCCTGCGCGAGCTGGCGGGAATGCGGCAGGCCCATGTCCGTGTGTGGCGCCCGCCGGCGGGAGGAGAGCCTCGGCTGGTCGCATACGTGGTGCCCCCGGAAGGCGGGATGCCGACGCCGGGAGAGGTTCGAGCGAGCCTTCGCGCGCGCCTGCCCGAACACCTGATTCCCGCGGACCTCGTCACCCTGGAGGCACTGCCGTTGTTGTCCAGCGGCAAGGTGGACACGCGGGCCCTGCCGGCTCCGACGCGAGCGGCGCCCTCGGAAGGTGCTCCGCGCACACCCTTGGAGCAGACGTTGGTCCAGGCATGGGCTGAGACGCTTGGGTATCCGACGGTGAGCGTCCACGCCCACTTCTTCGATGACCTGGGCGGCAGCTCGCTGTCGGCGGTGCGCGCGTGCGCGCGGCTGCGCGAGGTGCTCGGGCGGGATGTTCCCGTCACCCATTTCTTCGAGCATCCCACCGTCCATGCGCTGGCGCGGAGGCTGTCCTCCGAGTCGGAGCCTGGGACGCAGACGGTAAAGCATCAGGAGCGTGCGGAGGCCCGTCGTCAGGCCCTCCAGCGTCGCGGCGGAAGGAATACCTGAGAACATGGCGGACCAGGACCTGACGGGCGGAAGTGGCAACGACATCGCGATCATCGGCATGTCCGGGCGGTTCCCCGGCGCGGCGAATGTGAGGGACTTCTGGCGCAATCTGCTCGACGGCGTGGAGTCGGTCTCCCGCCTGTCGCCGGAGGCGCTGGAGACTTCGCCGCTGGTGCCCGAAGCGCTGCGGAGACACCCGGACTTCGTGCCCGTGGCCGGAGTGATGGAGGGGGCGGACACCTTCGACGCCGACTTCTTCGACGTGCCCCCACGCGAGGCGTTGTGGATGGACCCGCAGCAGCGGGTGTTCCTGGAGTGCGCCTGGGCCGCGCTCGAGGATGCGGCCTATGACCCGACTCGCTACTCGGGGAAGATCTCCCTGTACGCGGGCGCGGCCCCGTCGCTGCACACGTTGGGCATGTTGGGACAGGGGCAACTGGACCCGGCCTCGCTGTACGAGGTGATGGGCACGTCCGGCGAGAACCTGGCCACCAAGGCCTCCTTCAAGCTGAAGCTGCGTGGCGAGAGCCTCGCCGTCTACACGGCATGTTCCACGGGCCTGGTCGCGGTCCACATGGCCTGTCAAAGCCTGCTGCTGCGCCAGTCCGACATCGCGCTGGCGGGCGCGGTGCGTATCTCCTTGCCGCAGCGCACGGGGTATCTCTTCCAGGAGGGGATGATTCTCTCCCCCGACGGACACTGTCGTGCCTTCGACGCGCGCGCGGCCGGCACGGTGCCGGGCAATGGCGTCGCGGCGGTGGTGCTCAAGCCGCTGGCGGATGCGCTGCGGGATGGAGACCACATCCATGCGGTCATCCGAGGCTCCGCGCTGAACAACGATGGTGGCCTGAAGGTGGGTTACACGGCGCCCAGCGTGGAAGGGCAGGCGGATGTCATCGGTGAGGCGCTCGCCTATGCGGGACTGACGGCGGACGACATCGGCTACGTCGAGGCGCACGGCACTGGCACCGCGCTGGGAGACCCCATCGAGGTCGCGGCGCTGACCCGCGCCTTCCGGCGGGACACGGACCGCAAGGGCTTCTGCGCGCTGGGCTCCGTGAAGACGAACATCGGCCACCTCGATACGGCGGCCGGACTCGTGGGGCTCATCAAGACGGCCCTGGTGCTCTCCGAGGAGGTGATGCCTCCCACGCTCCACTTCACGTCGCCCAACCCGGCCATCGACTTCGCGAGCAGCCCGTTCTCCGTCGTCGCGGAGAAGCGCGCCTGGCCGCGCGGAGACGTGCCCCGGCGCGCGGGCGTGAGTTCGTTCGGCATTGGCGGCACCAACGCGCATGCGGTGCTGGAGGAGGCGCCGAAGAAGGAAGCCTCGGGCCCGAGCGCTCGGCCCGCGCAGCTCATCACCCTGTCCGCGCGCACCGCACAGGCGCTCTCCGCGTCGGTGCGTGAGCTGGCGGAGTGGCTGGAGACGGCCCCTGGGAACATGTCGCTCGCGGACGTGGCCTTCACGCGCAACGTGGGGCGCGGTGGCTTCGAGCATCGGCTCGCGGTGGTGGCTGGGGACCGGGCGGAGCTGCTCGCGCGACTGCGGACTCCCAGCAACGGGCGCGTGCTGGAGGATGTGGCGGCGGCGCGCGAGCGGCGCGTGGCCTTCCTGTTTCCGGGGCAGGGCGCGCAGTCGCTGGGGATGGGGCGCGAGCTGTACGGCGCGGAGCCGCTCTTCCGCGAAACGGTGGACACCTGTCTGCGAGTGCTGGGGCCCTCGCTGGAGCAGGTGCTGCGAGACGTGCTGCTTCCGGGCCCGGGCGCGGAGGCCGCGGCACGCGAGGCGCTGGGAGACCCGCGCCATGCGCTGCCCGCGCTGTTCTGCGTGGAGTACGCGCTGGCGAAGCTCTGGGAGTCGTGGGGCATCCAGCCGGGAGCGCTGCTGGGACACAGCTTCGGCGAGTACACGGCGGCCTGCCTCGCGGGCGTCCTGCCGTTGGAGGACGCGCTGACTCTGGTTGCGGCGCGCGGTCGGCTGATGTCGAAGCTGCCCCCGGGAAGTATGACGGCGGTGGGCTGCGCCGAAGAGGTGGTGCGTCCGTTGCTGACGGGAGCCCTCGCCCTGGCGGCGGTGAACGGGCCCGAGCGGTGTGTGGTATCGGGACCGACGGCGGAGGTCGAGGCCCTGGAGCGGGAGTTGGTGGCTCGAGGCGTCGGCGTGCTGCGCCTGGCCGCCGGGCACGCCTTCCATTCGGAGGCCGTGGAGCCGCTGCGAGAGGAGCTGTCGCGCGTGGTGGCGGGCCTGCGGCTCTCCGCGCCCCGGGTGCCGTATGTCTCCAGCGTCACGGGCACGTGGATTCGTCCGGAGGAGGCGACGGACCCCGCGTACTGGGCGCGTCAGATGCGGGCCCCGGTGCGCTTCGGGGAGGGACTGGAGACGCTGAAGGAGGGCGGCTTCACGCTCTTCCTGGAGGTGGGACCGGACCAGGCGCTCACGGCGCTGGCGCGACTGGGACTGCGCGGACACGGAGGGCGAGTGGTGGCCTCGCTGCCTCGGGCCGACTCGAAGGTGGGGGAGTACGGCGTGCTCATGGCGGCCCTGGGCGCGCTGTGGGAGTCCGGGCTCGAGCCCGACTGGAAGCGGGTCTACGCGAACGAGCAACGCCACAGGGTGTCGCTGCCCACGTATCCGTTCCAGCGTCGGCGCTTCGCGCTGGATGCGCCCAAGGTGCTCGCGACGACGACTGCCGCCACCGTTGCGCCCGCACTCGACACCAGCGGCGCGGAGTCACCCGAGGTGATGGACGTCCCCGCGGACAAGGCGGGACCGCGAACAGATGTGGAGCGGGGCGTGCTCGGCATCTGGCGCGAGCGGTTGGGGCGCTCGGACTTTGGCATCCACGACGACTTCCTGGAGCTGGGTGGAAACTCGCTGATGGCGGCACAGATGCTCACGCGGCTGCGTGAAGCCTTCCCCGTCCAGCTTCCGCTCAGTGATTTGTTCGAGGCGCCCACCGTGGCGGGCCTGGCCGCGCGAATCCAGACGCGACTGGGGACCGAGGGACTGTCCGCGAAGGACGGTGTCCTGCCGCCGCTCGTGCGGGTTCCTCGGGATGGGGTGCTGCCTTTGTCGGTGGTGCAGGAGCGGGTCTGCGCGCTGGAGCAGGCGCTCCCAGGCAATCCCGCGCTGAACATGTCCGTGGCCCTGCGCCTGACGGGCGTGCTCGACGTGTCGGTGCTGCGGCGAAGCCTGGAGGAGGTGGTCCGGCGTCACGAAGCCCTGCGCACGTCGTATCCGCTCGTGGACGGTCGGATGGTGCAGCGAGTCTCTTCGGAGGCGCGCGTTCCCCTGGTCATCGACTCCCTCGATGAGATGGCGGAGGAGGCGCGCGAAGCGGAGTGGCGACGGCGGGTCTTCGCGGAGATGTCCCAGCCGTTCGACGTCGCCCACGGGCCGGTGGTTCGCGCGCGACTGTTGAAGCTCTCGGCGCGGGAGCACCTGCTCGTCATCTCGGTCCATCACGTGGTTTGCGACACGTGGTCCCTGGTGGTGTTCAGCTCGGAGCTGGGCGCGCTGTACGGCGCCTTCAAGCGGGGGGAGTCGTCGCCGCTTCCGGAGCTGGCGATTCAGTACATCGACTATGCGGCCTGGCAGCGGAAGTTCCTGGAGTCGGGGGCCTCCACCGCGCAGGCGGCGATGTGGCGTGAGCGGTTGGCGGGCATGCCCGGGCCGCTGGACCTGCCCGTGGACCTGCCGCCTGGCGTGGGGCCCGCGCTCAGCGGAGTCCGACGCGGCGTCGGCTTCTCGGCGTCGTTGACGAGCGGCATCCACGCCCTGGCGCGGCGAGAGGGCGTCACGGCCTTCATGGTGTTGCTCGCGTCCTGGCAGGCGCTGTTGGCGCGGTGGGCCGGCCGCGAGGACATCATCGTGGGCACGCCCATTGGCAATCGGAACCGTCCGGAGCTCGAGCCGTTGATTGGCTACGTCGCGCATGCGGTGCCCCTGCGCACGGACCTGTCGGGTGACCCGACGTTCCGCGAGCTGCTCGGGCGCGTGCGCGATGTCACGCTGGACGCGTACGCGCAGCCGGACGTCCCCTACGAGCATCTCATCCGGGAGGTGGAGCCCACGCGGAACCCGGGCCGCGAGCGCGTGTTCGATGCGCTCTTCGTCCTGCATCCCCGGTTCGATGCGGTCCTGGATGCTCCGGATCTGCGGATGCAGTTGGTGGAAGTCGAGGAGGGGCCGCCGCGGTTCGGCGCGGTGCTGTCGCCGTTGTCCGTGTCGATGGGTGAGGATGCTGGCGGTTTCGCGGGCACGCTCGACTACGCGGTGGAGCGGTTCGCGCCCGAGACCATCGACCGGCTGCTGTCGCACTGGACGGTATTGCTCACCTCCGCGCTCGCGGACCCGGGGCAACCGCTGTCGGGACTGTGTCTGGAGGCCGAGGGCCAGGAGTCGCCCGCGCGCGTGTCTCTCGCTGACTCGTCGGCGCCGCCGAGCACGGTCTCCGCGTTGCTGGAGTCTCGTGCCTCAAGGGCACCGGATGCGGTGGCTGTGTCGACGGAGGGCCACGGTGACTTCACGTGGCGCGCACTGCGCGCGGAGTCGCGCCGACTGGCGTCCGAGCTGCGTGCGAAGGGCGTGGGCCCCGAGGTGCTGGTCGCGCTCTGTCTTGAGCCGTCCGTGGAGCGCGTGGTGGCGCTCTGGGCGGTCCTGGAGGCGGGCGGCGGCTACGTGCTCCTCTCCACCCCCCAGCTCAGGGAACTCGCGGCCCTCGCGCCTGCTGGTGGCCCACCGCCGTTGTTGCTGACGCACGAGCGGTTGCACACGAGCGTGCCGTTGGACCCGGCTCGGGTCATCTCCGTCCGCGCGCTCTCGACGCTGGCGGTGGAGGGAGGCCTTGCGTTGGAGGACTCCGCCTCACGAGGCTCGATGGAGTCCTCGGCGGAGACCCTGGTCTGCCTGGAGTCGCTGGTTGGACCGACGGGAGCGCGACTGCGTGCCATGCACACGGTGCGCACGGTGGATGCGCTGTTCCGGCGCCTCGACTCGAATGCCGAGGTGAAGGAGGGGACCTGGCTGTCGGCGGAAGAGGCGGGGGCGCCGGGGACGGGACTGGAGTTGCTGTGGGCGCTGACGCGAGGCCTGCGCGTGGTGCTGCCGTCGGAGCGTGCCCGCCTCGTGCTGGCCACTTCGAGCGGAGCGGGCACACGGCCTGGGCCCGACTTCAGCCTGTCGTTCTTCGCCAACGACGAGGACTCGCTGGGGGGACGCAAGTACCGCTTGCTGATGGAGGCGGCGAAGTACGCCGACGCGCAGGGCTTCTCTGCGGTGTGGACCCCCGAGCGGCACTTTCATTCCTTCGGAGGGCTCTACCCCCGCCCCGCTGTCGTCGGCGCGGGCGTGGCCACGGTGACGGAGCGACTGGGGATTCGCGCGGGCAGCGTCGTGCTCCCGCTGCATGACCCCATCCTCGTCGCGGAGGAGTGGTCGGTGCTGGACAACCTGTCCAACGGCCGCGTGGGTGTGTCGTTCGCATCGGGCTGGCATGCGAATGACTTCGTCTTCGCGCCGGACCGGTACGCGCGGCGCAAGGAGGTCATGTTCAAGGGCATCGAGGAGGTGCGCACGCTGTGGCGTGGCGGCTCGGTGCTTCGGCGCAACGGCGCGGGTGACGAGGTGGAGGTGTTCCTCCGTCCGCGTCCCGTCCAGAAGGAGCTTCCGTTCTGGCTCACGGCGGCGGGGAGCCCGGACACGTTCCGCATGGCGGGTGAAATGGGGGCGTACGTCCTCACGAACCTGATGGGGCAGAACCTGGAGGACCTGTCGTCGAAGGTGGCCCTCTATCGCGAGGCCTGGCGGCAACACGGTCATCCAGGGCGGGGACACGTGAGCCTCATGCTCCACGCGTTCCTGGGCGAGGACGAGGCCGAGGTCCGCCGCCGCGTGCGCAAGCCGCTGCTCGAATACTTCCGCAGCTCCGTGGACATCCTTCAGGCCTTCGTGGCCAGCCTGGGCCTCAAGGGAGACTTCCGCTCGCTGACTCCGGGGGACATGGATGCCCTGCTGGAGCACGGGCTGACGCGCTACGTGGAGGATGGGGGCCTCTTCGGAACCCCTGACACGTGCGGGCCGGTGGTGGAGCGCGTGAAGCGCCTGGATGTGGATGAAGTGGCCTGCCTCGTGGACTTCGGCGTGGAGGTGGAGGCGACGCTCGACTCGCTCCAGCAGTTGGATGTGCTGCGGCGGCGACATGCGCCGCTGTCCGTGTCGCCGGTGCCCACCGTGACGCTCCACGAAGGGCCGAGCGCCGCCGAGGCGTTGTTGTCCCTGGTGCGCCAGACGGGTGCCACGCACCTGCACCTCACGGCGACGCTCGCCAAGGCCCTGTCGGAGCTGCCCTCCGTCGCCGAGGTCCTGCGTCCCGTGCGGCGCGTCTTGCTGGAGGAGGCGAAGGGAGAGGTCGCGGACGCGCTGTCGCGTGCGCTGCCGGTCGAGGTGTCGCGCCGGGACCCGCTGCTCGGCCTGGGGGCGTGGACGCGGTCCGGGTCTGCTTCACCTTCGTCGAAGGAGCCCCTGTCCTGGGACGTGGTGGATGCGCGAGGCCGCTCCGTGCCCACGGGTGTGGTGGGCGAGCTGGCGGTGCTGGGCGATCAGGCGCCACGCGGCCTCTGGAATGCTCCGGCGTCCGCCGCGCTCCGGCTGCTTCCGGACGGCGGCGCGGGGCCTCGCCTCGCGATGGGGCGCAGGGCGCGCCGCCACCTGGATGGCTCGTTGGAGTTGCTGCCTCCGCTGCCCGTGTCGTCACGTCGTCCGACCCCGCCCCGCGTCGTGGGGCAGTCGAACGGCGCCGCTCGGCGCGAGGGCCCTCCGCCCATTCCGCACGTCTCCCGCGAGCGCCCGCTGCCGCTCTCGTTCTCGCAGCAACGGCTCTGGTACATGGACCGGCTGGAGCCGGGGAATGTGGCCAACAACAACGCGGTGATGCTCGCGCTGACCGGCACGCTCGACGTGGCCGCGCTCGAGCGCGCGATCAACGAGGTGGTGCGTCGCCACGAGGTCCTCCGGACGACGTTCTCGATGTCCGACGCGGGCGGAGTGCAGCACATCTCCGCGGCGCTCGAAGTGCCCCTGCGGGTCTTCACGATGGATGCAGGGGACGCCCGGGGAGTGGACGGCTGGGCGCGGGACGAGGCGCGCAAGCCCTTCGACCTGGAGACGGGGCCGCTGCTGCGGGCTTCACTCCTGCGCGTCCGCGAGAACGAGGATGTGCTGCTGATCGTCATGCACCACATCGTCTCGGATGGCTGGTCCCTGGGCGTGATGTTCCCTGAGCTGGCGAGCCTCTATGCCGCCTTCCTCGCGGGCCAGCCGTCTCCACTCCCACCCATCACGGTGCAGTACGCGGACTACGCGGCCTGGCAGCTCGAATGGATGCGAGGCCCGGAGCTGGCGGCCGAGCAGGCCTGGTGGAGCGAAGTGCTGGCGGACGTCCCCGTGCTCCGGCTGCCCACGGACCGTCCCCGGCCTCCGGTGCAGACCTATCCGGGCGCAAGACTGCCCCTCTCCCTCTCCCGGTCTCTCACGGACGCGCTGGTGTCACTGGGTCGGCGAGAAGGCGCCACGCCGTTCATGGTGTTGATGACCGCGTGGCAGACGCTCCTCCACGCGTACACCGGGCAGCATGACTTCGCGGTGGGCACTCCCGTCGCTGGACGCAACCGACCCGAAATCGAGCCGCTCATCGGCTGCTTCATCAACTCCATCGTGCTGCGCGCGGACCTGTCCGGCGACCCCACCTTCACGGAGTTGCTGGGCCGCGTGCGCCGAGCCTCGCTGGGGGCCTTCGCCCACCAGGAAGTGCCGTTCGAGAAGCTGGTGGACGCGCTCCATGTGGCTCGAGACCTGAGTCACACGCCCATCTTCCAGACGATGCTCGTGCTGCACAACACGCCGCCCATCGAGCTGACCATGGCCGGTCTGCGCCTGAGCAGCCAGGCCGTCCACACGGGGGCCACGAAGCTGGACCTCATGTTGGAGTTGGTGGAGTCGAAGGAGGGGCTGTCCGGAGGCATCGACTACAACACGGACCTCTTCGACGCGGACACCATCCACCGACTCTCGGGGCACCTGCTGCGACTGCTGGAGCAACTGGCCGCGCATCCCGAGCGACGCCTGTCCCAGCTCTCCGTGCTGTCGGAGGATGAGCGTCACCAGCTCCTGGTCGAGTGGGCCACTGCGCCCTCGCGCGAGTCGACGGCGGGCGAGACGGTGACCGCGTGCTTCGCCGCGCGCGCCTCCTCCGACCCCGACGTCGTGGCGGTGGACGACGGCACCCGCCGACTCACCTACCGCGAACTCGATGCGCTGTCCGCGCGCCTCGCTGGTGCGCTGAAGGCGGTGGGCGCGGGCGCGGGGAACATCGTCGCGCTCGCGCTCGCGCAACCGTCCGACGTGGTGGCGGGCCTCCTCGGCATCCTGCGCGCGGGCGCGGCCGTGGTGGTGCTCGACCTGGAGCATCCCTCCGAGCGGCTGTCCGGAATCATCGAGGACACCCAGGCGCACGCGGTGGTGACGTCCGGCGCCTGGCTGGCGCGTGTGCCTTCGCGAGAGGGCATGGCGGTGGTGACCCTTGAGGCCCTCCCGATGGGTGCAAGCGCGCTGCCCTCGGAGCCCCAGCCGCACCAGGCCGCCTGCATCGTCTACACCTCGGGCTCCACCGGCAAGCCGAGGGGGGTGGTGCTGGATCACCGCCAGCTCGTCTCGGCGACGCGGGCACGACAGCAGGTTTATGGCGCCCCCGGAGTCGTGTTGTCCCTGGCGCCGTTCACCTTCGATGCCTCGCTGGCGGGGTTGCTCTGGTCGCTCTTCGAGGGTGGCACGCTGCGCTACCCGGACGTGGAGGACCGCGAGGACCCGAGGAAGCTGGCGGAGCTGGTGGCCAGGGCTCGCGTGACGCACCTTATCTCCGTGCCGGCTCTCTACGCGGAGGTGCTCGCGGCGGCGCCAGCGGGAGGATTGGTGGGCCTGCGCGCGGTGAGCGTGGGCGGAGAGGCCTGCACGCTCGAACTGGCGCGCGCGCATCACGAGGCCCTGCCCTCGGTGCCGTTGTTCAACGAGTACGGTCCGACGGAGGCAACCATCTGGAGCACGGTGCATCGTGTCCGACGGGATGAGCAGGGACATGTGCCCATTGGTCGGGCCGTGCCGGGCGCCCAGGTGTACCTGCTGGATGCCCGAGGTGGGCTGGCGCTGCCTGGCGCACCGGGCGAGCTCCACGTGGGTGGCTCCGGCGTGGCGCGAGGGTACCTGGGCCAGCCCGGGCTCACAGCCGAGCGCTTCGTGTTGGACCCCTTCGACACGCGACCGGGAGCGCGCATGTACCGGACGGGAGACCTGGCCCGCTGGCGCCGCGATGGGAGCTTGGAGTTCCTGGGCCGCGCGGATGCGCAGGTGAAGGTGCGAGGCTTCCGCATCGAACCGGGTGAAGTGGAGGCCGCGCTGCTCGCGAATCCCGAGGTGCGGGAGGCGACGGTGGTGGCGAGGGCGGAGGGGAGTGGGCCCCGTCGGCTCGTCGCCTATGTCGTGGCGCGGAGTCCGGGCGAGGTCGAGGCGCTGACCTCGGGCGCGCTGAAGTCGTGGCTGCTCTCCCGCCTGCCGCCCTACATGGTGCCGTCCGCCTTCGTCACGCTGGCCGCGCTGCCGCGCACGCGTCACGGCAAGGTGGATGCGCGCGCGTTGCCGGCACCGGAGGCCCAGCCGTCGAAGTCCTCGAGCGCGGAGGACGCGGTGCCTCGTACGGAGGTGGAGGCGCGCCTCGCGGAGCTGTGGCGGCAGGTCCTCAACGTGGAGCGCGTGGGCATCCACGACGACTTCTTCGAGCTGGGCGGCGACTCCATCCTCGGCTTGCAGATTGTCACCCGTGCGCGGGCGGCGGGTCTGGAGCTGTCTCCGAAGCAGCTCTTCCAGAACCCCACCGTGGCGAGGCTCGCGACGGTGGCGGGGACACGGCTCGCGGTGCAGGCCGAGCAGGGACCCGTGGTGGGCCCGGTGGCGCTCACGCCCATCCAGCACTGGTTCTTCGAGCTGGGGCTGGAGGAGCCGCACCACTGGAACATGTCGCTGATGTTCGAGGCGCGGGCCGCGCTCGACGCGCCGCTGCTGGAGCGCGCGCTGGCGCGGGTCGTCGAGCACCATGACGCCCTGCGGTTGCGTTTCGCCAGGAAGGAGGACGGCTGGCATCAGACGTCCGTGGCGCCGGGCGTGTCGGTGGAGGTGGCGCGCGTGGACCTGTCGACCGTGCCGCCGGAGGCGATGGGGCCCGCGCTGGAGCGGTGCGCCCTGGAGCTTCAACAGTCCCTGCGCCTGGAGGCGTCGCTCGTCCGGGGTGTGTTGCTGGAGCGAGGTCCCGGACGTCCGGCGCTGCTGATGCTGGCGGTCCACCACCTGGCGGTGGACGCGGTGTCCTGGCGAATCCTCCTGGAAGACCTGGCGACGGCCTACGCGGAGCTCGCCGAGGGCGGCGCGGTGCGACTGCCACCGAAGACGACCTCCTTCCAGGTGTGGGCTCGGGGCCTGGAGGCACTGGCACGTTCGGAGAAGCTGCTCGCGGAGCGCGCGTGGTGGCTGGAGCGGCCCTGGTCCGAAGCCGCGCGGCTGCCGAGGGATTTCCCTGCGGGCATCAACACCGAGGCCACGGCTCGCCGGGTACAGGTGTCGCTGGATGCGGAGCAGACGAAGGCGCTGCTGCACGACGTGCCGAAGGCCTGGCACACGCAGCCGCAGGACCCCTTGCTCACCGCGTTGGCGCAGGCCCTGACGGCCTGGACGGGACGGAGCGTCGCGCTGGTGGACGTGGAAGGGCACGGCCGTGAAGAGGTGCTGCCGGGCGCGGATGTCTCCCGCACGGTGGGGTGGTTCACGCGTGTCTTCCCGGCGCTCCTGGACCTCCGCGACGTGCAGGGGCCCGGCGAGGCCTTGCGCGTCGTGAAGGAGTCGCTGCGCGCGGTCCCGTCGCAAGGCATGGGCTGGGGGCTGCTGCGCTACGTGGCGAAGGACGCTTCGTTGGCGGCGCTCCCTGTCGCGGAGCTTGGCTTCAACCATCTGGGACAGGTGGATGGCATCGTCGGTACGGGAGGCCCCTTCGGACTGGCCCCGGAGAGCGACGGGCTGAGGCAGCGCGCGGACAGCTCGCGGCGGCCGTACCTGCTGGATGTGACGAGCGTGGTGCGCGAGGGCCGGCTGGAGGTGACGTGGACCTTCAGCGAGGCGGTGCACCGGCGAGAGACGGTGGTGGGTGTGGCGGAGGACTTCGTGGCGAGACTGTTGGCGCTGGTGGCCGCCTCGCGAGCGCCCGACGCGGGGGGACATTCTCCGTCGGACTTCCCGCTCGCGAAGGTGAAGCAGTCGCAGCTCGACAAACTGGCGGCGCGGTTCGGAAAGAAGACGCGATGAGCGACAACATCGAGGACCTGTACCCGCTGTCGCCTCTGCAGGGCGGCATGCTCTTCCACGCCATCGCGGAGCCAGGAGAGGGGCTCTACTTCAACCAGCTCGTCTGTGAATTGCGGGGACAGCTGGACGTGGACGCCTTCATCCAGGCCTGGCGGGGCGCGGTGGCGGCGCATCCCGCGCTGCGCACGGCGCTCGTCTGGGACGACGTGGACGAGCCGGTGCAGGTGGTGCTGCGAGAGGTGGAGTTGCCCGTGCGCGTCGAGGACTGGCGCGACCTGTCGGCGGACGCCTTCGAGGCCCGACTGTCGACCTTCCTGGAGCAGGACCGGCGTGAGGGGTTCGACCTGTCGCGCGCGCCGTTGATTCGACTGACGCTGCTGCGAAGCGCCGCCGATGCGTACCGCTTCGTCTTCAGTCACTCTCACCTGGTGCTGGATGGCTGGTCCGTGCCGCTGGTGGTGCGGGACTTCTTCACGCTGTACGAAGGCTCGCTCGCGGGGCGGTCTCCGAGGCTCGTCTCGCCTCGTCCGTTCAGCGACTACCTGGGGTGGCTGGCCGAGCACGACCTGAAGGACTCGGAGGACTTCTGGCGCCGCGAACTGGCCGGGGTCGATGAACCCACGCCGACGGGCGAGGGGGCGGGGGAGGGCACGGGGCGAATCACGCGCACCCGCCATCTGTCGGAGTCCACCACCGCGGCGCTCAACACCTTCGCGCGTCGACACGGGCTCACGCTGAGCACCCTGGTGCAGGGCGCGTGGGCGCTGGTGCTGGGACAGCTCTCGGGCGCCGAGGACGTTATCTTCGGCACCACGGTCTCCGGTCGTCCTCCGGACCTCGCGGGCGTGGAGGACATGGTCGGGTTGTTCATCAACACCCAGCCCGTGCGAGTGCGCTGGTCCCAGGACCTGACCTGGTCGACGTGGCTGCGTCGCATCCAGGACACGCAGGTGGAGGCGCGCCAGCACGAGCATGCGCCCCTGGTGAAGGTGCAGCGCTGGAGCAACGTCCCCGCGGGCACCTCGCTCTTCGACACGCTGGTCGTCTTCGAGAACTACCCGCTGGATGCCGCGCTCACGTCCTCCGCGCGGGCGCTGGAGGTGCGCGACGTACGGGCCCGGGAGGCGGACCACTTCGGCCTCACGTTGATCTCCACCTCGGGCGCGAAACTTCCGCTGCTCCTTCGCTACGACCAGACCCGCTTCACGCAGGCGTTCGCGGATGCGCGACTGGAGCGGATGGTCCTCGTGCTGGAGGCCATCGCGGCGCGGCCGGAGGGGCGACTGGGGGAGCTGTCCCTGTTGTCCGGCGCGGAGCGGCACCAGCTCCTGGTGACCTGGAACGACACACGCGCGGACTTCCCGGAGCAGGCCACCGTGCATGGCCTCTTCGAGGAGGCGGTGGGGCGCACCCCGGACGCGCTGGCCGTGTCGATGGGAGATGTGCGCTGGAGCTACCGCGAGCTGGACGCGCGGGCGAATCAGCTCGCGCACCACCTGCGCGGCCTGGGCGTCCGGCGAGGAACGCTGGTGGGCCTGTGCTTCCGTCGCTCTCCAGACATGGTCGTGGCGCTGTGGGCCGTCTTGAAGGCCGGGGGCGCGTATGTGCCCATCGACCCGGCCTGGCCGTCGACACGGGTGTCCTTCCTCCTGGAAGACACCGGTGTGCCGGTGGTGCTCACCGAGGAGGTGCTCGCGGACGCGCTGCCGGCGACCTCGCAGTTCCTCCTCTGCCTGGACACGGACTGGGCGCGCACCGCGGGTCGCGAGCCCGTGACGCCGCCAGAGCCACTGGCCGGAGCCGGAGACCTCGCGTACCTCATCTACACGTCTGGAAGCACGGGGCGACCCAAGGGGGTGATGGTCGAGCACCGGGGCGTGGTGAACTACCTGACCTGGGCGCAGCGGGCCTATGGGCTCGCGGAGGGCAGCGGCTCGCCGGTGCACTCGCCGCTGTCGTTTGATTTGACGGTGACGAGCCTGGTGGCGCCCCTGGTCGCGGGGCGGCCGGTGGTGCTGGTCCCGGAAGACGTGGGCATCGAGGGACTGGGTGAAGCCCTGCGCGCGGGCAACCACTTCAGTCTGGTGAAGCTGACGCCCACCCACCTGCGCATGCTGGCCGCGCAGCTTCGTCCCGAGGAAGCCGCGGGACGCACGCGGGCCTTCGTCATTGGCGGTGAGGCGCTGACGGCCGAGGGCATCGGCTTCTGGCGCGAGCACGCGCCCGACACGCGCCTCATCAACGAGTACGGCCCCACGGAGACGGTGGTGGGCTGCTGCGTGTACACGGTGAGCGCGGCGGACCCGGTGAGTGGTCCGGTGGCCATCGGTCGGCCCATCGCGAACACGCGCCTTTATGTCCTGGATGCGAGCCTGGGCCCGGTGCCGGTGGGCGTGGTGGGAGAGCTGTTCATCGGTGGCGCCGGCGTGGCGAGAGGCTACTGGCGGCGGCCGGAGTTGACGGCGGAGCGCTTCATTCCGGATGCCTTCGGCACGGAGCCGGGGGCGCGGCTGTATCGCACGGGAGACCGCGTGCGCTGGCGCGCGGATGGACGCCTGGAGTACCTGGGCCGCGCGGACTTCCAGGTGAAGGTGCGCGGCTATCGCATCGAGCTGGGCGAGGTCGAGTCCGTGCTGCGGACACACCCCTCGGTGGGCGACGCGGTGGCGGTGGTGCGCGAGGACGTGCCCTCCGGCGCGAGGCTCGTGGCGTATGTGGTGCCCTCCGGCGCACAGCGACCGGAGTCCTCCGCGCTGCGCGAGTTCCTGGCGGAGCGGTTGCCCGAATACATGGTGCCCGCGGCCTTCGTCGTGCTGGAGGCGTTCCCGCTGTCGGACAACGGGAAGGTGGAGCGGCGAGCCCTGCCGGCACCGGAGCTCACGGTGGTGGAGCGGACCGCCGAGATCGCACCACGTGACGCGAAGGAGGAAGCCCTCGCGAGCATCTGGGCCCAGGTGCTGGGGCGTCCCCAGGTCAGCGTGCACGAGGACTTCTTCGAGCTGGGGGGCGACTCCATCCTCGGCATCCAGGTCATCTCTCGCGCCGCGCAGGCGGGGTTGCACCTGAGCGCGAAGCAGCTCTTCGACCATCCGACGGTGGCGCGGCTGGCCGCGGTGGTGTCCGAGGCACCCAGGGAGGTCATCGCCCAGGGGCCCGTGACGGGTCCGGTGGAGTTGACGCCCATCCAGCGCTGGTTCCTCGCGCGCGAGCTGTCGGGGGCGCACCACTTCAATCAAGCCCTGCGCTTCACGCTGCGCGAGCGGATGGTGGCCGCGCATCTGGACCGAGCCCTCCAACTCGTGCGCGAGCACCACGACGCCCTGCGCCTGCGCTTCACGAGGGACGGGCAGGGCGGCTGGCATCAAGAGCTGATGGGGTTGGAAGGAACCCTGCCGCTGGAGACGGTGGACCTCTCGCGGTGCGCGCCGGGGGCTCGGAGTGCAGAGGTGGAGGCGTACTCGGCGCGGGTCCAGGAGCGCTTGAAGCCCTCCACGGGAGACGTCGCGCGAGCGGTGCTCTTCGACCTGGGGCCGGAGGTGCCTCAGGAGTTGTTGCTCGTCATCCACCACCTGGCAGTGGATGCCGTCTCGTGGCGGGTGCTGCTGGAGGATCTGCTGTCTGCCTACCAGCGGCTTCGCGCGGACGAGCCCGTGCGACTTCCCGCCAAGACGCTGTCCTATCAGTCCTGGGCCTCGCGCCTGGTGGAGCATGCGCGCACGCCGTCCGCGCGGGAGGAGGCGACCTTCTGGCTCGGGCTCCCCTGGGCGCGCGTGGGCTCGCTTCCCCGTGAGGTGGAGGGAGGCGTCGCCAACACGGAGGGTGCTTCGCGTCTGGTGGAGGTGACGCTGGAGCCCGGGGAGACTCAGGTGTTGCTCCAGGACGTGGCGAAGGCGTTCCGCGCGAAGCCGGATGAGCTGTTGCTGGCCGCGCTCGCGCACGTGCTGCGTCGCTGGACGGGGGCATCGTGCGTGCGGGTGGAGATGGAGGGGCACGGGCGCGAGAACCTCTTCGGAGAGGTGGACCTCTCGCGCACGGTGGGCTGGTTCACCAGCCTGTACCCGGTGCTGGTGGAGTCGATGGGGGATGGGCCCGGGGCGTGGGTGCGAGCGGCGAAGGAGGCCGTGCGGCGCACTCCGTCGAAGGGCGTGGGGTTCGGTGTGCTGCGCTACCTGTCGCCGGACCGGGCGCTGCGCGAGCGACTGAGCGCCTTGCCCGTGCCGGAGGTGGGGTTCAACTATCTGGGGCAGTTCGACAACGTGCTGCCCGCCACGGCGCCGCTGCGCTTGTCGGAGGGCTCGGCGGGGCCCACGCACGCACCAGAAGGGCTGCGCGCGCACCTGCTCGACGTGGACTGCGCCGTCAGCGGCGGCCGGATGCGGCTGATGTTCACCCATGGCTCGGGGATTCATCGGACCGAAACCGTGGAGAGGCTGGCTCACGCGCTGCGAGCGGCCCTGCGTGAACTCATCGCGCATGGGACGTCCGAGGACCCGCGTGGACTGTCACCTCTGGACTTCCCCCTGGCGAAGCTGGGGCAGGGTGCGCTGGAGGGGCTCGCGGACCGGCTGGCCTCCCAGGGACAGCGGCTTCGCGACGTGGAGGACCTGTATCCCTTGTCGCCGTTGCAGCAGGGCATCCTGTTCCACCACCTCCAGGAGGACGAGACCCAGCCCTACTTCAACCAGATCGCCTTCGAGCTGGATGGCGTCCTCGATGTGACGGCGCTGACGGAGGCGTGGCGGCAGGCGGCACAGCGCTTCACCATCCTGCGCACGGCGTTCTTCTGGGAGGGATTGGACGCGCCGCTGCAGGCGGTGATGCGCGACGTGGAGCCCACCGTCTCCGTGGAGGACTGGCGCACGGTGCCTCGGGAGGAACTGGAGGCCCGGGTGTCGGCCTTCTTCGTGGCGGACCGTCGGCGCGGGTTTGAACTCTCCGTCGCGCCGCTGTTCCGGCTGGCGTTGTTTCGCACGGACGAGCGCGTCTGGCGCGTGGTGTTCAGCGTCACGCACCTGTTGCTGGATGGCTGGTCCACGCAGTTGGTGACGCGGGATGTGTTCACCCGGTACGAGGCGCTTCGGCGTGGGGTGACGCCGCCGCGGGGAGATGTCCGGCCCTACCGGGACTTCATCGCGTGGCTGGAGGGGCAGGACCAGGGTGCCGCGAGGGACTTCTGGCGCAAGGCGCTCGTGGGTTTCGCGGAGCCCACGCGATTGAATGTGGGAGGTGTGCCTCGGGGACAGGGGGAGCGGGGGGACGAGGAGGTGCGGCTGGGAGCGGAGGAGACGTCGGCGTTCGTCGCCTTCGCCCGGCAGCAGGGGCTCACACCGGGCACGTTGCTGCAGGGCGCCTGGGCGGTGCTGCTGGGGCGCTACAGCGGCGGCGATGACGTGGTCTTCGGTCTGACGGTCTCCGGACGGCCGCCCGAGCTTGCTGGCATCGAGAGCATGGTGGGCATGTTCATCAATGCCATCCCCGTGCGCGTGCGGATGCCCGCCTCACGGCCCGTGGGGCCGTGGCTGAAGGAACTGCAGTCGTGGTTGCAGGAGGCGCGTCAGTACGAGTCCTCTCCGCTGGTGGAGGTGCGCCGCTGGAGCGAGGTGCCTTCGAGCGAGCCGCTGTTCGAGAGCCTCGTCATCTACGAGAACTATCCGATGGAGGCGGGGCTCTCCACGCCGTCGGATGAGCTGGTGGTGCGCAACCCCACGTCGATGGAGGTGGACCACCACCCGCTGACGTTGATGGCGCTGCCGGGACACGAGCTGGTGCTTCGGCTGACCTATGACGCCAGGCGCTTCGGCGCGACGGGGGTGCGGCGGATGCTGGCGCACCTGCGTCACGTGTTGCGCGAGCTGCGTGAGAAGGTGGAGCGGCCGTTGTCGGAGTTGGCGTTGCTCGACGTGGAGGAGCGACGACAGGTCCTCACCGAGTGGAATCCCCTGGCGCGTGATGCACATGTGCCCGTGGCGGTGTTCCGTCCGGTGGAAGCCCAGATGGCTCGGGTTCCCGAGGCCATCGCCGTCACCGATGGGACGCGGGCGCTGACCTATGCGGAGCTGGAGGCTCGGGCGAATCAGCTCGCGCATCACCTGGCGGAATTGGGAGTTTCCGTCGGGAGCAAGGTGGGCCTGTGTCTGGACAAGAGCCTGGACCTGGCTGTCGCCGTGCTGGGCACGCTCAAGGCGGGGGCCACCTATGTGCCGTTGGATCCGCGCTATCCGGCGGAGAGACTGACGTTCATGCTGGAGGACTCGGGCGCCGTCGTGGTGCTGAGTCACTCCCGGCTGGGCACGGTGTTGCCGGTGGACTCGCGCGCGCGTCGCGTGTTCATGGACCTGGAGTCCGAGGCGCTGGCGCGTCAGCCGACCCGGGCTCCTGCTCGAGAGGTTCCTCCGGAGTTGGCGTGTTACGTCATCTACACGTCGGGCAGCACGGGGCGGCCCAAGGGCGTGGCGCTGTCGCATCGTGCGCTGTCACATCTGCTGACGTGGCAGCTCGAGCGGTCCGTGATTCCCACGGCGACGACGCTGCAGTTCGCGGCGCTCAGCTTCGATGTGTCCTTCCAGGAGATGTTCTCCACCTGGTGGGCCGGTGGCACGTTGGTGCTGCCCTCGGAGGACGTGCGTCAGGATTTGTCAGCGCTTCTGACGTTCCTGGACAGGCACGCGGTGGAGCGCCTCTTCCTGCCCTTCGTGGCGCTTCAAGCCCTGGCGGAAGTCGCGGTCCAGCGCCCGACGGTGCCCAGAGCGCTGCGCGAAGTGGTGACCGCGGGTGAGCAGCTCCAGGTGACGCCGTCGTTGGTCGCGTTCTTCGAGCGGTTTCCAGGGTGCGTGCTGGAGAATCAATACGGGCCATCGGAGACGCATGTCGTCTCCGCGCACCGGTTGCGGGGGGCGCCTTCATCGTGGCCGCGTCTTCCGTCCATCGGCGCGCCGCTGCCGCACTGTCAGCTCTATGTGTTGGATGCATGGGGACAGCCCTGTCCCGTGGGGATTTCGGGTGAGCTGTTCATCGGTGGCGCGCATCTGGCGCACGGGTACATGGGTCGGCCGGAGCTGACGGCGGAGAAGTTCGTTCCGCATCCGTTCAGCGAGGAGGCTGGCGCCCGGTTGTACCGCACGGGAGACCTGGCCCGATGGACAGCGGAGGGGACGGTGGAGTTCGTGGGTCGCCTGGATGGTCAGGTGAAGCTGCGAGGCTTCCGCATCGAATTGGGCGAGGTGGAGGCAGCGCTCCGTGCCGCGCCGGGTGTTCGCGATGCGGCCGTGGTGGTGCGTGAGGATGTTCCCGGGGACCGGAGGTTGGTGGGGTACGTCGTCCTCTCGGAGCCGGAGGGGGCGAAGCGGGAGGCCCTGCGCGCGCATGTCGGGGCACATCTGCCCGAGTACATGGTGCCGTCCACGTTCGTGACGCTGGACGCGCTGCCGCTGACGCCGAGTGGCAAGGTGAACCGCAAGGCGCTGCCCGTGGTGGATGCGGGGCGCGAGGGCGTGAGTGCCTATGTGGCGCCGCGCACCGCGACGGAGGACTTGCTGGCGGGGCTCTTCGCGGAGGTGCTCGGGCTCGACAGGGTGGGGCTGTATGGCCACTTTTTCGAGCTGGGAGGCCACTCGCTGCTGGCAACGAGGGCCATCTCCCGGGTGCGGAGTGCGTTCGGAGTCGAGCTGCCGCTGCGTGAGCTGTTCGAGGCCCCGACCGTGGCGGAGCTCGCGAGTCGGGTGGATCGACTGATTCGAGCGGGGGCTGCGCAGGTGGCGCCGTCGCTGGTGCCGAGGGAAGACAGGAGTCAGCCTCCAAGGCTGTCCTTCGCGCAGCAGCGCCTGTGGTTCCTGGACCAGCTCGAGCCGTTGAGCGCTTCGTACAACGTGCCTGGCGCGGTGCGGATGACGGGGCCGTTGAACCGGGATGCGTTGGCTCGGACGTTCCAGGAACTCGTTCGGCGTCACGAAGCGCTGCGCACCACATTTCGAAGTGTGAACGGCGTCGCCGTGCAGATCGTCGCGCCGGAGTCACCGGTGGTGTTGCACGACGTCGATCTGGAAGGGCTTCCCGAGGAGCGCCGTGAGGCCGAAGCACGTCGTCACGTGGAGCAAGCCGTGTTGCTTCCGTTCGACTTGTCGGTGGGGCCGCTGTTGCGAGTGACGCTGGTGAGGCTGTCAGCGGAAGCACATGTGTTGGTGGTGGTGCTGCACCACATCGTGTCGGACGGGTGGTCGACGGAGGTGTTGGTGAGGGAGGTGGCGGCGCTCTACGAGGCGTACGCGGCAGGCAAGCCGTCACCGCTGGGCGAGTTGCCGGTGCAGTACGCGGACTACGCGGAGTGGCAGCGAGGGTGGTTGCAGGGAGAGGTGCTGGAGCAGCAGGTGGAGTACTGGCGGAGGCAATTGGAGGGAGCGCCGAAGGCGTTGGAGTTGGTGACGGACAAGCCGAGGCCGGCGGTGCAGAGCTTCCGAGGGGCCATGTTGGAGAGGCGGTGGCCGAAGGAGCTGTGGAGGAAGGTGGAGGAGGCGAGCCGGAGGGAGGGAGCGACGCCCTTCATGGTGTTGCTGGCGGCGTACCAGGTGGTGCTGGCGAGGTACGCGGGGCAGGAAGAAGTGGTGGTGGGGTTTCCGATAGCGGGACGTACGCACGCGGAGACGGAAGGGCTGATTGGGTACTTCGCGAACACGTTGGTGCTGAGGGGGCGAGTCCGCGAGGAGGAGAGCTTCCGGGAATTGGTGGGGAGGGCGAGGGAGGTGACGTTGGGTGCGTACGCGCACCAGGACGTGCCGTTCGAGAAGTTGGTGGAGGAGTTGGTGCCGCGGAGGGACATGAGCCGCAGTCCGCTCTTCCAGGTGTCGTTGACGTTGCAGAACACGCCTGGGGTGGAGGTGAAGCTGGGGGAGGGGTTGGTGCTGAAGGGGCTGGAGACGGACACGAAGACGTCGAAGTTCGACTTCTCGTTGCTGGTGGGGGAGGACTCGGAGGGGATGGGGGTGTCGCTGAACTACAACAGCGACCTGTACGAGGAGGGGACGGCGGCGAGGTTGGTGGAGCACGTGAGGGCGGTGTTGGAGGGGGCGGTGGAGGGGTTGGAGAAGAAGGTGTGGCAAGTGCCGCTGGTGGGGGCGGAGGAGCAGCGGCGACTGGTGCGCGAGTGGAGCGGGCGAGAGAAGAGAGGCGCGCGCGGGGACGAGACGCTGGCAGCCCACTTCGAAGCCCAGGTGGAGAAGACGCCGGGCGCGGTGGCGGTGGAGTGCGGCGAGGAGTCGCTGACGTACGCGCAGCTGAACGAGCGAGCCAACCAACTGGCGCACCACCTGAGGGTGGTGGGAGTAGGCCCCGAGGTGAGGGTGGGGCTGTGCGTGGAGCGCGGGGTGGAGTGGGTGGTTTCGGTGCTGGGAGTGGTGAAGGCGGGAGGGGCGTACGTGCCGCTGGAGGCAGGGGTGCCGGCGGAGCGGTTGAGGTGGATGAAGAGGGAAGCGGGAGTGGCGGTGGTGGTGGGGACGGACGCGCAGGTGGAGGAAGTGGCGGAGAGCGCGGACGTGGTGGTGAGCGTGGACGGAGAGGGCTCCACGATTGCGCGCCAGCCGCGAAGCAACCCGAGTCTCCGAGGCAGCGGAGGCAACCTGGCGTATGTGATGTACACGTCGGGAAGCACGGGGACGCCGAAGGGCGTGGGAGTGCCGCAGAGGGCAGTGGCCAGGCTGGTGCAGGGAGCCAGCTACGCGCGCTTCGGCGCGGACGAAGTGTGGTTGCAACTGGCGCCCGTGTCGTTCGACGCGTCGACGTTGGAGGTATGGGGCGCGTTGCTGCACGGGGCGAAGTTGGTGGTGTACCCGGCGAAGGAAGTGTCGCTGGAGGAAGTGGGCCGCGAGCTGACGAAGAGTGGAGTGACGTCGTTGTGGCTGACGGCGGCGCTCTTCGAGCAGATGCAGGCGTACCAGCCGGAAGCGCTGAAGGGCGTGCGTCAGGTGCTGGCGGGAGGAGACGTGCTGCCGGCGCAGCGAGTCCGAGAGCGACTGCGGCAGGGAGGCACGCTCATCAACGGGTATGGGCCGACGGAGAACACGACCTTCACGACGGCGTACCGGATGGAGGGAGAGGCCGCGGCAGGAGCGCGAGGCATTCCGATTGGGAAGCCCGTGGAAGGCACAGAGGTGTACGTGCTGGACGCGCGAATGAATCCGGTGGCGGTGGGAGTGCCGGGAGAGCTGTACGCGGGAGGAGAGGGGCTGGCGCAGGGGTACGTGGGGCGTCCCGACTGGACAGCGGAGCGCTTCGTGCCAAGCCCATTTGGAGAAGGCGAGCGGCTGTACCGGACGGGGGACGTGGTGAGGTGGCGGGGGGACGGGGTGCTGGAGTTCCTGGGCCGTCGAGACAGTCAGGTGAAGGTGAGGGGATACCGGATTGAGTTGGGGGAGGTGGAGGAGGGGCTGAAGCAGCAGGCGGGGGTGAAGGAAGCCGTGGCGGTGGTGAGGGAGGAGCGGGGGGACAAGAAGCTGGTGGGGTACGTGGTGGGGACGGGGTTGGACGCCAGCGTGGTGAAGGAAGGGCTGCGGAGGAAGCTGCCGGAGTACCTGGTGCCGACGGTGGTGGTGGTACTGGAGGCGCTGCCGCTGACGGCGAATGGGAAGGTGGACCGCGGGGCGTTGCCAGCACCGGAGGACGTGACGCAGGCCGTGGAGGAGTACGAGGCGCCGCGAGAAGGGATGGAAGCGAAGCTGGCGGAAGTCTTCGCGGAGGTGCTGGGCGCGAAGCGAGTGGGGAGGAAGGACGACTTCTTCGAGCTGGGCGGGCACTCGCTGCTGGCGACGCAGGTGGTGGCGAGAGTGCGCGCGCTGACCGGCGTGGACCTCCCGCTGCGCACGCTCTTTGAAGCACCTACGCTCGAAGCCCTGGCCGCGCGCATCGACTCCTCGCGCGAAGCAGGTCCGTCGTCCGAGGCGTTTCCCTTGGTCGCGCTGCCGCGCACGGGGATGCCGCCGTTGTCCTTCGCGCAGCATCGACTGTGGTTCTTCGACCAGCTCTCTCCGGGCAGCGCGGCCTACAACATCCCCATCCACCTTCGAGTGGAAGGTGCGCTGAACCTCGATGCCCTCCAGCGAGCGTTCTCCGCGCTGGTGGCGCGGCATGAGGCGCTGCGCACCACCTTCGCCCTGCATGAGGGCGAGCCCGTTCAGGTCGTCCACCCTCCCACGGACTTCCCGCTCGCGGTGGAAGACCTCGGTCAACTGACTGAGCTGGAGCGAGAGGCAGAGGTTCGTCGTCGAGCTGTCGAGGACTCGCTGCGTCCGTTCGACCTGGGACAGAAGTGGCTCGTGCGAGCCACGTTGTCGCGGCTGGAGCCCGAGGTGCATGTGCTCTCGCTGGTGATGCACCACATCATCGCGGATGGCTGGTCCCTCGGCGTGTTGGTGCGCGAGCTGAGCACGCTCTATGTCACCTTCTCGGAGGGCCGTGTTTCACCGCTCGCCGCGCTCCCGGTGCAGTACGCGGACTACGCACGCTGGCAGCGCGAGTGGCTGAGGGGTGAGCGACTGGAAGCGCAGCTCGACGGCTGGCGCAAGCGCCTGGCGGGAGCACCTCCCCACCTGGAGCTGCCCACGGATGGTCCAAGGCCCGCGATTCTGTCGCACCGGGGCGCCACGGTGCCGGTGCGACTTTCGAGGGAGCTGAGCGACGCCATCGGAGCACTGGCCCGCGCCGAGGGGGCCACGCCTTTCATGGTGTTGCTCGCGGCGTTCCAGGTGTTGCTGGCGCGCTATTCGGGTCAGGAAGACGTGAGCGTGGGTTCGCCCATCGCGGGCCGGAGGTACGCGGAGACCGAGGGCCTCATCGGCTTCTTCGTCAACACGCTGGTCCTGCGAGCCCAGGCACGGCCTCGGGACACGTTCCGTGAGCTGCTGGCCCAGGTGCGGGAGACCACGCTGGGCGCCTACGAGCACCAGGACCTTCCGTTCGAGAAGCTGGTGGAAGCGCTCCATCCCGTGCGCGACCTGAGTCGCACCGCGCTGTTCCAGGTCCTCTTCGTCCTGCAGAACGCGCCGGTGGAGGCCCTGGAGTTGCCCGCGCTGTCGTTGAAGCCGGTGCCGACCGAGGGCACGGAGTCCGCGCGCTTCGAGCTGTCGTTGAACCTGAGTGAGTCGGCCGAGGGTTTCGCGGGGACGCTGCTGTTCAACTCGGACCTGTTCCTGGCGTCCACGGCGGTTCGGATGGTCTCCCACCTCCAGGTCTTGCTGGAGTCCATCACCGCGAACCCGGAGCAGCGCCTCGCCGCGCTCCCGCTGATGACGGCCTCCGAGCGTCGACACGTCCTGGAGTCCTGGTCCACCGCGACCGCTGATGCCCCGTTCGAGTCCGCGCTGCTGCACCAGCTCATCGAACGACAGGTGGCTCGCACACCGGACGCGCCGGCTGTGCGCTGCGAGGAGACGGTGCTCTCGTATCGGCAGCTCGATGCTCGGGCGAATCAGCTCGCGCATCATCTGCGAGCTTTGGGCGTGGGACCGGACGTCCCGGTGGCGCTGTGCCTGGAGCGAAGCGCGGAGCTGGTGGTCGCGTTGCTGGGTGTCCTGAAGGCGGGTGGCGCATATGTGCCGCTGGAGCCGTCGCAGCCCGCCTCTCGCCTGTGCCTGATGGTGGAAGAGGTCGCCGCGCCCGTGGTGGTGACGGAGTCACGTCACGCGGCCTTGTTCCAGGCCTGTGGGGCGCGGCGAGTGCAACTGGACACCGAGGCCCAACAGCTCGCTCAACAGCGAGTAGATGCTCCGGACCATCGAGGTGCGTCGGAGAGTCTGGCGTACGTGTTGTTCACGTCGGGGAGCACCGGGCGTCCGAAGGGCGTGGCCGTGTCGCATGGCGCGCTCGTCAACTACGTCCAGGCCGCGACGGAGCGGTTGAAGTTGAGCGAGTGCTCCAGCTTCGCGCTGGTGTCCACATTCGGCGCGGACCTGGGGAACACGGTGTTGTTCCCCGCGCTGTGCACGGGTGGTGTGCTGCATGTGCTCACCGCGGAGCGCGCGGGGAATCCCGTGGGAGTCGCGGAGTACTTCCAGCGTCACGGCGTGGACTGCGTGAAGATCGTCCCCGCGCATCTCTCCGCACTGTTGACTGCGCCAGCTCCGGCTCGGGTGCTTCCGCGCAAACGACTGGTGCTGGGAGGCGAGTCCTCCACCTGGGCGTTGCTGGAGCAGGTGCGTGCCCTGGCCCCGGAGTGCGAGGTGTTCAACCACTACGGCCCCACGGAGACGACGGTGGGGGTGCTCGCGGGTGGGGTTGATACGGGCGAGGCGATTATTGCGCCTCACTCGACGCCCGCTCGTGCGGATGCGGGTCCGTCGACACGACGGGTTACGGTGCCCTTGGGTCGACCCCTGGCGAATGCGCGGGTGTATGTGCTCGATGACGAGCTTCGGCCGGTGCCAGTCGGTGTTCCGGGCGAGCTGTTCATCGGAGGTGCGCAAGTCGCTCGTGGCTACCTGTCGCGCGCCGAGCTGACGGCGGAACGGTTTGGTCCAGACCCGTTCAGTGCCGTGCCGGGAGCGCGGATGTACCGCACGGGGGATCGCGTGCGGTGGCTCGCGGATGGGCGGGTGGAGTTCCTCGGCCGCTCTGACTTCCAGGTGAAGGTGCGCGGCTTCCGAGTGGAGCCGGGAGAAGTGGCAGCGGTCCTGCGCGAGCATCCCTCGGTGAAGGATGCGGTGGTGGTGGCCCGTGAGGACACGCCTGGAGACCAGCGCCTGGTCGCGTACGTCCTCGCGGGTTCGGGGCAGGCGGCGGAGGTGGGGGCCTTGCGAGGGTTCCTCCAGGAGCGTCTGCCGGCGCACATGGTGCCCTCGGCCTTCATGTGGCTGGACGTGTTGCCGCTGACGCCGAACGGAAAGTTGGATCGTCGAGCGCTGCCAGTGCCCGAGTCCGGAGCCGTGGTGTCGGGAGCCGCGCATGTTCCGCCCGCCACGCCGATGGAGGAGGCGCTGGCTTCCATCTGGGCAGAGGTCTTGCGAGTCGAGCGGGTGGGTCGACACGATGACTTCTTCGCCTTGGGTGGACATTCGCTCGTCGCGACGCGAGTGGTGGCTCGTCTGCGTGCATCGCTGGGAGTGGAAGTCCCCCTGCGAGCGCTCTTCGAGGCGCCCACGCTGGAGGCGTTGGCGAGGAAGGTGGACCAGGTCGCGCGAGCCGTCTCGTTGCCCGCGCTGCGACCTTCGCCTCGGAAGAGCGCGCTGCCGTTGTCCTTCGCGCAGCAGCGACTGTGGTTCCTGGATCGGCTTGAACCGGGGAGCGTTGCGTATAACGTTCCGACGGCACTCCGGTTGGATGGGCCGCTCGATGTGGATGCGCTGGAGCGAGCCTTCGCGGAAGTGGTGCGTCGTCACGAGAGCTTGCGCACCTGCTTCCCTGATGAAGGAGGTGTCCCCGTCCAGGTCATCCAGCCTCCGACGGCGTTCCAGCTTCAGCGAGTCGAACTGCCCGAGGATGAAGCCACGGTGCTGCGCTGGGTGGGTGAAGAAGTCGCAAGGCCCTTCGACCTGAAGAGTGGGCCGCTGCTGCGAGTGACGCTGGTGAGGTTGTCAGCGGAGTCGCATGTGTTGGTGGTGGTGCTGCACCACATCGTGTCGGACGGGTGGTCGACAGCGGTGCTGGTGAGGGAGGTGGTGGCGCTCTACGAGGCGTATGCGGCGGGGAAGCCGTCACCGCTGGGCGAGTTGCCGGTGCAGTACGCGGACTACGCGGCCTGGCAGCGCGGCTGGCTGCAGGGCGACGCCCTGGAGAAGCAGCTGTCCTGGTGGCGCCAGGAAATGGCAGGGGCCGCCCAGGCCCTGGAGCTGCCCACTGACAGGCCTCGCTCCTCGAATGGTTCCGCACGCGCGGCCGCCGTTCCCATCCGCATCCGTCGCGAGTCCACCGAGGCGCTGCGTGCTCTCTGCCAGCAGGAGGGACTCACGCCCTTCATGGGCATGCTGGCCATCTGGCAGTTGCTGCTGGCCCGCTACTCCGGCCAGGACGATGTCTGCGTGGGTTCGCCCATCGCCGGCCGCCGCTTCGCGGAGCTCGAAGGGCTCATCGGCTTCTTCGTCAATACGCTCGTCCTCCGCGCCCGCATCGACTCCCGTGCCACCTTCCGCGAGCTGCTCGCCCAGGTGCGCAAGAACACCCTGGCTGCCTACGAGCACCAGGACATCCCCTTCGAGAAGCTCGTCGAGGAGCTCCAGCCCGAGCGCAACTTGAGCCGCTCACCGCTCTTCCAGGTCATGTTCGAACTGCATGCCCTGGGCGAGTCGCGGCGCTCGCACGCGGGCCTGGAGCTGTCGCCCCTTGCCCTCAACCCTGGCAACGCCAAGTTCGAGCTCATCCTCGATATGGGCTTCGTCGAGGACGGGAGCCTGGAGGGACGGCTCGAGTACAATACGGACCTGTTCGACGCCTCCACGGCCGAGCGAATGATGCGGCACCTGGAGGTGCTGATCTCGGCCGTGCTGGCCCGCCCGGATGCGCCGCTCGCCACCTGCTCGCTGTTGCCTGGCGAGGAGCGCGAGCAACTGCTGTCGCGGTGGAGTGGCACCCAGGCCGCCTTCCCGCATCAGGCCTGCCTCCACGAACTGGTCATCCCGGCCTCGCGCGACCTCGACTCGGCGGCCATCGAGTCCAGCTCCGGCGCGCTCACCTACCGCGAGCTGGAGCGCCGCGCCAATCAGCTCGCCTGGCACCTGCGCTCCCTGGGCGTGGGCCCGGAGGTCCGCGTCGCCCTGTGCATGGAGCGCTCGCCGGAGCTGATCGTGAGCATGCTCGGCGTCCTCAAGGCCGGCGGCGCCTACGTGCCACTCGACACGATGCAGCCTCCCGTGCGTCTGGCCTTCATGCTCCAGGACTGCGGGGCCACCGTGCTCCTCACCCAGCAGCCGTTCGCGGCACGCCTGCCTGCCTTCTCCGGCGCCACCGTGTGCGTCGACACGGCCGAGCTCTCCAGCCAGCGAGAGGACGCTCCCGTCTCCGGCGTGATGGCGGAGAACCTCGCCTACGTCATCTACACCTCGGGCTCCACCGGCCAGCCCAAGGGCGTGCTCGTCACCCACCGCGCCGTCTGCAACCTCGTCCACTGGGAGAAGCAGGCGTATGCCCTGGGGCCGTCCAGCCAGGTCCTCCAATTCGCCAACCCCAGCTTCGACCTCTCCGTCGAGGAGATCTTCAGCACGCTGACCGCGGGCGGAACCCTGCATGTCCTCACCACCGAGCAGGCCATGCCAGGGCCGGCGCTGCACGAGCTGCTGCGGCGCTCGTCCATCTCCGTCCTCAGCCTCACCCCCGCGGTGCTGGCGGCGACCGCCGCTGAAGAGCTGCCGGCGCTGCGCACGGTCATCTCTGGCGGCGAGGCCTGCTCGGCCGAGCTCGTGTCGCGCTGGGCTCCGGGCCGGACCTTCCTCAACACCTACGGCCCCACTGAGGCCACGGTGGTGGCGACGCTCCGCGAGTGCGCGCCGCAAGAGGGACAGCCGCCGCCCATTGGCCGCCCCCTGACGAATGTGCGGGTGTACGTCCTCGACGAGCGCCTGGAGCCCGTGCCCGTGGGCCTGCCCGGTGAGCTGTTCATCGGCGGGGTGCAGCTCGCGCGCGGCTACCTCGGCCGTCCGGAGCTGACGGCGGAGAGCTTCATCCCGCACCCGTTCAGCACCGAGCCCGGCGCGCGTCTCTACCGCACCGGCGACGTGGTGCGCTGGCGGGCGGATGGGCAGCTCGCCTTCGTCGGCCGCGCCGACGACCAGGTGAAGCTCCGAGGCCTGCGCATTGAGCTGGGCGAGGTGGAGTCCGCGCTGCACCAGAACCCGGAGGTGCGCGAGGCCGTGGCCCTGGTGCGCGAGGATGTCCCCGGCGACAAGCGACTGGTGGCCTACGTCGTGCCACGCCAGGGGGCGGGGCCCGAGCCCCTCGCCCTGCGTGGTTTCCTCCAGGAGCGCATCCCCAAGTACATGGTCCCTTCCGCGTTCGTGGTGATGGCAGCCCTGCCGCTCACCGCCAACGGCAAGGTGGATCGCCGTGCGCTGCCCGTGCCGGATACCACCCGAGCCGTGCAGGACCGGTACGAGGCGCCGCGCAATGACACGGAGCAGCAGCTCGCCGCCCTCTGGAGCGAGGTCCTCGGCGTCGAGAAGGTCGGCATCCACGACGACTTCTTCGAACTGGGCGGGCACTCACTGCTGGCGACGCAGGTGGTCGCGAGGGTGCGCGCGCGGACCGGTGTGGACGTCCCATTGCGCGCGCTCTTCGAGGCACCCACGGTGGAACAGCTCGCGTCCTGGGTGGAAGGGACTCGCGCGGGTGGCTCGGTCAGAGACTGCGTGACGTTGCAGGCGGATGGCTCGGGCACGCCGGTGTTCTTCGTTCACGCGGTGGGGGGCGCGGTGGGCCCCTACCGGCTGTTCGCGCGCACGCTGGGAACGGAGCGGCCCTTCTACGGGCTCCAGGCGCCTGGGCTGGACGGAGACGAGGCGCCGTTGGAGCAGGTGGAAGCGTTGGCTCGTCGCTACATCGCATCCATGCGCGCTGTGCAGCCGGAGGGTCCCTACATCCTGGGCGGCTGGTCCATGGGTGGCGTCGTCGCTTTCGAGATGGCGCGTGAACTGGAGCGACAGGGGCAGCGGGTGGAACAACTCGTGCTCCTCGACAGCTTCGCTCCAGGGGACGAATCCCTCATGACCGTGCCCGAGGACGCGCTGTTGCTCACGGGCATGGCGATGGATCTGGCGCGTGCGGCGGGGTCGGAATCGACGCTGCGTCCGGAGTTGCTCATGGGCCTTACGGAAGACGGGCAGCTCGCCCGATTCGCCGAACATGCACGTGTCGCCGTCTGGCTGCCTCCCGAGGTCCGGGACACCGACCTTCGAGCCTGGCGAGACGTGACGCGAGCAAACCTCCGAGCACTGTCCACGTATCGTCCAGGACCCTACGCCGGGCCCATGCTGCTTCTCCGCGCGAAGGACGCGAGGCGCGAGCGGGCCGTGGACGCGAGCCATGGGTGGTCGCGCTGGGTCCCACCGGGACAGCTCAAGCTGGAGGACGTCGCCGGTGACCATTACAGCATGCTGCGAGCGCCGTACGTCCATGCACTGGCCTCGCGACTGGCGCGCATCCTCGGGGACGAAGAGGCTGACGAGGACCGGGACGCGGGCACATAGTCGAAGTGCACGTCGTCCCGGAGTTGTTATGACAGGGCCATGACGACTGGAAACCGCGAGAGCGCCCACGAACTCAGCGAGTGGACCGATGGGATACGTCCCTATGGTCCACTCTCGACGCTCAAGCCGCTCGCCGAGGGCCTCTGGTGGGTGGACGGGCCCGTCGCGAAGATGAGTGTTGGCCCGGTGACGCTGCCATTCCCCACGCGCATGGTCATCATCCGGCTGCGCTCGGGGGGCTTGTGGCTCTGGTCTCCCACGGCGCCCACGCCCGAGCTGTTCGCGGAGGTCGATGCGCTCGGCCGTGTCGAGCACCTCGTGTCGCCGAACCGGTTCCACTACGCGGCCATCCCAGCCTGGAAGGCGCGCTACCCGCACGCGACGGTCTGGGCCTCGCCGGGAGTTCGTGAGCGTGCACGCTCGCAGAAGCTCGATGTTCCGTTCGACGCCGACCTCCAGGATGGCGCCCCCGAGGTCTGGGCGAATGACTTCGAACAGCTCATCTTCCGAGGGAGTCGCTTCGTCGAAGAGGTCGTGTTCTTCCACAAGGACTCAGCGACGTTGATCCTCGCGGACATGGTCATGGCGCTCGAACCCGAGCGCGTCCAGGCGCGTTTCCGGTGGGTGCTGAGCCTCGGAGGCACGATGTGGCCGGGACAGACGCCTCGCGAGGTGCAGGCGACCTCCTTCGGCCGAAAGCCTCAAGCACGAGCCTGCTATCAGCGGATGCTTGGATGGCAGCCGCAGCGGGTGCTCTTCGCGCACGGTCTCTGCTACCTCGACGACGCGGTGGCCCAGCTCGAGCGTGCCTTCGCCTGGCTGCGCTGACCCCCCATCGTGACCGGCGAGTGAACCATGCGACCTGAATCAGGAGATACGAGAGCCTGCGCCATCTGCGGGAGCACGGACCCGGATCGTCTTTCAGTGAAGATCGATGGCTCCGTCTGCCCATTCCCTGAAGACGATGAACTCTCGCGCTTCAGTGACGCGCGGCTGCACCTCGACTGCCTTGCCCGCTGGGAACATCGGATTCGCTTCTCTCGGGGCTACTACGACCTCGCCAGAGATGAAGCACCAACGGGGAGGACTCTGCAAAGACTGCTTCTGGCGGAGGGCGACAACTGGGTCTTCATGACCTCCACTATCGGCCGACGTGAAGTGAGGCGAGAGCCCACCTCGCTGACCATTCAGCTCGCTGACTGGCCGGTCCAACTCTACTTCTTGGCCTCGATGTGGCCAGCCCCGCTCACCCGGAGGCTGCGAAGCAAGCGCGTGGGTGACGTGTGGGAAGTGGCCAATGAGGCCATGAACCAAATCATCCAGCTCGCGCCCGACATGGCCGCGCTGCGGGAGATGTACCGACAAGCCATCGAGCGTCGGGCTGTATCTCCGTTCAGCCCGCCCACGCGAGCGGGCATTGTGCGGAGATATCGCAAGACGAGAAGTTATCTCCCCCCCTTCACCCCCGAAGAACAGGCTGTCCTGGATGACCTGACGGCCAGGCATCACGCCAGGGGGAAGCGCCTTTCGTTCGAAATCCTCCTGGCGAGCTGGTTGCGATTCGCGGAGGACGTGGACGACACCAAGAGCCTGGCGGAGGAGTTCGCGGAGTATCTGTATCGGCGCGATGCCGTGGAGCAACTGCTGGGCGAATGCTCTGCTCCTCTCGTGGAGAAGCTCAGGTCCCTGGTCGCCGCTGCCGATGAGAAGTACCGGGCAGCGACGGTCGATGATGCGGGGCGCGCTCTCTCCAGGTGGTGGTCGGTCGAAGCGGGAAGTGACTGGTGGTGGCAGCGTCGTCCCACCACCGGGCCACTCAGTGACCTCCTCGACAGTCGAAGGGACAGAACCTAGCGGCTGTTCGCCTGGGGCGCGGCGACGAGAGATGGCGTGAAGGCGTCCACGAGCCCTTGCGTCACCGCGGAGCCAAAGGCCTCCAGCGTGCGCTCCTCACGCCACCGCGCGGCTTCCTCGAAGTCGAGCGCATGGTGCGTCTCGATGATGACGGAAGGGATGGTCGGCTTGCGCAGCACGAAGATTCGTCGGTGCGTGGGCTCTCTCGCCACGAAGACCCCGGCCTGCGCGGAGTCAGCGGCATAAAGCCCCGTGTAGTCCACGCCGTCGTAGTGCAGGAATCCCACCTGGGACAGGTTCCGGGCGAGTGCCCGCGCCAGCGTGGCCCGTCGTGCCTGGAGGGGAGGCTCGGCCTCCTCGGACCAGAGCACGCTGAACCCTGGCGTCTCATCTTGCCGGTTGCACTCCTGGCCCGCCGTGGGTGACCACGGGTGCGCCGTCCCCCGGGAGTCCGAGTGCAGACTTACCAGCACGTGCGCGCCCCAACGCTCGGCCTCCGCGAGCCGGTCCGCGTAGGCGACTCGCTGCCCCGACTTGCGGCTGATGCGCACGTCGAAGCGCCCCGTGGCCTCCAGGCGTCGAGCCAGGTCCTCCGCCACGCGCAACGTGAAGACCTCTTCGTCCTCACAGGTGACGGACCGCGTGCCGGTGTTCCCCTCCGCCCCATGTCCCGCGTCCAGGTACACGCGCTGCTTGCCGAAGCCCTGGGGAAAGCGTGCCGACACCAGCGTCAGGGGCGCCCCGGAGGCAGGCCATTTCGGTGACGAGCGAAGGGCCTCGGGCTCTCCGGACGGTGGCTTCGTGGGAGGTTCGACGACCACGCCCTTGGGTTCGGCCGGCGCGGTGGGAAGGGAGGTGCGGTTGCCCTCCACCGACTCCTTCACCGCGGCCGGGTCGACGGGCAGGGGGGCCGGTTTTGCCTCCGTCGAGGCTCGCAGGCACGCGGGCCCGGCGAGCAGGATGAAGCCCAGTCCCCACACTCCAGCGGATTTGGTCATGGCAGGTGCGACGCCTGGCAAGGGAGCGTCGTTCCGCAGTGTGCCGTGGAAGGGCAGGAAAGCGGAAGTCGTGGAAGGAGGGTTGCCTGCCCGTCCGCCTCGCCGTGGCGCTTGCGTTTCCCCGCCGCTTCGCGAAGAAGCGAAGGGCCATGTCCGTGGAGCGCCCGCAGCCTGTT
The DNA here is from genome assembly GCF_013336715.1 of Myxococcus sp. CA056. NCBI lineage: Bacteria > Pseudomonadati > Myxococcota > Myxococcia > Myxococcales > Myxococcaceae > Myxococcus > Myxococcus sp. CA056. Next base: position 119,499 of record NZ_JABUMT010000016.1, read on the forward strand.
CCCTCGTCTGTCCCACACTTCGCCACGGAGGGCGCACTGCGGTCCTGGTTGCGGGAGCAGGGCATCGAGCATCTGTCCCGCTTGAGCCTCACGGTGTTGACGCCCCTGGTGGACGCCGCGCTGTTGCCCCAGGCCCGTCCAGCGACCGCGCGCCGCCGCCTGGTGGAGATGCTCAGCGAGGAGGCGCGGACCCGCTGGAGCCAGGAGTCCCTCCCATCTCCGAAGATGAAGGAGCTGCTCCCGCTGCTCGCATGGCGCTTCGTGGAAGAGGAGCGGCGGAACGCGGAGCAGACCCGGGCCTCGCTCCCCGAGCGCCTCGCGCCGCCCCAGGATGTTCGCACGCACCGGGTCCACGGCCTGCTGCTGGACCTCCGCTCCCGCGCGCCCGGCACCGTCGCTCCGCGGCCCACGAGCGCGCTGAGTCGCGACGCGCTCCAGCTCGACCCCGAGCTCCCGGGCTTCCGCTTCCGTGAGACGCGCTGCTCGGAGCTGCCCTACGGCGCGCAGATGGGGTTCATCCTCCCCGAGGCGAGCCTGACCTTCACGCCCACCTCCGTGCAGGCCGACTGCACCTGTGGCGCGCCGCCCTGTGTCCATCTGCTCGCGGCCATCGACACGGTGCTGCTGTGGCTGCGCCAACCCTGGACGGAGAGTTTCGGCGAGACGCTCGATGAGCTGGTGCGGCCGGGGTGGGACCGCACGCTCCGGGCGCTGGAGCGCGCGCTCGATGAGGGGCTCGGAAGCGGCTCGGGCGTGGAGGTCTCCTGGCGCGTCGACGTCATCGAGGGCTACGGCGTGGAGGTGCATCCGTACGTGCACCGGCGAACCAAGAAGGGCCAGCGCTCGACGGGGGCGAAGGTGAGCCGGCGCAAGCTGCTACAAGAGCACGGCGCGCAGTTGTCCTCCCTCGACGCGCGCCTTGCGTCCTTGCTCCCGGACAACGACGGGCCCGCCTCGCGCGCGCTGCTCGTCGAGTTGGTGGAGCATCCCCGGCTCTACCAGGAGGGGACGCAGGACCTGCTGGTCCAGGTCGAGCGCGCCAAGGTGGGCATCGTCGCGGTGGAGCGGGGTGGGGCGGTCGTCGTCACCGCGGGCGTGGAGGGCGCGACGTTGTCCGCGTCGATGGTGGACCGCGTGCGCAAGTCGAAGCCCGAGGAGGCCCTCTTCCTCTGGGACGAGGGCGCGCGTCGGCTCACGCTCCTGGACGTGGGCCCGGAGGTCCGCGCGCTCGTCACGGTGCTCCAGCGCCACGGCAACGTCTTCCCGCCGGAGAGCCATGGCGTGCTGCTGGAGAAGCTGGCGAAGCTGGCCGTGCGCCTGCCCGTGGCCCTGCCTCGCGGAGTCATGGGTGAGCGCGTTCCCGTGCTCCAGCTCCCGGTGCTGCGGCTCGAAATCGAGCCGGGCGGCGCGGTGCGCGTGGACCTGCGCGTGCGTGCCCTCCCGGACAGCGCCTCCTTCATCCCTGGCGAGGGACCCCGGGATGTCTACGTGCGCCGTGGCAACGACGCGGTCCACACGGTGCGCGACTTCGTGAAGGAACTCGCGCTGGCCGAGTCGCTCCAGACGCGCCTGCCCTTCGGCCTCGCGGAGCCGCAGGTGATGCCCTTCTCCTATTCGTTCTCGGGAGTGCAGGGCGCGCTCGCACTGCTCGCCGCGTGTCAGGAGATGGAGCCTGCTCCGGAGCTGGAGTGGTTGGGCTCGCCGCTGCGAATCGCGGCCCACCGTGGAGCCAGCGCGCTCCAGATTTCCGTCGAGCGCAAGCGGGACTGGTTCGGAATGCTCGGCGGGCTCGCTGTGCAGGGGGAGCGCGTGGAGCTGGCGCGGCTGCTCGATGCCGCGCGCCGCAAGGAGCGCTTCGTCCTGGTGAAGGACCAGACCTATGTGGAGGTCGAAGAGGCGCTGCGCCAGCACCTGGAGCGACTGGCGGACCATGCCCACCAGTCGCGGCACGGACTGGAAGTGGGCCCGGCCGCCGCGGAGTCCCTGTCCGCCCTGAGTGGCGCGGGGGCCGAGCTGGAGGCGGACAAGACCTGGCAGGGCCTTGTCCAGCGCATCTTCGCCGCGAAGGAGTTGAAGCCGAAGGTGCCCGCGACGCTGAAGACGGAGCTGCGCGACTATCAGGCGGAGGGGTTCCGTTGGCTCACGCGGCTGGCGTCATGGGGCGCGGGCGCGGTGCTGGCGGATGACATGGGCCTGGGCAAGACGGTGCAGGCCCTGGCCGTCCTGCTGGAGCGCGGCAAGCTGGGGCCCGCGCTGGTGCTGGCGCCCACCTCCGTGGCCTTCAACTGGATGGACGAGGCGAAGCGCTTCGCGCCCTCGCTGCGGATGCGGCTCTTCTCCGAGGCGGCGGACCGGGGCGGTCTGCTCGAACGGCTGGGGCCTCGGGACGTGCTCGTCATCAGCTATGGCCTGCTGACGCGCGACATCGGCCGGCTGTCCGAGCTGCGCTTCGCCACCATCGTCTTCGACGAGGCCCAGGCACTGAAGAACGCCGGCACGCATCGCTTCCGCGCCGCCAGGGCGCTCCAGGGAGACTTCAAGTTCGCCCTCTCCGGCACCCCGCTGGAGAACCACCTGGGAGAGCTGTGGAGCGTGTTCTCGCTCGTCTTCCCGGGGCTGCTCGGCAGTCACGAGGCGTTCCGCACCCGGTTCGCGATTCCCATCGAGCGACGGGTGGACCCGACGGCGGCCCCCGCGCTGGCTCGCGTGCTGCAACCCTTCCTGCTTCGCCGCACCAAGGCCCAGGTGGAGGCGCAGCTTCCCCCGCGCACCGACGTGCGTGTGCCCGTCGTGTTGTCCTCGGCGGAGTGGACGCTGTACGAGGACGCGCGACTGGCGGCCATCTCCTCGCTGGAGTCTCGTCCGGAGGTCATGCGCGAGCGGCGTGAGCGCGAGCACGAGCAGCGCTTCGAGGTGCTCGCGGCCCTCACCCGGCTGCGGCTGTTGGCCTCGCACCCGCGCCTCTATGACGCCGCGTCACGCGTGGAGTCCTCCAAGCTGGAGCGCTTCCTGGAGCTCGTCGAGGAGCTGCGCTCCGAGGGCCACCGCGCGCTGGTCTTCAGCCAGTTCACCTCGCACCTGGCGCTGGTGAGAGAGGTGCTGGACGCGCGGGGCATCACCTACGAATACCTGGATGGGCAGACGGCCCCCAGGGCCCGCGCGGAGGCGGTGAAGGCCTTCCAGGAGGGCACCGCGCCGCTGTTCCTCATCTCCCTCAAGGCTGGTGGCTTCGGCCTCAACCTCACCGCCGCGAACAGCGTCATCCACCTGGACCCCTGGTGGAACCCGGCCGTGGAGGACCAGGCCTCGGACCGCGCGCACCGCATCGGTCAGGAGCGTCCCGTCACCGTCTACCGACTGGTGGCGCGCGGCACGATTGAAGAGCAGATGCTCTCCCTGCACGAGCACAAGCGCGCGCTCGTCGCGGACGTGCTCGAGGGCAAGGATGGCGCGGGCCGGCTCTCCACCCAGGAGCTGCTCGGCCTGCTCGCCCAGCGGCTCTCCGGGCCCGACGCGCAGGACACGCCTCCGACGCGGCACTGACGTCGCCGAGCGTCACGTCGGTCCCCGCAAAGACAACGGGCAGGTCCCTCGGAAGAGGAACCTGCCCGTGTCACATCTCAGCGGCCTGCGCGCTTAAGCGCGGACCTCGGGAGAGCTGGCATCCGCGGCCTGGGGAGGCAGCGGCTCCTTGCCCGGCTCGCCACCCGGCGTTCCCGCCGACGACTTGAACGGCGACGTCTCCAGCGCGGCCTTGAGCACTTCGTCCATCTGCGTGACGAAGATGAACTCCAGCTCGTTCTTGGCCTGATCCGGCACGTCCACCAGGTCCTTGCGGCATCGCTCGGGCAGGATGACCCGCTTGATGCCCGCCCGGTGCGCCGCCAGCACCTTCTCCTTGATGCCACCCACCGGCAGGACCAGACCACGCAGCGTGGCCTCGCCCGTCATCGCCGTGTCGTGCCGCACCCGGATGCCCGTCAGGAGGCTGGTGAGCGCGGTGAGGATGGTGACGCCCGCGGAAGGACCATCCTTGGGGATGGAGCCCGCCGGGAAGTGCAGGTGCAGGTCCGTCTTCTCGAGGAAGTTGGAGCTGATGCCCAACTGCTCGGACTTGCTGCGCAGGTAGCTCAGCGCCGCCGTCGCGCTCTCCTTCATCACGTCGCCCAACTGGCCGGTGAGCGTCATGCCGCCCTTGCCCGCCATCTTGGTCGCCTCGATGAAGAGCAGGTCGCCACCCGCCGCCGTCCAGGCCAGGCCCGTGGCCACGCCCGGAACCTCCGTGCGCTCCGCGACCTCCGAGTAGAACATCTCGGGCCCGAGGACCTCCTTCACGCGCTCGGAGTCGATGGTCTGCTTGTCCATCTTCCCGCCAGCGACCTCCACCGCCACCGCGCGGCAGATGTCCGCGATGCGCCGCTCGAGGTTACGCACGCCCGCCTCGCGGGTGTACGAGGTGGTCAGCGTCAGCAACGCCTCGTCGGTGATCTCGATGTGATCCGCGCTGAGGCCGTGCTCCCTGAGCTGCTTGGGCACCAGGTGGATGCGCGCGATGCTCTGCTTCTCCTCGAACGTGTAGCCGGACAGCTCGATGATCTCCATGCGGTCGCGGAGCGGACCGGGGATGGGGTCGAGCTGGTTCGCCGTGGCGACGAACATCACCTTCGACAGGTCGAACGGCACGTCGAGGTAGTGGTCGCTGAACGTGTTGTTCTGCTCCGGATCCAGCACCTCGAGCAGCGCCGCGCTCGGGTCGCCGCGGAAGTCCGCGCCGAGCTTGTCGATTTCGTCGAGCATCATGACCGGGTTCTTGGTGCCGGCCTTCTTCATGCTCTGGATGAAGCGGCCGGGCAGCGCGCCGACGTAGGTGCGCCGGTGGCCGCGGATCTCCGCCTCGTCACGCACGCCGCCCAGGGACAGGCGCACGAACTTGCGGCCCGTGGCCTTGGCCACGCTCTGACCCAGCGACGTCTTGCCGACGCCCGGAGGACCGACGAGGCACAGGATGGGCCCGCGCATGTCGTTCTTCAGCTTGCGCACCGCCAGGTACTCCAGGATGCGCTTCTTGACCTTCTTGATGCCGAAGTGGTCCTTGTCCAGCTGCTGCCGGGCGTTCTCGATGTCGAGGTTGTCCTCGGACATCTTCGACCACGGCAGGTCGGCGATCCAATCCAGGTAGGTGCGCGCGACGGTGTACTCGCTGGAGGCCGCCGGAATGGTCTTCAGGCGGTTGAGCTCCTTGTTCGCCACCTTCTCCACGTCGGGAGGCAGGGCCGCCTTCTTCAGGCGCTCCTGGAGCTCGTCGAGCTCCTCTTCCTCCTCACCCATCTCCCCGAGCTCTTCCTTGATCGCCTTGAGCTGCTGGCGCAGGTAGTACTCGCGCTGGGTCTTCGACATCTCGCCCTTCACGGCGGAGTCGATCTTGTTGGAGAGCTTGAGGATCTCCCGCTTGCGGTTGAGCAGCTCGAGCACGAGCTTCATCCGCGCCTTGAGATCAACCGTCTCGAGGACGGCCTGCTTCTCCTCGATAGGCACGTCCACGTTGGCGGCGATCAGGTCCGCCAGGTGGCCGGGGTGGGTGATGCTCTCCACCAGTTCGGTGGCGGCGGCCGGCAGCTCGGGCATCAGCTCGATGACCTCGCGCGCCAGCTTCTTGAGGTTGATGCCCAGGGCCTCCACCTCGACGTTTTCAGCGGAGGTCTTGTCCTCCACCGCGTCGACGCGGGCCTTGAGGTAGGGGGCTTCCTGGACCAGCTCCACCACCCGGAAACGGGCGAGTCCCTGCACCACGAGCGAGTAGTTGTCCTCGCCCATCTTGAGCAGCTTCACGATGCGGGCGACGGTGCCCATGGTGTAGAGGTCGGCGGCGCCCGGATCCTCTTCTTCGGCGCGGCGCTGCGTGACGACACCGATGACCTGGTCGTCGCGTACCGCGTCCTTGATCAGGGCAATGGTCTTCTGACGGCCGACGGCCAGCGGGAGCACGCCGCCGGGGAAGAAGACGCTGTTGCGCAGGGGCAGGATGGGGAGCACCTGCGGGATGTCTTCCTTGTTGATGAGCCCGGGAGGGGCCATCGCGGTGGGCATGGCGCTCGCGGCGGTGCCCTTCTTCTTCTCATCGGACATGAAGTTCGGCCTCTTCCTTCGTCTTCAAGCCCGGCCGTGCGAGCGGCCGAGCCGGTGAACATCTGTCGGTTTCTTGCGGCAGATGAACCAACGTAACAACCAAAACGCCCATGGCAAACGCCGTGTGCGATTTTCCACGTCCAAGTCGGATGCCAGACGCTGCACCTTGTCTCGCGTCCGGGCCTGGGGTGGGGCATGCTCGCCCCCCCAGCCCTGATGCGTCGCGCCGCCTGGGCGCGCCGCCTCCTAGGAGGCCGCCATGAAGTTGAAGCCCTGTGCCCCCCTGCTCCTCTTGCCGGCCCTCTGGGTGGCGTCCTGTACGTCGCCTGTCGACGAGGCGGGATCCACCCTTCCGGGCAAGTGTCAGAGCGAGTCCCCGGTGGTGGCTCCGCAGAAGACGGACATCCTCTTCGTCATCGACAACTCGGCCTCCATGGCCGAGGAGCAGGCCGGCATCGCCACCGAGCTGCCCGCGTTCATCAAGGCCCTCCAGGAGGGCGGCGGCGTGACGCAGGACTTCCGCGTGGGGGTGATCACCACGTCCGTCTACCGGCGGATCCTCTTCCAGGGTGTGGAGCAATACCGCGAATACCCCGCCGAGTCGGGACATCTCCAGGCTGTTCCGGAGGCGGATGGACAGCCCTCGGACGCGCGCTACATCGAGAGCACGGACGAGCACCTGCTGGAGCGCTTCCGTCGGCTGGTGCAGCAGGGCACGGCGGGCAGCGGGCAGGAGTCCCCCTTCGAGGCCGTGCGCCTGGCGGTCTCCGAGCCCCTGGCCAACACCTCCATCGGCGAGGGAGGCAACGGCGGCTTCCTTCGGGACGGGGCTCGGCTGCTGGTGGTCGTGGTGACGGACGAGGAGGACTGCAGCTCCAAGTTGCGTCCGCCTCCGGTCACCGTCCCGGATGACACGTCGGTGGACAAGTGCAGCGAGAACGCGGCGCTGCTGACGTCGGTGGACGAGTACTTCGAGTTCTTCAGCTCCCTGCGGGACTCGAAGGGAGGGCGCCGCGAGGTGCTCTGGGCCACGGTGGGACCGGTGGCGTTGAGCGACAAGCGGGCGGAGCTGGTGCTCGACGTCACGCCGCAGGGCACGTACGTGCGCAACGTGGACTGCCCCACGTCGTACGGGCCCGGGCATCGGCACCGGGCGATGTCGGAGAAGTTCGACACGAAGTTCGACAACCTGGATTCCATCTGCCGGGCGAGCTACCGGGACACGCTGCTGGGCATCGCCGAGCTGGCCGCGGTGGCGCAGAGCCTGGACGTGGTGAACCTGCCGGATCCGCGGCTGGCGCAGGTGGAGCTGACGCGCGCCGGGGGCACGGTGGAGCGGTGCTCGGTGGCCGCGGGCGACCTGACGTACGAGCCGTCCGGCGAGGAGCGCCCCGCGCGCATCTACTTCGGCGGCAGCTGCCTGCGCCGGGCGGATGACGAGAAGGTGGAAGTGAAGGTCATCTGCGCCGGCTAGGACGTGCAGGGGCTTGAGATCCCTGGCCTCGGGCCAGTGGATCCGAGCCGGTGCGTCGTGTCGCCTCACCCATCGCCGTGCGTCCTGGGCGGGCGCACGTCAGACCCGTGAGCATACTGAACTGCCGTCCAGTCGGACGTTCGGTGTGCCGGGTTCCGGCGAGGAGGCGAGATGGGCGCGGCTTTGGAGCAGCGGGTGGGCCCGGCGGGCTCGGCGGGCTCGGTCGTGGACCAGCTCCGGGAGCGGATCCGCCAGTTGCAGGCGGCGCCCCGGCGTTACCTGTCCGTCCTTCGCACGGGGATGGAGGCGGTGGACGCGCTGCTGCCCTCGGGCGGCTTCCCGCTGGGACAGGCGGTGGAGCTGTGCGGAGAGGCGGCCTCCGGGCGGACCAGTCTGGCGCTGAGCGCGGTGGCGGCGGCGCACCGGGAGGAGCGGCTGTGCGCGTGGGTGGATGGGCCGCGTGAGCTCTATCCCCCGGCGGCCGCGGCGCAGGGCGTGGACCTGGAGCGGCTGCTCATCGTTCGTCCCAAGGCGCCCGAGCAGCGGGTATGGGCGGCGGTGCAGCTCGCCCGGAGTGGGGCCTTCGCCTGCGTGGTGCTGGACCTGACGCGAGGGGTGGGGATGGTGGGGCGGTCTCCTCGGGTGGGGCTCGCGGAGGCGCGCAAGCTGGCGGACGCGGCGGAGCGGGGGGGCGGGCTGTTGTTGCTGCTCACCTCGCCGGACGCGCCGGCGGATGGAATGACTCGGCTGCGGACGGAGTCGGGGGATGGGGAGGGGTGGTCGGTGGAGGTGGTGCGCAGCCGGCGCGGTGGGACGGGGGCGCGGGCGGTGGTGCCGTGGAGCGCGCTGTATCCGGAGCTGGGGCTGGAGGGGGGCGGACGGTTGCTGGAGGTGGGGCCCTTGGATGCGGATGCCACGCCGGACTTCCTGAAGGAGGGGGCGTGGGTGGCGCGCAACGGCCTGGGGATCCAGGGCCAGCGGCCCGGGCGGGATGGCGCCATGCCGTCGCTGCGAGCCGGGCTGAGCGCGGCCTCGTCGACGCACTGAGGCCCCATGCGCAGGGCGTATCTTCACTTCACGCGCTTCCCGGTGCAGCGCAAGGTCATCGAGTGCCCGGAGCTGACGGGGCGGCCCTTCGTGCTGGTGGAGGAGTCGCGCGGCCAGCGGCGGGTGGCGGCGGCGTCGACGTCCGCGCTGAAGGCGGGGGTTCGGCCCGGGACGACGCTCACGGCGGCGACGGCGCTGGATCCGGAACTGCGGCACTTTCCCTATCGGCCGGAGGAGGAGGCGCGGGCGCTGGTGGCGTTGGGGGAGGCGCTCTTGTGCCTGGGGCCGGGCTTCCAGCTCTCCGCGCCGGATGGACTGTGGTTGGACGCGGGGGCGGCGCACCTGTCCGGAGGCGAGGAGGGGCTGTGCTCGCGGGCGTTGGCGCTGTGCTCGGAGCTGGGGTACCGGGCGCACGTGGCGGTGGCCTCGGAGGCGTTCACCTCGCGAGCGCTGGCGCGGTACGGGGCGCGGCGGGTGGAGGTGATTCCGCTGGGTGATTCGGCTCGGGCGCTGGCGCCGTTGCCGTTGGCCGCGCTGGAGGGGCGGGAGGGGGCGTCCTTCTCCGCGCTGGGGCTCACCACGCTGGGGGAGGTGGCGGCGTTGCCGGCGGGAGCGGTGGCCGCGCGCGGCGGGGCGAACGGGGCGCGGGTGCATGCGCGGTGCGGGGGCGCGGACGACACGCCCTTCGTGGCGGAGGTGCTGGAGGAGGTGCTGGAGGAGCGGCGGGTGCTGGAGTGGCCCGCGGAGTCGTTCGAGCCGCTGCGCTTCGCGCTGAAGACGTTGTTGGACAGGCTGGGGGCGCGGCTGGCGGGGCGGCGGCGGGCGGCGGTGCGCATCACCTTCACGCTGAAGTTGGATCCGTCGGGGCTGCAGCAGGTGACGCTGGCGCTGGCGAGGCCCACGGCGGAGGCGAAGCTGCTGCTGGATCTGGCGCGGCACCGGCTGGAGGAGTTGCGACTGGAGAACCCGGTGGCGGAGGTGTCCGCGCGGGTGGACGAGTGCTCGGAGGACCGGGAGCAGCAGCTCTCGCTGGGGGATGAACCGGAGGGGGATGCGGCGCTGGAGGTGGTGTTGTCGCGACTGGTGACGACGCTGGGGGAGGAGTCGCTCTGCGCGGCGGGACTGGCGGAGGTGCACCGACCGGAGGGAGCGCATGGGGCGAAGGGCTTCCATCCTCCGGAGGCGCGGAAGGGGTGGGCGGGGGAGCTGGGCGGGGCTCGCGTGGAGCGCGCGGAGGGAGGAGGGCTCCGGGAGCGGCCCTCGCGGTTGTTGGTGGAGCCCGCGTGGCTGGACGCGGAGGTGGCGGAGACGGGCAGGTTGCTGGCCGCGAGGGTAGGCGGGCGGCGGCACCGGGTGACGGCGGTGACAGGGCCGGAGCGGCTGGGAGGGGAGTGGTGGTCCGAGTCTCCCTTCCAGCGCGACTACTACCGGGTGCACTTCGAGGGACTGGGCCCGGCGTGGGTGTTCCGGGACATGCGAGATGGCCGCTTCTATCTGCAGGGCTTGTTTGACTGACGTGCCACGCGCGGCGTGTGCTTTCGTGCAATCAATTGCAGAATCAGCGGGTCGGAAGCTCGCGGGAACTGATGCCTGTGAGCCCCAGGCGTCGCACTGCCTCTATGAACCGCTCTGTTCCAATGATCATCGTGGCGAAGTTACCCACCCGAAACAGGTCCAGGTCGACGGGGAGAGAACGCGCGTCGAGGATCGGGTGGTCAGGCCTTTGGAACGCGAGCCGGCCACATGTCTTACAGGCTGGCGCCAGATCTGAAGGGAGGCAGTCTGGATGCAAACGCCCCTTCAGTTCGATTTGAAGCTCCAGCATCTCTGGTGGGCTCTTTTGCCTCCAGCGCAGCTCCGTCTCACAGCCGACGAGACCCTGGACATGCAGTGACCGGAGTTGCTCCAGCGTGTCCCGGCGCAACATCAACAAGTAGTCCCCTTGCCAGGTGAGTGGACCCAAATCGCCACGGGCCGTCCCCACCATGGGGCCGAACGCCGTTCCTGGTGGAAGCTCCGCTCCTGGGGGGGCCAGGGGGCTCGCGAGCGTACGCAGGCGTTGGTACTCGGGCACGGACGTAGGCCATGGCCTCACGAAACGGGCCTGTTCCGGCAGCGATGAGAGGTCCACGCAAGGGTAGTTATGTCCCGAGCCACCCCAGGTCGCGCCACAGTCGGAGCACTCGACTCCAGGCAGCGACCACTTGTGCGCGGCGTTGAAGTCGCCTCGGTATCGAGAGGTCTCTGCACTGTCCTCACCCAGTTCGAAGAATCGAGTCATCTGTCCAGGACGTGGTTATTCCAGATGGGTGTAGTAGGGCTTGACGGGACCGCCCAGGAGTTGGAAGCGGTAGATGAGTTCCCCTGCATGTTTGAAAATTTCTTCCTTGGAGGGGAAGGGATTCTGTCTCTGATACTCACGCCATGCCTTGTTCCAGGCGCCTCCACGGTCTCCGCCTCGGTGAATCCGTTGGTGGACGTCCCGTGGAAGAGGGAGCGTGTAGTCGTGGATGTTGAGTCCTCTGCTGCGGAACCATAACGCCAGGTCTTCGGCCTGCGGGAAGATGTGGTGCTTCTCGAAGCGGCCCGGAGGGAGCTGAAATCTCGGCGGTGTGGGACGAGGACTCCCATGCCAGGGGATGACGAAGACGGGCTCATGGCCTCCAGGTGTTTTCAGCCCGCTTCCCCAGTTTCTGCGAGGACCTCCTCCGGGCGCAGCGGATGCCGCGGGAGGACGCGCGGGTGGAAAGCGCGCCAACGTCAGTTCGTCGAGCATGTGCTCGCAGCGGAAGAAGGCGCACGTGTCCTCTTCGCAGAGGGGAGCGAGGCAGACATCCTCATGCGGCTCGGAGCACTCTCCCTGCGCGTCTTCCCAGAAGGGGACCGCTGACGCAGCCGATGTCGCGCAGCCCTGCCATCCGGTGGCGAGCAGGACGACGCAGAAAACATGCAATGCGCGCATAGTCTGTGGATAGCACGCCGCCGCCCCCAGCTTCACCGGTTTGCCCACCGCCGCCTCGGGTGGTTATGCAGAGCGACCACCTTTTCCCCCAGGGCCCCCATGCGCGTCTCCGCTCTCCTCCTGCTGTCCCTGCTTGTCACCGCATGCGCCGCGCCGCAGGTCCGTCCCGCGGGGGCCATCCGCAAGGTCGTCGTGGTCGTCGGCTCGCGGGTGGACTCACTGCCCTCGGCGTCCTACCGCGAGGACCTGATGGGTGAGGGCAACCCTCGCACCGTCCTCTCCGGTTCGACGGAAGCCGTCCTCCGAGAGCGGGGCTTCGAGGTCGCCGGGACGCGCATCTCCGCGGCGCCTTCGCCCTCCACGGACGAAGTCGTGTCCGTCATCCGTGAGAACGACGCGGAGGCCGCCGTCGTCGTCGTGCTGTCCTGGGTCGACGTCTCCGCCGTCCAGACCATGGGCCGCGCCGACGTGGTGCTGGAGGCCGGCGTCGTCTCTCCCGACGGCCAGTTGATCTGGCGCAAGGAGAGCCGCACCGTCGCGATGATTGGCCTGTACCAGTCGCAGACGGACTACAGCTCCTATCTGCGCAAGGCCGTCATCCAGGCCGTCAAGGAAGTGCCCTGAGCCTCCACGCCCTCAGGGCTTCGGCCGAGGGCTCGCCAGTCGCAGGTGCTCGTGCACCGTCTCCGCGCGCAGGTAGAGGAACTGCGCGTCGCCGAACGCCAGCGTGTCGCCGTCGTTGAGCGTCACCTGCGCCCGAAACCCCAGGGGCGCGCCGTTGATCCACGTGCCATTCATCGACTGCGCATCGCGCACGAGGAAGCCGCCCGTCGCCGCATTCCACCGCAGCGTGGCGTGGTGCTGGGAGACAGACGGGTCCGGCACCACCAGGTCACACTCCGAGCGGCCGACGGTGAGCTCCTCGCCATCCACCTTGGGGTTGAGGAAGTGCACCTCCAGGTTGTCGAAGTCGCGAAGCATGGCGAGCAGCCGCTCCGTCATGCGCGAGCGATGCGCCATGCCCACCGTGCGCGCCCCCGTCAGCTGCTGGGCGACGCTTCGGAACACCGGGTCCACGGGCTGCTGGATGAGCGCCACCGGGCCTGACGCGGCCCGGAAGGCTTCGAGCGAGGCTTCGGCGAAGGGTCGGAGCTGGTTCACGGACACCATGTCGCCCACCCTACGTCCAAGCAGGGGCCACGGGAAGCAGGCTGTCGAGCCCTCCTGGACGCTCGGCGAGGGAGTCCGTCACACCGTGAACGTGGCATCCCCCAAGAGGGCATGGGAGCGTGCGCCCTGCATGCGGGTACTCGTCACGGGAGCGGCGGGCTTCATCGGTCACCACGTCAGCGCGCGACTGCTGGCGCGAGGGGACACCGTCCTCGGCGTGGACAACCTGGACCCCTCCGGAGATGTGCCACTCAAGCAGGCCCGCCTGGCCCGACTTCGCACCACTCCCGGCGCCGAGCACTTCACCTGTCATCCGGTCGACATCACCGATGCCGCCGCGCTCGCGAGAATCTTTCAGCAAGAGCGCCCCGAGCGGGTCGTGCATCTGGCGGCGAGGGTCGGCGTCCGGACGGCGAGCGCCTCCGCGCGGTCCTATCTGGACGCGAACGTGACGGGGTTCCTCCACGTCCTCGAGCAGTCACATGCCGCGCAGGTGGAGCACCTCGTCTACGCCTCCTCCAGCTCCGTGTACGGCGCTGACACGCCGCCCCCTTTCGCGGAGAGCGCCTCGGCCGACCACCCGCTGAATGTCTACTCCGCGACCAAACGCGCCGGAGAGCTGCTGGCCCACACGTACGGCCACCTGCACGCGCTGCCCACCAGCGGGCTGCGCTTCTTCACCGTGTACGGTCCCTGGGGGCGTCCGGACATGGCGCCGTTGCGCTTCCTTCGCGCCCTGCGCGAGGGGCGTCCCATCGACCTCTACGGCGAGGGCCGCATGCGGCGCGACTTCACCCACGTGGACGACGTGGCGGAGGCGGTGCTGCGCGTGCTGGACCGCCCGCCCTCCAGTACACCGCCGTATCGACTGCTCAACGTGGGCCGCGGCGAGCCCGTCTCGCTCCGCGACTTCGTGGCCGTCCTGGAGCGACACGTGGGGACGCGGGCCGTGCTGCGCCCACTGCCAGCCCAGCCAGGGGAGATGGACGGCACGTGGGCGGACCCCTCCGCGCTGGAGCGCGAGACGGGCTTCCGTCCTCGCGTCTCCGTGGAAGAGGGGCTCGCGCAACTGGAGGCGTGGGAGCGGGAGCACCCCCAGTTCAGGACGTGAGCCAGTCCCGCGACAGTCCAGGGGGACGGGTCGCATCATCGCGCTGGAGTCGCGCTCCCGCCCGGCCTCACCCGGCCGTCACCTCCACCCGGCCATGCTCCACGCGCCAGGCCTCGGAGGTGCACGCGCGAGCGAACGCGGTGTCGTGCGTCACCAGCAGCAGCGCGCCGGGATACTCACGCAGGGCCGCCTCCAGTCGCTCGATGGAGGGCAGGTCCAGGTGATTGGTGGGCTCGTCGAGCACCAGCGCCCAGGCGTGCTGTCCCAGTCCCCGAGCGATGAGCAGCTTGCGCACCTCTCCCGGTGAAGGTTGCTCCGAGCCCAGCAGCCGCTCGGGGTCCACGCCGAGCGCGGCCACCAGGGACAGCACGCGCCCCTTCTCCTCGGGAGGCAGGGCGCGCACCTCGTCGAGCGTGGTCCGCGCATCCTCCGCGCCCACGTCCTGCGGCAGATACAGCACGCGCTCCATGGGCACGCGAGCGCGCTCCAGCAGCGCGCGCACCAGGGTGCTCTTGCCCGCGCCGTTGGGACCCTCGATGCGCACGCGCGCCTCGCGGCCGACGGACAGATTCACGGGCCCCAGCAGCGGCACGTCCCCGGCGCGCAGCTCCGGCACGTCGAGGGTGAAGAGCCACGGGTTGGGCGAGCGCACGTAGTCGACGAAGACGGAGCGACCCACGGTCTTGTCCGCGGTGAACTCACCCACGGCCTCGGTGGCGCGCTCCAGCTCGCGACGCTGGATGCCCACGCGGCGGCCCGCGTGATTCTCCGCCCAGCCCGCCACGACGGACGCGCCCATGGAGCGCGCGTCGTTGTCGTTCTTGTCCTTCAGCCGCTTGCGTGTGCTCCGGGCCGCGTCGGCGGACTGTTGCTCGCGTCGGGCCTGGTCGAGCAGTCGCGCCGCGCGCCGCTGCTCCGCGCGGGCCTGTTGATAGACGCCCACCTCCGCCTCGCGCTCGGCCTCCCAGTGCTGCTTCGCCGCGGAGTAGGCCCCGGGCCACAGCCGCGCATCGCCGCCATGGACGCGCAGCGTGGCGGTGGTGAGCGTCTCCAGCAGCGGCCGGTCATGTGACACGACGACGCCCACGCCCTTGAAGCGCTTCAGCGCCGAGACGAGCCACGTCCGCGCCTCCGCGTCCAGGTGGTTGGTGGGCTCGTCGAGCAGCAGCACGTGCGGCTCGGCGGCCAGCGCCGCGCCCACCTGCCACCGCTTGCGCTCGCCCGGGGACAGCGTGGACCAGCGCTCCAGCGCGGAGACGTCCAGCCCCAGTTGCCCGTGCAGCCTGCGCGCGAGCGAGTCCCATGACTCGGCGAAGGCGGTGATGTCCGGCGTCAGCGCCTCCACTTCCTGGCGGCACAGCCGCAGGGTGGGCGAGGGGGGCTCGGACTGGATGTGCCCCTCGGTGGGCGCAAGCTCCCCCGAGAGGAGCCGGAGCAGGGTGGACTTGCCGGCGCCATTGGCGCCCACGAGCCCCGTCCAGCCGGACGCCAGGTGGAAGTCGACTTCAGAGAGGACGGCGACAGCGTCGGAATAGGCGAACGACACGCGATGCGCGCGAAGGGAAGACATGAAGCGAACTCCTGAATCCAGGCGCGAGCCAGCCCAAAGGGCGGCCCTGCGCGGTGAGGCCAAAAGACCTGGGACTCAGCGGCTCAGCTTCAAGGGTACGTCGACCTCGCGTAGGGAGGGGGTGTCAGGCCCTCCGGTGGATGCGTGCGCCAAAATCTATGACGCGCGCCGGGGCGGAATGCAACCCCGTCTCGCTCGCCGGCCAGCCTGGACGGCGAGCAAGACGGATTCCGGACAGCGGTCTACTCGTCCTGCTCGGAGGGAGGACGGGGACGACGCGCCTGCGGAGCGCTGGCGCCGGTGAGGGTGGCGGGCTCCGCGATGACGTTGCTCCGGGCGATGCTCTGGGCGCTCAGGGAGGCGGCGGTGGGCGCGGGACGCGTCCCCGGGGCCTGGGGCGCGGGGCGTCTGGCCGCGTCGTCCTTGGCGAAGAAGACGTCCTTGATGACGGAGATGGCACCCAGGGTGGCTGTGGCCTCGTAGGGGATGAACATCTTGTTGTCACCCTTGCCAATCTCCTGGAGGGTCTCCATGTAGCGCAGCGCGAGCACCTCCGGGGTGGCGTGGCCGCTGTGGATGGCCTCGAAGGTGAGGCGCGTGGCCTCGGCCTTGCCTTCGGCCTCCAGCATGGTGGCGCGCTTGTGGCCCTCGGCGCGGGCGACCTCCGCGTCACGCTCGCCCTCGGCCTGGAGGATGCGGGAGATCTTCTGGCCTTCGGCCTGAAGGATGGCGGCGGCCTTGTCGCCCTCGGCCTTCGTCACTTCGGCGCGGCGCTCACGCTCGGCGGTCATCTGCTTGGCCATGGCGGACTTGATGGCCTGGGGCGGCTCGATTTCGCGCAGCTCCACGCGCGTCACCTTCACGCCCCACTTCTCCGTGGCCTCGTCCAGCACCATGCGCAGCCGGGTGTTCACCGTCTCGCGGCTGGTGAGCGTCTGGTCCAACGTCAGGCTGCCCATGACGTTGCGCAGGTTCGTCATCGTGAGCTGTTCAATCGCCAGCGCCAGGTTCTCCACCTGGTACAGCGCCTTCGCGGCGTCGACGATCTGGTAGTAGATGACCGAGCCGACCTCCATGTTGACGTTGTCGTGGGTGATGACCTGCACCGTCTCGAAGCCCATGACCTGCTCGCGCAGGTCCACCATGGTGCTGCGCATGTAGCGGTTGCCCGTGCGCATCTCGATGGGGCGGGGGCTGTCGAGGAAAGGGATGAGGAGGTTGAGGCCGCTGGTGGCGACGCCATGGAACTTGCCCAGCCGCTCCACCACCATGACCTTGGCCTGGGGAACGATGCGGACGCAGGTGTACAGCACGAAGCCCGCGAGCCCCACGAGAGCGGCAAGGATTACAAAGGTCAGCGCGTCCATCAGACTTTCTCCTGTTTCTGTTCCGCCTCGGGAACCGACAACGTCGCCGAAGGGCGGCGCACCCAAAGCTTGAGTCCCTCGACCTGCTCCACGGTGACGAGTTCCCCCTGGGGGATGGCGCCGGACAGCGAGCGGGCCGTCCACAGCTCGCCGTTGATGCGCACCGTGCCCCCGTGGGGGCCTTCAATGGACTCCATCACCACCGCCTCCTGCCCCACCATGGCCTCGACGCCCGTCTTCAAGTGCGAAGCGTTCCGCATGAAAACGTTTTTGAACAGGGTGCGCGAGGCGGCGAACAGGCCGATGGAGACGGTGGCGAAGAGCGCCAGTTGGAGGAAGAAGGTCAGCCCGAGGCCCGCGGCGAGCGAGGAGACGAGCGCCCCCACCGCGAACCACACGAGCCCGAAGCCGGACAGCTTGATTTCCAGCCCACCGCAGGCGAGGGCGGCGACGATCCAGAGCTGCCAGGCGGCGGGGGTCAGGTCCATGAAGATCTCTTTGTCAGTCGGTTCCCCGTCCTGTCAAACGCGGGCGGGCGGGGACGAAAGGACTGAACGCCTTCATGGGGCCCCGTGAGGGGGCTTGGGCGCGCCTACTTCGTACGGAACAGCTCCCGCGTCTCGACGATGGGCTGCTGGCCGCCGATGGTCCGGGTGAAGAGCAGGCGCTGGGGGACGCCGCCGCTGTCGCAGTCCAGGGCGTCCAGGGCGAGGGTCTCCTTGAAGACGAGGGTGTGGGAGGTGGGCTTGGGCCGCGAGGTGGTCTTCTCGATGCCTCCGGTGCGGGGTGGCTCCTGGGGGCGGGTGGCGTAGGTCTTCGCGGGGCGCCGCGTCACGACGAACTCCACCTTGGCGGGCTCCCGGTCCAGGTTGAGCAGGTAGCTGCTGGTGTCCTTGTGGCTGGGGCCGACGGTGTCGGGGGTGAGGCTGTCGAACTGCACCAGCGTCTCCGCCTGATAGGTGCCCCGCGCGTCGCGCTGGAAGCGGACCGTCAGCGTGTAGTTGTTCTTGAGCAGGGCGTCATTGGCCATGCGGGTCAACGGGTCCTTGAGCTGCTCATCGGTGAGCGGTGTCTGCCATTCCTTGAACACGCGGCCCTTGTAGGTGCCCAGATACAGCTCGCGATTCACCCCACAGGGGGCGCTCTTGCGAGAAGCGGCCTGCGTCTCGCCGACGAGCCCGAGTGCCGGGAAGAGCAGGGCGGACGCGAGGACCAGGGTGAAGGGAAGGGCGAAGCGGTTGAGGCCGTGCAGGGACATGAGTCCTCCTCGTCGAGAGGTGTCGTGGCGACATGGGCCGATGCCGTCCGTGGCAACGGGCGCCTTTCCGGGAGAGGGCGGCGCCGGGCGGACAGCGACGGTAGGCACCGGGGACTCGCGTGACAGTGATTCTCAGGAGTTGAGCGTTGCTGCGCGGACAGGGGGGCGAGGCTCGGAGATGACATGTCTGGGTTTGGACGAGGGGCTCGGCCCAAGGGCTGTCTGGAAACGTCGTGGCGCGGCGGCGGGTGGCGGACGGGAGGCGCCGGAGTCGCGGAACGAGGCCCTGGAGGCCCGAAGAGGACGTGGTGCGTCGGGGCGCGTGCGGCGTGCCTCAACCCGGCGAGTCTCTCGGTCGCTGAACGAAGATCCGACCTAGCGCCTGAACGGCTGGTCAGTGTCTTGATCGGGTGTGGACTACGCCGAGCTCGTCTGTCGCTCCAACTTCTCGTTTCTGCGCGGTGCCTCGCATCCGGAGGAGCTGGTGCTCACCGCCTCGCGGCTGGGGCTGAGTGCGCTGGCGCTGACGGACGCGGATGGGTTGTACGGGGCGGTGAAGGCCCACCTCGCGGCGAAGGAGCACGGCCTGCGGCTCATCCTCGGGGCCGAGCTGACGCTCGAGGACGGGCCTCCGGTGGTGGTGTACGCGGCGGACTCGGGGGGCTACTCGAACCTGTGCGCGCTGGTGTCGCGCAGTCGGATGACGCACCCCAAGGGGGAGGCGGGGCTGCCGTGGCGGGCGCTGGCGGAGCGCTCCAGCGGGCTGCTCGCGTTGTTGCCGGAGCCGGCGGCGCTGGAGCGGGTGGCGCCGTTGGCGGAGGCGTTCCCGGAGCGCTTCCATGTCGGGCTGTGCCGGACGTTGTCGGCGGGGGACTCGGCCCGGGAGGCGCGAGCGGAGGTGCTGGCGCGGGAGCTGGGGGTGCCGCTGGTGGTGCACAACGACGTGCACACGCACCACCGGAGACGTCAGCCGCTCCAGGACGTGCTGAGCGCGGTGCGGCACGGGACGACGGTGGACCAGGCGGGGACGCGGCTGTGGCCCAACGGGGAGCGGACGCTGAAGGGGCCCGGGGAGATGGCGCGGCTGTTCGCGGACCGGCCGGAGGCGCTGGCGCGGACGGTGGAGCTGGCGTCGCGGTGTCGGGCGTCGCTGGATGACCTGCGCTACCGCTTCCCGGAGGAGGACCTGCCAGGAGGGCGGACGGCGGACGAGCACCTGAGGGTGTTGACGTACGAGGGGCTCGGGGTGCGCTACCCGGCGGGTGTGCCGCCGGAGGTGGTGAAGCAGATAGAGCACGAGCTGCGGTTGATCGCCGCGCTGGACTTCGCGGGGTACTTCCTCTCGCTGTGGGACATCGTCGGCTTCGCGCGGCGGCAGGGGATTCTGTGTCAGGGGCGAGGGAGCGCGGCGAACTCGGCGGTCTGCTACGCGCTGCAGATCACCGCCATCGACCCGGTGCGGATGGGCTTGTTGTTCGAGCGTTTCCTGAGCATGGCGCGCAAGGAGCCGCCGGACATCGACGTGGACTTCGAGCACGAGCGGCGCGAGGAGGTGCTCCAGTACGTGTATGAGAAGCACGGGCGCCACCGGGCGGGGATGGTGTGCGAGGTCATCTGCTATCGCGGGCGGCTGGCGCTGCGGGAGGCGGGGAAGGCGATGGGGTTGTCATTGGACCAGGTGGACCGGCTGTCGAAGGTCTCCGCGGCGCACGGGTTCGAGGTGACGCCGGAGGTCCTGCTGGAGGCGGGGCTGTCCGCGTTCGACCGGCGGGTGCAGCGGACGTTGTCCCTGGCGGCGGAGCTGGAGGGCTTTCCCAGACATCTGTCCATCCACGTGGGCGGGTTCGTGATGACGCGAGAGCCGCTGACGGAGCTGGTGCCGGTGGAGAACGCGGCCATGGCGGGGCGGACGGTCATCCAGTGGGAGAAGGATGACATCAACTCGATTGGACTGTTGAAGGTGGACCTGCTGGCGCTGGGGATGTTGACGGCGCTGTCGAAGTGCTTCGCGCTGATTCGAGAGCACCACGGGCGGGAGCTGTCGCTGGCGACGATTCCGGCGGAGGACCCGAAGGTCTACGACATGTTGTGCGAAGCGGACACGGTGGGGGTGTTCCAGATCGAGAGCCGGGCGCAGATGAACATGCTGCCGAGGCTGAAGCCGAGGACGTTCTACGACCTGGTTGTGGAGATTGCCCTCATCCGCCCGGGGCCGATTGTCGGGAAGATGGTGCACCCGTTCCTGCGCAGGAGGAACGGCGAGGAGACGGTGGTGTACCCGAGCGAGGCGGTGCGGGAGATATTGGGCAAGACGCTGGGGGTGCCGCTCTTCCAGGAGCAGGCGATGAAGCTGGCGATGGTGGCGGCGGGCTTCTCCGCGGAGGAGGCGGATGGGCTGCGGCGGGTGCTGAGCCACAAGCGCGCGGAGTCGATGCTGTTGCAGTACCGGGGACGCTTCGTGGAGGGGTGTCTGTCGCGAGGGTACTCGCGGGTGCAGGCGGAGGAGTGGTTCGACAACTTCCGGGGCTTCGCGCACTACGGCTTTCCGGAGAGTCACTCGGCGAGCTTCGCGTTGATTGCGTATGCGTCCAGCTGGCTGAAGTGTCATTACCCGGCGGCCTTCACGACGGCGTTGCTGAACTCGCAGCCCATGGGCTTCTACGCGCCGCACACGCTGGTGGCGGACGTGCAGCGGCACGGCGTGGAGGTGCGGCCGGTGGACGTGCGGTGCTCTCGGTGGGACTGCACGCTGGAGGACGGGGGGAAGGCGCTGCGGCTGGGGTTGCGGATGGTGAAGGGGCTGGGGGAGTCCGCGGGGCGGCGGGTGGAGGCGGGGCGAGGGGAGGGCTACACGGACGTGGGGAGCCTGGCGCGCCGGGCTCGGATTCCCCGGCACGAGCTGACGCGCCTGGCGCTGGCGGGGGCCCTGGGGTCGCTCTGTGGCTCACGCCGCAAGGCGCTGTGGGATATCCAGGCGCTGGGGCCGCTGGACTCGGATGACCTGTTCTTCGGGATGTCGATGGACGGCACGGAGGTGGAGCTGCCGTCGATGGATGTGTTTGCCCGCGTCTGCGCGGACTACGACACGGTGGGGCTGTCGTTGGAGAAGCACCCGCTGGAGCTGCTGCGGCCCACGCTGAGGAAGCTGGGGGCGGTGACGGCGGAGGGGCTGAAGCAGGTGTCCTCCGGGCGGACGGTGTCCGTGGGCGGGATGATGATCTGCCGACAGCGGCCTCCGACGGCGAGGGGGATGTGCTTCATCTCGCTGGAGGACGAGACAGGGATTGCGAACCTGGTGGTGCCTCCGGATGTGTATGAGCGGTGCCGCAAGGAGATCCACGGCGCCCTGTTCATCGTGGGGCAGGGCGTGTTGGAGCGCTCGGGAAAGGTGACGAACGTGAAGACGAAGTTCGTCCAATCCCTGTCCCGCACCTGAGAGGACCTGTCGGGGAGCCGACTCCGAGCCCAGGGCCTCACTGCACAAAGGTCCCAGGCGACTCCATCATCCTTCGCGCCATTCAATGGCGCTTGTTGGCCCATGGCGGGAAGTGGGCAGGAGGTTGGCATGTTCAGGCAGATGCTCGGAATGGTCACCGTGGTGGGGACCCTGTGGTTGCCTTCGCCATCCATGGCGGAGCCGACGAGGACGCTCCACGTCGCCAACAACGCGTTGGACAGCGCGACGTGTGGCGCGAAGGCGAACCCCTGTCGCTCCATCAGTCGGGCCATCGCCCATGCTCGCGATGGAGATCGCATCCTCGTCCACCCCGGCCGCTACGGGGACTTGAACGCCGACGGAGACTTCAGCGACCCCGGTGACGAAGCGGCCGAAGTGCAGACGGGGTGTCGCTGCATGATCCTGATCAACAAGCGGCTCAAGGTCGAGTCGACGGGGGGCGCGCAAGTCACGGTGCTCGCCGCCGCCGGGGCCGTGCTGGATGTCGTCAACATCACCGCGAGCAACGTCTCCTTCGGCGACTATGGGAAGGGGTTTACCCTCACGGGGGCCGGGAAGGTCACGGATGATGATGGGATTGGGCTGGATGTCCTGGGCGGGCGCGACGTTCGGGTGATTGGGAACATCGCGCAGGGCAACCGGGACGCGGGATTCGCCATCCGGGGGGACAACCACACGGTCAGGGACAATGTCTCCACGGGCAATGGGATGGGGTTCTCTCTTGGCTCGGACACGGAGGGGCACACCGTGAAGGAGAACCTCGCCACGAACAACGGCAATGACGAGGTGTTCGGCCACGGCTTCGCGGTGGGCGGGCAGAAGGGCACGTACGAGGGGAACAAGGCCATTGGCAACAGGGGTATCGGCTTCTACCTCGTCCTCTTCTCGGGGACCTCGGACTTCGAGTTCGAGGACAACGAGGCCATTGGAAACCGGGGCGCCGGAATGTGGGTGCGGTTTGGCGCGCAGCTCAAGGTGCGTAGCAGCAATTTCTTTGGAAACCTGGGTGAGAGCGTGGGGGGCTCCTTCCCGGCGGCGCCCAATTGCGGCCTCGTGAATGACATGGGCGGCCCCATCGACGCGGCACGCAACTACTGGGGCGCGGCGACCGGGCCCGGTCCGGACCCCGCGGATGATGCGGGCCCCGGGTCCATCTGTGATGTGAATGGCACCACCGTGGTCGTGCCCTTCGACTCCACGCCCAACTCGTTGCTCGAGTCCCTGGAGGAACGGCAGACCCCCGTGGCTGAGTGAAGTCAGGCCTCGCCGCACCCCGTGAGAGTGGGTGGGCATCCCGGACATGAGGGCCGGGATGCCCACTTCCTGGCGGATGGGGCCTCAGCAGCCGCAGATGCGCGTGTTGGTGTTGGTGTTGGTGTTGGTGCACTCACCCAGACACAGGTGCAAGGTGGGCTGTCTTTCCCACGACGCTCAACAGGACGTGCACTCCATGAGGAAGAACGGCGTGACGTCCTCGGTCTCGGAACACGACGACTCACCGCACGCTCACCGAGCAGTAACTTTTTCATGATCCCTTCCAGTCCTTGGGCTTCGGGCAAGCAGGTCAGCTGACCGCCCCATTGAGCCGGAGCATGATCCACCAGCCGAGCACCTCGCGCTCAGCCCTCGCCGGCTCTCACACCCTCACTGGAAGTATGAGACATCGTGGGATTTCTCCTTCCCATCCGCGTGGATCTCTGCGATGGGTCAGGGCTGTTCGGGCTGGGGCCGCTTGAACCCAGCTCACGTGGTATCCGCGAATATTGCAGCCGGGTTGCGATATTTCGGGGGCGCTGGATATAGTTGCCTGGAATTGGATATGAAAATCAGCACACCTGGTGCGTCCCGGACCCACTCCATGGAACGAGCATCCCGAACGGTGACCCAGGTTGTACGCCCCGTCCTTCGCTCCGTGCTTCACGAAGCGTTGGAGAGCGAGACGGGCGGTGAGGTGGTGGTGAAGTCGTCCACCGTCTCCGGCCGCATCTTCATCGTGGAGCAGAAGGTGGCCTGGGCGGTCCTGAACGGGCCCGGGGTCCAGAACTTCTCGTCGGTGCTGATCCAGCGGCAGCTGGTCAGCCGAGACGACGTCGAGCAGGTCATGACGGAGTGCCGCAAGAACGGGGGCAACTTCTGTGAGGTGCTGGTGGCGTGGGGGCTGGTTCCCCGCGACATGCTCCGGGACGTGCTTCGTGGCCACATGGCGAACCACCTGCAGGTCTTGCTGTCACTCCAGGACGCCCAGGCGCTCTTCGTTCCCCAGCCGCGCACCTACTCCAGTCAGCTGACGTTCAGCCTGGAGGAGCTGACCCTTCCCGTCGAACAACTCTCCACCCACCCCCCAGCCGAAAGAGAAGTCATGCCGAACGTGAAGCAGTCCCTGGAAGAGACGCTGAAGATCGAAGGGGCCTTCGCGGCCTGTCTGGTGGATGCGAAGAGCGGAATGTGTCTGGGCAGCCAGGGTGGCACCGCGACGTTCAACATCGAGACGGCCGCCGCGGCCAACACCGAGGTCGTCCGCGCCAAGCTCAAGGCGATGACCGTGCTGGGTATCAAGGACCGCATCGAGGACATCCTCATCACCCTGGGCGAGCAGTACCACGTCATCCGCCCGCTGGCGGCGCGCGAGGGACTGTTCTTCTACGTGGCCCTGAGCCGCGCCACCTCGAACCTGGCCATGGCGCGCTTCCGCCTGGCGGAGATCGAGAAGGGTCTGCAGCTGACCTGAGCCGTGCGACTCGGCGCCCGCCGCTTCAGGCGGGCGCCGGATTCGACAGTCCTAGGCGCGCCGGACCAGCACGACGCCGTCCTGATAGGTGCCGTGGGCGTGCTGGAGGAACTCGCGAACCTCGAAGAACCGCCCCCATTTCTCCCGGATGTACTCGGTCGTATAGAACGTGTGCATGTTGTGGAAGGGCGAGGGCATGTAGCGCAGCACCAGGCGCTCGGCGGGCATCGGCTGATCGAACCACGCGGAGGGCACGGGGTTCGTCTCTGACTCCAAGCACCGGTACGGATGGTTCGTGAGGTGCTTGCGGATGGGATGCTCGGGGTTCCTCATGCCCTCCCAGGTCCGCTCCGTGTGCAGGGAGATGAACGCGATGCCTCCCGGCCTGAGGACGCGGCGGAACTCCAGCAGCCAGGACTCCTCGAACTCATCCATGTGGGTGAAGACCGAGCCACAGAAGACCAGGTCGATGGATGCGTCGGGGATGGGCAGCGTCGGGACGACGCTGTTCTGGAAGTAGAAGCCGCGCGGGGGCAGGAACTTGTTCATCCACCGGACGGCGTTGGAATAGATGTCCGTGCCGAAGACCTCCGCCTTGGGCGAATGGGCGATGAAGTGACGCAGCACCCGGCCCGACGAGCAGGCGAAGTCGAGGAAGCGGAAGTGCGACTCCGGGTCGATGCCCGAGGACTTCAGCAGCCCCTTCAGGAAGAGGTAGTCGCTCAGGCCGTTGAGCCAGTAGCTGACATGCTGCTCGCCGAAATACTCGGCGCGGTCCTCGGTGCGCGGCACGGGAGCGGTGTCCGACGCGACATAGGCGC
Organism: Myxococcus sp. CA056; assembly: GCF_013336715.1. Taxonomy (NCBI): domain Bacteria; kingdom Pseudomonadati; phylum Myxococcota; class Myxococcia; order Myxococcales; family Myxococcaceae; genus Myxococcus; species Myxococcus sp. CA056. The sequence continues at coordinate 144,590 of NZ_JABUMT010000016.1, forward strand.
GGAGCTGCTCCTCCGAGAGCGCTTGGAGCAGCCGGGTCTGGAGCGTCCCGTCGTCCGCGCCGAAGAGGCCCCGGATGACGTCATGGAGGGGCTGCCCGGCGTGGTGCGTGCGCAAGAGCTCGGCCACGGGAGGGAGCGCGTTTCGCAAGGGGCGATCCGGCAGGGTCCACACGGCACTGGTGAGGTCCGGCGCGGCCTGGGGCGCGGGAGGAGGAGGGGCACTGGAGGTCTCCGGGGTCTCCATCCAGGGCGCCAGCCGGTGGACGACCTTGCGTGCCACGGACTTCACCAGCGGCTTGAGATGCTCGGACAGCGCCTTCTCGGTCTGATTGGACATGGGAGTCTGGGTGTTTTTCGCTGATTGAAAGGGCGCGCAGTAAAGGGGGTCTCCCTCTGGAAAGCAACGACTCTCACGGCGGATACCGCCCCCCGCGTACGGGCCGAATCCTCGTGACTCACAGTGTTGATACAAAATAAGACATCCGCGGGACGGCCTGTCTCCACGGATGCCAATGATTGTCATGGGCGGAGGCCCGCCCCGCCGGGGAGGTGGTGCTTGCCGGCGAGGCGGGAGCGCGCCGGATTAGGGCTGCACGACGAAGCGGTAGTTCTGGCCGTAGTTCGAGTCCCAGCGGCGGCAGTAGCCCCGGTCCCAGTTCTCGAACCAGAGCGCGACGGAGCGAGCCCCGGCGGGCGCGGTGAGGGTGACGGGGACGCCGTAACGCGAGTAGCCCGAGACCTGCGTGACGCTCAGGTCGCCGGTGACGCCGTTGTCGAAGCGGTAGTGGACCCAGACCTCCCAGGTGGGCGCGCCGTTGTAGAGCAGGCGGCACTCGGGCAGCCGGTCGATGTCGTAATCCACCACGAACGTCTGCCCCGCCTTCACGGTTCCCACGGGGTACTCCACCCAGCCCTCCTGGAAGACCAGGGTCGGGACGTGGGCGGTGCCGGCGGGGCGCACGGTGAAGCGGAAGTTCGAGCCGTAATTGGAGTCGTACTGCTCGCAGCCCGCGCTGGAGACGCGGAACCACAGCTCCAGCGTGCCCGCGGCGGGCAGGGAGAGCACCGGCGGCGCGCCCGCGGTGGGCTGGCCCGCGACGTCGAAGCTGCTCTCCGCCCCGCCGTCGAGGCGGTAGTGGCCGGTGAGGCTCCAGCCCGGGCTGCCGTCGGGCAGGGTGGCGCGGCACTGCGGCAGGCGGCTGGCGTCATACGCCACCTGGACCTGTCCACCGGCGAGCAGCGTCTGCGACTGGGCAAGCGACCAGTTGGCGCCGAAGGTGATGACGGGCGGGGTCTGCGCCGCCGCGCCGCCGCCGAGCAGCAGCAGGGGGACCACGAGGAGGGACATGAGTCGGTTCAAGGGTGTGGCTCCAGGGTGAGAGTCAGGCCCGCTGGTGTCGACCGCAAGGGGGTTCGGGCCGCCTCCTGGACGGAGGCGGGCGCATCATGGCCGACGCCACCGACGCCCAGCTGCCTCGTTGATACCGGGTATTTAGAGTAGGCTCCGCGCTGAACACCCTGGAGCGAGCACCGAATGACCCTGTTCAGGAGGCCGTCCCCGGCCGGCGGGCCGAGCGACGATTCGAGCCGCAGCGCTACTCCCACCGAGACGCCTTCCGTCCCAGATACACCCAACCCGGTGCTCAGCTCCCCCCCGCGTCCCCGCCCCGGGATGACGGGCTCCGCCCCCTCGCTCCCCGAGCGCCGGCCCGCGGCCCCCCAACGTCCCTCCGCCCCGCAGTCCGAGGAGCCGGAGTACCCCACCGAACGCCGACCCGGGCCTCCCGCGGCGCCCCGCTCGCCCCTGCAGTCCGGCCCGCTGCCGTCCGTCATCGTCTCCAACCAGGAGCGCCGCCCTCCCGCCGCGCCCGGCGCCGAGCGTCGCCCCCAGGCCGCAGCCCCCGCGGCGCCGCCCCCCAGCGGACAGGAACGGCGGACCATTCCGCCTCCAGCGTCCTATGCGGGCCCCGAGCGGCGCACCCCTGGCACCAGCTCCCGGCGAGCGTTGGACCCGAACGCGGGGTCCCAGGAGCGCTTCTGGCCCAGCCAGCCTCGCACCCTGGAGGAGACCGGCCTCACGGCGACCTTCGTGGAGGAGCTCATCCTCAAGGCGCTCTTCTTCGCCGGTGAGATGCGCGGCATGGACCTGGCCAGCCGTATCCAGCTCCCCTCGTCCGTCATCGACGACATCATCGAGGGCCTGCGCCGCCAGAAGTACGTGGACATCCGAGGCGGCGGTGCGTCCGGTGTCGGCAAGTCCACGATGATCTACCAGCTGACGACCTTCGTGACGGACATGCTGCGGCAGATCACCGACCGCAACCGTTACAACGGCCCCGCGCCCGTCTCCTTCCAGGAGTACGTCGCGGCGGTGAAGAAGCAGACGGTGCGCGGCAATCGCATCACCCGCGCGCGGATGCAGGACAAGTTCGGCGACCTGGTCATCCGCGACTACATCTACGACGGCATCGGCCCGGCGATGAACTCCGGCCGCGCCATCTTCTTCTACGGCCCCCCCGGCAATGGCAAGACAGCCATCTGCCAGGGCATGGTGAACTGCTTCGAGGGGGACATCTTCATCCCCCACGCCATCCTCATCGACGACTTCGTCGTGAAGGTCTTCGACGCCAACATCCACAAGCCCGTGGAGGATGAAGGGGGCGCCTCGTATGACCGGCGCTGGGTGCGCTGCCGTCGGCCGCTCGTCGTCGTGGGCGGTGAGCTGACGCTGGACATGCTCGACCTCGTCTACTCGCCGGAGGTGAAGTACTACGAGGCCCCGTTCCAGATGAAGGCCAGCAACGGGATGCTCCTCATCGACGACTTCGGCCGGCAGAAGGTGTCGCCGAAAGATCTGCTCAACCGGTGGATCGTCCCGCTGGAGAGCGACATCGACATGCTCACCCTGCACACGGGCAAGAAGCTGCAGGTGCCCTTCGACGTGTTCGCCGCCTTCTCCACCAACCTGGACCCCAGCGCCCTCGTGGACGACGCCTTCCTGCGCCGCGTCCGCTACAAGCTGGAGGTGCAACGGCCGGACGAAGAGCAGTTCCACCAGATCTTCGAAATCATGTGCCGCAAGCGGGGCGTGGCCTACAACGCCAACGCCATCGACTACCTCATCGACTCGCACTACCGGCCGACGGAACGCCCCTTCGCGGCCTGCCAGCCTCGAGACCTCCTGGACCAGGTCATCGACATGTCCCACTACCTGGGACAGGAGCCGAAGCTGGACCCCGCCTTGCTGGACGCCGCCGTGCGCAGCTACTTCGTGCGCTTCGACAAGCCCTCGGGGACCACCGCGGCCTCCGCGACCTGAGCCGTCAGCTTCCGGTCGGCGCCGGTGCGAAGGGGCCCCACGGCGAGGGCTCCAACCACCGGCGCACCTCCTCCACCGGGACGTTGGACAGCACGTCGACAATCGACAGGCCCTGCACGAATCTCCCCTCGCGTCCCTGCGCGTAGGGCGGGTGCCGGAAGCGCTGCCACAACACGCGCACGTCCGCGTCCCGGAACAGGCTCACCTGGAGGTACAGCGAGGAGCCCAGCCCGGAGTAGTACGTGTGGGCCTTCAGTTGCCGGCAGTACTCCACCAGTCGCGCGGACTTCTCGTCGCCCTGGCGCTCCAGCGTGGACGCCAGGAGGATGTCTGGCTTCAGCCCCAGCGCTTCGTGGAAGAGCGCGGTGCTCCCCAGGAGCACCCGCAGCAGCGAGCCCGGCCCGGCTTCACGTGCCACACTGTCGTAGAAGGGCTCCAGCAACGGAAGTACCTGGGTGGCGAAATGGGGCCTTTGCCCATACAGCGTCACCAGCCTGCTCAGGTGCTTGCGTGCCCAGGGCTGTCGGGTGTCCACGGCCAGCTCGCCGATGAGCGTGTCGCGGTGTGGGTCCTCCAGCGGAATGGACAGCCATTGGAAGCCCGGCTCGGTGGGCGGAGGTGTGGGCACATTCGCTGGCAAGGCCACACGCGTCCTGCGTTGCCAACCACGCCGCAGCCATTGCACATTGTCGAGCACCAACATCGTGCCCGCGCGCGCCACCTGCTCGTAGAAATCCACCCAGGGCAGGTAGTGGGGTTGCTCGGCGACGACGACTCCTGGACTGCCCGACACTCACGGCCTCTCTTCTGCTGAGACGTCCTGGGTTGGGTCGGCCCCTCACTCTGGACCGGCGCGGTGGATTCAGCCTGCTGCTAGACTGTAACATTCCAAAGACGGCCAGGGACCTTCGCCGCGGCGGGAAGGAACGGATGAAGTACCTGTGCATCAGCGCTGACCCGAGGCACCCCGTGGCGGAGGAGCTTCAGCGCCAGGGGCAGGAGGTGCTCGTTCGCGCGGACGCCTCGGAGGCCGGCGCGGAGCTGGTGCACGGCCGGGTGGACGTGCTCATCGTCGAGGCCGAGTCGCTCGCGGAGGACGCGCGCTGGCTGGACGCGCTGCGAGCGCGGGCGCGGCCCGAGGAGCCCCTGGTGCTGGGCGTGTCCCGCTCCGCGACGGAGGAGGTCCTGGCGCCCCTGCTGGCGGCGGGCGTGGACGAGCTGCTCGTCGTGCCCGTCTCTTCGGTGGAGGTGCGCGCGCGCAGGCACCTGCTGGAGCGTCGCGCGGCGAAGCGCCGACACCACCAGAGCACGGAGGCGGCGGCGCGCGGTGAGATGGAGCGGCTGGCCTCCATCATCCAGACGCAGGCGGACGTGGCGCTGGCGGGGCTGGACCTGTCCGGGGTGATGCGCCTCTTGTGCGAGCGCGCGCGTGAGCTCTGCGGTGCGGACGGCGCGGCGGTGGCCCTGCTGGAGGATGGGTACGCGCAGTACCGCGTGGCCACGGGCAGTCTGTTGGCGCATATGGGCTTCCGCCTCCCGGTGGAGGGGAGCCTCACCGGCACCAGCCTGCTGCGTGGCGAGGTGATGCGCACCGACGACACCGAGGACGACGTGCGCGTCAACGTGCGCGCCACGCGACAGGTGGGCGCTCGCTCCATGGTGTGTGTCCCGCTGTGGCGCGAGGCACGGCCGGTGGGCGCGTTGAACCTCATCTCCCGTCATCCGAACGCCTTCGATGACCGGGACGTGCGCACGCTGGAGTTGATGGCGGGTCTGTTGGGCGCGGCCATGGGCAACGCGGCCGAGGCCGAGGCGCGTCATGCCTTGATGGAGGAGCGCGCCGCGGCGCTCGCGGCCCTGCAGGAGTCGCAGGCGCTGTTCGCGGCCTTCATGAATCACAGTCCGGCGGTGGCCTACATGAAGGACGAGCAGGGCCGCCGCATCTGGGTGAACGAGCCGTACCGTCGCTTCTTCGGCCTGTCGGAGACCGCGAGCCTGGATCGCCTGGATGACATGAACCTGATGCCGCCCGCGTCGGCGGAGCATGTGCGCCGCGAGGACCAGGCGGTGCTCGAGTCGGGGCAGCCCAGCGCGACGGAAGGCATGGTGCCCTCGCCGGACGGGTCCGAGCGGTTCTGGCTCACGTATCGCTTCATCGTGAAGGAGCACTCGGGGCGCAGGCTCCTGGGTGGCGTGGCGCTGGACGTGACGGACCGCAAGGCGATGCAGGCGCAGCTCGTGGTGTCGGACCGGCTGGCGGCGGTGGGCACGCTGGCGGCGGGGGTGGCGCACGAAATCAACAACCCGCTCGCCTTCGTGCTCTCCAACCTGTCCTTCCTGTCCGTGGAGCTCCAGTCCGTGGCGCGCGAGCTGCCGCTGGGGCGCACGTCCGAGATGGAGGAGGTGCTGCGCGAGGCGGTGGATGGCGCGCACCGGGTGCGGCAGATCGTCCGCGACTTGAGGACCTTCTCGCGCGGGGACGACGAGGTGGCCACCGCCGTCAACCTCCAGGCGGTGCTGGAGTCCGCCATCACCATGGCGCGCGGCGAGCTGAAGATGCGCGCGCAGATCATCCGCGACTACCGCGACGTGCCTTCGGTGGAGGGCAACGAGGGGCGCTTCGGGCAGGTGTTCCTCAACCTGCTCATCAACGCCGCGCAATCCATTCCCGAAGGCAAGCCGGAGCACAACGAGGTGCGCGTCATCCTGCGTCCGTTGGGAGATCGGGTCATCGTCGAGGTGCACGACACCGGCGTGGGCATGACGCCGGAGGTGTGCGCGCGCATCTTCGACCCGTTCTTCACCACCAAGCCCGTGGGTGAGGGCACCGGCCTGGGCCTGTCCATCTGCCACGGCATCGTCACCGGCTTCGGCGGGGACATCTCGGTGGAGAGCGAGGTGGGCCGGGGCAGCATCTTCCGGGTATCGCTGCCCGTGGGCCAGCGGGCGCGGGAGCTCACGTCACCGACGCCCCGCCTGCACCTGGTGGGCTGAGCCGTCGCGCGGCCCGCGCCGTCACGGGGCCTGGTGACGGAACATGGGCGGGAAGACGCGCGGGGCCTTCTTCTTGCGCAAACAACGGGTGTCCGCGCTCATGTAGCAGGCGGAGAAGGCGCGGCGGCGCAGGCCGGGGCGGCCTCTGCCGGAGCGGTGCCACAGGTGGTTGTGGATGAGGATGACCTCGCCCGCGAGCGCGGGGAGGGGCAGGGCGCGGCGCTCCGCGTCCCGGGCGGCCACGGCGTCCGGAGGAATGACTCCGCCGAGCTCCGTCACCAGTCCGGTCTGGTGGCTGCCGGGCACCACTTCCAGACAGCCGCCGTCCTCGGGGGCGTCATCCAGGGCCGTCCAGAGCTGGAGCTCCGGCTCTCGGGTGAGGCCCCACAGCCGACCGCCATCCTGGTGCCAGGGCAGGTTGCTGCCGCCGGCCTGACCCTTGTGAAAGAGGATGGCGCGATAGAGGACGATATCGCCGGGGATGCGCGCGCGGACGACGCGCTCGAACAGCGGGTTCTCCATCCACGCGAGGAAGCGCGGGTCCTTCTCCAGCTTCTCCAGCTTGCGGTAGTCCAGCGAGGGGCCCTGCCAGCCCAGGCCCAGGGGGGCATCCTCGTATCGACCGGTGGACGCATCTGGCTGGAAGAACATGCCGGGGTAGGTCACCCGGCCGAGCATGAGGTCGTCCGCACGCTCGCGCAGGGCCTCCAGTCCCGACTCGTCCAGGACTCGACCCAGCCGGGCATAGCCGTGCTCGGCGTAGTGCGCGAGCGCCCTCTCGATATCGACGTCCTCCGCATCCTCACGAAGCATGGCGCCCTCATACCCCGGACGCTCCATGGGTGGGAGTGTCACGGGACGGTGTTCCGCACCGCGGACGCGGGGACGGACCGCTTGCGCGCCCGCCGTCCCCGCACCATGGTGAAGGGGCATGCCCTATCGTCGCACCACGCGTTACGTCGTCGCTCCGGATGGGACCCGGGTGGCCTGGCACACCCATTTCGGTGACCTGCACGAGCAGGCCTCGGAAGGCGTCCTGAGGTCGCGTGCCACGGTGTTGCTGAGCAACGGCATTGGCACGTCGGAGAACTTCTGGCGGCACATCGTCACCAGCCTGGAGCAGGACCACCGGGTGGTGCACTGGAACTACCGGGGGCACGGTGGCAGCGAGGAGTCGCGCGGCGGCGACTACGACGTCTCCGTGCACGTGGGAGACCTGGAGCGAATCACAGAGGAGGTGATGGCTCGCGGAGACGGCCGGCCTCCGCACCAGGTGGCCTTCTCCATGGGCGTGCGCGTCCTGCTGGAGCTGTATCGGCGACGGCCGGACCTGGTGCCCGCGATGACGCTCATCGCCGGCACACCTGGGGCTCCGGGCTCGGGAGACCCGCGACTGGCCGCGCGTGCCGCCCTGTCCACCGTCCGCGAGGTCTTCCGGATGGCGACCCCCGCGGTTCCGCTGGCCACCCCGGTGGTGCGCGCGGTGCTGGGCAGCCGCTTCGCCTATCCCCTGGCGCGCGCGGTGGGGGCCTTGCGGCCTCGCGCGCCTCGGGACGACATCAGTGAATTCCTGCGGGCGCTGCGAACGATGAGTCCGCGAGCCTACTGGTACACCCTGCGCGGGCTGGCGGAAGGCCACGCGTGGGACGTGCTGCCCTCCGTGAAGATACCCACGCTCATCATCGCCGCGCGCGACGATACCCTGGTGCCCCTGCGGGAGATGATCCGCATGCGCGATGCACTGCCGCATGCCCACTGGATGCAGGTGGATGACGCGGGCCACGCGGGGCTGCTGGAAGCGGGGACGGAGATCTCCGACGCCGTGCGCTCCTTCCTCGTCGAACATGGGATGCGGCCCGACGCGTCCCCGTCGTCTCGCGAGTCACGGCCCTCCTCTCCGTCGTGAGCCCCAGGGCGCGACCGTCACCTGGATGGCACTGGCAACGCGCCCACGGGGCGTGAAAAGCTGGGCACGCAGGGGGGCGTGTACTTGAGACTTTTGCTCGTCGAGGACGAAGAGAAGATGGTGGCCCTGCTCCAGCGGGGATTGACGGAGGAGGGCCACACTGTCGAGGTCTGCACCCGAGGACGCGAGGCGTTGGAGCTCGGCACCCGGGATGGATACGAAGTCATCGTCCTGGACTGGGCGCTCCCGGAGGTCGATGGCGTCACCCTGCTCAAGCACTGGAGGAGCGTGGGGGTTCGCACGCCGGTGCTGATGCTCACCGCGCGTGGCACCACGCCGGAGAAGGTGATGGGGCTGCGCTCGGGCGCGGACGATTACCTGGTGAAGCCCTTCGACTTCGAGGAGCTGCTGGCGCGGTTGGAGGCGTTGGCTCGGCGGGGTGAATCAGAAGATGGCCCCGTGCGACTGGGCGGCGTGGTGATGGACCCTCGCCGCCGGGTGCTGTGCCGGGGTGGACGCGAGGAGCCGCTGACGGCCCGGGAGTTCGCGCTCTTCTCCGCGCTGGCGAAACACCCGGGTGAAGCGCAGGTGCGCGCCCGGTTGATGACCCAGGCCTGGGGTCCGGACTTCGAGGGGCATGGCAATGTGCTGGATGTGTACGTGGGCTATCTGCGCGCGAAGCTGGAGCGCTTGCAGGCCTCCGACGTCACCATCCGCTCCGTGCGCGGCGTAGGCTACAAGCTGACGGTGTCCACGACGGACGAAGCCTCGTGACACTCACGCGGCGCCTCTGGTTGCTGGGGGCCCTGGTCCCCGCGCTGGCGATGCTCGTCGCGCTGGGGCTGGCGGGACAGCTCTTCCGCTATGACCTGGAGCGCTCGTTGGACCGTGCGCTGCTGGCGCAGGCGGCGGTGGAGAGCGTAAGCCTCTTCGATGGTCCCGGGCAGAAGGTCCACCTGCACATGGCGGTGTCTCCGTTGCTCGACCAGGTGCGGCCCTTCGCGCCCCATGGCTATCTCTACGGGCCGGATGGAACGCTCGTGGTGAGGTATCCGCAAGGTCCAGCGGGTGTGACGGGGCTGGAGGAGCGACTCGTTCCAGGGGCGCCCGGGGGCGAGCCCCAGCTGGTGACGCAAGTCGCCCCGGATGGAGAGCGGTGGCGTGAGGTGCGCGTGAATGTGCGCTCTCCGCACGGTGAGCGCTATGCGCTGCGGTTGTCGGCGTCGCTGGGGCAGGTGGATGGCTCGGTGGTGACGTACTACCGGATGGCCTTCTCGCTGTCGGCGATGCTGGGGCTGGCGTTGTTGGTACTGCAGACGACACAGGCGAGGACGTTGGCGCGAAGGCTGGCGGCCATCACCCGGCACCTGGGCCAGTTGCGTGAAGGCGACTTCTCTCGTGCTCCCGTGGAGGACCAGGAGCGGGACGAGATTGGCCAGTTGCGAGCGGTGCTGGCGGAAGCGACGGAGCGGCTGCGCGGCGCGCGCGAGACGCAGGAGCGACTCATCGCGGGCGCGGCGCATGAGCTTCGCACTCCGCTCACGCTGATGCGCACCAGCATGGACCTGGCGCTGCGGAGAGAGAGGACGCCGGAGGAGCTGCGCGCCAGCATGCTCGACTCGCGGCGAGAGGTGGACCGGTTGGCGGTGCTCGCGGGCAACCTCCTGGACCTCGCGGTGGCGGGGCGGGGGGCGTGGGACCGGAAGCGGGGAGACCTGTCTCAGCTCGTCATGCAGGCGGTGGAGGGCGCCCGTGCGGAAGCCGAGCGGCGGGGGATGCTGATTCGATTGGATGCGCCCGGTCCCGCCGAAGCGAGCTTCGATGCGGGGGGCCTGCGGCAGGCCGTGGACAACCTGCTCTCCAATGCCCTGAAGTTCTCGCCGGAGGGAGGAGAGATTCACGTGCGGCTGATGCGGGAGGGGGGGCGCTATCAGGTGCGCGTGGCGGACCTGGGACCGGGCATCCCTAGGGCCGAGCGCGAGGCCGTGTTCGAGCCCTTCCATCGCGTGCTGGATGACGTGCACACGTCAGGCACGGGCCTGGGGCTGGCCATCGTCCGCGAAGTGGCGGAGCAACACGGTGGCCGCGCCTACGTCGCTCCGGAGCCGAGGGACTCCGGGACGGAGATGGTCATCGAGGTGCCGGTAGCGCTGCATGCGGCGGCGTGAGGGGCCGCGGGTGCTCCTCGATGTGCACCAGGCGGGGACATGGGCCGGATGCCCGCACACCCGTCGCTAGGGTGTCAGCGGTATCCAGTCGGACGCGGCGACGAGCTGGTTCGTGGTGGGGTCCAACGCAGCGAGCTGTCCTCCCTGGATGCCCACGCGGCGATTGACGCCGAAGGTGACGGGAGGGGAGACGCCGGTGTCGAAGTCGCGCAGGGCTTCCAACTGTTGCGTCAGGCTGGCGCGAGTGACCTCCGCGCCCGTACGGGTGAGGGCTTCCACCAGCACACGTGCGGCGGCGTAGGCGCCGAATTGAAACGAGGAGTTCCCTGGAGCCAGGCCGTGGCGCTTCATGAACGCGACGAAGTCCTTCAGCTCGGGGGCGCGTTCTCCGAGTCCCGCGGGGTAGAGGAAGTGGATTCGCGCTGTCGATGCGCCTACCACCTCGGGGATGGCGAGACTCGCGGGCGCGAGGACTCGCACCGTGGGGGCACTGGCCTCCAGAGCGCGCAGCAAGGTGGCCAGCCCCTCGGGGGTTCCCGCGTACAACACGGCGGGCGGAGGCGCGGAGGCCCAGCGCTCCACTGGGAGAGTCCCATCCGGGAGTGTCAGCTCCACAGGGGAGAGGAACTCCCGACGTGTCGTCTCGGCGCGCACGGCCTGTGCCCAGGCCTGTCCCGCTTCTCCTCCGGTGTGGACGATGACGAGGGGCTTTCGTCGCAGCTCGGACTCGCGTGTGCTCGCGAGGGACTGCACCGCCAGCCGCGCGAGTGAGGGCTCATCCGGGTACAGGAAGAACACCGGGCTGTCCTCCTCGGAGGTTCCTCCGGTCAAGGCCAGTGGCAGCACGAGGGGCGCACCTTCCGCGGCGAGCCTCGTGTCGGAAGGAAGTGGACCCCGGCGCATGCTGGCCACGAGCGCGAGTACGCCTCGGTCCAGTAGCCGCGTGGTGGCGTCCGGGGTGACACGCTGGGGACCTTCTGTCTCCACCCGGGTCGGGTTCTCACGTGCCAGCAACCCCGTGGTGGTCTCAGCGTTCGAACGCGTCACGCTGCGTGGTTCATGGAGCGCGGCGTCGTCTTCGACGACCAGCTCCAGCTTCCTTCGGAAGATGCCACCACTGGCGTTCACGTCCGCGAACACCGCGCGCACCACGGCTGCCGCCTCCTGTCCCAGCGGCCCCAGCCTTCCCGTGAGGGGCAGCGCCGCGCCCACCGTGAGCGTAGTGGGGGAGACTCCCGGGTCTGGATGCTCACCAAGCTGAACCAGGTACGCGAGCAGCTCTTCTCGCTCCGCATCATCCAGCACGTAGCGAGGCATGGTCATCCCCAGCTCGCGTCCACTCGCGGAGCGGCCCTCGGTGATGGCACGCAGCAACGTGGCACGCGAGTACGCGGGGCGGGCACGGTCCTCGACCTCGCCCACCGCCCGCGTGCGCGAATGTCCGAGGGCGCCGGGTGTGATGTCGGGCACCTCCACGCCGCCTTCGCGACTGCCACGACCCGAAGGTCCATGACAACGGGCGCATGCGGCCACCTCACCACTCAGCTCCACGCGCTCGGGCGCGAGGAAGCCCATGAGAGGCGCTCCGCGGACGCTCTGTCCGCGCTGGAAGAGGCTTCGCCCTCGCTTCGCTGCCAGCGGGTCCACGGGTGCCGGAGCCGGGACCGGCTGTTTGCATCCCAGCCATACCGATGCCAGGACCGCGAGGACCCACCTTGCGTCACGCGCCCCTCGCGAGACTCCGAGTGCGCGGGGGCCGTCATACGTCGTCGGCATGCCGCTACCTCGGGTCGTTCAAGTGCTCGACGGCGTAGACGATGTTCTCCACGCGGGCCATCGCCGGAGACTTCACCCACATCCCCGTGGCCGAATCGCCGATGAGCAGCGTGGTGTTGTGCGCGTCCGGGTCATCGACGTAGCCCCCCAGCTTCTTGAGCACGAGGGTGATGTTCTCCCTCGCGCCCGTGAGGAAGTACCAGCCGGGTTGGACGCCGAGCTTCTTCGTGAAGGTGCCCAGGCTCTTCGGCGTGTCGTTGGCGGGATCCACCGAGAGGGTGATCATCGTGATGTCCTTGCCCACGCGCCCGCCGAGCTTCTCCTGCACCTGCGTCAGGTGCTTCGTGATGGGCGAGCACGCGCCCTTGCACGCGGTGAAGGCGAAGTTGATGAGCACCTTCCGGCCACGCACCAGGTCCTCGTAGAAGCGGTGCGTCTTGCCGTGCTGGTCCACCAGCTCCGTGTTGGTGAAGTACTTCGCGGCTGCGGCGTCCTGGGCTGCGGCGTCACGGGCCTGGGGCCCCAACTCCGTGGGGCCGGCGGAGGCGGCCTGGACTTCACGGATGGCGGAGAGGATGGCGCTCGGGCTGCCGAGCCCGTCCACACGCGTCCACGTGTTCGACACCGCGTTGCCCACCAGGACGGTGGGACGGTGCGCCTCCTTGTCCGGCACATAGCCGCCGAGCGCCACCAGCGCCTCCTTCACCTTCGCCGGTTCGCCCGTGAGGAAGGACCAGCCGGGACCTGGCTTGAAGGGCTCGGCGAACCTGGCCATGCGCTCGGGCGTGTCGTTGGCCACGTCCAGCGTGATGGAGATGAAGCGCACGTTGCTCCGCGGGCCCAGCTCCTTCTGCACCCGTGCCACCGTCGCCGTCATCGGCGAGCAGATGGTCTTGCATCGCGTGAAGATGAAGTTGATGGCCACCGTGTGGCCGCGGACCAGGTCCGTCCACAGCTTCACCTCGCGGCCCGTCTGGTCCACCAGCGCCACGTCGGGTACCTCCACGTCCAGCGACGAGGCCGAGGAAGCGGCCTTGTGCGTCGGCACCGCGACCTCCTGCGCGAGCACGAGAGGGGCCCACACCAGGGCCAGCGCGAGGCTGCTGATTTTCAGGGGAGACACCAGGCGCGGTATCATCGGTGGACCTCGGAAGCGGACGCGGTCGTCGCGGCGGGAGCCTCGACAACGCCAAAGGTGAAGTGAGGCAGCCGGCCCAGGTCGATGCTCCGACTCTCGACGCCCACCACGAGCTTGTACTGGCCCGGTGTCGGCGGGGTGAAGTCCACCTCGAAGCCGCCGTCGGCGGTGCGCCGGGGCTCCGTGCGCCACTGCCAGGTGCCGGGCGTCTTGAACAGGAGGACGCGAATCTCCTCGGGCTGTACCGGGGGCATGCCCGTCATGCCCGGGGTGGGCTCCAGCTTGAAGCGCAGCGGCGTGGTGGTGCCGGCGGTGAGCAGTGTCTCGGGGTCGAACGCGGGAGTGAGGGTCAGCGGGAGCTTCTTCGCGAGCGCCGCGTCCTCGGGAATGCCGCCCACCTGCCACTGCATGCAGACGATGGCGCGGGGGTTGTCCAGGAGCAGCTGCACGTCGTAGGTGCCGTTCTCCCGCACCGTGGCCGTGGCGGAGTAGACGCCTGCCTCCACCTCGCGCAGTGAGCGGTCCAGGACTCGCACGGCGCGAGGCTCACGGCCGTAGTTCAGGTGGGTGCCTCGCGGCGCCATCATTCCCTCCTGGTAGAGGAAGAGGGCCCGGTCCGCGGTGCCGGCGACGATGACGCCGTTGCCTTCGGGCAGCGCGGCGATGGGGTCCGAGCGGCCCAACCCACGAGACTCCTCGGGCGCGCGCTGTCCCATGGTGACGTTCACCACGGAGGGCGTGCCGGTGCCCTCCAACGTGTTCAGGTCCACCAGGGACACGCGCCCGCTGGTGGTGTTGCGCACGTACCCGAAGGACTCGGTGAACACGACGGAGTCCGGCGCGGAGAAGCCGGTGAGCGCGTGGGCCACCTGGCTGCGCGCGGCGTCGAGGACGTCCACCGCGCCCGCTTCCGGGTACAGCAGGAAGGCCCAGCGGGCGGAGCGGTCGAACCGCAGCGCGCCCGGCCCGGCCTTCACGGCGATGCGCCGCGACACCTCGCGCTTCTCGGGGTCCACCACCAGCACCTCGCTGGAGCGGGGCTGGACCACGAAGAGGGCTCGAGCCACGGGGCTCCAGGCCACGTCACCCGCGCCCACGCCCACCTTCACGGTGCCCAGCACCTCGCGCGAGGCCACGTCCACGGCGGTCAGCACGTCCGCCTCGGTGCTGGTGACCCAGGCGGTGCGGCCCTCGTCGGAGAAGGCGAACTCGTGGCGGCCCGCGCCCACGCGCAGGGTCTCCACCTCCGCGTGGGCCGCGGTGTCGAGGACGCTCACGGTGCCGTCCCCATCGTTGCTCACCCACGCGGTGCGGCCATCCGGCGCCACCGCGATGCGGCCCGGCTGCTGTCCCACGCGCACCGTCCGCGTCGCGAGGAAGCGCTCCATGTCCACCACGGACACGCTGTTGCCGGAGGCCACCGTCACGTAGAGCGCGGAGCGGTCGTTCAACATCGCCCAGTCGGCCGCCTCTCCGCCCACGGACACGAGGCTGTGCAGCTTGGTGCGTTCGAAGGCGATCTGCGGGTTGATGACCGACACCGTGTGGTCATGGTTGAGGGTGAGGAACCAGTAGGCGTTCAGGTCCACGTCCGCGCGCGCGGAGAGCAGCCCGCCCAGATAGGTCTTCACGCGCGCCGTGCAGGCCGCGTCGTCCAGGGGCGCGGCGCCCTTCTCCCGCAGCGACATCCAGCCGAGCACACGCCGGCCCTGGAGCGGTGCGTGGGACTTCGCGTCCTGGAGGACGAAGCGCGCGGTGCCCTGGAGCGGCGCGCCGGCCGCGGCCTCCCGGGGACGAGGGGTCAGCGATAAATCGAACCGCACCGAGACACCCTCGCGCTCGGCCAAGACGGGTTCCGGGGCGGGGAGGGGCGGCGCGGCCGCGGGGACGTCCGGCTGTGCTCGAACGCGGAGATTCCATCCGGCGGCGCTGAGTGCGCCCACGGACAGCAGGCCGAGGGTGGTGAAGACAAGGCTCTTGCGCATGGTGCGGGGACTTCCAGGGACACCGAAGAGAGAGAAGGGGGGCGACGCGGTCAGCGGTGGACCGCGTCGCCCGGAACCAACAGCGAGCAACCGCTACTTCACCCGGTACACGCCCCACAGGCCGCCAGCGCTCCACAGGAAGCTGGCGTGGTCCCGGTAGAGGTAGTCGCCCTTGACGCTGGAGGCACCGCCCGCGCCGTACTCGGGGATCATCGTGTACGACTGCATCACCGACGCTCCGCCCTGGGTGGAGATGATGGGTGACGTGGCGTTGGGGCCCATGACGCGCGACTGGCTGCCCGCGAGCCATGGATTGCGGCGCCACTCCGCGCCATGCATGGAGATGGCGTGCTGCCGTGAGTGACCGGAGGGATGGCCGAAGCGCCAGCGCACCGGGTCGTTCACCTTGACCTCGAACACGGGCGTGGCCGGGTCGCCATGCGCGGTGAAGCTCAAGATGTCGCGCAGGTCGTAATCGTTGAGCGTCTCCATGTCCGTCTGGGGCGGCACGCCCAGGCGGGCCCACAGGGGCTCGGTGCGATAGTTGAAGCCCTTCTGTCCGGTGTCCTGCGAGTCGTCGATTCCCGCCGTGTTGCGCAGCGCCGTGCCGCTCTCCAGGCCATCCGTGTCCCAGAAGGTGGAGTCATCACTGTGCAGGCCCAGGTCGTCCTGGAAGAGGGCGACGAACTCGCGGAACGTCTCCGGCTTGCCGTCGGCCCGGGTGTACGAGACGTAGGCCTGGGCCTCGGTGCCGGGGTCGGCCGTCCATGCTGCGTCAGCGGGCTCGATGACGAGCGCACCGATGGCGCCGTGCATGCCGTGGTTCACCACGTCCGCCATGTTGCGCAGGTTGACGATGCCGAACTCCATGGGCGTCCTGCGGCCCCAGGGGAACGGGGTGCCGAACGGCGAGCTCTTGAACTCACCGGCGAACCACCGGTACGCGCGCGTGCCGCCGGGCGGAACCGTCTGCACCGCGTTGAGGCCCACGTTGGCGCCGTCGTCCACGTTGACGTCGTAGTTGACGAGCTGCGGATGCAGCGACACGTGGTTCGACATCCGCACCTGGTTGACGTTGAAGCGCGGAGTGATGGCCGAGTGGTGCGCCCAGACGTACGACTTCGGCAGGGTGGTGGATGGCAGCCGATTGGTCAGGATGACCTGGATGCACTCACCCGCGCGGGCCCTGAGGATGAGCGGCTCCGGCTTGCGCGTGCCGGCCTTCAGCCCGGCCAGGTGCGCGTCCTGCGCGAAGATGATGGCGTCCGGGTCGTAGATCTTGTGCGCGTCGTTGTAGACGAGCCGCTTGCCGGCGATGTGGTTCTTCGCGTCGATGGCGGAGACCCGGTACAGCCGCACCGGCGAGCCCTTCGGACACGAGTCCGTCTTGATGGGCTTGATGCCGAACCACTGGAGCGCCTCGTACTGGAGCACCAGGTCCTTGTCGATTCGCATCATCCCCTCGCGGTCCGCCATGAGGTGCTCGACGGTGCGCTGCTTCACCGGCTTGCCCGTCTCGTCCACCTCGTAGGAGTCCTCCACGGAGTCGCGCTCCTTCTCCGGATCCAACACCTCCAGGCCCGCCTCGTCGGGCAGGTCCAGCAGGGTGAACGGCGGGTAGGGCTGCACCTCCCCGTTCGCCGCGCCCCGGGTGGCGACAGACTGGAGCTTCGGGTTCTCGTCCGCGGCCAGCAGGGCCACGTCCGCCAGGGTGCGGGTGTTGCGCAGCCGGTTCTTCGTCGTTCGGAGGATGCCCCACATGCCGTTCCACAGGTCGCCCGTGGAAGCGCTCATGTACATGTAGTCCGCCGTCTCGTACGGGCCGATGATCTGCGGCAGGCCGCCGGTCAGGTTGAACTCGAACTTCTCCGAGATGCCGATGGGCTGCGCGTTGTAGAAGCCGCTGTCCGGGTCGTACAGCTCCTTGAGCCACTTGTTGCCGTGGAGGGTGAAGGAGTGCTGCTCCTCCTGTGAGCCCTGGATGAGGCGGATGCGGATGTTGTCGCCCGGGTTGCCGTACATCACCGGCGTGTACGGGTCGCCGTGGATGTCCGAGCGGAAGACGTTGGCCATGTCTCCGCGCGTCCCGCTGCGCTGCACCCGATCGCTGCAACTGAGGCGCGTGGAGATGCGGTGGGGGATGGGCTCGTTGTGGTAGTTGATGGTCATCCCGCCCGGGTCGGCGGCGCTGATGGCCTCCGGCATGGGTGTGGACTCGAAGCCGACCGCCCACGGCAGCTTCTCCTCCTTGTAGTTGGGCGGGTTCACCGGCTTGCCGCACTCGTCGTAGAGGGGCACGTAGTCCGCGAAGGCGATGGCGAACTCGCGGAAGCTGTTGGCCGGGTTCGCGGTGATGATGTCCGCGCTCCAGCTCGTCGGGCCACCGTCCGCCACGCGCGAGCCGTAGAAGATGCCCGTGCGAGGGTCTCTCCACTTGGAGCCCTTCGGTTCGACGATCAACGCGCCGTAGAAGCCGTGCTGCTGATGGGACGACGGGCCGAAGTGGTCGTGGGTGAACACGGTCTCCAGTGGGTGCTCCTTGCCCGAGTCGCTGAGCAGCGGGTCCGCCCACCAGCGCTGCACGCTGGTCTGCGCGGTGCCCGGCGCGCGGGGGATGCGCGGGTGCGACGCGGGCGCGGTGAGGTACACGCGCGCGCCCGTCTCTCCCACGTTGCCATCCGCCACGAAGGCGCCGCCCGCCGCGTTGGCCAGGTGGATGCGGTGCGCCACCGTGTCCGAGGACAGCGTGCCGTCCTCGTAGTTCCAGCCGTTGCCGGCGCCGTCCGCCGCCGTCACGTCGAACTTCACCAGGTGGATGTGCTGACCGATGATGTCCGTGGGCGTGTAGATCTGGAAGTCATCCGGTGCCAGGTGCGCGGGGATGAGGTTGGTGGCGTAGAAGTTGATGCACTCGCCCGACTCGGCGCGGAAGAAGAAGGGCTCTGGAGGCCGCTTGCCGTCCTGGGTCGCCGGCACGTCCTCGTTGAGCACCATCAGTCGCGCCTGCGGGTCATGCCAGCCGGCCCGGTTCACCCGCTGCATGGCGATTTGGAGATAGGTCGCGCGGTAGTTGCGCTTCGTCGTGCGCGCCGGACACGGGTCCGCGAAGGGCGCGCCTGCGACGGGGGGCCGGCCGTTGACGAGGAACTTCCCGGTGCCGCCCAGCGCGGTGTAGCCGGGGTAGTACCTCACCGTCTCCGCGAAGACGGGGTCGTTGTGGAGCGGCACGATGGAGGGCGCGGTGGCGCCGATGGAGCTGGGGAAGTCGCCGGAGTGGAAGGCCATGGCGGCCTTCTCCGTCGGGGTGCCGGCCTGGGGCAGCAGCTTGATGTTGAGCGCCGTCGGGTCCACGTCGAAGCGCCCCGAGTTGCCATAGGCCACCGGGCCCACCGCGTTGGTGACGATGTGGCGCGGCAGACCGCCGTCGAACTCCAGGTCCAGGGGCGCCTGGGGCGTCCGGCGGCCGGGCATGCCCGGGATGTAGAAGGGGTAGCCGGGGAACGCGGGCCGCGTCATCGGGCCCGACGGTGTGCTCACCGTGGTGGCGACATACGTGGGCATGGGCGGCATGGCCCGGCTGGGGATGGGGATGACGGCCGGGTTGGGGGTGCCGTTCTTGATCTCCGCGTCGGGCAGCACGCGGTCCTTGGTGCCGGCCTCGAACACGTCATGCACGCGCCACAGCGCCCACATGCCCTGGGCGAAGTGCGGATACAGGTGGCAGTGGTGGATGGAGTCGCCCACGGTGAGGTTGCGGTTGCCGGAGCCTCCGAAGTTGATGTCGTAGGTGAAGGCCGAGCCGGGACTGACCGTCTGCGAGTCCAGGTAGTTGGAGTCCTGGGCGCCGGGGGAGTACTTCCACTGGTGGGCGTGGAGGTGGAAGACGTGGGTCTCCGCGGGGCCCGCGTGGATGTTGCGGATGCGCACCGGGTCGCCCAGGTAGCTGTGGTGCACGTTGGTCGGGTCGTCCGGATAGAGCGCCGCCACGGCCTTGCCGGAGGCGTCCTTCTCCACGTTCATCGCCGGGTCGCCATTGGCCCAGGACTCGAGGAAGAACTCCTCGTACTCGCAGGTGACGCAGTCCTTGGTGGGGCCAATCTTCGCGCGGTTGGCGATGAGCTCCGCGCCCAGGCCCGCCACGCCGTAGTTCACCCCGAAGCCGTCGCGGACGCTGTGGAACGTCGGGTTCCACTCCAGCTCGTCGAAGGCCTGAACCGCCTTGATTTCATCGTGGTAGATGGCCGTGAGTTCGCGGAAGTGGCCCTGGTCGATGGACGTCCGGGTGCCCACCGACGTGTCCTTGTAGCCGGTGATGATGGCCTCCAGGTCGCCGTGACGGATCTGCCGATTGGCATCCAGGATGGCCAGGTACGGACGGTTGGCGTCATCCAGCTTCTCGTACTGGATGAGCGGCGTGCCGTCCGGGTTGGTGCCCGTGGTGACGGACTTGAGCACGGTCGCGCTCACCTTGGAGCGGTACCAGCTGCTGCCCGCGGGCTCCACGTTGACGGCGCCGAAGAGGCCCTGCGCGGTGGAGCCTCCGTCGCCCTCGCCGCCGAACGAGGCTCCCATGCTGTGGAAGAAGAAGACGCCCTCGTGGTCGGCGTACCACTCGTAGTCGAGCGAGCCTCCGGAGGGCACGAGGCTGCTGGGGTTGTAGCCGACGTTGGCGCCGTCGGAGAGGATGTTCCGGTACTGCAGGCCCTGCACGTGGATGGAGGCGTGGCGCGTGGCGGGGGAGTTGTCGCGGTGGTCGCTGTCCGCCTCCTTGTCCTCGCCGAGCCAGAACCACCGGCCGCCCACCGCCTCGCCCTTGATGAGCGAGAGGACTGCGTCATACGAGGGCGTCCACACCCAGAGCGGCAAGAGCTTGCGCAGGAAGCTCTGCGTGGTGGAGCCGCCCGCCTTGCTCGGGCCGGGCTGGGACTCCTCCGCGCTGGGAATCGCCGAGCGGGTGGGGGCCAGCCAGTTGGTGAACTTCACGTGGAGGCAGTCCCCCACGTTGGCGCGCAGGGTGAGCGGGCGGGGGCGCTTGTTCGTCTTCAGCCGCGCGTTGCCGGGCCCCGCGGGCTTGCTCGGGCTGATGGCCTCCACGTCCTCACGGAGGGCGTAGATCATGCCCGTGGGGTTGAAGGAGCCCAGCCGGTTGTAGGTGTAGACCTGGTCCAGCGCCACCACGTCCGCGAAGATCGTCCGCGCGCACGTGGGCTCCGCGACCGCCTGTGGCGAGGAGCCCACCAGCTTCTCCTGCGTGGGCGCCATGGGCTGGTGGCCTGGAGCGGCCCGCGGGGACGCGTCGGTTCCGTCCGGTTGGCAGGCGAGGCTGGAGACCAGCGCGGCCGCCAGGAAGGATCGCCCGAGCGTGGGCGCGACCCGGCCTCCGGGTAGGGGTCTCCCCCTCGGGTGTTGTCGATTCTTGGTTGAAGACACACATCCCCCTGAACCGCCCTCGCTGAGAGCGATTTCATGATTAAGCCGTGAAGCGCGACCTTTGTGTTTCTGAGAGACTTCTCAAGAAACACAGACATCCAGTCCGTGTTTCCGATGTCTCACTATGGGCGTCGCTGACGGGAAGTAAACACTCCGCGTAAGCGTCCGGACTCGCGACACTTCGTGCCCGCAGTGGGAGGTTGTCTGAGAGGTTTCAAAGGAACAGGGATGTGATGGTCAACCCTTAGAGTCTCGAAAACACGGGAATTGCCCGGGTTTTGCTGGGGTGGAAAGCACCCCGGGAGTTGCATTTTGCTACGGTGTTGTTGAAATTTTGCTGATTGAAAGATGCATGACGGTTGTAGGATTCAGCCCCCCGCAGGTCTGCCACTCCGGAGCGTCCCCTACATGTCCTGGTCTTTCCGCCAACTGCTGGCGCCTCTCACGGCGCTGCTCCTGGTCGTCTCAGCTTGTGATGGTGACGACCCTCCTTCCAACCCTGTCTGTGGAAATGGTGTCGTCGAAAGTGGCGAGCGCTGTGACGACGGCAACACCACCAATGGGGATGGCTGTGAAAGAAGCTGTCAGCCGACGCCTGACGCGGGCACGGATGCCGGTCCCACGGTACCTGACGCGGGTGAGCCGGATGCCGGTGAGCCGGATGCGGGTCCCGTAGAGACGGACGCGGGCACGGATTCGGGTACGGACGCTGGCCCGGTGGAGACGGATTCGGGTACGGACGCTGGCCCGGTGGAGACGGACGCGGGCACGGATGCGGGCCAGGTGGAGACGGACGCCGGTCCTGTCGAGACGGACGCCGGCATCGACGCAGGCCCCGGGGAGACGGATGCGGGTCCGGTGGAGACGGACGCGGGCACGGACGCCGGTCCTGTCGAGACGGACGCGGGCACGGATGCCGGCCCAGTGGAGACGGACGCGGGCACGGATGCCGGCCCGGTGGAGACGGACGCGGGCACGGATGCCGGCCCGGTGGAGACGGATGCGGGGACGGACGCCGGTACTGGCGAGCCGGATGCGGGTTCGGGGAGCGATGCCGGCACGGACGCTGGCTCGGGTGAGACGGTGGTGATGTGCCCGGCGGCGAACCTGCCGCCTCCTCCGACGGGGTCCTGCTCGGTGGAGTCGGGCGGCGCCGCGCGACTGTTCACGGGCATCATCCTGGCGCCGGACAAGGTCTACCAGGGTGGGCAGATGCTCGTGGACTCCGCGGGCATCATCCAGTGTGTGAGCTGTGATTGCTCGCAGACCCCAGGCGCGTCCACGGCCACTCGCGTGACGTGCCCGCAGGCGGTGGTGTCGCCGGGTCTCATCAACTCGCATGACCACATCACGTTCCAGGCGGCGCCCTACGTGGCGACCGGCTCGACGGTGGAAGAGCGCTACGAGCACCGCCACGACTGGCGTGAAGGCAACAACGGCCACACGCGCATCTCCGCGGGCGGCACGACGAACGCGGATGGGATTCGCTGGGGCGAGCTGCGCCAGGTCATCGCGGGCACCACGTCCATCGCCGGCTCGGGTGGCGCCAAGGGGTTGCTGCGCAACCTGGACGCGCCGAACCTCTCCGAGACGGGCAGCAACCAGGAAGGCCTGGGGGCGGGCTCGGGCGCGAACTACCAGACGTTCCCGTTGAGCGACAGCGACGGTCGCGAAGTGGCGAGCGGCTGTGGCTACGCGGGCATCGACACGCCGTCGGACATTCCGGCCGCCTCGGCCTATCTGCCGCACATCGCCGAGGGCATCGAAGGCACCGCGCGCAACGAGTTCCTCTGCCTCTCCGGTCAGCAGTCTGGTGGCCAGGACATCCTCAGCCAGCGCACGGCCATCGTCCATGGCATCGGGTTGCGCGCCGCCGACATCTCCATGATTTCCGGCAAGGGCAGCAGCCTGGTCTGGTCGCCGCGCTCCAACATCGGCCTGTATGGCGATACGGCCGCGGTTCCGCTCTACAAGTCCCTGGGTGTGAACATCGCGCTGGGCACCGACTGGCTGCGCTCCGGCTCCATGAACATCCTGCGTGAGCTGCGCTGCGCGGACTCGTTGGACAGTGATTACTTCAACAACTCGCTGACCGACGCGGAGACGTGGGCGATGGTGACTGGCAACGCGGCCCACGCGTTCCAGGCCACGAACACGGGCGCGCTGGCGCCGGGCAAGCTGGCGGACGTGGCCATCTTCCGGCTCAACGGCCATGTGGACTCGCCGTACCGCGCCGTCATCATGGCGGAGCCCGCGGACGTGGTGCTGACGATGCGCGGCGGTACGCCGCTCTACGGTGAGGCGGCGGTGGTCACCGCCCTGGGTGGCGCGAGCTGCGACACGCTGGTCGTGTGCGGCGCGCAGCGCTCGGTGTGCCTCCAGTCGGAGATCAGCACGTCGCTGGCCTCTCTGACCTCGAGCAACAACGGCGCCTACCCGCTGTTCTCCTGCACCGTGCCGGCGAGCGAGCCGGTGTGCGAGCCGCGCCGCGCCTCCACGGACTCCCGCTACCCGGCCTCCGTGACGGGCTCCACCGTCTACTCCGGTGACCCCACCGGCACGGACGTGGACGGCGATGGCATCCCCGATGCGCAGGACAACTGCCCGGCGGTCTTCAACCCGGTGCGCCCGATGGACCAGGGGCTCCAGCGGGACGAGGACGGCGACAGCGTCGGTGACGCGTGCGACGTGTGCCCGCTGAACGCGAACACCACGCTGTGCGCGCGGCCCAACCCGAACGACTCGGATGCCGACGGCGTCATCAACGCCGTGGACAACTGCCCCGGCGTGCCCAACGCCGACCAGGCCGACGCGGATGGCGACGGACGCGGCGACGTGTGTGACATCTGCGCGTCTCCCAACCCGGGCGACACGGCGTGCCCGCTGTCCATCTACCAGGTGAAGGAGCCGGCTCCGGGTGGAGGCTCGGCGTGGGTGGGCCAGCGCGTGGGCCTGTCCAACGTCACCGTCACCGGCGTGGGCAGCACGGGCTACTTCGTCCAGGTCAACCCGTTGGATCAGGGCTACCAGGGCGCGGACTACTCCGGCGTCTTCGTCTTCACCCGCACCGCGCCCCCGAGCAACGTGGTGGCGGGCGTGCGAGTGAACGTCAACGGCACGGTGGCCAACTACTTCGGTCAGCTGCAGATCGCCACGCCCACGGCGACCATCGTCAGCCAGGGCAGCACGCTGCCGGCTCCGCAGGTGGTGACGCCCGCGGAGATCGCCACGGGCGGCCTGCGCGCCGCTCCGCTGGAAGGCGTGCTGGTGCGGGTGTCGCAGGTGGACGTGACGAACATCGCGCCCGCGCCGGCTGGCGGAGAAAGCGCGCCCACCGGTGAGTTCGAGGTGAACGGCTCGCTGCGCATCAACGACTACCTGTACGCGTTCTCGCTGCCCGCGCTGGGAGACCGGTTCTTCTCCATCACCGGCGTGCTGGAGCTGCGCAATGACCACTCGAAGATCGAGCCGCGCTCCGCCGCGGACCTGGTACCCGCGGGGACAGGTGAGGCGACGCTGGCCTCGCTGGCCCCCACGGGCGTGTTCGTGCGCTCGGGCTCCAGCGGCCCGACGTTCCCGGAGCCGCTGACGGTGACGCTCAGCGGCCCGGCGCTCCAGGACACGGTGGTGACGGTGGCGTCGTCCAGCCCCGCTGTCACCGTGGAGGGTGGGCAGGTGATGATCCCCGCGGGCCAGCGTTCCGCGGTCGTCATCCTGAGCGCTGACGCGTCGCAGGATCCGGACGTGCAGAAGGCCACGCTGACGGCCAGCCTGGGCGGCGTGACTCGCGATGCCCTGGTGCAGGTGCTGGCCGCGGCTCAGCCGGCGGCGCTGGCGCAGCTCTCGCCCGAGGTCGCCGTGGTGACCGGAGGCTCCGCGTTCGCCTTCACGGTGACGCTGGATGTGCCTCCGGCGGTGGACACGACGGTGTACCTGGAGGTGCAGCCGGCCAGCCTGGGCGCCGTGCCGGCCGAGGTGATTGTGCGGGCCGACACGTTGTCCGCCAAGTTCGACCTGGTCGCGGCCAACGCCAGCGGTGAGGGCCTGGTCGTGGCCACGCTGGACACCCAGTCGGTGTCGGCGCAGCTTCGCGTGACGGACGCGCCCACGGGCGCGGACCACGTCGTCATCAGCGAGGCGGCTCCGGCGGGCGCGGGCAACGCGAACGACGAGTTCATCGAGCTGTTCAACCCCACCGCCACCGCGGTGGACCTGTCCGGCTGGAAGGTCCAGTACAAGAGCGTGGCGGGTGACAGGTACCTGTCGGCCACGCTGCCGGCCGGTGCCACCATCCAGCCCCGAGGCTTCTACCTCGTGGTGCATCCGCAGTACTCGGGCGCAGTTAGCGGCGACGCGAGCTGGGGCACGGCCTTCTCCATGTCGGCCAGCGCCAATGGCGGCGGCAGCCTGCGCATCGGTACGTCGGCGCTGGGCCTCGAGGTGAATGACCCGGCCACCGTGGATGCGTTCGCCTACCGCGCTGGCAATGCCCCGGAAGGCACGGCCTTCCCGACCATCCCAGCGGCGGCGGGGAGCTTCGAGCGCAAGGCGTCCATCTCCTCCACGGCGGCGACCATGGAGAACGGCTCGGATGCGACGGCTGGCAACGGGTATGACTCGCAGGACAATGCGTCCGACTTCATTCTCCGGACGACGCGTCAGCCCCAGAACTCCTCCAGCGCCACGGAGTAGTTGACGGGCATCCCCGGCCCCTACCGGTCTCTGAACCGGTAGGGGCTGGAAAACCCGGCCCGGCCGGGCCATAAGCGTTCCGTGCGAGTCGTCTCATGGAACGTGAATGGACTGCGTTCGGCCCACGGCAAGGGCTTCTTGCCGTGGTTGTCGGGCGCGAGGGCGCAGGTGGTGGCGCTGCAGGAGGTGCGTGCGCGCGCCGACCAGCTGCCCAACGAGGTCCGCACCCCGCCCCGATGGAAGACGCACTTCTCGTCCGCGGAGCGCCCTGGTTACAGCGGCGTGGGCCTGTTCTCCCGAGATGAACCCGACGTGGTGGAGACCCGTCTGGGCATCCCGGAGATGGACGTGGAGGGCCGGCTCCAGCTCGCCCGCTTCGGCAAGCTCACGGTGGCCAACGTGTACTTCCCCAACGGCAACGGGAAGGACCGGGACCTGAGCCGCATCCCCTTCAAGCTGGCCTTCTACCGACGCCTCTTCGCGGAGCTGGAGAAGCCGCTGCGCGATGGCGGGCGGGTGCTGGTGGTGGGCGACTTCAACACGGCGCATCAAGACATCGACCTGGCGCGTCCCCGGGAGAACCGCGAGACGAGCGGCTTCCGTCCGGAGGAGCGCGAGGAGCTGGACCGGTGGCTCCGGGCGGGCTGGGTCGACAGCTTCCGACACTTCCACAAGGGCGGCGGCCACTACTCGTGGTGGAGCCAGCGCTTCGGGGTGCGGGAGAAGAACATCGGCTGGCGTATCGACTACGTCCTGGCGTCTCCCGGAGCCATGGCCTACGTCAAGCGCGCCGCCATCCACCCCGACGTGTCGGGTTCGGACCACTGCCCGGTGAGCGTGGACCTGGACTCCGCTGTCCGCTGACGATTGCTCGAGGCTCTCTCATGAACGCACTGCTCTCCATCTGGACCTGGGTCGAGATTGGAATCGTCGCGCTGGTCGGTTTCTTCGTTCAGCTCGTCATCGCCATCTTCACGTTGCCGTTCGACAAGACGCGCTATGCCACGGGCCGGTGCTTCCGGATGGTGGGCGTCACCGCGGCGAAGCTGACGCCGTACTGGCGCTTCCGGGTGCACGGCGCGGTGCCGGAACGGGTGGCCCCCAACACGGTGGTGGTGAGCAACCACGAGTCCAACGCGGACCCGTTCCTCATCTCCCATCTGCCCTGGGAGATGAAGTGGCTGGGCAAGGCCAACCTCTTCAAGATTCCCGTGGTGGGGTGGATGATGAGCCTCGCTGGCGACATCCCCGTGCACCGAGGAGACCGCGAGTCCGCCACGGGCGCGATGGCGCGCTGCAAGGAGTGGATGGAGAAGGGGATGCCGGTGATGATCTTCCCGGAGGGCACGCGCTCGAAGACGGACGAGCTGTTGCCCTTCAAGGACGGCGCGTTCCGGCTGGCCATCGAGCGTCAGGCGGACGTGCTGCCGCTGGCGGTGAGCGGGACGCGCAAGGCGCTGCCGAAGCACTCGTGGCGCTTCTCCACCTCGCGCGGCATGGTGACGGTGGGCACGCCCATCTCCACCAAGGGCATGACGATGGATGACCTGGAGAAGCTCAAGACGCTGGCGCGCGATCAGATCCTCTCGCTGCGCGCCTCGCTCCAGCCGTTGACCCGGGACGCGGACTCCGCCCCGGATACCGTCAGCGCCGCGTAGCACCCCACGCGGGCTGGGAGGGGACGTCGTTCAGACGTCCTTGTCTTCGCCCTTGTCGTCGTCCTCATCGTCCTCGTCGATGATGTGACAGCCCGTCTCTTCCTCGAGCGCTTCCTCGATGAAGCCGCGCAGCAGGTCCTTGCCGCCAATCTCGAAGGACAGGCTGATCCTGTCGCCGCCGATGACGCCGTCCTTGTCCACGGTGAGCTTGCCGCCCAGGGCGATGGCGCTGCCGTCCACGCGCGCGCCGTTCTGGATGCGGACCTCCCCACCCATGGAGACGGCGTCGCCCGTCACGCGGGCGCCGGCCTCGACGATGACGCGGCCCCGGATGGCGACGGCGTCGTCGACCCTTGCGCCCTTGCGGATGATGACGTTGCCGTCCACGGCGACCGCGTCCGTCACCTTGTCCCCGGCCTCGATGACCAGGTCCGTGCCCTGCACGGCGCGGCTGCCATCCTTGGACGTGGTGGCGCAGACGACCTTGATGTCGTTGGGCTTCTTCGCCGCGTCATCCGCCGCGAAGGCCGGGAAGGTGAGGGTGGCGGCGAGGGCCAGGGTCGGCAGCAGCGATGAGCGCATGGGCGGGCTCCTGAGACATCCGAGTTGAGAGGCCTACGGACGAGGGCTCGCACTGATTGCATGGGGCGGTTGTTCCAGCCGGTGCGGGCCAGGGCACGCGCCTTGCTGTACGGTGTCCATCTGGCCCTGTCCCGAGGTCCGCACTGGCCGCTCCTTCGACGCAGCACGACGACTCCACCGACCTCACCATCTGGGTCTATGCCTTCGGGTACTTCGCGGCCTATGCCCCCTACAGCGCGCTGACGAAGGCTTTGTCGAGCGGCTCCCTGCCGGGCATGGAGGAGGGCATCGTCGGCTTCACGTTGCTTCCGGTGAGCGCGGCGACGTCGATGGTGGGCATGTTCGTCTTCCTCACGCTCAAGCGCTGGTGGCGCTTCGCGGGGCACCGGAAGGTGCTGGGCCTGCGGGTGCCCTCGCCGGGGCCGTGGACCTTCCTGTCCGGGATGTGCTCGGCGGCCATCATCGGCACCACGACGCTGGCGTACACGCTGGAGGGCACCTCCATCGTCTTCATGATGCTGCTGATGCGCGGCGGCGTGCTGGTGCTGGCGCCCGTGGTGGACGTCCTGAGCCGCAGGCGTGTGCGCTGGCCCTCGTGGGTGGCGCTGGGCTTGAGCTTTTCGGCGGTGGTCGTCGCGTCGGGAACGGATGCGCGGGCCACCATGACGGTGGTGGCCATGGTGGATGTGGGCGTGTACCTGCTCAGCTACTTCATCCGGCTGCGCGCCATGAGCCGGCTGGCCAAGTCCGAGGACAAGTCGCTGTCCACGCGCTACTTCGTGGAGGAGCAGATGGTGGCCACGCCCTTCCTCGTGCTCGTGCTCGCCGGGGTGGCGCTCTGGGGTGGCTCCGCCGCGGCGCAGGACATCCGCGAGGGCTTCACCGGCATGTTCGCCCGGGGGCGGCTGCTGGAGGAGGTGCTGGTGGGCCTGCTGTCCCAGGGGACCGGCATCTTCGGCGGGCTCATCCTCCTGGACGCGAGGGAGAATGCCTTCTCCGTGCCGGTGAATCGCGCGTCCAGCGTGCTCTCTGGCGTGGTGGCCACGGTGGGGCTGTCGCTGTTCCTGGGACTGCCCGGCGTGGGGACGCGCGAATTGCTCGGCGCCGCGCTCGTCATGGTGGCCATGTCGGTGCTCGCGGTGCCCACGGTGCTCGCGGCCCGACGGCGGGAGGCCGCCACGCGGGCGGCGCTCGGGCGCTAGAGGCGGTGCTCGCTACTTCTTGTCCGGCGCGACGTGCAGCGTGAGCACCGGACAGGGCGCGCGGGAGACGATCTTCTGCGCCACGCTGCCCAGCAGGAGTCGGGGGAGCCCCCGGCGGCCGTGGGTGCCCATGATGATGAGGTCGAAGCGCTCCTGCTCCGCGAGTTCGAGGATGGTGGAGGCCGCCTCGCCCACCAGCACCCGGTGCTTCAGCGTCACCTGTGGGGGCTCCATCTGCTGGAGGAGGGTCGCCAGTTCCTTGCGCGCCGTGTCCATGGCGACCTGCTCCAGCGAGAGGGCATTCCAGCCCGGCGCGGCCACCAGCAGGTCCGGCGCGACGTATTGAGGGGGCTCCCAGGCGTGGACCACCTCCACGGAGGCGTTGAAGGGCCGCGCCAGGTGCAGGGCGTAGTCGATGATGGTGCGAGAGCCCTCGCTCAAATCGATGGGAACGAGAATGCGGGACGGTGCGGCCATCGGCGGCTCCTCGGTGGTTGGAAAGGCCCCTGCTAGGGGAATGGGGCCGGAAGACGCTCAGTGGAAGTTCCATGCCAGGGCTTGCCCGCCTGCTCGTACCCGTGCGCGCGCAGAGCTTGCGGGGAGGCGAGCGCGCTCCGCGATTCGTGCGCAGGATGGGCACCTGAACGAAGACGAGGTGCCTCTCTCCCATGCGTCCTCCCATTGACCAGGGCACGGTCCTCATCACCGGAGCGTCCGAGGGCATCGGCCGGGAGCTTGCCCGGCTGCTGTCGCGGCGCGTTCGCACGTTGGTCCTCGTGGACCGAGACGTGGCGCGGCTGAAGCCGCTGCGCGAGGAGCTGCTGTCCCTCTATCCCACCCTGGGCGTGCTGCTCGAGCAGTGCGACGTCTGCGAGTCGCGCGACATCGACGCGCTCGTCGCCTCGCTGGAGTCGCACTTCGTCCGGGTGGATGTGCTGGTGAACACCGCCGCCCTGGGGCGCCAGGGCTTGTACGCCGAAGCGCGCTGGGGTGGGCTCGAGGAGCTGCTGCGCGCGAATGTCTGGGTGCCCGCGCTGCTGACCCACCGGCTGCTCGCCCCCATGCTGGAGCGGGGGAGGGGCGGGGTGCTGAACATCGGCTCGGGCGCCGCGCAGCTCTTCCTGCCCGGCTCGACGATGTTCGCCGCCACGCAGCGCTTCCTCGACGGCTTCACGGAGTCGCTGCGGTTGGAGGTGGAGGGGCGCGGCGTGGTCATCACCCGCGTGGCGCCGGGGCCGCTGGGAGACGCGGGCGCCCAGGCCGTGGGCGCGGGCGTGGCGCCCTTCTTCCAGATTTCGCTGGAGCACTGCGCGCGCGTCGCGCTGGCGGCCTTCGAGCGGGGTGAGGCCCTGGTGTATCCAGGCTGGGGCCACCGGTGGGTGATGCGGTTGTTGCCCCTGCTGCCGCGCATGGTGAAGCGGGCCCTGGGTCGGCTGGCGCTGCGGGGCGTGCGGCGCGAGGCGTTGGCCGCGCCCGAGGCGCTGCCGGTGGGGCTCGCGTCACCGGTGCTGCTGGCGCGCGAGCCCACTCCGGCATGACGTGACGGACTAGAGGCCGATCTCCGTCAGGCGCGCCTTCACGCGGGTGGCCTTCACGCCGGTGTTGGCCGTGCCGCGGCCGGACGAGTTGCCGCCCAGGCCGATGTGGTGCAGGCCGACCACCTGGTGCGTGGAGGACGAGAACACCGGCGAGCCCGAGGAGCCGCCCAGCGTGTCCGCGTCATAGGACAGGTCCGTGGTGGAGTAGTTCGCGTTCTTCACCACGCCCGGCGAGGACTTCTTCGTCGGGGCGCAGCCGGACGTCGTGTAGTAGTCGCAGTTCTGGTGCACGACGTAGACGCTCGCGTTGGTGGCGGCGTTGGTGGTGGACACCGTCAGCCAGCCGTACACGTTGCCGGGCAGCTGGCCGTTCGTGGCCGAGCAACGCACCGCCGTCATGTCATCACCGGACCACGTCTTGATGAACGTGGCGCAGTTGTACCAGATGCGATCCGCCGAGGCGACGCCGTCCTCGTAGTTGAAGGACACGCGCGCGCCCACGGCCTGGGACGCGCTGCCGATGCAGTGGTTGTTGGTGATGATGACGTCGGCGGAGACGAGCCACGCCGTGCAGCGGCTGCCCACCGCGGGGATGGACAGGTAGCCCACCGCCTTCGAGCGCGTGCGCTGCGTGCCCGTCAGCGTGGTGGCGCCCACCCAGTTCACCGAGCCGACGATGACCGTGGACTCCTGGGACTGGAGCGGCTCGTTCGCCTCCACATCGGGAACGTCGGGAGCCTGCTCGGTACCGCATGCCGACAGGGCACCCACCAGGAACAACGCACGCATGCTCTTCGCGATCATCGGGGGACTCCTCCACCACGCGCGGGATTGCGCGCCGCGTGGGCCCTGGCACACCCCGTGCCACCGTCATCCACGGGACACGCTCACTCGGGAGTCACTCACCCGCGCGCGCCCAGGTGGTGCGCGCGTGCTCCGGTTTGACGAGAGGCCATGTAAAGGCCCTTCGCGCCCCTCGGGACAAACCTCAGTGATTGTCGTGATTTACTTGTTTTTCTGGAAGTGTCGTTTTTGTGGGCAGTCGCGGGGCCCGGTGTCCCGTGCCAGGACAGCGACGGAAAAATCCACGGGCCGCGCTCCGCTCCACGCAGGAGGGGACGCGGCCCGTCGACGAAGCAAGGCGGAGGCCTGGGGCGCTCAGCCGATGATCATGTCCTCTCGCTCCAGGCTGCCTTCGGCGAAGCGGCGCAGGTTGAAGCGGGTGAAGAGTTCGTCGGACTCACCGGTGACCATCCACTTCGCCATCCGCTCGGCGACGGCGGGGGCCATCATGAAGCCGTGGCCGACGAAGCCGGACATCTGGAGGAGGTTGTCCAGGCCGGGGGTGCGGCCGAGGATGGGGTTGTTGTCCGGCGTCACGTCGTAGCAGCCGGCCCACTGGCGCAGCACCTTGACGTGGCCCACGTGGGGCATCTGCTCCATCAGCGCGCGGGCGAAGCGGGACACGAAGCGCAGGGTGCTGCCCATGTTGAGCCCCGCGGGCTCCTTCGGGTCTCCCATTCCGCCCACGATTTCGCCGCGCATGGACTGGCTGAAGTACAGGCCCGAGTCGAGCACGGACACCAGCGGCCCCAGGAAGGGCTTGAGGGGCTCGGTGCTGAGGATTTCGTGGCGGTGCGGCTCGTTGGGGAGCTGCACGTCGACGAGCTTCGCGACCTCGGGGCTCCACGCACCCGACGCGAGGACGACGGTGTCACAGGCGATGTCGCCCCGGTCCGTCTTCACCTTGCGCACCTGTCCCCCGCTGACCTCGAAGCCGGTGACGTCCGTGTACGTCTCCACGCGGACGCCCTTCTTCTTGCAGCCCTGCGCGTAGCCCCACAGGAAGGGCCAGGGGAAGATGACGCCGTCCTCGGGATTGAAGGAGGCCGCCACGCAGCCCTTCATCGTCAGGCCGGGGACGATGTCACGCGCCGCGTCCGGGGTGACGAGCCGCGTGGGCACGCCGTAGCGATTGTGCAGCGTGACGTTGCGCTCCAGCCGCTTGGCCACCGCGTCCGTCCGGGCCAGGAACAGGTAGCCGCCCTGGCGCAGCCAGACGTTGATGCCCAGATCCCGGGCGAAGCCCTTCATCAGGTCGATGGAGCGCTTGGCCAACTCCACCAGCGCCGGAGTGCCCCACTGCATGCGCACGCCGCCGCCGTTGCGGCCGGACGCGCCCGCGCACAGGTAGCCGCGCTCCAGCACGACGACGTCCGTCTCACCCTCGCGCGCCAGGTTGTACGCGAGCGCGAGCCCCATGATGCCGCCGCCGATGATGACCACCTTGGCCTTGGCGGGCAGGGGCCCCTCGGGCCGCAGCGCGCTGGCGAAGGCGTCCACGTCCTGGGGCAGGCCGCCCACGGGAGGTTGGGACTCGTCCACCGGAGCGGAAGCCAAGAGGCGCAGCTCGGTGGGGAACAGGGGAGGGCGCGGCGTGAAGGGCACCACCGCGTCGGGCTTGAGGGCCTTCTCCTTCTCCAGCAGCGCGGCCACCGCCGACAGGCAACTCTTGCCCTGGCAGATGCCGGTGCCAAAGCCGGTGTAGCGCTTCACCGACTCCACGTCGCAATAGCCGCGCGAGACAGCGTGCCGCACGTCATCCGCGGTGACGTCCTCGCACGAGCAGATCATCGACTTGCTCATGACAGTCCTCCCACCAGCGTCTGTGCCGCGCGGCGTCCCGCGGCAGCGGCGTCCTTCGCGCTGCCTCCACCGGTGAGGTCGCCCGCCGCGAAGATGTCCGGGGCCTCGGTGCGTCCATCCGCGTCCGCCTCCACCCGGAACAGCCCGCGTCCGGCGTCGAACGACACCTTCGCGCCGCCCTGTCGCGCCAGCTCGAAGCTGGGGCTCACCGGCACGGACACCAGCACCGCGTCACAGTGCACCTTGCGCCTGCGGCCATCGCGAGGCGTGAAGCTGAACGCGCTCACGGAGCGCATACCGTGGGCCTTGGGCTCGGAGCCTTCCACCGCCAGCGCGTGGGCCCCCGAGGGCGGCGGGCCCTTCAGGTCCACCACCGCGGAGAGCTTCACGCCGCGCTCCTCCAGGAGCCTGGCCAGGCCGTACAGCTCGTCACCCCAGCCCACCAGCGCGGCGACCTTGGGCGCCACGTCGTGTCGGCGCAGCAACAGACTGGCCGCGCGCCCCGCGTAGACGCCGGGCAGGTCGTTGTTCTCGAAAGGCACCATGGGCGGGTGGCCGCCGGGCGTCAGCAGGAAGCGCTCCGCGTAGACCTTCAGGAGCCGCGTGCCCGTGGGCTCCCAGACGCCCACCGCGAGGAAGCGCCCCGCCTCGTCGTCATACAGGCCCAGCACGGTGGCGCGCGTGGTGAGGCTTGCCGGCGCGAGCGTGGCCACGTCCGTGATTTCGGGCGCGTCCCGCTCGGGCGCGCCGTGCGCGAGCCGTCCACCCACGTGGTCTTCGCGCTCGAAGAGGAGGAAGGGGATGCCACGCTCGGTCAGCTCCCGAGCGGCGGCGAGGCCCGCGGCGCCAGCGCCCACTATGGCCACGCGGGTGCGCACCGTGCGCGACTCGGGCGGCGTGGGGGCGGCCTCCTTGGGCAACAGGCCCAGGCCGGCGAGCTGGCGGGCGACCTTGGCCATCACCTGCTCGGCGACGGGCACGCCGGCGAACATCTCGTGGTGGTCCAGGCCCTTGGGAAAGAACCAGTCGATGGTCTCGAACACGTCCACCTTCGCGGAGGGGTACGCGTTCTGCCGCTCCAGCTTCATGCCCTCCCTGGCGGGCGTGCGGCACGTGTAGACGTTGGGCAGGCCATCCACGCGCATCAGGCAGTGCGAGCACGCGGCGGCGAAGCAGTAGGGCCCGCGAGGGCGGTGGTACTTCACGGAGCGGGCAAGCATGGGCTCGCCGGCGGCGACCAGGGAGCACGCCACCGGCTCGCCTTCGATGGCGGGGATGCTCTCGCCCTCGAGGTCCACGGTGATGGCCCTGCCGCGCAACGAGGCGTCTGGGAGGCGTCGCATGGGTGCCGCGCAAAATGGCGTACCCGGACCGGGTGGTCAAAGCCTGTCGAGGCATGACGCACCCCGGTCATGGGGGCCATCCGACAGTCGCGGTGATGGCGCGATGGAACTTCTCTAAGACTGCCGCTGAAACGACACCGGGGACCGTCACGGGCCGTCTGGGCTCGTGGCGATCCCCGGTGGGTGCTCTCGGGAGAGCGGACGGTGCGCTGTCCGCCTCCTTTGACGCGCCGGGCAATCCCCGGCGGCGGTGCGTTAGACCGGCTGCTCGGTGTGCGGGTGGATGGGCTCCGGCATCCCACTGCCACGCGGCCGGTAGCCGAAGCGGGTGCGGATGACCGCGCCCAGGGCGACCAGGACGACCAGGGTGGAGACGATGGCCCCGAGCACCGGGATTGCGCCCACCACCATCAACACCAACAACCCCAGCGCCAGCACCACCGCCTGCGTCTTGCGACCGCGCATCACCGGCAGCCGCGTGCCCAGCTCGCTCGCCACCGCCGCGAAGCCGAGCGCCGCGGCCAGCGGGGCCGCCATCCAGAGCACCAGCGCGGCGGGGATTCCGATGATGGTGATGGCCAGCACCACCGTGAGGGGAATCATCGCCACGACTCCGAAGAGGCCGGTGAGTCCGCTCTGCACCGGACGGGCGCGAATCTCGTCACCCACCTGCTTCATCCGCGCCGGGAAGAACATCTGTCCCAGGAAGCCCAGTCCGAAGAGCACCGCGAAGGTCAGGATGAAGGTGGCCAGCCCGCCCTCGTTGTTGTTGTCGTCGTCGGAGTCTCGCTCCTCGTGCTCGTGGCGCGGGTTGCGCGACTCCTTGAGGCCTTCCTTGAGCTCGCCGGCGACGATGCGGCCGATGTTCGCGCCGCCG
This sequence comes from Myxococcus sp. CA056, assembly GCF_013336715.1. NCBI lineage: Bacteria > Pseudomonadati > Myxococcota > Myxococcia > Myxococcales > Myxococcaceae > Myxococcus > Myxococcus sp. CA056. The sequence continues at coordinate 179,844 of NZ_JABUMT010000016.1, forward strand.
AAGGTGTTGATGCTTCCCTCCACGTCCGCGCCGTCCTCGCGCTCCACGTTGCCGCCGAAGGAGGACACGTCGCCTTCCACCTTGGCGCCGGGCTTGAGGACGACGTTGCCGCCGAAGGCGTGCGCGTCTCCCTCCACGTGGCCGTGGATGACCAGGTTGCCGCCGAAGGCGACCGCGTCGTTCTCCACGTGGCCCTTCACGACGAGGTTGCCGCCGTACACCACCGCGCTCTGGACGTTCTGGGCTTCCTTCACCTCGAGCGACTGTCCGCGCGCCACGACATTGCGGCCCCCGGAGCGGCGCGAGCGCTTCAGCTCGTCCCGCGTGCGGTGGATCTGCTCGCGGATCTGATCCCGCACCTCTTCCATCCCCTCCGCGTCGGAGCCGATGCCCTCCTCGGAGTGTCCCGACTCCGTGTCCATCTCCGGAGCCGGGGGCGCCGGAGGAGTCGCGGGCGTCGCCGCCACGGCGGGCGCGGGAGGCGCGGCGGGGACGGGAGGCGCGGCGGAGACGGGCGGCGCGGGGACGGCGGGCAGCGCGTGGCCCTGCGCGGCGGCCTCCTTCTCATGCGGCGTCATGGGCCGCAGGGTGATGATGGAGCCGTCCTGCTCCATGCGCAGTGAGTAGGCGCGAGAGACGGTGCGCAGCGCCTGGTCGGCGGTGACGTGGCGCAGGTGCACCTCGGCGGGGACATCCAGGTCGCCGGTGACGACCAGGTTGAGGCCGCCCTTGTCGGCGATGGTCTTCAGCGCGTCGCGCAGGCTGCCACGGAAGCTGACGTCGATGCTCCTGGCGGCCGGCGCGGACGCCGCGCTGGGGGCCGGGGCGGACTCGGCGAGCGCGAGGGGGGCGCCCATGAGCAACGCGGGGAGAAGGAATCGAGGGGAGATCTTCATGGGTCGCTCAGGCTTCCGAGGGGGTGGGGGCGCTGCCTGCGAGCCGCTTGAGGCCTGCCAGGGACGTGAGGAGGAGGAAGGCGAGGATGGCCGCCACGGCCAGACCCTCGGTGGACCACAGCGCGCGGGCGCCACTCAGCACGCCCTCGGCGAACAGCCGTCCCTCCACGAGGAAGGACGCGACGCCCGTTCCCAGCCGACCGAGCGCCTGGTCGCTCATCACCAGGTAACCCAGCCCACCGAGCAGCGAGGTCATGAGGATGGCGAGCCCGGACCACACCTCGCGACGCTGCGGCACGGGCTCGGCCGCGACCCTCGCCATGACACTGGCGACCAGGGTGGGTGGCGGAAGGGGGTCCGCCAGTCGGTACAGGTCCTGCTCCATCAGCCGGTGTTCTTCGAGGACGGCGGAGCACGCTTCACAGTCGGAGGCGTGGTCCAGCGCGGGGCCTTCTCCTTCTTCCAGCTCCGCGAAGAGGACCTCGAGGTCGGGACAAAGGTGCGCGCTCATCGGGTGGCCTCCTCGGTGGTCATCTTCTTGCGCAGCTTCTCTCGGGCCCTGAAGAGGCGGGCCATGATGGTGCCAGGGGCGCACCCGAGGATCTGCGCGATCTCCTTCGTCGTGCGCTTCTGGACGTAGTAGAGCGCGAGGACTTCACGGTCGTCGACGGAGAGGGTGGCCATGGCGTCCTCAAGCGACTGACGCTCCTCGCGGGCGATGGCGCCTTCCTCCTGCGACGCCTCGCCGCTGGGGAGGACCTCCTTCATGGGCTCCAGCTCCTCGGTGCGCACCTTGGTGCGGCGCCGGAGCAGGTCCAGGCAGAGGTTGCGGGTGATGGCCAGCACCCACAAATCGAAGGGGCGCGCGTCGTCGTACCGGTGAAGGTTCTGGTACGCGCGCAGCAAGGCCTCCTGGGACACCTCGGCGGCCTCCGCCTCGCTCTGCAGGAGCCGGAGGGCCAGGCCGTACACCTGGCGCTGGACGCTGCGCACCAGGGACTCGAAGGCGGACGGATCTCCCCGGCGGGCCGCCTGCACGTCGGCCTTCCAGGGGAGCGGGACGGCGTCGTCAGCCATCAGCATCCCGATGGCGTGGGCGAGCGTCCCGGGGGCGTCGTCGAGGGCAAGAGCGTTCACGTCCTGGTCTACGACGTGCGCGCTCCCCCATTGCGTTCAAACGGTTCATCCCCGTTGAAGTCTTATTTCTTTCGTGATTTCGGGCGCTTGGCCGCCGTCTCGGCGCGCGCGATTTCCTTGTTCGCCTTGCGCTGGCGCGCCTTCTCGCGGAATCCGAGCGGGGCAGGGGGCGCTTCCTTGGGGGCCTTCGGGGCGTTTGCCTGGTCGGCGAGCGACCGGCCCCTGGAGGGGGACGCCGAGACGTCATCCTCGCTCGAAGCGGACCGGCTCCGGGCGGGGGCCGCCGCCCATTCAGACGGGGAGCGACGGGTCGAGGGCCCTTCATCGCGGGATGACCCACGGCGGGCGGGAGCCTCGCTCCGGGAAGAGGAGGCGCGGCGGGTGGACGAAGGCTCGTCCTCGCGAGCGGCCCCGGCTCCACGGCGAGCGGGAGCCTCGCTCCGGGAGGAGGCGCGGCGGGTGGACGAAGCCTCGTCCTCGCGAGCAGCCCCGGCTCCACGGCGAGCGGGAGCCTCGCTCCGGGAGGAGGACGCACGGCGGCTGGAGGGGAACTCCGTCCGCGGGGAGCGGGCTCGCTCCTCGTCACGGGTCTGCGGGCGGCGTGAAGACGTGGCGCCAGGCCGCTCCGAGCCTCGCTCACCGTCGCGGACGGGAGGACCGCGGCGGCTGGACGGCGCGCCCTCGGCTTGACTCTCCTCGATGATGCGCGCGGTGCGCTCGCGCTGGGCGCGAATGTCGTCGGCGGTCTCTTCAGTGTACGCGAAGTGGAACAGGCGCTTGACGACGAGGGTGGCGTACGCGCCCGGCGGCAGGGTGAAGGCGACGTTGACCTTGATGTCCCCGCGGTTGATCTCATCCGGCTGGGTGCGGCCGACGACGAGCTTGTGCGGGAAGGAGAGCAGGGGCCGCTCCTCGTGCTTGAAGTAAAGCAGGCGCTCGGCGTCGGGGATGCGCAGGTCCGCCAGCGTCAGCTTCTCCCGGCTCAGCACCCAGTTGACGGCCTCTTCCACCTTGGGGTCCTTGAAGGTGGTGTCGGGGGCGAGCAGGGGGAAGGTGGCCTCGCGCAGCACGCGCAGCGTGTTCGCGTCCGCGTCGCGGTGGAACAGCAGCGTGCCGGCCTGGTAGCGCATGGGGAACAGCGACTCGCGCGGCAGCATCAACTGGAGGTAGCGCCGCACGCCCTCGTTCCAGAGGAAGCTCTGGAAGGTGAAGAGCTGCATCGCCCGGTAGTCCGAGTCGATCTGCAGGAAGGCCTTCATGAAGTCCTTGGGGTGGTCCCTCAAGGAGCGCAGCACGCGGTGGTACTTCCGGGTGCCCTCGAAGGGGACACGCGCGTCCCACTGGCCCCAATTGTCGCGCCAGAAGGCCTTCACCTTGGCGTCCTCGGTGAAATCCAGCTCCGAGGGTTTGGCCAGGAAGTTGTGCAGCGCGGCCTCGAAGTCGCCCCGGATGAGGTCCTTGGCGATGAAGCCCTGGCCGTGCTTGAGCGAGCCGAAGCGCTGGCTGTCGAAGTAGTTGACCACGCCCAGGCGGTTGACCTCGGCGGCGGCCGAGTTGAGGGGGCCCACGGACTCCGGGCCCAGCGCTCGCACCGTGACGGAGAAGCGGTTGGAGGTGATGTTGGCCGAGGACAGGGCCTTGTTCGTCCGGCCCAGGAACTTCAGGCGCAGGTCGGGCTCCTGCATGTCCACGTCGGCGCCGTCCACCGCGATGATCTGCTCGGTGCGCCCCTGCTTGTCCTTCAGACCGCAATAGCTGATGGCGCCCGGCTTCAGGCCGAACGCGTCCCGCAGGCGGGTGACGGCGTCGAACGTGGACAGCTTCTGCTTGTCCATCAGGTAGACGCGGAAACGCCCTCCATCGACTTCATCGAAGCGGTATGATTCCTTGACGCTGAAGTCTTCGGGCTTCTGTTTGATTCTCACGGGCCCCCCTTACCAGTGTGGGACCCAGGAGAGAAGCGGGGCGGAGGGGCGGCTGGGGGGTGGACTCCCCCGGGTGACGCGCCGTCCCAGGAACTGGACGCTGACCAGCCGTGCAGCCCTTCGGAGGCCCTTCGGGTCGGACAGCCGCACCAGACGTTCCCTGTGAGGGAGAGGCTCTGGTAGTGTCCGCGCCGGTGAGGATTCGCGCGTGAGCCAGGTTCCCGCCCCATTCGCTCCGAAATCCGGGCAGCTTCGCGGCCCCCGGCTGACCGGGCGCTTCGCGGACGGCACTCTGGGGGAATTTCCCCTGGGGCCGCTGACGTCGCTCGGCCGTCATCCGTCCAACACGTTGCGCCTGGTCGACCGGGAGGTCTCCAAGGAGCACGCGACGATTGAGCGGCAGGGCAAGGACTTCGTCCTGAAGGACCTGGGGTCCTCGAACGGGACGTTCGTCAACGGCAAGCGGGTGAAGGAGCTGCGGCTGAAGGACGGGGACGAGATAGCCCTGGGCTCCTCGCGCCTCATCTTCCACAGCGGCGAGCCGGCGGTGAACCACACCGCGCCCACCGCGCCGGGCGTGACGGTGGTGGCCCAGTCGGTGTCCATGCCCGCCTTCCTGGCGCAGATGGACCAGGTGCCTCAGAACTTCCGTCCCGTGGAGCTGATGACGGACGTGGAGGCGCTGCGCCGCGACTACGAGAAGCTGCGCATCGCCCACGAGTTCCACCGGCAGGTGGGCCTGCAGGGCAGCCAGACGGCCCTGTTCGAGCAGATCCTCAAGGTCGCCTTCCAGCTCCTCGCGGCGGACCACGGCGTCATCCTGAAGGTCGCCGGGGACGGGGAGTTCATCCCGGCGGCGGTGCACCACCGCACGGGCAAGCCCGTCAACGTGATGCTCTCCGACACCGTGCTGAAGCGCGTGGTGGAGACGGGCAAGGCGGTGCTGACGGCGGACGCCATCATCGACGAGCGCTTCTCCGCGGCCGAGAGCATCGTCGCGCAGGGCATCCGTTCAGCCATGGCGGTGCCGCTGATGGTGAACACGAAGATCCAGGCGGTGCTCTTCCTGGACAGCCGGCAGCAGATCAACGCCTTCTCGGAGAAGGACCTGAACATCCTCTCCGGCATCGCCTCGCAGGCGAGCATCGCGCTGGAGAACTCGGCGCTGGGCGAGCAGATCCGCGCGGAGGCGGTGACACGCGCGGAGCTCAGTCGCTTCCTGTCCAAGGCGGTGGCCGACGCGGTGATCTCCGGCGAGACGGAGGACTTGAGACAGAGCCGGCTGGCGGAAGTCAGCTGCCTGTTCGCGGACATCCGGGGCTTCACCACCATCTCCGAGAACGAGTCGCCCCAGGAAGTGGTGTCGATGCTGAACAGTTTCTTCTCGGCGATGGCGGACGTGGTGTTCCGCTACGAGGGGAACCTGGACAAGTTCATTGGCGACTGCGTCATGGCGGTGTGGGGTCCGCCGCTCTCGCATCCGGACGATGCGGCGCGAGCGCTGCGGGCGGCGCTGGAGATGCAGGACGCGGTGGAGGAGATCAACCGTCAGCGCGTCGCGATGGGGAAGGCGCCCATCGAGGTGGGCATCGGCATCAACACCGGTCAGGCCGTCGTGGGCTACATGGGCAGCGCGGAGCGGCATGAGTTCACTGCCATCGGGGACACGGTGAACACGGCTTCTCGACTGTGCGGCATGGCGAAGAGTGGCGAGGTGCTCGCGTCGGAGTCGACGGTCCGCAAGTCCGGGCCTGGCTTCGACGTGGAGGAGCTGAAGGCGCTGCAGGTGAAGGGCAAGGAGAAGGCCGTTCCCACGTATCGTGTCCACGGCGTGGAACACACGACCGCTGCTTCCCCGCGCCGCGCATGACGACGACCCAGGAGTGTCCCAACTGCGGGATCCAGCACGATACCCGGGTCTATGTCAGTGGGCAGAAGGTGGCGTGCCGCTGCGGCATCCGCTTCGAGGTGCGGCGTCAGGACGCGAGCGGCGCTCGCGCGACGTCCCACATCACCGTTGCCCCGCACCGCGCGCAGGGGGCTCCGGAAAACACCCGCGACACCGTGGTGCCGGGGCTTGGCCCCGACGAGCGCGCCCCCCGGAGCACGACGAGCTACGCGAACGGCGGGGCCCTCCGGGACGCCTCGCTGCTGGAGGAGCGCGAGCCCCCGCGTGACGAGCCCGGCTCGGTCCATGGGCGCGTGACGCTGGTGGGCGGGACGGCGGCGAGCAGGGGCCCGCTGGCGAGTGGCATCGAGGTGCTGGGCGTGAATGCCGGCGCGGCGCCCTCGTCGAGCACGGGTGCTTCTCCGAGCGACATGGCGCTTCCCGGGGTCCCACTTCCGGGCGCGGACGTGGCCCCTCCCCTCAATGCCAGCATCGGGCCGAGCGGTGTGGCCATGCCGTCCGCCACACCGGGCCTGGAGGTTCCCGTGGGCGCGACGGTGGTTCGCTCGTCGACGCCGACGGGCCGTGGCAACGCGGACTCCGACTTGAACGTCCACGAGGTGGACACCTTCGTGGCGGCGTCGCGGGTGGCTCTGCCGGGGTTCGAGCTGCTGGAGTTGCTCGGTCGCGGCGGCATGGGCGAGGTGTGGCTCGCGCGGCAGACGTCGCTGGGGCGCACGGTGGCGGTGAAGCTGTTGCCGCCGAAGCTGGCGAAGGACCCGGAGTTCGTGGCGCGGTTCGAGAAGGAGGCCACCGCGCTGGCCGCCCTCAACCACCCGAACATCGTGCAGATCATCGACCGGGGCGTCGCGGGCGAGCACTACTACTTCGTCATGGAGTTCGTGGAGGGGCGCTCGCTGAGAGAGGCCATCTCCGCTGGCGCGTTGTCGCCGCAGCAGAGCCTGAGGCTGATGCTCCAGGTGGCGCGCGCCGTCGAGTGCGCGCACGACAAGGACATCATCCACCGCGACCTCAAGCCGGAGAACATCCTGCTGGACGGGCGGGGCAACGTGAAGGTGGCGGACTTCGGGCTGGCGGGCATCCGTCAGTCGGAGTCCCGGTTGCAGCTCACCGCGACGGCGGTGGCCATGGGCACGCTGAACTACATGGCCCCGGAGCAGCGGCGCGACGCGAAGAACGTGGACGGTCGCGCCGACCTGTTCTCGCTGGGCGTGGTCCTCTACGAACTGCTCACCGGGGACGTGCCCCTGGGGCGCTTCAAGCTGCCGTCCCAGCGCGTGGCGGGGTTGGATTCGCGCGTGGACCTGGTGGTGGAGCGCCTGCTGGAGACGGACCCGGAAGCCCGCTACGAAAAGGCGGGGGAGTTGTGCGCGGCGCTGGAGACGATGATCTCCACCTCGTCCGCGCCGGGCCTGATGACGGGCATCCAGCCGGCACGCCAACTGGCGACCGCGCGCGCCCCGACGACGAGCCAGATTACCCGTCGCCTGCGCATGGGCTGGCGCCAGGTGCGCAGCGGGCTGTCCATCGTGGGCGGGCTCGCGGTGATTGGCCTGGCGGCACGGGTGTTCATGGACGCGTCGGGCCAGAACGGTTCCGAGCGGACCTCCTCCGAGCAGGGCAGGAAGGTGCGCACGCCCACCCGGCCGTTTCCGCCGAACACGTACGGCGAGGCCTTCACCTCGTCGAGCGTGGCGTTGGCCCAGAAGCCCGGCGGGGAGACCCGGTTCGGCGTCACCTTCGAGGGCCAGGGCACCGAGGAACTCAACCTCCACAGCGGGCGGTGGGTGATCGAGGAGGGTGAGCTCAGGGCGTGGCAGGGCGGCCTGGATGCCTCGGGACGGAGGCTGGTGCCGCGCGCGTACGTGGCGCACCGCTACTTCGCGGCCGACGACTTCGACGCCCAGGTGTTGATGGACGTCAAGCCGCTCGGGGACGAGTACCCCGAGGAGCCGGACGCCCAGCACTACGGCGAGCTGTCCTTCCGCATCAAGGACCTCCAGGTGTCGGCCTTCGCCATTCCGGGCGTGGGGATGCGCCTGGCGTGGCGCTACTTCACCGAGGATGGCCACGAGGTGGTGGGCAACAGCGCGCAGGACACGGATGGGCTCGTCGAGGACGAGATGCCGCTGCCCGCGACAGGGCCCTACTTCGTGCGGCTGAAGCTGAGCCCGAAGGCGGAAGGCGTCGTGCTCGCGGAGGGCTTTCTCGGCAAGCAGCGCTTCGCCCGGAAGCTGCTTCCGGGCCTGAAGAACCGCGTCGGCAAGGTGGCGGTGGGGTGCCGCAACCTGGCCTGCACCTTCGACGACCTGTCGGTGAAGGGACAGTTGAAGGAGCGTCCTCCCCGCCAGGCGGTCGCGGGCCAGGAGCAGTAGTCCCCCGGGGCCAGCTCCGCCCCGCGCGCCGGTCTCCTGTTTCCGACACTCCTCGCGCATCGCGCCTCGCCTTGGGGACTGGCGAAGCCGGGCAAGTGTTCTCCTGACGAGGGCTGTCCTCGGGGAGACGGGTTCTCGCCCTGGACGACCTTGCGCGAGCTTCGCGGGCGTCCCACTTTCTTCCGGTGTTCGGGGCCCTGGGGGCTCCGGTCGAGCTGCCGGGGGACGGGATGGAATTCTGGCGCGTCGTGTTGGCGCCCATCTATGCGGCGTTCCTGGCGGCGCTCGTCGTCGCGGCGTTCACGTTTGGACGGCGAGGCGCGCGAGCCCGCATCCCGCGACTTCCGCTGGTCTGGTTCGGAATGCTGGCCCTGGGCGCGCTCGCGCTGGTGTTGCGCTTGGGGGAAGGCGGTGGGCCGACGCTCCTGTCGGACGAGGCCGTTGGCAAGTCCCTGGCGCTCGCGCTGCTGGTGGTGGCGGCCCTCCTGGCGGTGCGTGGCACGCGGGTGCGCTCGGGCGCGGACCTGCTGCGCGGCACGGTGCCCCAATCGCTGGATGAGGCCGTGGCGACGCTGCGCTCCGGTGAGGCGCCGCGCTGGGGCGTCTACCAGGGCACGCTCGATGCCGAGGAGGTGCTCACGTCACCGGGCGGCGTTCCCTGCGCCTTCTTCGAAGCCGAACTGCGCGAGGTGGCGGCGGACGGTCGGAAGGGCGCGCTCCTGTCGCGAGAGCGGGCCTATTCGCCCGCGCTGACGTTGCGAGGCGCACAGGTCCGAGCTCACGTGAGGTTCTCTCCCGCGTCGTTGATGGCGCCGATGCGGCCTCGTCGCTGTCGGACGCTGTCGGTGACGCCGCCCTCGTCCTGGTACGAAGAGGTGCCCGTGAGTCCGGAGGGGCGCGGGCTGTCGGGCGCGAGCGAGGCCGACGATGAGGCTCGGGCACTGTCCTGGGAGCGCGTGGGGAGCGCGGGCGACACCTGCTTCGTGGTGGGCGAGCTGCGGCGCGGCGCTCGCGAGGGCACCTACGAGCTGAGGGGCCGGCGGGGCGGGGCGGCGATGGTGGTGCTGGGCTCGGACGCCGACGTCACGAGGGGCACCCTGGCACGCCTGGCCTGGAGGCACTTCGCGGCGGCCGGAGCGATGTCCATGGCCGCCGCGTTCATGCTGTCGCGCTCGATGTGAGCCGCGCTACGGCGTGGACGGACCCCACGCCGTGGAGAACACGAGCTGCTCCTGGCTGTCGGCGAGCCGCACGGTGAAGGTCCGCTCGATTCCGCCCAGCCCCCGAGGCGTGCTCTTCGCCAGCTCCGCCAGCACCGCGCCGGCCGTGCGCAGGTGGAAGCCCGTGTTCCACAAGCCCTCCAGGTCGCCGTGCACCGTGCGCAGCTCCTCGCCGCTGCGGCGCTCCTCGATGGAGCGGCGCAGGCGCACCAGGCCGTCCACGAAGCGGCGGCACTTGGCCAGCGTGTTGCGGTTCTTGTCCGTGACTTCGGCGAAGCTGAAGTTGCCACCGGGCGGCTGCCACGTCTTCTCGCGCAGGAGCAGGCCCGAGGCGAGCTGCTTCACCGTGGAGTCCCGCTCGATGAACCACGCGGCGATTTGCGCGGCGCGGGTGGGGGAGAGGTCTCCGGACAGGAAGCTGCCCTTGTTCATCACCTCGGTGAGGTACGACTCCCAGATGGGCGCGTAGACGAGCTTGCGGAACTCCGAGGACACGCGGGCCGTCTGCTCGCTCCACGGCATGGCGCGGGCGAGGGCGCGTGAGAACAGCTTGAGGTCGAACGTCTGGAGCCGGGGCACCAGCTCGCGCAGCATGTCGTCGGACACCTTCAGCTCGACCTGCGTCTGCACGTCCGTCTTGCCCAGGTGGGCCTCGAGCTTCGTCGTGACGCTGGACGCATCATTGGCGTCCAGCACACCCCAGACGACGGCGTCGTCCACCGCCTGCTGCAGCTCCTGCTTCGTCAGCTTCTTCTTCTGCCCCCACAGCAGCATGTGAAGGCCGTAGCGGAAGTCGGACGCGGCCGGGGCCTGGGCGAAGGACTCCATGTCCGCGCGGAAGTCCACCGCCCAGCGGTTGCGGTGGCCCATCAGCGCGTCCTCGTACGTGCGCTGTCCCAGGAACGCCTGCCGCCGCGCGCCCTGCGTGTTCTCCTGCGACACCCAGGTCTGCTTGAGCGAGCCGCGCGCCTTGAACACCTCGAAGGTGCCCAGGCTCAGCGAGAAGCCCACGGTCTGCTGGAGCGTGAAGGACGCGGTGTTGAGGTAGTTCTTCAGGGTGAACCTGCCCGCGTTCTCCGGCGCGCGCAGCCACGACATCAGGTCCACCAGGTTGCCGAGCACCAGCTGGCCGTGGAAGTTCAGCGCGGTGGCCTCGTCCAGCTCGACTTCGAGCAGCGTGGAGGACTCGGAGATGCGCAGGTATTCGTACTGGAAGGCGGCGCCGATTCGCGCCTTCACCACCTTCTCCAGCGCGCCCTCCACCTTCTGCTTCAGCTCCTCCCACTCCTGCCGCAGGTGGTCCAGGTTGACGAGCTGCGGGTCCAACCCCAGCCGCTCCAGCACGGTGCGCAGCAGCGCCAGGTCCTCCGAGGAGGCCACCTTCTGGAGGGCCTTGTCGATGAGCTCCTCGACCTTGGCCTCGGCCTGTCCCGCGAGCGCGGACAGCACTTCCTTGAGTCGGGCCTGCACCGCCTCGGGGTCCGCGAAGGCCACCTGGATGCCCAGGCCTGCGCCCTGCGTGGCCTCGTGGGACTTCGCCTTGCGCACCGCGAGCTGGAGGCGGCCCGGGCTCGGGCGGGAGAAGCTGAGCTGGTAGTCGTCGGTGAGCGAGACGCGCGCGCGCACCAGCGCGACGATGGACGTTTTCAGCTCGATGAGCTCGCTGTTCCGGACGAAGGACAGGTCTCCCAGGTTGGTGGTGAAGAGGTCCGCCCAGCCCAGGTCCAGCCCCGTCTCCAGCATGCCGCGCACCCGCCACGACAGCGCGTCACCCGTCCCCAGCTTCGTCAGGTCCGTCGAATTCACCAGCAGGCGCGGCGAGGCCAGGTCTTCTTTCGCGGCCTCGCGCATGTTGCGCGCCAGCGGATGCGCGCGGTAGTCGCTGAGCGTCGCGGACAGCTCCGTCTTCCCATTGGCGGAGACGAATGAGTAGCGGCCGGACGCCCCCGCCTTCACGAGGCCGGTGGCCTGATAACGCATCCACCCCTTGTCGCCGCCCAGGAGGAGCTGCGGACGCGGCGAGTCCGAGGGCGGGGCGTTCGCCGCTGCCGCCTCACCGACGATGCCGTTCTCGTCCACGTCGCCGGAGGAGTTGAAGTTGCGGACGGTGGCCTCGGCGCTGGCCTCGAAGGAGAGCGCGAAGTCCCCCAGGTTCAACTTCGGCGGGAGGATGCCCTCGCGCGTGAGGCCCTCCTGCGCCAGCGTCACCCGGATGTCCTGGTCCTGGAGCTTCACGTCCGGAATCTTCTCGGCCAGCTCCGCCGGCAGGTTTGCCAGCGTCTCAATCACCTTCATGTGAAGCCCCCTCGACCTGCATGGAAGTGCCGTCCCAGCATGCTCCAGGTTATCCCGGGAGGCACGTGCTGTCGGCTTCGAGGTGGAGTCCAGGGCTGGCCCGGCTGGCTGCCTGGGCGCGAGGGGGGGGGCCCGCGGGGAGGAAGGTCACACCTCGTCGCCGAGGCCGTATTCCTTGAGCTTCCGGGCCAGGGTGTTGCGGCCAATCTCCAGCACCTTCGCGGCGGCCGTGCGGTTGCCCTTCACCGAGTCCAGGACGCGCAGGATGTGGAGGCGCTCCACCTCCGCGAGTGGCAGCAGGCCGGCCTCGGCCGATGAGGGACTGGCCGTCGCGCGAGCGGGGTCCGCCATCGACTGGGGCGCCGTGCTGGCGGGAGGCAACCGGTCCATGTCGGGCAGGGGCAGGTGCTCCTCGAGGATTTCGCCCTCGCACAGCACCACCGCGCTCTCGATGCAGTTCTCCAGCTCGCGCACGTTGCCGGGCCAGCGGTAGCGCTTGAGTCGCTCCAGCGCGAGCGGGCTGAGTCGGGGCGGAGGCAGCCGGTGACGTCGCGCCACGGCGGCGACGAAGTGCCGGGCCAGTCGCTCGATGTCCTCCGCGCCGCGCTCGCGCAGCGGGGGCAGGACGACCTCGACGACCTTGATGCGGTAGTAGAGGTCCTCGCGGAAGCGCCCCTCCGCCACCATGCGCGCGAGGTCCCTGTGCGTGGCCGCGACGATGCGCACGTCCACCTTGATGGCCTGGGTGCCGCCCACGCGCTCGAACTCGCGGTCCTGGATGACGCGCAGGAGCTTGCCCTGCACGGGGAGGGGCAATTCGCCAATCTCGTCGATGAACACCGTGCCGTTGTCCGCCGCCTCGAACTTGCCGGGCATGCGGTGGTCCGCGCCGGTGTAGGCGCCGCGCTCATGGCCGAACAGCTCGTTCTCGATGAGCGTCGCGGGCAGCGCGGCGCAGTCCACCTTGACGAAGGGCTTGTCGCGGCGCGGCCCGTTGACGTGGACGGCGCGCGCGAAGAGCTCCTTGCCACTGCCGCTCTCTCCGCGCAGCAGCACGGTGGCGTCGGTGGGCGCGGCCTTGCGCACCAGCCGGTAGATGGCCTGGAGCTGCGGGGACTCGCCGATGATTCGGTTGAAGAAGTAGCCCACCGGGGCGTGCGGCTGGTCCTTCGCGCGCTGGAGCTCCTGGTACAGGCTGGTGCTCTGCAGGGCGGTGCTCACCTGCGAGGCAATCGCGTCGAGCCGCTCGGTGTCCTCCGGGGTGAAGCGATCTCCCCCGCGACGGTTGAGCACCTGGAGCACGCCGTACAGCGCGCCGTCCGCGTCGCGCAGGGGCACCGCCAGCAGACTGGTGGTGCGGTAGCCCGTCATCCGGTCGATGTCCGCGAAGAAGCGCTGCTCTCCGCGCGGGTCCGGGACGTTGATGGAATGGCCCTCCTGGGCCACGGTGCCCGCGACGCCCTGGCCCAGCTTCACGCGAATCTGCGACACCTCCGGCAGGTGCGCCGCGCGGCTGAACAGCTCCCGGCGCGCGGGGTCCAACAGCCACAAGGTTCCCCGGTCCGCCTGCATGGTGGCGGCGATGCGGTCCATCAACGTCTGGAGGAATGCATCCAGGTCCACCTCTCTGCCGACGAGCGCTCCGAAGGGGAGGAGGACCTGGGTGATGTCCGCGGCAGGGGGCATGGTGGGCAGTGGCGGGAGGATGAAGGCCGACGCGTCACCATAGCATTCGAGTGGCATCGTTCCGCCCGCCTCTCAGGCCGCGCGGCCCAGGATCAGTCGCTGCCCCTCGCGGGCCGGCTCGCACACGGGGAAGAGGGTGCGCGCCTGCTCGGCCATGTCCTCCAGCGTCTCGTCGGTGTGCGCCGGGTCATGGTGGAACAGGCACAGCCGCCGCGCGCCCACCGTCTTCGCCACGTCCGCCGCGTCCATCATCGTCGAGTGGCCCCAGCCCTTCTTCGGGATGCCCTTGCGGCCGTCGTACTCCTCGGGCGTGTACTGCGCGTCCAGGCACAACACGTCCGCGCCCTCGAACAGCCGCGCCACCTCCGGCGTCAGGTCCTCGCGGCACAGCTCCACGTCCGTGGCGTAGATGAACGAGTGCCCATCCGCCTCCACCCGGTACGCCAGGCACCCCTGCGGGTGCGGCACGTCGATGGGCGTCACCTTGAAGGGCCCCACCTCCACCGTCTTGCCGTGCAGCGCGGACAGGAAGTCCATCCGCGAGCGCATGATGCTCAGCGGCACCGGGAAGTGCGGCGGCTGCATCTGCGCCGCCAGCTCCGACTGGAGCGCCTGCGCGCCATTCGCGCCGGGACCGTACATCGTCAGCTCCGTCGTGGGCAGGTACGCGGGCGTGAAGAAGGGGAAGCCCTGCACGTGGTCCCAGTGCAGGTGCGAGAAGAACATCGCGACCTTGTGCGGCGGGCCCTCGCGCATCATCACCTCACCCAACGCCCGGATGCCCGTGCCCGCGTCGAGGATCAGCCGGTGGCCCTGGCTCGTCACCTCCACGCATGCCGTGTTGCCGCCGATGCGCGAACCCGAGACAGCGATGCTCCCCCGAACGCCGTAGAACCGGATATCCATGACGACCTCCTCATTCAATGGAGGGCCTCCGTGAGGACGCCCTGATGCCCCGTGCTTGAGCACGTGGGATGCCATGTCCAAGTGGCTGGAATTATTGACGAGAGGTCTGACGTTGCGGGGCACCGCACCATTCTGGAGCGCCCCTGGATGGTGCGGCCGTACCATTCCGGGGCATCGAGAATTACGGGGAGTTCCGGCTGATGGCCGGGCTGCTGGGGGCCCTGGCGTTCATCGCCCGCGTGGGAGATCCGGTATAGGACGGAGCCATGGCGTTGATTGCGTTCTGCACCATCAAGGGCGGCGTGGGGAAGACGACGCTCTGCGCGCACGTGGCCTCCGCGCTGGCGGACATGGGCAAGCGCGTGCTGCTGTTGGACCTGGATCCCCAGGCGCACGCGTCGCTCGTGCTGGGGCTGGAGAGTCGCGAGGGGCCGTGTGTCGGGGAGGCCCTGGGCGCGCGGCCCAAGTACCGGTTGGACCAGGTGGTGGTGGCGTCACCGAAGCGGCCCACGCTCTTCATCGCGCCGGCGGCGCCTCGCATGGCGGCGATGGAGCGCGAGCTGTTCCAATGGGGACACCGCCTGCAGGCGATTCCGCGCGCACTGAAGACGCTGAGCTGGACACCGGACGTCATCCTCGCGGACACGCCGCCGAGCATCGGCGCGTACACGGAGGCGGTGCTGGGCTTCTCCGACCTCGTCGTGGCGCCGGTGCCCACGGGGGCCTTCGCGCTCCAGGGCCTGGGCGAAATCGAAGCGGCGTGGCGCGACGTGCGTGAGCAGCAGAGCGGCGAACTGGTGGCGGTGGTGAACCTGTGGGACCGGCGCACCACGGCGACCAACGAGGCGATGGAAGAGGCGCTGAAGGACTCGACGGTGCCGGTGCTGCGCGCGCGGATTCCGCGCTCGGAGTCCATCAATCAAGCGGGGCTGGGCTACGAGGTGGTGTTCGACACGAGCCCCGCGGCGCCGGGTGTCGAGGAGCTGCGGGCCCTGGCGCAGGAGCTGGCGAAGCGCGTGGGCCTGCGCTGACTTACGGCGTGGGCACCCGCCCCGGGAGCACGGGACGGGCGCCTTCGCGCGAATCAATCAGAGGTGGTAGTGGCCGGCGGCCTCGGGCTGGTAGGGCACGGCGACGATGCGCAGTCGCTTGGTGCGCCCGCTCGGCAGCGGCCAGGCAATGGACTGCCCCACGGACAGGCCGATGAGGGCGCTGCCGATGGGGGCGAGCACGGAGATGCGACCCTCGTCGCTCTTCGCGTCCCTCGGGTAGACGAGCGTGACCTGCCGCTGCTCGCCGGTCTGCTCATCCTCGAACAGCACGGTGCTGTTCATCGTCACGACGCTGGGAGGAACCGTCTCCGAGGACACCACCTGGGCCCGGGACAGCTCCGAATCAAGCATCTCCACGAGCTCGGCCGTACGGCCCCCTCCATGGTGGTCGATGACCTGGCGCAGACGCTCCAGGTCGGTCTCAGTCACGATGAGGGACTGCTCGCTGGTCATGTCGATGGCTCCCGTGAAAAGTAAAGAATGAGGATAGGGTCAACACCGCGCCAACGGCTGGGCGAAATATCTATTCCCGGCGAGCCCGGAGAGCCATGCGGGGCCTCAGCCGCCGTCGTCCGGGAGCTTCAGCACCCACCACTCGATTCCCTGGGCGCCGTCGTCCGCGAGGAAGAAGACCTGGGGCCCCGCGTGCGTGAAGAAGTAGGGGAGCGCGCCGAGCGGTCCGGGTACCAGTTCCTGTCGTAACCGCGTCCCCGACTCCATGCCGTGGGTCTCCCAGAGCTCCGCGCCATTGACGCCATCGTCCGCATGGAAGAGGGCCGTCGTGCCCACGCCTGTCATCCAGCGGGGCTCCGAGTGGGCGGGGCCCGGGTGGATGTCCTTCACGAGGAAGGCGCTGCCGGGCGTGCCGTCGGTGCGCCACAGTTCGATGCCGTGGGTGCCGTCATCGGCGCTGAAGAGGACGCTCGGGCCGAGCGCGCCGAACCACAGGGGATAGGAGCCCTCCGGGCCGGGATACACGTCGAAGGCCAGGGTGGTGCCGCTCTCGGTGCCGTCGCTGAGCCAGGGCTCGCGGCCCGCCAGGGGGTCCGCCGCCGCGAAGAAGACGCGGTCTCCCGCGACGGTGAAGGTGTCCGCGAATGAACCGCTCGGGCCCGGCCAGATGTCGCGCAGGAGCCGGGTGCCGCTCTCGGTGCCATCACTGACCCAGGGCTCCTCGCCGTGTTCGCCATCGTTGGCGGCGAAGATGAGCCGCGAGCCGAGGGCGGTGAGGGTGTTGGGGAATGAGCCGGTGGGGCCTGGCAGGAGGTCTTTCACCAGATGTGTCCCGGCCTCGGTGCCGTCGCTGATGCCGAGCTCCCATCCGGCGTCAGGGAAGTTCGCGAGGAAGAAGATTCGCGAGCCCACGACGGTGAGGTAGCGCGGCGAGCCGTCCTCGGCGCCAGGGGCCAGGTCCTTGACGAGCGTGGTGCCCGCGGGAGTTCCGTCCGTGCGCCACAGCTCCTCGCCGTGGCTCGCGTCGCGCGCGTTGAAGTACGCGATGCCATCCAGCACGACCGGGGTTCCATCGCCCTGGCTGCTCCCCGAGCCGGGCCGGATATCCCTCACCATCACCGTGCCCTCGGTGGTGCCGTCCGTGCGCCACAGCTCCCGGCCGTGGACGCCATTGTCGGCGAAGAAGAGGGCCCATGGGCCGACGACGAAGAAGTCGGAGGGCTCGGAGGATAGGGGGCCCGGGCGCAGGTCCTTGATGAGCACGGTGCCCGCCGGGGTTCCGTCGGTGCGCCACAGCTCCTGGCCGATGCTGCCGTCGTCCGCGTCGAAGTAGAGCGTGTTGCCTCGCGTCGTCCACGCGCGGGTGTTGGCGCTGCCTGGGCCCGGGAAGATGTCCTGGATGAGGCGCGCGGGCGAGGGGCTCGAGTGCAGCGTGTCCTCGTCGTCGCCCGTCCACAGCAGGTGCTTCGCGGCGACTCGGAAGTCGTAGCCCACGTCCCGGGCCCACAGCTCGGCGCCGGTCCCGCGCTCGTTCGCGGTGAAGAACACCCTACGGCCGCTGACCGTGAAGTCGCGCGCGGCGGATGAGAACGCACCGGGGGACAGGTCCTCCAGTCGAGAGGTTCCGCGTCCGGAGCCATTGCTGCTCCAGGGCTCGTGGCCCTTCCCTGGCTCGCGCGCGGAGAAGTACAGCCGTCCCCTCGCTTCACGGAGGAAGGCGAGGGCGGAGCCCTGGGGGCCGGGCACGAGGTCCTTGACGAGCACGGTGCCGTCGGGTGTGCCGTCGCTGCGCCACAACTCGTCACCGTGCTGGGGAGACCAGGCGGAGAAGTAGAGGCGCCCGTCCATCGCGGTGAGTTCGCGGGGGTTGGAGCTGGCGGAGCCCGCGGCGATGTCGCGCACGGGGAAGGTTCCGAGCACGGAGCCATCGCTGCGCCACAGCTCGTCGCCATGGTCGGGGAAGCTGGTGACGAAGAAGAAGAGGTTGCCCGCGGCGCGAGCGCGCAAGGGCCCTTCGAGCGTGGGGAACGGGAGGTCCATGAGCCTCACCGTGCCATTCGGGTTGCCGTTGCTCGTCCAGAGCGCGAGCGCGGGGAGTTCACCGGGAAGGACGTCGTCGTCCTCGTAGCTCACGAAGAAGAAGAGTCGGCCGTCCACCTGGGTGAGCGCCCTGGGGCGGACGATGACGCCAGGTGGGGCGTCGACTTCCTTCACGGCGACGGTGCCGCTGGTCGTGCCGTCGCTGCGCCAGAGGACCCGGTCGACGAAGAAGTAGAGCCGGCCTTGCGCTGCGACGAGTTGGGAAGGGAATGCGCCGGATGGACCTTCCGCGATGTCCTTCACCAGCGCGGTGCCTCCCGCGGTGCCATCCGTCCGCCACAGCTCGACGCCGGACTGGCCGTCATGGGCGAAGAAGAAGAGGTGCTCGCCGAGCTGGACGAGGCTCTCGGGGTGGGAGCCCAGGGGGCCTGGACGCAAGTCCACGACGAGGCGGGTGTTCGAACTCCGTCCTTCACTGCGCCACAGCTCCTCGCCGTGCTCGCCGTCATGGGCGATGAAGTAGAGCGTGTCTCCCACCGCGGTGAGCTCACGCGGCTCCGAGCCGAGGGGCCCAGCGCGGACGTCCTTGACGAGGAAGGTGCCTCGGTCCGAGCCATCGCTCTTGAAGAGTTCGGTGCCTCGGGAGCGGTCGGTGGCGACGAAGTAGAGGGTGCCGTTGACGTCGGTCAGTTCATGCGGGCCGGAGCTGAGGCGGCCTCCCGCGATGTCGTCCACGGGGTAGGGGGAGTCCAGCACGTCCGGGGTGCCCCCCAGCTTTCCCATCGACAGGGTGTCCGCATCTCCTCCGCCACAGCAGAGCGCGGAGACCAGCAACGTGAGGAGCAGTGACAAAGGCAGGAGCGGCAACGCCATGAGGGACACCGTTCTTCGCGCGACATTTCTCGCGCGAGTGGGCGCCAAAGGTGGCTTGCTCCCGCCTCGTGAAAACCCACCCTCCAGGGACGGGGAATTGAGCGCCCGGGCACATCGCCACGGTCGGTTCGAGGCGACTCAGCGGCCGAAGCCGCGTCGAGAAGTGCGCCACGGTGGATGGAACAGTGTCAGCCTGGGGACCACTGTCTGGTCCGGAGGGCCAACATGTTCACGTTCATCGACGGCCTGTCGTCCTTCCTGACGCCGTTCGTTCCTTGTGACTCCGGCTCCTGGCGCTGCGTGAATGGGCCTCGGGAGTGCTGGAGGGCCACCCGTTCCAGCTCTCCGTCAGACATCGAAAGATGCCGACTGAACTGCGTCCCATGGCAGAGGACGTGGCCAACGCGCTGGCCGCGCACGCCACGTCCGCGACAGCACTCGCACGAAAGCTGGACCGCTCCATCATCGCGCTCTGGGGCTGCCCCCTCGAACGGCTCGACCAACGCGTCACCGTGGCCGAGCTTGTCGCCGAGGGACTTCAGCTCCAGACGTTCGAGCCCTGACGCTCAGAACGGACTGTCCGCGCCGCGTGTCGGCAACACCGACACGCCGCCGGACAAGTACGCGTCGATGGACTTCGCCGCCTCGCGGCCATCAGACAGGGCCCAGACGATGAGGCTCGCGCCCCGGCTGGCATCCCCCGCGCTGTAGACACCATCCGCCGAGGTGGCGAAGCGCTTGTCCACCTGCACCGTGCCGCGAGGCGAGAGCGCCACGCCCAGGTCGTCCACGAGTCCCGTTGTCTCCGGGCCGGTGAAGCCCATCGCCAGGATCAGCAGGTCCACCTCGAGCGTCGTCTCGGAGTCGGGAACCTCCACCAGCCTCGGGCCGCCGCCGACCGCGCGCTGCACCTCCACCTTCACGGCGTGCAGGGCCTCCAGCTTCCCGTCCGTGCCGACCAGTCGCTTCGTCTGCATCGCGAAGCCTCGCTCGCCGCCTTCCTCCTGGCTCGACGACGTGCGGAAGACCACCGGCCACCGGGGCCACGGGTTGTCCAGCGCGCGCACGGAGGGAGGCGAGGGGAACAGCTCGATTTGCTGCACGCTCTTCGCGCCCTGCCGCAGCGCCGTGCCCAGGCAGTCCGAGCCCGTGTCACCACCTCCAAGGATGACCACGCGCTTGCCCGCAGCGTTCAGTCGCTCCTGCTGTTCACCGTGCCCATCCACGAGCCGGTTCTGGTGCTCCAGGTACTCCATGGCCTGCACCACGCCGCTCAGCTCGCGCCCGGGCACCTCCAGCTCACGCGCCCGTCGCGCGCCCATTGCGAGCAAGAGCGCGTCATGTCGCCCGCGCAGTTCACGGAAGCTCACCGAGCCGCCCACGTCCACGCCGGTGCGGAACACCACGCCCTCCGCCTCCATCAGCGCGAGGCGACGGTCCACCACGGACTTCTCCAGCTTGAAGTCCGGAATCCCGTAGCGCAGCAGCCCTCCGGCCTTCGGGTCGCGCTCGTACACGGTGACGCTGTGCCCGGCCGCATTGAGCTGCGCCGCCGCCGCGAGCCCCGCGGGTCCCGAGCCCACCACGCCGACAGTTCGTCCCGTGCGCCGGGTGGGAGGCCGGGGCTTCACCCAGCCCTCCGTGAAGGCGCGCTCGGCGATCTCCTTCTCCATCTGCTCGATGGTCACCGCGTCGCGGTCGATGGCCAGCACGCACGCCGCCTCGCACGGCGCGGGGCACAGCCGGCCCGTCATCTCCGGGAAGCCGTTGGTGCGGGTGAGGATGTCGTACGCCTCGCGCCAGCGGCCCCGGTACACGGCCTCGTTGAAGTCCGGGATGAGGTTCCCGAGCGGACAGCCCTGGTGACAGAAGGGGACGCCACAGTCCATGCAGCGCCCTGCTTGTCGCTTGGCTTCCTCGGGAGCCAGCGGCAGCGCGAACTCCCGATAGTCGCCCAGCCGCTCCTGCTTCTCGCGCTTGTGCGGGTGGACGCGGGCCCACTCCATGAATCCGGTCGGCTTGCCCATGGTTCAGCCCCTCCCGCCGACGACGTGTTGGAGCTGCGCCCCCACCGAGGTCTCCGGTGGCTTCTTCGCCGCGCGTCGCGCCTGCAACACGCGCTTGTAGTCCGTCGGCATCACCTTCACGAACCGGGGCACCATCAACTCCCAGTTGTCGAGCACCCGCCGCGCCAGCGCGCTGTGCGTATGCCGCAGGTGTCGCTCGACCATGCCGTGCACGAGCCAGATCTCCGACTCGTCCACCAGCGACTCCAGCTCCACCATTTCTAGGTTGCACCGCTGTCGGAACGTCGACTCCTTGTCCAACACGTACGCGGTACCGCCGCTCATGCCCGCCGCGAAGTTGCGGCCCGTGGGGCCCAGCACCACCACCACGCCGCCCGTCATGTACTCGCAGCCGTGGTCGCCCACGCCTTCCACCACCGCCTGCGCGCCGCTGTTGCGCACCGCGAAGCGCTCACCCGCGAGTCCTCGCAGGTACACCTCGCCCGCCGTGGCGCCGTAGAGGGCCGTGTTGCCCACCAGCACGTTCTCCTCCGCCACGAAGCGGCTGGACTGGTGCGGGTAGACGATGATGCGTCCGCCCGAGAGGCCCTTGCCCACGTAGTCGTTGGCGTCTCCCTCCAGCTCCAGCGTGACGCCGGAGACCAGGAACGCGCCGAAGCTCTGACCCGCCGAGCCCTTCATCCGCACGTGCAGCCGCCCGTCCGGGAGCCCTCGCGCCCCATACTTCTTGGCGATCTCCCCGGACAGCATGGCGCCCACCGCGCGATGCGTGTTGCTCACCGGCCGCGTCAACAGCATGGCGGGCCCACCGTCGATCACCGCCTTCGCGTCGCGAAGCAGCTCGTGGTCCAGGTGGTCCGACACATCCTTGGAGCGGGGCACCGTGCAGTGACGGGGCTCGCTCTCCGGAGCGGCGGGCGCGGCCAGCAGCGCGGAGAGGTCCACGCGTCGCGCCTTCCAGTGGTCCACCGCCGCGCGCTGGCGCAGCAGGTCCACCCGGCCCACCAGCTCCTCCATGGTCCGAGCCCCCAGCGCCGCCATCTTGCGCCGCAGGTCCTCCGCGATGAGCAGGAAGAAGTTCACCACGTCCTCGGGCTTGCCCTGGAAGCGCTCTCGCAGCGCTCCGTCCTGCGTGGCGATGCCGGCCGAGCACGTGTTGAGGTGGCACTTGCGCAGCATGATGCAGCCCACGGCCACGAGGCTCGCGGTGGCCATGCCGAACTCCTCGGCGCCCAGCAGCGCGGCCACCAGCACGTCGCGCGCGGTGCGCAGGCCGCCGTCCGCCTGCACGCGGATGCGCGAGCGCAGCCCGTTGTGCACCAGCACCTGCTGCGTCTCCGCGAGGCCCAGCTCCCACGGCAGGCCCGCGTGGTGGATGCTCGAAATCGGCGAGGCGCCGGTGCCGCCCTCGTATCCGGAGATGACGACGCAGCCCGCGCCCGCCTTCGCCACGCCCGCGGCGATGGTGCCCACGCCCACCTCGCTCACCAGCTTCACGCTCACCCGTGCCTTCGGGTTGGTGGACTGGAGGTCGTAGATGAGCTGCGCCAGGTCCTCGATGGAATAGATGTCGTGGTGCGGAGGAGGGGAGATGAGCGTCACGCCAGGCGTGGACCAGCGGACCTTGGCGATGCGCTCGTCCACCTTGTGGCCCGGAAGCTGGCCGCCCTCGCCGGGCTTGGCGCCCTGGGCGACCTTGATCTGCAGCTCGTCCGCGTTGACCAGATACTCGGTGGTGACACCGAAGCGCGCGCTCGCCACCTGCTTGATGGCGCTGCGGCGCAGGTCGCCGTGCTCGTCCGGCAGGTAGCGCCGAGACTCCTCGCCACCCTCGCCGCTGTTGGACCTGCCACCCAGCCGGTTCATCGCGATGGCCAGCGTCTCGTGGGCCTCCGCGCTGATGGAGCCGAAGGACATGGCGCCCGTGACGAAGCGACGCGCCAGCGACAGGGCCGGCTCTACTTCTTCCAGGGGGACGGGACGACAACCCTCGGTCACGACCTCCAGGAGACCGCGCAGGTTACAGTGCTCGTGCGTCTCGTCGTCCGCCAGCCGCGAGTACTCCGCGAACTGCGCCGCGTCGTTGCCGCGCACCGCCGCCTGGAGCTTGGCGATTGTCGCCGGATTCCACTTGTGTCGCTCGCCCTGTCGGCGCCAGCGGTACTGGCCGCCCACGGGGACCTGGCCCTCCGCTGTCTCGAAGCCGCGCGCGTGGCGCTCCGCGACCTCTCGTCCCAGCTCGGGCAGACCCACGCCTTCCACTCGGGAGGGCGTACCGGTGAAGTGGCGTTCAATCAGGCCGCGCTGAAGTCCCACCGCTTCGAACAACTGAGAGCCTCGGTAGGACTGGAGCGTGGAGATGCCCATCTTGGACATCACCTTCATCAGTCCTTCCTCCACGGCGTGGATGAAGCGCTCCTGCGCCTTCTCCGCGTCCACCCCCAGCTCGCCCCCGTCCGCCATCGCCCGCACCGTGTCCAGCGCCAGGTACGGATTCACCGCCGCCGCGCCGTAGCTGAAGAGGCAGGCGAAGTGATGCACCTCGCGCGCCTCCGCCGTCTCCAGCAGGAGGCCCGTGTACATGCGGATGCCGTCACGGACCAGGCGCTGGTGCACCGCGGACATGGCCAGCAGGGCGGGGATGGCCGCGTGCGTGACGTCCACGCCCCGGTCGCTCAGGAGCAGGATGCTCGCGCCCGCGTCCACCGCGTCGACCGCCGCCGCGCACAGCTTCTCCACCGCCGCTTCCAGCGCGCCCTCTCCGCCGTCCAGGGGATAGAGCAGCGACAGGCGCTTCGTCTCGAACAGGCCCTCGCCGTGGATGGAGGCCAGCCGCGCGAGCTGCCCGTTGGTGAGGATGGGGCCGGGCAGCGAGAGCCGGTGGCACTGCTCGGGCGTCTCCTCGAAGGTGTTGCTCTCCGGGCCCAGCGCCGTCGCCAGCGTCATCACCAGCGACTCGCGCAGCGGGTCGATGGGCGGGTTCGTCACCTGCGCGAAGAGCTGGTGGAAGTACGAGAAGAGGCTGGGGGCCTGGTCGCTGAGCACCGCCAGCGGCGTGTCCGTGCCCATGGAGCCCACCGGCTCCTTGCCCGTCTCCGCCATGGGGGTGATGACCGAGCGGATGTCCTCCACCGTGTAGCCGAACGCGCCCTGGAGCCGCGTCAGTTCGTCGCCGCGCAGCCGCTCCGGCGCGGCGATGGTGGGCAGGTCGTCGAAGGTGAAGACGTTGCGTTGGAGCCAGCGACGGTAGGGCCAGCGCGTGCTGATGTCGCGCTTCACCTCCTCGTCCTCCAGGATGCGGCCCTCGGTGGTGTCCACCAGCAACATGCGGCCCGGCGTCAGGCGCCCCTTGCGCCGCACCTGCGAGGGAGGCACGTCGATGACGCCTGTCTCCGAGGCGAGGATGATGCGGTCATCCTCGGTGACGAGGTAGCGCGCTGGCCGCAGCCCGTTGCGGTCCAACGTCGCGCCGATGAGCTGCCCGTCCGTGAAGGCGATGGCCGCGGGCCCGTCCCACGGCTCCAAGAGCGCGGAGGAGTACTCGTAGAACGCGCGCTTCTCGTCCGACATCAGCGCGTCGCCCTCCCACGCCTCCGGAAT
This sequence comes from Myxococcus sp. CA056, assembly GCF_013336715.1. Classification (NCBI taxonomy): domain Bacteria; kingdom Pseudomonadati; phylum Myxococcota; class Myxococcia; order Myxococcales; family Myxococcaceae; genus Myxococcus; species Myxococcus sp. CA056. Next base: position 204,238 of record NZ_JABUMT010000016.1, read on the forward strand.
CATCATCATCATCGCGTGGGGCAGGGTGCGGCCGCCCAGGTAGAGCAGCTCCACCATGTTGTCGAACTGCGCGGAGTCGCTCTTGCCCGGGACGATGATGGGCCACAGCGGCTCCAGGCTCCCGCCCAGCCGCGCCGTCTGGAGCAGTCCGCGTCGCGCCGTCATCCAGTTGCGATTGCCACGCAGGGTATTGATTTCGCCGTTGTGCGCGATGAAGCGGAACGGCTGCGCCAGCTCCCACGTGGGGAACGTGTTGGTGGAGAAGCGCGAGTGCACCAGCCCCAGCGCGCTGACGAACTCCGTGTGCTGGAGGTCCGGGTAGAAGCGCGGCAGGTCTGCGGGAAGCAGCAGCCCCTTGTAGACGAGCGTCTCCGAGGAGAGGCTGGCCAGATGGAAGCGGCCCATCGGGTCCACGCCGCGCGCCAGCACGCGGTTCTCCGTCAGCTTGCGGATGCGGTACAGCTTGCGCTCGAACGCGCTGGGCACCACGCGGCGCCGGGCGATGAAGAGCTGGCGGATGACGGGCGCGGCCTCGCGAGCCACCGGCCCCAGGTGCTCCGGCGCCACCGGGACGTCGCGCCAGCCGAGCACGCGCTGCCCCTCCTCGGCGACGACCTCCTCCAGCACCGCCTCGCACGCGGCCCGGGCTTCGACCTCCTGCGGCAGGAACACCTGCGCCACGCCGTACTGTCGACGCGGAGGCAGCTCGAAGCCCAGCTCCGGCGCCTCATGCTCGAAGAAGCGGTGCGGCAACTGGACGAGGATGCCGGCGCCGTCTCCCGTTCGAGGATCCTTCCCCGCGGCCGCCCGGTGACTCAGGCGGTTGAGCAGTTCCAGGGCGTCCTCGACAATGCCTCGAGAGCGCTCACCTCGCAGGTGAGCCACGAAGCCCACTCCGCAGGCATCGTGTTCGGTCTCGGGCTCGTAGAGGCCGTACCGGCCGGGGAGGATCGCGGTCATCAACTTCCCCTTTCCCGCCTGACGCGGGAGGTCATCGCTGTGTCGCTACACGCTAACGCGACGCGTCGACTCCCGTAAAGAAGCCACGAGCGAGAGGCCGGTGGTCGGGCAGTGGGCCAAGGGGCCTTGCCGGCCACCCCCAAGACGGAGGCCCTCGTCAATGGGTGGCCAGTCGATTGCCCTCGGGGGAGGGGCGGCCTCGTCACGCCGTGGGAGGGACCCACCGTGGTGGGTGGACCGGGGGCGCCCGGGATTCGCTATGAAGCGGCGCGTCCGCGCGAGCTCTTCTCGCACGGCGTCATGAGGACCGCGCCATGCCCTACACCCCCATCATCGGCACCCTGGGCTACGTGATGTCGCCGGACGGGCAACGGGTGCTGCTGATCCACCGCAACGCCAGGCCCGACGACGCGCACCTGGGCAAGTACAACGGGCTCGGCGGGAAGATGGAGCGCGACGAGGACGTGGGCGCGTGCATGCGCCGCGAGATTCGCGAAGAGGCGGGCATCGAGTGCACGCGCATGGTCCTTCGCGGCACGCTGTCCTGGCCCGGCTTCGGCAAGCACGGTGAGGACTGGCTCGGCTTCGTCTTCCGCATCGACGCCTTCGAGGGCACGCCGCTGGAGCGCAACGCGGAGGGCACGCTGTCCTGGGTGCCCCTCGACGAGCTTCCTCGCCTGCCCATGTGGGACGGAGACCGGCACTTCCTGCCGCTCGTGTTCGACGAGGACCCTCGGCCGTTTCACGGCGTCATGCCGTATTCCGAGGGACGCGCGTTGAGCTGGAGTTTCACGCGGCTGTGAGACGCACCCTGTCTGGGTTTGCCACGCGCGGGGTGCGTGTATCGGCCACTGTGATGAAACAAATACGCCCAAGTCGAGCTTGCGCGTTGACGAGCCCTGGCTCGTGGGCGTAGTTCTATGGAATCTGAATATGAGAATGGTTCTCAATTTCAATATCCCCTCCATGGAGGGCGTCCCGCCGGCCGAGCGGAGCGTGTCGTCCGGGCAGTTGTTCCGCCTGGGCGAGACGTTGGAACGAGAAGGCGTCTGGGCCCGGTGGGGCTGGGCGCTCGTCATGGCGGTGGTGGCTCACTTGGGGGTGTTGGGGGTGGGAATGGCGCTGCCCGCGCCCGCCCAGGTGGCGCCCGTGGCGGACGAGCCGGAGTTGGTGTTCCTCTCCTTCGCGCCCCCTCCGCCCGCATCGGGAGGTGCTCCGCGTCCCGCTTCGGTCGAGCGTGCGTCGCGGCAGGCCCGCCCTCGCGCGCCGCGTCCGGTGGTGGTGCCTCGGGCCGTGGTGCCGCAGCAGAGGCCCGAGGTCGTCGAGCCCACGCCGCCCGAGGAGGCTCCGGCCGTTGAAGAGGCGGAGACGAGCGCGCCCGAGGCCACCGCGGAGGCTCGTCCCGAAGACACGTCGAAGCCGAGCGTGGTGGGGGGCGTCGCGGGTGGGGTGGCTGGCGGCACGCAGGGCGGCATCGTCGGCGCTCCGGGGGGGACGGGCGAGGCGGTGGGGTTGGGGCAGGTGCTGCGACCTCCGTCCGTCTTGAAGCAGCTCACGCCGGAGTACCCCCGTCGGGCTCGCGTCGATGGCGTCCAGGGGCTCGTCCTGGTGCGCATCATCGTCGGCACGGACGGTGAGGTTGAGACCGAGCACACGCGGGTCATCCGCTCCATTCCCATGCTCGATTCGGCGGCCATCGCGGCCGTCAATCGGTGGCGCTTCACGCCGGCCATCGGACGCCAGGGCAAGCCCGTGCGCGTCATCCTCGAGCTTCCCGTCCAGTTCTCCTTGAATTGAAGCAGGTCATGGCCCTCCCGCTCCGCAAGCCGCTGTTCTGGATTCATCTTGTCGTCGGTGTCGTCGTTGGCATCGTCGTCGCCATCATGTCGGTGACGGGGGTGGCCATCGCGTTCGAGTCCCAGGTGCTCGAGTGGGCGGAGGCCGAGGCTCGCGCCGTGCCGGCTCCCGAGGCGGAGGTCCGGCGGCTGCCCATCGAGGCGCTGGTGGCGAAGGTTCGCGAGGCGAAGCCCGAGGCCCAGGTGTCGGGTGTCACGGTGTATCCGTCCGCGACGGCGGCCGCGCAGGTGGCCCTGGGGCGCGCTGGCGTCGTGTTCGTCAATCCGTACACGGGCGAGGTGCGGGAGGGTGGGGCGAAGGGTTGGCGGGACTTCTTCCATGTGATGGAGGACTGGCACCGGTGGCTCGCGACGGGCGGCGACAATCGCGCCATCGGCAAGGCGATCACCGGCGCGTCCAACGCGGGCTTCCTGTTCCTGGCGTTGTCGGGGCTCTACCTGTGGTGGCCGCGCAAGTGGACGCTGAAGACGGTGCGCCCGGTGCTCTGGTTCAAGCGGGGATTGAAGGGCAAGCCTCGCGACTTCAACTGGCACAACGTCATCGGGCTCTGGTCGATGCCGGTGCTGGTGGTGCTCACGGCGTCCGGCATGGTCATCTCGTACAAGTGGGCGTCGGACTTCGTCTACTCGGTGACGGGCAACCCGGCGCCAGCGACGCAGGGGCCTCCGGGGTCGGCGGGCGTGAAGGTGACACCGCCGGAGGGTGGAGCGCCGCGCAAGGAACTGGGTGCGCTCCTCGCGACGGTCCAGGAGCAGGTTCCCGCCTGGTCGAGCATCACGTATCGGCTGCCGTCGCCGCCCCGAGGGGCGGGTGGGCAGGACAAGCCGTCCGCTCCCCCAGGGCAGGCACCGTCCGCGCCGCCACGGGCAGGGCAGGGTGAGCCTGGCGCTCGCGCCGAGGCTCCGGTCGTGGCGGGTGAGCGTCGCGCTGAGTCCCCCGTCACCAACAGTGAGCGTCGAACAGAGACACCAGCCGGTGAGGGTGCGCCTCGCGCCGAGCCGCGAGGTGGCGCGCCCGTCGCGGAAGGTGAGCGCCGTGTTGAGGCACCGGCCGCTGAGGGCGAGCGTCGCGCCGAGTCGCGGGGTGGCGCGCCCGTCGCGGAAGGTGAGCGCCGAGCCGAAGGCAAGTCGCGCGGTGAGTCGCGCGGCCCGAAGGGTGACAGCGACGGCAAGGTCGACGCCGTCACCTTCAACGTGAAGGAACAGGATGGATGGCCGCTGTTCGCCTCCACGCAGTTCTCGGTGGACCCGTTCTCGGGCGTCATCGCGAAACGTGAGGGCTTCGCGGACTTCAACAGCGGACGCAAGCTGAGGACCTGGCTGCGCTTCCTCCACACTGGCGAGGCGCTCGGGTGGGTGGGCCAGCTCATCGCCGCGATGGCCTCGCTCGGTGGTGTCTTCCTCGTGTGGACCGGCTTCGCCCTGTCGTGGCGACGCTTCTTCCCGAAGCGAAACCCGCGCACTTCGACGCCCGTGCCGGCGTCGTCCGAGCCCACGCCCGTGAGCTCGCCGGAGACCCCCGCCTAGGACACCTCGAAACGGGCGGGCGAGGTTCCCGCGACGCCTTCGGGCGCCCTTTGGTTGATTCTGAAAATCGCAGTCATTCTCAATTTAACTGGAACGGCCCCTCGATGGGCCTGGGAGTGGGGAGAGTCATGTCGTTCATCAAGTCACGCAGCCCTGGAATCCGGACGAGCGCGGGTCACACGGGAGGAATTCGTTCCGCGCTGAGGCCGTGGGGTCCCGCGATGGGGCTCGCATCGGCGCTGGCGGCCGGTGGGGCGGTGGCGCAGGAGCAGGAAGCACAGCAGGTGCCGGTGGCGGCGGAGGCCCCGGTGGAGGCCGCGCCCGTGGAGCCCCAGGCCACGACGCCCGTGCCGGAAACCCAGGGCACCGAGGGTCACTTCACGCTGCCCACCGTGCAGGTGCAGGGCGACGCGGAGGGCTATCAGGTCAAGGAGAGCTCTCTGCCCCGCATCCAGCGCGCGCTCGTGAATACGCCGCAGTCCGTGACGGTGGTGCCGGAGGAGGTGCTCGAGGAGCAGCAGGCGACCACGGTGCGGGACGCGCTGCGCAACGTCTCCGGCATCACCATGAGCGCCGGCGAAGGGGGACGTCAGGGTGACGCCTTCATCCTGCGTGGTTTCTCCGCGCAGAACGACGTGTCTCGCGACGGCGCGCGAGACTTGGGCTGGTTCACCCGCGACACGTTCAACCTGGAGGGCGTGGAGGCGTACTTCGGTCCGTCCTCGGTGCTCTTCGGCCGTGGCTCCACGGGCGGCGCCATCAACCTGGTGACGAAGAAGCCCAAGCGCACGTCCTTCCAGGAGGTCGCGCTGAGCGGCGGCACCGCGCCGTCGGGCCGCGTCGAGGCGGACCTCAACGAGGCGGTGTCGGAGAACTTCCAGGCGCGCCTCAACCTCATGGGCCAGCTGGCCTCCACGGCGGGCCGCGATGTCGTCCAGGACAACCGGCTGGGCCTGGCGCCCTCGCTGCGCTTCAAGGTGGCGGAGCAGACCACGCTGGAGCTCGACTACCTCTTCCAGCGCGAGGACGGCCTTCCCGACTACGGCGTGCCCTACTTCAACGGCAAGCCCGTCACGGAGACGCTGGATGTCCCACGCGGGAACTTCTACGGCGTGAAGGCGGACACCGAGCGCGTCGATGCCCACGTCGCCACGGCGCGCCTCACCCAGGGACTGGGCGAGCAGTTCCAGTTCACCAACACGCTGCGCTTCGGTCGCGTGGACCGCTTCGCCAGCCCCACCGCGCCGCGCGGCCTCACCCCCGCGGGCGCGCCGACCACCATCGGCCGGCAGCGCTTCCAGACGGAGACGGACAACTCCGTCATCTCCAACCAGGCCACCGTGGGCGGTGAAGTCGAGACGGGCTTCATCAAGCACACCGCGAACGCGGGCGTGGAGCTGTCGTGGGAGAAGCGCGGCCAGTCCCGCGACAACCTCAACGCCGTGGGCCTGCCCACCGGCCCCAACATCCCGGCGGACCTGTTCGAGCCGGACGCGGAGCCGGACCTGTCCGCGGTGTCGCCGGTGTTCTCCGGCTCCAACGTAAGCATCCAGCGGACGCTCGGCCTCTTCGCCGCGGACCAGGTGCAGGTGGGTCAGTACCTGGAGCTGGTGGGCTCGCTGCGCTGGGACGTCTTCAACACCGACTACTCCACCACGGGCAACACCGGCGCCAAGAGCCGGCTGCGCAAGAGCGACCACCTCTTCAACTGGCGTGCGGGCGTCGTCCTGCACCCGGCGGAGAAGGTGAGCGTCTACGGCATGTACGGCACGTCCTCCAGCCCCTCCGCGGAGCTGGGCTCGGTGTCCGCGGACACCGTGAGCCTGGACCCGGAGAAGAACGCCATCCTGGAGGCGGGCGCCAAGGCGGACCTGCTCGACGGCCGGCTCGGGCTGACGGGCGCGGTGTTCCGAATCACGAAGACGGACGCGCGCGTGCCCAACACGGACCCGGAGGGGCCGCCGCAGGTGCTCGAGGGTGAGCAGCGCGTGCAGGGCTTCAACGTGGGCATCGCCGGCACCATCGTCGAGCGCTGGAAGGTGCTCGCCAACTACACGCTGATGGACTCCGCCATCGTGGAGCACACGAACGCGTTCCTCGTGGGCCAGCGGCTGCCCAACACGCCGCGCCACAGCATCTCCCTGTGGACGACGTACTCGCCGCTGAAGGACTTCACCGTGGGCGGCGGCGCCGTCTACCAGGACGTGACGAGCGTCAGCAATCCCGCGGCGCCCACCACGGCGACCAGTTACGTGCCGAACTTCTGGCGCTTCGATGCGTTCGCCAGCTACGCGTTCGGCAAGGCGCAGGTCCAGCTCAACGTCTACAACCTCACCGACACGCTGTATTACGACCAGTACTACGGCGGCCACGCGGTGCCCGCCGATGGCGTGTCCGCGCTGCTGACGGCGCGTTACCGCTTCTAACCAAGAGGGTCGCGGTCATGATGTTGCACATTCCCAATGTCCTGACCGCGCCCGAGGTGGCCCGTTGCCGCGCGGTGATGGAGCAGGCGGACTGGACGGACGGCAAAGTCACGGCCGGCCACCAGTCCGCCCAGGTGAAGAAGAACCTCCAGCTCCCCGAAGGCGGCGCCGCCGCGCGGGAGCTGGGGGAACTCGTCCTGGCGGGGCTGGAGCGCAGTCCGCTCTTCATCTCCGCCGTGCTTCCGCAGCGCGTGTTTCCCCCGCTGTTCAACCGCTACGACACGAGCATGTCCTTCGGCTCGCACGTGGACGGCGCCATCCGCCCTGTTCCGGGGACGGGGCAGCGCGTGCGCACCGACGTATCCGCGACGCTCTTCCTCTCCGAGCCGGACCGCTATGACGGTGGAGAGTTGGTGGTGGAAGACACGTACGGCCACCACGCGGTGAAGCTGCCCGCGGGGGACCTCATCATCTACCCGTCGACGAGCCTGCACCACGTCACCCCGGTGACGAGGGGGGCGCGGCTCGCTTCGTTCTTCTGGGTGCAGAGCATGGTGCGCGACGTGTCCCGGCGCGCCCTGCTGTTCGATATGGACACCGCCATCATGCAGCTCCACCAGGAGGTGCCCAAGAGCCCCTCACTGGTCATGCTGACGGGCGTGTACCACAACCTGCTCCGCCAGTGGGCGGAGCCCTGAGTCACCTCAGGTCCGGTCCTTGCGGACCACGACCTTGCGACCGCGGATGGTCGCCGCCTTCAGCGCGGCGATGACGCGGTTGGCATCCGGCTCGGGGACTTCCACGAGCGAGAAGCCGTCGGCGATCTGAATGGCGCCGATGCGCGACGAGTCCAGGCCCGCTTCACCGGCGATGGCGCCCACCAGGTCGGCGGGACGCATGCCCGCCACACGGCCCGCGCCAATCCACAGCCGGGTGGTGTCCCAGGACGGAGGGCCCGCCGGACGCTTCGGGCCGCCTCGCTCCGAGCGGACGGGACGCCCGCCCGGTCCCGACGAGGGGCCACTGGACCGAGCCGGCCGCTCCGTCGCCGGCGAGACCGCGGGAATCTCTTCCTCTTCCTTCGCGCGGCCTTCGTCCTGCGAGTCCTGGAGCAGCTTCACGGCCGCCGCGGCGATGTCGAGCGGCTCGAACTCGCCGGCCAGGTCCTCCACGATGCTCCGCAGCGACTCCAGTCCGCCGGCCACCAGCGTCTCGCGCAGCGTGGCGCGCATCAGCTCCTGGCGACGGGCCCGGAGGTCCGCCACGGTGGGGATGGTGGACACGGTGATTCGCTGACCGGTGACCTTCTCGATGTTGCGCAGCAGCCGGCTCTCGCGGGCCTCGACGAGGGTGATGGCCACGCCCTCGCGACCCGCGCGGCCCGTGCGGCCGATGCGGTGCACGTACGCCTCCGGGGCGTTGGGCACGTCGAAGTTCACCACGTGGGACAGGCGGGGGATGTCCAGGCCGCGCGCCGCGACGTCCGTGGCGACGAGCAGGTCCGTGCCGTGCGACTTCAGCTGCTTGATGACGCGATCTCGCTGCTCCTGCGTCATGCCGCCGTGGAGCGCGTGCGCGCGCCAGCCCCGGCCGTTGAGGGAGACGGTGAGGTCGTCCACCTCCGTGCGGGTGCGGCAGAAGATGATGGCGGCGGTGGGGGATTCCACGTCGAGCAGCCGGCCCAGCGCGGCGATCTTGAACGAGCGCGGGACGACGTACGCGGTCTGCCGGATGCGGGGCAGCTCACCCGGCTCCACCTTCTCCTTGGCGATGCGCACGCGCACCGGCTGGTGGAGGTGGCGCTCGGCGATGCTGGCGATGCGCGGGGGCAGGGTGGCGGAGAAGAGGGCGGTCTGCCGGTTCTCGGGCGTCCCGGAGAGGATGGCCTCCAGGTCGTCGGCGAAGCCCATGTCGAGCATCTCGTCGGCCTCGTCGAGTACGACGGTGCGGACGTTCTCGAGCTGGAGGGTGCCTCGGCGCAGGTGGTCCAGGGCGCGGCCGGGGGTGGCGACGACGACATCCACGCCGCGCTTAAGCACGCGCAGCTGCTGGCCGATGACCTGGCCGCCGTAGAGCGGCAGGACGGTGGCGCCCAGCTTCTGGCCGTAGCGGTGGATGGCCTCGGACACCTGCATGGCCAGCTCGCGCGTGGGGACGAGCACCAGGGCGGAGGTGTTGTGGGGGCCCGCCTCACCCGGGTTCAGGTGGTGGAGGAGGGGGAGGGCGAAGGCCGCCGTCTTGCCAGTGCCGGTGGCGGCGATACCGAGCAGGTCCTTCCCTGCGAGCAGCGGGGGGAGGGCGGCCTGCTGAATGGGCGTGGGCTCCTCGTATCCGAGGGCACTGAGCGCCTCCACGAGCTGGGGCTTGAGGCCCAGGGATTCGAAGGAGGCGACGGGGGGCGAAGACGGCGGTGCGGAAGTCACGCCGGGGCTTGTACCACCGGCTTCCTCCCTCGTGGCTTTAAGAATCGCCCTTCTGTCCCACATCTATCGCGTCCCTGGTGGGCGCTGGTGGGTGGACGGCCTGAGAGTCGACAGCCTCAGCGGGGGCTTCAGCCCTGCTCGGGGACCCCCAGCCCGGTGACTTCCTGGAGCCCTGTCGGGGTGGCGTGGAAGACGGCGAAGGCGTCCGCCCCCTGGTCCACGCTGGCGAGACAGCACACCTGGGAGACCCGGCCGGAGGCGTGGGCGAGGGTGCCCCGGTAGCGCTTGTGCAGATGTCCACAGAGCACGAGCGAGGGCTGGAGTGCTTCGGCCACGAGCCGCGCGTAGTCATTGCCCACGGCCTCGGCGCTGGGGCTGCGACGCTGGTGCGCGAAGTCCTCGCGGTCCTCGGTGGCGATGATTCCGGAGGGCCAGTCATGCACGAGGAGGACATCCGCCCGTTCGAGTCCCAGGGCGCGGTCGATGTCCTCTTCGTTGAAGCAGGTGAAGTCCTTGGGGGACACGCTGCCGAGCAGGGACAGGGGCGGATGCGGCTTCTGGAAGCCCCCTTCGTCATGAATGCCGGAGACGCCGACGACGCGCAGCCCCCTGGGTTCGACGACGCCCACGCGGCCCACGTACCGGCAATTGGTGGCGATCAGCGCGCCCTCGGGGGTCGCGTCCAGGTGGCCGTGCGGCTCGTGGTTGCCGCCGATGAAGTAGACGGGCCAGGGGAAGCGGCGGCGATTCTGGTGGTAGTCCCCGAAGTCGCCCAGGTGCTTGTAGCGCGCGGGGGCGGCCATGGTCGCCAGGTCCGCGTCGTCGCGGTGGGGCTCGAAGTCTCCGACCTGGAGCACGAAGGCCAGCTCCCGGTGCGCGTTCTTCGTCCAGGACTGGAGGAAGGACACCATCCGGTTCATCCGTCCGTGCACGTCGCCCACGGCTGCGAAGTAGAAGTCGTCGGGACGGGGGGCCATGGTCGCCTCTCAGCATGACGCGTCCTGGCGTCGGGTGGCGCAGCGACGGGGGCGGGCCCAGGGGTCTGACCGGGACAGAGAGTAGTTGTCCGGGCTTCGCAACTTCCCTGGGAGTGTGGAGATAATCCATACAAAGCAGTCGCGGCTGAGTTGCCCCTCGGGCCTGGCCGCAATCCAAACCCCCGGAGATCTCCCCATGACGCGCATTTCCTCCAGTGGAGGCACGCCCACCCGTGCCTCGCAAAGTGACACGTCGGTCGCCGCGGCCCAGCCGAAGCCGGAAGTCCGCAAGCCCGCGGTGACGTCGCAGGACAGCTTCTCCCGCCCGACGCAGAAGGGCGTGGAGCGTGCCGCGGTGGCCATCAACCCGGATGAGTTCGTTCCGGGGCCCACGCGTCGCGATGTCTACAACGACCTCGACGTTCAGAAGATCCGCTCGCAGTCGAACAGCCTCCGGAGCTTCAGCGAGGGTGAAGCCCAGCCCCGCACGCGCGAGGACGCGCTGGCCAACGCGGACCGCCTGCTGGGTGGCGCGAACTTCCTGAAGCTGAGCGAGACCGCGCAGGGCGCCAACATCACCCGCGACGCCAAGGACGTGAACGACGCGGCGGACACGGACCCGGCGTCGCCGCGCCATCAGGCGGCCGTGGCCGAGGTGGAGGCCAACGCGGCCCTGGAGCAGGAGGCGCTGGAGAACCTCTCTCCCGAGGAGCGCCAGCAGTATCAGGAGGTGCGCGATGGGCTGATGGCGGTGGAGCCCGCGGGCGACCCGGTGGCGACGCTCGCGCTCCAGAAGCTGCTCTTGGAGGGCAAGCTGCCGGGTGAAGAGGCGCTGGGCGGCGAAGGAGATCTGCTGGACCAGCTCCACACGCTGCAGACGCAGGAGCTGGGCGAGGGGATTGATCGCGGCGCGCTGCTGTCGGACGTGGTGCAGGAGCTGGCGACGCCCGAGTCCGTCAACCAGCGCAACAAGGGCACCTGCGCGGCCACCGCGGCGACCATCCAGCTCCTCATGGAGAACCCGGCGGAGTACGTGCGCCTCGTCGCGGGACTGGCGAGCAGCTCCGGCGAGGTGACGCTGGCGGACGGCGAGACGGTGATGAAGCGCGAGGCGCTGGGGGCCGAGGCGAAGGGCGGAGAAGACGTCCGCTCGGAGAGCCAGGAGCTGCTTGCGCCGGCGTTCATGGAAGTGGCGAACGGCGACAAGGACTACCAGGACAAGACGGACGCCCACTACGAAGACGGGAAGAAGACGCACAGCGGCCTGTACGCGGACGAGTTTGATCGGCTCGCGGAGGCGGTGTTCGACCGGAAGGTCGACACCGTGAAGGGGATTGGCGGGGCCGAGGAGGAAGCGGCGGCGTGGGAGCTCATCCAGGAGCGCACGGCCGCTGGAGAATCGGTGGCGGTGGGAATGACGTGGGGTTCAGGAGGCCACCAGGTGGTGGTGACGGGCACGGGCGTGGACCCGAAGACCGGCGAGGAGTACGTCGAGTACACCAACCCCTGGGGCCGCACCGAGCGCATGCCGAAGGACGAGTTCCTCAGCCGGCTCAACAGCATGCACACCCGCCCCGAGGAGAAGGGGAAGGAGCTGGACCGCGACCCGAGGCATCCGGACGCGCCCGACCGCATCGCGCGGACCGGGTAGTCGGGCCGGCGTGGCTCAGCCGACGAGCGAGGGCCAGTTCCGGCCGACCCAGGCGCGCTGTTCGACTTCGTCGCGCCAGCTCCGGTCCTCGCGGTCGATTCTGCGCGACGTGGCGAAGAGCCCGTTCAGGGCGGTGAGCAGGCGCTCGGCGAAGGGCGCGTCCTCCACGATGAGGAGCGCCTCGCTCTCCCAGTAGGCGGCGGTGACGTCCAGGTTGGCGCTGCCGATGGCGACGGCGCTGGTGTCGCAGACCATCAGCTTGGCGTGGACGTGGGGGAAGAGCTGCTCCAGCTCCGGCTCCCACTCCGGCATGGCGGGCAGCGCCCATTCGTAGGCGATGCCGCCCGCCTCGATGACCGCGTCCAGTCGACTGCGGACGTAGCGGTCCGCCACCTCGCGCAGCGCTCCACCCGGGAAGTACGTCCGCGCGGAGCCGTAGTGCGGCCGGACGCTGCCGAACAGCACCTCCACGCGGACGCCCCGGCGCACGGCGGCGATGAGCGCGTTCTGGAGTTCGAGCAGCAGCGGGAAGGTGTTCACCAGCACGAGCCGTGAGCGCGCGTGGCGGATGAGCGCGAGCTGTGTGTCGAGCGTGTGGGTGTCCCTGAGTCCTTCATGGAGGACGACCCGGGCCGCCATCGTCCCCACGGATTGCGTGGGGGGATAGGCGTAGGGCTCGCCGCCCGCGCGGGTCCACTCGGACAGGAACGCGCCTTCGAGGACGCTGACCAGGGGCCCTTCCAGTCGCGCGCCACAGTCGAGCCAGGGGATGTCGCGATAGTGCGAGGTCCGTCGCAGGCCCACTTCATCGAAGCCCGTGTAGTAGGGCGCGCCGAGATTCCGGCCCGAGACGAAGGCTCGCTCGGAGTCGATGACGGTGAGCTTGCGGTGGTTGCGTTGCTTGAGCTCGGAGAGGCTGGGCACGCCGACCAATGGCGCGATGGCGCGCACCTCGACGTGCGGTGTCTCGGACAGCGTCACGAGGGCGGGGTTGAGGGCGCCGAAGGAGTCATGGCCGCTGTAGAGCGCGTCCGCGAGGAACCGCACGTGGACACCGCGTGAGGCGGCTCGCTTCAGTGCATCCGTGATGCGGGCGGTGACGGCGTCGTCCTCGACGATGTAGCACTGCCAATGGATGGTGCTTCGGGCCGAGTCGATGGCCTCGAGCACGGACTCGCGAGCCAGCCCGTTGTCGAGCTCGAAGTCGATGTGGTGTCCCTCCAGGAGGGGACTGCAGCCCGCCAGTGCCAGCTCTCGTGACCAGGTGTTTGGTGCGTCGGGGATGGAGAGGGGCGCCAGGGAGGTTGCCCGGGGCAGCGCCAGACACTCCTCGGGGCTCAGCGTGCGCAGATACGGATGGAGCGGCTTGTGCGCGTCGCGAGTGACGACGGCGGAGATGGCGACGCCCGCGGCGGCGAGACGGGTGGCCACGCGCAGGAGGCGCTGTCCGTCGACCTGTTGGGGCACATCGTCCGCGCGAGCGTCGTCGAGCCATGCGCTGGCATCGAGCAGCAGGGGCCAGGGGGTGTCAGGCAGCAGCTCGCGGAGGTGCTCGCGTTGTTCGTCGAGGGAGTCGGTGTCGCGCAGTCTGACGAAGACGAGGTGGTGACGGTCCATCGCCAGGGCACGCACCGCTTCGAGCGCGTCCTCGTCGAGCTGGCTGTCCACGAGGAGCAGGGGCTTCTCGGGCCCGAGCACGTAGCAAGGGGAGAGGTTCCTGGGGGCGGAGGCGCCGGAGAAGGAGAACGCGAGCGGGTGGAGTCCGCGAACGTGGTCGAACCAGGACGCCGTGAGCGCCGCGGTGCCGCCTTCGTGTCGAGTGGTTCCCAGGGTGGTTCCGCCCTCGAACACGGACAGTGGGCCCGCTTCGGGGACGGAGATGCTCGACATGAAGCCGACGCGCTCGACGGAGAAGCGGGGCGCCAATCCAGGGACGGCCACGGAGTCGGAGACGGCGTAATGGTCCTCGAACAACACGGACGCCGTCTGCGTGCGAGGCAGGAGCAGCGTGGGGACGCGAGCCTCCTGGAGGGCCCTGGCGCCCAACATCCCAAGCACCAGGGCTTCCATGTCGGCCAATGCGTCGGCGGGGATGACCAGGAGGTCCGCGCCGGAGCGGAGCGCCGCGACGTCGAACGCCTCCACGCGGCTGTCGGCGGGGTTCTCGGTGAGGGATTCGACGTGGAGCGTCTGCGTGATGCCCAGGGCGCGCGAAAGGGCCTGGAGGTGCGAGGTCTGCTCGGGCGCCGAGCCGGTGGTGAGGGCGATGAGCTCGGAGGGCAGGGCGCAGCGGGAGAGAAAGGTCGCCACCGAGCCGAGTCCCCGTCCATCTGGAGCGATGGCCACGGCCATGCGTGACGGGGCCCTGGGCGCGGTGGCGGGGGCCTTCCCGATGTTGAGCACGGGGACGTGCTCGCGCAGCGAGAGCGTGAGCATGGCGCTGACCCGGGCACGAGGGGACGTGTCGAGGTGGGGACCGAGGACGACGAGCTCGGCGCCGTGCTTCGTGGCGGCCTCGATGAGTGAGCCGGTATCGAGGTGGGTTTCGAGTGCGCCACTGACCTGGAGTGTGGGGCTCCAAGCGTGCAGGGCGTGTCGAAGCCGGTCCAGGACGGTGAGGCTCGCGGGAGGAGGGGCCTCCAGCTCGCTGCGCTCGGGGACCAGGCCGTACAGATAGACGGCCTCGGGCGCGGCGCTCAGCCGTCGAACCGCGTGGAGCACCGCCTCGGACTCCGAGCCGGCATCGAAGACGACCACTAGACGACGGAACATGGCGCGCGCGGTTCCCAGGACAGCCTGTCGCCCGCCTTCACCGACTCACGGCTCCAGCGGTCGACCGAGGAACCATTATGCCGGGATTGAGCCGTGGTGGCGCCCTTCGATGGAGGGCGTCGAGGTTTTGGAGCGGGGCCGGGCTTCGAACTCCCGATGCCGCGCTTTCCTGGAACTCGCCGTATGAAATTGCAGGTGAATTGGAACTGATTGCCTGAGGCAACGAGTCTGTGATTTGCGTGGGGATTTGTTAGTCTTCGGGTTCATGGCCATTCCATCGCGTTGCAAGAGGCGTCAGTTGATGGCGCTCGTCGTGGCGAGTGTCATGGGCTGTGGAGACGGGGTGTTCGAGAAGGAGGTCCATGGGGAAGAGGGGACAGTCCCTCGCTCATTGGTGGACTTCGCGGTGGGCATCTCGGATTCGGATGCGGAGACGTTCACCCATCCGGCCTGGGACGGGCTCAACGTGAAGCGGGCGCGAGTCGTCGTGCCCTATGACGTGGCACAGCGGCCCGCGAACGACGCCCGGAGACTGAAGTTCGAGGCGTGGCTGCAGGCGACTGCGGCGAAGGCCGTGGAGCCCTACGTGACGCTCGGACCGAGCGATCTGCGCAAGGCGGCGAATGGGAAGTACCTGGCGCCCACGGACGTGGAGTTCCGCGCGGCCTTCGAGTCATTCCACGCGACATACCCGGCCATCACCCTGGTGGGAGCCTGGAACGAGCCGAACTTCCCGAACTCCGTCCTGCAGAGCGGAGTCCCGTTGGATCAGCCCACGTGTGCCAGTGAGGACCTGGAGAACTGTGGGCCGTTGAGGGCGGCGTTCTATTACCGGCTCGTCGTGAGCATCTGTCCGGACTGCACGGTGGCGGCGGGGGAGTTCGACGCGACGCCGAACGACCCGTACTGGGATCGCTATCGCATCTTCCTGCGGAGCCACCGGCCCAAGCTGTGGAGCATCCATCCGCACCATGATGCCAATCGCTATCAGGCGAGCGGTGCGCACTGCGTACCGGGAGACCAGGGCTGCACGACGCGGACGTTCGTGAACTGGCTCGGGGGGCTGGATGCGAGCTGGGACGTGGGGCACATCTGGCTGACGGAGGTGGGAGCGTTCTACCGGAACGCGGATGGGCAGGTGTTCGGTGACGTGTCCCAACGAGACACCACGAAGTTCATCCTGCGGCTGCCGAACCTGAGCGGGCGAATCACCCGCATCTACTATTACAACTCCGCGAACCAGTGCTCGACGGCGGCCAACTGCGCCATGCAGGACCGGGGCATCATCGCGCCAGAGCCCTGGGATGGAAGTCCCCTGGGGTATGACACCGCCGGCCGCATCCGACCGTCTTATGCCGTGCTGAGGGACAGGGACACCAACGGGCCCTGAACGCCAGAGTGACAAGGGGCTTGAAAGGCCACACAGCAAGGACAGTAGGGTGCCGCCTCCCCCGCGTCACCCCGGAGTCTGTCCATGAAGCGATGTCAGTGGTTGGGTCTTGGCGTGGCCTTGGTCGCCCTGGTCCTGGCGGGCTGCAATGATACGCAGTCAGAGGAAATCCAATCGTCAGGGATTGAGCAGTCCTCGGCCGTATCCGCCCTGGCGCCCGTGCGTGTGCCGAAGTCGGTGGGCAAGAAGGTCTACGCCCACTTGATGCCGTGGTTCGAGACCCAGGCCTCATCCGGCAATGGGTCCTGGGGCATCCACTGGACGATGGCGAACCAGAACCCCAACAACGTGGATGGCTCCGGCCGGCGGCAGATTGCCGCGCACTACTACCCGCTGATTGGCGCCTATGCCTCCGGGGACAAGGACGTCATCGAGTACCAGTTGCTGCT
Source organism: Myxococcus sp. CA056 (assembly GCF_013336715.1). Classification (NCBI taxonomy): domain Bacteria; kingdom Pseudomonadati; phylum Myxococcota; class Myxococcia; order Myxococcales; family Myxococcaceae; genus Myxococcus; species Myxococcus sp. CA056. The sequence continues at coordinate 220,669 of NZ_JABUMT010000016.1, forward strand.
GATGAAGTACGCCGGTGTGGACGGCGTCCTCATCGACTGGCCCGGCACAGTGAATGCCTGGGACTATCCGAAGAACAAGCAGAACTCCGAGGCCCTCATCGCCCGCACCGCGGCGGTGGGCCTGGACTTCGCCATCGTCTATGAGGACCACAACATCCAGCTCGCGGCGAACGCGGGCATCATCACCGACAAGCTCGCTGCGGGGCGGGCGGACCTGGGCTACCTGAGGGACCACTACTTCCCCCAGGGCAACTACATCCGGGTGAACAACGCACCGCTGCTGCTCGACTTCGGTCCGCAGACATTCCAGACGCCGTCGGACTGGACGAACCTCTTCGCCTCGCTGTCACCCAAGTCGGCGTTCCTCACGCTCTGGTACGAGTCCCAGGAGGCGGGCGCCAACGCGAGCGGCGAGTACGCGTGGATCTACTCGGACTTCATGGCGGGGCTGAATCACTTCTACGCCAACCGTCCCCTGGGCCTGAAGATGGGCGTGGCCTACCCGGGCTTCCACACGTTCTACAGCTCGGGCGGCTGGGATGGCCCCACCTGGAGCATTCCCCACAACGGGCTGGGCTCGTTCCAACAGACGCTGGACGCGGCCCTCGGGAGCAGTGTCGGCCATATCCAGCTCGCGACGTGGAACGACTATGGCGAAGGCACCATGCTCGAACCAACGCGTGAATTCGGCTACGGCTTCCTCACCACGCTCCAACAGCGGCTGGGCGTGCCCTATTCGCAGCGAGAGCTGGAGCTCATTCACACGCTCTACCAGCAGCGCAAGCAGCACGCCGGCAACGCGGCGAGGCAGGCTGAACTGGACCAGGCCTTCCAGCACCTCGTCGCGCTCCAGGTCGCCCAGGCGGAGGCCATCCTCAACGGTGGCTCCACGCCCACGACGGTTCCGCTCACCAATCCCAGCTTCGAGTCGGGCATGACGGGCTGGTCCACGTGGTCTCCCAATGGCACGGAGTGGGCGGCCTTCAGCGAGACGTACAACGGGGCTCAGACCGGGGCCTATCACCTGACCCACTGGGGCACGGCGGCGTTCGAGGCGTGGACGTACCAGGTCATCACCGGCCTTCCATCCGGGAGCTACAAAGTGAGTGCGTGGGTGCGAAAGGGTGGTGACTTCGGGCTCGCGCGCCTCCAGGCGAAGACGTGTGTCTCCTGCGAGCCGGTCTTCACCTCGCTGGGGACGTATGGCTCCTGGACGCGGGTGGAGACGCCGAGCATCTCCGTTGCCGGAGGCACGCTGGAGCTGGGCTTCCACACCCAGGCCCCGGCGATGAACGGCGCCAACTTCATCCACATGGATTCCATCGAGCTGCGCAGGCAGTAGGGCGCGAAACTTGGCTTATTGGCACAGTATGCAAGTCGAGAAATAGCTGGATGTTGCGCAACTCGGTGGCTAAAGTATCGACTCCCCCAAGAAGGTTGAGGAGGAGTTGCCATGTCGATATCGCAGCGCATCTTGTTGGGCTGTGTCCTGTTCTTCGCGCAGGGCGCGTTGGCCGCGCAGGGGCAGATCCTCGCGCGACCCCAGGCGACGGTGCCGGGCATCAGCTACGGCTACTGGGAGTACCTGCCGCAGGGCTATGACGACAATGCCGGGGCGAGCTATCCGCTGGTGATCTTCCTGGGGGGCCAGGGGCAGGAGGGGGATGGAACGGCCTCGGTGGCGGGCTTGGAGAAGCTGATGGCGGTCACCGCGCCGCCTCGGCTCATCCGGAACGGCCGGCACTTCCCGTTCATCCTCATCTCGCCGCAGCGGTTCAATGCCTGGTGGGGCGACAATGAGATTGACGCCATCCTCGAGTTCGCGAAGACGCTTTATCGAGTCGACCCGAACCGCATCTATCTGACGGGGCTCTCGGCGGGGGCCATCGTCACCTGGTCCTACGCGGTGGCCTTCCCGCAGAAGCTCGCGGCGATTGTGCCCATCGCGGGGAACGGCAACGGGATTCCCATCTGCAACATGTGGAACGTGCCGGTATGGGCCTTCCATGGCACGGCGGATGGGACGGTGTCTCAGTGGGGATCCATCGACCCGGTGAACAAGCTGAACAACGTCTGCAATCCGGCGGCGAGCCCGCCCGCCCAGCTCACGCTGTATCAGGGCGTGGGACACGACTCGTGGTCCCGGACCTACAACGGTTCAGCGGGTCATGACATCTACACGTGGATGTTGAGCCACTCGCTCTGAGCGGTTGTCGGAGGCTCGTGGTTGGCGTCCGCTAATCCTTCCACAGCATCTTCCACGGATGCTTGCGCAGGTCCGTCACCAGGGTGCGCAGTTCGTTGTAGAGCGTCGGGTCCTTGAGGACGGCGCCAGCGGTGCCTTCTCCAGCCTCTATCCTCGCCAGCACGCGGTCCGCCCGGGCCGCGATGCTGTCCAATTGCCCCACGGCGGCCGTGAGCTTCTCCAAGGCCAGTTTCACGCGCTTCCCATCCTCCGGGCCCAGCTCGCCCGTGACGGCCGCCAGTCCATCCAGCGTCGTCCCCGCGGACTTCGTCAGTCCCGGCAGCTCGCTGCGCAGCACCGCCGCCGAGGCCGCCGCGTCGTCCAGCAGCCGTGCCGCCTTGCCCCCCGGCTGGAGTGACTCCCTCGCGAGCTGAGCCAGCTGCCTCAAGTCCTTCGACGCCGCCGCCAGCTCCGAGGCCAGCACCTTCACGTCGCCCTTGTTCTCCGTCAGCAGCTCATCCAGCGTCTTGGAAAGCCGCGAGATGTTGGTCACCAACCCCGTCACCGCCTCCGGGTCCTTCTCCAGCATCCCAGACATCGTCTCCACGAACTTCGAGAGATGCTCCGCCAGCAAATCCAGACGCGGTGCATCCGTTCCCCGCAAGGCCTCGCCCTCGGGCCTGCCTCCCGGCTGGGTTCCTGGATTCAATTCCAGATAGGGCTCGCCCAGCAGGCCCACCGAGGCCACCGTCACCCGCGCATCCGAGCGCAGCGCCGCCAGCGACTCCGGTGTCACCGCCAGCTCCATGCGCACGGGCAAGGGCTGTCCGCTCGAATCCCTGCGCTCCGGCTGCAGTCGAATCGCCTGCACCCGGCCCACCTGGACGCCGCCCAGCTTCACCGGCGCGCCCTCCACCACGTTGCCCGTGTGCCCGAAGTCCACCGGGAGCACCGTGGACGACCCGAGGCTGAGCTCACCCATCAACCACAGCAACACCAGCACGCCCACCACCGCCGCCAGCACCAGGGCGCCCACCTTCAATTCCAACCGTCGCTCATCCATCCGTCGCACCCTCCATGAACGGCGCCGTCAACACCCGCAGCTCGGGCGCGGAGGACTCCAGGAAGCCCTCCGGCGGCCCCAGGTACGCACACCGACCTCCCGCCACCACCAACACCTGGTCCGCCAGCCCCTTGAGCTGTCGATAGTCGTGTGTCACCACCAGCCCTCCCAGTCCCCGCGTCTTCAGCGACGCGATGACCTCTTCCACCTGCGTGGCCGCTCGCCGGTCCAACCCGGTGGTCGGCTCGTCCAGCAAGAGATAGCGCGGCTTCAACACCAGCGCCCTCGCGATGGCGGCGCGCTTCTTCGCCCCAGGCCCCAGCTCCGGCGGCAACCGGTCCGCCCACTCCAAGAGCCCCACCTGCGCCAGCGCCGACTCCACCGCGTCCTCCGGGGCCTTCGGGTCCGCCAGCCGCACGTTCTCACGGAGGGTCCGCCAGTCGAGCAGGGCAGGGCCTTGCACCAGATAGGGCGCGCGGCGCCGCAGCCGGACCAGCTCCCGCTCCGGCTGCGTGTCCACCCGCTCGCCCCACAGCTCCACGCTGCCGGAGTCCGGTTGCAACAAGCCCACCGCCATCCGACACAACACGCTCTTGCCCGAGCCGCTCGCCCCCGCGATGAACGTCAGCTCGCGCGTCGACACCTCCGCCGTCACGCCGTCCAGCACGCGCCGACCTCCCTCGAACGCGACGCGCACGTCCGTGAAGCGCAGCGTGTCCTCGGTGCGGGTGGGGGAGTCGTTCGCGCTCACAGGCGTAGCAGTTGGAATGCGAGGGAGACACCAAAGTCAATCAACAGACACCCCAGGCTCGCGGCCACCACGCCCTGCGTCGTGGCTTCTCCCACCGCCTCCGCGCCACCCCGGGCTCGCAGCCCCGCCACCGCCGCCGCCAGGGGAATGTACAGCCCACACGCCACGGCCTTCATGCCCGCCGCCAGCAAATCCCAGCCATCCACATACCGGGGGTCCATGAAGGCCCGACCGTCCACGCCGAAGACGAGGCTTGCCACCAGCGCCGCCGACAGCGTCGCGGCCACCGTCCCCAAGGTGCTCAACAGCGGAACGCCCAGGAGCCCCGCCACCACGCGCGGCGCCACCAGGTCCGCATACGGGTCCCCCGCGGACATCTCCAGCGCCTCCACCTGCTCGTTCACGCTCATGGTGGACAGCTCCGCCGCATGGCCCGCCCCCGCGCGCGACGCCGTCAGCAGCGCGGACACCACCGGCCCCAGCTCTCGAATCAGCAGCTCGAAGTACGCCGGTCCGAGCACCGCCACGTTGCCCACGAACCGCCGCGCCTGGCTGTTGGCGATGGTCACCAGCACCGCGCCGAAGAAGGCCATGCCCGACATCACCAGCCACACGCTGCGCCCCCCCAACTCGTGGAGCTGCACCGCGCACTCGCGCCAGGACACGCCCTCGCGAGCCCCAGCCCGCACCGTGCGCGCGAAGAGCACCACCGGGGCTCCGAAGAACGACAGCACCCGGTTCATGCCATCCACCCCGCGAGGACCAGTGTGAGCACGAAGTCGATGACGAAGATGGCGGCGCACCCTTGCACCACCGCGCTCGCCGCCGCGCGTCCCACCGCCTGGGCGCCCCCGCGCGCCGACAGCCCCACCGTGGTGGACACCAGCGAGATGGCCAGGCCGAAGGCGCCCGTCTTCACCACACCTCCCAGGATGTCGAGCGGACTGAGCATCTGCGCGAACGTCCCGAAGAAGATTCGCAGCGGCAGGCCCAGCGTGAAGAGCGCCGCCACGGACTCGAAGAGGATGGCGACCAGGAACGTGAAGGTGCTCATCGCGAGCATGCTCAATTCCATCGCCACCACGCGCGGAGCCACGAGGATGGCGAAGGGGTCCAGGCCGATTCCGCGCAGGCCCTCTATCTGCCCACCCACCTGCATGGTGGCCAGCTCCGCCGCGTTCCTCGCTCCAATCCGCGCGGACATGATGAGCCCCAGCAGCAGCGGACCGAACTCCCACAGCACTCCGTAGCCCGCGGCCCACCCGAGGAACGCTCGCGCGCCGAACCGCTGGATGTAGAGCCCCGACTGCAACACGACGATGACGCCCGCGAGCGCCGCCGTGGCCAGCGCGAGGGGCAGGGAGTCGTACCCGAACTGCACCAGCGCCCGTGCCAGCTCGCGCCGCTCCAGTCGCGGGAGTCCGAGCACCGTGCGCGCCGCCACCAGCGCCAGTGCTCCGGTGCCTCGCACCACTTCCAGGCCCAGGCTCCCCGCGCCGCGCACCGTCTTCAGCCCGGGGCTCTCGACGCGCGGCGGTGGGCTCACGGGAGCACCTCGTCCTGTTCGCGCTCCAGCTCCGGCGCGGGAGGCCCGTCGTACACCAACCGCCCACCTCGGAGATACAGCCAGCGGGGCAGGGGAAGGTCCAGCGGCGCCTCGGGCGCGGCGACAATCAACGTGCCGCCCCGGGAGACCTCCAACAGCACCCGCGCCACCTGCCGGGCCGTCCCCGGGTCCAGGCCCGCGAAGGGGTCATCCGCGAGCAGCACGGAGGGCCGCGCCGCCAGCGCCCGCCCGATGCCCGCGCGCTTCTTCATTCCACCGGACAGTCGCTCCGGTAGCGTGTCGGCCGCGTCCTGCAAGCCCACCGCGCGAAGCACCTCGTCCGCGCGCGCCTCGGCCTCGCGCTCCGGCACATGTCGCCGGACGAGCGGAAGCAACACGTTCTGCCGCACCGTCATCGAGTCGAACAGCGCGTCCGTCTGGAACACCATGCCGAAGGATGCCTGCCGCTCACGTCGCGCGGCGGAGGACAGCCGCGCCACGTCCTGCCCATCCCACAGCACCTGCCCGCGAAACGCGGGGACCAGGCCCGCCAGCGACTTCAGCAGCGTCGTCTTCCCCGCGCCAGAGCGCCCCAGCAGCAGCGCCTGGGTCCCCGGTGGCAGCGCACAGCGCACGTCCGAGAGGACCGTCCGCGCGCCGTGCCTCACTGTCAGGGCTTCAGCGCGCAGGTCCATGGGCTCGCTCTCTCACGGCGTCCAGCGCAGCAGGGTGCCGCGGTGCCCCGTGGCCCACACGTCCCCGGGCCCCGAGCCACCCAGCGCATTCAGCGTCGCCGGCGACTGCGTGGCGGTGCTCCAGGTCGACCCGTTGAAGAAGTGGACGTCGTTCACCTCCGAGGACACCGCGTAGAGGGCGGTGCGGCCGAAGGCCACCAGGGCCCGGAGATCAGGCGTGACCCCGCCCGTCACCGTCAGTGACGGCAGTCGCGTCCAGGTGTCTCGCGAGCGCTCCAACAGCAGCGCGCCGTCGCCCACCACATACGCCAGCCGAGGCGTCAGGACCCGGACATCGTTCAGGAAGCCGGTGGCATCCGACAAACCCAGCTCTTCCTTCGTCCACGTCGTCCCGCTCGTAGGCGCACGAAAGGCCACGGGGCGGGGCTGTCCCTCCACCGTCTCCGCGCCCACCGCGAGCAGCGTCGTTTCATCCAGGCCATGAATGGCCCTCAGGTTGGAGGCCACCTCCGTGAGGACCGTGGGCTGCTCCTGCGTCGCGCCTCCGTCGTCGTAGCGCCAGCGCAGGACGCGGCCCTGACTGGTGACGGCATACAGGGTGACGATGTTGTCCGTAGGGCTCTCGAAGCCGACCAGGCCGTTGATGGCGCCGGCATGGCCACTGGAGACGCTCTCGCACGGCTCGGCCTCTTCACCGGGCCTCAGCGTCGCGAACCGACCCGCGCGGGAGCCCAGGAAGACGCGGCCATTGCTCGCGGCCCACGCCGACTTCCACTCGCCCTCACAGTTCGTCACGGGCGTGACGGCGTCGTCTTCCACGTGAAGCACACGGCTCGCCGCTCCCGAAAGCCAGCCGTGTCCCCTCGAATACACGGCCACCGCATCGAATCGCGCGCTCGGGTCACCCAGCTCCTCCCGCACATCCCACGCCGTCGAGGCACAGCCCGTCACCCCGTCATCCGTCTGGTCATTGCAGTCGTTGTCCAGGCGGTCACACTGTTCGGTGAGGCCCTGTCGCGCCAGGGCGGAGCCCTCGTCACAGTCGGTGTCCTCCCGCGTCGCGCCCGGCTCGGGCGGCACACAGCCGGGCCCCACCCACTGTCCGGCCTCTCCATCTCCGTCGTCGTCCGCGAAGTAGGCCACCGGCTGCTCGCTGCTGGCGCACGCGGAGGCGGAGGGCCCCGCGCAGGCCAGCACCCCGGAGCAGCCCAGCGGCGTCGTGCACGCCATGCCCACGGAGAACCCATCGCTGTCCGCCACGCCGTCGCAGTTGTCGTCCCTGCCGTCGCAACGAAACTCCGCCTGCCCGGGGTGGATGTCGCCGGCCGTGTCGTCACAGTCCCCACCGCGCGTCGTGAAGCCCGTGGGTGTGATGCAGGCAAGGACCCGCGGGCCCCCGTCATCGCCATAGCCATCCGCGTCCGCGTCCGGCCAGAACGGAGTCTCGCGCGGGGCGTCGTCCTCTCCTGCAACACAGTTGTTGTCGACACCGTCGCACAGTTCGGTGGCCCCGGGGTGGATGGCCGGGTCCGTGTCGTCGCAGTCCGTGCCGGGGTAGGGCGGCTTCGCGGCGAAGGCCCCATCGCCGTCCAGGTCCTCCGCGCGCAGGTCCAGGCCCAGGTCGGTGACATCCCGGGTCGGAAACCGGGCCTCCGCGGACTGGCTCGCGATGACGGGCCCGGCACACGAGCCCTCGTGAGCCACGGCGGTCACTCGCAGGTCACGACTCCAGCCCGGATGATCCTGGATGACGCCGAGGCGCGTGTCGCTGAGGCGCTCCTCGTCTACCGGCACCGCGCCCGATGCGGTGTGCGACGCGTCGTGCACGTCCACCACCGTGAGCGTCAGGCACTTTGGCCGGAAGGTCGCATACGTGATGAAGACCCTCAGCGCGGGCGCGCTGGCGGGGGTCTCCGTCTTGCAACCCGACAACGCAAGTGTCAGCAGCAGTACACCCACCTGGAATAAACGCATCGCCCGTGCATTCCCCGCCGCGTCGCGGCGCCCGCTGTCGTGACGTACCGCCGTAGAACCCAAGGACATCCGGAACTCCCCCATAGACCGCCGCGCTGGCCATCGTCCAGAAGCCCCCGTCGCAGGGTGCATCCTTTCGCTCGTCGGGCCCCAGCGCGCGCCACCCCGTCACCCATCTGGCCCGAGCCCCGCCTCCTCGCTCATGTCCCCTGTTCGAACCGCCCTCTTCGCGCCCCTCTGTGCCTGGCTGGCCTTGTCTCCAGCCGAGTCCCAGGCGGCCCAGAGCGATGCACCCGTGGCACCCACTCCCTCGCGCGGCGCTGCGGATTCCGCACCCGAGGCTGCGAATTCCGCACGGCCCGCTGCGGAATCCGCACCCGTCGCGCCAGGCACGGCGGCGCCCGCGAGTCCTCCCGCGGACAGCGCGCCGCTGACGCTGGAGCGAGCGGTGTCGATGGCGGCCGAGCGCAACGAGTCCGCGCTCGCGGCCCAGCAGCGCGCCACCGCCGCCGACGCCCGCCTGTCGCGCGCCCGTGCGTTCTTCTTCCCCGAGCTGACGGCGACGGGCACGTATACGCGCCGCTCCAACCAGTCGACTCGCGAGGTGGGCGGGCAGCAGGTCGTCCTCCAGCGCTACAACGCCTTCGGCGCCAACATCGTCGCCCGCGTCACGGTCTTCGACGCGCGCGGCTTCCCGCTGTACCGGGCCGCGCGCCTGGACGGCGAGGCGGCGGGGCTGGAGGCCGTGGAGGCCCGACGTCAGATTTCGTTCGATGCCGCCAACGCCTTCCTCATCACCCTCCAGGAGCAGCAGGTCTTCCAGGCCGCCGAGCAGCGCATCGCCTTCGCGAAGCAGTCGCACGCGGACGCGTCGGCCCGGGCGAAGGGGGGGCTCGCGAGCACCAACGACGTAACGCGCGCCGAGGTCGAGGTCGCCACCGCGGAGGTGGAGCTCATCAGCGCTCGCAACCTGGCGCAGACGAGCCGCCTGGAGCTCGGCTATCTGCTGGTGGAGTCGGTGGAGGGCGCGCTCGTCATGCCGCAGACCCTGCTCGACGACGCGGCCCGGCCGCTCGCGACCCACGACTCCATCATCCCTGGCGCGGTGGAGCGCCGCCCGGACATCCTCGCCTCGCGTCTGCGGGTGGAGTCGCTGGAGGCGAATGCGCTGGAGCCGCTGGCGCGACTGCTGCCCTCGCTGGGCGTGGCCGCGACGTACCGGCTCACCAATGAAGGCGGCCTGACGGGCCGCACCGGTGATGGCTTCCTGTCGGCCGACCTCGTCTGGAACCTCTTCGATGGCGGTGAGCGCTACGCGGAGCGCCGTGAGCGGGTGGCCCTGGCGCGCGCGGCGGAGCTGGAGCAGCAGGCGGGCACGCGGCGCGTGGACGTGGACATCCAGCGGGCCCGCGTGGCCCTGGAGAACGCGCGGGCGGCGCTCACCCAGAGCGAGCTGGCGACCCGCGCGGCGCGGCAGAACGCGGAGGAGCAGGGCATTCTCTACCGCCAGGGATTGTCCACGGCGTTGACATTGGCGGATGCCTCCCTCCGGTTGTTCGAGGCGGAGGTGGCCCTGGCGCGCAGCCGGTATGCGCTGGGCGTGGCCCTGCTGGGCCTGAGGGCGGCAGTCGGACTCGATCCCCTGGGGAAGGAACCGTGAAGGCGATGCGACGCGCAGGAACGCTGACGCTGGCCGTGGCCATGCTGGCCATGGGTGCATGCAAAAAGGACGCGGAGGCGTCGAAGGGCGCGGAAGCGGCCCCGGCCGGGAAGGCGGGCGGTCGTCCCGGCGGCGGAGGTCCGGGTGGCCGTGGGCCCATCCAGTTCCCCGTCGAGGTCGCCCCCGTGGAGGCCCGCGACGTCGAGTACGTCGTCAACGCGGTGGGCTCCGTGGAGGCCTTCGAGCGGGTGCAGATCACCGCGCGGGTGCCCGGCGCCGTGGAGCGCGTCCTCTTCATGGAGGGGCAGACGGTGAAGAAGGGCGACGTGCTCGCGGAGATCGAGCCCGCGCGCTACGCCATCGCCGTGCGCGCGGCCGAGGCCTCGTTCGCCAAGGCGCGCGCCTCGCTGGCGGAGGCTCAGTCCGGCGCCGCCCGTCGCACCGCCGTCAATGAGGCCAGCCCGGGCCTGTTGCCCGCCGAGCAACTGGACACCTTCCAGGCGCGAGCGCGCACGGCGGAGGCGGATGTCGCCTCGGCGCGGGCGGCGTTGGACCAGGCCCAGCTCAACCAGCGCGACGCATACGTGCGCGCGCCCATGGACGGCGTGCTCCAGACTCGCACCGTGCAGACGGGCCAGTACGTGCAGCCCGGCATCGTGATGGCGACGCTCCTGCGCAAGGACCCGCTGCTCTTGCGCTTCACGGTGCCCGAGGCGGACGTGTCGCGGCTGAAGCCGGGCCTGCCTGCGCGGTTCTCGGTGCGCTCGGAGGGCGGCTCGTACATGGCGAAGATCACCCACGTGGCGGAGGCCGCCGACGAGGCCAGCCGCATGGTGCCGGTGACGGCCGAGGTGTCCGCCGAGGACGCGCACCGGCTGCGCCCGGGCGTGTTCGCCTCCGTCGCGGTGCCGGTGGAGACGCGCGGTGGCAGCCCGGTGGTGCCGCAGACGGCGGTGCGGGCCAGCGAGCGCGGCTTCATGGCGTTCGTGGTGGAGGGTGACAAGGCCCGCGAGCGCATCCTGGAACTGGGCATGCGCACGGCGGACGGCCGGGTGGAGGTCCGTGAGGGCCTCAAGGCGGGGGAGCGACTGGTGGTGCGCGGCGGCGAGGCCCTGCGCGACGGCGTGGTGGTGCGCGTGGCCGAGGAGAAGAAGCCCGCGCTGACGGCCGAGCCTCGCATCGAAGACGCCGGCGGCGGCGAGGGAGCTGGGCGATGAGCCTGACGGAAGCCTGCATCAAGAAGCCGGTCCTCGCCTGGATGATCATGGCGGCGACCATCGTCTTCGGCGTGGTGGCGTCGCAGCGCATCGGCATCAGCCAGTTCCCGGACGTCGACTTCCCCACCATCAATATCAGCGTGACGTGGGAGGGCGCCAACCCGGAAGCGGTGGAGAGCGACGTCATCGAGGCCATCGAGGAGGCGGTGACGCAGGTGGAAGGCGTCACCAGCATCACCTCCAACGCCCGGCAGGGCGGCGCCAACATCACGGTGGAGCTGGACCTGTCGCGCAACGTCGACACGGCGCTCGCGGACGTGCAGACGAAGGTGAGCCAGGCGCAGCGCCAGCTCCCCGAGGACATCGACCCGCCCATCGTCACCAAGACGAACCCGGAGGACCAGCCCATCATCCAGGTGGGTGTGTCCGGGCCCTTCTCGCAGCAGGTGGTGAGTGACTTCGCGCGCTACCGCGTGAAGGAGAAGCTCCAGACGGTGCCGGGCGTGGGTGAAGTCCAGATTGGCGGCTCGCTGGAGCGCAACGTCCGCATCTGGGTGGACTCCGGCAAGCTGGACTCGCTCGGCCTCACGGTGATGGACATCACCGCCGCGCTCCAGCGGGAGCACGTGGAGCTGCCGGCGGGTCGCATCGAGACGTCGGGCCGCGAAGTCAACGTGCGCGTGCTGGGCGAGGCGCTGGACCTGGAGACGCTGCGCAACATCGTCATCCGGGAGCAGGGCGGCCAGCCGGTGTACCTGCACGATGTGGCGTTGGTGGAGGACGGCTTCGAGGACATCCGGCGCATGGCGCGGGTGAATGGCATCCCCGCGCAGGGCCTGGGCATCAAGAAGCAGCGCGGGGCCAACGCGGTGTCGGTGGCGCAGGGCGTGCGCGCGGAACTGGCGCGCATCCAGAAGGAGGCCCCGGAGGGGATGGACGTGGCGGTGCGCTTCGACTCGACGCAGTTCATCGAGGAGAGCGTCCACGAAATCGAGTTCGAGCTGCTGCTGGCCTGCATCCTCACCGCGTTCGTGTGCTGGGTCTTCCTGGGCTCGCTGTCGAGCACGATGAACGTGGTGCTGGCCATTCCCATGTCGCTGTTGGGGACGGTGGCCGTCATCTACTTCCTGGGCTTCACGCTCAACACCTTCACGCTGCTGGGTCTGGCATTGGCGGTAGGCATCGTCGTGGACGACGCCATCATGGTGTTGGAGAACATCTTCCGGCACGCGGAGGAGGGGAAGGACCGGGTGCGCGCCGCGCGCGAGGGCACCGCGGAGATCACCTTCGCCGCGCTGGCGGCGACGATGGCCGTCATCGCCATCTTCCTGCCCGTCGTGTTCATGAAGGGCATCATCGGCCGGTTCTTCCTCCAGTTCGGCGTCACGCTCTGCGTGGCGGTGCTGCTGTCGTACGTGGAGGCCATCACCCTGGCGCCGGCGCGCTGCGCGCAGCTCTTGAAGACGTCCCGCGAGGGGCGCAGCAAGATGGGCGTGTGGGTGGACAAGGGCTTCAGCAAGCTGGAGCACGCGTATGGGCGGGTGCTGGGCTGGGGGCTGAAGCGGCCCTGGCGGGTGCTGGGCGGGGCGGTGGTGATTCTGGCCGCCAGCGTGTTCGCGTTCCGCGCGCTGCCGGGCGAGTTCGTCCCGTCGCAGGACCAGAGCCGGTTGATGGTCCGCCTGCAGACGGCGGTGGGCAGCAGCCTGGAGGAGTCGAATAAAATCTTCCAGCGGGCGGAGGCCTTCGCCTCGTCGCGCCCGGAGGTGCTCAGCGTCTTCGCGGTGGTGGGCGGAGGCGGTGGCAACACCAGCGCGAACGGAGGCTTCATGATGCTGACGCTGAAGCCACCCGACGAGCGCATGCCGCAGGCGGAGTTCCAGCAGATCCTCCGCAAGGAGCTCAACAGCTACCCGGGTCTGCGCGCCGTGGTGCAGGACCTGTCGCAGGCGGGCTTCACCGCGCAGCGCGGGTTCCCGGTGGAGTTCAGCGTGCGCGGCTCGGACTGGGACCAGCTGGTCAAGGCGAGCCAGGAGATGCGCGAGAAGGTCCAGGCGAGCGGCAAGGTGGTGGACGTGGACACCGACTACCAGCTGGGCATGCCGGAGCTGCGCATCACCCCGGACCGGGCGCGCGCGGCGGACCTGGGCGTGCCGATTCAAGCGGTGGCGACGACCATCAACGCGCTGGTCGGCGGCGTTCGCGTAGGCAAGTACAGCACCGGAGGTCGGCGCATCGACGTGCGCATGCGCCTGTTGGCCGGGCAGCGCTCCAGGCCGGAAGACCTGGCGATGCTCAAGGTGCGCACGGCGAGTGGTGCGCTCGTCCCCCTGTCGTCGCTGGTGACGCAGGAGGAGCGGCCGGCGCTGCAGGCCATCACCCGCAGGGACCGAGAGCGCGCCATCAGCATCTTCGCCAACGTGGCGCCGGGCTCCAGTCAGGAAGAGGCGCTGGCCACGGTGGAGCGGCTCGCGAAGGACCTGCCTGGAGGCGTGCGCGTGGTGCCGGGCGGCGCGAGCGTGGCGTTCCGCGACTCGATGAGCAGCCTGTTCTTCGCGCTCTTCCTGGGGATTGGCGTCGCGTACATGGTGCTGGGAGCGCAGTTCAACTCGTTCCTGCACCCCGTCACGGTGCTCACGATTCTCCCGCTGTCGGTGGCCGGCGCGGCCTTCGCGCTGCTGGGCACGGGCAGCACGCTGAACATCTTCAGCATGATTGGCTTGTTGCTGCTGATGGGCATCGTGAAGAAGAACTCCATCATCCTGGTGGACTACGCGCTCCAGCAGCGGGAGCTGGGGTTGGACGCGGTGGAGTCGATGCTGCGCGCCGGCCCCGTGCGTCTGCGGCCGATTCTCATGACGTCCACGGCGACGATGATGGCGGCGGTGCCGGCGGCGCTGGCGCTGGGCGCGGGCAGCGAGACGCGCGCGCCCATGTCCATCGCCGTGCTGGGCGGCCTCTCCGTCTCCACGGTGCTCAGCCTCGTCGTGGTGCCGGCCTTCTACGTGGTCGCCGACCGCATGAAGACGCGGCTGGCCACGTGGCGGGGCAAGCGTCCGGATGACGAGGTCGGCGGTCCCACGGCACAGGCGCGGCCCGGGGGCGAGGAGCCTCGCCCGGCGGCGCACGGCTGAGGTCAGGGGCTCGCGGCTTCACCCCGCGAGCCTCTTTCACCCAGGCGCTGGCGAGGGGGCAGGCGCCGTCACGGCGTCTGGCTGAAGCACGCGCGCACCGTGGACATCGTCAAGGGTACGTCGGTGGATGGGCAGGCGAGTCCACGGCGAGCAAGGAGATGACCCCATGGCGCACGAGACCGAGCTTCCTCCCTCCATCACCCCGGTGAAGGAGCGCGACGAGTCGCTGGACCTCCAGGCGTTCCTCGACGAAATCGGCAACAGCCGCGAGGTCAGCGTCAACAAGGTGGACGCGCGAGACGCGGCGCACGCGGTGCTTTGCACGCTGGCGCGCCGCCTGTCCGACGGCGAGGACGTGAAGCTGATGCGCGCGCTGGGCCCCGACATCGGCGACATCGTCGGGGAGTGCACCATCCTCCGGGGCCCGTCGCATGCGCGACGCATGCACCGCGACGAGTTCATCTCCGACGTGGCGGACCACCTGAAGATTCCGGTGGACCAGGCGGACCGGGTGATGAAGGTGGTGTTCACCGCGGTGAGAGACCGCATCCCCGAGGACGAGGTGTCCGCGGTGGCCTCCCAGCTCCCGGCGGACCTCGCGGACAGCTTCCGCCGGCCGGTGTAGCCAGCGGCGTCGCCGGTACCGGGCTTCCCGTCTCCAGGAAGCCCGGCGCGGCTCACGGCCTTCAGGCAGGCCTGGCGAGCGCCGCGTCGATGGCCTGGACCAGGCGCGGGTCCTCCGCCGTCACGTCCGGGGCGAAGCGCGCGGCGACGCGACCATCGCGGCCAATGAGGAACTTCTCGAAGTTCCACTGCACTTCCGGAATCGGATTCGCGTCGATGCCGTAGCCCTTGAGCTTCTGGCGCATCGGCCCTTCGCCCGTGGCGTCGGGGACCGCGCTCGTCAGCTCGCGGTACAGCGGGTGCTTGTTCTCGCCCACGACGGAGATCTTCGAGAAGAGGGGAAACTTCACGGAGTAAGTCAGGTCGCAGAAGTCCTTGATCTCCGCCTCGGTGCCCGGCTCCTGGCCCAGGAAGTTGTTCGCGGGAAAGCCGAGCACCTCCAGCCCCTGGGCGTGCTTGTTCTCGTAGAGCTTCTCCAGGCCCTCGTACTGCGGGGTGAGGCCGCACTTGGATGCGACGTTCACCACCAACAGCACCTTGCCCTTGAACTGGCCCAGCGTCAGGGCGGCGCCGTCGATGGACTTCAGCGGGATGTCGTAGAGGTTCTGGCTCATATGGGCGCAGAGCCTCTTACTTTGGCCCCGCGCCCGTCAATCGCCGCCGTGAGATGTGTCGCCCCGCCTATACGCGGGTGACGCTGGGTCGCGCGAAGTAGTGCCAGGTGGAGCTGACGCCCTGTGCGGTCGTCGACTTGTGCCGCTGGACGATTCGCTCCGCCGAATCTCCACTCTGGTGCTCCAGGATGAGCCGGGCCTCCACGGTGGTGGAGAACCAGGTGCTCACCATGCTGGGAATCGCGTTGGCCGTGCAGATGCTGCCGACGACGAGCACCCGGGGATCGTCATTCGGGATGGTCTCCGAGTCGCCCCCAGCGAGGCGCAGCCGGCAGTAGCCACCGTTCGCGGTGGGTGACTTGTTCGTCACCATTCCGTCCGCCTCCTGGCCGGTGAGGTAGACGACGCTCGAGTAGCCGGAGATGTCGTACGTCCCGGGGGGAACCGTGATGACCCCGGTCCTCAGGTCCAGCCGGATGGAGCGGTCGGGCGAACACGCCTCCACGCGGGTGAACACTCGGGTGTTCATTCCGGGCTCCAGCGTCTTCGTGTCTGGCGAGTCCTCGGCGAAGACGGCGAACACGCGCGAGTAGTTCACCGGGGAGGAGGTCCACTGGTAGGTCTCCTCGGTCTTGCCTCCCTCTCCGTCCAGGGTGAGCACCTGGATGTTGTCGTCGCTCCGGCCGCCGGTGAGCCACCGGTCCTTCGCGCCGCCCACCTTCAAGTAGACCGCCCGGCCTCGTTTGACCTCGCCGCTTCCCACCGCCGTGCGACTCTGCATCACCGTCCACTGGTAGCTCGACTCCATGTCGCCGCCCTCACCGTCGAGCGTGGAGACCTCTCTCTGGCCCTCGCTGCGTCCTCCCGTCAGCCAGCGGGGCTTGTCGCCGCCCACCTTGAGATAGACGATGTCGCCGTAGCGCAGGGGGCCGCTGCCCACGGTGTCGCGGGTCTTCATCAGGGTCCACCGGTAGCTGGACTCCAGGTCGCCGCCCTCGCCATCGCGGGTGTACACCCGCTTGTTGCCGTCGCTGCGGCCGCCGGTGAGCCACCGGTCCTTCGCGCCGCCCACTTGAAGATAAAGGGTCTCTCCATAGATGAGTGTGTCGGTGGTGGGGATGAGCTCCGGAGCGGGGAGTGGCTTCATGGGACCGATTCGTGGGGACTCAAGGCTGGCTTTCTCAGACACGGCATCCTCCTGTGGATGCGCTGAACGATGACATGCGCCATGAGGCAGCCCGCCCACTGATACGAAGCGATACAATGAGAGACGAAGCGGCTCGCTCGCCAACGGATGCAACGGAAGGGGTATGCTTCAGGGGACGCATTCCTGGCACGGGCACCCTCATGGAACTGAAAAGTCAGACGTCGACCCCGCGTGTCTTCATCGTGGATGACGATACGCAGCTCACGGCGATGGTCGCCGACTACCTGCGGATGCATGGCTTCACCGCGGAGTGTGAGGTCAGCGGTGACCGGGCGGTGCCACGGATTCTCGCCGCGCGGCCCGACCTGGTGGTGCTCGATGTGATGCTCCCCGGCAAGGATGGCTTCACCGTCTGCCGGGAGCTTCGGGGGGCCTATCCGGGCCCCATCCTCATGCTGACGGGGAGGGGCGCAGAGGTGGACGAAGTCGTGGGGCTGGAGAGCGGCGCCGACGACTACCTGCCGAAGCCAGTCAGCCCCCGCGTGCTCCTGGCGCGGCTGCGGGCGCTCTTGCGCCGCACGAGCACGGCGCCCGCGACGGAGCCTGCCCCCTGTGTCAGGGAAGAAGTCGCCTCGGCTGAGTTGCCGAGCTGACCACCCGAAGGGGGCGAGTGCAGGCGGTTGAAGTGCCGTACACAGACGCATTCAAGGCGCAGATGGTGAAGCGGATGATG
>NZ_JABUMT010000017.1:0-229141 GCF_013336715.1 Myxococcus sp. CA056
TGCGCTTCTCAGCGCTCCCTTGCTGGTGCCTTCTCAAAGATTGACTGCGGTTTCCGCAATCCTTCTCTTCTTCTTGGGCTTGCTATTTGGTTTTCAAAGACCGAGCCGCTTGTTTCATCCGCGACTTTTTGCTACTTTGCTTCCGTCTGCTGCTCGCCGCTTCCTGCCGGCGGGTCGCATCTTTTATTCAGGTCCGCGTCAGCTGTCAACTTCGCTTTGCGTCCCTTTCGGCGTCCTCCGAAGCCCTCAGCGCCGCCCAGTGGCTTCCGCTGTTTTCTTCGTGAGGGGCGCGGCTTCTATCTCTCCGCCGCATCCCGTGTCAACCGTTGCTTCGTTGACTCCCTCGCCGCCTCCGCCCTGCTGCTTCCGGGCTTCTTCGTCGGGGTCGCGGCTTCTACCACCGCCGCATCTTCTGTCAACTCGCTTCGCTGACCGCCGTATTTCCAATGTCGTTCTGAATCCACACGCCGAAGTGCTTCGCGCCAGTGCGCGGGCTTCGTCATGAGGGGCGCGGCTTCTACCACCGCCGCATCCAGAGTCAAACCGCTTCCGAGCCCCACCCCACCGTCAGCCCCAGCTCCGGTGCCGTCTCGCACGAGACGACCTCCAACCCCACCACCGCGACGCCCACCGGACCACTTCCTGCTGGCTGACCATCTATGGAGCGCTCCGGAGAATGTCAACTCGTGGTCACGAGCCGCTCCGGACACTCGAAATCCCACGAAGGCCCCATCCAGGGAATCCTTCAGGGACCCACGGTCCTATTCTGCGTGGTTCAGAGAACCCCAGCGCCATGCGCGCTGATTCCGAGACTGTTGCTGACGGAATCCACGGCTGCCTGCTCGTCGCGGAGGGCTTTTGGCCGCCCGCGCCTCGCCGTGAGGTGGGCGGCTTATCCACCAAGCGAAGGGACGGCGCAAGAAGTTTGCTGATTGTCACTTCAGCACCCTTCCCTGCCCCCTGCGCTCAGCTCCCTACGCCCAGCTTCAACCTCGAGACGTCCACCCGGCCACGACGACACCCCTCGGCCACCACCACCGCGCGCAGCTCGCTGTACGCGCGCTCGAAGTCATCGTTCACGACGATGTAGTCGTAGGAGGCGATTCCCCGCTCCATCTCCGAGCGAGCCGCCAGCATGCGGCGGCGAATCGTCTCATCGGAGTCCGTCTGCCTGTCCCGCAGCCGGCGCTCCAGCTCATCCATAGAGGGAGGGAGCACGAAGATGGTGACCGCGTCGGGGTGCTTGCGCTTGATGGCCTGCCCGCCCTGGACGTCGATGTCGAAGATGGCCACGCCCCGACGGGCGCGCGCGACATCCACCGTCGACTGGGGGCTGCCGTAGAAGTGGTTGTGGACCTCCGCCCACTCCACGAACTCGCCCCGTTCGATCTTCTCCTGGAAGGTGGCCACGTCCACGAAGTGGTAGTCCACCCCTTCCTGCTCCTTGCCTCGAGGCCGGCGCGTCGTGACGCTGATGGAGAAGTTCGCCTGCGGCGTCTCCTTGAGGAGCCGATGGGCAAGGGTGGTCTTCCCGGCCCCAGAGGGCGCGGAGAGGACGAGCAGTAGACCGGGCTGAAGGATGGTGGGTTCGCTCATTCGACGTTCTGCACCTGTTCGCGGATGCGCTCGACCTCGGCCTTCATCGAGACCACGCGCGCGGAGATCTCCGTGTGCTGGCTCTTGGAACCGGTCGTGTTCACCTCGCGGTGCATCTCCTGCACAAGAAAATCCATGCGACGGCCAGCGGGCTCGGTGCTCGCCATGAGGGCGCGGAACTGCTCGAGGTGACTCGCCAGGCGCGTGACTTCCTCGGCGATGTCCGTGCGCTCGGCGAAGAGCGCCACTTCCTGCGCCAACCTCTGCGGGTCCACCGCGACGCCACGCGCGAGTTCCGCCACGCGCTCCGTGAGTCGCTGCTGGTAGTCGTGCACCGCACGGGGAGCGAGGTGGGCCACTTCGCGGCTCCAGCCCTCAATCAACTTCAGTCGCGCATCCAGGTCGGCGTAGATCGCCTCGCCCTCGACGAGCCTCATCTTCTCCAGGGCTCCGAGCGCCTGCTCCAGCGCCTCCGTCACCGCGGGCGTCGCCGACTCCAGATTCACGCCCTTCTCTTCCAGGCGCACGACGCCCTGCTGGTTGGCCACCTGGGACCAGGCCACGTCCGCCGGGAGGCCCAGCTCCTTGGCCAGCTCCCGGAAGGTGCGCAGGTACTCGCGCGCCAGGTTCAGGTCCACCGTGGGCACCGTTCCCGTCGTCGTGGAGGACTGCCGCTTCACCAGCAGCTCCACCGAGCCACGTGCCAGCCGGTCCTTCACCTGCTTCGTGACGCTCGGCTCCAGCGAGGTGAGCTCTCGAGGAAGCCTCGCCTTCACCTCGCAGAACTTGTGATTGAGGGAGCGCAACTCCACGGAGACTTCTTCGTCCCCCACGCGCGCACGGCCCGCGCCAAACCCGGTCATGCTCTTCAGCATTGGGCGGTTGCTAGGGGCTTTCCGTCCGCAGGTCAAGCAGCGTGCTTGCACGCCTTTCAGTTCTGTGTAGGGTCCGCGCCGCGATGGCCTGGCACAAGCGGCTCGAGTTGTGGGCGAAGCTGGCGCTGGCGCTCGTGGCGTCCGTGTTGTTCTGGCGCCCCGGCCGCCGGCTCCGTCCCGGAAGTTCCCTCCCCGTCCCCCGGAAGGTGCTGCTCGTGCGGCCCGACAACCGCGTGGGCGAGGCGCTCCTCACCACCCCCCTCATGCGCACCCTCAAGGCCCATGTGCACCCGGTCCCCGAGGTGCACGTGCTGGTTCATGCCAAGGTGGCCCGCGTCCTGGCGCGGCACCCCGACGCGGACCAGGTCATCGCGTTCGACCGCCGGCGACTCTGGATGGGCCCCCTGGCCCCGGGCATCCGAGCCCTGCGCCGCGCGGGCTATGACCTGGTGGTCGACTGCGCCAACTGGGAAGCCCCCTCCGTGACGAGCGCCCTCGTGGCACGCCTCGCCGGCCCGCGCGCCGTGGTCATCGGGCCGAGCGTCTGGCCCGTGACTCGCCTCCACTCCCTGTCCGTCCCGGCCCGCGACGACAGCAGAAGCGAGGCGCTTCAGCGAACCCACCTGCTGACCCCTGTCACGGGCGGAACCCTGTCGCGGGGACTCTCCTTCCGCGAACCCACCATCAGCGCCCCGTTCCGTGCGTTCCTGGAAACGGACGCCACCACGCCCCGCGCTGTCATCAACCCGGGTGGCCGCCTGGGCCCTCGGCGCATTCCTCCCGAGGCCTTCGCCGCCGCGGCTCGCGCGCTCCTCGAAATCGGCCGCGTTCCCATCGTCACGTGGGGACCTGGCGAAGAGGAGCTTGCCCGCGCCGTGGTGGCCGCCGCGCCCGGCTCGCGGCTCGCACCCGCCACGAACCTGGATGAGCTCGCCGCGCTCATGCGCGCCGCCGGGCTCACCGTCTGCAACAACACCGGGCCCATGCACCTCTCGGTGTCCGTGGGCGCTCCGACGCTGGCGTACTTCCTCCGCATGGACATGGAGCGGTGGGGCCATGCGTATGCCCCGCACCGGATGGTCGACCTCACCAGCCTCGTCGATGGCTCGGGAGGCCAGGGGCTCGAGGCTCGTGCGGCCGAAGAGGCCCGCGCCTTCGCGGCACAGCTCACTCGTCAGGCGCGTCCCACCTAGACATCCGCTCCTGGAGGAGGTGGGGCACTCCCTCTTCCACGGGCCACTCGCACCGACACCGGGGACAGCGGGCCTTCACCTGCTCTTCGTACGAGAGCACCGTGAGAGGCCCCTTGCACTGGGGACAGCCCAGCACCGCCATCAACCCCTCATCCAGCGCGGGCATGTCCTACTTCGCGCTCTCACGGCCGAGCCGGCGCGCCAGCTCCGTGGTGCTGTGGTCCTTCGGGTCTCCCGACACCGCCGTACGCCCACCATAGGCACGCACTTCGTCGCCCTCGGGGATGCTGTCCGGCGTGTAGTCCGTCCCCTTCACATGCACATCCGGCTTCAGCGCTCGGATGATGACGCGCACGTTCGGCTCGTCGAAGACGATGACGCGGTCCGTACAGGCGAGCGCGGCGACCAGCTCCGCACGCTCGCCCTCGGGAATGTGTGGCCGTCCAGGCCCCTTGTACGCCCGCGTCGAGGCGTCCGAGTTCACCGCCACCACCAGCACATCCGCCAACTCGCGGGCGCCTTCCAGATAGCGCACGTGGCCCACATGCAAGAGGTCGAACACGCCGTTGGCGAGCGCCACGGTGCGGCCCTCGGCCTTCCAGCGCGCCCTCGCCTCCACCACCTGCTCGAGCGACTGAATCTTCTCCAAGGTGCTCATCGCGTGCTCCGCAGCTCCGCCAGCAGTTCGTCCCGGGACACCGTCGCGGTGCCCGACTTCTGCACCACCATGGAACCGGCCACGTTCGCCAGTCGCGCCGCTTCCCCGAACGAGGCTCCGGCCGCCAGTGCCAGCGAGAATGTCGCAATCACCGTGTCGCCCGCCCCCGTCACGTCCACCGCCGCCTTCGCGCCATGTACCGGGATGAGGTCCACCCCACCGTCCGCGTCGAAGAGCGCCATGCCGTGCCGCCCCCGAGTCACCAGCAGCGCACGACACCCCAGCCTGCGCACCGCCTCATGCCCCGCCGCCAGCAAGTCCTCCTGCGAGCGCACGGGACGCCCCGCCAACGCCTCCAGCTCCGGCTCGTTGGGCTTGCACACCGTCAGCCCCGAGAACGACGACAGCGCATAGCGACTGTCCACGCACACCGGCAACCCATCCGCCGCCAGCTTCCGCAGCACGGCGCGCACCTCGTCGCTCAGCACTCCCGCGCCGTAGTCCGAAACGACCACCGCGTCCGCGTCCTTCGCGGCCTCCGCCACGTGCTTCGCCAGGGCCTTGCGCACGCTCGGAGGAAGCGAGGAGCGCTGGCCACGGTCCAGGCGCAGCATCTGCTGGCGCGTCGTGCTCACGCCGCCCGCGAGGATGCGGGTCTTCGTCTCCGTCGCCAGACTGCGTCCACCCACCGCGTGGAGGCGTACCCCTGACTCGGAGAACAGGCGACGCAGCTCGCGCCCCATCTCATCCGCGCCCAACATTCCGACGGCCGTCACCTGCCCCGTCAACGCACGGACATTGGCCGCCACGTTCGCCCCGCCGCCCAGCTTCACCTCGGCGGACTCGTAGCGGACGATGAGCACCGGGGCCTCGCGGCTCACCCGGTCCGTCTGCCCGTAGATGTAATGGTCTGCGACCAGGTCCCCCACCAGCAACACCCTGCGGCGCGCGAACGCGTGCGGCAGGCGAGAGGGCGGAGGCGACGAGCGAACGGGCGAGACTGCGGCCATGGCGGCGGTTTGTCCCACAGCCCTCCTCGTCTCACAAGTCGGCAGACGCACCCGACAGGCCAAGCGCTCGACGCAGATGGGACTCGCCCTCCAGCACGTCCACCCCCAGCCGCACCTTCCAGGCCAAGAACCCCACGGGCAGACGCACCGCGTCCTTCTCCGTCGTCACGACCTTCACCGCTCCCAGCTTCGCGGCTCGAGCTTCCACGTCGCGAAGCTCGTCCACGGTGAAGCGGTGGTGGTCCGGAAAAAGTGCCGCATCCAGGACCTCCACGCCGAGAGACCTCAGGGTCTTCAGGAAGCCCCCCGGCCGACCGAGCCCCGCCAGCGCCAGCACCCCCTGGCCACTCAGTGCCTCTGTCGGATGGAGCCCTCCAGAAGGGTCCACCCAGGCCGAAGGTCCATAGCGTGCGCGGACGCGGGGGAGTCCTTCTCCCTCCGCAGGCAACCCCAGGGCCCGTGCGTCGAACGGTGCTCGGGGTGCCTCGCCTGCACGCGAGACAATGGGGGACGCCGTGGCACATGGGGGCGTCGACGTGCGGACCCAGAGCAACGTGGCGCGCCGGAGAGAAGAAGCCGGCTCTCGCAGCGGCCCCCTTGGCAACATGTGGCCATTGCCGAGTCCCACGGCTTCGTCCACCACGACGAGGTTCTCGTCCCGGGCGAGCCGCCGGTGTTGGAAGCCGTCGTCGAGCAGCACCGTGTCCAGGCCGTAGTCGTCTCTCGCGCGCCAAGCGCTGGAGACACGGTCCGCGTTCACGAAGATCCTCACACTCGGGCAGCGGCTCGCGAGCAGCAACGGCTCGTCCCCCGCGTCCTCCACCGGAGGCAATGACTCCGCCCCCGTGAAGGTAAGGGGCTCTTGTGAGCGACGCCCATAACCTCGCGTGAGGATGCCCACCTTGCGGCCCTCGCGCACCAGCAACTCCGCGAGGTGAAGCACCGCGGGCGTCTTCCCCGTTCCTCCCACGTTGAGGTTGCCCACGGAGATGACGCGGAGGCCCTCCACTCGCTCGGCGCGAAGCATGCCCAGGTCATAGAGCGCGCCTCGCAGGCGCACCGCCGCGGCATAGGGCCATGACAACGCCGTGAGGGGAGACAGCAAGGCCCGCCGTCCCCAGGGCTCGGGCGACGGCGGATAGAACACCCGCTCGATGGCGGTGGGTGACTCGGGAGCCTGAGCGCTCAAGACCTGGAGGCTCCGCACAAGGCGTGTCCCGACACGAGTCGCCGGGCATCATCAAGGGTCAGCATGCGCCCGCTACGCTATCAGCCCGCGCCATCACGTACGACTCGACACGTCAGCGCGGGCTCACCGAGCGCGCGTGCTCGCCACCTGTGCATACAACGCAAGGACATCGGCGGCGATGCTCGCATTCGTCGGATGAGCCACGGGGGCCCGTTGCCCCGACAGTGACGCGGCCACCACCGCCTCGGGCGTCGGCTCGACGACACGTGCATCCGCCAGCTCAGGCAGCGCGCCCTCCTCCACCGCCACGACTCGCACACCACACGCCCGGGCTTGAGCCGCCGCCCTCGCACTCCAGTCGTTCCCGAGCCCCAGGAGCCAGACCTCGTCCAAGGCCCTCAACCACCGCGCGAAGTCTTCTCCTTGCTGGTAGCCCGTGAACACCACCGCATCCGTCAGCCCCAGCGACGCCACCTGACTCCGCGTCGCCTCCAGCAACGCGCCATCCCCCACCAGGACGAACCGCGCATCCGGCCGCTGCTCGCGGTAGAGCGCGAAGGCCTCCACCCCAACGGCGTGCCGTCGCGACGGCTGGAACGTGGAGACCATCCCCACCAGGGGCGCGCCCTTCAGTCCCAACTCGCGCCTAGACGCCTCGCGGTCCGACTCAGGGCGAAAGCGCGGGTCCACCAACGCGGGAAGCACCCGAGCCGTCCTTCCTCGCTCCAACAAGCGAGGCAAGAGCGAACTCGCCGGCACCGTGTACGCATCCGCCGCGGGCAACGAGGAGCGGATGGAGCGCGGTGCATGGAGCGAACGAACCAACACCGCCCCCTGGGGCCGTCCCCATCTCGCCAGGAAGTGGTCATGGCTGAAGTGCGAGTGCACCACGTCCACTCGCCGCGCACGCAGCCGGCGCAAATCACTCCACACCCGCCAGGGCGGAGACTTCACCGACAACTCGAGCCCCTCGTCATCCAGCAGGCCCAGCGCTCGCAGCCGAGGCACCGCGGGCTCCTCCGCCGGCATCTCCTTGCGCCGACGGTCGACCGCCACCGTCACCTCGTGCCCGGCCTCCCGCTGCGCCAGCGCGAGCAACGCGACGTTCTCCGCCGGACCACTGAAGAAGGGGCTCGCCAACAGGTGGAGGATTCGCATCCGACTACCGCCCGACCAGCGTGCGATACAGCGCTTCCAGCGCGTGCGCCTCGTGCTCCACGCCGCACCGACGACGTGCCTCCTCGGCCGCGTTGCGCCCCACTTCGCGCGCCCGCTCGGGCTCTCGCATCAGCATGTCCAGCAGCTCGCGCAACGCCTTCACGTCCCCTGGCTCGAAGAAGAAGCCCGTCCGGCCATGCTCGATGAGCGTGTCCAGATACGGCAACTTCGACGCCACCACGCAACAACCGGACGCCATCGCCTCCACGTGCACCAGCGAGTACCCCTCCGCATAGGACGGGTGCACCAGCACGGTCAGCCCTCGATACCAGGGCTCGATGACCGACTGCTCTCCGGCCAACGACACGCGGGGCTCGATGCCCCCACGCAAGCCGTTCACCCAGTCCAGGTCCGCGCCCTTCGCCAACCCCACCAGCACCGCCTGCCACTCGGGGTGCTCGGGCAGCAACGGGCGCACCGCCTCGAGGAAGTCGCCCTGCCCCTTCTCCTTGCGGATGCGGCCAATGACGCCCACCCCGAACCGTCCGCCCTGCCCCAGCTTCTCCCACGCCGCCGCCCGGTCCTCCGGTGGATGGAAGCGCGTCAGGTCGATGCCATGCGAAATGACGGTCGACGGGAGCGCGATGACCTCCGCCACCTGCCGCGTCAACGACACCAGCGCATCCGCGCCTCGCGCGATGAAGCGCGTGAAGCCGCTGGGCGCCACCGACGTGTGCCGCGTGAAGACCAGCCGCACCTGCCGACCCACCAGCTTCAGCAACATCCCCGCGAGCAGCTCGTTGTTCCGGTGGGCATGCCACACCACCGGCTCGGAGCGCGCCCGACGCAACAGCTCCGGCCAGGTGATTCGCGGCAGCCCGTCGCTCAGCCCAGAGCCGATGACTCGCGTCTCCGAGCCCGTGTCCTTCACCAACGCGGGGACCACCGACTCGACGTGGCGCGTGACGCCCGTGTACCGATTGTGGAAATGCGGGTGGACGATGAGCGTCATCGCGGCCCGGCCCTCCCATGGGGAAAGAGCGTCGTCATCGCCTCGGCGTTGCGCTCACTCGCGCCGGAAATCCGCCCCACCGTCTCCAAGGCCCGCGCACCCAGCTCCTCGACTCGACCCGGCTCTTCCAGCAACTCCGCGAGCCTCGCGTACAGCGCCTCCGCGTCCGCCACCAGGATGCCTCCCTGCCCCGCGAGCACCGCCACGCTGTCCTTGAAGTTGTCCATGTGCGGACCGAACAACACCGGCTTCCCCTGCCCCGCCGGCTCCAGGATGTTCTGCCCGCCCCGCTTCGTGAACGAGCCGCCCACGAAGACCACCGTCGCCAGCCGGTACGCCCGCGACAGCTCGCCAATGGTGTCCAGCACCACCACCTGCGCTCGCTCGGGATTCCCCTGGGAGCGAAGGCCGACACCCAGTCCCGCCTCCCGCGCCAGAGCCACGACGCGCCCAGCCCGGTCCACATACCTGGGCGCAATCACCAGCCGCAGGTCCGGCCACCGCGCGAGCAGCCGCCGATAGACGCCAAGCAGCACGTCCTCCTCGCCCTCGTGCGTGCTGCCGGCAATCCACACCCGCGCGTCCACCGGAAGCCCGAGCGCCTCGCGCAACACGCCGTCTTCCGCCGCCGGCCCCGAAGCCAGTGAGTCGAACTTCGTGTTCCCCGTCACCCGCACCCAGTCCGGCCGCGCGCCGAGACTCCGCGCCCGCTGCGCCTCATCCTCCTGGCGCATCAACATCAGGTCGAAGTCCTTCAGCGGATTGCCGATGAGCCGGAACAACCAGCGGTAGCGCTCCACGTTCGCCGGAGAAAAACGGCCGTTGGTCATCACCACGCGCGCCCCACCGCGCTTCGCCGCGCGAATGAGGTTGGGCCACACCTCCGTGTACTCCAGCACCAACACGTCCGGCCGGAGCGCCTTCACCGCCCGGCGCGTCGCGCCCCACAAGTCATAGGGCGCGTACACCACCCCATCGATGTCCTTGGCGAGCCGGCCCGTCGCCATCGCATGGCCACTGTCCGTCATCGTCGACAGGATGAGCTGGCAGCCCGGGAAGCGAGCCCGCAAGGGACCAAACATGGGGGACAGCGCCAGCAGGTCTCCCGCGCTCGCACCGTGCAACCACACCACGGGCCCGTCACCTCGCGGGGGCAGCGAGCCTCGCCCGTAGAACCCCAGCCGCTGCCACAGGCCATGACGCGTCTTCCGGTGCACGCAGAGCACCGGGAAGAGCAGCGGGAAGAGAAGATACGTAGCGAGGATGTACAGGAGTCGCATGGACGGCTCCCCGGCCCTCTATCAGATGCCAGGCCCCCGAGGCAGTACACGCACGGGGCTCGGGACAATCCACGGTCGCCACTCGGAGCCAAAGAAGCGCCCAGGCCCCTTCACCCACACCTCCACCCGCACCACGCCCGGCCCCGTCAGCTCCACCGAGGTCCCGTCCTGCCCCAGGCGGCCTTCTCCCCACACCTCGACCCGGACCGTGTCCACGTCCGGAATGCCAGGCAGGCGCACGCTCAGCACGTCCCCCACCCGAGCCTCCCTGCGCTCCGGGTCCACCCCTTCCAGCGCGAAGCCCTCGGGTTCCCCCAGGGCGCGGAAGGAACACAGGGCCCCCCCACCTCGCAGCGCCCCCGTCACCAGCGCCGCCGCCGCCTTCGCATCCGAGGGCAGGGGCGCGGGGACCTGCGCTGGCGGCAGGTACATCGCGAGGGAGCGAAACACGGACTCGTAGGACGGCAGGCCGTGGGCATCGTGCGCGCAGAACGCGAGCTGGGGCTGCTCGCGCGCAAGCTCCATGAAGCGCTCCCCGGGCTCGGGCTCCGGCGCCACGAGCACCATCACCCCGTGCATCGGGTTTGCCAGATAGGCGCCCACCGCTGGGAGCAACCGGCTCATCGGATTGCGCATCGCGTGCCGGAAGAAGGTGTCCGCGGAGTACAGCTCGAAGCCCTTCGCCTGACTCGCGCTCTCCGAGTCAGTCCATGGGTTGTGACGCTGCACCGGGTGCGCGAGCACCGTCGTCCCTCCCGCCGCGTGCACGGCGTGCACAGCATCGCCCGCGGGCATCCACCGCTGCATGCCTTCCAACGGTCGCTCCATGCCAAAGGCGATCAGGTGTCCCGCCGACGTGGAGATCTCCACGCCTGGGACCAGCAACACTCCGTCCACCCACGTGGGCGCCGGCGGGGTGAAGTCGTTGTGGTCCGTGAGCAGCACGAAGTCGAGACCGGCCGCCTTCGCCGCGCGCGCCACCGCCAGGGGACTGCCCCGTCCGTCCGAGCGCGTGGTGTGCACGTGGAACGCGCCTCGGACCCACCTCGGCGCGCCCTCCTTTGGCGGAACCACCGGGTACGTCGCGTACGAGGCGGGCAACGCGAAGAAGCCGCAGAGCCCCAGCACCAACAAGATCAGGCCCGCCAGTGCCTGGACGGCCTTGCCCGCGCCCTTGCGAAGTCGCCTCATCCTCGGTACCGCCCGAGCACTTCGTCCCGTGCCCACATGACCATCCCCGCTGCCTCGCGAGGCTGGCTCGTTTCCGCCTCGGTCCGAGCGTGCCACAGGACGGAGTACTGCCCGGCACTCGCCTGGCCCTGCGCGGGACGCCTACGGCGCGGGTTCATCCTCGCCACCGACCGAGCCCGGGACACATGACGCCGCTTGCGACCCGCGTCCCGCTCACGCGGCGCCTCGCTCGACAGGTCCCTCCGTCTGCATCCGCCACAGCGCCGCGTAGCGCCCACCCTTCTGGAGCAGCTCCGCGTGCGTGCCACTCTCCACCGCGCGGCCCGCTTCCATGACGTGGAGCACGTCCGCGTTCACCACCGTCGACAACCGGTGCGCGATGACCAGGGCCGTGCGTCCCGGCAGCACCGCCGCCAGCGCGGCCTGCACTTCACGCTCGCTCTCCGGGTCCAGACTGCTCGTGGCCTCGTCCAGCACCAGCACCCGCGCACGCGCCAGCACCGCTCGCGCGATACACAGTCGCTGCCGTTGCCCACCGCTCAGCGTCACGCCCCGCTCACCGATTCGCGTGTCGTAGCCTTGCGGCAAGGCCCGGATGAAACCGTCCGCGTTCGCGACCCTCGCCGCGGCCTCCACGTCCTCGCGCGTGGCATCCGGCCTCGCATAACGCAGGTTCTCCAACACCGAGCCCTGGAACAACAGCGGCTCCTGCGTCACCAGCGCGAGCTGCTCGCGAAGACTCGCCGCCGTGTACCGGTCCATGTCCACGCCATCCAGCAACAGGCGCCCCGCCTGGGGTCGCTCGAAGCGCAGCAGCAGCGTCGTCACCGTGCTCTTGCCACCCCCACTGCCCCCCACCAACGCCGTCACCTGGCCCGCCTTCAGCTCCAGCGTCACCCCATCCAGCGCGGGCCGGTCACCGTAGGCAAAGCGAACGTCTTCCAGACGAATTGACTGCGACAGGGGCGGCGCCGGCACCGCGTCCGGCGCATCCAGCACCGGGTGCTTCAAATCCAGCAGCGCGAACAACCGCTCACCCGCGGCCCCCGCCTGCATCGCGAACTGCGTCACCCGGCCCAGGTCCTTCACGGGCTGGTACACCAGGATGACCGCCGTCAGCAGCGAGAGCAGGGCCTCCGGCTCCATCAGTCGAGCACCCGCCGCGTAGGCCAACGCGCCCGCCAGCGCTGCTGCCGCCAGGACCTCCATCACCCCCGGCACCGCGCCTCGCGCCCACGCCGCGCCCACCACCGCGTCCTCGTGCGCCTTCGCGTGCGACGCGAAACGCGCCAGCTCCGCCGACTGCCCGTTGAAGGCCTGAATCGTCCGCAGCCCGCCCAGCCCCTCGTGGAGTTGACCCGCCAGATGCCCCAACTGCGTCTGCCCCTCGCGCGTGCCCTTCAGCACCTTGCGCGTCAGCTTGGACGCGGGCAGCGCCGCCAGTGGAATCACCACCAGCATCAGCCCACCCAACAACGGACTCATCGACAGCGCCACGCCCGCCAGGATGATGACCTGAAGACTGTCGCGCAGGTACGAGCCCACCGTGTACATCGCCGCCGCCTCCACCGCCGTGACGTCCGAGGTGAACCGGCTGAGCAGGTCACCCTGCCGCTGTCGCGCGAGCTGCGCGGGAGACAACGACGTGAGCTTCATGAAGAGCTCGCGCCGCACATCCCTCACCACCCGCTGCGCGAACAGGCCCATGAAATAGAACTGGCCCAGGTACCCCACGCCCTTCACCACCCCCACCACCACCATCAGCAGCGGGAAGCCCCACAGCGCCGCGTCGCGCGGCAGGCTCGACAGCCACGGCACGCTGTTCGCCCCGGAGAAGCCGTCCTCGCCCCCCGACAACAAGAAGCGCAGCGCGGGCCCGGTGAGGTACGCGTACGCCCCCGTCGTCACTCCCACCACCGCCATGCACACGAACGCCACCACGAGCACCGCCACATGCGGGCGCGCGTAGCGCAACAGTCGCAACAGTGTCCGCCGCATTCCCTACCGTCCCACCTTGCGCAACGCCGCCTTGGCCAGCTGCGAGTACGGGTTGTACTCCAGCACCTTCAGCAGCTTCTTTCGCGCCAGCGGCGCGTCCCCGAGGTCCGTGTCGATGATGGCCGCGATGATGTGCAGCCGCTCCACATACGGCCCCAATGACAGCGCTTTCTTCAAGACCTTCTGCGCCTTCTGCGCCCGCTGGACCAGGGGACCGCCCGCCGCCTGGTACGTCGCCCAGGCAAGGAAGGAGTAGTACTCCGGCTCGCGCGGGTTGAGCGACACCGCTTCCTCGAACGCATGCATCGCCGACAGGAAGTCGCGACGCTTCAGCGCGGACTCGCCCCGGCGCAGCGCTATCTCCGCGTCCACCACCACCGCCGTGTTCCGCCCCACGTCCAGCTTGCTGAACAGGTACTGGAGATACGCCTTGCGCTTCTCCTCCACGCTCAGCACCCGGTACGACGCGGACAGCTTCTCCTGCACCGAGTCCAGCAGGTCCTTCAGGTCGGAGATGTCGAACTCGGCATACGTGTCCGGATGAAAGCGCATCGCCGTCTCGTGGTACGCGCGCTCCACCGCCTCCGCGTCCGCCGCGATGTCCAACCCCAGGCTGCCAAAGTAGCTGCGGGTGATGATGCGCACCGCCTCCTCACGCAGCGACGCACCCGTCGCCACCGGCAACGACTTGCGCTTGCGAGGCCCTATCCGGTCCGGCACCACCACCGCCGACAGCACGTCCGCCCCCGTCGCCACCGGCGTGGGCGAGAAGGTCACTCCCCCCGTCAGCTTCAGGAACCACAGCAGCGAGTACGCCGCGCGCAGCTCGCCCCGGCCATGCGCGAGCAGCTCCTTCAGGACGATGCGGCCATTGACCTGCATGGCGATCTTGATGTCGTCCGTGTCCAGCGCCATGGCCTGCAGGTCCCGACCGAAGTCGGACGAGCGCACCGGGTACTCCCCCAGGTTCGCCCGCAGCGACGCCGCCATTACCTTCAACGGAAAGCAGCGCCTTGCGCCCTCGAGCACCTGCGCCAGCGGCGGCAGGTCCACCGAGGCGACCTCCGTCGTGAACTCGTCGCCCGAGTAGAAGGCATACCGGCCCTCGCGCATGCCCAGCACCCGCGCGAGGTTGTCGCGCGTGTAGTCGCGCAGCAGCTGCGACAGCTCCTCGCCCGCCGCCTCCACCCCCGCGTCCGCCAGCGCCGCGCCGATGCGCAGCCCGGACGCCAGCGCCTCCACCACCCGCTCCGCCTGCGCGGCCGTCGCCAGCGTGCGCGCGACGAGGTAGCGCGGAAGTGAGTCCTCCTTCGCCGACGAGTCGAAGCTCACCGGCCCACCGCGCAGGAAGTACACCCGCCGACTCAGGCCTCGGTGCGCCGCCACCAGCACACCATCCCGGCGCAGCCGGTGGATGGAGTGCAGGAGCGAGGGCAGTGGATAGCCCTTCAAGTCACCGCTGTTCACCGCCGGACGCGACAGCGTGGCCGAAAGCCCCGTCAGCGGCACCGCCTGCGCCGCGCGCACCAGCGACTCCAGCCGAGGCACCAGCTCGCCCGGCTTGAGCGGGTCCGCCACGTACGCGTTCACCTTGAGGTCCAGCACCGAGGCCACACCCCGCGCCCGGCCCAGGTGGCCCTTGTCGATGGCGACAATCGGCACGCGCCCGCCCTGGCTGTGCCCTCGGATGAGGTGCACCACGTGCGAGCCTTCCACTCGGGGAAGGTCCACCGACAACACCATCACATCCGGGTTGTCCGCCGCGAAATGCTCCAGCACCGCGATAGGGTCATTCACCGCGCGCACGGAATACCCGGCCTGGGAGAGCAGACCCGTCAGGTGTTCGAGCGTGGGGGGATGGCTCTCGGCGAGCAGAAGCGTCTTCAAGGGTAGCGCAGTCTACACCTTCACCCTGGCTTGCATCAGGGTACGATGCGCCCCCCTCACATGACGCCCCCACCCCGAATCCTCGTCGTGGCAGGCGAGGCCTCCGGCGACGCACACGCCGCCGAACTCGTCGCCGCCCTCCAGGCCCGCCGCCCTGACCTCACCTTCTTTGGCATGGGAGGCTCGCGCCTGGCCGCTCGGGGGGTGGAGCTGCTCTTCGACGCTCGAGAGGTGTCCGTCATGGGCATCACCGAGGTCCTTCCCCGCATTCCCCGCATCCTCCAAATCCTCAAGGGGCTGGCGAACGCCGCCACGGAGCGACGCCCCGACGTCGCCATCCTCGTGGACATCCCGGACTTCAACCTGCGGCTGGCCGAGAAGCTCAAGGCCCAGGGCATCCCCGTCGCCTATTACATCTCGCCGATGATCTGGGCGTGGCGCCGGGGCCGGGTCCGCACCATCAAGCGGCTGGTGGACCGGATGCTGTGCATCCTCCCGTTCGAGGAGGACTTCTATCGCGAGGCCGGAGTGAGTGCCCGTTACGTGGGCAGCCCCGTCGTCGAGCAGGTCCCCGCCCCCGACACCGCCGTCGCCTTTCGCGAGCGGCTGGGCCTGGACAAGGACGCCCCCACGCTCGCGCTGCTACCGGGCAGCCGGATGAGTGAGATTCGCAGGCTCCTGCCGACGATGGTGGCCGCGGCGAAGCGCCTGTCCGCCGAGCGCCCCGGGCTCCAAATCGTCGTCCCCGTGGCCCCCACCATCCCCCGCCAGGAAGTGCTCTCCCATTTCGAGGGCAGTGGCCTGAAGCCCGTGCTGGTGGATGGGCGTGCCCCGGAAGTCGTGGGCGCCAGCGACGCGGCGGTGGTGGCCTCCGGTACAGCCGTGTTGGAAGCAGGACTGATGCAGCGCCCCCTGGTCGTCATCTATCGGGTGTCGCTCATTACGTACTGGGTGGGCCGGCTGATGCTGAAGGTGGCCTTCGTGTCCCTCATCAACCTGCTGGCCGGCCGGCGCGTGGTGCCAGAGCTGCTCCAGGGCGAGATGACGCCCGAGCGAATCGCGGACGAGGTGCGCCGGGTGTGGACCCCCGGGGCGCCACGGGAGGAGATGTTGAAGGGGCTGGCGGAGGTGCGGGGGCGCCTGGGCGAGGCAGGAGCGGCCACCCGGGCGGCTGAGTCGGTGATGGAGCTACTGCCCCCGCGCGCCATTTAGGGTATGTCGGCCCGGCCATGAACCCTGCGCTGGTCTGCATCCCCACGTACAACGAGCGGGAAAACATCGAGGCCATCACCCTGGCGGTGCTCAAGGCCGACCCCCGCGTCGATATTCTCGTCGTCGACGACAACTCCCCCGACGGCACGGGGCAGATCGCCGACCAGCTCGCGGCGAAGGAGCCCCGGGTTCGCGTCCTGCACCGCGAAAAGAAGGAGGGCCTGGGTCGCGCGTACCTCGCCGCCTTCCGCTGGGCGCTGGCCGAGGGCTACACGTACATCCTGGAGATGGACGCGGACTTCAGCCATGACCCGCGCTACCTGCCCGGCCTGCTGGATGCCGCCGAGGCGGGCTCCGACCTGGTGCTGGGCTCGCGCTATGTCACCGGGGGCGGCACGGTGAACTGGGGCGTTGGCCGGCAGGTCATCAGCCGCGGCGGCAGCCTCTACGCCCGAACGATTCTGGGCGTGGGCGTCTCGGATTTGACGGGCGGCTTCAAGTGCTTCCACCGCCGGGTGCTGGAGGCCATCGACCTGGATGCCGTGCACAGCACCGGCTATGCGTTCCAGATTGAACTCACCTACCGCACGCTGAAGAACGGCTTCACCGTGCGAGAGATCCCCATCATCTTCGAGGACCGGCGTGTGGGACACTCGAAGATGAACAAGAAGATCTTCGCCGAAGCGCTCACCATGGTGTGGAAGCTGCGTCTCACGGTGTAGCGAAGAAGGGCGTGCGGTGATGAAGGCATACCTGGCGCAATTCCTCGTCGCCCTTCCGGCGATCTTCTTCGTCGTGGACCCCATCGGCGTGGTGCCGCTGTTCCTGGCGATGACGTCCGGCGACACGAAGGAGAAGATTCGCCGCACGGCGATGCGCGCGTGTCTGGTGGCGTGCGGGCTGATGACGTTCTTCGCCCTGTTCGGCACCATCATCTTCAAGGTGTTCGGCGTGTCGCTGGGGGCCTTCCGCGTCGCGGGCGGCATCCTCCTGCTCATCACCGCGTTGGACATGCTCCGCGCCCGGCCTTCCGCGACTCGCACCACGCCCACGGAGGAGCAGGAAGGCGCGGTGAAGGAAGACGTGGCCATCGTCCCGCTGGCCATTCCGCTCTTGTCCGGCCCCGGCGCCATCGCCACCGCCATGGTGCTGATGGCCCGAGGCAACTCCATGACCGCCACCCTGCCCGTGCTGGCGGCCATCATCCTCACCTTCGTGGCCAGCTACTTCATCCTGCGCGCCTCCGGCCTGGTGCAGCGGGTGCTGCGTCAGTCCGGGGTCGCCATCGTCGAGCGCGTCATGGGGCTCATCCTCGCCGCCATCGCCGTGCAGTTCATCGCGGACGGCGCCAAGGAGTTGATGAAGTAGCTCACTTGCCCGCGACCCACTGAGGGCCCGCGCGCTTCAGCGTGCCCTGGGGCGTGCCTTCCAGCGTGAGTTCGTCCGGACCGGAGCGGCGCGCGTCGTACGCGTAGCCCTCTCGCACTTCCTGCAGGTACACCACCACCGCGTCGAGGACGCTCTCCTGGACGACCTTGAAGGTGGCGTCGCCGCAGCGGGGTTCATCACCTTCGAAGAAGCGCTCCAGCATGGACTGCTCGGGGCGCCGCACGTACACCCGCACCGGGGTGGGCTCCTGCCGGCCCTGGGCGGCGATCTCCTCCACCACGCGCGACGGCGTCGGTTCCTTCAGCACGGATTGAATCAACGAGCACTTCTCCGCCTCCACCTCCCGCCTCACGGCGAGCGGCGCCTGATGCGCGCAGCCCGCCCCCGCCAGGAGCGTGACACCCACCACGCCCCAGGCCCACCGTTGGAATCGCTCCATCCCGTCGCCTCCTCGTTGCGTCGTCGCGTCCGCTACAGCTTCCGCCACCGCGGCGAGAAGGGCGCCCCGTCCAGCGTCGGGTCCTCCACCGCGATGATGTATTCGGCCCGGCGGTTGCCCGCCTCCGCCGTCTCGTCCGGAGTCCGCACCGCTGGCGACTCCTCCCCGAATCCCTCGTAGAAAATCGGAACCTTCAGCCCGCGCTGACGGAAGGCCGCGGCGATGCTCCGCGCCCGCTTGAGCGACAGCTCCCGGTTGTCCGCCGTGGCGCCCACCGTGTCCGTGTGCCCCAGGACGTACAGACGAACCGCCGCGAAGCGGCCGTATTTCGCCAGCGCCTCCGCGATCAACGCATGGCTCCTGTCCAGCTTGCCGCGCTCCGCGGCGGGAATGTCCGCGCGGCCCGAGGCGAAGCTCACCTCTTCGTGTGGAATGTCCACGCGCCAGGGAAAGAGGTCCACGCCCGTGTAGAAGTCCGATGTGTCGAAGGCTCGGAGGGAAATCTTCATCACCCGGCCCTCGGCGGGCGGCCAGCTCAACGAAAGCGGCGTGCCCGCCACCTCGCCCTTGAAGGGCACCTCGCCCTCGAAGGCCTTCTTTCCGGTGTCCATCAGCACCGTCAGCTCCACGTGGCCCGCGGGACGCGAGAGCTGGAAGCGAAGCTTGCGCCCCGCGACGTCCACGTCCTCCGGCCGCACGTCCAACCGCAGCGGCCCGTTGAGCTCCGTGTCGAGGGACAGCGGCATGCTGCCCGACTCGCCGTTGGGGAAGCGCACCACCAGCTCGCCTTCGTAATGAAAGCGGCCCTCAGGTTGCTCCAGCTCGATGCGCCGGGTGACACCCGGCTTCCCCCCGCCCTTCACCTCGACCACCTTCCCGTCGCCGCGCTTCAGCTTCACCTCGAAGCCCGCGATGGGCTCTTCGATGTGCACGAGCAATGCCGGGAGCTTCTCGCCCACCGCGGCCCGACCCTCCAGGGACACCCGGATGGCGTCCGCGAACGCGGGCAACGGGGTTGCGGCGACGAGACTGAGCACTAGCAGCAGGCGGGCATTCATGGCGCGGCGTCGACCTCCGGCGTCACGGGCCGCGCTGCAACAGCGGCCCGGATGGGTGGATTCCTCCGCGACAGGGTAGGCGGATGCTCCCTGCGAGCAAATGCTTCGCGAGCCAGACGCGAACAGCGCGACGGAATTCACCCGCGCGCGCCATGGACGCCGGCAGCCGGGGAGGCATGCTCCAGCTTCCTACCCGCTCTTCTGAGCCCGGCTCAGGGCACGCCGACGAGGGTGATGCCCGCGGCCCGCGCGCCCGCGAAGAGCTCCGGCGCGTCCAGCAGGACGGTGCGCCCCGCCTCCAGCGCCAGCACCTTCGCGCCCACTTCCTTCATCACTTCCAGCGTGCGGGGCCCGGCGGCGGGCAAATCAAAGCGCAGGTCCTGCTGCGGCTTGCAGCGCTTCACCACCACCGCGCCCGCACCACCCAGCAGACGACCTCCGCGACGGATGGCCTCGTCGGTGCCTTCCACGGCCTCCAGCGCCAGGACATGGCCCTGGTGCACCACCACCGTCTGGCCCACGTCCGCCTGCCCCAGCAGCACGGCGACCTCGCGCCCGAGCGCGACGTCCTGCTCCTGCGTCGCACTCAGGGGCGGTCCCGCCAGGTGTCCCGCTGGGCACAGCACCTCTCCCAGGAAGTCCGTGGGGGCGATGATGGTGATGCCGCGCGACTCGAAGTCCGCGGCCACCGCGCGCAGGAGCGCGTCATCCCGGAAGCTGCGCAGGCGGGAGATGATGCGCATGGCGCCCAGGTCCGGACGCGCGTCCTTCAGCGCCTTCACCCGGCCGATGCCGCCCGCCATGGCCGCCTGCTTCACGGCCGCGGCCTGGAAGGCCTTCTGGATGCGGTTCACCTGCCCCACGCGCACCCAGGTGAGCGAGGCGACCTCGGAGGCCAGCGCCGGGTCCGTCTCTCCCCGGTGCGCCACGGCCACCACCTCCAGGCCCCGAGCCCGCGCCGCGCGCGCGAAGAGGAGCGGAAGCTGGCCGTTGCCCGCGATGAGACCAATCTTGTCGACGACGGGAGGCTCGCGCTCCATGTCCACGGACTAGCGCGTCAGCCCGCGCTTGCTCCGCGCGATGAAGTCCACGAGGTGGTCGACCTCGGGGTGGCCCGCCAGCTCCGTGCGCAGCCGCGCCAGCGCTTCCTGGAGCCCCAGCTTGGAGCGGAACAGGATGCGGTGGGCTTCCTTGATGCGCTCGATCTGCTCCTTGGAGAAGCCGCCGCGCTCCAGGCCCACGGTGTTCAGGCCCACCAGCTCCGCCCGGTCCCCCTGCGCCGTGGCATACGGGGGAATGTCCATGGTCACCATGGCGCCGCCGGAGATGAAGGCGAACCTGCCCAGGCGGGTGAACTGGTGCACCGCCGCCAGGCCGCTGATGATGACGTGGTCTTCCATCGTCACGTGGCCCGCGAGCGCGGACCCGTTGCCGATGCGACAGCCGTCTCCCACGATGCAGTCGTGGGCCACATGGCTGTTGGCCATGAAGAGGTTGCCGTTGCCGACCCGCGTCGCCCCGCCGCCGCCCGCCGTGCCCTTGTGCAGGGTGACGAACTCGCGAATCGTGTTGTCGTCGCCGAGCGTGAGCTCGGTGTCCTCACCCGCGTACTTCAAGTCCTGCGGGTCCGCTCCCACCGAGGAGAACTGGAAGATGCGGTTGCGCGCGCCGAGCGTGGTGCGGCCCTCGATGACGACGTGGGGCCCCACGCGGGAGCCCTCGCCAATCGTCACCTGGGGACCAATGACCGAGAAGGGTCCCACCTCGACCGTGTCGTGCAGACGCGCATCGGGATGAACCACCGCGGAGGGATGAACCTGAGCCATGTCGTTTCCTCTGCCTCGCCAGCTCGCGGTCAGGACGCCGCGCCCTCTGCCGCTCCAGCGTCCTTGTTCTTGTCCACCACGGTGGCCAGGAACTCGCCTTCGGCGACCTTCACTCCATCCACGGTCGCCGTGCCCTTCGTCTTCCACACGGCGCCCTTGTGTCGCAGCACCTCGATGAGGAGCTGCAGCCTGTCTCCCGGCACCACCGGCTTGCGGAAGCGCGCCCCGTCCACGCCCATCAGGTAGGTCACCTTCTGGGTCGGGTCCATGTTCTCGCTCTTATACGCAAGGATGGCCGAAGCCTGGGCGAGCGCCTCCAGGATGAGCACACCCGGCATCACCGGGTGCCCCGGGAAGTGACCGTTGAAGAAGGGCTCGTTGATGGTGACGTTCTTGTAGGCCGTGATCTTCTGGCCCGGAACAATCTCCACCACCCGGTCAATCAGGAGGAACGGATACCGATGCGGCAGCAGGTTCTGGATTTCTCCGATGTCCATCACTCCCCCTTCGCCTTCTCGAGCTGCTCCACCCTGCGGCGCAGGGCCCGCATTTCCTTGAGCAAGTCCGCGACCTGCCCCGACGCCGCGCTGGCACGCAGCCACTCGCGGTGGGCAATCGCCGGACTGCCACTCACCACCTGACCATCCGGGACGTCATGGGCCACGCCGGACTGGGCGCCGACCTTGGCCAGGTCACCCACGCGGATATGGCCCACCACGCCCACCTGCCCGGCCAGCACCACGCCGGTGCCAATCTCCGCCGAGCCAGACACGCCCGCCTGCGCGCAGATGAGCGACATGGGCCCCACGCGCACGTTGTGGGCGATCTGCACCAGGTTGTCGAGCTTGCTGCCTCGCCCCACCACCGTCTCGCCCACCGTCGCGCGGTCGATGCAGGTGCAGGCGCCCACTTCGACGTCGTCCTCGATGCGGACGTTGCCGACCTGGGGAATCTTGAAGTGCTCGGGCCCCTCTTCGCCCTCGGGATTGAAGGCGAAGCCAAAGCCGTCCGCGCCCACCACGCTCGCCGCATGGAGGATGACGCGGGAGCCGATGACACAGCGCTCGCGCACCGTGACGTTGGGATGCAGGACGCTGTCCTCTCCCACCGTGGCGTGCTCCCCCAGATAGGCACCGGGATACAGCACGCTGCGCGCGCCCACCCGGGCGCCCGCTTCCACGCACGCGCCCGCCAACACCGTGGCCTCCGGATGGACGGTGGCCTCCGGATGGACCCACGCGCCAGGACGGATGCCGGGCGCGGGGCGGGTGGCCGGATGGAACAATCGCAGCAGCTTCGCGTAGGCGAGGTGCGGGTTGGACACACGCACCAGCGAAAGACCCTCGCGGGGCGGGGCGTCACCGCCGACCAGCACGGCCGAAGCCTTGGAGGCCTCGAACTGGCGGCGGTAGCGCGTGTTTCCGTAGAAGGACACGTCTCCCGGGCCGGCTTCTTCAAGCCCGTTGAGTCCGTGGATGAGCTGCTCAGGGTCACCGAGAAGCTCTCCCCCGACATGGGCGGCGAGCTCCCCGAGCCGTCGGGGTGCGGGGGAGGTCTTCACGTGGAGCCGATTACTTCGTCGGGGCGTCCTTCGCCGCCGTCGTCTTCGTCGTCTTCGAGCCGTTGTAGGCGCGAATCACTTCGTTGGAGATGTCGTACTGGGCCTTGGCGAAGACGATGCCCGAGTCACGCTTGTCCAACACCATGCCCAGGTCGTCCCGCTGGGCGATGGACGCCACCACCTGGTCGATCTTGTTGATGATGGGCTCCATCTCCTGGCGCTCCTTGGTGGCGGCCTCGCCGCGGCTCTTCTCCCACTTCTGGGCGAGCACCATCACCTTGCGCTGCAGGTCCGCTTCCTTCTGGGCGCGGACGTCGGGAGTCATCGCGCTGGACTGCTTGTCCAGCGTCTCCTTCTCCGTGCGCAGAGCGGTCTGCTCCTTGTCGATTTCCTTCTGCTTCTCCTCCAGCCACTTCTGGAGGCGGGCCTTGGCGGCCTTGCCGTCATCCACCTCGAGCAGGACGCGCTGGAGGTCCACGTAGGCGACCTTCAGGTCGGCGGCCGAGGCGGCCACCGGCAGGGCAAGCGACAGGACGGCGGCCATGGCCGCGACAGTGGTGCGAAGCGACATGTTCAACAGCTCCTCAGGGAAGGGTACAGGGTCCGACGTCAGACGCCCGGGCTTGTTCAACCCTTCCCGCCAGGGCGGGGCCGGGACGACGGACGATGGCTTATCAGAAGAAGTTGCCGATAGTGAACTCGAACAGAATCCGGTCGTCTTCCGGCCGCCTGGTCAGCGGGATGCCCCACTCGAAGCGCAGGGGACCAATCGGGCTGAACCAGCGGAAGCCAAAGCCCGCGGAGTGGAAGAGGCCGAGCGGCAGCTTGTCCTGTCGGTCCTGGAAGAACCGTTCGTTCGAGGCGAAAGCATTGCCCGCGTCATAGAAGAGCACGCCGCGCAGGCCGGCCTTCTCGAAGATGGGGAACTCGAGTTCGAAGTTGAAGACGAGCTGCTTGTTGCCGCCGACGAGGAAGTCCGTGACGGTGGCGTCCGGGTTGCTGGAGCGGGGCACCTTCACCGAGGGGCTGATGCTGCGCAGGTAGTAGCCGCGGACGCTGTTGATGCCACCCACGTAGTACAGCTCGGAGATGGGCAGCGGACTGTTCGAATCCAGCTGCTGGATGTAGCCGATGGTGGCGTTCGTCTTGAACACGAAGCCCAGCGGCATCGGGAAGTACAGGCGCGAGTAGGCCGTGTACCGGTTGAAGAGGAACGTGCCGCCCATGAAGTCCGGCGCCAGCTCCACCGAGCCGTAGTGGATGAAGCCGCGCGAGGGGAACAGGCGGTTGTCTCGGCGGTCGAACGACAGCGAGAGCCGGGCCGCGCTGGTGGTGCCGGAGAGGAACTGGTTGGCCAGGAGCACGGCGCCCAGGTTCGAGCCCGCCTCCACGTTCACCCACTCACGGGTGTAGCCGACCGTGCCGAGCAGGTCGTCGATGAACTGGTAGCCGATGGAGATGGTGCCACCGGTGGAGTTGCGGATGAAGCCGTCGTAGTCGGCCTGGACTCGGAAGAACTCCGCGGACAGCAGGTAGTTGGTGTCCAGGAAGTACGGGTCATAGAACGACAGCTGCACCAGGGAGCGCAGGCCGGAGATCTGCGCGGACGCGGAGACGCTCTGGCCCCAGCCCAGGAAGTTGTTCTGGGAGATCTGCGCCGTGAAGATGAAGTTCTCCACGTTGGAGAAGCCGAGGCCGACCTGGAAGGTACCGGTGGCCTTCTCCTTCACCTCCACGTGCAGGACGATGGTGTCGTCCGTGCTGCCCGCGCTCTGAGTGATTTCCACCGTCTCGAAGAAGCCCAGCGCGGTGACGCGCTCCTTGCTGCGGCGCACACCGGTGCCGCTGTAGAGTTCGCCTTCGTACACACGCAGCTCGCGGCGGATGACCTTGTCGCGCGTCTTGCTGTTGCCGACGACGTCGATGCGCTCGATGGTGACCTGGGGGCCCTTCTGCACGTCGAAGGTCAGGTCCACCGTGCGGTTGTCCGCGTTGACGCTGGTGACGGGGTTGATGTTCGCGTACGCGTAGCCCCGGTCGAAGTAGATGTCCGACACGCCGACGATGTCCTGCGACAACTGCGAGCGGTTGAAGCGCTGGCCCGGCGTCGACTTCATCAGCTCGGCCATCTTCTCCTTCGACACGTCGGAGAGCAGGTCGCCAGAGAAGTCGATCTTCCCGATGTCGTAGGGCTCACCCTCGACGATGCGCAGGGTGATGTAGATGTAGCGCTTGTCCGCGGACAGCTGGACGGTGGGCTTGTCGATCTTGACGTTGATGAAACCGCGGTCGTAGTAGGCGATCTGGATGACGGCCAGGTCGCGCTGGAAGGCCTCTTCGCGGTAGGTGCCCTCGCCCGTGAAGAAGGACAAGAAGCCTCCCTCGCGGGTGATCATCGTCTCCTTGAGCACCGACGCGGGGACCTTCTCCGCGCCAATCAAGGTGATCTGCTTCACCATCACCTTGGCGTGCTCGTTGATGATGATGATGACGTCCACGCTGTTGTTAGCGCCGCCCTCGTTGGGCTTGATCTGGTACGTCACCTCCGCGAGGAAGAAGCCCTTCTCCACGTACTTGGCCTGGATCTTCTTCACCGTGCTGCGCACGGTCTCCAGCTCCAGGATGGTGTTGGGCTTGACCTCGATTTCCTCCTTCAGGTCGTCCCGGCTGAGCTCCTCGTTGCCCTTGAGCGTCACCAGGCGGACGATGGGCCGCTCCTCGACGCGGACGACGTAGGCGACGCCGCGCGGAAGCCGCTGCACGAGCAGCTCCACGTTCTGGAAGTACCCCAGGGCCCACACGGCCCGGAGGTCCTCGGCGCTGCGGGCGGACGCCAGGGACTGGCCGACCTTGGTGCGCAACGCGCGGCGGATGGCCTCGGCCTCCACGCGCTTGTTTCCTTCGACGCGAACCTCCACCACCCGGTTGAGGTCATCCTCGGACGCGGGGGCGGCGTCGGCGGGGGCGGCGTCGACAGGGGCGTCCTGAGGACGTTCAGAGGCGGGGGCAGGGGTGCTCGGAACCGGGGCCGCGGAAGGCGCACCCCCGTTCACCTGCGCCTGGACGGAGCCAGGCACGAGCGACCACAGGACGACCGCTAGCAGCGGGAGCAGTGACTTGCGGGACAGAACGGGGTGCCTCAAGGGGAGACCGGCCAGAGAAAGGCGGGGCAATGTACGGGAAGGGGCGCGACGCCCTCAATCCAAAAGCGCGGAGCCATCAAGCCTCCGACACCTGCCCGCCAGCCAGCCGCAGGCGGCGGGGCATGGAACGGGCGAGCGTCTCATTGTGGGTGACGACCACGGCGGTGATGCCCAACTCCCGATTGACGTCTCTCAGGAGCTGGTGGATGCCCTCGCCCGTCGCCGGGTCCAGGTTTCCGGTCGGCTCGTCGGCGAGCAGGACCGCGGGTTTGAGAACCAGGGCGCGGGCCAGGGCCACCCGCTGGGCTTCACCACCGGACAGTTCCCCTGGCCTGTGGTCCACCCGCTGACCCAATCCCACCCGCTCCAGGAGTTCCCGGGCATAACCGTAGGCCCCGGAGCGCTCCCGGCGCTGGATGAGGGCCGGCATGGCCACGTTCTCCAGGGCGGTGAACTCCGGCAGCAGGTAGTGACTCTGGAAGACGAAGCCCATGGTGCGGTTGCGGAACTCGGCGATCTCCGCGTCGTTCATGTCGAACACGGAGCGGCCATCGAAGAAGACCTCGCCGGCGGCGGGGGCGTCCAGGGTGCCCAGCACGTGAAGGAATGTGCTCTTCCCCGCGCCGGAGGCTCCCACCAGCGAGACGAGCTCCCCCTTGCCGATATCGAGCGACACCGCACGCAGCACGTCAATGCGCTTGCCGTGCAGGAAGTAGCTCTTGAAGACGTTGCGGATGGACAACAGCGTCATGGCTACTCCGCCTTGAGCCCTTCCACCGGTTCCACGCTGCTCGCCTTGAGGGCCGGGTAGATGGACGCCAGGTAGGTGACGAGCACCGCGATGACGACAGCCAGCGCGGTCTGCAAAGGTTCGATGCGCACCGGCAGCGCGGGAATGTAATAGACCTCCGGGTCCAGCTTGATGCCGACCTTCTCGATGAAGAGACACCAGGCAAGGCCGGAGAACAGGCCCAGCAGGCCTCCGGCGACGCCAATCTGGAGCCCTTCCGCGAGGAAGATCTTCACGATGCCGCCATCGGGGACACCGAGCGCCTTGAGGACGGAGATCTCCTTGCGCTTCTCCAGCACCAGCATGATGACCGTGGCGACGATGAGGCCCGCGGCGACGATGATGATGATGGAGAGGATGATGCCCATCACCAGCTTCTCCAGGCGCAGCGCGGAGAAGAGGTTCTTGTTCATCTCGCCCCAGTCGCGGGCGCGGTAGGGGTACCCACCGAGCAGCTTCACCACCTGGCCGGAGATACGCCGGGCATCGTCGATGTCGAGCACCTTCAGCTCGATGCCGGACGCGCCCTGGATGTTGAAGAAGTCCTGCGCTTCCTTGAGCAGGATGTAGACGAACTTGGAGTCGTACTCGTACATCCCCGAGTAGAAGACGGCCGCCACGCGGAAGGCCCGGTTCTTGGGGATGGGCCCCGTGGGTCCCAGCTCCGTGCCCAGGGGCGACACCACGTTCACCCGGTCGCCCACGACCACGCGCAGGGACGCGGCCAGTTCGCGGCCGATGACGATGCCGGGCAGCACGGGCGGCTTCGTCGGCTTGCCGGAACGGCGGATGATGTCGTCTCCGCCCTCCTCCCCTGCCCCGCCCCCCTCGGGCGTCTCCGACTCTTCCTCGTCCAGTCCGCGCGAGAGGATCTTCTCCGGCGTGT
Source organism: Myxococcus sp. CA056 (assembly GCF_013336715.1). Lineage (NCBI taxonomy): Bacteria > Pseudomonadati > Myxococcota > Myxococcia > Myxococcales > Myxococcaceae > Myxococcus > Myxococcus sp. CA056. The sequence goes on from NZ_JABUMT010000017.1 coordinate 27,352, forward strand.
AGAGGATGTCGAGCGAGCCGTTGCCGAGGATGTTGCGGGGCAGGTCCGTGACCTCGCCCACCGTGGCCGGGTCGATGCCCTTGATGATGACGCCGTCGACGTTGCCCTCGGAGGCAATCATCACCTGGTTGATGATGAACGGCGTCTGCCCAGCGATGCCGGGCACCTTGCGGATGGACTCCATCACCTTGGAGTACTCAGGAAGGTCGCCGGCATACCGCGTCACCACCGCGTGCGCGTTGGTGCCCAGAATCTTCTTCTGGAGGTCCGCCTCGAAGCCGCTCATCACCGACAGGACGATGATGAGGGCCATGACGCCCACGCCCACGCCGCCCACCGACAGCGCGGTCATCATCATGGTGGGCGACTGCTCGCGCAGCTTCAGCGAGTGCAGCGCCTCCGACGCGGCCAACGGGTCCGACAGGCCCAGCGCGCGGATGCGGGTGCGCTCCACCGCGGCCTCGGCGGCGCGGATGATGAAGTACACGAGCAAGGGCGGGATGATGCCGAACATCAGCACCGCCAGCGTCCCCAGCAGCAGCGACGGGCGGAAGACGGCCACGTGGCGGCGGGCGACGAACAGCTCGAAGCCCAGCTTCAGGTCCACGCGCCCACTGCCGGCGGCGACGAAGCCCGTGTTGATGCCCAGCACCAACGCCAGCACCAGGCCGGTGAAGGTCAGCCAGTACGCCAGCTCGGGGCGGCCGAGCAGGCTCGCCACGTACGTCACCTCGCGCAGCCGGTAGCCCAGTTGGAGCTGGAGCCACGGAATCCGCTCCATCAAGGTGAGCAGGAGGGGGACGGGCAGCCCCAGGTAGAGGACGCCGATGGTGGCTTCCGGCAGCGACAGCCGCTGCGCGCGAGACGCCCCCACGAAGCCGGAGATGAAGGCCACCGCGGCGGCAATCACCAGGGAGATGGCGAACGCCCCGGTGGGAGGCAGCGACAGCCCTCCGCCCGAGTCCTTCGCCGCGCTCAGGTCCGAGGAGGGCACGCCACTGGACAGCACCGTCTGGAGGAGGACGAGGACCAGCTCCGCGAGCAGGATGCCGCCGCCGTAGGCCCCCAGCGTGCTCCAGTAGAAGTCCCGGTAGCGCGCCAGACGCGGGTACAGCGGAGCCCCGGCCGCGAGGCTCGGGCCCTCCGTCGTCGCCGGCGCGCGCTGGGTCCCCAGCGCGACCAGTCCCCAGCCCAGCAACCAGATGAGCGTGCCGGAGACGAGCGACCAGGACCCGGCGGGCGGCAGCGAGTCCTTCACCGCGGCATGCACCGGCAGGAGGGAGGCCCCGTTGATGGCCTGGAGCACCCCGCCCCAGCCGAAGAGGGACAACCCCAGCGCGGAGCTCACCTCCGCCCAGGCGCCGGACGCGGAGATGGACCACCCGAGCAGGATGAATCCGACCAGGGCCACGAGGGCCCCGGCCCAGAGGAGAATCCAGCGGTGGACGGTCTGCCGTTCTGCCGAGTGCACTTGGCCTCCTGGCTACTTCGCCAGTGGCTTGAGGAGGGGGAACAGGATGACGTCGCGGATGCTCTGAGAGTCCGTGAACAGCATCGCGAGACGATCAATCCCGATGCCTTCGCCCGCCGTGGGAGGCATGCCGTGCTCGAGTGCCCGGATGTAGTCCTCGTCGTAGTCCATCGTCTCCTGCTGTCCGCGCTGCTTGGCGTCGAGCTGGGCCTGGAAGCGGCCCTTCTGGTCCAGCGGGTCGTTCAGCTCGGAGAAGGCGTTCGCGATTTCCCGCCCCGCCACATACAGCTCGAACCGGTCCGCGATTTCCGGATTCTGGTCGTTCCTGCGGGCCAGCGGGGAGACGGCGGTGGGGAAATGGGTGATGAAGGTGGGATGAATCAGGGTGTGCTCGACGTGGGCCTCGAAGAGGGCGCCCACCAGCTCCCCGTGGTTCATCGTATCAATCGCGCGCCGCTCGGACTCGCCATGCGACGTCTTGAGCAGCTCGTGGCGCAGCTTGTCGGCGTCCGCCATGTCCTTGTCGGAGAGCGTCCCGCCGCCCACGGCCTCGCGGATGGCCTCCACCATGGAGATGCGCTTCCAGCCCTTGCCGAAGTCCAGCACATGCTCGCCGTACTTCACCTTGGTGTCGCCGGTGACGGCCTTGGCCGCCTCGGAGATCATCTCCTCGCTCAGGTCCATCAGGTCCTCGTACGTGGCGTACGCCTGATAGAACTCGAGCATGGTGAACTCGGGGTTGTGCCGGGTGCTGACGCCCTCGTTGCGGAAGTTCCGGTTCACCTCGTAGACGCGCTCCAGGCCGCCCACCACCAGTCGCTTCAGGTACAGCTCTGGAGCGATGCGCATGTACAGGTCGATGTCGAGCGCGTTGTGGTGCGTGGAGAACGGCCGCGCCGCGGCACCCGACACCAGCGGGTGCATCATGGGCGTCTCCACCTCGATGAAGTCACGGCCGTCGAGGAAGGAGCGGATGAAGCGGACGAGCTTGTTGCGCCGGAGGAAGGTCTGCTTCACGTCCGGGTTGGACACGAGGTCCAGGTAGCGCTGGCGGTAGCGGATCTCCACGTCCGTCAGGCCGTGCCACTTCTCCGGCAGGGGCCGCAGGGACTTGGTGAGCGGCGCGAACTTCGTCGCCGCCAGCGTCAGCTCGCCCGTCTTCGAGCGGAACAGCGTGCCGGTGACGCCCAGGAAGTCGCCCAAGTCACACAGCTTGAAGACCTCGTAGCCTTCCGCGAGCGCGTCCTTCTTCATGTGGACCTGGATTTCGCCGGAGCGATCTCTCAGCTTGATGAAGGCGGCCTTGCCAAACGAGCGCATCGCCACGAGCCGACCCGCGACGTCGTAGGAGACGGGGGTCTGCTCCAGTGCTTCGGGGGTGTCATCAGCGTGTTTCGCGAGGATGTCGGCCGCGAGGTGCTGGGGGCGGTGGCCATTGCCGTAAGGGTTGAAGCCGGCCTCACGCCATTTCGCGGCCTTCTCCAGCCGCTGGTCGTAGATTTCCTGCTCCTTCGAGCCCAGTTCGTTGTTCTGGTCGTCAGCCATCGCGCGCCCTTCCAAGAGGCGCGGCACCGTAGCCAAGGCTCCCTCAGGACGCAACGCAACACATCGGGAAGCTTCAGGGGGCCGCCATCAACAGGAAGGCAGCGACCGCCGCGGCCAGCAGCAGGGGAATGAGAATCTCCACTGGAAAGCGGTGCTGCATGTGCGCCATGTGCAGGCCCTTCAGCCCGAAACGACGCTGGCGGCGCACTCGAGTCATCACCAGCGACGCCAGCGCGGGCGGGGCCTTCTCGCGCTCCACGCCCTGGAGACGTCGTACGGTGCGCGAATATCCCTCCCACCCCTGGCGGCACTCGTCGCAGCCGTCCAGGTGCGTACGCACCGCCTGCGCCTGGGGGGCGGGCAGCTCGTCGTCGGCGAGCGCGAAGAAGAGGGCCTTGGCCTCGCGGTGGTTCAGGTGCGGGTCCACGTCCGGGAGTCTGCGATGGAATCCACTCATGGCTCAAGCCGCCCCAGGAGGTTCGCCAGCTTTTCGCGCGCCCGGTGGAGCCGGCTCTTCACCGTGCCCTCGGGCAGCTCGGTAATGTCGACGATTTCGTCGTAGCTCAGCCCTTCGATGTCTCGCAGGGCCACCAGCATGCGTGCGTCGGGCTCGAGCTGGGAGATGGCCCACTGCACCCGGGCCCGCTCACGCGCGGACTCCAGCGCGGCATCCGGTGCGGGCGGAGCTCCAGGCCCGTCCACCCACAGGGTGCTCGTCTCGTCGTACTCCTCCGAGCGGCCCCTGCCTCGACGCTTCAGGTACTTCAGCCGGTTGATGCAGTGGTTCTTGGTGATGCGGAACAGCCAGGTGGACAGCTTCGCGTCCTCGCGGAAGCGGCGGACGTTCTGGTGCACGCTGACGAAGATTTCCTGCACCAGGTCGTGGGCTTCCTCGCGGTCCCCCACCATGCGGACACAGAAGTCGTAGAGCCGGTCCTGATGCGTGCGCACCAGTTGCTCGAAGGCCTCGGGTTCGCCCTGGCGCAGCCGGGCCAGCAGGACCGCGTCCTCGCGCCGTGACGCGGTCGCATCCGCGGCCGGCCCGTCCTGTCCGATTTCGAGCACGCCGCCCGGCGACACCAGTGTCCTCCCGCGACAGCCCCTCCGAGGAGGAAGGGCCACTGCCCCTTCAAGCCTATCCCGTTCCCCTGCCCCACCGCGCCTCCGACAACAAGGCGCGGAAAAAGGTTCCCGGGTGTCGGGGGCTAATCCATCGCCGCGTTGCGGTTGGGGTTCTTCACCCCCAACAACTGCGCGGTAATGAACTCCTCCAGGTCGCCGTCCAGCACCGCGTCCACGTTGCCCGTCTCCACACCGGTGCGCAGGTCCTTCACCATGCGGTAGGGGGCCAGCACGTAGGAGCGGATCTGCGAGCCGAAGGAGATGTCCTTCTTCGCGGCCTCGGCGGCGTCGCGCGCGGCCTCGCGCTTCTTCATCTCCAGCTCGTACAGGCGGCCTCGCAGAATCTTGAAGGCCATTTCCTTGTTGGCCGACTGCGAGCGCTCCGTCTGGGTGGTGACGATGATGCCCGTGGGAAGGTGGCGCAGCTGAGCGGTGGAGGACGTCTTGTTCACCTTCTGTCCACCCGCGCCGCTGCCTCGGATGAACTTCAGCTCGATGTCCTTCTCGGGGAGGTCGATCTGGATGGCGTCATCCACCTCCGGGTAGACGTCCACCGACGCGAAGGCCGTCTGCCGCCGCGCGTTGGCGTCGAACGGGGAGATGCGCACCAGCCGGTGCACGCCCACCTCGGCCTTGAGGTAGCCGTAGGCGAAGTCGCCTTCGATGCGCAGCGAGACGTTCTTGAAGCCCGCCTCCTCGCCCGGCACCTCGTCGCTGATCTCCACCTTCCAGCCCTTCGTCTCGCAGTAGCGCGTGTACATGCGCAACAGCATGGCCGCCCAGTCCATCGAGTCGGTGCCACCGGCGCCGGCGTTGATGTCCATGAAGCAGCTGCTGCGGTCCTGCTCGCCGGACAGCATGCGCGCCAGCTCCAGCTTCGCGACGTCGCCGTCCAGCCCCGCGAGCGAGCCCTCCGCCTCCCGGGCCGTGTCCTCGTCGCTCATCTCCGCCGCCAGCTCCAGCAGCGTCTGCGCGTCGTCCAGCCCGCGCATCACCCTGTCGTAGGAGGCCACGCCCGCCTCCAGCGCGGACTTCTCCTTCAACATCGACTGCGCCTTGGTGTTGTCGTCCCAGAAGGTGGGCAGCGTGCTCTCACGCTCAATCAACGCGATGCGGGACCGCTTGCGGTCCAGGTCAAAGATGCCCCCGGAGCGCCAACACGCGCTCCCGAAGGCCGTTGATCTTCTCCATCGAATCGTTCGCCATGTCTTGTTCTCCGCGGGCGCGCGGTGCCGTCAGCGGCCACCGCGTGGAAGTAGGTTGAAAACGAAAGCGTCAGGGCGTCTTGAGCGGAGCGACGGTGTCGCCACGGTCCGCTGACGCGCGGTGGGTCCCGGTGAAGCGCGCGAGGACACGGTCCAGGCTGAAGGCCCCCGCCATCCCGATGGAGATGGGCAGGATGAGCGCGATGAGCCGCCCGTTGTCCTGGTCGAACGGCGGGAAGAGCTTGAGCAGGATTCCCAGCACCGCCGTCACCGTGAGCACGCCCCAGACCGTGAAGAGCCGGGCTCGCGCCTTCGGGTTGCCCCGCATCAGCGACACACCAAAGGGCACCGCTAGCAGCGTCAGCGGGTTTGCCAGGAACAGGTTCTCGTTCCGGTAGACCACCGTGTGGTCCGTCACCAGCCACATGACGAAGAGCGCCGTGCCTGGAATGCCCAGCACCAGTCCCAGCAGCGCGTTCTCCAGACCGAGCAGCACCCGCGCCAGCCGGCTCCCCCGCTTGCGCTCCCAGGCAGCCAGTCCCAGCGCCCCGCCGCCCAACATCAGGCCCAGCGCGAGAAGCCAGGGGCCCCAGGCGGGCGGCTCGGCGGGGGGACGCGCGCGGTCGGGCGACGCGTAGTAGTTCCAGCTCCTGGCCACCAACGGCCGGGACTGACCATCCGCGCCCTTCAGCTGGAGCGCCGCCACCTGCGTCTCCAACTCGTCCGGGAGGAAGGCTTCCTCCCAGCGGGTGATGGGGTGGTCGATCTCATCGTTCATCATGAAGTCGAGCAGCACGCTCATCGGCGCATTCACCGACGTGTAGCGCCGCGTGTGCTCGCGCAGCGTCATCCGGCCCGGGGCCCGGTCCGCCTCGCGGAGCTGTCCACCCGTGGCCCCGTCAATCATGTCCCGCAGACGCGTGACACAGTTGTCGTTGTAGTGGTGATACAGATATTCGCGATTCTCCGGCAGGACGTTGTCGGCCAGTCTCTTGGCGACCTGCTGTCGCTGCTCCGGAGTGAGGTTCAGCTCCTGGATGCGGACGTCGCGGTCCTCGGCTCGATAGAAACCATAGGTCCTGTCGACGCGCGCCTGCCCGACCCAGAACTCCAGCCGTCCCATCGCGAAGCGAGCGAGCATCGCGTCGTCGAAGGAGAACATCCCGTAGTTGTAGAGGCGCGCCACGCCGAGCCGGCGGTCCTCCACCACCAGCGAGCCATGTCCCCACCACGAGGGCACGTCGTCGCCCGGGCTGAAGGTGGCCAGCGAGATGACGAGGTCCTCGCCCTGGCTCTCCCCCGTTCCCCAGGGAGGCACCAGGTCCGAAGCAGCCGCGCGCGCGGGAGCCGCGAGCAACAGGCCGAGCAGGCAGAGAGCGATGAGCGACAAGCGAGGCATGGCTTTGTCCAACACGCGGGAGGCGGCCTACCTATCATGCACGCCGTCCGACTCAATCGACAGGATGCCGGATTGTCCGCCAGGGGGCCGTGCGAGGCCCTACATCAGGCTGCGGGCCCGGCGGGCCTTCGCGTCCACCTGGAGCGAGTCCGCCACCATGCCGCGCTCCCCCAGAAGCTCTTCCTCCAGCGCCGCCATCCGCTTCGCATCGCGCGGGCGCTCGTGGTCGTGTCCCAGGAGGTGCAGCAGCCCGTGCGCCAGGTAGCGCGCCATCTCCGACTCCAGCGTGCGGCCATACTCCTTCGCCTGTCGCTTCGCCGTGTCCAGGGAGATGACCACGTCGCCCAGCGGGCGCGGACCTGGCGTCCCCCGGGGCTGCTCGCCCGCGGGGAAGCTCAGGACGTCCGTCGCCTTGTCCTTGTCCCGCCAGGTGCGGTTGAGCCGACGGATGGCGCGGTCATCCACCAGCGACAGCGACAGCTCGCAGTGGGCCAGCGACAGGCGCTTCAGGTAGTCCCGGGCCCACGTCGTCAGGAGCCGGCCGAACTCCTTGCCCTGCCCGTGCGCGACCTGCACCGTCACCACGTTCTCCTTCTCCCGGGGCGCCGGCGCTTCCATGTGCGCGCGCTCCGGACGGAAGGCCGGCGCACAGACGGACCAGTAGTCACACGCGCCCTTGCCGTCGTTGCGGTACACCACGCGCTTGCCGCGCGGCACCATGCCCACCTCGCCCGCGGGGATGCGCTCGCGACGGCCCTCCACCACCAGCGTCAGCTCCCCCTTGAGGACGATGACCACCTCGTCGAACTCGGGTCGCTGAGCCGGCTCGGCCCAGCCCGGAGGCGCCAGCATCCGCGCCACGGACGCCGCATCCGTCCCCGTCGTCGCCGCGCCCACGAACTCCTCGATGCGCTTGCCGTCATCCCTCGGGATGACCTTGCCCTTGCGAAGTCTCACGCCGTCACTCCCCGCATCCCACTCACAACGCCCCCGCCGAGCGAGGCTTGTCCTTCGCCTCCACGGCCTTCCCTCCCGCCACCACCAGCGGCGGCGCCTTGCCGCCTCCCACCGCACCGGCCGGATAGACGGGACGCGTGTGGTAGATGCCCTCCAGCGTGTGCAGGAAGGACTGGGAGATGAGGTTCAGGTCCTTCAGCGTCAGGTCGCACTCGTCCAGCTGCCCCTCGGAGAAGATGAGGTTGATGATCTTCTGCACCTGCGCATGCAGCTTCGTGCTGGTCGGGTCCGTCATGGACCGCGTCGACGCTTCCACCGCGTCGGCGATCATCACCAGCGCCGCCTCGCGGAACTGCGGCTTCGGTCCCGGATAGCGGTAGATGCTCTCGTCGATGGGCGGCGCGCCTTCCTTGCCCTCCTGCTCCTTCAGGGCCTTGTGGTAGAAATACCCCACCGTGCGAGTGCCGTGGTGCTGCGGAATCGCATCCGCCACCAGCTTGGGAAGCCGGTACTGCCGCGCCATCTCCAGCCCCTCCGTCACGTGGCGCTTGATGATGACGGCGCTCATCGCGGGCGCGAGCGCGTCATGCCGGTTCTCGCCCTTCTGGTTCTCCCCGAAGTACAGCGGGTTCCGACCCTTGCCGATGTCGTGGTAGTACGCGCACGAGCGCGCCAGCAGCGGATTGGCGCTGATGGTCTCCGCGGCATTCTCCACCAGCGTGCCGATGATGATGGAGTGGTGGTACGTGCCGGGCGCCTGGACGATGAGTTCCTTGAGCGCCGGGTGGTTGAGGTTCGCCAGCTCCAACAGCTTGATGTCGGACGCGTACCCGAACGTCATCTCGATGAGCGGCGTGAGCGCCATCACCATGACGGGCACCGCGAGTGACGAGCCGATGAACGAGCTCACCGCGGTGATGGCCGTGTCCGCCGACAGCCCCTTGCCCTCCACCAGGAACAGGAAGAGCACCGCCACCGTGTTGGCCGCGCCCGTGACGAGTCCCGCCCGGAAGATGCCCACGCGGTCCTTCGCCTTGACGATGCGGTCGGCCGCCACCAGCGAGCCCACCAGCGTGTAGATGCCGAACGCCAGCGAGTTGCCCAGCATCACGCCCGCAAGACAGGCGAAGACCATGGCGAAGAAGAGCGCCAGCTCCTGCGTGAGGATGAAGCGCACCAGCATGGCGCCGGCCGCCACCGGGAACACATAGTAGAGCGCCTCGATGGGCAGCGCCGTGTACCGGTCCTGGATGGCGTCCGCGATGGACACCCACAGTTGCAACAGGGCCAGCGTCCCCACGAGCAGGATTCCCAGCAGCAACCCGTCCTTGCGGGTGGGCCGGAAGCGTCGGAACGCGCTGATGCAGAAGAAGTACGAGGCGACGACCAGCAGCGCCACCAGCCCCGTGCCCCCCAGTTGCACCTGCACCAGGTCCAACCGGTCCGTCTCCGCGCGCATCCCGCGCAGCACGACGAGGTGCCCTTCGTTCACCAGCTCGCCATCACCGATGACACGCTGGCCCTTCTTGATGGAGATGACCGCGTCCTTCACCGCCTGCGCGGCCTGGTGACGTCGCGCGTCCGTCTCCGCGATGTTGATGGTGAGGTTGGGCCGCACCAGCCGCTTGGCCAGCCGCAGCACGGCGCGGCGCTGCACACCTGGCGCGTCCGGGAGGAGGTTGCCGGGGATGGAGGCGAAGCGGTCCAGCTCCTGGTGCGCCTCGCGAATGTCCACCACCTGCGGCGCACCGTTGGGCAGCGTGTCCTCACCCTTGTTCACCACGTCCCGGACGGTGAGCCCCTGCGGCGCCTCTCGCGCCAGCTCCTCCCGGGAGCCCGCGACGTGCACGGGCCCCTGCTCCGAACGGTAGGCCCGCTCCAGAAGCACCAGCGTGGCGGCCTCCACCTCTTCCGAGAACCCCTTCCCGTAGAGCGCCTGGAAGTCCTCCGCCTCCAGCCCCGCGTCACGCTGGCCGAAGAGCAACTCCTGGAGCTCCGCCTGCATCGACTCGCGGCCTCGGCGCTCGCGCTCCACCTGTTCCGGGGTCGGCGCGGGGTGGCGGCGCGGCTTCTTGCCGTCCTCCGGCTCGACGGCCGGCTGGGCGTCCGTCAGCTCCGTGAGCCGCTCCCGCATTGTCGCGAAGGAGGCTCGGACCACGGTGCGCAGATGTCCCACCACCGCGGGGTTCAGGTCATAGACGGGTTTGACGGCGGCCCGGGCGTCCTGGCGCCGCTGGGTCGTCATGGCCCGGTGGACGACCTCGTAGTCGCGCGCGGCCTTGAAGCCCGCGGGAGAGCTGGCCCGGAAGGGCTTGCCGAGGTTCTCCTCCGCGAGCGCGGGAATCTGCTGGCTGTAGAGGCCCGGGGAGATGACGAAGCCCGCCCCCACCGAGACGGCCAGCAGGAGGAACACCTGGACCGCACGCCGCCCCCAGACGCCTTTTCCCAACCCAAGGCGTGCTGCGAGCGCGTCCAACGGACTGGGCGCGGGGGACTGCGGTTCCGGTTCGTCCATGGAGGTCCTCACCCTAGATAGGGGCCGTGGCTCCATCAAGGCCGCAGCGCCCCGGAAAATTCACGGGGGCGGAAATACGAATGCCCGCCCGCCAGGGTACGGGCGGGTGGGCATAGGTAGGCCAGAGCCCGAAGTTCAGCCGACAGCGGCCTCGGGAGTCACGGGAGCCAGGGACGCGGCCCCCTTGTCCAGCGTCGAAGCGGAGTGGGCGGCCGCGCGAGCGTGCTGGGCCTCCTTCTGCGCCAGCTCCGCCTTGTCGTAGGCGCGGATGACCTCCTGGACCAGCGGGTGCCGGACGACGTCCACGTCGGAGAACTCCGCGAAGTGGATGCCTTCGATGTTCTTGAGCACCGTCCGCGCGTGATTCAGGCCGGACATCTTCCCGGTGGGAAGGTCCACCTGCGTCACGTCGCCGGTGATGACGGCCTTGCTGTTGTAGCCCAGGCGCGTCAGGAACATCTTCATCTGTTCCACGGTGGTGTTCTGCGCCTCGTCGAGGATGACGAAGGCATCGTTGAGGGTGCGGCCGCGCATGAAGGCCAGCGGCGCCACTTCCACGACGCCCTCTTCCACCAGGGTCGCCGCGCGCTCGGCGGCCATCATGTCGTGCAGTGCGTCGTAGAGCGGACGCAGGTAGGGATTCACCTTCTCCTGCATGTCGCCAGGCAGGAAGCCCAGCTTCTCACCCGCCTCGACGGCGGGACGCGCGAGGATGATGCGCTTGACCTTGCGCTCCTGGAGGAAGGCCACGGCCATCGCCATGGCCAGGTACGTCTTGCCCGTACCCGCGGGGCCCACCCCGAAGACGATGTCGTGGGCGCGGATGGCGTCCACGTAGCGCTTCTGGGCGATGCTCTTCGGAGCAATCTGCCGGTTGCCGGAGCTCTTGAGCACCGGGCCGAGCATGACCTCCTGGAGCGACTCCGCGCCCCGGCCGAGCACCTTGATGCCCTGCTCCACGTCCTCGCGGTACAGGGGGCGGCCCGCGCGAATCATCCCCTCCAGGTTCTCCAGGAGGCGCACGGAGAAGGCCACGGCGTCAGCGGGGCCGGACAGATGGAACTCCGTGCCCCGTTGTCCCACCCGGACCCCGAGGCGCCGCTCCATCAGCTTGAGGTTTTCGTTCTGGTTGCCGCACAGCGCCATGGCCGTCTCATTGTCCCGAACGTCCACCTTGGCGGAGGTGGTCGAGACGGCTGCGGTCGCTTCCAACGTGGCGGGATTTCGCAATGCGTGTCGTTCCTCGGTCGGTACCGCTGTCTTCAACGTAACGCCGCCCCCCAGGCTCCGAAAGACGACTTTGGGTGAAGGCTAGCGCAAGGGTGGCAGGAGGACGAACCGCCGAGCGGCCAGCCGCCGGTAGTAGTACTCCTCCCGCCAGGGGTATCTGAGTTCCTCCGAACTCAACAAACCAGCTTGCACCAAAGCATCCAATCGCTCTGGCAGCTCACCGCGTTCCAGACGGAACACTTCCAGCGCGGCCTCGATTCGGACGCGTTGGGCATCGGAAACATGACGCTGCGCCGCGGCGTCGGCGAACGCGGTGGCCGCGCGAGTGCGCTCCGGATCCGCCAGCGCCACCCTCGACACCACCACCGCCAGCACCGCCAGCACGCCCATGGTGGCGATGACGCGTCCCACCGCGCCCCCCAGGCGGGAGAGCAGGCGCTCGTCCCCTGGCGCGGGAGCCCGAGCCCCCTCGGGGTGGATGACACGCACGTACTCGCCTCGCACGAGGTTGTGCAGGGCCTTGCAGGTCTCGAACTCGCCCAGGCAGCAGACGTCCACCAGCTTTCGCAGGTCGCGGCCCAGCGCGATTTCGTCATACACGCGCCGCTCGGTGGTGGCGATGACGCCCAGCTCCCCACCCTCCTCGCCCTCGCGCGGAGGGGGCAGCGCCTTGATGCGCTCGAAGGAGAGGTCGTCGCGGTGGATGGACTTCCGGATGACGGGCCACTCGTCCACCATCCGGAAGCCCTCCATGAGCACCGTCTCGGCGCGCAGGGGGCGGATGGCCTCGGCGTCAGGCTCCACCGGCTCCTGGATGAACTCGTAGGTGCCGGCCTTCCACGTGAAGAGGCGGTAGAGCGTCTCCGTGGCCTGCAACTGCATCATCGACTGGAAGCGGTCCGCGGTGAGGGCCTGACTGGAGACGAGCACATCGCCCAGTCGCTTGAGGGTGCGCCGCTGCGTCTCCAGCGCGGCCTCCAGCTGCGTCTCGGTGATGAGTTCGGCGCGCACCAACATCGCGCCGATGAGGTCCTTGCGCTTCCGGGTGACGCTTTCGACCTTGATGATGTGGCCGTCGCGAAAGCCGATGCGGACTTCCTGGTCCTTGTTGTCCAGCTGGAGCGAGCCCGTCTTCTGCTGCTGCCCGATGAGCTGCAGGATGTCGCCGATGCCGAAGTCCTTGAGCGTTCCCTTCAGGGACATGGTTTCACTCCCCTTGCCGCAGCCGGTGCAGGCCGCGCAGCGACAGCAGGTGGACGCTCACCAGCAGCAACACCGCCGGCACCAGCTTGAGATACAGCGGCGCGTCCCCATGGGGCGCTCGCACCAGTCCGTGGTGCAGCAGCGTCGCGGCCAGCGCGAAGAGGAAGAGGAAGGCATACAGCGCGCCGCGCACCGCGCCTCCAGAGAACACATGCCCGGCGCCCGACAGCACCGCGCCCACCGCATACGTCACCCGGCCCGCCCACGCCTGATGACGCTGCACCTGATCCGCCTTGCGCTGCCGCAGTTGCTGCGGCACCAACCCCCGGCGGGAGAAGACGTTCACGCACTGACCGCACTGAGCGCTGCCGATGCCCAGCTCCGGATCACACCGCACGCAGACCGGGCGGCCACAGCGCTCGCACACCTTCGCGGCCCTCAGCCTCTGTGCCAGGAGGCCCCAGAAGACCAGCAGCACCGCCGCCACGGCCGGCAGCGCCCAGGCCACCGGCCCTGGCTCCACGCCCGGCAGCAGCCAGCGCTCCAGCTGCGCCTCCACCCGCCGCCCCGCTTCTGTTCCATCCGCGAGCGACAACCACTCCGACTCCGGCAGCGCCGGCGCCAGCATCAGCAGGTTCAACAGCAGCCGGTCCTCCGGGGGTGGCTCGCGCCGGAGCAGCGCGCCGTCCAGCGCCTGCGCGGAGGCCGTGGCGGTGGTCACCCGCTCCATCGCCTTGCCCACCTGCTCGTCCGGCAGCGTCTTGGCCTGTCGGCGGTAGACCTGCGCGATGTTGTAGTGCGGGGCCGCCATCTGCGGATCCGCCTGGGACGCCTGCACGTAGAGCTGCGCCGCCCCATCCACGTCCCCCAGCCCCACCAGCGCGTTGCCAAAACGGGTCAACAGCCGGGCATCCCCATTGCGCACGGCCGAGGCCGCCTTGAAGTGCAGCCGGGCATCCTCCAGCAGTCCTCGACGTGACTCGTACTGCCCCAGCGCCGCCAGCTCCGGGAAGGTGGCCGCGCGCGCTTCGTGCCGGGCCTTCACCCGAGCCATGGCGCCCTCGGCGGACAGGCCGCCGCGCTCCAGCAGATACACGTCCTCGGCGGGCGTGCCCGCGAAGGCCGTCACCCGGGTGAGCTGTCCCGCGGCCAGCGGCGTCAGCCCCAGTCCCGCCATCAGCACCGCCGCCACCACCCGCTCCTGCCGGGTGAGGTAGGGCACCACCACCGCCAGCAACACGAGCAACCGGGGCACCAGACCCATTCCCAGTGTCAGAGGCAGGCCCAGGAGCAACACCCCCAGCAGCGCGGACTGCCACCGGGCCACCGCGCGCGGCAGCAGGTGGTGGAAGTCGTGCAACGCGTAGCGCACCCGCCGCAGGAACAGCAGCCCCACCAGCGCCACCGCCGTGGCCGACCACGCCAGCAGCATCAGCGAGCCGAGGTCCGCGAGCGCCGGTCCGCGATAGCGAGGGTCCAACGCCATCGACACGAAGGCCGCTCGCAGCTCCCCCAGGTAGCGGCTCGGCTCCGCCGGGGACGACAGCGCGTAGAGCTCCGCCAGCCCGAAGCGCGTGAGCGGCAACCGGGGCGACAGCTCCACCGCCAGCTCCGCCAGCCGAAGCGCCCCCCCCATGTCACCCGCTCGCCTGCGCACCTCCGACTCGCGCAGGAAGCCGATGCTGATGGGCTCCAGGTCCGCCGCGAGCAGCTCGCGCTTCAGCGTCACCAGCTCCTGCTGCGCCTTCTCCGCCGTGGCGGAGTCATTCGTCGCACGCGCCTGCCGCCACCGGTCCCACACCGCCAGCACCTCGTCGTCCGACACGCGAGGCGCCAGGATGGGACTGAGCACCGGCCTGGGCGCGATGACGACGGGAGGCGGCTCGACCGGAGCAGGCGTCACGGCGGTCTTCGAGGGAACCGGGACGGCCGGGGCCTTCCCCTTCGCGCCCCTTGGGGACTTCCGGGGGACGTCGTCCGGGTCGGACTCGGACTCACCGTCGTCGACGGCACCTTCGTCGGCCGGCTCGGTCGTGTCGTAGGACTCGTCCTGGAGGTCGGGCTCGAGCGGACCGGGGTCCACCTCCTGGAGCCGCGTGGGCGCCTCGAGTTGAGCGGATGCCAACGCCGGAGTCAGGAGCAGCAGGCCCCAGAGGATCAGGGAGGAAAGCGGGAGGCGGATCATCCAGGGCTCGGATGATAGGCGAGCCCGGCCGAACCACGAAACGGAACGCCACCGCTCCCGCCTTTCCGGATGAGGCCCACGGCCCGCGTGTTAGAGGGACGCACGTCGCGGGATTGTCCCCGCCAGGAGGCGACCGTGAGCGAAGCGAGCACCCCCGGGACGGAGCTGGAACGTCTGGTGGCCATCATGAAAAGGCTGCGCGCCAAGGACGGCTGCCCCTGGGACAGGGAGCAGGACCTGGGCTCGCTCCGGCCCTACCTCGTCGAGGAAGCGTTCGAGGTCCTGGACGAGATGGACCGCGTCGCCTCGGGCGGGCCCTGGTCCCCCCTGTGCGAGGAGCTGGGCGACCTGCTCTTCCAGATTGTCTTCCACGCCCAGCTCGCCGCCGAACTGGGCGAGTTCACCATGGCCGACGTCAGCAAGGCCATCAGCGACAAGCTCACCCGCCGACACCCCCACGTCTTCGGCGACCTGCGCGGCGTGGACGGCTCCGAGCAGGTCCTGGCCAACTGGGCCAAGCTCAAGGCCGATGAGCGCAAGAGCAAGACGGGCAACGCGGGCTCCGTCCTGGACGGGGTGCCCACCGCCGCGCCCGCCCTCCTGCGCGCCGAGCGACTGACCGAGAAGGCCAGCCGCATCGGCTTCGACTGGCCCGACCTGGCCGGCGTGCGTGGCAAGCTGGCCGAGGAGCTGGTGGAGCTGGACGAGGCCATCGCCTCCGGAGAGCGCGACGCCATCGCGCACGAGTTGGGAGATGTCCTCTTCTCCCTGGCCAACCTCGCGCGCTTCGTGAAGACACCCGCCGAGGATGCCCTGCGCATGGCCATCCTCCGCTTCACCTCCCGCTTCCAGCACATCGAGTCCGCCCTGAACTCCGAGGGTGTCCCCTTTGGCGGCGCCACCCTGGAGCACATGGAGCGCCACTGGCAGGCCGCCAAGGCGAAGGAGAAGTCCCTCCCTCCTCCCATGTCGCTGCCCCGCGCTCCGGTCTCCACGCTGCGCCTGGGCGTGGCGGACCTGGACGCCCAGCGCGCCTTCTGGGACTCGCTGGCCCCCACGCTGGGCTGGATCACCAGTCGCCCCGGGCCGGACGAGGCTCGCTACGAGGACGGCTCGCTGCGACTCATCTTCCAGCGCGCCTCCACCTCCGCCGTGGGCACCCGCTTCACCCTGGAGGCCCCCTCCGCCCGCGCCGTGGAGCGACTGCGGCAGGAGGTGGAGCAGGCCCTCCCGGGCGGAGTCCTGATCTTCTCAGCCGGAAATCTGACCTTCCGGGATCCGGCCGGGTTGGTGTGGGAATACACCCCCTTCTCCGGATGATTCCCCCCGCGTACCCGCTGATCCGCGTCCAGAGTCCGGAAAACCCGGCTGGACGCGCACGCCCGCCTTGACGCCTGCGAGGCGTCGCAGTAAGGACGGCCCCTCTTTTTAGCCTGCCTTTCGCTGGAGATTTCTCTTGGCCAACACCAAGTCCGCAGAGAAGCGTCACCGTCAGTCCCAGAAGCGCCGCGCCCGCAACGTCACCGTCCGTTCGGACGTGAAGACCGCGGTGAAGTCCGCCCGGGAGGCCATTGGCACCAAGGATGGCGCCAAGAAGACGGATGCGCTCAAGGCGGCTTCCAAGGCGCTGAGCAAGGCCGCGACCAAGGGCGTCCTGCACAAGCGTACCGCGTCCCGCCGTATCTCCCGCCTCGCCAAGGCCGCCACCAAGAGCGCGCGTCAGGCCTGATGCACCAAGGGGACTCCTCGGAGTCCCCTGCGCAGTTTCGGAAGCAGGCTCCCCGGGAGGAGGCATCCGCCTCCTCACCAGGTGCTGGCCAGCCGATCAAACCCGTCGTGCATGAGCACTTCCGCCAGCCGGTCCATGGCCGCCTGACGGTTGGACTCCGCCTCGAGAATGTCTCCACTCCCCGGCCGATAGTCCTCGGTCCCCGAGATGACCGTCTCCTGGGGCTGCTGACCATCGCGCACCAACCGCAGCCGCACCGTGGCGGAGACGCGGAAGAACCCCTCGAGGATGGTCGGCGAGCTCCACAGCACGAGCACCGTCCCCTCGACGCGCGCGTCGCACGCCCCCCCGCTCCCCAGCCGCCCCACCCGCGTCAGCTCCTGACGGAAGTAGCGCGTGAAGAGCGTCTCGAGCGCGGGCTCCGCCGTGTCGTTGCCGAAGATGGGCGCGCACACGGTATTGACGCCCGCGGGCAGGCCCGAGCCGCGCGGCGTCAGGCGATAGCCACACCCTGAAAACAACGCCGAGCAACCCGTCAGCAACACGGCCAGGTGGAGACGCCGTGAGGCACTTCTGAAGGGAAGCGACATGGCCGGCACCCTACCCGCCCGAAGCACTCCGTCAAGCGCGAGGGCCCTCGGGCGGCTCCGATGAGGGCGCGGTGAGCACGGCCCCGCTCGCATCCCTCACCACGACGCCTCGGGCCTTCACCGCGCCCGCCAGCGTGCTCCAGGCGCCCAGCAGTCGCTCGTCCCGCTCAGAGCCCCGCCGCGCCAGCCCCAGGGGCCAGCGCAGCCGTCCTCCGGTGGACGTCTCCAGCACCAGCGCGTGCACCCGACACACCGCAGCCAGCAGGCCGCCGAGCGCCGCCAGGCCGAACATCACGAGCTTCAGCGGGAGCCCCACGGCCACGAACCCCACCACCGCGAAGCCACACAGCACCAGGGCCTCGAAGAAGGGACGCGACTCCAGCGTCAGCGCCCGGAGCTGGATGAGCTCCACGATGAGCGGGGGGACGGCGTCGGCCGCGCGGTAGGTGAGGCGCCCGCCCTCGCCAACCAGGGAGCGCCCTCCGCCCAGGTCCGCCGAAAGGAAGGGCCCGAGCGGCGTTGGCACGGGCGCCTCCGGGAGCGGGGCGCCGCAGGAGATGCACCGCGCGCCGCCCGCCGGTTGGGGCTGACCGCACGCGGTGCACATGACGAGGACCTCGGCGGGCACCCAGGGTCCCCGCTCAGCCGACGACGAAGTTCACCAGCCGCTTGGGCACGAAGACGAACTTGCGCAGCGTCTTGCCGGTGATGGCGGACTGCACCCGCTCATCCGCCTCGGCCGCCGCGCGCACGTCCGCCTCTCCCGCGTCCGCCGCCACGCGAATCTCCGCGCGCAGCTTGCCGTTCACCTGCACGGCGTAGGGGATGACGTCGTCCACCACCAGCGCCGGGTCGAAGTCGGGCCACGGCTGCGCGACGGTGAGTTCCTTGCTCCCGTAGGCCTCCGCGATTTCGTCCGCGATGTGCGGCGCGAAGGGCGTGAGCACCACCGCGAGCAGGCGCACCGCCTCCGCCATGGCAGCCTTCTCCGCGGGCGTCTCCGGCGTCCCCGTCGCGGACAGCGCGTTGAGCCCCTCCATGATGCCGGCGATGGCCGTGTTGAAGGACAGCCGCTCGATGGCCTCCCCCACCCGCTTCAGGCACTTGTGCGCCGCGCGGCGGATCTCCAGCGCCTTGCCCTCGAAGGGGCCGTCATGCGTGGCACCCGCCACGGAGGCGTGGTGGGTGGAGGCCAGCACCCAGACTCGCTTGAGGAAGCGGAACACGCCCTCCACCTGATCGTCGGACCAGTCGAAGTCGCGCTCCGGCGGGCCAGCGAACATGACGTACGCGCGCGCGGTGTCCGCGCCGTACTCTTGGATGATGGAGGCCGGGGCGACGACATTGCCCCAGCGCTTGGACATCTTCCGGCCATCCGGACCGTTGACGATGCCCTGCGTAATCAGACGCTTGACGGGCTCGTCCACCGGGCTCAAGTCCAGCAGCTTCATCACCCGGGTCCAGAACCGGAAGTAGAGCAGGTGCATGACCGCGTGCTCGGGCCCGCCCACGTAGATGTCCACGGGCAGGAAGCGCTGGGCCTGCTTCGGGTCGAACGGCGCGGCGTCGTAGTGCGGCGACAGGTAGCGCGCGAAGTACCAGCAGGAGTCGACGAAGGTGTCCATCGTCTCCGCCTCGCGCCGAGCGGGGCCACCGCACTTCGGGCACGTGGTGTTCACCCACGAGGCGACCTTCGCCAGCGGGGGCTCGCCCTTGCCGGTGAGCACCTCCTGAACGTCGATTTCCGGCAGCTTCACCGGGAGCTGCTCCACGGGCACGGGGATGCCGTGGCGCTCCGGGTCGCACTTCTCGCAGTAGACGATGGGGATGGGCGTGCCCCAGTAGCGCTGGCGGCTGAAACCCCAGTCCTTCTGGCGGTACGTCACCGTGGCGCGGCCCTGGCCGTCCTTCTCCAGCTTCGCGGCCATCGCCGTGCGCGCCGCCTCGGACGTCATCCCGGTGTATTCACCCGAGTCCACCAGCACGCCGTAGTCGGTAAAGGCGGCCTCCAGCGCGTCGCCCGCCGGGAGCTTGTCGCCCGTGGCCGGCTGGATGACGACCTTCACCAGCAACGCGTACTTGCGCGCGAAGGCGAAGTCGCGCTCGTCGTGCGCGGGCACGCTCATCACCGCGCCCGTGCCGTAGTCGCTCAACACGAAGTTGGCGATCCAGATGGGCACCTGCTGGCCCGTGAAGGGATTGACGGCATGGGCGCCCGTGAAGATGCCCTCCTTCTCCGTGTCCTCTCCCGTCCGCTCCGTCTTGGACTGGGCCGCCATGCGCTTGACGAAGGCGTCCACGTCCACGCGGCGCTCGGGCGTCGTCACCTGCGCCACCAGCTTGTGGTCCGGCGCGAGCACCACGTAGGTGCAGCCGTAAATGGTGTCGATGCGCGTGGTGAAGACGCGCAAGGAGGCGTCATGGCCCTGGATGCGGAAGTCCGCCTCCGCGCCATCCGAGCGGCCAATCCAGTTGCGCTGCATCGAGGTGATGCGGTCCGGCCACTCCTTGAGCGTGTCCAGCGCGTCCAACAGGTCCTGCGAGAAGCGGGTGATTCGGAACGCCCACTCGGGCATCTCCCGGTCCACCACGGGCGACGAGCAGCGCTCGCACACGCCGTCCTTCACCTGCTCGTTGGCGATGACGGTGTGGCAGCCGGTACACCAGTTCACCTTGCTGAAGCGGCGATAGACGAGCCCGCGCTCCAGCATCTTGATGAAGAACCACTGGTTCCAGCGGTAGTACTCGGGCTGGCTGGTGTTGACCTCTCGCTCCCAGTCGTAGCTGTAGCCGAGGGTCTTCATCTCGTGCTTGAACGAGACGATGTTCTCCGCGGTGCGGATGGCCGGGTGCACGCCGTCCTTGATGGCCGCGTTCTCCGCCGGCAGACCGAAGGCGTCCCAGCCCATGGGATGAAGCACGTCGAAGCCGCGCATCAGGAAGTAGCGCGCGTACACATCCCCGATGAGGTAGTTGCGCACATGGCCCATGTGCATCTTGCCACTGGGGTACGGCAGCATCTCGAGCACGTATTTCTTCGGTGCGCCCGGGCGCTTGCCTGCCCGGAAGATGCCGGCCTCGTCCCAGCGGGCCTGCCACTTGCCTTCAATCGACTGCGGCTCGTAACGCTCGTTCATCGCCATATCCGCTGCGCCTCTTATGGGAGGGCCGGCCCTGGGGGCAACAAGTCTCGCCGGGCCCTCGTGCTCGCCGACACTCGGCGGGGACGGAGCCCTCCCCTCAGGCCGACGAGGCCGGATTTCTCCGGCTGACCTGAGTAAACCCGCGACCGGGGCCACTTCTGTCCCCGTCCAAGCCCCCGTCCGCCCGCTCCGCGCCTGCACGCGACGCGCTCGCCGCGCGCGCTGGGGGCCCGACCCCTCGCGCCAACGCGAGCCGCCACGGGCCGACGTGCGGGCTCTTCCGCGGGCCCGGCACCACCCATCCCGACGGGTTGGCCTCGGGGAGATCCACGATGTCTCCAGCCAGGTAGGGACGTGCTCTCCCCCTGTCGTGAGGCGGATCGCGCCCCGCGTCACCGCCGACTCGGTACGAGATCGGAATATTTCCGTTTGGATGGATTTGGCCAACATTCTTGAAAAACAAGGCTCGCCATTGACTGGTTCAGTTCAGACGGTGACGATTCGCGCCCACGGCACCTGCTGGGGGGGCCGTACCTACCGTTCGTTGCGAGGAAAGATCCGAATGACGCTTAAGAGAGCGTTGATTCCGGGGTGCGTGATCGCACTCTTCTCGTTGGAAACAATGGCGCAGGAAGCGAGCCCGCCTGCTCCGGAACCGCAGGCGCCCGCTGCTCAGGCCCCCGCGGTACCGGCGCCCACGGCTCCGGCCAGCACCGCTCCAACGGCTCCCGCGCCGGCCGCCGCGCCCGCTCTGGGTCGCACCGTGAAGGGGCGCGTCGCGGACCGTCTGACGAACGAGGGCCTGCCCCTGGTTCGCGTCATCATCAAGGGCACCACGCAGGGTGTGGAGACGGAGCTGGACGGCACCTTCTCGCTGCCCAACGTCCCGGCGGGCTCGGTGACGCTGCTCTTCTCCAGCCAGGACTACGGCGAGCGGGAAGTGCGCGTCGGCGCCGCGCAGAGCGACGTGACAGTGGCGCTCGACAACATCTTCTCCGAGGAGATGGTCGTCGTGGGTCGAGCCTCCGAGCTCGCCCGTAAGCACCTGGCCAACTCGGTCGCCTCCGTCAGCGCCGAGGAGATGAACCGCGCCCCCGCGCAGACCATCGACCAGGCCCTCCAGGGCAAGGTGGCCGGCGCCAACATCCAGCAGAACTCCGGCGCCCCGGGCGGCGGCATCCAGATGCGCCTGCGCGGCGTGTCCACCATCAACGGCTCCACGGCGCCGCTCTACGTCATCGACGGCGTGCTCGTCAGCGACGTGGCCATCGCCTCCGGCGTCTACGTGGTGACCGACTCCGTGGGCGGCTCCAACCCGAACCCCACGCAGGACAACCAGGTCAACCGCATCGCGGACATCAACCCCAACGACATCGAGAGCATCGAGGTCCTCAAGGGCGCGTCCGCGGCCGCCATCTACGGCTCCAAGGCCGCCAACGGCGTCATCATCATCAACACCAAGCGCGGTCGCGCCGGTGAGCCGAAGTTCGAAATCACCCAGCGCGTGGGCATGTACACGCTGGCCAACAAGCTCGGCAGCCGCCGCTTCGAGACCGTCGAAGAGGCCGTCGAGCAGTTCGGCCCGAACGCGGCCCAGTACTACACGGGCAAGACGTACGACCACGAGGCCAAGCTCGCGGGCCGCAGGGACCTGTCCACGGAGACGCTCGCCAGCGTGAGCGGCGCGTCGGGCAGTACGAAGTACTTCGCCTCCGCGATGCTCCGCAGCGACGAGGGCATCATCGCCAACACGGGCTACGACAAGCAGTCGTTCCGCCTGAACCTGGGTCAGTCGCTGGGCGATGCGGTGGACATCAACGTCGCCACCAACCTCATCCACACGTTGGGCCGGCGCGGCCTCACCAACAACGACAACCAGACCATCACCAACTACATGGTGCTGCCGAACGTGCCCGAGTTCCTCGACATGGAACCGAACGCGCAAGGCGTGTACCCCGTCAACCCGTTCCTGAGAAACGGCGCCAACCCGCTGCAGACGTCCGCGCTGGTGAAGAACGACGAGGACGTGTGGCGCTTCATCGGGTCCGGTGATGCCACCATCCACCTGTGGAAGAACGACGAGAACCACCTGCGCGTGCTCGCCAACGCGGGTGTGGACCGCTTCCAGCAGGAGAACCGGCTGCTGTTCCCGCCAGAGCTCAACTTCGAGCCGGCGGACGACACCTTCCCGGGCACGTCGCTGTTCGGCACCAGCCAGGTGCGCAACCTGAACGGTGGCCTCAACCTGGTCCACTCGTACAAGCCCGCCTCGAAGTTCCTCACCGCCACGACGTCCGGCGGTGTGCAGTTCGAGGAGCGCCGCATCGACTCCACGTACGTCGTCTCCGAGAACCTCAACGCCGGTCAGCCCGGCGTGGACAACGGCACCGTGATTGGCGTGCGCGACACCTCGACGCACATCCGGGACCGCGGCTACTACGTCCAGGAGGAAATCGTCACGTTGGACGACCGGCTCACCCTGGTCGGCGCCATCCGTGGTGAGCAGAGCAGCGCCAACGGCAATCCGAACAAGCTGTTCTTCTACCCGAAGCTGGCGTCCGCCTACCGCATCCCCCTGGCGGTCCCGGTCATCAACGAGCTCAAGGTCCGCGCGGCCTACGGCGAGACGGGCAACCAGCCGCTGTACGGCATGAAGTTCAGCGGCATGAGCGCGCTGGGCAACGTGCAGGGTACCCCGGGCCTCGTCGGCACGGGCGTCGCCGGTGACCCGAACATCCGTCCGGAGCGCCAGCGCGAAATCGAGGCCGGTGTCGACGCGCTGATGTTCGGCGGCGACGTCATGGTGGAGCTGTCGGTGTACCAGCGCGCCATCAGCGACATGCTGCTGCAGCGCGCCCTGCCGAGCTCCACGGGCTTCACCACCCAGTTCGTCAACGGCGGCTCGCTGCGCAACCGCGGCATCGAGGCCATGCTCCAGGTGACGCCGGTGCGCGGGGCGCTCGAGTGGACGAGCTCCGCGACGTTCGCCCTCAACCGCAGCAAGGTGACGAGCCTGCCGGCGGGGCCGTTCCAGGCGGGTGGCTTCGGCAACTCCCTGGGCGCGTTCTTCATTGAGGAGGGCTCGTCCGCCACGCAGATTGTCGGCAACGTCGGCCGCGACGAGAACAACGTCCCCATCGTGAAGAAGATTGGCGACACCGAGCCGACCTTCACGCTCGGCTGGGCCAACACCCTGCGCTACTCGGACCTCACCCTGTCCTTCCTGTGGCACTGGCAGCAGGGCAGCGACGTCATCAACCTGACGCGCTTCCTGTATGACGGCGCCGGCACGTCCGTGGACTACGAGACGGCGGGTCGTCAGCGCCTGCAGGACCGCCGCAACAACGCGGGCATCTACGTGGAGGATGCGTCCTTCGTGAAGCTGCGCGAAGTGACGCTCAGCTACAACCTGCCCAAGGGCTGGGTGTCCGCGATTCCGAAGCTGCAGAACGCGCGACTTAGCCTGAGCGGCCGCAACTTGCTGATGTTCACCAGCTACTCGGGTCTGGACCCCGAGGTGAGCAACTTCGGCAACCAGGCCATCGCTCGCAACATCGACGTCGCCCCCTTCCCCCCCAGCCGCAGCTTCTGGACGTCGCTCGACGTCGGGTTCTAAGGCCATGAATATCTACCAGACGAAGAAGACCGTGTTGGCGCTCTGCGCCGTACTGGGCCTGGGCGGCTGCGGCAGCCTGGACATCGGTGACCTGAACAACCCCAGCCTGGACGAGTTCAAGAACAACCCCACCAGCTCCGCCGTCAACAGCGCGTCCACGGGCCTGCTGCTCGGACACCGCGCGGGCGTGGCGATTCAGAACGGCTACGTCGCGCAGTTGGGTACCATCGGCCGCGAGGCGTACGTCTTCGACCCCGCGGATCCTCGCACTGTGGAGGAGATTCTCGGGCCGACGCTGGACCCGGGCGCTGGCGCCTTCGGCGGCAACTTCTGGGCGGCCCCGTACTCCAACATCCGCAACGCCAACACGGTGCTGGCGGCGCTGGACAAGGTCGCGGCCTTCTCGGACGAGCAGAAGGAGGGCATCCGGGGCTTCACGAAGACCATCCAGGCGCTCGACTTCCTGGTGGTCATCAACACCCACGACACCAACGGCGCGCCCATCGACGTGGACCTGCCGCTGGGCCAGCTGGCGCCCATCGTCGGCAAGGACGCGGTGTTCACCCGCATCGCGACGCTGCTCGACGAGGCGGCCACTCACCTGGACAACGCGGGTGGCTCGTTCTCGTTCCGGCTGACCACCGGCTTCGCGGGCTTCGACACGCCGGAGAAGTTCCGGAAGTTCAACCGCGCCATCAAGGCGCGCGTGTCCGTGTACATGGGCCGCAACGAGGATGCGCTGACGGCGCTGAGCCAGTCGTTCATCGACGCCACCGCGCCCGCTGAAGACGGCGCGAAGGCGGCGGCGCTCGCTTCGCTCAACGTGGGCGTCTACCACGTGTTCCGGGCGGCCTCGGGCGACGTGGACAACAACCTCCTGAGCCTCACCATCGTCGCCCACCCCTCCATCGAGACCGATGCGCCGCGCCAGGCGAACGACGCGCTGGATGACCGGGTCACTCGCAAGACGGCCAAGCTGGACGAGCCGGCGAGCGCCGCGAGTGGCCGGCTGACGGCGGACCGGGGCTTCACGCTGTACCCGTCGGCGGAGTCGCCGGTGCCCATCATCCGCAACGAGGAGCTCATCCTCCTTCGCGCGGAGGCCAACATCGGCCTGGGCCAGATTGGCCCGGCGGCGGATGACCTCAACTACATCCGCACCCGCTCCGGCCGGCTCTCGCCTCGCGCGGACATCACCGCCGCGAACGCCCTGGACGAGCTGCTGGTGCAGAAGCGCTACTCGCTCCTGTTCGAGGGCGGGCACCGGTGGATCGACATGCGTCGCTACAACCGGCTGAACGATCTGCCCCGCAACCTGGACGCCAGCTACGGGCCGCACGAGCGCTACCCCATCCCCGTCGCCGAAATCAACGCGCGACAGTAGGCCGCCGCACCGGGCCTCCAGGGTTGATTCCTGGAGGCCCTCGTCATTCCCGCTCCAGGCGCGCGGCACTGCGCTCGCCTGGAGTCGTGGTCAGCGCCGATGCATCAACGGGCCTTCGGCAACCCGGCGCGCTCCGCCACGAGCGCCCCCAGCGCGGACCAGTCGAGGTCTCCGTGCCCCTGGGCCACGCCACCGAGGTACTGGTCCCTCACGAGACTGGCCAGGGGCATGGGCACCTCCGCCGTGCGCGCCGCCTCCAGCACCAGCCCCACGTCCTTGAGCCCCAGCCGCATGGCGAAGCCCGCCGGCGAGTACTTCTCCTCGGCGATGGCCTGCGCATACCGCTCGAAGATGGGCGAGCGCGCGAAGACGGCCTGGAACAGCTCCAGGAACTGCTTCGGCTCGATGCCTGACTTGCGCGTGAAGGCGAACGCCTCCGCGAGCGACTCCAGCATCGACGCGATGAGGAAGTTGCCGGAGAGCTTCACCACGTTGGCCATGGAGGCCTGCTCCCCCAGCACCGTGAGCCCCCGCCCCAGCGCCTCCAGGAGCGGCCGGCAGCGCTCCACGTCCGCCTTCGTGCCCGCGGCCACCACCCAGAGCTGCTTCGACTCCGCGGCCTCGGGACGGCCGAACACCGGCGCGGCCACGTAGCCCTGGTCCGCGCTCGCGTGCGCGTCCGTGAGGCGCTGGGAGAGCGCCACGGAGATGGTGCTCGAGGAGACATGCACGGCGCCCTTCGAAAGCCCCGTGACGATGCCCTGTGGGCCCAGCGCCACGGCTTCCGCCGCGCTGTCGTCCGCGAGCATGCTGAAGACGACCTCCGCGCCCCTGGCGGCCTCCGCCGGCGACGCCACCACGCGGGCGCCCTGCTTCACCAGGGGCTCGCCGCGCGCCGGAGTGCGGTTCCACACCGCCACCTCGTGCCCCGCGGAGAGCAGACTCTTCGCCATGGGCAGCCCCATGTTGCCCAGTCCCACGAAACCCAGCTTCATGTCGCGCTCCCGTCCCTTCGGTCCGCGCCACCCTGCGCCCCGCTTCCGGACGCCGCAAGCACCCTGTCAGCGCGCGTCCAGGAGCAAACGCCCGGGCCTACTCCGGGCGGTCCTCGGAGACATCCAGGTGTTCGAAAGCGCGGCCCAGCGTGAGCACGCCCAGGCCCACCTCCCCCGCCAGCACGGCCGACGCGGCCGCCGCCCCCAAAGGCAGCGCCCACACCTCCAGCGAGGACCACAAGGGGAAGCCCACCACCGCGCCCGCCAGCGCCGCCGGCAACAAGCCCACCAGCGACACCACCAGCGAGCCCACCAACGTCAGCAGGCGCTGCCCGAGCGCCTCGATGCCCCGCGCGCTCCCCGTCCTGTCCGCGGGCACCCACGCCGGAAACAGCACCACCGCCGCGTTCTGGACGAAGAGCCCGGCCAACGACACCGTGGGCAGCAGTACCGCGAGCGCCACCCCACCCGGCCACCACCACGTCGCAAGCCACGGGTCGTCGGCGCCCGGGCCACACAGCAGACCCACCGTCAGGAGCCCGAGCTGGAGCGCGCCCACCACCAGCGCCGATGCCGCCAGCTCCGCCCCCACCACCTGCCAGCCCGCCAGCGGCAACGCGCGCAGCAGGTCCAGCTTCGGCAGGTCCATGCGCAGGTCCATGCGGAAGACGCTCGGCCCCACCACCGCCATCATCGCCGCGAGCGACACGCCCAGCGGCCCCAGCACCCGGCGCGTGTCCGTGAAGAAGCGCGACTCGCCCATCATCGCGACGATGGCGCACCCCAGCAGCAGCGAGGCCAGCACCGACACCACGCCCCCCGTCATCCGCCTCCGGGTGATGAGGTTCTTCCAGATGAGCGCCACCTCCGGACGCCCTCGCGCCGACAGCCGGAAGGGGGCCTTGCGCGAGGCGAGCGCTCCGCCCCGGGCGCTCCCTCCCGAGGCCCGCTGGGCCCGCTCGCGCGTGCGCGTCTCGGCCTGCGTCACCGCGGACTCCTCGAAGGGGACCTCCGCCAGCCGCACCCAGACGTAGTGCGCCAGCGCGAGCACCAGCACCGGTGGGAGCGCGCTCAGGAAGTCGCTCGCGTCCCGCGCCAACGCGGGCGCAACCAACAGCCGCGCGGGCCACAGCACCGCGCTCAGCCCTGGCGCCTCCACCAGCGACTGCACCCAGTTGCGCAGCACCCCGGGCGTCCCCACCGTCCTGGGGAACGGGTGCGTCTCCAGCGAGGAGTACACCGCCAGGCCCACCGCCGCGAGCACGCACCCCAGCGCCACCCAGCGCGCCACCAGGCCCCGCGTGCCCCACTCCCCCCAGCGCGTGCGCATGAAGGACGCGGCCGTGGAATGCAGATACAGCGTCCCCAGGGACAGGAACGCGCCCAGGAAGAAGAAGCCCGGAGCCGGGCTCACCAACCGGCCGACGAACAGCGAGGCGAACAACGCGCCGGCCCCAGCGCCCATCAATCCGCGAGCCAGCTTGTAGTGCAGCAGCGAGCGCCGGGTGACGGGCGCGGGGAACAGCTGCACCACCTCCGACTCCGTGAAGGTCAGCGAGGGACGGTCCGGCCCCAGCGCCCACGCGGAGAACACGGTGACGAGCGCGGAGACGACCAGTGACAGCTCCGCGAACAGCCGCACCCCGGGAGGCACGTTGCTCAACGTCCCACCGAACTCCAGCCGTCGCAGGAAGATGGAGTAGACGTAGCCCAGTCCCACCAGGGCCCCGACGAGGTAGCGCGGCCTGCGCAATCGCTGGAGCTGGAGCCGCAGGCGGTTGCGCGAGGAGGCCCGCCACAGGAACACGACGGCGCTCGAGAAGCTCACGGCGGGGGCTTCTCCATCTCCGCCGCGCTGGTGATGCGCACGAAGAGGTCCTCCAGCGACGCGCTCTCGCCCTCCGGTCCACTCAGCCGCGCGCGAATCGCCTCCAGGCTGCCCAGCGCCATGGCCCGCCCTCCGGCAATCACCAGGAGCCGGTGGCACAGCTCCTCCACCAGCGGCAGCAGATGCGAGGACAACACCAGCGCCGCGCCCTCCTCCGCGCGCCGCCGCAACGACGCCTTCATCCGGCGGATGCCAATCGGGTCCAACCCCGTGAGGGGCTCGTCCAGGAGGATGAGCTTGGGCGAGTGCAGGAAGCCGCAGGCGATGGACAGCTTCTGCTTCATGCCGCGCGACAGCTCGCCCGGCAGCGCCTTCTCCTTGCCCGTCAGCTCCATCTCCTCCAAGAGCGCCTTGCCTCGCTCCTCCCAGTCCTCCACGCCGTAGAGGCGCGCTGTGAAGTTCAGGTGCTCCCACACCGTGAGGTAGTCGAAGAAGCGCGGCTCATCCGGCAGGAAGGCCAGTTCACGCTTGGCGTCCACCGCGTCCTTCGCCAAATCGTAGCCCGCCACCACCACCCGGCCCGACGTGGGAGGAAGAATGCCCGCGAGGCATCGAAGCGTGGACGTCTTGCCCGCGCCGTTGGGGCCCACCAGCCCCAGCACCTCGCCGGGTGCGACCGCGAAGGTGAGGCCCTGCACGGCGTTCACCGCGCCGTAGCGCTTCTCCAGGCCCGCCACCCGCAGGACGAAGTCCATTCGCTCGCTCGCCCTCAGTCCAGCTTCAGCAAGTCCCTGACGGTGTCCATCACCACCTTGGCCTGCACGGGCTTCACCAGGTACGCGCTCGCGCCCAGGGACAGGGCCCGCTCGCGGTCCGCCGCCGCGCCTTCCGTCGTGATGACGACGATGGGCACATGGCGATGGTCCGTCGCCTGACGGATGTGGTGGATGAGCTTGAGGCCATCCATCAACGGCATGTTGATGTCCGTGAGCACCAGG
Source organism: Myxococcus sp. CA056 (assembly GCF_013336715.1). Classification (NCBI taxonomy): domain Bacteria; kingdom Pseudomonadati; phylum Myxococcota; class Myxococcia; order Myxococcales; family Myxococcaceae; genus Myxococcus; species Myxococcus sp. CA056. The sequence goes on from NZ_JABUMT010000017.1 coordinate 56,467, forward strand.
TCGAAGCGTCCCTGGGTCAACTTCTTCAGTCCCTCGGCGCCGTCCTGCGCCTCGGTGCAGACCATCCCGCTGATGCGTTGCAACGCGTACATGATGCTGCGTCGCATGGCCTGCGAGTCGTCCACCACCAGTGCTCGAATCTGCTGCGTCATGACCCGCCCAGACTAACACCCGGGCCTCTTCCACCGCCCGCTGTTCCGCGTCCCCTCATCGCCGCCGCCGGGCGATGGCCGCCAGCGCGGGTCCGATTTCCCCCAGTCGCAGCACCCGCTTCACCGCCCCCGAGGCGATGGCCTCGCCTGGCATGCCGAAGACGACCGCCGTCTCCTCCGACTCGGCCCACACCTCTCCGCCCACGCGCTGCACCTCGCGCGCCCCCACCGCCCCATCCGCGCCCATGCCCGTCAGCACCACCGCCAGCGCGCGGTTGCCCAACACCTGCGCCACGCTGGTGAAGAGCCGGTCCACGCTCGGCGCGTATTTGTCCAGGTGCGTGAGCGGCGGCGTCTGCAGCTCCAGCCGAGTGCCGCGCTCCACCACCACGAGGTGCCGCCCGCCCGGAGCGATGTACACGTGCCCCGGCTGCACCACGTCGCCCTCATTCGCCTCCGTCACCGTGAAGGGGCCAATGCGGTCCAACCGGTCCGCGAAGGCCCGGGTGAACTGCGCGGGCATGTGCTGACTCACCAACACGCATGGCGTGGGCTCCGCGGCCAGGCCCTCCAGCACACGCTGCACCGCGGGAGGTCCCCCCGTCGAGGCGCCGATGGCCACCACCAGCGGAAGCTCGCCCGCCACCGCGAGCGCCCGAGCCCCGGGCGAGGCGTGACGCTGCCCCGGCCGCACATGCAGCGCCGCTCGCACCTTCTCCAGCAGCTCCTGGCGAAGGACTTCCAACTCCGCCGGGGTGCCCTTGGCGGGCTTGGCGATGAAGTCGAACGCGCCAAGCTCCAGCGCCTTGAAGACGTCCGAGCGGTGCGCATAGCTGGAGATGACGATGACCGGCGTGGGCGCCGTGCGCATCAGCAGCCGGAGGAACGTGTAGCCGCCCAGCTTCGGCATCTCCAGGTCCAACGTCACCACGTCGGGCTTCAGCTCCAGGACCTTCTTCAGCCCCTCCTCACCATCGGCCGCGCGGTCCAACACCCTCACGTCCGGCGCGGACTCCAGCAGCGTGGTCAGCGTGTGCCGGTTGTGCGCGGAGTCGTCGATGACGAGCACGGAGACCCCCTTCTGCCCGCTCATCGCGCCTCGCCCCCCGTCAGCCCTGGCAGCTCCGGCCGCCGGTACACCAGGTCGCCTCGCAGGTGGACCAGCTCGAAGTCGGCGCCCAGGTTGAGCAGATTCTCCGAGTGACCCAGCAGCAGATAGCCTCCCGGCACCAGCCGGTCTCGCAGGATGCGCAGCACCCGCCTGCGCGCGGACTGGTCGAAGTAGATCATCACGTTGCGGCAGAAGACCGCGTCCATCTTCATCACCAGCTGACTGCCCGCCTCGTCCAGCAGGTTGTGGTGACCGAAGGACACCATCGCCCGGACGTCGTCGCGCACCCGCACCTTCGCGTTGCCCGCCGGAACGAAGAAGCGCTCGAGCAGGTCCGCCGACGTGGCGCGCAGCGCGGACGGCCCATACTCCGCGCGCCGCGCCATCGACAGCACGCGCCGGGAGATGTCGCTGCCGTACACCTCCACGTCCCAGTCCTCGAAGCGGCGCTCGTCCTTGAGGAGCATCGCCAGCGTGTACGCCTCCTCGCCGGACGAGCACCCCGCGGACCACAGCCGCAGCCGACGCGTGCGCCCGTTGCGCTTTTCCAACAGCGGCAACAGCTCCTCGCGGAACGCCTTGAGCTGCGAGGGCTCCCGGAAGAAGTACGTCTCGTGCGTGGTGAGCGACTCGACCGCGGCCTCCAGCTCCGCGTGCCGGTTCGCGTCGTAACGAAGGTAGCGGTGATACGCGCTGAAGTCCGGCACGCCCAGCGCCTCCAGCCGAGGCCACAGCCGCCGCTCCATGACGAACTTCATGTCCTCGTGCACCAGGATGCCGCAGTGCGAGTACACGTGGTCCCTCAGGAGCCGGAACTCCTCCGCCGTCATCTCCGGCCGGCTGTCGTCGAAGCGCGCCACCCCGTGTCCCTCTCTCAGCGCCGAGCCAGGCGCTCCACCGCGTCCGACAGCGCCTGTCGAGCCAGGACGTCCGACTCCGCCTCCAGCGCCCGCTGGGTGGGGCCCAGACACTCCGGCCCTCCCGAATCTCCCAGCACCCGCGCCGCCGCCGCGCGAACGTCCCAGTGCGGATGCTCCAGCAGCGACACCGCCAACGACACGCCCTCCCGAGACACCGCTCCCGCCGACAGCACCGCCTTCACCACCTCCGCGTCCGGATGACCCGAAGCCTCTCTCAACACGCGCTCACCCACTCGCCCAAGCCGCGACAACGCGCGCACCGCCGCCACCGCGAGCGCTCCGTCGGGATGGCGGACCAGCGGCTCCAGTTCGGTGACACGGTCCATCGCGCCACTCTCACCCACCGCCTCCACCGCCGCCCGTCGCACGGAGGACTCCTCGTCCTGGAGCGCGGAGCGCAAGAGCGCCCCCGCCTCCGTGCCGCCCAGTCTTCCCATGGCCCGCGCGCCCGCGGCTCGCACCGGCGCGGCCTCGTCCGCGAGCGCCGCCCGCGCCAGCTCGCGTCCCACCCCGCCGTCCACCTCGCCAGCGACTTCCACCGCCGCCGCCCGCCACCGGGGGTCCACGTCCCGCGCCAGCTTGCGCAGAGAAGGCAACGCGGGGGCGCCACCCACCCGGCCCAGCGCGGCCACCGCCACCGGCGTCGCCCGACGAGCCACCGCATCCTCCAGGGCCGCGAGCACCGCCCCGCGACAGCTCCCCGCGAGCACGCCCAGCGCCCGCGTCGCCGCGCCCGCCGTCACCGAGTCCCTCAGCAAGTCGACCAGGGGGCCCGCCGCTTCCGATGAGCGCGTGCGCCCCAACGCCCGCACCACCACGCCGCGCAAGTCGTCCTCCGCCCACTCCAGCAGCGCGCACAGCGGCGTGACGGACGTCGCATCCACCAGGTCCACCAGCGCCTCGGCCGCCGCGGCCCTCGCGGGCGCGGACAGGTCCGACATCGCCGCGAGCAACGTGCGCCCACCCTCCGCGCCCAGCCGTCCCAGCGTGCTCAGCACGTCCCGCAGCAAGCGGTCCTCGCGCGCCGCTTCGGCCACGGGCACGGCCAGGGACGCCTCGCCCAGCGCGGCCACCGCCAGCAGCGCGCCCGCGCGCACCGTCACGTCCTCCGACTCAAGCGCCTGCGCCAGCCGAGCCACCGCGTCCGGCAACCGCCGCAGCGCCGCGCGGATGACGGCCTCCAACTCGCAGCGCCGCGCGGGCTCCACGAGCGACGCCTGCGTGCCCAGTGCCGCCAGCGCGGCCTCGCGCACCGAACGGGTGGCCGACTCCAGCCCCAGGCACAGCCGCTCCGTGGCCGCCACCTGCGGAATGAGGCCCAGCGCGCGGAAGGCACTGCGCCGCAGCCGCGCGTCGTCCAGCAGCGCCACGACCACCGGCAGCGGCGGCGGACGGCGCAGCAGCACCAGTCCCTCCAGCGCGGACAGGCGCAAGAGCGGCTCCGGGTCCCCCAGCAGTCGCTCCAGCGCGCGAGCGCCGTGCTCACTGCCCACGCGGCCCAGCGCCTCCGACACGGCCACGCGCACGTTCAGGTCCGGGTCCTCCAGTGCCTGGACCAGCGGCGCCTCCGCCACGTGAAGTCCGAGCTGCCCGAGGATGTCCGCCGCGAACTTGCGCTGGTCCGGGTCCGCGTGTCCCAGCAGCTTCACCAGGGGCCTCAGGGCTGGAAGGCCCAGTCCCACGAGCGCCTCGGCCGCCGCGTTGCGAGCCCCCGTCTCACCGCGCTCGCCCAGGACCCCCACGAGACGGAGGGCCACGTCCTCGGGCGCGGCCAACCGCTGGAGCCCCTCCGCCGCCGCGTGGCGCACGCGCCAGCTCTCGTCGTGCAGCCCCGTGAGGAGCACGTCCAGGATGCCCTCGCCACGCGGGTCCAACTCCTGGAGCGCGCGGTAGCGCTCCTCCTCCGCGGGAAAGACGGGCAGGTGGCTCATGAGGCGAGGACCCGGTCGGAGCCTTCCTGCGCATAGAACCAGATGGCGTAGATGCCCAGGCAGGTGCCCAGCGGGAAGTTGAACAGCCCGACGATTCCCAACACCAGCGCGAGCACCCGCGACCATCCGCGCCGCTTCAACAAGCCGATGCCGGCGATGACGCCCGGCAGGCCGAAGGCCAGGACGCACGCGCTGATGCCGCCGCCGAAGAGCCAGTAGCTCGCGCGGTCCTCGGCCAGCGACGACTCGCTCACCATCATCGCCCCGGCGAACGCGAAGAAGACGGCCAGGCCGACGCCCACGAGCACCGTCAGCGCGTTGATGGCGATGAACGCGATGCCCAGGATGCGGCGGTGGTTGTCCAAGTCACTGCGCTGCAGGTCCATCGTCACCCTCCTCACTTCGACGGGCGCACCGCTTCGCGCTCCAGCTCCATGCGCAGCAACGCCTTCAAATCGAGCAGCAACCGCAAGCGGTCCGGTGGGCCGCACACGCCCACCACGAAGGGCGAGCGCCCCGACACCCTCAGCGCGGGCGCGGGCTTGATGTCCCCCCGGCGAACCCGCAGCACCTCGGCCACCCGCTCCACACGCACCGCCACCCGCCGCGCGCCCAGTCGACACACCAGGAGCCGTGCCTTGCGCGACTGCACCGAAGGTTGTCCCTGGAGCCTGAAGCGCAGATCCACCACGGGAAGGATGACGCCCCGCAGGTGGAGCACGCCCTCCACGAACGAAGGGGCATGCGGAATGGGCGTCACGCGCTGGAGCGGCAGCACTTCTTCCACCCGCTGGATATCCAGCACGTACTCCTCTTCACCCACGAAGAAGGCGCACAGCTGAACCACGGTGTCCGACTGCTCACCGGGCGCATCCGGTGCCCCCGAGGGGTGGCGCGCCAACAGGTTGACCGAGTCCTTCATGGCGTCAGTGCCTGTTCCGGGTCCAGCAGGATGTACAGCGAGGGCCCGCGTCGACCGATGCCCACGACACAGTCCTTGTCTCCCAGGCGCAGGCCGGGCGGCGGCGGCTCCAGCATGGAGGGCTTGAGCTTCACCACGCCGGACACGCTGTCCACCCACACCCCCGCCGGCCCCGTCTCCGTGCGCAACACGAGGACGCGCGCATCCCGGGGCGGCGCGGGCGCATCCGGCCCCGCGACCAGGGGCACACGCTCCGTCAGCCCCAACCGGACCTTGATGTCGTACGCGGGCAGCAGCTCTCCGCGCAGGTTCATCACCCCGAGCAGGTGGGGCTCCGCCCTGGGAATCTCCGTCAGCGGGGGCACCTTGGAGATTTCGCGCACGAGGCGGATGGGCACCGCGTACGACTCTCCCTCCAGCAGGAAGGACAGGTACTCCTCCGGGACTTCCTCGGGCGTGGAGGAGGCGACGCCGTCACTGCCGGCGGCGAAGTCCTGCAGGCCGCTGACGTCCTCGTCCGGACGGAAGAAGAAGTCGTCGAGCAGTTCGGCGAACCGGGACACAGTGGGTGAGGATAGCAGCCGGCCAAGGCGAGCGTCAGGCCCGCCTTCGCTCCAGGGCCAGTCCCTCTTCCAGCAGGTCCGCCACGTCCAGCACCAGCACCGGACGCCGGTTGCCCAGGTCCGTGGCGCCGGAGATGCCCCGGACGGACTGCAACCTGCCGCCCAGGGGCTTGGTGACGATGTCCTGCTGGCCGTGCAGCTCGTCCACGGCGATGCCCAGCCGCTCCTGCGCCAGCCCCACCACCACCACGAAGTAGCGGCTCACCGGACGCTCCGGCAGGCCGAACAGCCGTGACAGCCGCACGAAGGGCAGCGTCTGCCCGCGCACGTCCAGCACCTCGCGCCGCTCCAGGGTGCGGATTTCCCGGGGCTGGACGGAGAGGATTTCCAGCACGCTGTTCAACGGCACCGCGTACGTGCGGGCGCTCACCCCCACCACCAGCGCGCGGATGATGGCGAGCGTGACGGGCAGCGTCAGGTGGAAGGCCGTGCCCTTCCCGCGCTCGCTCCACACGTCGATGATGCCGGAGAGGTTGCCCAGGTTGTTCTTCACCACGTCCAGGCCCACGCCTCGGCCGGACAGCTCGGACACGCTGCGCGCGGTGGAGAAGCCGGGCAGGAAGATGAGGTTGAGCAGCTCCCGGCGGCCCATCTCCTCCGCCTGGGCGAAGGTGATGAGGCCTCGCGTCAGCGCCACCTCGCGCACGCGCAGCTCGTCGATGCCCGCCCCGTCGTCACTCACCTCGATGACGACGTGGTTGCCCTTCTGCTCCGCCCGCAGCGCCACCACCGCGCGCCGGGGCTTGCCCGCCGCCAGCCGCATGTCCGGAGACTCGACGCCATGGTCGATGGCGTTGCGGATGAGGTGCATCAGCGGGTCGCTCAGCTCCTCGACGATGAGCTTGTCCAGCTCCACCTCGCCGCCGCCGATGACGAAGTCGATTTCCTTGCCCGCCTCGCGGGTGATGCGGCGCACCAGCCGGGCCAGCTTGTCGAACACCTGACCCACCGGCACCATGCGCGCTTCCAGCAGGCCCTCCTGCAAGGCCTCCAGCTTGCGCTCCAGGCCCCGCGTCTCGCGCGCCAGCTCCTGGCCGAACAGCTTCGACAGGGGCACCACGCCCTCCTGCCGCGCCGACTCCGCGAGCCGCTGGAGGCTGGCCTTGATGAGCAGCAGCTCGCCCACCATGTTGATGAGGCCATCCAGCTTGCCGATGTCCACCCGCACCGTCTGCGTCAACGAGCGCAGCGACGGCTCCGTCGCGACGGGAGGCGCCGCCACGGGCGTCACCGCGCGGCCGGGCGCACGCCCTCCCGGCCCCTGCAGATACGTCACCAGCGAAGGGCCCGACGTGCCCGCGGCCTCCGCGCTCCCCCCGGTCTCCCCCAGCTCCGTGTCGGAGTCCGGGTCCGTGAAGGGGTGCGACGCTCCGTCTTCCATCGCGCCGCGCGCGCCCTGCTTCGTCCCGCCTGTCTTCACGGGAGACGCGCCCCCGACGGAGGCCTCGGGCGCGGAGGCGACGCCGATGGCCCCCAGGACGATGGCGGGCGACTCGGTGGCGCGAACCAGCGCCTCGGCGGAGCGGGTCGTCGCGCTGGGCGCCGCGGGCCGCACGGCGAGCGGTGACAGCTCCGCGGGCGTGCCCTTCAGCCCCGACTCCAGCTCCGTCCTGGAGACCTGGGCGCCGAAGATGAGGTCGAAGGCGATGCCATGCGCGCCGCCCGGCTGGGCCGAAGGCAGCGTGCTGATGACCTCTCCCAGGGGCTTGAGGCGCGTGTTCAGGTCCGCCAGGCCCTTGTCGAAGTCGGACAGGTCGAACGCGGCGCGCACGCGCCACAGCGCCACGCCCCGGCGCACATTCTCCCGGAGCCGGTGCTCCTCGTACTCGGTGAAGACGGAGCGCACCTGCGCCTCCAGCTCCAGCCGCTCCAGCGGGTCCTCGTCCTGCGCGACGGACACCTCGCCCAGCTGCCCCAGCCGCTCCGCCATGCCATCCGCGCGACGGGTGAGGCCATCCGACTCCGTGCCCCGCGCCGTCTCCGCCAGCAGCGCCTGGAAGGCGTCCAGCGCCTCAATCAGCGTGTCGAGCACCGCGTCGTTCAAGTGCAGCTTGCCCAGCCGCAGCCTGTCCAGCAGGTCCTCCGTGCCATGCGCCAGCCGGGAGATGCGCTCCTGACCGAACAGGCCCGCCAGCCCCTTGAGCGAGTGCGCCGCGCGGAAGATGCCGTTGACGCGCTCGGGGTCAGCCTCCTGGCCGCGCCGCTCGTCCAGCACGAGCAGGTCCTTGCCCAGCGCCTCCAGAATCTCGGTCGCCTCGGCCACGAACTCGGCCAGCGCCTTGCTCGGAGGACTCACGGCAGCTTCAGGTACCGGCGCAGAAGCCCTTCCAGGCTCCCCGGTTGGAACGGCTTGACCAGGTACTCCGCGGCGCCCAACGCCATGCCCCTGTCGCGGTCCTGGTCGCGCCCCTCGGTGGTGATGATGAAGAGCGGAACGTCGCGGTAGTTGGGGTTCTTCTTGACGAAGTTGATGAGCTCGAGCCCGTTGATGTCGGGCATGTTGATGTCGGTGATGATGAGGTCGAAGCGGTGGCGCGGCAGCAGCTTCAGGGCCTCGAAGCCGCTCGAGGTGACGACGGCCTCGATGCCCTCCACGGCCTCCACGGTCGACGCGATGTACTCGCGCGACGCCTTGGAGTCCTCGACAATCAGCACCTTGACACGCATGTGCGCACGCCCCGGACGGTCCCCCATGCTAACAGAAGCCCTGCCCGGTCGCTGTGCTTCAGCCCTTCCTGCCTGGTAGGAGCCGGACGAGCGCCTTGTCCATCAGGAGGGCCACCCGTCCGCCCTTGAACGCTGGGACGAAGCCCTTCTGGAAACCCTCCACCCGGGCCGCGTCATCCACCGAACCTCCGGCGGGAATCTCCAGCGCCACCGACGCCACCTTGGCCCGGCTGAGCACCGTGCCCGCCCCGGCGAGCGCCTCCTGAAGTCCCTCCGCGTCGAGCTGACGACGGGCCCCCAGGCCGACGACGAAGATGCGCGGCACCTCCAGCTTCCCGTCCGAGGGCAGCAGGAGCCAGTCGTCCTTCGCGCCGGAGAAGAAGCCGCCCTTGAGCACCCGCGACAGCACGCCACACAGGCGCCAGTCCACGTAGCCCGCGGTCGCCGGCAGGGGCCGGTCGTCCTCGGCCACGAACAGACACAGGGCGTCCACGCCGCCAAGCGAGTCCAGCCCTTCCATCCCGATGTCGTGCGTCGTCGTCTGGCTCACGGCGCGTCCCTTCTTCCGCTCGAGGCTCCGGCAGCTCAGGCCTTGTTCAGCGCCACGGCGACACGGTCCAACAGGCCGTTGACGAAGGCGCTGGACTCCTCCGTCCCGAAGTTCTTCCCCAGCTCCACCGCCTCGTTGATGGTCACCTTGCGAGGGATGTCCGGACGGTACTTCAGCTCGAAGATGCCCACGCGCAGGACGTTGCGGTCGATGCGCGACATGCGGTCCAGCCGCCAGTTGTGGCTGTGTGACTCGATGAGCCGGTCGATTTCCGCGCGGTGGGCCTGCACGCCCTCCACCAGCTCGCGGGCGAACTTCACCGCGTCCGGCTCGCGCTTCTCCTCGTCCGACGCCGTCCAGGCCGACTCCAGGGCGTCATTCACGGACGCGCCCGCCGCCATCTCCAACTGGTAGAGCGCCTGCAACGCCCGCTCACGTCCCGTTCTGCGCGCGCCCATGACTACCCCTTCCTCGACGCGTCGAGCGTGGCCAGCTTGCCGTACAGGTTCACCATCTCGATGCACGCCAGCGTGGCCTCGGAGCCCTTGTTGCCCGCCTTCACGCCGGCCCGGTCGATGGCCTGCTCCACCGTGTCACACGTGAGCACGCCGAACGTGACGGCCGCCGGGGGGCTTGCCGCCGCGGCGCTGAAGGCCACCGCGCCAATGCCCTTGGCGCACTCGCCCGCGACGTAGTCGAAGTGAGGCGTGCCACCCCGGATGACGGCGCCCAGGACGATGACTCCCGCGTACTGGCGCGACTCCGCGACGCGGCGCACCAGCCCGGGCAGCTCATAGGTGCCGGGGCAGCGGTACACGTCCACGTCCGCGTCGGCCACGCCGTGACGCACCAGGGTGTCGACAGCGCCCTTGGCCAGCTCCTCGGTGATGAAGCCGTTGAAGCGGGCGACGCAGATGGCGAAGCGGCCCTTGGGGGGGAGGAAATCACCTTCGATGTAGCGAGGCATGCGGGGCTTCCTACACCACCCAGGCTCCGGCGTCGCCTGCTACGGCGTCCCGAAGCCTGCTGCCCGGACGGCCGCCTCGGACACCCCTCCCGGGCCTGGAGCGCCCGCCTGCCCCCTCTGGAGCAGGTACAGGCGCGCCACGTACTTCCCAATGGGGTCCGCCTCCAGGTTGACCCGGGCGCCCACCTTCTTGGCCCGCAGGGTGGTGCGCTCCTGCGTCTCCGGAATCAGCTGGACGCTGAAGCGGTCCACGCCCACGGTGTTGACGGTGAGACTGATGCCGTCGATGGCCACCGAGCCCTTCTCGATGAAGTACGGCGCCAGCGCCTCCGGCAGCCCGAAGACCATCACCCACGAGCCGCCCTCCGGGTAGGTCTCCAGCACCGTGCTGACGCCGTCCACGTGCCCGGAGACCAGGTGCCCGCCCAGCCGGTCCCCCAGCGCCAGGGCCCGCTCCAGGTTGACGCGGTCTCCCGGCCGCACGGCGTCCAGCGTGGTGCGCCGCAGCGTCTCCGGCGCGGCCTGCACGCGGAAGGCTTCGCCCGTGCGCTCCACCACCGTGAGGCAGGCGCCATCCACGGCGATGGACTCGCCCAGCGCGAAGTCCCGCGCGCCCAGCGACGTGCGAATCCACAAGTCCGTCATCCCGCCCGGAATGACGCGCTCCACCCCGCCGATGTCCTGAATGAGCCCGGTGAACATGACGGGGCTTATAACGGACCCGCCGTCTCGACGCCCACGGACAACCGGGGCCCCCGGCGTGTCCTCCATTCAACGGCCCCTTTACCGGGCCTCATGCATGAGGCCTCGGGCGGAAGCTCGGAGGGGGCCTACAGCAGCGCCTGGAGCAGGATGTCCTGCCCGTGCTGCTCGAAGGTGAGGTCCTTGACGGAGAGGGCCTGGGTCATCTCCTTCACGCCCAGGTCGCCCGCCCAGGACATGCCCTGGCGGCCCAGCAGCTTGGGGGCGAGGAACAGGGCCAGCTCGTCCGCCAGGTGCTCGCGCAGGAAGCTGCCGTACATCTCCGCCCCGCCCTCCACGAGCACGTGGTTGAGGCCGGACTTGCCCAGCCGGCGCAGCAGGGCCTTCAGGTCCACCCGGTCGCCCTTCTTGCGCAACTGCCACACCTCCACGCCCTGGGCCAGGAAGCGCTTCGCCTTGCGCCCCTCCGGGTCCTCCAGCGTGGCGATGATGGTGCGCGCGGGGCTCTTCTGGGTGAAGACGGTGTAGCCGGGCGACAGGCGCAGGTGGCTGTCCACCACGACGCGCAGCGGGTCCTTGCCCTTGCCGCCGGGCAGCCGCGTGGTGAGCTTGGGGTCGTCGTGGCGCACGGTGTTCGCGCCCACGAGGATGACGTCCACGTTGTCGCGCAGCCGGTGCACCCACTCGCGCGCCTTCTCGCCCGTCACCCAGCGCGAGTCCCCCGTGGCCGTGGCCAGCTTGCCGTCCAGCGTCGCCGCGGCCTTCAGCGTCACCCAGGGCATGCCCGTGCGGATGGACTTGAAGAAGGGCCGGTTGAGCTTGTCGGCCTCCTCCTGCAGCACGCCCGTGACGACCTTCACCCCGGCACGGCGCATCCGGGCCACGCCCTTGCCGCTCACCTTGGGGTTCGGGTCCGAGGAGCCGGTGAAGACGCGGCGCACCCCGGCCTCGATGATGGCCAGGCTGCACGGCGGCGTGCGGCCGTAGTGGTCGCACGGCTCCAGCGTGGAGTAGAGGTCCGCGCCCCTCGCGCGGGAGCCGGCGGCCTCCAGGGCCACCACCTCCGCGTGCGCGGTGCCCGCCTTCTTGTGGTAGCCGCGGGCGATGATGCGGCCGCCCTTCACCAGGACGGCGCCCACCACCGGATTGGGGCTGGTGCGGCCCAGGCCCTTGGCGGCTTCCTCCAGGGCGATGCGCATGAAGAACTCGGCCACGGCGCGGTCGAAGTCCGCCGCCCGTTTCGCCCGGGGCGCCCTGGTGGCTTCCAACCTGGCCCGCGTGAGCAGCCGCATGGTGTGTCCCCTCAGCTCCCCCGGCCCGGCGCGAGGGGCGGCTTCGCCTTGCGCTCGCGCTCCTGGTCCTCGAGCAGGTCCTTCAGCTCGTGCATGAACTCGGAGATGTCCCGGAAGCTCCGGTACACGGACGCGAAGCGCACGTAGGCCACCTCGTCCATTTCCTGGAGCCGGCGCATGACCTCCTCGCCGATGACGGACGAGTTGATCTCCTTCTCGCCCATGCCCTGCAGCAGCCGTTCAATGGCCACCACTGTCTCCTCGAGCTGATCCACGGACACCGGCCGCTTCTCACACGCCTTCTTCAGCCCGGAGACGATCTTCTCACGGTCGAACGCCTCGCGCCGGCCGTCCTTCTTCACGATGAGCGGGTAGAGCTCCTCCACCCGCTCATATGTCGTGAAGCGGCGCTTGCAGGCCAGACACTCGCGGCGCCGCCGGATGACGGAGCCCTCGTGCGACTCGCGAGAGTCGATGACCTTGTTTTCGGCATCCTGGCAGAACGGGCAGCGCATGGAGACGGAGCGAGGCTCCTGGTCCCTTCGATTACTTGAGCCGCGAGGCGTACAGGGGGAAGCCCTGCGCGAGTTCCTTCACCTGTCCGCGAATGCGGGCCAGCGCCGCGTCGTCCTGGGCCGAGTCCAGCGCGGCGCCAATGAGCTTGCCCACCGTGGCCATCTGCGCCTCGCGCATGCCGCGCGTGGTGATGGCCGGAGTGCCCACCCGGACGCCCGACGTCACCATCGGCTTCTCCGGGTCGAACGGAATCATGTTCTTGTTCACGGTGATGCCCGCCTTGTCGAGCACCGCCTCGGCAACCTTGCCCGTGAGATTCTTGGGCCGCAGGTCCACCAGCATCAGGTGGTTGTCGGTGCCGCCAGAGGTCAGCCGCAGCCCGGCGGACTTCAACGCCTCCGCCAGCGCCTGCGCGTTGGAGACAATCTGGCGCTGGTACGTCTTGTACTCGGGCGTCAGCGCCTCGCGGAAGGCCACCGCCTTGCCGGCGATGACGTGCATCAGCGGACCGCCCTGGATGCCGGGGAAGATCTGGCTGTTGATGGACTTGGCGTAGGGCTCGCGGCCCATGACCAGGCCCCCGCGAGGACCGCGCAGCGTCTTGTGCGTGGTGCTGGTGACGATGTCCGCGAAGGGCACCGGCGAGGGGTGCACGCCCGCGGCGACCAGGCCCGCGATGTGCGCCATGTCCACCATCATCGCCGCGCCAACCTCGTCGGCGACCTCGCGGAACTTCGCGAAGTCCAGCGTGCGCGGATAGGCGCTGGCGCCCACGACGATGACCTTGGGCTTGTGCTCGCGCGCCAGGGACTGCACCTGCGCGAAGTCGATGGTCTCCGTCTCGCGCGTCAGGCCGTAGTGGACGACCTTGTAGAGCTTGCCGGAGAAGTTGAACGTGGCGCCGTGCGTGAGGTGGCCGCCGGAGTTCAAATCCAGCGACAGCATGGTGTCGCCCGGCTTCATCAGCGCCATGTACGCGCCCATGTTCGCCTGGCTGCCGGAGTGCGCCTGCACGTTGACGAAGTCCGCGCCGAACAGCTGCTTCGCGCGGTCGATGGCGAGGTTCTCCACCACGTCCACCACCTCGCAACCGCCGTAGTAGCGCTTGCCGGGGTAGCCCTCCGCGTACTTGTTGGTGAGCACGGAGCCCACCGCCTCCATGACAGCGGGGCTGACGAAGTTCTCGGAGGCGATCAGCTCCAGACCATCTTCCTGGCGCTGCGTCTCGTCGTGGACGGCCCGGAAAATCTCGGGGTCCACGTCGGCCAGAGTGCGGGTGTTCTCCATGGCGGCTTTCCTCTCGACAACGGGTACCGCGACGGCCACTAGCCCTGGGACTCGGCCTCGCGAATCATCTGCACGCGCCGCTCGTGGCGACCGCCCTCGAACGCGGTGCCGAGGAACGCCTCCAGGATGGCCCGGCCCACGCCGGAGCCCACCACGCGCTGGCCCAGGCACAGCACGTTGGCGTCATTGTGGGCCCGCGCCATGCGCGCCTCGAACTCCGTGGTGCACAGGGCCGCTCGGATGCCCCGGTGCTTGTTGGCGACGATGCTCATGCCAATGCCGGTGCCACACACCAGCACGCCCAGGGTGGCCTCACCGGACGTCACCGCCCGGGACACCCGGGCCGCGAAGTCCGGGTAGTCCACAGAGTCCCGCGCGAACGGGCCCACATCCTCGTGGGCCACGCCGCGCTCCTTGAGCGCCGCCACCAGTTCCTGGCGGAGCTCCAGGCCCGCGTGGTCCGAAGCAAGAATGACTTTCACGCGGGTCTCCTTCGGCCACCTAGAAGCGCTTGAACAGCAGCACCGCGTTGGTGCCACCGAATCCAAACGAGTTGCTCATCACCGCGTCCACCTTGGCCTCGCGGGCCGCGTTGGGCACGTAGTCCAGATCACACTCCGGATCCGGGCTCGTCTGGTTGATGGTGGGAGGCAGGATGTTGCGCGACAGCGCCAGCGCGCTCACCACGCCCTCGTATCCACCCGCCGCGCCGAGCATGTGGCCCGTCATGGACTTGGTCGACGACACCGCCACCTTGCGGGCGTGGTCCCCGAACACGGCCTTGATGGCCTTCGTCTCGTTCGCGTCGTTGAAGGGAGTGGAGGTGCCGTGGGCGTTGATGTAGCCCACCTGCTCCGGGTTCATCCCCGCCGACTGGAGCGCCAGCCGCATGCAGCGCGCCGCACCCTCGCCTTCCGGCGCCGGCTGCGTCACGTGGTACGCATCCGAGTTGGCGCCATAGCCCACCAGCTCCGCGAGAATCTTGGCACCGCGCTTCTTCGCGGCCTCCAGCTCCTCGAGGATGAGCATGCCCGCGCCCTCGCCCATGACGAAGCCGTCACGGTCCTTGTCGAACGGGCGGCTGGCCGCGGCCGGGGCATCATTGCGCGTGGACAGCGCCTTCATCACCGAGAAGCCACCCAGCCCCAATGGGGTGATGGCCGCCTCGGCGCCGCCGGCGATGGCCGCGTCCGTTTCGCCCAGCTTGATGGACTTCCAGGCCTCGCCAATGGCGTGGGCGCTGGTGGCACAAGCGGACACCGGAGCCCAGTTGGGCCCCTTGCAGTTGTAGCGCATGGAGATGAGGCCAGGCGCCATGTTGACGATCATCTGGATGATGAAGAAGGGCGACAGCCGGTCAAACCCCTTCTCCAGGCCCTTGCGGTGCTGCTCCTCCAGGGAGGAGATGCCGCCAATGCCCGAACCCACGATGACGCCCACCCGCTCTGGCGTGTAGCCATGCGGCACGTCCGGGCCCACGGGAAGCCCCGACTCCTCCACCGCCATCGCCGCCGCGGCCATGGCGTACTGCGCGTAGAGGTCCATTCGGCGCACTTCGCGCCTGTCGATGAACTTCTCCGGCTCGAAGTCCTTCACCTCGCCGGCGATTCGCGTGTCGATCTTCTTGGGGTCGAAGCGCGTGACGAGGGAAATGCCTGAAGTGCCGGCAAGCAACGCCTGCCAGTTCTTCTCGGTTCCTGTACCCAGTGCCGAGATGAGCCCGGTACCGGTGATGACGACTCGACGGTGTGACACGGTCCTCTCCGGTGGCGCCTGGGACGCCGGGGACGCCGCGCTGGACGCGGCGTCTCCCCGCCCCCCGGCACGCCGTGGTGCTGCCTACTTCTTGTGGGTGGTGATGTAGTTGATGGCGTCGCCGACGGTCTTGATGTTCTCGGCCTCCTCGTCGGGGATCTCGACCTCGAACTCCTCTTCCATCGCCATCACGAGCTCCACGATGTCGAGGCTGTCGGCGCCAAGGTCCTCGATGAAGGAAGACTCGGGCTTGATCTCATCCTCTCCCACCCCGAGCTGATCGGCGATGATGCCCTTGACCTTGGTCTCAATTGCGGACGTCGACATAAGTGCTGAACCCTCCAGGAACCAGATGTAGGCCCGGAAGGCTTCCCGAGCCCTGTCGAAAGCCGGCGCGGTATATCCCACGCACGCCGGCAATCCAACCTTGGGTTACATGTACATGCCGCCGTTGACCTTCAGGACCTCGCCGGTGATGTAGGACGAAGCGTCACCTGAGAGGAAGAGAACGGCCTGGGCCACCTCCTCCGGGTTGCCCAGTCGTCCCAGCGGGATGCCCTCCGTCATCTTCTGGCGCAGGTCGTCATTCAGGTGGGCCGTCATGTCCGTCCCGATGAAACCCGGGGAGACGGCATTGACGCGGATGCCTCGGCTGGAAAGCTCTCGGGCCACCGTCTTCGTCAGACCGATGAGTCCTGCCTTTGCCGCCGAGTAGGCCGCCTGTCCGGGATTGCCCATATCCCCCACGACGGAGGTGATGTTCACGATGGCACCGCCCCGCTGCTTCATCATGGGACGGCTGGCCGCGCGGATGAGGGCGAAAGGCCCCCGCAGGTTGGTGTCCAGCTGCTTGTCCCAGTCCTCGTCCTTCACCCGCATGACCAGGCCGTCCACCGCCATGCCGGCGTTGTTGACGAGCACGTCCAGCCGGCCGTGGGCCTTGACGATGCCCTCCACGGCGCTCGTGCAGGCGGCGGTGTCGGACACGTCGAAGCGCAGCGACTCCGCCTTCGCGCCCTCGGCGGTGAGCAGGCCCACCGTCTCCTGGGCCGCCGCCTCGTTGCCCGCATAGCTGATGATGACCGTGGAGGCGCCCGCCTTCGCGAAGGCCACCGCGCACGCCCGGCCGATGCCGCGCGAGCCACCCGTCACCAACACCACCTTGTCCTTGAAGCTCATGCGCTCACCCCAGCGCCGCGAGGACCTTCTCGAGGCTCGCGGCGTCTTCCACGTTGAAGAGTTCGATGTCCTTGGTGATGCGCTTGATGAGGCCGCACAGCACCTTGCCCGGGCCCAGCTCCACCACGCGCGTGACGCCCTCGGCCTTCAGCGCCTCCACGCATTCAATCCACCGCACCGGCGCGCTCACCTGCTCCAGGAGCAGCGGAATCACGCGGGCCACGTCCGAGTTGGGCCGCGCCTCCACGTTCGTCACCACCGGCACCGACGGCGCCACCAGCCTCACGCCGCCCAGCACCGCCGCCAGCTTCGGCTTCACCGGCTCCATCAGCGCGCAGTGGAAGGGCGCGGACACCGGCAGCGGCATCACCCGCTTGGCCCCGGCCTCCTTGCACTTCACGCCCGCGCGCTCCACCGCCGCGGCGTCGCCGGCAATCACCGTCTGCTCGGGCGAGTTGTAGTTGGCCGGAGACACCACCTGGCCCTCGGCCGCCGCCTCACAGGCCGCCTTCACCTTGGCCGGCTCCAGGCCCAGAATCGCGGCCATGGCGCCCACGCCCGCGGGCACCGCCTCCTGCATGAAGCCGCCGCGCGCGCGCACCGCCCTCGCCGCGTCACCCAGCGACATGGCGCCCGCGGCCACCAGCGCGGAGTACTCGCCCAGCGAGTGGCCCGCGACGAACGAAGCCACCGGGCCCCGCGTCGAGAAGACGGCGTGCGCCGCCACCGACACCGTGAGGATGGCCGGCTGCGTGTTGGCCGTGAGCTTCAGCGCATCTTCTGGCCCCTCGAAGCAGAGCTTGGAGAGCTTCTCTCCGAGCGCGTCGTCCGCGGCCTCGAAGACGGCGCGGGCCTCGGGGAACTTCTCGAAGAGGTCCTTGCCCATCCCCACGGCCTGACTGCCCTGCCCGGGGAACACGAATGCGACCTTCGCCATGTGCGGTCTCTGCCTCCTGAAACGTCCAGTCCTGTTGCCCGACTACCAGCGCACCACCGCGCTGCCCCACGTCATGCCCGCGCCAATCGCCATCATCGCGATGACGTCTCCGGGCCGGAGTCTTCCGGCGCGGTGGGCCTCGTCCAACGTCATGGGCAGGGACGCGGACGACGTGTTGCCGTACTTGTGCAGGTTCAGCCAGCACTTGTCGCGGGGAATCTCCAGCCGCTCCAGCGCCGCGTCCAGGATGCGGACATTGGCCTGGTGCGCGATGACGTGGTCCACCCCCCGCGCCGTCAATCCGTGAGAGGCCAGCGCACCCCGCGTGGAATCCACGAGCGCGCGCACCGCGAAGCGGAACACCTCCCGGCCCTTCATCTTCAGCTTGTGGAGGTGGGCCCGCAGCCCCTCCTCCGTCATCGGCGTGCGAGAGCCGCCGCCCGGAATGGTGAGCGCGTCCGCGAGCGTCCCGTCGGTGAACAGATGGGTGGAGAGGATGCCCCGCCCCTCCTTCTCCGAGGGCGCCAGCACCATGGCCCCCGCCCCGTCCCCGAAGAGCACGCAGGTGTTCCGGTCCGTCCAGTCCACCACCCGCGTCAGGAGCTCCGCGCCCACCACCAGCGCCCGCTTCACCTGTCCGGAGCGCATGAATTGATCCGCGATGCTCATCGCGTACAGCGAGCCCGCGCACGCGGCGGCCACGTCGAAGGCGAAGGCCCGGCGCGCGCCCAGCCGCGCCTGCACGAAGGCCGCGCACGAGGGCATGGGCATGTCCGCGGTGATGGTCCCCACCACGATGAGGTCCAATTCCTCCGGCGCCACGCCCGCCATCTCCAGGGCCTTCAGCGAGGCGGCGACGGCCAGGTCGCTGGTGGCTTCGTCGTCCGCGGCGCGCCTTCGCGCGTGGATGCCGGTGCGCTCACGAATCCAGGCATCGGACGTGTCCACGCACGCCTCCAGCTCCTGGTTGGTGATGACCCGGGAGGGAGCGTAGGAGCCGGTGCCGATGATCTGCGTGCATGCCACGAGGGTTCTCCCGAAAAGGAGCTTCATCGAACCCAACGCCCAGGCGCCGGTCTCTAATCGGAAACGGCTTCTTCTGTCCCTCTTTTTCCCCTCGGGTGGGTAGGGAGCCAGGCGGCGGCCCTGGCGATGCATCGCGTCAGTTCCTCCTGGAGTCCCCCCTGCGCGGTGGCCAGCGCGGCGCCCAGGGCGTTGTGGATGGCTCGAGGAGAGGAGCGCCCGTGGGCCACGATTCCCACGCCTCGCAGGCCCAGCAGCGGAGCGCCTCCGTACTCGGCGTAGTCCACCATCTTCCGCAGGCCCTTCAGGGCGGGCTGGAGCAGCAGCGCCCCCAGCTTCTCCGACAGCCCACCCCGCTTCTCGATGGCCTGACGCAGCATGCCGATGACGCCCATGCCCACGCCCTCGGATGTCTTGAGGACGACATTCCCGGTGAAGCCGTCCGTCACCACCACCTGCACGTCGCCGGAGAAGAGGTCCTTGCCCTCCACGTAGCCGCCAAAGTCCAGGTCGGACTGGCGCAAGAGGTCGCTCGCCTCGCGCGTCAGGAGCGTCCCCTTGGACGCCTCCTCCCCGTTGGACAGCACCGCGACCCGGGGACGGGCCACGCCCAGCAGCAGGCGGACATAGGCCTCGCCCAGCACGGCGAACTGCGCCAGATGCGACGGCCGGCAATCCACGTTGGCGCCCGCGTCCAAGAGCAGGCAGCGCCCGCCGCCCTTGAGCGCGGGAAAGAGCGCGGCGATGGCGGGGCGCTCCACGCCGGGCAGCCGGCCCAGCGTCATCAAGCCGCCCGCCATGACCGCGCCGGAGTTGCCCGCGGACACGAGCGCATCCCCGTGCCCGTCGCGCACCAGCTCGAAGCCCACCCGGAGCGACGAGTCCCGCTTGCGCCGGAAGGCGGTGGAGGCGTGGTCATCCATCTCCACGACCTCGGACGCGTGGTGCACGCGGAGGTTGGGCGGAGGCAGCCCGCGTCCCAGGTGGGGCGTCACCCGGGCCGTGTCCCCCACGAGGACGACCTCGTGCTCGGGGTGGGCCCGGGCGAAGAGCACTCCGCCCTCCACCGGCGCCCCCGGCGCGTGATCTCCCCCCATCGCGTCCAGGACCAGCCTCATCCCCGCCCTCTCCGTGTCTGCGTGCGTGTCAGCTCGAAACCCACCCGGCCCGCCGGGCGGCGCGCAGCACACCAGGAACCTCCCAGGGGGGCAACGACTCGCTTGCCCCATGGCATGGGGTGGGTCCAGGTGGGCAGCGCCGCGTCGAGCGGGGGCGCCAGGTCCGGATGATCCGCGGGGCGGGCGGAAATGAGCCCATCACGAGCGTTGTCCCGGCGGGGCGCGTGAGGTATCTGGCGGGCGGGCGGCCCCGAGGCACTTCGCGGTGTGACTGGGCAGTACACGCGCATTGACTCGGGCCGGATGAGCCGCTAGGGTCCGCCGCCTTTCAAGCCGGACCAGGAGTACGCGAGCTCGTCGCGACTGCTCCAAGGCCGGTGTTGACCGACATGTTGCGCAGGCAGCCGGGGACCCCGGCACAGCGCGTGAGACAGAGGTGAGCCGTGGGCGTCCCCAAGAAGCGTACTTCGAAGATGCGTCGTGACACTCGTCGCGCTGGCAACAACAACCTGCGCACCGCCGTGCAGGTGACCAAGTGCCCCAACTGCAAGGAGCCGGTGATGCCTCACCGCGCCTGCACGTCGTGTGGCCAGTACAAGGGGCGCGAGCTGCTGCCCCAAGCCGAGGCCTGAGGCCTTGCCAGTGACGCTCCTGAAGAGGGGCGTCGAGCAGCACGAAGGGCCGCGCCTCCCCAATCGGAGGTCGCGGCCCTTGCTCTTTTCCGGCCCCGAATCCCAGCGGGGCCGGCGTCCTCGGCGGACGTCAGTTGCCGAGCTTGATGTTCTTCAGCGACGCCAGGCGGGGGTCCACCTGCTTCGTGTCACACTCGCACTGGGCCTCGTTGAAATTCGTGCCGCACTGCGAGCACAGGCCCTTGCAGTCGTCCTTGCAGACCAGGTTCATCGGCAGGGCGAGCAGCACCTGCTCGCGGACGATGGGGTCCAGGTCGATGGTCTTCCCATTGAAGACCTCCTGGTCCACGCCATCGATTTCGAACGAGCCGCCCGTCTCCCCCTGCTGACGCTCCTTCTTCTCCATGGACTTCTCGTCGTCGTCCTTGAAGTCGTCGCCCCGGGCCATCGACTCGGGCACCAGGTTCAGCGAGAAGACCACGGGCAGCGCCAGCTCCACGTCCTTCAGGCAGCGCTTGCAGGGACTGGTGACGTGTACGGTGAAATTGCCGTTCAGCAGCACCCCGCCGCTCACCCGCCGCAACGTGGCCTTGAGCTGGGATGCCTGCGTGGCCCGGAAGCCGGTGTCCAACCCGGACGCCGTCCCTTCCAGCGCGGCGCCCAGCAGCTCCGGCGAGATGGGCTCGTCCAGCTTCAGCCCCGACTCATGAATTTGTTCAACCTTTACGAGCATTTACGCGACATCCAGGTAAAATTGGGCGGGCAACATAGAGGGCGGCCCCTCTAGCGTCAACACGCCCGGGTTCAACAGCACCGCGAAGATGTCACTGCGCCGTCACCACCGGTGGGGTGGCCTTCGTGGATTCTCCAGACAACGCTTTGATAGGGTCGGTTTGATGCACAGGCACGATTTGCCGTTGCGCGTGGGGGCACTCTTCCTCGTCGTGGGCCTCCTGGCTCCACCGGGGCTTGCCCGTCCCCTCTTCCCCTCGCCTGCCCTCTCGCAGCTCGGTCCAGCAAGCCCAGAAATCACCCGCGCCCGCGAGCAAATTGACGACGGCGAGTTCGAGGAGGCCCGGCGCACGCTCCAGGCGGGCCTGGACGCCCCGGACGTCACCGACGACCAGCTCGTGGAGCTCTACCGCCTGCTCGGCCTCACCGCCCTGTACCTGGGCGACGAGAACCAGGCGCGCGAGGCCTACGAGAAGCTGCTCCAGGCCCGTCCCGACTACGAGCTGCCCCGCACGGCGCCGCCCAAGCTGCGTTCGCTCTACGCGCGCATCAAGGAGGACATCCGCAGCCGGCGCGTGCGCCCGGTGACGCTCGACGTGGATCCGATTCCGGATCCACCGGGCGGCGAGCCCATCGTCGTGGAGGCCACCATCCAGGAGCTGGCGCTGGGCGCCCGCGCGCGGCTGTTCTACCGGCGCGCCGGAGACCAGGCCTACAACTCCGTGGACTTCGTGAAGGACCGGGGCGAGAAGGAGCGCTTCCGCGCCGTCGTCCCCGCCTACGACGTGCCCGTGGAGCCGGAGCCCTACGAGGTGGAGTACTACTTCGAGGTGGTGGACGCCGCGCAGCGACGGCTCGCCGGACGCGGTGACTCCTTCCAGCCCATGCTCTTCCAGGTGGCACCGCAGCGCTCGACGGCCGCCGCCGAGGTCTCCGAAGGACGCCCCTGGTACAAGAGCCCCTGGCTCTGGGTGGCCGTGGGCGCGGTGGCCATCGGCGGTACCGCGGGCGTGGTGGCCCTCTCCTCCTCCGAGGACCGCGGCCGCATCCCCATCACCATCCGCGTGGACCCTTCCCAGCCATGAGCCTCCGCCTCTTGAAGTCCCTGCCGCTCGCCTTCGCGCTGTGCGCCTGCGGTCCCACGGACTCCGGCACCGCCGGCCGCTTCGGCCTGGACGTGACGATGTCGCGCGCGGTGGCCGCCGAGGTCCACGCGCTCCAGGTCAGCGTCCTCGAGGACGGCTCGCGCCGCAGTTGCACCGAGCTGCAGCGCACCTGCCTCAACACCCAGGTGAAGCGCGAGGAGCTGGTGGTGCTGGAGGACTCGCGCGGCAACGAGGGCCGCGCCCTGCGCTTCACCGTGGACCTGGCGGCCATGCAGAACGGCGGCAGCCAGGCGCTCGAGGTCGACGTGCCGGTAGGCCGCGACTACGCGCTCGTCATCGAGGCCATCGCCGTGGGCGCTCCGTCGCGCTTCCTCGGCAGCTCCTGCAACTACCTCAAGGTCGTCAACTCCGGGGACAACGCCCCGGTGGTCGCCGCGCCGCTCGTGTTGACCGAGCAGTCCTGCGACCCCTCCATCGGCCCCTGAGCAAGGCGGCGCTCCTCGCCCGCGCTCGCTGCCCCCCGCGGCTACACCTTTTCCGTCGAGCTTCCACAGGACTTCCGAGAGGACCCCATGACGCGCATCCTGATCATCGAGGACGAGCAGGACCTCGCCGGGCTCGTCGAATACAACCTCCGGGCCGCGGGCTTCGAGACGGAGTCGGCGAACACCGGCGCCGGAGGCCTTGCCCGCGCCCGCGCCAATCCACCCGACCTGCTGCTCCTGGACCTGATGCTGCCGGACATCGCGGGCGGCGAGGTGCTGCGCATGCTCAAGCAGGACCCGGAGCTGCGAAAGACGTCCGTCATCATCGTCAGCGCCAAGGGCCAGGAGTCGGACCGCGTGCAGGGCCTGGAGCTGGGCGCGGACGACTACGTGGTGAAGCCCTTCTCCGTCCGCGAGCTGCTCCTGCGCGTCAAGGCCGTGCTGCGCCGGGGCGACGCCGACGAAGGGCCCGCGCAGGTGCTCGCCGCCGGGGACATCCTCCTGGACACCTCGCGCCACCAGGTGCGCGTGAAGGACGTGGAGGTCGTCCTCACCGCGCTGGAGTTCCGCCTGCTGCGCACCCTGCTGGAGCGAAGCGACCGGGTGCAGACGCGCGAAACCCTCCTCTCCGATGTCTGGGGCATCCAGGCGGAGATCCACACCCGCACCGTGGACACGCACATCAAACGCCTCAGGGAGAAGCTGGGCCCCGCGGGCGACATCATCGAGACGGTGCGCGGCGTCGGCTACAAGCTCAGCCCTCCCTAGGCCGCCCGCTCCATGCCCCTGCGCTACACGCTCCTGCCCCTGTTGATGCCCGCCACCCTGGTGGGCCTGCTCGTGGCCGCGCTGGGCACCCCCGGCGCCGCGGTGCCCGTGGCGCTCATCACCCTGGCCGGCTCCCTCATGGCGCTGGGCCTGAGCCGTGGCGCGCTGCAACGACAGCTGGACAGGCTGGCGCGCAGCACGCGGGGCCGCGCGGAGGGGGGCGGCGGACCGACGCCGGACCCGGACCGGCTGGAGGAAGTGGCCAGCCTCGAGGGCGCCATCGACTCGCTGCACACCCGCCTGTCCGCGCGAAACACGGAGCTCACCCAGGAGTCGCGCACCCTCACCGCCGTCCTGGACAGCATGGCCGAGGGCATCTGGGTGACGGACGCGGAGGGCACCGTGGTGCGCCACAACGACGCGCTCCGGAACATCCTCCAGACGGGCGCGCCCATCGTCGGCCAGCGCCCCCTGGCCGTCATCCGCGATGACCAGCTGCACGACGCCGTCATGCGCGGCTGCCGCGAGGGGAACTCCAGTCACCTGGAGCTCTCGCTCGAGGGGCTGTTTCCCCGCACCCTGTCCGTGCGCGTGACGCCGCTGGGAAGGGATTTGCCGGGCAGCGCCGCCGTCTTCCACGACGTCACCGAGCTGCGCCGGCTGGAGAAGGTGCGCAAGGACTTCGTCGCCAACGTCTCCCACGAGCTGCGCACGCCGATTACCGCCATCCGAGGCTACGCGGAGACGCTCCAGGGAGGAGCGCTCGGGGACGCCCAGGTGGCTCCACGCATGGTGGAAATCATCCACCGGCAGTCCGAGCGCCTGTCCGAGCTGGTGGAGGACCTGCTGGAGCTGTCCCGCCTGGAGTCGCAACAGGTGAGCCTGAGACTCACCGACGTCCTTCTGGCCGAGGCCGCCGCCCGGGCCGCCGACACGGTGCGCCCCAAGGCCGAGGGCAAGGGCCAGGTGGTTTCACTCCATGTCCCTGCGGGACTGGTGGCGGTGGGAGACCCGCGCGCGGTGGAGCAGGTGCTGCTCAACCTCCTGGACAACGCGGTGAAGTACACCCCGGCGGGTGGGCGGGTGGACGTGGACGGAGCGTGCGAGGACGGGCGGTGCGTGGTGCGCGTCCGGGACACCGGGGTGGGCATCGAACCGCGCCACCTGTCGCGCATCTTCGAGCGCTTCTACCGGGTGGACAAGGGCCGGAGCCGGGACATGGGAGGCACCGGGTTGGGTCTTTCCATCGTCAAGCACCTGCTCCAGGCCATGGACGGAGAGGTCAAGGTCGAGAGCCAACCGAACGAGGGCAGCACCTTCACCATTTTTCTGCCCCAGGCGGCTCCCGCTCGGTCTGCGACGGGGTAGGATGGCACGACCATGCGGGTCGCCATCCTCGCGGACATTCACGGCAACCTCCCCGCCTGCGAGGCCGTCCTCGAGGACATCGCGCGCTCCGTTGCGCCCGACTACATCGTCGCCGCCGGCGACCTCGCACTGCGCGGAGCGCACCCTCGCGAGACGGTGGACCTGCTCTTCGACCGCTGCGACTCGGTGCTGATGGGGAACACCGACTGCTACCTCGCCGGGAACTACCTGGGCGGTGCGTACCGCGAGAGGGACCACTGGAAGACGGAGCTCTTGCGCTGGACAAGAGACCAGCTCGGCGAGGCGCACCTGCGCCAGTTGGGCGCCCTGCCCTTCTCCGTGCGTTACACGCCGCGCAAGGGACAGGACCTCTTCGTCTGCCACGCCAACCCGCGCAACCTCGAGGAGTCGCTGGACCCCACGCTGGATGACGTCGCGGTGCGCCGCTACTTCGCGCACCTGGACGCGGCGGCGTGCGCCTTCGGCCACCTGCACTTCCCCTACCGCCGGCGGGTGGGCCGCATGCTCATCGCCGACGTGGCCAGCGCGGGGATTCCGCGCGACGGAGACCTGCGCCCCGCCTACGGCGTCTTCACGTACACGCCCAAGGGCTGGCGCGTGCAGATTCGCCGCGTGCGCTACCCGGTGCGCAAGGCCACCCAGGCCCTCACCGCGCGCCGCGTCCCCGGCGGTCCGCTGCTCATCCACAAGCTCGTGGAGGCGCGCTACCGCCACCACAACGCCTTGATGGAGGCCGCGCGCCGCCACTCCGGCCTGCCGCCCGCGGGCCCCGTGCTGCGGCCTCCGCCGGGCGCCCCCATTCGCAACGCGGCGGTGCCCCTGGAGGGACGTGCTCCTCCGGACGTGGACCCCACCTCGCTGCCCACGGATCTGGATGGCACCGTGACGGACGCGACACCGCTGCCGCTGGATGTGTTGAACGACCTGGACGGCTGAGCTTTGTCGCCGGGACGTTGCTTGCCCGGAGCGGTGGCGGGTGGTTGAGGCAGGCCACCATGTCCGCTCGCGAACTGCCGCTGCTGCTCGTCCGCCACGCCGAAGCCGAAGACACGCACATCCTGGGGGATGAGGCCCGTGCCCTCACCCCGGAGGGCCGCGCCCTCTTCCGTCAACACGCGCGCAAGCTGGCCCGCCTCACCCCGCTGCAAGGCATCGTCACCAGTCCCCTGGTGCGCGCCGTCCAGACGGCGGAGCTGCTCGCCGAGGCCCTGGGCCTGTCGCGCGTGGAGGTCCACCCCGCGCTGGTGCCCCGCAACAGCGCGCCCCGGCGCATCCTGAAGCTGGCGCGGGAGCTGGGGCCGGGCTTCGCGCTGGTGGGCCACAACCCCTCGCTGGAGCAGGCGCTGGCGCTCGCGCTGGGCGACGACACCCAGGCGCCGGAGAAGCTGCGCAAGGGCACCGCCGTGGCGCTCCAGTCCACCGGGGACGACGCGGGCTTCCAGCTCGTCTGGTGGGCCGCGCCGGGCCGCGCGCTCAAGCGCTACGACACGGGGGGGTGAGGCGCTCAGCCCTCCGCGGCGCCCACGAGAAAGGACACCAGCAGCAGCGTCAGCACCACGGTGGTGATGGCCACGTAGAGCCGGTCCTTCTGCTGCCGGAAGATGAGCAGCGACAGCGCCACGCGCATCACCGGCACGGCCATCATCACCAGGAGCCCCGCCATGACAAAGGACTGCCCTCGCGCGGCCATGGCGCCCGCCACCACGTCCGCCAGCCCGTGCGGCACGGGGTGCGGCGCGGTGAGGCGCTCCAGGGCCTCGGAAGACACGAGGTAGTCGGGGTGGCGGAAGAACGTCACCAGCGTGCCCAGCGTCACCAGCGACATGCTGACGAGGACGCCGTAGCGCAGCAGGTCGCTGATGAGCAGCTCGGGCACCAGCGGAACGGCCTCTGGCCCCACGGGCAGCGCCACGCTGGACGGCGGCAAGGGGCGGGGCTCGGGCTCGGATGACGGCGCTTCGTTCATGACGACCACCCCTTGCGCAGCATCTCGAAGGCCACCCACAGCAGCACGCCCACGAAGAGCGCGCGCAGCCACGACGCATTCACCCTCGCCATCAGGTGACGTGAGCCCAGCCACGCGCCCAGCGTGACGCCTACGCAGACGGGGCCCGCGATGAACGGGTCGATGTGGCCTCGCGCGAAGTAGACGCCCGCGCTGGCCGCCGCTGTCACGCCAATCATGAAGTTGCTGGTGGCCGTGGACACCTTCAGCGGCAGCCGCATGGTCAGGTCCATGGCGGGCACCTTCAGCGCGCCCGAGCCGATGCCCAGCATGCCGCTCACCGTGCCCGCCACGTACATCAACCCCAGCCCCGCCAGGGGACGGGTGACGCGGTAGCTCACCTCGCGGCCAGTGGACTCATCCCAGTAGCTGCCGTGCAGCGCCAGCCGGTCCGCCAGCGCGTCCTCGGGCACCGGCGCTTCCTCGCTCGCGTGCATCCGCCGCAGCATCACCAGCGCCGAGTACGCCATGACGGCGCCGAAGACGAGGTACACCCCGCGCCCTCCCACCCGACCCGACAGGAAGGCCCCGGTGAGCGCGCCCGCCGTGGTGGCCAGCTCCAGGAACATGGCCACGCGCATGTTGGCCATGCGCTCGCGCACATACGCCGCAGCCGCGCCGCTCGAAGTTGCGATGACGGAGACGATGGACGCACCCACCGCGTAGTGGATGTCCACCTTCAGGAGCAGGGTGAGGACGGGGATGAGGATGAGCCCGCCGCCGATGCCCAGCAGCGAGCCCAGCAGTCCCGCGCCCACCGAGAAGCCCAGGACGACGAACGTGAAGAGGAAGGGGGTCATGCGGAGCCAGGCCGCATCCTTCCTCTCCAGCGTCCGATTTCCAATCAGGAGTCACGGCCCCATGTGGGCCATGCCCCCTTGCCTGCCTGCTACGAGAGGCCCCAGGCTCAGTGGCCGGCGGCCACGGAGAGAATCCGGGCGACACCCTCGCCGCCGGGCCCCTCCTGGTTCGCCGCCCGACCCTCGCCCGGGAAGAGCGGATCGCCGCCGAGCTCGCGCAAGAGCGCCTCCCCCACCAGCTCCGTCATGGGGATGAAGCGGCCGTGCGTCGGGCGCCAGACGTGAACCTGCGCGTTGGCGATGTCGAACCACCACCCGTGCAGCCGCAGCTTGCCGGCGGCGATGCGCTCCTTCACCACCGGGTACGACGACACGTGCTGGAGCTGCTGGAGCACGTTGAGCTGCGAGAGCCGGTCGTACTCAGGCAGGCCCTCGCCCACCGTGGTGCCCTCCTTGAGGGTGCGCAGCGCCTGCTGGCCATGCTCCAGCCAGCGCTGGAGGTTGGGCGCGCCCGGCACCTGGCCTCCGGCGAGCAGCGCCTTCATCGCGCCGCAGCTGGAGTGGCCGCAGACGACCACGTCCTCCACCTCCAGGTTGCTCAGACCGAACTCGAGCGCCGCGGGCTCGGACTGGTCTCCCGTGGAGACGCCGTGGGCGTCCGACGGCGGCACCAGGTTGCCCACGTTGCGAACCACGAACAGGTCGCCCGGGTCCGTCGTCACAAGCAGGTTCGGCACCAGCCGGCTGTCCGAGCAGGAGATGAAGATGCAGTCCGGGGACTGGCCCTGCGCCAGACGGGCGAACACTTCGCGATAGGCGGGCCGACCCTTGAGCTGGAAGTCCAGCAGGCCACGGATGAGCTTCTTCATGGGGCACCTTCAGACGCGAGAGTGTTGGTGGAAACCTGCGAACCCAGGACAGGACTGGAGGACCGGCTTGTACCGCTGCGGACCCAGACCTCTTCGAGCGACTCCATGACCACCGAGCCGCCCGTCTTGCGATGCGTGTCACTCCAGCTTTCGATGGCCTCGAAACCCGAGTGGTCCAACGTGTCCACGGTCAGGTCCACGCGAACCCTGGACCCCGCGGGCACCTGCGCCAGCGCCGTGGAGAGGCGGGGCACACCCACGAAGGTGAGCGAGCCCGACACCTGCACGAGGAACTCCCCGTGAGCCTGCTTGACGTCCACCTTCACGCTGCCCAACCGCCACAGCAACCGCAGCATGGCCACCAGCAATCCCAGACCAATGCCCGCCAGCAGGTTGATGCCGACGACGCCCGCCACCGTCACCGCGTAGACGAGCACCTCGCCGCGCTTCTGCAGCTCGCGGATGTGGTGCAGGTTCACCAGCTTGGTGCCGACGACGACGAGCAGACCCGCCAGCACCGTCAGCGGCACCAGGCCCGCCACCGAGCCGAGCGTGGTGACGAAGAGCAGCAGCAACCCGCCGTGGATGACCGCGGACCAACGCGACTTCGCGCCCGCCGCGATGTTCGCCGCGCTGCGCACGATGACGCCGGTGATGGGCAGGCCACCCACGAGCCCGGACACCGTGTTCGCCACGCCCTGCGCGAACAGCTCCTTGTCCAGGTTGGCCCGGGGCCCCGTGTGCATCTTGTCCGTGGCCACCGCCGACAACAGCGACTCCGCGCTCGCCACCAGCGCCAGCGACAGCACGGCCGTTACGAATTGACCCCAGTTGCCGGTGGGAATCGCCGGAAGCTGCATGCTGCTGAACACGTTGGCCGGCAGCTCCACGCGCGACACGTCCGCGCCCCAGAGCACCGACGCCGCCGTCGCTCCCACCACCGCCACCAGCGGCGCCGGCACGAGCTTCAGCTTGCCCTTGGCCAACAGAGGCCACACCACCATCAACCCGATGGTGGCCAGGCCCAGCACCGCGGCCGGGCCATGCAGGCCGAGGATCTGCTCCGGCAGCTCCTTGATGTTCTGCCAGGCGCTCGACTGGGGGCTGCCACCCAGGACGATGTGGACCTGCCCCAGCACGATGAGGATGCCGATACCGGCCAGCATCCCGTGAATCACCGCGGGCGAGATGGCCAGCGCCGCGCGCGCCACCTTGAGCCCACCGAAAATCATCTGCACCACGCCCGCCACGGCCACCGCGGCGCACGTCATCGCCAGACCCATGGTCTGGATGAACCCGAACACCATCACCGCCAGGCCCGCGGCGGGGCCGCTGACTTGAAGCGGCGCACCTCCCAACAGGCCCACCACCACGCCACCCACCACGCCGGCGATGAGGCCCGAGACGATGGGCGCACCTGAAGCCAACGCGATGCCCATGCACAGGGGCAGCGCCACCAGGAAAACCACCAGGGAAGCGGGCAGGTCAGCGGCCAGATTCTTCCAGGCCGAGCCAGCGTTCCCATCACTCGTCGTCATGCCACACACCTCCACGAGAAGACGCCACCCCACGGTGGCGCACGCTGAGTCTCGCGGTGCGTCATGGCAACGCCCGTGCCAGGACCTAAACGGGCGATTTCACAAGGGAATGCGGCGCCCGGGAGCAGGCGGGCGATGAAAGGAACTTCAAGTGCCCGCGCCGGACTTCAAGAAACTTGAGCAAGGAACTTGAAGCGCCGGCCTGGCACGTCGGAGGGACCGTCCCGACGCCCTGGGGCTCACTCCTCGAGCTTGCGGAGGAACGTGGGGTAGGACAGCCCGAGCGCCTTCGCGGCTTCCATCCGCCGGCCGTCCAGGCGGCCGAGGACATGCTTCACGTACAGGCGCTCCACCTCGTCGAGCGAGCGCGTGCCCGACACCACGAAGGCGTCCGGGTCCGTGGCCGCGGGCCCCAGCGGGCCTCGCGGCTCCAGCGCCTGGAGCTCCAGCGCGGGTCCCGGCTCGAGCACCAGCGCGCGCTCCAGCACGTTGCGCAGCTCGCGCACGTTGCCCGGAAACGGGTAGCGCTCCAGGCGCGCCCTCGCGGCGCTGGAGAAGTCCACGGGCCTGCGCCCCAGCTCCGCGCACAGCTCCACCAGCAGTGACTCCGCCAGCGGCAGCACGTCCTCGCGGCGCTGGCGCAGCGGGGGAATCTCCACGCGGAAGACGCTCAGGCGGAAGTACAGGTCCTCTCGGAAGCGACTCTCCGCCACCTCGCGCGTGAGGTCGCGGTTGGTGGCCGTCACCACGCGGGCGTTGCTCGTCAGCTCCGTCGTCCCACCCAGCCGGCGGAAGGCGCCCTGGTCCAGGAAGGTGAGCAGCTTGGCCTGGAGGCTGAGCGGCAGCTCGCCAATCTCGTCGAGGAAGAGGATGCCGCCGTCGGCCACCTCCACCAGCCCGCGCCGGGCCGCGCGCGCATCGGTGAAGGCGCCCCGCTCGTGGCCGAACAGCTCGCTCTCCACCAGCGCGGAGGGCAGCGCGGCGCAGTTGACGTGGACGAAGGGGCCCTGGTTGCCCTGCACGTTGTGCAGGTGCCGCGCGAGCACCTCCTTGCCCGCGCCCGTCTCGCCGGTGATGAGCACCGGACTTCGGGGCGCGGTGGCGATGCGCTCAATCATCTGGAGCGCGGCCACCATCGCCGGGGCGCGCGGACGCAAGAGCCGACGCCGGCCCCCCAGCTCGCTCTCGGCCTGACGCAGCCGCTCGTGGAGCTGGAGGTCCGCGGCGGCACGGCGCGCGCGCAGGACGAGGTCGTCGAGTTCCACCGGCTTGGACAGGTAGTCGCGCGCGCCCTGCTTGATGGCGTCCACCGCGCTGGCGATGTCGCCGTGCGCCGTCACCATCATCACCGCCGTGTCCGGGAACTGCGCGCGCAGCTCCGGCAAGAGGTGGATGCCGTCTCCATCCGGCAGGCGGCGGTCCAACACGACGACCTCGGGCGCCTGCCGGGCGAGCGCGGCGCGCGCGTCGTGGAGCGAGTGCGCCAGCGTCACCCGGAAGCCCTCGTGACGCAGCACGGTGGCCGCCAGCGAGGCGAAGGTCCGGTCGTCGTCCACCAACAGCAGATGGATGCTCATGAAGTGCGCTCCAGCGGCAACCGCAGCGTGAAGAGGCTGCCCTGTGGACGGCGGGTATAGGTCAGGCTTCCACCATGCGCCTCCACGGACGTCCGCGCCATGGGCAACCCCAGGCCCACGCCTTTCGCGCGGCCGGTGGCGAACGGCTCCCAAAGCCGGGGCTCGAGCCGGGGGTCCACGCCGCCCGCGTTGTCCTCCACCACCAGCAGCGCCGCATCGCCATCCCGCGACAGGTTCACCGCCACCCAGGGCGCGGGGCGCAGGCCCGTGTCCTTCGCCACAGCGCCCGCCTCCACCGCGTTGCGCACCAGGTTGTCGATGGCCGACACCAGGAGCGCCGCGTCACCCTGGACGGTCAGGTTCTCCTCCAGCGACGTGCGCAGCTCCACCTCCTCCGACTCGGGCAGCATGCGCACCGCCTGGAGCGCCTCCTCCACCAACAGGTGCACCTCGCAGCTTCGCCGCATCGCGGCACGGGGCGCGCCGAACGACAGCAGCGAGCGCGCCAGATGCCCCAGCCGCTCCACCTGGGAGCGCAGGCCCCGCACCGGCAATTCGCTGCCCGCGGGCGTCGTGCGCAGCACGGACAGCGCGGCCTGGATGCCGTTGAGCGCGTTCTTCACCTCGTGGGCGATGAGCGCGGCGGCGGTGCCCAGCGCGGCCATCGTCTCCTGACGGCGCAGCCGCTCCTCCGCCGCGAGCAACGAGCGGTAGGAATGCCGCAGCAGGACGAGGAACAGGCCGAGGGTGCAGGTGAGCAGCGCGATATGGAAGGCGAGCTGTCGCAGGAAACGCGAGCGCAGTCCGGCCGTGGCTGACTCCTCGTCCTCGAGCACCACGAGCAACAGCTCGCTGCGTCCCACCCACGCCGCCGCGCCCATCAACCGGTTCCCCTCCAACATCAGCGGCCCTGGCGCCTTCGCCAGCGAGCGCAGCGCTCCAGAGAAGTCCTCCTGGTGCGAGAAGGGCGACGACGGCAGCAGGAGCCGTCCGCGCGCATCCATCAGGAACAGCGCCGTCTCCTCCGTGGAGCGCGTGGGCAGCGCCTCCGTGCGCACCTCACCGAGCAGCACGCCCTTGAGCTGGCCCTCCTTGATCATCGGCACGGCGACGACGAGCGGCCCCCCCTCGCCCTCCAACAGGTCGATGGCCGGCGCCTTGCGCTCCACCATCCGCTGGAACCAGGGGCGCGCGGTGATGGGCGACGCGCCCAGCGACATGCCGGGAGGGTCGCTCCACACACGCTCGCCTCGGGGACCGAGCAGGGCCACGCCCTCCGAGAACAGCGACGAGTGGTAGAAGGCGCTGTCGAGCAGGGCCTGCTCCGCGGGGGACGCCCCATCCTCCGGAAAGAGCGTGGGGTGCCCGGCGACGCGCGCGAGCTCCGCCTCCAGCAACAACAGGTGGACCCCCAGCGCGTCCGCCTGGACACGGGCCTGGTTCGACAGGTGCCCCAGCAGCTCCTCGCGCGCGTTGCCCACGTCCTCCAGGTAGCCGAGCACGGGACTCGTCAGCGCCACGACGCCCACCAGCCCCAACCCGAGCAGCGCCGAGCGGCCGCCCCGCTTCTGCGCATGCGCCAGCTCGCCCGGCGTGGGAGTCAGCGTGGGCACCGGCAGGGTGCGCAGGGGCGGAGTGTTGGGCGGCGAGGAGTGCGAGTCAGGCGGAGTCATGGGGGCTCACCCCGCCGTTGTTGCACAGCCCTCGGGCGGGTGGGAATCAGAACACGCGACAGGCCCCGGTTCCTCCACGCGGGGAGAAGGGGAAGGACACCGCGCACTCGGCGCACCCTTCCCCTTGCTCGTCGACGCGGAGGACGTGAAGCCTGGGGCCTATTCGATTTCGTCCTGGAGCCCCGTGCGCAGCGCGGAGGGCGTGAGCGTCACGGACTCGCCGCCGCCACGCATCCGGTCCAGCACCTGCCGGGCCCGGTCCACCTTCACCTCACCCTCCTGGACGAGCAGCGCGGCGATGGCCTCCACCCACTCCGGTGGCGCGCCGACACTCGACGCCACGGTGCGCGCGTGCAGCGCCATATGGCCGCGTTGGATGCCCACCGAGCCCAGCGCGCGAATCGCCGCCAGGTTCTGCGCGAGCCCCAGTGAGGCGAAGATGCAGGCCAGCTCCCGCGCGGAGGGCTGTCCCAGCATCTTGAACGAGGCCTGGACTCCGGGATGCGCCAGCATCGAGCCCCCCACCGTGCCCAGCGCCAGCGGCAGCTGGATTTCTCCCAGCAGGTGGCCCCCTTCCCTGCGCCACACCGACAGCGGGCCATACCGCCCCCCTCGGGCCGCGAAGGCATGCGCCCCCGCCTCGATGGCGCGCCAGTCCTGCCCGGTGGCGAGCGCCAGCGCGTCGATGCCATTCATGATGCCCTTGTTGTGCGTCGCCGCGCGGTACGGGTCCGCCAGCGCGAAGCGGCTCGCCTGGACGACGCCCTCGGCGACCTCCCCGCCGCTCAGCCCGAAGTCCGCCAGGGCCCGCTCGGGAATGGAGCAGCGCGCCCGGGCCAGCCGCCGGTCCGACAGGTTGGAGAGGATGCGCAGGTAGACCTTGCCACCCGTGAGCTGCTCGATGCGCGGGGCCAGGCCCTCCATCATCGTGTTGACCAGGTTGGCGCCCATCGCCTCCTGCGTGTCGACGAGCACGTGCACCACCAGCAGCGGCTCCATGCCGGGCCCCTCGGGAGGGGGCAGGAGCCGCACCTCCACGTCCCGGGCCCCGCCACCTCGTCGCTCCAGTTGCGGATGCAGGCTGTTGGCCAGCGCCAGCAGCTCCGTGCGCGCCTCCAGGATGCGCGCCATGGCGAAGCTCGGCGGCCCGAAGCGCGCGAGCTGGATTTGACCAATCATCAGGGACGAGTCCGCCTCCGCGACGAACCCTCCCGCGGCGCCCACCAGCTTCGCGGCGAAGGACGCGGCCGCGATGACCGACGGCTCCTCCACCACCATGGGCACCGTGTAGTCCCGCCCGTTGACCTTCAGGTGGAGCCCCAACCCCAAGGGCAGACTGAAGAGCCCCACCGCGTTCTCCACCATCGCCAGGGCGGCCTCCATCCGCAGCCCCTGCTCTCCGGTGAGTCCATCCAGGAGCTCCGCGTCCAGTCCCAGCCCCACACCGAGACGCTCGCGCCGCTCCTCCAACGACAGGTGTTGAAAGCCGGAAAACACCGACTGATTTGACTCATTCCCACGGGCGCCTTGGGTATCCACCAGCTTCTCAGCCATCAATCACCTCACATCGACACAATCCCTCTCAAATGAGTCATGAGCAACCCATGAGCAATATGACACATCCTCATCCCCCTGGGGCTTGTGTTGCCCCGTGGACACTTCACGGGAAACGAGGTCGGCCAACCCACAGACAGCTAGCACCAAGGCACAACGGGCTTTGCCCCGGAGGACCTGGCGAGTCTCACGAGGGGACGCCTCACATTCCAGACATCGAAACACCTCGAACCTCCGCCCCGCCCCGAAAACAGCCCGCACCTCGCGCCCGCAGCACGCAAGCCATGTCTGACTTTCATGGATGTCTCACGCACGGCTCGCCCGCAGGGACGACGAAGCCCCTGGGCTCGCACGAGGCCGGGCTGACGCCTCAGGGCAACAGCTGGAGGAAGGTCATGCTGATCAGCCCCGAGGACTCGGTGACTCCCGTCGTCAGGCATTTGAGCAGGGCCAGGTCATTGGGGGTCAGCTCCAGCACGGAGACGACGAGGGCGCCCTCGAACCTGCCGGATATCACCGTGCCGTAGGAGGGCACCACCGTCTGGCCCAGGGGCTTGAGGTCCAGCGGAGACGACATGTCGATGATGCTCGTCTCCCCCGTGTTCCACTCGAGCACGATTCGGCTCTGGAGCGACGCGAGCGTACAGCTCGCGACCCCTCCGCCGGCGACCTGGAAGCGGGCCGAGCTGAGCGCGGGGTCCAGCGTCACGCACACATTCAGCGTGGCCTCCGCGCTGAAATAGGTCTGCCGGGGCAACAGCTTCAGGGCCGGCGAATAGGTCTGCTGTTGGGGACCCAGGCAGGTGGCCAGTTGCAGGTACTCCTCGGTCGCCAGCGCGGCGGTGCTCCAGACGGACAGCAGCAGCAAACACAGGCGAGACATGAACCGACGTGAGTCGAGGGACATGCGGGCTCCTGGACAAGACCTCCGACAAAAGGCCGAAGGACATGAACAGGTAACGCTCCGCCGCGAGCGTGCGAGGGGCCCCTCGGTGGGGGGCCGCTGTCAGTTTCCACCCAGACATGCCCGGAGGCGCGAGTGAGCCGCCCGCCTGTCCTCCCACCGGTCGTCATCACACAATCGTTGCAAATGCGTCACGTGCATGAAAATCGAGACGCGCAGACTCCGGCCCGCCATGGCCCACGTCCTCATCGTCGACGACGAACCCGATCTCGCCCACCTCATCGACTTCAACCTGCGCGATGCCGGCTTCTCCACCCAGCTCGCCGCGACGGGCGAGACGGCGCTCATCGCCGCTCGCGAGCGTCCGCCCGAGCTCGTCCTGCTGGACCTGATGCTCCCCGACATGTCTGGCATCGACGTCTGCCGGCAGCTGCGCGCCGGAGCCCAGTCCCGCGAAATCCTCATCGTCATGCTCACCGCCAAGGGCGAGGAGACCGACCGCATCCGCGGCTTCGAGGTCGGCGCGGATGACTACGTCGTCAAGCCCTTCAGCGTGCGGGAGCTGGTGCTGCGCCTCAAGGCCATCCTGCGTCGCGGAGGCACGCCCCAGGAGCCCCAGGCCGCGCCCCTCGCCCTGGGCGCCCTCAAGCTGGACCTGTCCGCGCACCGCTTCTACGTCGAGGAAAAGGAGGTCCCCCTCACCGCGCTGGAGTTCCGCCTGCTGGGGCACCTCATGACGCGCACGGGCCGGGTCCAGACGCGCGAGCAGCTCCTGGAGGAGGTCTGGGGTCTGTCCTCCTCGCTGGAGACGCGCACCATCGACACCCACGTCATGCGCCTGCGCGACAAACTGGGCCCGGCGCGCACCCTGCTGGAGACGGTGCGCGGGGTCGGCTACCGCATCGTCGACCCGACCCACTGACTTCGTGACACCGATGTCACACAACGGACCTGAAACGGCCACGCGCGTTACCTAGAAGCCAGTTTCGTGACCCTCTCGAAACCCTTCCCGATGCGTCAACTCGCCACCGCGGTCCTCACCCTCGCCCTGAGCCCGGCCATGGCCGTGGCCCAGACGCCCGCCGTGCCCGCCGAAGAGCCCGCCGCCCAGGCCCCCGCATCCGACAGCCCGGAGGCGCCCCCCGCGGACGCCGCGCCCGCCGACGCGGACCTGGACGAGCGGATGACGACCGCCGAGGGCAAGGTCGCCGCCCTGGAGGAGCAGAACACCGAGACGAAGAACGACCTGCTCTCCCTCAAGAAGCTGAAGATTTCCGGCTACGTCCAGGGCCGCTACCAGTACCAGCAGAGCCTGGACGACACCGGCACGGGCGGCTTCAGCCGCTTCGCCGTGCGCCGGGGCCGCATCAAGACGACCTACACCACGGACTGGGCGCAGATGATGCTGCAGATCGACGCGGTGCCCACCGCCCCGTTCGTCACCGTGCGCGACGCCGAGGCCACCCTCTTCATCCCTGGCACCCACCAACAGGCCGGCCTCACCCTGGGCCAGATGAAGTGGCCCTTCGGCTACGAGGCCGTGCAGTCCTCCGCCGACCGCGAGATTCCCGAGCGCACCCGCGGCGTGCGCGCCTTCCTGCCCGACGAGCGGGACCGCGGCGTCAAGTTCGCCGGCACCTTCCTCGAGGGGAAGGTCCACGTCGCAGCGGGCCTCTTCGACGGCGACGGCATCTTCAACCAGGGCTCCGTCGGCGTGGACAACGACAAGGAGAAGGACGTCATCGGCCGCGCGGGCTTCGACCTGGGCTGGCTGTCCGGAGGCGTCTCCGGTTGGTACGGCCACACCATCACCAAGGGCCCCTCGGACACCTTCCGCAAGGCGCACACGAGGGACCGCGTGGCGCTGGACGCGCAGCTCTACCTGGACCTCCTCCCCCTGGGCGCCACGGCCATCAAGGGCGAGTACATCACCGGCAGGTCGTACTGGAAGAGCTCCGGTGACGTGAAGGTGGAGCAGCCCGGCGTTCCCGCCAGCGGCTGGTACGGCCTGATTGTCCAGAACGTGGGCGTGTCGGACGCGGTGGCCATCCGCTACGACTTCTTCGACCCGGAGAATGGCCGCAAGAACAGCGCGTCAGAGGGACGTCCCGCGAGCACCAACTCGGTGGGCACCCTGGCCGTCGCCGTCCTCCACTACTTCGGGGAGAACCTCAAGGTCACCGCGGCGTACGAGATGCCCATGACGGCCCATCCGGACGACGCCAAGGACCCGCATGACAACCTGTTCACCCTCCAGATGCAGGCCCGCTACTAGGCCCTACCTTCCTCCCAACACCACCACTTCGCTGGAGCTGAATCCGCCATGAAGGCAATTTTCGGTTCACTGGTCATCGGGCTGATGCTCGCCCTCCCGCTCTCCGCCCATGCGGGCAACGTCACCGTGAAGGGCTCCGACACCATGGTCATCCTCGGGCAGCGATGGGCCGAGGAGTTCATGAAGAAGACACCCGCCACCAAGGTGCAAGTCACCGGCGGCGGCTCCGGCGTGGGGCTGGCGGCGCTCCAGAACGGCACCACGGAGATCGCCATGTCCAGCCGTGAAATAAAGGACGCGGAGAAGCAGAAGCTGCGCGCCCGCTACAACTCCACGGGCGTGGAAATCCCCGTGGCCAAGGACGGCGTCACCTTCTACGTCAACGAGGGCAACCCCGTGACGGCGCTCACCGTGGAGCAGCTGCGCAGCATCTACGTGGGGGATGTCACCAACTGGAAGCAGCTGGGCGGCCCCGACGCGCCCATCATCATCTACTCCCGCGAGAACTCCTCGGGCACCTACGTCTTCGTCAAGGACCACGTCCTGGACGGCGAGGACTACGCGGCCTCCGCCCAGACGCTGCCCGGCACCGCCGCGGTGGTGAACGCCGTCTCCAAGGAGAAGAACAGCATCGGCTACGGCGGCGCCGCGTACGCCAAGGGCATCAAGGAGCTGAAGATCAAGAAGGGCAACGAGGACATCGCCCCCACGGCGGAGAACATCAAGACGGGCAAGTACCCGCTGTCGCGCGACCTGTATTTCTACCTGCGCAACAAGCCCTCCGGGGATGCCAAGACGTTCATCGACTTCGCGCTGTCACCCGAAGGACAGGCCGTTGTCACCAAGGTCGGCTACTTCCCGGTGAAGTGAGCCTTCCGTCACACGAATGTCACCAGGGGCCCGAGCCACTATGGATAGACATGCCATCATGGAGCAGGGTCTCACGCAGCCTCTCATCGCGCCCGCGCTGTCACCCGCGGCGCGGCGGCGTCAGCTCCGGGAGAAGGTCATCGCGGGGTTCATCACCCTGATGGCCTTCACCGGCATCGCGGCGCTCATCCTCATCATCATCTTCGTGGCCAAGGAGGCCCTCGCGCTCTTCACGGAGCCGGAGGCCCGCCACGAGGCCAGCCTCTCCAAGATGTTCCTGGCCCAGGACGTGGCCCCGGGCAAGCCGCCCTTCCGCTGGCAGCCCGTGTCGAAGATTCCCAAGGTCAGCATGATTCCGCTGTTCGTCGGCACGCTGAAGACGACGGCGGTCTCCATGCTGGTGGCCGTCCCGCTGGGCGTGTTCGGCGCGCTGTTCGCCGCGGAGTTCGCGCCCCGCCGCCTGCGCGAATTGCTCAAGCCCGTCATCGAGCTGCTCGCGGGCATCCCCTCCGTCGTCCTGGGCTTCTTCGCCCTCATGGTGATGTCCACCGTGGTGAAGGAGGCCCTCGGCTTCGACCGGCCGCTCAACGCGATGGTGGCCGGCCTGGGCCTGGCGCTCGCCATCGTCCCCGTCATCTTCACCGTGTCGGAAGACGCGCTCACCGCCGTGCCACGCAGCTACCGCGAAGCCTCCCTGGCCCTGGGGGCGACCCCCTGGGAGACCGCGTGGAAGGTCGTCCTCCCCGCGGCCGCGCCCGGCATCCTCGCCGCGTGTGTGCTCGGCTTCGGGCGCGCCATTGGCGAGACGATGATTGTCCTCATGGCCTCCGGCAACGCGGACGTCATCTCCTGGAGCCTGGGGGATTCGGCGCGCTCGCTGTCGGCGACCATCGCCGCGGAGATGGGCGAGGTGGTGGTGGGCAGCCCCCACTACTCGCTCCTGTTCTTCATCGGCGTGCAGCTCTTCATCTTCACCTTCGTGCTCAACCTCATGGCCTCCACGTGGACCAAGAGGGTCATCCGCAAGCTGACGGGAGGTGCCGCGTGACGCCGGGGACCCGCCGCGCCGTGGGCTTCGCGCTCACGTCACTCACCGGCCTCGCGGCCTTCATCATCATCGCGATGCTGGCCATCATCCTCTTCAACGTCGTGGAGAACGGCGCCGGCGGCGTCACCTGGACCTTCCTCTCCCAGCCGCCCTCCGACGGCATGATGGGCGGCGGTATCTTCCCCGCCATCTTCGGCACCGCCGCGCTCACCCTGCTGATGACCGTGGCGGTGATGCCGGTGGGCGTGCTGACGGCCGTGTACCTCCACGAATACGCCCCACCCCACTCGCTCTTCGCCCGCATCGTCCGCGTGGCGGTGGTGAACCTGGCCGGCGTGCCCTCCATCGTCTTCGGCCTGTTCGGCCTGGGCTTCTTCATCCTCTTCGTGGGCCAGGGCATGGACCGCGCGCTCGGCCACGAGGAGATGTACTGGGCGCAGCCGGGCATCCTCTGGGCCTCGCTGACGCTGGCGGTGCTCACGCTGCCCGTCGTCATCGTCTCCACCGAGGAGGCGCTGCGCGCCGTCCCCATGGACCACCGCACCGCGAGCCTCGCCTTGGGGGCCACCCAGTCCCAGACGCTGGGGCGGGTGGTGCTCCCGGGCGCGCTGCCGGGCATCCTCACTGGCGCCGTGCTGGCCATCTCCCGAGGCGCCGGCGAAGTCGCGCCCATCCTCTTCACGGGCGCGGCCTACTTCCTCCCGGACCTGCCCAGCCACCTCAACTCCCAGTTCATGCACCTGGGTTACCACACGTATGTGATGGCCACGCAGTCACCGGACGTGGAGGCCACGCGCCCGCTGCTCTACTCGACGGTGCTGGTGCTGCTGTTGTTGACGTTCGCCCTCAACCTCGTCGCGGTCATCATCCGGACCCGCACGCGCCGCAAGGCCGCGGGCGCCCACTGACTCAACGGTACACGCCCTCCATGTCCCTCAATCCCAACGCCCCGCGCCCGAAGATGGAGGCGCGCGAACTGACCCTGCGCTACGGCACGAAGGCGGCCATCCAGAAGGTCTCCCTGGCCATCCTGGACCGGCGCGTCACCGCCCTCATCGGCCCGTCCGGCTGCGGCAAGTCCACCTTCCTGCGCGCGCTCAACCGGATGAACGACTTGATTCCGGGCGCCAACCACACGGGCACCATCCTCCTGGACGACATGGACATCCATGACCGCAGCGTGGACGTGGTGGACCTGCGTCGCCGCGTGGGCATGGTCTTCCAGAAGTCCAACCCGTTCCCCAAGAGCATCTTCGAGAACGTGGCCTACGGCCTGCGCGTGGGCGGCATGAAGGACAAGGCCGCGCTGGAGCAGCGCGTGGAGAAGTCCCTGCGCGGCGCGGCCCTCTGGGATGAAGTGAAGGACCGGCTGCACGAGAGCGCCCTGGGCCTTTCCGGCGGCCAGCAGCAGCGGCTGTGCATCGCCCGGGCGATGGCCGTGGAGCCCCAGGTCTTGCTGATGGACGAGCCCGCCAGCGCCCTGGACCCCATCGCCACTGCGAAGATCGAGGAGCTCATCCACGAGCTGAAGGCGACGTACACCATCGCCATCGTCACCCACAACATGCAGCAGGCCGCGCGGGTGAGTGACAGGACGGCTTTCTTCTACATGGGTGAACTGGTGGAATGCGGCGCCACCGAACAGATTTTCACCAACCCGCGCGAGAAGCGCACCGAGGACTACGTCACCGGGAAGTTCGGGTGAGCGAAGAGAAGGGATTGGCGGCGATGGCGTTGACTCACACGGACAAGGCGTTCGAGCAGGACCTGAGGGACTTGCGCGAGAAGCTCCTCGCGATGGGCGCCAAGGTGGAGGGCCTCATCGTCCAGAGCATGCGCGCCCTCACGGACCGCGACAGCGCCCTGGCGGAGAAGGTCGTCGCCGCGGACAAGGACGTCAACCGGCTGGAGGTGGAGATCGACGAGCTGTGCCGCCGCATCCTCGCGCTGCGCCAGCCGGCCGCCAGTGACTTGCGCCTCATCACCACGGCGCTGAAAATCGTCACCGACCTGGAGCGCATCGGCGACCTGGCGGTGAACATCGCCGAGCGCTCCATGGACTTGAACCAGGTCCCCCCGCTGGCGCCCTACGTGGACACGCCGAAGCTGGCGGAGCTGGCGCAGCAGCAGGTGAAGCGCTCGCTGGATGCCTTCGTCTCCGGCGACGTGGCGAAGGCAGAGGTGGTGCTCCAGGGGGATGACCTGCTGGATGCGCTCTTCCTCAAGATCTTCAACGAGCTGCTGGCGTACATGATGGAGGACTCGAAGAACATCCGTCGGGCCACCGCGCTGATGTTCATCGCCAAGCACCTGGAGCGCATCGGCGACCACGCGATGAACGTGGCGGAGATGGTCGTCTACATGGTGCGGGGCAAGGACATCCGCCACCCGCGCAGCCGCAACCTGGGCGACTAGCCCACCCGCTTCACTTCGCTGTCACGTCGAATTGGCCCCGGCGCCGCGAGCGCTCCGCGGGCCTGACGCTCAGGCCCCCTAGCGTGGAACCCAGGTCGCGCGATGACCGCGCGCCTCCTCGGGGACTGCCCGCGCATGTCGCTTGCTTCCGCCCTCCTGCTCTTCGCCGCCGGCTTCGGCCTCACCGCGCTCGTCATCCAGTACGTGCTCGTGCTCCGCCATCGCCGGGAGCGGCCCCGGGCCCTGCCTCCGGGCGCGGCGTGGCCGGGCATCTCCATCCTCAAGCCGCTGTGCGGCACGGATGACGACCTGGAGACCAACCTGAAGCACTTCGCCCACCTGGACTACCCCGGCGAGTACGAGGTGGTGCTGGGGGTGAAGGACACCCGCGACTCGGCCTACGGAGTCGCATGCGAGGCGGTGCGCCGCTGGCCCGGCGTCATGCGGCTGGAGCTTCAGGAAGGCGCGCCGGGGCTGAATCCGAAAGTGAATCAGCTCATCACGCTGGCGGACCGGGCCCGGTTTGATTTGTTCGTCATCAGCGACAGCAACACGCGCGTGGGGCCCGGCTACCTGGAGGAGATTGCCGCCAGCTTCGCGGACCCCACGGTGGGCTGCGTGACGCACCCGGTGGCGGGCATCGGCGAGCGGAGCTTCGGTTCGCTGCTGGACAACCTCTACCTGACGTCCAGCGCGGCGGCGGGGATGATTGGAGCCAAGCGCTGCGCGGACCAGGACATCGTCGTGGGCAAGTCCATGGCGCTGCGTCGCGAGGACGTCCAGGCCCTGGGCGGCTTCTACTCGGTGCGCGACGTGCTCGCGGAGGACTACGTCATCGGCCAGTGGGTGACGCGGAAGCTGGGCCGGCGCGTCGTCGTCGCGTGCGCCCCGGTCTACAACGTGTCGCTGGGCAAGAGCGTGCGCGCCTTCTTCCAGCGCTACCTGCGCTGGAGCGTCATCCACCGGACGGCCGTCGCGCCGCCCACCTATCTGGCGCAGGCCCTGCTCAACCCGATTCCGCTGGCCCTGCTGGGCGTGCTCGCCAGCCCCACCCCGGAGGCGGTGAAGGTGGCGACGGCGGTCGTCCTCGGCAAGGTGCTGGTGGATCTCGCGGTGTTTCGCGCGTTGCGACCGCAGTCGGTGTCGTGGCGCGCCGCGCCAGCGGTGCTCACCAAGGACCTGCTGCTCTTCGTCGCGTGGTGGCACGGCGCGTTCTTCCGCACGGTGGACTGGCGTGGCACGCGCCTTCGCGTGGGCCCCGGCACCCGGCTGTTGCCGCCGCGCGCGGTGGTGTCCACGGTGAACACCACCCTCCCCCCGGGGGACGAGTGGGTCGCCGGGTGATGCACATCTGTTTCATCACGCTTGCGGCGGTTTCACCGCACGGACGTGAAGGCGCCGCGAGCAATGCCTACCTTGCTTCGCATGCCCCTTCGGACGTTGGCTCATCTCTCGGACCTCCACCTGGACCTGAGCCCCGACAGTGATGCCTCCGCGCAAGCGCTGCTCTCGGCCGTCCAGGCCAGCCGCGCGGACCACGTGGTGCTGACCGGAGACCTGACGCACCAGGGCTCGCGCGAGGAGTACCGTCGGTTCGTCGACATCTTCGCGCCGCTGTTGGACACCGGACGGCTCACCTTCATCCCCGGCAACCATGACCGTCCTGGTGAGGACGTGGGTGGCGCGTGGATGGACGGACTCAAGGTCCGCACGGTGGAGCGCCCCGGCGTGTACTTCGTGTGCGTGGACTCCACGGGTGAGCACAACCGCAACTACTTCGCGAGCCATGGAGAGCTGTCGCTCGACACGGTGGAGCGGGTGGAGGCCGCGCTCGACGCCGCGCCGCGCGACGCGCTGGTGGCGGTGCTGGTGCATCACCACGTGCTGCCGCTGCCCGAGGAGAGCTTCCCGG
Source organism: Myxococcus sp. CA056 (assembly GCF_013336715.1). Classification (NCBI taxonomy): domain Bacteria; kingdom Pseudomonadati; phylum Myxococcota; class Myxococcia; order Myxococcales; family Myxococcaceae; genus Myxococcus; species Myxococcus sp. CA056. Next base: position 100,671 of record NZ_JABUMT010000017.1, read on the forward strand.
AGCGCCTGGCCACGCGCATGGGCTGGCCCCACGCCTCCGAGCTGACGCTGGGCGCGGAGCTGGTGACGCGCGTGCAGGGCCGGTGCGACCTGGTGCTGCATGGCCACCGTCACCAGCCCTGCGAGACGGTGCTGGACACGGCGCACGGACGGCCGCTGCGCGTCTTCAACGCGGGCAGCTCCACGGACCTGGGGCGCTTCCGGCTGTTCCAACACTCGGACGGCCGCCTGCTCGGTGAGCCCCAGTGGTGTCACTCGACGCAGCCCGAGCGTCCCCGGACCGCGGGGCATAATGTGCGACCTGCCCTTCAGTACCTGGTGACGCAGCTGGGCATGGCCCTGTTCTGAGCCCGCCCCCCTGCTCTCCAGGCAGGGGCCATTTCTCCCGAGGAAGCGAATGTCGAGGGTGCGCAGGGAGGTTCTTCCCGTGTCGGGGAGGATGCTTGGCGCGACTGGACACGGATGAAGAAAGCGCGAGACGGGTGCTCGTCGTCGATGACGACGCGGACTGGAGGGAGTTCCTTCGGCTCAGCCTGGAGGATCTGGGGTATGAAGCCACCGAAGCGGCCGATGGCCACGAGGCCCTGGCCAGTCTTCGGCGCGGTGAGCGCTACGAGGTCATGCTCCTGGACCTCAACATGCCGGGGATGAGCGGCCTGGAGGTCGTGGCGCGGCTTCCGCGCGGTCCCCTGCCCCGCGTGGTGTTCCTCACGTCAGCGGCGGCCCAGGACGTGGGCGACGCCCTGCTGTCCGGCCCCCACTACTACCTGCCCAAGGGCGCCAGCCAGGATCAACTGTCTCTCCTCTTGCAGTCACTTGGTGAGTGAGCGGCCGGGCATCCGGGGTTACGGTAGAGGGCTCCTGAGAGGAGGGCCATCATCGTTTCGGAGCTGCTCATCATCTTGTTGCTCGTCCTGGCCAATGGCGTGTTCGCCGGGGCGGAGCTCGCGGTCATCTCCCTGCGCCGCACGCGGCTGAAGGAACTGGTGGAGCAAGGCAGCGGCTCCGCGAAGGCGGTGGAGGCCCTGCGCAAGGACCCGGAGCGCTTCCTCGCGACGGTGCAGATTGGAATCACGGTGATCGGCGCCACGGCTGCGGCCTTCGGCGGCGCGAGCATCGCGAACCGGCTGGCCCCCGTGCTCGCGGGCTTCGGGCTTCCGACGGAGACCGCGGACGAAGTCGCTCTCGCGGGAGTCGTCATCGTCGTGTCGTACCTGTCGCTGGTGCTGGGCGAGCTGGTGCCCAAGTCGCTCGCGCTGCGGGCCGGGGAGCGCTACGCGCTGCTCATCGGCCGTCCTCTCAACGGGCTGTCGTGGCTGATGCGGCCGGTGGTGTGGTTCCTCACCGCCAGCTCCAACGTCGTGCTGCGGTTGTTCGGCGACCGGACGACCTTCAGCGAGAGCCGCCTGTCGGCGGAGGAGCTGCAAACGCTGGTGGAGGAGGCCACGAAGCAGGGCTCCCTGGACCCGCGCGCCGGGGAGATCGCCGCGCGTGCGTTCGAGATGGGCGACCTGACGGTGGGCGAGCTGATGGTGACGCGCGAGCAGATCGTCGCGCTGCGCCGCCACGCGAACGCGGAGGAGATTCGCCAGACGCTGCTGGAGCACGGGCACTCGCGCATGCCGGTGTTCGAGGGCACGATGGACAACATCGTCGGCTACGTCATCGCCAAGGACCTGCTCGGGGTGGCCTGGGAGGGGCACCTCATCGTCCTGGAGGACGTGGTGAGGCCCGCCTTCTTCCTCGTGGAGACGATGCGGGCAATGGACGCGCTGAAGGAGCTGCAGCGGCGGCGCATGCAGCTGGCCATCATCGTGGACGAGCGCGGCGGCGTCGTGGGCCTGGTGACGGTGGAGGACCTGGTCGAGGAGCTGGTGGGCGACATCCTCAGCGAGTCGGAGACGCCCGAGGAGCTGGTGCTGCGCGAAAGCCCCCTGGCGGCGGTGGTCCAGGGCAGCGCGGCCATCCGGGACATCAACCGGGAGCTGGGCCTGGACCTGACCGAGGACGACGACTACTCCACGGTGGCGGGGCTGACCATCGCGCTGGCGGGCGGCGCGATTCCCGAGCCCGGCACGAAGCTCCGGACGAAGGACGGGTTGGAGCTGGAGGTCCTGGAGGCGACGCCCCGGCGCGTGCGCTCGGTGCGCATCCACCTTCCGGAGGCCAAGCCCGAGGAGGGCTGAGCACCGCAGGACTCCAGGCTAGCGGGACTCTGGAGCCTGGAGGGCCAGCTCTCCCGGGCGTGCTCCGGCGCGCACGCTCCAGCCTGGAGCAAGCTCCAGAACCCAGCCATCGCCCTGCCACCGGGAGCCCTGCGCACGCTCGGGTGGCGCGACGACGGTGGCGGACTTCCAGTCCTGGGCCACGAGCACTTCGGACGTCACGCTGAGCGAGCCCCATTCATCCACGATGCGGGCTCCCGGATACACGGTGCCATGCTCGAGCAGCGGGACGAGTTCCCCTGGGTTGAACTGGATGCGCATGCGCAGCAGGGGCAGGCGCAACACGGGCCCCTCCACCAGGCGCTTGCGCAGGGCCTCCGCGCGCTCACGGGCGAGCCGCGCACGCGTGGTCTCGGCCTCGCGCAGGGTGGAGCCCTCGTAGCGTGTCTCGCGCCGCGCCACGTTCCGCTCGGGCCCTGGCGCGGGTAGCCGGAGGGCCTCCCCGAGCAGGTCCCCCAGGTCCGCGCCTTCCAGCGCCCGCTTTCGCCAGCCCGTGGCGGAGGCGCCCGCTTCATCCAACAGCAAGCCGTAGGCGGGGCCTGACGCATAGGCGAAGGCCCGCACGAAGGAGTTTCGCCGAGCGCCGTCGTCCAGGTTCTCCAGCGCCAGCGCCCGGCGCTCTCGAGCCTGGCCGGCCGCCGCGCTCACGCCGGTGTACTCCGCGAGCCCTTCATGGCGCTCGAGCGAGCCCTCCTCGGTGGTCGCCGAGGCGAAGCGCGCTCGACGCTCGCTCCGGAACGCCAGCGCGTCCTCGACGGCGGTGCGGCGCGCGGACGCGGTGCTTGAGCGCAGCGCGGACGCGAGGGCACGCCACTCGAGCTGCAACAGTGTGCGGCCCTCGAAGTCATCGAGGTGGGCATTGGCCCCCTCCTGGCCGCGATGTCCCAACGAGCTCGCGAGCCGATGGAAGGCCTCGTGGGCCAGCAGGGCGCGCCGACGCGCGGGGGCCTCGGGCAGCGGCGCCCTCAGCTGCACCCATGAGACTCCGGCCCAGGTGAGCGCCGTGTTGGCGATGGTGACGTCGGTGGGCAGGACGCCCACCCAGGGGCCCGCTCCGGACTTCCCGGGCCACTCGCTTGCCACGAAGGCCCGCGTTTCAGGATGTACGACGAGCAACGGAGCGCACAGCGAGTGCCCCCACAGTCGCCGCCCATCGGCTTCACAGGTCCGGCGAAAGTCCGCGAAGGCGGCTGTGATTTCGCCCACGGCCATGACCTCGGGCACGACGGCAGCGGACTCAGGGGCGGCCAGGGCATTGCCGCTCGAAGCGACGCCCCAGAGACACGCCGTCGCGATACCGCACCTCGTCACGATTCCACGCTGACTCATGAAGCGCTCCTTGAAGAGGCCCCACCGCTCCTCGCTCGAGGCCAGAAGCATGCGGGCGAATGATACGCCCACGGCCGCAACGGGTACGTCGTTCACCCGCGTCGATTGCACACGGGCGCACCGTGGCGTGAAACGCCCGGCCTGCCCTCAGCGCCCCTTGGGCCGGGGCCGCGTCGGAGCACCTGCTTTCGCGCGCCCCTGCCCCAGTCGCCGCGCCGCGACGTCTTGATGCGCCAGCCGCCGCAGCGCGATGAGCACGGGCTCGTGGACCGCCGTTCCGAGCACGGCGTACTCGACGGCGGCCGTGGCCTCCCGGGGAATGCTGCCGACGTCGAACTCGGCGATGGCGCGGATGTGAGGCCCGTAGACTGCGAGCCGCCTGTCATCCAAGGGAATGCCCGCCGACTCCGCCGCCGCCAGCGCGAGCTCCAATTGGGCGACCGCGGCGAACCGGGGGTCATAGACCTGGCCCAGCTTCTCGAGCACCGCGCGGGCCCGGGGATAATCCTCCGCCGCCTCCGGCGTCACGCTGGGAGGCAGCGCGGCAATCGCCTTGCCCAGCGTCTCGAAGAGGTCGTCCTCCGGGCGGTCCATGAGTTGGAGCACCTCCCGCGCCTTCTGCACACTCAGGCCCACCGTCTCCGTCAGCGCGCGAATCACGGCGATGCGCCGCACATGGGCCTCGCCGTACTCGGCCCGCGTCGCAGACGTGGCCTCTCCGGCCGGCAACAGCCCCTCCCGCAGATAGAACTTGAGCGTCGCGAGCGGAACGCCCGTCCGCTCCACCAGTTCAGAGATGCGCATGCACGGCCCCTTGCATTGGATACTTTCGGTATCTAATATTGGATACCATGGCTATCCAACCCCACACCCTCATCCTCTTCGGCGTCCTGCTTCTCTCGCTCATCACCGTGGAATCAGGCGGCTGGTTCCTCACCCGTGTCGGGCGGGGCAGTATCCCCGCGAACGCGCTGCAGAAGAACTTCTTCCGCGCGGGCCATGCGCATGCGGCAGTACTGCTGATGCTCAGCCTGGTCATCCTGGTGGTGCTCGACGCGGCCCATCTGCCGGCCGGCTACGACGTCGTCGCGCGCTTTGGAGTCCCGGTGGCCGCGCTGCTCATGCCCGCGGGCTTCTTCCTCTCCGTGCTCGGCAAGGACCCCCAGCGGCCCAACCGACTGCTGGCCCTGCTGTGGATTGGCGCAGGGAGCCTCACGCTCGGACTGCTGACGGCCGGCGTGGGACTCATCGTCGCGGGCGTCAAAGCCTCGTGAGCAGGGGCTGCCACGATGAGGTCATGCCGCGAGCGAGGCTGACGCGACCCGTTCGACGGAGGCCGCCGGTGAATGAATGGCATTGAAAACAATGCCAGCCACCCCAGCAAATGAATATCAACCCTGAAACTCCCCTGCTCGAAAGGCCTTCTCCCTAGGGCTCCGACGTCAAGGGTTGGGTGTGAACCCACCCGCCGTGAGTCATTGCATAATTCCGAGGATGACCCATGAGCGAGGCACCGGCTCGTCGCGTACTCTTTGGATGCCTCGATTCGAGGCCCATCTCCGGAGCCAGACATGACACGTGCATTGGGAGTTCCCGCGCTCGCGGCGTTGTTGTTGTTGGGAGGTTGTGAAGGCGTAGACCCCGAGGGTGCCTCGGCGCCCATGGGTGAACTGGGCGTCCATGAAGGGGCGGTGGGTGAGCTGGACTTGAGTGTCGAGGACCTGGTGGCGTCGTGCCAGGCCACGGCGTTGACGCTCTCCGGGGCCATCCAGAACCACGGGGCCACGGGCATCGCCGGTTCCACGGCGGCAGTGTATGCGGGCGGCACCGGCGCGGGTGGCACACGCCTGGGCACCCTCAGTGTGCCCTTCCTGGTGGGTGGAGAGCGCTTCCCCTTCCAGCTCTCCTTCACGGTGCCGGAGGGCACCCAGCGGGTGGTGGTCGTCGCGGACGACGACGGGGTCTTCAACGAGGACAACGAGGCCAACAACGTCGCCGCGGTCGACTTCTCCATTCCCTGTGCGACGAATCAGGGTCCGGTGGCGCTCTGTCGAAACGTGACGGTGGCGGCGGACGCGGCCTGCCAGGGCGGGGCCTCGGTGGACCACGGCTCACATGACCCGGACGGCTTTCCGGGTCCCTTCAGCGTGACGCAGCTTCCCTCGGGCCCGTTCGCGCTGGGGACGACGCCTGTGCAACTGGACGTGACGGACGGGGCGAGTGTGAACACCTGCTCGGCGACGGTGACGGTGGTCGACACCACGGCTCCGGTGCTGGGGGCCAGCCGGGGGCGCGTCCTGACGCCGTCGGTGGGCTCGGACTACGTGCTGGTGTCACTGGCGGACTGCGCGCTGCCGGCGGTGGACAACTGTGGTGGGGAGCTGCCGCTGGCACAGGCGGGCACGCTGTTGCGCGTCAGCTCCGACGAGCCGAACGATGCGCTGTCCCTGCTGCGGCTGCTTGCGTGTGACGACATCAAGCTGACGGCTGATGGCAAGTCCGCGCTGGTCCGCGCGGAGTCGGCGCTGCTGGGCAACGGACGCGTCTACACGTTCACCTACGGCGTGAAGGACGCGACGGGCAATGAGACCACGGGCACGTGTCAGGTCCGCGTCCCCGCGCTGCTGGGCAATCCCGCGGTCGACTCCGGGGTGACGTACTGCCAGGGCGTGGGTTGCCCCTCGGGAACGACGGGACGCGGGCTGCTCTGCTCCCTGCTGTAGTCAGGTCGTCGTGAGGGCCCGCCTGGGAGGATTCCGGGCGGGCCCGTGCGACGGTGACGAATCCCAACACACTCAGTGCTTGCCCAGCGCGGGGAGCCATACCTCGAGAACCCTGCGCGGCATGTTCCCGTACTTTCCCTGCAGCCCGATCACACGGACGTTTCCCCTGAGCGCCACGCCCTTCTCACCGAGCACCTGCTGAACAAGCGCTCCCACCTTGTCGGCGAGTTGCTTGTCATCGGCGTGGAAGTAGCGAACGTCACCCGTCGATGACGCCCCTTCCGTGAGGATTTCGGGACTCGGAACCCCGTACCCTTCACCGTCCAGCGACAGGGAAAGTGCTGAGGCTATCGACCTGTCGTTCGGGTCCGCGTAGTGGACGAACACCCGTGTTCGCTCCGCCTGGGCCGCGGCAACCAGCCTGCGCGCGCCAGCCGGCACATCCGAGGCCGGTGGCCCTGACTTGATGGCCTCCGCCAGATACACACGCGGTGGGGGCCTTTCGACCATGTCAGTCTGTGCCGACACCAGGCTCAGCTCACCGGCGGAGCCCGCGCTCTCGGCGAGCGCCACCCGAATCTGCCCGACCAGACTTTCTGGAAAGGCGGCAACCAGGACGTTGCGCTTCAAGATGCGCTTCTTCGCATCCGCTCCGAAGATGGCCTCGTCATTGAGCTTCAGATACTCGAAGAAGTCCTTGCGCCACCCATTGTCCAGCTCACGTTCCGCTTGAAGCTGAGCAAGCTGTAGCTCCCGTTCCTTCTGTTCCTTCGCGAGCGCGAGCTCCTTCTCCTTCGACGCCACGGCCACCCAGACCTGGACGCCAGAAATCAGGATCGTCGCCACCGAAATCACGGCCCCTAGATTTCGATTGAGGAGCCCCTGGCGAGAGGTCGACGTGGTCCGCTCATGCTCGAACCGCTTTTCCTCGAGCAGCACCCGCCTGCGCTCCAATTCCAAGCGCTCACGCTCCAGGCGAAGCTGCTCCTCTGAAGGCGTCTCTCCAGTTTCGCTCATACGTCCCCCCGAGCAATCAGCGCCGTCCGACAGGATACTTCAAACTCACGTCCCGCTCAAACCAGGCCCCGGCACAGTGCGCCGACGCGAGGCTGCCGCCCTGGAAGACTCACGAGGTCGGAAGGAGTCCGCATCCATGTTCTTGTGGTCCGCAAGAAGAGGCCCGGCTCCAGTCAGTCATCCACCTGCGACAGCAGTTGAGTGGTGACGCAGGTCTCCGTAATGCTCGCACATGGAGCGCCAGGCCTGCTCGGCTACTCAGGGCGGTATCGTCCCCTGCTGCACAGACGGCTACGAGTTCTACTGCCGTTGCATCGGGAAGTGGCGCTGCGACATGGCCCTTACGCAGTAGCCTCTGCCACCGCTTCGTCAGCGATTGTACTCGCCGGTCCCTCCCACTCCGAGCACGGAGGACGCCAGGCGGAGGGGGACTTTCAGACGTCCATCCTCACAGGGAGCGCCAGAGGGTGCACTGAAGCATGGCTGGCCGTTCCGCGACGACATGGACCTGTGGGCCCATGGGGCGGAGGTACACGCACGTCAGGGCGTGCAGCGCGCGGTGGCGAACGAAGCCGACGCGAGGAAGCGCCCGGGGCACCCCGCCGATAGTGACGGCGGGGGCCTTTGACAGGGATTGCGACGGCACGGGAGCGCATGCGCCCGAGGCTGACCTATGACAAGAACACCGTCCGCCCCGCGCTGAGGCCGCGCATCATCTGCGGCCCAAGCTGATGACGATGATGATGGTGGTTCCGTTCGGGCACCTGAAGACGATGACGATTCTTCGGCGCATGAGCATGCCCTGGACATCCTCGATCTCCGTCCGGGCCTCGACCTGGGTTCGCTCGAAAGGGAGCGGCTTCGGAACGGTGACCGAGAAGGTCTGGAACGTCGCGGCGACCCGAGCGACCTCCTGCCCATCTTGATCGACAAGCCCCACCGTGCCTTCGTAGGAGCCCTCGCGGATGTCCTCTTCGTTCGCATGGGCGTTCAACGCATAGAAGCCCGCGGGGAGATCGAGCTCCGGCGCATCAACATAGACAAAGCCGACATCGACCCCATTCGGGAACTCCGTCGCGGGAACCTCCTCGAAGCCCGCGATGCTGGTCCCCGCGAAGGTGACATTCTCCGCGGTGGTGGTGACAATCTGCTCCTTGTTGATGGAGATGCCACGCTCATCCGCGGCGCTCGCCAGCTCCGCCGCAAGGTCGGTGCAGGCCATCGCCGGAAAGGGTTTGACGGTGACAGGCCGCAAGTACGTCGCAAGGCGACTCTCTCCCGCCCAAGCGGAGCTGGACACAAGGAAGAGCGCCACAACAAGGCTCGGGAGGCGGATGACTTGGGGATTCATGGATGGGTCCTTTGCGCAATGACTGCTCAGCCAAACAGGGACACTGCCGAACCAGGGCCACAACACGCCCAACCGCACACGTCCGCAACGCCTCCTTTCTCCCGGATCGGGACGACAGTCTTCATCCTCATTCCCAAGACAATGTTGCCTTTCGGACGGCCCACGGTTCGCTATCTCCATGTGCGGCCTCCTGCGCACAGGAGAGGATTTCGCTTGAATCGAAAGCCCGCGGCACCACCCGTGCGTCGTCCAGCTTCTTCGGGATGCTGCCTTCCGGGAACAGCAGGCGCAGCACGTGGCCTGGATTCTCTCAGCGGCAGGCGGCGCATGCCGCGCCACCATGGATTCCACGCCGACCGTCAATCCACGGAGGCAGCACCTGGTGCCACCGTGCTGACGGGAGCAGCGGCCGACCACCCGACACGAACGTGGCGAAGCACAACGGCAGGCGACAAATAGTTGACTGGAGCAACTACTCACATTCCGCCACATGGAGTTCTCGGACTTGCCGTGATGCTCTTGAATTGCGTCCGACCTCCTGGTCGATAGGCGGACGCAAACCAAAGCGGAGGCAACCATGGCTACCGTGGGACTGCGTCGTTGTGCGTTGTGGGTTGGATTCGTGTGGGTGATGGCGTGCGGAGGCCCTTTCCCTGAGGCGTCAGAGTCATCCGATGCCATCGCCCACGAGGAGATGTCCATCGAGAGCGCCGTACCTGGAGCCGAACTCGCGTGCCCACTTGAGGTCGTGGAGGCCTGCGTTCCGGGCTGGTACACCTGCGGTGTCCGCTGCTGCAACGACACCCTGTGGGACTCTCAACAACTATGTGGCAATTGCCTCACATTTGCACACCGGAGGTGCGTAGACCAGGGCGGCCCGAAGCGAGTTCGCTGGACGCCGTAGAACACCACATCCACCGCACGACCCGCCCGGACACCGCCGACCCGTGAAGTCGCGGATGGCACCTCCGGGCTGGTCATTCCACCTCCACCTGGTCACCACTGACTCCGAATGCCGTGGTGCCGGATGCCGCCTGGCCGAGATGCTGCATCGCCTGGCCCTTGCCATCAACGCGCTTCGCCTGCACGTGTCGACGCGGGAGCGCATCATTCCGACCTCCGCAGGCAGACCAGGTAGAAGCCCTGATACGGTGAGTTCGTCAGGGGGTCGGCATGGATGCATTCCCGCTGTGGTTGGGCATCACCTTGAGCGGTACCGTCATCGTCCTCGTGGGCATCATCTTCTCGGAGCGGCGCGAACAACTGCGACTCCAACGCTGGGTCCAACCGCTTCGATGTCCGGAGTGCGGTGGGGAGTTCGCCCCCCCGTCGGTTGCCCGGTCCGCTCCGCCGCGAATGACTCCTTCACACGGCGCGTCCATCCCAGAGCCTCCAGCCCTGGTCCAGGCGACGTGCGCCGCGTGCGGACTCACCGCCGTCTTCACTGAGACGGGGGAGCCGAAGCGCACGTACCGTGCGTCTCCCGCAGCCTGAGTCGCGAAGCCGCACAGAGAACCGGCCAGCCAGGAAGTGTCCATGTACGACATCCTGTATGCCTTCACGCTGTGGCTCGCGCTCACCGGCATCGGCATCCTCCTGCTGTTCGCCCTCATCGGTATCGAGAATCGCGGCTACGAAAAGGAGAGGAAGGCCCTGCTCGATTCTCTCCGCTGCATTGCCTGCGGCGGCGAGAGCGACCCTGACTCCATCTGGGGGCCCGAATCCAGTCGGGTCAAGCGGGGCATGCCACAGCCACCTCCCCAGGTCGAAATGACGTGTGCGACCTGCGGGCTCGTCGCCATTCACACCGACAAGGGGGAATACGTGCGTACTGGCTCGCTCCTCCCAGACAGGGATTGAGCAAGGTCTCTTCAGAGGGAACCTCCAGCACCGCGCGCACAGCCCACTTCCTGGACGCTCTCGCGTGACGCCGCGAGTACTCGCGCAACCCCCGCTGGTGCGCCAGCGACAGGTCAGAGCCGCCGCGACCCAGGAGGACAAGGCCGCTATCGTCCCTGCCCAGCGCGCACAGGGACTGCGTTACGGCTTTGCTCCCCGGCGCAGGTCCCGGTTTCCGCAGTCGGCCAGGTGGAACGTCCCCGGGCGGCTCATGCGGGAGACGACGCGGGCGCCGACGTATGTGGCGAAGTCCGAGGGCCCGCCGTCCCTCCGCTGCACCGAGAGGTGGGTGGTGTACGCCGTCACCATGCCGGCCCTGTCCCGCCTGTCCACCAACTCCTCGAGGAGTTCCCGGTCGCGCCGGCCCAACTCCTCGCCCGGCAACCCATCGACGTCGTCCAGCACCAGGACGCGCACCCGGGTGGCTCGCTGGAGAAGCTGGTCGTCCTCCGCCTCATCGTCGCTGACGCGCTTCAGCTGCGACCAGCGCACGAAGAACCCGGCGGACGCGTCCCACACTGGCAGATGCTGGCCACTGCGTGGCTCGTGGCGCACCGCGGAGCGGAAGAGGTGGCACGCTCCAGCTGTCTTCCCCACTCCGGTGCCGCCAGACAGCAGCAGCGTGCGCAGCCCTTCCTGTAGCACGAGCCTCGCCGCGCGGAGGGCGGCCGTCTCCAACACCTTATCCCCGGTGAAGACTTCCACTGCCTCCGACGGGGCGGCACACAGCTTCAGGTGCAGCGGCCACGCATCGGCATGGGCGACCTCGAGCCGAACCCTTTCCGCCGCCTCGGCCTGCCGCAACTCCACCTCCCGCCGCTTCCAGTCAGCCTCGAGCTGGACCAGCCCCGCCGAAGGCTGCTCACGGGCCTGGGACATGGCCTTGCGCATCAGGTCCGCCAACCGCTGAGGCCCTTGTCGCCGGGGCTCGGCCGGCGCGGTCTTCTCGTCGTCTCGGCTCACAGGCTGTCCACCACTCCTTCCTGGTAGTCACGGGGGTTGAGACATCCCCGCGTGCGCGCGGATGACGTCGACCGCATCGCGGGCGTGGTGGTGGAGTTCAACTGTTCCACCAGGTCGCCCAGGTTGTCATACCGCAGCTTGAGTCTGGCGGGGACGTCGTGCCCTCGTCGGAGCAGCACCTCGTGGACTCCGCCGCTGCCGGGGAGGGAAAGCCGCGTCCGGGTGGTTCCATCGTCGACATACTCCCAGTCACTCCAGACAGGGGGGCACGCCTGCCCCACGCCCCCCCTCGGCATATCCCCATTGCTCGGAGGCAACACCAACGACCGACTCAGCACGAATCTCAATCGTCCGGACATAGCCAGGGAACAAAGGGGACTCGGAAACATCGACGACACACATTTTCCCTTTGCTGGTCAGCAACTTGCGCCGAAGCACTTCGATTTCCATTCTGGCTATCCGCGTCAAGAGGCTGGACCTCCCAACTCCACCCTGTCTTCGCGGGAACCCTCGGTATGCACCGCCCCCTGAGCGACCGTTTCGGTCATTTGCCCGTCAGGAACCACGAACTGCACGGCGGCGCACGGACGGATGCCGCGTGTGTGTCGGAAGTACCTTGGGTGGCGGCACTCCTCAACGATGCCGCCAGCCTTCATGATCTCGTTGGTGAAGACGCCATCGCCCCATTGACAGGACCAACCCTTCACGCCTGGATGGAGGTACAGCGCCTTGCGTGTGCTCATGGATGCCCATCAATGCACGGCGCATTATTGTGTTCCAAACCCAACAGGAACCACCGAGCGGCCCCTTCCACACACCACTCACTTACAACCTCCGTCGCCCTATATGCATGATAAATGTTCGCGTCGGCGAGCCACTACTCCCACACCTCGCCGCGACCCGCCCCATGCTGACAAAATCAGACAGCCCTCCTGTCGATGCCGCATGTGCCCAGCATCCCGACCAGCTTGCCGCGGGAACCTGCATCCGCTGCGGAAGCTTCGTCTGCGAGAAGTGCCAGGAGCGCGACGCGCGAGCGTGCTCCTTCTGCCGTGCGAGCCTGAGGCAACGCCCCCTGCCCTCCTCTACCCCCTGGGCAATCGTCGCGACCTGCGGCATCGGCCTCCAAGCGGTCGCCGAGCTCGCCCACATCGCCGTGAGATTCTGGGTCTTCAGTTTCGTCCAAGCAATCGGCTACACGCGGACCGAGGCCATCTCCATCTATGCAATGAGCATCACGGCCGTGAGCATCGCCAAAGCCGTGATATGGCTGCTCAGCGCGGTCTACTTCCTGACGTGGCAGTACCGGGCGGTCCGAATCGCGGGACTGATTGATGTCAGCCAGGCCTCTCCTCGCTGGGCCATCCTGTCCTGGTTCGTCCCGGGCATGAACCTCTTCAAACCCTATCAGATTCTCCGCGACCTCTGGCTCGACCTGGGGGGCGCAGCCAGCCGAACGACCCTGATACGCGCATGGTGGTGCATAGGGCTGCTCACCTTGACGCTGGGCGTGTGGAACCAGTCGATGGTCCTCCTCGGCGAAATCGTGGGTATCAGCTTCGATGCGCTGCGCCGCACCCAAATCGCGCAGAGCGCCATGTTCCTGCTAGCGACCGTGCTGTGCGTCGGCGTTGTGGTGCGCATCCAGCGGCGGCTCGTCCAACTGAAGGCGGAGGTCCTTCGCGCCCCGTGAGAACGGCCCCCTCGCGCCCCGGGGCATGCTTCGGCCCGCAGGAGGTCCTCGGGTTGTCGTTGGCCAATGGCGCGGTGCTCGTCCACGCGCACTCGAGTCCCGGGCTCCTCCAGGCACGTCACGGCACACGTCCCTTCCTGTAGGCCGGCGTCACCAGGCCCGCCCGGGACTTCGTGGGCCCGGCCTTCGTCGCGTTCCGGACCAGCACCTCAGCCTGCCAGATTCGGTTCCGGAGGAAGTCTTCCTCGTAGACCCTGCGCCCGGGTATGGGCCGCACCGCGACGCCTCCTCCCACCATCCAAGTGACATGTCCCGCGTGCCGACTCTCCGCCATCTTCACAGAGGCGGGCGAGTTGGAGCGGACGCACCGCGACGCCGCGCGTGGAGCCTGAGCCCTGCGCAGCAGGGCCTGTGGCAGAATTTCACCGACAAGGGGAGTCCTGAATGAGCGAGGTCGACTCGACGCTGTGCCCGCGGTGCAAGGGGGAGCTAATTCCGGTGCGGCATGTTGTGTCGCCTGCAAACCCTATCCGCAACGCCGCCACCCAGACTGAAGGCGTTGTCACTGACCCGCGAACAGGGAAGGTCATGGAGCACAGGGTGCTCATCTGCGGATCATGTCCAGGTGACCTCGCACGCGACCTGGCGCTGAAGTCCAGCTATCTCCAGGAGCACTACAACCAGACCCAGCGCCGATAGCAGCGGCCTGGAGCACAGAAAGTGCACGGACGCATCTGCGACCATCGTTCTCCTCGTCTCCAGCCTCTGCGCATCCGTCATGAGAGCGGAGCCGGGCATTCTCGTCTGCCAAGAACAAGAGTGTCCGTTACGCGAGGTTGACCCTGGCATCCCAGACAGTGGTGCTCGCCCCACCTCAACACAATCATAGAGCAGTCAAGCACCACATCCTGTGCCTGACCGCTCTTGGCCGAGACTCTCCGCCAAGGACACCCCTACCCGAGGTGCAGTCATGGCAAACCAGAGAAATGCGGTTCTGTACGCGGCGGGCTGGGCATTGCTGTTGGGCGCATGTGGTCCGGCGCTCGACGACGAGGCCAGCGAGTACATCGAGCCTCCAACCGCCGAATCGCCATCTCGTGGAGACACGGTGGCCGAAGAGGACAACGCGGTGTCCCAGGCAACGTTCGGAGGGCACCTCGGAAGCGCACTGGGCTCCCCAGTAATGACTTTCAACAGCTGCACCGCCAACAACGAGTGGCGCACAACCTGTGGCTCCGGGGCGTCGCCGGATATGGCGTATACCTGGACGGTCCCCGTCACGGGAAGCTATGCCTTCTCAACTGGAGGTTCGCCGTACGACACGGTGCTGGAAATTCGCCACGCCGGGGATACGGGCGTTGTCTATGCCTGCAACGATGATCGCTCGAGCGGAGGATACACGTCGCACGTCGTTCTTCGGGATCTGCCTAAGGGCAGAAAGCTCTTGATCATCATCGATGGCTACGAGGGTGACTGTGGAGTTGGCCGTCTGAACATCGTCGGTATTTGATCCAGTCGAGGCCACGGTTGCTGCGCCGTGTGAGGCTCGTCCAGGCACGATGGGGTGCTGAGGAGAGCACCTATGCCGGTATCCACTCTGTCCCCGTGCCCCCACTCACCGCTGCCGCCTGATGCCGTTGTAGCGCAGCCCATCTGGCTGGAGCTGCTCGCCCATCACCTTGAGGACGACAGCGCCCAGGCCACGTGCCAACTTCTCGGACTCGGCCCTCCCCGGGCGACAGCACCTCGGACTTCACCGAGCCGTTCTGGACCCCTGGGCGTGATCCGCTTCAGTCGACACCAAAGAAGAGGCAGGTGCGGTGTCCCACATGAGGGAAGTAGGGAAGCCACGACGCCCCGGCTTAGCTACACGGAGGAGTTCAAGGCCGGGGCAGTGGGGCTGGTGTTGGTGGAGGGAAAGACAACGTCCCAAGTGGCGAGGGACTTGAAGCTGTCGGCGTTGAGGATGTGGGTGGACCAGGCCCGTGCAGACAAGGGCCAGGGCAAGCCCGATGCGGAGAATTCCTCGGGCTCCGGGTCCGTCGGCGTGGACAAGGAGAGGGCGTCGATCGCGAGCGCTTCGACCTGCTGCGCGAAGACCTGGTGCGCAGCCCCAGGAACGACCCGCAGGCGGCCCACGGAATCGAAGTGGGCGACGGCAACCGACGAAATGGCGGAGAGACGCTGCTCGAGCACGAAGCGCCGCGCCACCGGCGACGTCAGCAGGCCCCTCAGCCAGCCGGAGAACGCCGCCAGCAGAGGAGTCTTGGCGCTCAGGATGCGCGTTAGCCGAGCCAGGCCCGGAAGAAGGGCGGCTCATCGCACACCCTCCACCGCACATGGAACATGCGTCACCGCTCTCCCCTTGACCAGATTGGCGGTCAGAGAGCGGCTCAAGTGGGCAACAGGTGGGCGGGGTACCGGAGCGGGGGTCAGGGCCCGAGATGCTCGGGAAAAATCCCCAAGCATCCCGGGCGCTTCCCTCTGCGCGCGATACAGGATTCGAACCTGTGGCCTTTGGCTCCGGAGGCCAACGCTCTATCCAGCTGAGCTAATCGCGCAGAACCGCTACAGCGAGGGCACAAGTAGCCGAACTCCCCGGCCGACGCAAGCCCGCATTCCGCCCAGGGCTGACGGGAGGACACCCCACCGCAGGGGTCCCCCGCCCGCCCAGGCGCCTCAGCTCGCCCTGCGACGCCGGCCCACCAGCAGGACCAGCGCCCCCAGGCCCAGGAGGACGAGCGATGAGCCCCCTCCCTCGCCCGCCGAGGCACAGCTCAAGCCACCGCCTCGGGCATCAATCTCCAGCGACGGATCCAGCACGAAGTTGACCACGGAGGACTGCACCGAAACGTTCCCCGCGTCATCCGTCGCCACCAGCGTCACCGTATGGCTGCCGTAGTCCAGCTCGTTGCGAGGAACGAAGCGCCAATCACCGCTCGCGTCCGCCCGGACCTCACCGGTCTTCACGCCATCCACCAGGACGGAGACCATCGTCCCGGCATCCGCGTCGCCCTGGAACGTGGGCGTCCGCACCGACAGGATGTCGTTCACCCGAGGAACGGACAGCGAGGGCGCCCCAGGGGCCTTCAGGTCCACCTTCCAGCGGAACTCGGCGGGAGTGGGGTCCTCGTTGCTCGCCGGATCCCGCGTCTTCACCCGCAGGACATACTCAGTCTCTTCCGCATCCTCCCGGCCCAGTCCCGTCAGCCGGTACTCCGAGGGGTTGCAGCTCACGAAGTCCGCCCCATCCAGGCTGCAGAAGTACTGCATCTCCAGCTCGTCTCTGTCCTGGAACGACCCAAACGAGAAGACCGCTTCCACGGAGTTGGAGAGTTCCTTCGGCTTCGTCTCGATGCTGGTGTCCGGCGTTTTCGTATCGCTGGTCCACGAATGCGTCACATACAAACGCTCGAGCGTGAGGTTCCCCGCGATGTCCTTGCCCCTGATCGTCAGTGTGTGGGCCCCATCGCCGATATTGGGCCGGGTCAGCGGGCTCGAACAGGGCGTGAAAAGCGGCGTGTCGAGCGCGCATTCATACGTCTCCAGCACCTCCGACGTCTCGAATTGGAAGGTGTAGCCCGGCACGTTCGTCAACGTGGGAGGTCCCGAGAGAATCGACACCACGGGTTCATCGACATCCACGATCAGGGTGTAGGGCGCGGAGACCGGTCCCAGATTCGTCGCCAGGTCGGTGAGCGTGGCGGTGATGATGTACTGACCGCTGAGCAAGTCGAACGGGGGCGTGAAGCTCCATGTCGCGCCCGTGGCTTTAGCAGTCCCCCAGAACACACCATCCTTGTAGAGCGTGATGGTCCCCTCCTCCGGGGTCTCGCCCTGGATGCCAGGCTTCTCCTGGTTGGTGGGGTGGTTGGCCCTGGGAGCCGTCACCGAGGGAGCCGTCGGAGCCGTGCGATCCACTTTCCAGCTGAGAGAGGCTGGAATGCCATCCCGCTCCCCCGCGAAGACAGCGCGAACCGAGAGCGTGTAGATATTGTCCGGCAGACCTTCGTAACGGGCGACATCGTAGTCGTCACCAGGCCCCTTGGGACACGGAGCGAAGTCCGGGGGAGGGTTGTCCGGGTTGATGGACTTCTCGAGCTTGCACTCGAAGTCCACCACGCCCTTGTTCGACCACAGCGAGAAGATGGCCTCCGCCTTGTTGGTGAGTCCTCCGTCAGCAACGGGGCCCTCGAGGATCAAGGTATCCACCGCGCCGGTGCTGATGCTCCACGTGTGGGACGCCGGCGAGTCGTCCCGGTTGCCCGCCGCATCTACGGCGCGAATCAGCAGCGTCTGAGAACCGTCACGCAGGTTGGACTTCTGGATGAAGCTCTCATCCACTTCCGGCCCCGGAGGAGGACGCTCGCACGGGGTGAATACCTGCTCATCGTCCTCCGGATGCCCCGGTTCCTCTTCTTCCGTTTTGTAGATGTGCCGACACTCGTAGGTCAGCGCTTCAGGCCACGCGAGTCGGAACTCGGCCGTGGTGTCACCGACACGAAGGTCCGGAGCTTCGAGGATGGTCGTCTCCGGCTTCGTCACGTCCACGATGAACGACACCGGGTCCGAGTCCATGAAGCGCCCCGCACCATCCGTCGAGCGGACGAACACCGTGTTGGGCCCCTCATTCAGCGGCGTGGTGCGCAGGTAGGTCCACTGGCCGCCAGGTCCCACGCTCACCGTGACGGGCTCCGGCAGCGGTCCGAAATAGACCTGCACCGAGGTTCCCAACTCCGCGGTACCAGTCAACACGGGATACTGGGTGTTCACATACGTGCCGAGCGGCGCCACGATGGGCTTCGCCGGGTCCTTCCGGTCCACATGGAACGTGAGCGTGCCGGAGAACGCGCTGACGTTGCCCGCCGGGTCCTTCGACATGGCGCGAACCCAGTGGAAGCCATCATCCGCGGGCGACGGTGAATACGTCACCGACCAGGCCCCTGACGCATTCACCGTGGCCGGCGGCAACACCACCGAGTCATCCACATACACCGTCACTTCGGTGTTGGGGTTGAGCCCCACCGTGGACTCGAGCACACCGTCCAGAGTGATGGGCACAGCGGTGTAGTGCTCGCCCAGGATATCTGGATTGAGCACGGGGCGCGCGGGCGCCACCGTGTCCACGGTGATGCCCACGTCCGAGGACTCCACGAAGTTCCCCGCCGCATCGGTCGCCCGAGCGCGAAGGATGTAGCGCTCCTGGTCCAGCGCGGCGGGCACGACACTCCAATTTCCCGAGGGGCTGCTGGCCACCGTGCTCAAGGTCTGCAGTGTGGTGCCCGAACTCGTCAACCGCACGGTGACCACCACGCGTGCTCCCGCCTCCGTCGTCCCGGCGATTGTCGGCGTGAGCTCGCGCACCGCGCCCGCGCTCGGGGACGTCACCTGGATGGACGAGGGGGCCGCGAGGTCCACCCGCCATGCGTGCCCGATGGGCGACGGGTCCACGTTGCCCGCGGCATCGACCGCGCGCACATGGAACTGATGGGGGCCAGACGTCAGCCCCGTGAACGTGCGACTGCCCGTTCCCGTCCCGGGACATGGCGTCGAGGTGAAGTTGAGGCCGTCGACGGAGCACTGGAACGTCGCCGTGGAGTCATCCGGGCTCTGATAGTCGAAGAGCGCGCTCGACGAGTTGCTGTCGGCCGCGGGCACCGCGGTGAAGGATGTGTCGGGAGCGAGGGTGTCCACGCGCCACGCGCGCGACGCGGGGCTCGGGTCCGGCGTCCCCGCCGCGCTGTAGGCCGTCACCTCCAGCGTGTGGGCACCTTCGTCCAGGTTCGTATAGGTCTGGGTCGGACCGCAGGCCGTGGCCGGGCCAACGTCCAGCAAGCACTGGTACGTGACCCCACCCGTGAAGGTGAAGACCGCGGTCTTCGAGCTCGTCGGAGCGCCCGGGGGACTGGCAACGGGCCCCCCCGTGATGGCGGTGTTGGGGACGGAGGTGTCCACCTTCCAGGTGTAGCTCTTCGGGTTCGGGTCCTGATTGCCCGCTTCATCGATGGCGTAGACCGTCAGCCGGTGGTCCCCGTTGCCGAGCGCGCCGGACGAATACGAGGCCGGGCATGGACCGAAGGCCGCATCCCCCAGCGGCGGCGTACTGTCCAGCGCACAGCGATAGCTGGACGTCTCCGTCGAGGTGAAGGTGAAGTTCGCGACCGTGGCGCTGGAGATCGGAGGAACCCCATTGGGCGTGAGCGTCGTCGTCGGAGGGACGTTGTCGAAGGTGAAGTTGAACTCCGTGCCGATGGCGCTGTAGGCACCGAGGAACCCGGCTTGCGCCGCGACGCGATAGGCCGTGCCAGGGGTGCTGCTCGGGGGCACGAACGAGTAGACGAAGTCCTTGAGGCTGTCCGATGCCGTCCTCCCCCAATACGTGTACGTGAGGTTCGGGGTCGTGTTGGTGACTTCGTAGAGGATGACCTCCGACAGGCCCTGCTCCGTCGTTCCCCTCAGCAAGGGATTGTTCGTCCGAGCAGGCGGCGGCAGCGGGGTGAGCCCCGGAGCGGCGGGCGTGGTGAAGGCCGTGTCCACGAGGGTGACGGTGCCTCCATGATTCAGAGCGGTGGTCGCGTCATTGGGCATCGCGCCGTCGGTGGTGGCCCCAGGGGCCGTGCCCTGGGTTCCCGCCATGCCCGAGGGAGTGGTGGGGAGACAGGAAGGCCCTCCTGAAGCCTGGAAGAACACACGCCCTCCGCCACCTCCACCTCCGGGCCCGGCCACGCCGACAGCGCCATTGCCACCCGCGGCACGCACCGTGTTCGGGTTACACGCCGCGCTGCCCGCGAAGCGCAGGTGCAGGGTGCCACCGGCTCCGCCGCCATGGCCGACATCCAGTCCCGTGGTCGCCACGGCACTCTCCCCAGAGGCCAGGATGCTTCCAGTCCCCGAGAGCGAAGTGGCTCGGATGAAGATGATGCCACCGCCTTGCCCACCTGCCCCCGTCATCAGGGCGCTCTGGGCATGCCCACTGCCTCCGCCGCCACCAAACGTGAGGAAGCTCAAGGACGAACCACTGAGCGCCGCGCCACCAGCTCCCCCCGGATTGTCGCCCTCGTTCCGTCCCCCCACGCCACCGGGCCCGCCTCCGCCTCCGCCTCCGCCTCCGCCTCCGCGACAGGAGCCCCCGCCTCCACCATTCGTGGAGTTGTCGCGCGAGTCCCCCGGTGCGGGAACCACGTCCTCGCCCCGGCGTCCCGTATTGCCCAGGTCCGAGCCCGCGCAACCGCCGTTCGCATCACCGGCGAAGGTGGCGCCCTGAAGGCCGAGCCCTGTTGCTTGAATCGTTCCGTTGTTGATGAGCGGGCCATTGGCCAGGAACGCCAGCACGCCGCCCGAGCTCCCGTTCCACTTGTCCGCAGTGACGGTGACGGTCGAGTTGACGGTGACCGCTCCGTAGCGAGGCACAGTGACCACCTGCGCGCCCGCGCTCTTGTAGCTGTGCACCAGGGGCGCGGTGAGCGTCAGCGAAGTCGACGTGGGGCCCCCGGTCTTGATCTGCGCGAACTCCCAATGTCCCACGGTGGGCGTCGCACCGGCCGACAAGTCCACCGGAGTGCTCGTGCCTGGCGCGGGCGCGGGG
Source organism: Myxococcus sp. CA056 (assembly GCF_013336715.1). NCBI lineage: Bacteria > Pseudomonadati > Myxococcota > Myxococcia > Myxococcales > Myxococcaceae > Myxococcus > Myxococcus sp. CA056. Next base: position 121,455 of record NZ_JABUMT010000017.1, read on the forward strand.
CTCAACCCGGTGGTCTGGATGACCATCACCAGGTTGGTGTTGGCGAGCTCCGGGAGCGCCCCGAGCAGCACCAGCGTGTCCGTCCCCGCGTTGGCATTGGCGTTGAGCTTCGTATGACTGTTGATCTTGTGCGAAGAGCCCGCCGTGGAGAAGACCCTCGCCGTGCCTCCACCGCCCAGCCCGAACCGGTCCCGTTCCGCGCTCGCGGTGCCGCACAGCAACAGCACGCCCCACAACAGCGCTCGCATCAGCAGCGTCCTCATTGGCGCACGTCTCCTGGCTTCGCGGCCCCATCGGCGGGGAGCGCTCCTCGCGACTCCTGTGGGTCGATGAACTTGAACTCGATGCGACGGTTCTCTTCGCGGTCCTGATACGTGTTTTCGGGGAACACCTTCGGCTTGGTCTTCCCGAAGCCCACGGCCATCAACCGGTCCGCCGGAGCCCCTTTGCTGATGAGGTACTGGCGCACCGCATCCGCGCGGGCCTGCGACAGTCGCCGGCTGGCATCCAGGGGCGAGCGCAGGTCCGTGTGCCCACCCACCACCACCATGGGCAGCTCCGGGTGCTCCCTCACGATGCGCGCCACCCAGTTGAGCTGCTCGAGCGAGCGGCTCTGGATGACCACGCCCGAGGCCTCGAAGTAGATCCGCTCGAACAGCTCCAGGTGGCCCGGTTTGATCTCCACCAGCGGCGGCACGTTCGCGGGGCAGCCCAGGTTGTTCGCCGCGCCCACGTCCTTCACGCAGCTGTCCAACCTGTTGGGCACGCCGTCCTTGTCCGAGTCCATCTCCGGGCAGCCCTTGCGCTCCGGCGGCCCAGGCTCGTTGGGACACTCGTCGTTGTCGTTCACGATGCCGTCCTTGTCGAAGTCGACCACCGGGCAGCCCTCGTTGTCCGCCGGCCCCGCGTGCTCCGGGCATCGGTCCTTGCTGTCCTCGACCTCGTCCTTGTCCTTGTCATCCATGGGGCAGCCATTGCGCGCGGGAGGGCCGTTCAGGTCCGGGCACTCGTCGAGCGTGTCCTCGATGCCATCTCCATCCGAGTCCTTCGCCGAGCAGCCTCCGCGCGCCGCGTCTCCGGCCACCAGCGGACAGCGGTCCACGCTGTTGATGATGCCGTCCCCATCCTCGTCGGAGCCGGGGCACTCCTGGATGGGGTCCGTCAGCGTCTTCACCAACCCCGGCTCGCAGCGCACCGACGACTCACCGGGCCCGCGCGTCGGCACCACCTTGCCGAACGCGCCGCCCACCATCAGCCGGAACAGCGGCGTCCCCGGGGCCGAGCCCACACCCATGCCCGCCAGGGCGAAGAGCTCCAGCGACGGACTCGCCAGGTAGCGCGCCCCCGGCAAGAGCTCCACCGCGCCGGGCTGGTCCGTCAGGGGCAGCATCGCGCGCACGTTCAGCTCCCAGCGCAGCCGCTTGCCCGTCGTGGAGAGCGCCGCGCCCACGCGCACCTCGTGCCCCACCTCGTCCTCCAGGTCGCCCACGCGCTCGGTCAGCAGCATCTTCTCCCGCTGGACGTAGCCGACCTCCAAGCCCGCGCGGATGCGCCCGAAGTGCCGCCCCAGCATCAGCCGGGGCGACAGCCGCACCGAGCCATCATCCCGCGAAAACCCCTCCGCGCTGCCCAGGGGAACACCCACCCCCAGCTCCGCCGCGAGGTCCAGCACGCCCGACGACTCCTGCGTCAGGAGCCCCACCCGACCGCTCAGCGATGGCGTGGAGAGCGTCTGCGCGCGCGGCTCCGGGATGCCCGCACCCGCCAACCCGGTGCTGTTGCCACCCTGAAACGCCACCAGCGGCACCTGCAACCCCACCTGCAACCAACTCAAGGGCGCATAGGCCGCGGCCATGTGCGCCGTCGCGCGGCTGCCCACGACGGCGAGCTTCTTCCCGGTGTTCATGTACACCAGCGGCTCGTGGGCGTACTGCATCGCGACCGTGGCTCGGAAGTCACCCGCTGGAAGCAGCTCACCCAGGCCCACGAGCAGCGCGCCTTCCGCGCCAGGATTCAGCTCCAGCCGCTCCAGGTCGAACCCCCTCAGGGGCGACGCATTGGGGACGGGGGGCACGTCGTCCTGGGCCCCGGCGCTCGCGGACGCCAGCGCGAACGCAAACGCGAGCACGCCTCGCAGCAGCCTGCTTCGTCTCATGATTCTCCCGGATGAATGGCGTGTGGGTAACCCGGAGCCGTCCCACGTTTCAAGCCGGCCCCCCGCGTTCACTCTACACCAGATGCCCCCCTCCACTGGCCAGCCCGCACCCATCGGGTCGCCCGGCGCGCGAGGGCCGAGACAACGCTGTCACTGAAATCTCAGACCAGGGATTCCCGCCCGGTCAATTCGTGGCATGCTGGCGCATCACTCACCTCCCCGCGGCTCGCGCGGGGTCTGGCGCCGGGGGCACTCTGATGATCGCGAACGCCGCGTTGCTCGCGAACCAGGCCGAGTTCGAATTCGAGGCAGGTTCGTTCACGGCCGCGGAGCTGGCGGTGCTCGGCTTCGAGGCCGAGGAGACGCTCTCCCAGCCCTACACCGTCGAAGTCGCCCTCGCCGTCCGGCCCGACCTCGAGGTGGAGGAGAAGCTGCTGCTGGGCAAGGACGCGCGGCTGACGGTGATGCTCGGAGACGGCACCGCCCGCTTCTTCCAGGGCGTCGTCGCGCGGATGACCCGCTGGGACGAAGGCAGCGGCCCCGAGCGCCGTCGCTACCGCGTCACCGTCGTGCCGCGCCTGTGGACGCTGCGCCACCGCCGCAAGAGCCGCATCTTCCAGGAGCTGACCGTTCCGCAGATCGTCCACAAGGTCCTGGACGAGGCCAAGGTCGAACACCGCCTGGCCCTCACCGGAACCTACCCGGTGCGCGACTACTGCGTGCAGTACCGCGAGTCGGACCTGGACTTCGTCTCGCGGCTCCTCGAGGAGGAAGGCATCTTCTACTTCTTCGAGCACGCCGAGAGCTCACACATGATGGTGCTGGGGGACGGCTCGTCGGCCAATCCCTCCATGCAGGGTGAGTCCAAGCTCGTCTTCCGCGAGCGCTCGCACATGATCGCCTCGCAGGAGTACGTGCACGAGCTGGTGGCGCGCACCGAGGTCCAGCCCGGCGTCGTCGCGCTGCGCGACTACAACTTCCTGCGGCCGGCCCAGATGCTGGGCGCGGAGGCGGAGGCGGACGACGGAGAGACGGCGCTGGAGATCTACGACTATCCCGGCCGCTACGAGGAGCCGGGCCCCGGCCGAAACCTGGCCCAGGTGCGCCTGGAGGAATTGCGCGCGCGCACCCAGACGGTGACGGGCGCCAGCTACAGCCGCCGAATCTGTCCCGGCCACGTCTTCGAGCTGGCCGAGCACCCCGACACCGCCGTCAACCGCAAGTACCTGCCCATCTCCGTGCGACACACCGGCCATCAGTCGGAGGCGGTGAGCATCGACCAGTCCACGCTGCGCTCGCGCGAGGGCTACCGCAACGAGTTCCTCTGCCAGCCCGCGGACGTGCCCTTCCGGCCGTCTCGCGTGACGCCCCGCCCCGTCATCCCCGGCGCGCAGACCGCGCGCGTCGTGGGCCCCGCGGGCGAGGAGATCCACACCGACGAGCATGGCCGCATCAAGGTCCAGTTCCACTGGGACCGCGAGGGCAAGGCCAACGACAAGAGCTCCTGCTGGATTCGCGTCAGCCAGGCCTGGGCGGGTCCGGGCTGGGGCGCGCTGTACCTGCCGCGCATCGGCCACGAAGTGGTGGTGGAGTTCCTGGAAGGAGACCCGGACCGCCCGCTCGTCACCGGCAGCGTCTACAACGGGCAGAATCCGCCGCCCATCGACCTGCCCGGCAGCAAGACGCAGAGCACCCTGCGCTCCAGCTCCAGCCCTGGCGGTGACGGCTCCAACGAGCTGCGCTTCGAGGACGCGGCGGGCTCGGAGCTCGTGTATCTGCACGCGCAGAAGGACTTCAACGTCGTCGTGGAGAACGACAAGACGCAGGAGGTCCGCGGCAACGAGACGTTGCTGGTGAAGAAGGACCGCGCCCGCGTCATCGAGGGCAACCAGTCCCTCGAGGTGAAGAAGGACGACGACAGCACCATCAGCGGCAACCAGTCCCTGGCCGTCACCGGAAACCGCTCCACGACGGTGGCGGGCAATCACACCGAGTCCGTCAAGGGTGACCAGTCCATTGGCGTCAGCAGCAGCCAGAGCCTGTCGGTCAGCCTGGCGTCGGCGGAGACGGTGGGCCTGGGGAAGATGCTCACCGTGGGCGGAGCGCTCGCCATCAGCGTGGGCGCCGCCTTCAACGAACTGGTGGGCGGCGTCAAATCCGAGCAGGTGGGCGGCGCCAAGGTGGAAGTCGTTGGCGCGAAGAAGTCCGAGTCCGTCAAGGGCGCCCGCTCCACGCAGGTGGGCGGGGACCTGTCGGAAGAGATTGGCAAGTCCCGGACGCTGAAGGTGGACAAGGACCTCATGGTCAGCGTCGGTGGCAAATCCAATCACGTCACCAAGGACGCCTACGTTCTGCAGGCCAAGGAAATCGCCCTGGTCGCCGAGGAGCAGTTCACCCTCAAGGTCGGCTCCGCCACGTTGCAGGTGAAGAAGAACGGGGACGTCGTCATCAAGGGCGCGAAGATTGAAGTCACCGGCAGCGGCGACGTCATCATCAAGGGCTCTAAGATCTGCGAAAACTAGGCCGGTCCAGGCAGACCCCGGGGGGGGGTGGCTTGAAACAGGTCCACTGTGTCTGGCACTTTACGCTTCGCACGGAACCGACGACGGGGCCGGGCCCTCAAAAAGGAATGTGAATTTGGCGCTAGGACACACTGGCGCCGGTGCGGCGGGGGTGGCCGGCCGGTGCCTTCGGTGGGGTGTGGTCGCCGCGCAGGCGCTGGGCATGAGCGTGGGAGCGGGCTGCGCGAAGCGCGTGCCCTTCTCCTGTGAGACACCGCCACCGTTCCAGGTGGTGGTGGACGCGGCCGAGCAGCTCAACCCGGACTCCAAGGGCCGCTCGTTGCCCACCGTGGTCCAGATTGTCCAGCTCAAGGACAGCGTGAAGCTGGAGCGCGCGGGCTTTCGAGACTTGTGGGGCAAGCCCGAGGTCCTGCTGAAGGATGACCTGCTGCAGGTGGCCGAGGTGGTGGTGGCGCCCGGTACGCAGGAGAAGCGCTGGATACAGCGGGACCCGAAGGCGCGCTTCGTGCTCGCCATGGGCCTGTTCCGACAGCCACTGGGTTACTCCTGGCGCGCGGTGGCGACCTTGCCCGTGGTGCAGGAGTCGCGCTGCGTGGAGCGTCCCGCCGGAGACCAGGGTCCGCCGCAGGAGGACGACGAGGTCTTCCGCTACCGGCTCCAGGGCTATCAGATCGACTTGATGTTCCGGCCCCTCAGCGTGGCGCCGGAGCGACACAACAACCCCGAATCCGGCGACCGAGAGTCGCCCCGGAGAGGCGCATGAAGTCCGCGCAGCGCGTCGTGTGGTCCGAGGGCATGTTCATGAGCCCCCACCACCTCCAGCAACAAGACCTCTATCACGAGCAGCTCTTGGAGAACCGGCTGGGGGCCTTGGAACCCTATCCGTGGGGCGTGGTGGCCATGGAGCTGGACCAGGAGGCGCTGCGCGCCGGCCAGGTGCAGTTGTCGAACTTCGTCGGCGTGCTGCCAGACGGGTTGACGGTGTCCTTCGAGTCCGGAGACGCCGAGGCCCCCTCCGCGCGCCCCGCCGAGGGCTACTTCCCTCCCGCGCAGCGCACCCTGGACGTGTACCTGGGCGTGCCGCGCGAGCGCAGCGGCGTGGAGAGCTACGGCAGCGGGGAGCGCATCGGTGGCAGCCCGCGTTACACGCCCGTCACGCGGCCCATCAGCGACCTGACGGCGTCCACGTCCATCTCCCAGGTGGGCTTCGGCCAGCGCAACGTGCGGCTCTTGTTCGGCACCGAGCCGCGCGACGACTTCGAGGCCATCAAGCTGTTCGAGCTGACGCGGGACAAGTCCGGCAGCCTGGCCGTGGTGGACGCCTATGTCCCGCCCTGCCTTCGCATCGACGCGGCGCCCTACATCATGGGCGAGCTGCGCACGCTCTTGCGGCTGATGGTCTCCAAGCAGCGCCAGCTCGCCTCGCGCCGCCGGCACCGGGATGCGTCCGCGCTGGAGTTCACCGCGGGCGACGTGACGCTCTTCCTGGAGCTCAACGCCCTCAACGGCACCATCCCCTTCCTCCAGCACGCGCTGGACGCGGGCAACCTGCGGCCCCGGGATTTGTACCTCACGCTGGTGCAGTGCGCCGGCCAGCTGTGCACCTTCTCCTCCAGCGCGGACCCCACGACGCTGCCGTCCTTCCAGTTCACGAACCTGAGGGCGACGTTCGAGGAGCTGTTCCGCCGCCTGTCGGAGCTGATGCGCTCGGTGGCGCTGGAGCAGTGCCTGACGGTGGACCTCTCCGCGGGCTCGGACGGCATGTTCCGGGGGAAGCTGGAGGACGAACGGCTGGAGCGCTGCGGCGCCTTCCTGCTGGCGGTGAGGAGCGATTTGCCCGAGCGCGTCGTCGCCGAGCAGTTCCCCAAGCTCACCAAGGTGGCCTGCTGGGATGACATCCCGGGCCTCGTCCGCGCCGCCGCGCCCGGGGTGCCGCTGGCCGTCACGTACCGCCCGCCGCCGGAAGTCCCGGTGCAGCCGGGCACCGTGTACTTCAGCCTCTCGATGAATGACGGCTACTGGAAGAACGTGATGAGGGATCACAACCTCGCGCTCTATCTGCCACAGCCGTTCGACGCGGCCCGAACGACCGTGGAGCTGCTCGCGGTCCCCACCGCCAATCGCTGACGCGCAGGGATTCCCATGGACCGAGTGACGGAAGCCACGAAGGACTGTTTCGACGCCGCCATCCACCTGCGCGGCTCGGAGGCGGCGGCCATTCCTCCGCCCGAGACGCTCTATCACCGCCTGCGCGGAGTGGTGGACGAGCTCTTGCGGCGCGCCGCCGTGCTCGGCTTCAGCCACCAGGACGCCCAGGACATGGCCTACGCCATGGTGGCGCTCATCGACGAGGTCGTCCTCAGCCGGCCGGAGGAGTACCGGCAGTTCTGGATGACCAACCCGCTGCAGCTGCACTACTTCAACGAGAACATCGCGGGCGACGGCTTCTTCGCCAGGCTGGACCTGGTGCGCAAGGACCCTCACCGCGCCGAGGTCCTCCAGGTCTACTACCTGTGCATGCTCTTCGGCTTCCAGGGGCGCTACCGCATCCGCGGCGGCGAGCTGGAGCTGATGACGCTCATCGACACGGTGAAGAAGGACCTGGAGCGCGCCCGTCCGTTCGACTTCGACGTGCTGTCACCCCACGGTGACCGTCCCACCGACTCGCTGCTCTCCAAGCGCCGCAAGACCCCCATGCTGGCCCTGTCCGCGGGCTCGCTGGCGGTGGCGGTGCTCTTCTACGGCGTGCTGCAGTTCTTCCTGAAGGACAAGGTGGACGAGCTCAAGGGCCGCATCGAGCTGCACGCCGCCAAGAACGTCGCCGGCACCCTGGCTCCGCCGCAAGCGGGCGCCAACCCGGGAGGCACGCAATGATGGCCTACCTGCTACCGCTGCTGGGTATCGGCGCGCCCATGTTCGCGCTGATGACCTACCTGGAGCTCAGCCCGCCCCAGGCCGCCATCGTCGCCGCGCTCGCGGGCCTCTTGGCCATGGGCGTGGTGTGGGTGGTCAAACGCATCCGCGCGCGCCGCGCCGCCAAGAAGCTGGAGGGCGCGCTCGCGGCCCAAGGTGAGGAGCAGGCCGCCACGGTGCGGCCGGACCTGCAGCCCGAAATCAAGGCGATGCAGGACGAGTTCACCAAGGCGGTGGGCGCGCTCAAGGCGTCCAAGCTGGCGCGCGGCGGCAAGGACGCGCTGGCGGTGCTGCCCTGGTACCTCATCGTCGGCCCTCCGGGCGCGGGCAAGAGCACCGCGCTGCGCAACTCCGGCCTGAAGTTCCCCTACCTGTCCGCGCGCGGTGGCGTGCGCGGCGTGGGTGGCACTCGAAACTGCGACTGGTGGCTCACCAACGAGGCCGTCATCCTCGACACGGCGGGCCGCTACACCAGCGCCGAGGAGGACCGTCCGGAGTGGATGGCCTTCCTGGACACGGTGGTGAAGCACCGCCCCAGCCGCCCCATCAACGGCCTCATCGTCGCCATCAGCGTCAGCGAGCTGATGACGGCGGACCCGCAGGCCGTGGGCGAGATGGGGCAGACCATCCGCGAGCGCCTGGACGAAATCACCGGCCGGCTGAAGATGCTGGTGCCCGTCTACGTGATGGTCACCAAGTGCGATTTGCTGCCGGGCTTCGTAGAGATGTTCTCCGACTTGTCCCGCGTGGAGCGCGGACAGGTCTGGGGCTTCACCGTGCCGCTGGAGCACCAGAAGGACGCCAGCACGGACCTGTTCCGCGAGCGCTTCGACGAGATGCTCTCCGTGCTGGAGCAGCGTTCGCTGCGCCGGCTGGGCCAGGAGCGCCGGCTGGAGACGCGCGAGAACATCTACGGTTTTCCGCAGCGCTTCGACGCGCTCCGGAAGAATCTGGCCGAGTTCCTCCAGCCGCTCTTCCTGGAGAACGTGTTCCAGGACACGCCCGTCTTCCGCGGCCTGTACTTCAACAGCGGCACGCAGGACGTGCGCGCGGTGGACAAGGTGTCCCCGTCCGCGGGCGAGATGTTCGGCACCACCAACGGACGGCCGCAGACGGAGGGCGCGTCCGCCGAGGGCCGCAGCTACTTCCTCTGGGACGTCTTCACGAAGGTGATGTTCCAGGACCAGCAGGTGGCGGTGCGCAGCTCGCTGGAGGAAGCGAGGGTGCGCCGGCAGAGCATGGTGCTGGCGGGAGCGGCGATGGCGGCCACGGCGCTGCTGTTGTCCATGCCCACCCTCTCCTATTTCCAGAACCGCTTCCTGGCGGAGGCGGTGACCAAGGCCATCACCGACGTGAACCTGGACCCGCGCGACGACGTGCGCCGGGTCGAGGACCTGCTACCGCTCAGCAAACGCCTGGAGGAGCTGACACGGCACGAGGAAGAAGGCGCTCCGGTGTGGATGCGCTTCGGCCTCTATCAGGGCCACAAGCTGCTGCCGCAGGCGCGCGAGTTCTACAACACCGCCTTGCGGCGGGTGCTGCTGGGCAAGCAGTTCGAGCTCATCCAGCAGCGCCTGGAGGGCTTCGCCCGCAGCCCGGACATGCTCACGCTCCGGGACCCCAAGGAGCACGCGCGGCGCTCGTCCGAGTTCAAGCAGTACGTCGACGACCTGAAGATGTACCTGTTGGTGACGACGCCCCGGGACCCCAAGGAGCCGGAGCTGGACGAGACGCAGCGCCGGTGGCTCGTGCAACAAATCGTCGAGCACTGGGGGCGCGTGCGCGGCAGCGCGCTGGATGAGGGAACGGTCGCCACCCACGCCACCACCTTCATCAAGATGCTGGGCGCCGAGCAGGCCCTCCCCGACGAGCAGAAGCCCGCGCGCGAAGAGCGCATCGCCTTCCCTCGGGAGCACGCCCTCATCGTGGGCGCCCGACGCGCGCTCATCCGGGTGCCCCTGGAGAAGTTGGAGCTGGCGCGCATCGTGGAGACCACGCGCGCGCAGTACGGAGACGTCACGCTGGAGCAATTGATGGGCTCGGTGCCGCAGTTCAGCGCCAACATGGTGGTGCGCGGCGCCTTCACCCGCAACGCCTACGAGAACGAGGTGAAGCAGCAGCTCGAGCAGTCGTTCTCGGACCAGGATGCGTGGGTGCTGGACCGGGACGTCGGCAGCGACGTGGAGGGGTTGCGGCGCGTACTGCACTCAAACTACCTCTCCGCCTACATCCAGGAGTGGAAGGACTTCCTGAACGCCATCAAGGTGGTCGAGCCCAAGGACGACGTCCAGTTGGATGACCTGCTCACCAACCTGACGCGCGGCACCCCCAAGCCGTACAGCCGGCTGTTCAACTCCATCGTCAACAACGTCCAGCTTGAGCGGCGCCCCCCCAAGGTCGAAGCCACGAGCACGAACAAGCTGACGGCGTCCGTGCAGAAGATTTTCGGCTCCGGTGACGACGCCGTCACCGAGAAGAACCGGGAGAAGCTCAACCCGCTCGCGCCCTCCGGCGAAGAGGAGATTCTTCCCCGGGACGTGGCGCGCGAGTTTGCCTCCATCATCCGGTTCGCCACGGAGCGCTACAAGACGGACGACGGCGAGGAGACGCTGACGGCGCTCGTCGAGTACGAGGAGCAGCTCGTCACCGTCCACTCGGCGATGCTGGCGGCGAAGGACAAGCCAGGAGAAGGCGCGGAGCTGGCCAAGAAGAGCAACGCCGCGCGCAGCTACGTGGAGATGCTCATCCGCAAGCAGACGGACAACATCGCCATCTTCCATCAACTGCTGATGCCGCCCTTCAAGGACACCCTCCAGGTCCTCACCCAGGGCCAGGCCCAGCAGAAGAGCAAGCTGTGGTGCGAACAGGTGGCCGTGCCGTTCAACCGGGCCTTCAAGGACATGTATCCGTTCACGGCCAGCTCGCAGAAGGATGCACCGCTGCCCGAAGTCGCGGAGTTCCTGCGGCCCGACAACGGACAGCTGCGCAAGTTCATCAAGGAGCAGCTCAGCGAGCAGCTCGTCCCCACGGGCCGCAAGTGGGACTTCACCTCGTCCGCCAGCGGGAACTACCGGCCGGAGCTGCTCACCTTCCTGGAGAAGACGCAGGCCCTGGCGGCGACCCTGTTCCCGGGCGGCGAGTCGGTGGGCATGGTGGACCCGCTGGTGCGCTTCCAGGTGCGCATCCGTCCCGGCGTCTCCATGGATGGCGCCGCGTCGCAGATTTCGTCCATCGTCTTCACGCTCGACGGCACGGACGAGGTGTACCGCAACGGTCCCGATACCCTGTGGAAGCCGATGATCTGGCCCGGCCAGGCCGGCAAGCTCGGCGCGCGCATCCTCGTGCAGAGCGTGGATGGCGCCACGGAGTCCACGCTGGAGGCCGAGGGCGACTGGGGCCTGTTCCGCCTGCTCGAGCGCGTGAAGAAGATCGAACCCAGCCCGGACGGGCGCTACTTCACCGCGACGTGGGAGATCGAGGAGATGAATGGCGCGCAGGTCTCCATCGACTTCCGGCCGGAGCGCACGACCAACCCCTTCTTCGGGCTGGCGGGCAACACGTCCAAGCTGATGGGCATCTTCCGGGACTCCGGCATGAAGGTCCCGATGGGCATCGCGCTCAACGGCAAGGGCTGCGAGCCGGAGGCCGTGGCCGCGGGCGGAGCCCCCTGATGGCGGTGCAGCAACCTCCTCGCATCGGCCTGCTGGGAAAGACGCCACGCCAGGCGGAGTTCATCCGGTTCAACGCCTCCACGCCGCTGGCCCTCCACCTCTACGGGTGGATGGAGGCGGGCGTGGAGCGCGCGCGCAAGGCGCGGATGGACCTGCCCTCGGAGCCCGCGCACTTCGTCTTCACCGCCCCAGGCCAGAAGCAGGCGCTGGTGGGGCTGATGGCGCCCAGCGTGGACAGCGTGGGCCGCGCCTTTCCGCTGGCCGTGTTCACCGAGGTGCCCTCGGCCAGCACCGCGCTCCGCTTCGCGCTGACACCAGAGGCCTACCAGCCCTTCCTTCGCGCGGCCGGGGCCCTGGCCCACGCGGCGGCGGAGCTGGACGTGCCGCGACTCACCGAGCGCGCCACTGCGCTGCCCGTGCCGGGCCCGGGTGACTTCAGCGTGGCGGAGCGCCTGCGCGACAGCGTCCTTTCGGAGCACCACCTCGCCGACCTGCTGGGACCCGTGACAGAGGGCTCGCCCGCCGGAGGGCAGTACTACGCGCTGCACACCTTCCTCACCGCGTGCATCGGTGAGCGCGGACGCGAGCAGTCCGCCGCGGGCGTGGTGCTGGACTGCCCTTTGACGGCGCGCGTGGGCCCGGTGGCGTGGTTGGAGCTGTCCTCGCGCCTGTTGCGCTGGCCCCACCAGCCGCCGTCCTTCTTCTGGTCCGAGGGAGACAAGCCCCGGCTGCTCTTGAGCCTGGGCTCCGCGTCGCCCTCCGTCTTCCTCGCGCTCGCCCAGCCCGGCCGCCCCGGCGCCCAGGTGTGGCCGCTGCGCACCGAACGTCCCGCCGCCATCGACAACGCGCGCAAGGGCCTGACGGCCTCCGCGCGCCAGGTCATCGACTCCCCCACCACCACCCTCGACCAGCTCCTGCGCGCCTTGTCGCGCTGAGGGCACACGATGCCTCACACCATGCCTCCCACCCTCGAAGAGCTCCGTGAGCGCGCCCGTCCCTGGGTCGAGCCCGTGCCCGGCACCGCGCCCGCCGGAACGCAGGCGAAGCACGACCCCGCCTACGAGGCCATCACCGCCGAGGTGGCGAAGCTGGAGTCCCCCGCCAGCAACGCCGTGCGCTGGGACGAAGTCGTTCGCGGCGCCGACGAGCTGCTCAAGGGCACCACCAAGGACCTCTGGCTCGCCTCGTATCTGGCCTACGGCCTCTACGTCACCCGGGGCATGGACGGCGCCGCCACCGGCGCGGCCCTGCTCGCGGAGGTGACGGAGCGCTTCTGGCCCGACCTCTTTCCGGAGGTGAAGCGGCTGCGCGCGCGCGCCAACGCCGTGGGCTGGTTCGTGGAACGCCTGGGCAGGCTGCTGCCCACCATCGACCAGGCCAGCGTGAGCGCCGAGTCCCTCGATGCGCTGGCCTTCGCCATCAAGCGACTGTCCACCCTGTCGCGTGAGCGCTTCGCCGACCAGACCCCCGCCTTCGGTCCGATTCAGGACGCCATCGCCCGGCTGCGCGCCGGCCTGCCCGAGCCCCTGCCCGAGGCGCCCCAGCAGCAGGACGCCGCTTTGGCCGAGCCCGTGGACACCGCGCCGACAGCAGCTCCCGTGACCGGCCCGGAGTCGTCCTCGAGCCCCGCCCACGCCGACGCCGCGTCAGCCGCGAACACTCACACGGCCCCGAGGACCGAGCCGCCCGCTTCCCCGAAGACCGCGCAGCCGCCACCACCGTCGCGCCCCGCGTCCCCTCAGGTCGGCGCCCAGCCTTCCGCGCCCCCGCGCCCCTCGTCCCCGAAAGTCGCCGCGCCCAGCACCGTCGTCGTGCCTCCGCTCCCCACGCTGCCCGCGCAGCCGGACCTCTCCAGCACCGAGGCCGTCACCGACTTCCTGCGCAACGTCGGCGCCGCGCTCCTGGGCGCCGCGAGCGCGCTGCGTCACGCGAGCAGCGCGGACCCCGTCTCCTACCGTCTGCTGCGCAACGGCGTGTGGCTGCACCTGGCGCGGCCGCCTGCCACCGGTGCCAACGGCCGCACGACGCTTCAGCCGCCACCGGACTCGCTGCGCTCCAAGCTGGAGACCCTGGAAGCCAACCAGCGCTGGAGCGAGCTGCTCGACGAGGCCGAGTCCGCCGTCGCCCAATACCGCTTCGCCCTGAGCCCGCACCGCTTCAGCGCCGCCGCGCTCAAGGGGCTGGGTGAAACACACACCACGGCCCACGCCGCGCTGGTGCGGGAGTTGCGTGTGCAACTGCGCCGCATGCCAGGCGTGGAGGACCTGCTCGCCGCCGACGGCTCTCCCCTCACCGACGAGGCCACGCGCGCCTGGCTGCGCGCCGAGGTCCTCCAGGCGGCCCCCCGCACGACCGCGTCGTCCCCGGTCCGCGCCCCGACGACAGCCATTCGCCTGCCGCCGCCGTCACTCGACGCGGAGTCCGCCGGCGCGCAGCCCCTGGGCGAGGAGGAAACCCAGGCGCTGCTGGCCGAGGGCCGCGTGCAGGAGCTCGTCGCGGGGCTCCAGGCGGATGTCGCCGCCGCGGGCACGGGCCGCGCGCGCTTCGTCGCCCGCCTGACCCTGGCGCGCCTGTGTGCCCAGGCAGGACAACTTCCTCTGGCGCGCGCGCTTTTCGACGCGCTCGACGAGGAGGTTTCCTCTCATGCGTTGGACCAGTGGGAGCCCACGCTGGCGGCGGCCTGTCTCGAGGGATGGCTCGCCACCCGCACCGTCGAGGAAAAGGAGGGGGGACGGTTGGCAGCAAAAGTTCGAAACCGCTATCGTCGTCTCGCACGGCTGGATTCTTCCGCCGCGCTCCGCGTCGTCGGCCCCTGACGTTCCCAGGTTGTTCCGCGGCGAAGCCTCCCCCATGCGACGCCCGCGCATTTCTACGTAGGTCTCAAGGAGAGAGCCGCAGATGAGCAAAGAGAGTTCCGTCGCCCCTACCGAGCGCGTCAACATCGTCTACAAGCCCGCCACCGGCAATGCGCAGGAGCAGGTGGAGCTGCCCCTGAAGGTCCTGATGATGGGGGACTTCACGGGCCAGTCGGATGACAGGCCTCTGGAGCAGCGCGCGCCCATCAACGTGGACAAGGGCAACTTCAACGAGGTGATGGCCCAGCAGAACCTCAAGGTCACCCTCACCGCCGCGGACAAGCTGTCCAGCGACGCGGGCGCGACCATGAATGTCTCGCTCCAATTCAAGAACCTGTCGGACTTCACGCCCGAGAGCGTCGTCAATCAGGTGCCCGAGCTCAAGAAGCTCCTGGAGCTGCGCAGCGCGCTCAACGCGCTCAAGGGGCCCCTGGGCAACCTTCCCGCGTTCCGCAAGAAGCTTCAGGCACTCCTGGCCGACGAAGAGGGCCGCAAGGCGCTCATCAAGGAACTGGGGCTCGAGGAAAAGTCCAAGTAACCGTTTACGGGGAACAGAGACACCATGCCTACCGAGACCCTGACCCAGAAGTCGCCGGTTGCCGGCGCCGATGCCTCGCTGTCCCTGCTCGACGAAATCCTCTCCGAGGCGAAGCTCAAGCCCAAGGACGAGGGTTACGACGTCGCCAAGCGCGGCGTGCAAGCCTTCATCACGGAGATGCTCGCGCCCAACCGCTCCGAGGAGCGTGTGGACAAGGCGCTCGTCGACGCGATGATCGCCGAAATCGACAAGCGCCTGTCGTCGCAGGTGAATGAAATCCTCCACGCCTCCGAGTTCCAGAAGCTGGAGTCGTCCTGGCGTTCGCTGAAGTTCCTGGTGGACCGCGTGGACTTCCGCGAGAACACCCGCGTGGAGATGCTCAACGTCTCCAAGGAAGACTTGCAGAAGGACTTCGAGGACGCGCCCGAGGTCGTGAAGAGCGGTCTGTACAAGCTCGTGTACTCCAACGAGTACGGCGTCTTCGGTGGCAAGCCCTACGGCATCATCTCCGCCAACTACGACTTCGGCGTGGGCCCGCAGGACATGGAGCTTCTACGCAAGTGCGCGTCGGTGGCCGCCATGGCCCACGCGCCGTTCATCGCCAACACCGCGCCGGAGACCTTCGGTGAGCCTACCTTCCTGAAGCTGCCGGACCTCAAGGACCTCAAGTCCCTGTTCGAGGGTCCGCAGTACGCGCGCTGGCACTCGTTCCGCGAGAGCGAGGACGCGCGCTATGTGGGCCTGGCCCTGCCGCGCTTCCTGCTGCGTCTGCCTTATGGCGAGAAGACGGTGCCGGTGAAGGCTTTCAACTTCACCGAGGACGTCGTCGGCAGCCACGAGAAGTACCTGTGGGGCCATGCCTCCGTCGCGCTGACGTCGCGCGTGGCGGACTCCTTCGCCAAGTTCCGCTGGAGCCCGAACATCATCGGTCCCCAGTCCGGCGGCGCGGTGGAGAACCTGCCCCTGCACCAGTACGAGGCCATGGGGGAAATCCAGACCAAGATTCCCACCGAGGTCATGCTCACCGAGCGGCGCGAGTACGAGCTGTCCGAGGAAGGCTTCATCGGCCTGGTGTTCCGCAAGGACTCCGACAACGCGGCGTTCTTCAGCGCCAACTCCACCCAGAAGCCCAAGTTCTTCGGCAACACCCCGGAGGGCAAGGCCGCTGAGACGAACTACCGTCTGGGTACGCAGCTGCCATACATGTTCATCATGACGCGCCTCGCGCACTACATCAAAGTGCTGCAGCGCGAACAGATTGGCAGCTGGAAGGAGAAGGCCGACCTGGAGCGTGAGCTGAATCACTGGCTCAGCCAGTACATCTCCGACATGGACGACCCGGCGCCCGCCGTGCGCTCGCGCCGCCCGCTGAAGGCCGCGCGCGTCGTCGTCGAGGACGTGGAAGGTCAGCCCGGCTGGTACCGCTGCAGCCTGCAGGTGCGCCCCCACTTCAAGTACATGGGTGCGTCGTTCACCCTGTCCTTGGTGGGTAAGTTGGACAAGGAGTGATGGACCCGCTTCACCGTGTGTCGTTGAGATCAGCTATTCTGTGGGCTCCACTCCCAGGCTCGAAATGAGCCTGGGCCACCCGCGCGCCTTCGCGCGCACAGCAAAGAGGTTGGTTCCATGGCTGAATCAGTTTTCGTGTACCTGAAGGCAAACGGGCAGGATATCGCGGGTGAGAGCACCCAGACGAGCCTCGGCCGCGAGGGCGCCATCGAGGCCATCTATTACGAGCAGAAGGTGTTCACCGCTCGTGAGGCGGGCTCGGGCCTGGCCGTGGGTCGCCGTCAGTACGAGGGCATCACCATCCGCAAGCGCATCGACAAGGCCTCGCCGCTGCTGATGAAGGCGCTGTGCGAGAACACCGTCATCGAGGCGACGTTCAAGTTCTTCCGCCCGAACCCCTCTGGCGACGGGACGACCGAGCAGTTCTACACGACGTCCATCAAGAAGGCGCGCATCAACAGCATCAAGCAGTTCGTGCCGGATGCGTTCGTGCCGACCAGCTCCAACAGCCCTCCGCTCGAGGAGCTGAACATCGTCTTCCACACCATCAACTGGACGTACAGCAACGGCGGCCAGACGCACGAGGACACCTGGGACACCCAGCGCTGATGCGTGCTCCTCCACCGGTCGTCCGTGGCGCAATCGACACGGGCGGCCGGGGGTGGCCTCAATAAAAGACACGCATGGGCTCCCGAGGTTTGTTGTCACGTATCGCCGAAGGCAATGGCGCGCTCGCCCCACCCGGCGACGTGGTGGAGTCCATCGCGGAGCACCTTCGCGCGTTGCTCAACACGCGCAAGGGTGAGTCCGTGGCCTCACCGGCCTTCGGCATCCTGGACTTGAACGACATCGTCCACACGTACCCATCGGCGGTGCCGCGAATGGCGCAGTCCATCCGCACGGCCATCCAGGACTTCGAGCCGAGACTGAAGAGCGTGGTGGTGAATCACTCGCCGGACCCGGATGATCCGACGGCGCTGCGGTTCGACATCACCGCGCAGCTGGCGACGCGCACGCGAAAAGGCACGGTGCGCTTCCACACGCAGATGAACCCGGGCGGGCGCGTGGACCTGTGGTGAACCGCGGGGTGTTGGGCGGAGGGCGAGGATGTTCAGCAAGTACTACCTGAGCGAGCTGACGTACCTGCGGGAGATGGGGCGGGCCTTCGGGCTGGCCAACCCGTCGCTGGCGGGCCTGCTGGTGGAGCGCGGCGCGGACCCGGACGTGGAGCGGCTGCTGGAGGGCTTCGCCTTCCTGACGGCGCGCATCCGCGAGCGCGTGGACGACGACGTGCCGGAGCTGGTGCATGGGCTGACGGAGCTCCTGCTGCCGCACTACCTGCGCCCCCTGCCCGCCGCGTCCATCGTCGAGTTCTCCCCGCACCTGCGCGCGCTGCGCGGCCGCTCGAAGCTGGCCGCCGGGGCGGAGGTCGCCTCGCAGCCCATCGACGGTACCCGCTGCGTCTTCCGCACCACGACGGACGTGGACCTGCTGCCGGTGCAGCTCACCGACGCGATGCTGGACCGCTCGTCGATTACCTCCCCCGTGCTGCGGCTGTCGTTCCAGACGACGGAGCAGGGCCGCGCCGAGGTCTTCCGCCAGCAGGGCCTGCGCCTGTTCATCCACGGAGAGCTGTCCGCCTCCGCCGTGGTGCTGCTGTGTCTCTTGCGCTACTGCGGACAGGTGCGGGTGCGCGGCGCGTCCTCACAGGGCGACGGAATCAAGCTGCCCGCGGGCTCCCTCCAAGCGGTGGGCTTCCAGCGCGACTTCCGCCTGCTGCCGTGGCCGCGAGCGAGCGAGGGCTACCGGCTGTTGCAGGAGTACCTGACGCTGCCGGAGAAGTTCCTGTTCTTCGACGTGAAGAACCTGGACGCGGCGGCGATGAGCGTCCGTGAGGACCGGTTCGAAATCGCCTTCCACCTGGAGCGGCCACCGCCCCTGGACGCGCGCATCCACCGGGAGATGTTCCGGCTGCACTGCGCTCCGGTGGTCAATCTCTTCAGCGCCCCGGCCAACCCCGTCCTCCACCACGCGCTGGACCGCGAACACCTGCTGCGCGCCGCGGACCTGCCACCCAACCACGCGGAGGTGTACTCCGTGGATTCGGTGACGGGCCTCCAGTCGGGCCGCAACGAGCGGCGCGGCTACCGGCCCTTCTTCGAGTTCAGCCATACGGCGGGCGGCGACGCGGAGCAGTCCTTCTACCGGCTGCGGCGCATGCACTCGCCGTTGGATGAAGGCATCGACATGTACATCACCCTGGAGACCCCGCGCGACGTGGCGCCGGTGCTCGGGGCCGAGGAGGCGCTCTCCATCGACCTGACGTGCACCAACCGCACGTTGCCGTCGCGCCTCCAAGTGGGTGACTTGACGGAGTCCACGTCCGCCAGCCCCACCCAGGCGAAGTTCAAGAACATCTCCCCGGTGAGCCGGCCCGCGCGCGCGCCGCTGGGCGCGGAGCTGCACTGGCGGCTGTTGTCCCATCTGGCCATCAACCAGCACTCGCTCGCGGACGCGGCGGCGCTGCGGCGGCTGATGGACCTGTACAACTTCCACTCGCTCACCGACAACCTGGCCGCGCGCGCCAGCCGCCTGCGCATCAACGCCATCCGCGCGGTGGAGACCAAACCCGTCACGCGCTTCCTGGAGGGCGCGCCGCTGCGAGGCCACCGCACCCGGGTGGACCTGGACGAGGAGAACTTCATGGGCGTGGGGGACTCGTTCCTCTTCGGCTGCGTGCTGGAGGAACTGCTCGCGTCCCACGTCACCATCAACTCCTTCAACGAGCTGAGCATCCGCCTCCACCCCTCGCAGACGGAGTACATGTGGCTTCCGAGGAACGGCTCTCAGACGCTCTTGTAGAAGAGGCCCGGAAGCTGGCCGAGGCGGCGCCCCGGGTGGGCTTCTTCCCGCTGGTGGCCTACCTGGAGCGGCTGACCAAGGACGCGGTGCGCGTGGGCGGGCCCGGGCCCGTCAACGAGGAGATGATCCGCTTCCGGCATGACCCATCGCTCGGGTTCCCTTCCGGCGACGTCAGCGAGGTGACGCTGCGCTACGTGCCGGTGCGGCCGGAGGACCCGTCCTCACGCCGCCCCTTGTTCGAGGTGGTGACGCGCTTTCTGGGACTGACGGGCGCGGTGAGCCCCCTGCCCCACTACATCGCCGAGGAAGTCGCGCAGGAGGACCCGGACGCACCCGTGCGACGCGAGTTCCTGGACCTGTTCCACCACCGGCTCCTGTCCCTGCTGTATCGAATCGAGTCGAAGTACCGCATCACCAGCGAGACGGACACGTCCTTCACGGACCAGTGGTCCCGGCGGCTGCTCGCCCTGGGCGGCTTCGACACGTACGAGCAGCCCCGCAAGGGAGGCCTGCCGACCTGGCGCCTCCTGCGCATCGCCCCGCTGCTCGCCAGCCGCTCCCGCACGGCGGAGCAGTTGGAGGTCGCGCTCCAGGACGTGCTGAACGAGGACCTGGAGGGCGCGAAGGTGTCGGTGCGGCAGTTCGTGGGCCGCTGGGTGGACATCGACGCGCGGGTGCAGTTGGGGCGGGCCAACCATCAGCTCGGCCGCAACATGCTGCTGGGGGGCAAGGCGTTCGACCGGACGGGGAAGATTCAGCTGCACATCAGCCCGCTGCCGCCGCGCGCCTACAAGCGGCTGATGCCGGATGGAGACCTGCTACCGCTGGTGCGGGAGGTGGTGTCGCTCTTCGTCCGGGACCCGCTGGAGTATGATCTGGAGCTGGGTCTCACCGAAGGGGTGCGTCAGCAGTTCCGGCTGTCTCGCAAGGAGCCGAGCCAGCTCGGCCGCGACACCTGGCTGGGCTCCAGCCAGCAGACACACCTGAGTGTTCCCGTCGTGAGATGAGACGCTCCGGGATGGGCGGCCCCGGGGTGCGGGGATTTACGGCGTAACAGCCGCCCGGTATACCGTCGACCACCGTTGTCACAGCTTGGGGGCTCCCATTCGCGTCGATCCGAAAGCGCTTGTCCGTCGCCTGACGCCCACCTCCACCCGCCTGTTGGAAGCGGCGGTTGCTCGCGCGAGCGCGGGACGGTTCTACGAAATCGTCCCCGAGCACATGCTGGCGCAGATGCTGGAGCCCGAGGACTCGGACGTGGCGCGCCTGCTCCACCACTTCGGGGTGGACAAGCGGCACCTGGCCACCAGCATGGAGCGCGCCCTGCAGGGCCTGCGCGCCGGCAACGCGGGGCGGCCCGTCTTCTCCGAGACGCTCTTCCAGTGGTTCGAGGAGGCGTGGCTCCTGGCCTCGGTGGAGCACGGCGCGACGCGGCTGCGCTCGGGGCACCTGTTCGTCCAGTTCATCACCCGCCGCTCGCGCTACACCGCGGAAATCTTCCCCGAGCTGGACGCCATCTCCCGCGACGAGCTGCTGGGCTCGCTGGACGTGCTGCTGCAGCCCTCGCCGGAGAACGTGGAGGTCACCACGGCCGACGGCGCGGCGAGCGGCTCGGGTGGCGGCGCGGCGGGTGCGCCGGGAGGCCGGGGTGACGAGGCGCTCAAGCGCTTCGCGACGTCCTTCACCGGGCGGGTGCGCGAGGGGAAGATCGACCCCATCTTCGGCCGTCACCGCGAAATCCGGCAGATGGTCGACATCCTCTCCCGCCGCCGGAAGAACAACCCCATCCTGGTTGGCGAGCCGGGCGTGGGCAAGACGGCGCTCGTGGAGGGCATGGCCTGGGCCATTGTGCGGGGCGAGGTGCCGGAGGCGCTGCGCAACGTGGACCTGCTCGGCCTGGACCTGGGCCTGCTCCAGGCCGGCGCGGGTGTGCGCGGCGAGTTCGAGAACCGGCTCAAGGCCGTCATCGCCGAGGTGAAGGCGTCCCCCACGCCCATCATCCTCTTCATCGACGAGGCGCACACCATCATCGGCGCGGGTGGCTCGCAGGGCGGCAGCGACGCGGCCAACCTGCTCAAGCCCGCGCTGGCGCGGGGCGAGTTGCGCACCATCGCCGCGACGACGTGGGCCGAGTACAAGAAGTACTTCGAGAAGGACGCGGCGCTGGAGCGGCGCTTCCAGCCGGTGAAGGTGGACGAGCCCAGCGAGGCGGACGCGGAGCTGATGCTGCGCGGCCTGCGCCCCACGTATGAGGCGTCCCACGGCGTCACCATCCGCGACGAGGCCGTCACCGCGGCCGTGCGACTGTCCAGCCGGTACATCTCCGGCCGGCAGCTCCCGGACAAGGCGGTGGACCTGCTCGACACGTCGGCTGCCCGCGTGAAGATCGAGCTGTCCACGCGGCCCGAGGAGCTGGTGGCGCTGGAGCAGGAGATCTCCGGCCTGGAGCGCGAGCGCGACGCGCTCAAGCGGGACTTGGCCGACGGTGAAGGTGGGGAGGACGCGCAGGAGGCACTGGCCGAAGCGGAGGCGAAGCTGCGCGCCACCCAGGACTCGCGGGCCTCGCTGCACGCGCGTTGGGAGACGGAGCGCGCGGCCGTCGTCGCGCTGATGAACGCTCGCAAGGCGCTGCGAGAGCCTGCCCCGGGTGCCGAGCCCGCGGCGCTCAAGGAAGCGGTGGACGCGGCGGCGAAGTCGCTCGCGGCGGCGCGCGGCGAGTTCCCGCTGGTGCACTCGGACGTGGACGCGGACATCGTCGCGCGCGTCGTCGCGGGTTGGACGGGCGTGCCGGTGGGGAAGATGCGCGGTGACATGTTGGAGGCCGTGCTGAACCTGGAGGACCGGCTGCGCACCCGCGTGCGTGGACAAGAAGCGGCGCTCAAGAAGGTGGGCGAAATCATCCGCATCTCCCAGGCGGGCATCCGCAACCCGGACGCGCCGATTGGCGTGATGCTCTTCGTGGGGCCCAGCGGCGTGGGCAAGACGGAGACGGCGCTGGCGCTGGCCGAGTCGCTCTACGGCGGCGAGCGCTTCATGACGACGCTCAACATGAGCGAGTTCCAGGAGAAGCACACGGTGAGCCGGCTCATCGGCTCGCCGCCGGGCTACGTGGGCTACGGCGAGGGCGGCCTGCTCACGGAAGCGGTGCGGCAGCGGCCCTACTCCGTCGTGCTGCTGGACGAGTGCGAGAAGGCCGACCTGGAGGTGATGAACCTCTTCTACCAGGTGTTCGACAAGGGGATGCTGACGGACGGAGAGGGCCGCGCGGTGGACTTCAAGAACACCGTCATCATCCTCACCAGCAACCTGGGCTCGGACCGGGTGATGAAGATGTTCGAGGACGGGCTGGAGCCCTCGTCGGAGCAGGTGCTCACGGCCATCCGCCCCACGCTGAGCCAGCACTTCAAGCCCGCGCTGCTGGCGCGCATGACGGTGGTGCCCTTCGGTCCGGTGCAGCGCGACGTCATGCGGCAGATCGCCGAGATGAAGCTGAACAAGCTGGTGGGCCGGCTGCGCGAGGCCCACGACGTGGAGACGACGCTGGCGCCGGAGCTGCTGGACGAGCTGGCGCGCCGGTGCACGGAGTCGGAGATGGGAGCGCGCAACATGGAGCAGATCCTCCAGGGCTCGCTGATGCCCGTGCTCTCCCGCGAATTGTTGCAGCACCTGGTGGGCGGCGCGGTGCCCCCCAAGCTGCACGTGGCCCTCACCGCGGAAGGCGACTGGGACCTCCGGTTCGCCGAGGCCTGAGAACCCATGAAACGAACGCTTCAGGTCTGCGGTGTCGCGCTGTCCCTTCTGGCCGGCTGCGCCAGCGTGCCCAAGCCGGCGATGTGCTTCGCCGAGGCGGGCCCCAACGCACGCTCGTTCCCCACGCCGGACACCTGGTTCGCCCTGCTTCTGCACGGCTATGACAAGGACGCCGGCACGGCTCCGCACCCCGCGGTGGACTGCGCGGGCGCGCCCGTGTGGTGGCAGGACCCGACCGCCGACGAGTGCGTGGAGGCCGGCCCCGACGCCCTGCCCCTTCCGCCGTCGCAGAAGCTCACCGAGGAGGACCTGGTGCTGGAGACACTCCAGGCCGGCCAGCGGCTGGCGTGGGTGATTACGCGGCGCTTCACCAACGGCGAGGCCCTGGGGCCGGTGGCGCTGGTGGAGACGACGGAGCTGGGCTTCCGCGTGGAGGCGCTGGGCTCGCTGCGCTCCATGCCGAAGAACGCGAAGCTGCGGCTGGAGCGCGTGGGTGGCACGGATGTCCTCGTCGCGGAGGGCGACGCCTGCACCACGGACGGCACGGACGTGTGCCGCCGGCACGCGCGCATCATGCCGCTGCGGCGCAACCGCTTCTTCACGGAGTCGGTGTCCAACCCGGAGCGCACATGTCTGGGCGCGGCGTGGTTCCCGCTGTCGCGCGAGCTGACCTTCAAGCTGCCCAACAACCTCACCCGCAAGTTCGAGCTGACGTCATCGCTGTCCTTCAGCGAGGCGGGCATCGGCGTGCAGGAGCAGGTGCAGGTGAGCGACTCGGACCCGGCGCAGCCGGACGTGGGGCCGCGCATCTACCGCCGGGCCCAGGACACCCGGACGCTGGTGCTCGCGGACAACGCGCTGGTGAGCACCAAGGCGTCGCTGTGGTCTCGCATGGTGGAGCAGCAGGTGCGCATCGGCGCGAAAATCGAGCCAGAGAAGCCGCTGGTGCCCATGCCGCCGAAGAACAAGCCGGCGACGGCGGAAGCCGCGCCCGCGACGACGCCCCCCGAGGACGCGAGCAAGCCCGTGGCTCCGCCCGCGAAGGCGCCTCCGGCCGCGGCGAAGAGCGGCGGCCCGTAAAGGGCGAACAGCGCGTCGCGCGTCCTCATTCCGCCCCGGAACCCTTCGTTTTTTCGAGGGTCCTCCGGGGCTTTTCCTATTGGCGCAGAAACTCCCGGGCCTGCAGATAGGAGATAGGCCCATGGTGGGCCAGAAGGAGCCGAGGATGCGAATCGAAATCCGAGCCCGACACTTCACCCTCACTGACACCCTGCGTCACCACGTGGAGCGCCGCGCGCGCTTCGCGATGGGGAGACTGTCCGACAGGGTTCGTGAGGTCATGGTGCGCTTGGAGGACATCAACGGCCCACGCGGCGGCGTGGACAAGGTGGCCAAGGTGACGGTCCAGCTCGAGCAGGGCGGGCAGCTCGCGGCGGAGGCCGTGGACGCGAGCTTCGCCGGGGCGGTGGACCGGGCCCTGGAGCGCGCGGGCCACGCGGTGGGCAAGTCCCTGGGACGCACCCACCGGAGCGATGGGGAGAGCGTGAGGACCGCGCCCTGGGAACCCGAGGAGCTGCCAAGTCCCTCCTGACGTGAGCTGAGCCGCGTCAGGGTCCTTCCACCCGGAGGGGCCCTGACGGTGGCGGGATGATTCGGTGCCGCGTGAGCCCTGGCGCTCGCGCGGCACGGTGTGTGTGGAGGTCTTGGATGCAAAGCGGGTCCGGAGCACTGGCCAACGTGCGTGCCGCATGGGCGCGAGCGCGTCAGCGCTGGTGGGTGCGGTGGGGCGTGGACCTGGTGTTGCTCGCGCTCGTCTTCGTGGCGGTGGCCGCCTGGCAGACGCGACACCTTCCAGGCTCGGGCGCTCCGGCGCCGGACTTCACGCTGCGCACGCTGGAAGGCGAGACGGTGTCGCTTCAGTCGCTGCGCGGCAAACCCGTGGTGCTCGCCTTCTGGGCGCCCTGGTGTGGCGTGTGCGGCGCGGAGTCCTCCAACCTCTCGCAGTTGCGGCGGCTCGCGGGAGACTCGGCGCACGTGGTGTCCGTGGCGCTGGCGTACGAAGACGAAGAGGCCGTGCGACGCTTCGCGCGAGAGCATGCGGTGGACTACCCGGTGCTGCTCGGCGACGACTCGCTTCAGCAGGCATGGCGGGTGAACATGTTCCCCACGGTGTTCTTCCTCTCGCCCGAAGGACGCATCGAGCGCTCCGTGGTGGGCTACAC
Source organism: Myxococcus sp. CA056 (assembly GCF_013336715.1). NCBI lineage: Bacteria > Pseudomonadati > Myxococcota > Myxococcia > Myxococcales > Myxococcaceae > Myxococcus > Myxococcus sp. CA056. The sequence continues at coordinate 146,452 of NZ_JABUMT010000017.1, forward strand.
CACCCTGGCGGGGCTGTCCTGGCGGTGGATGCTGTAGCCCTGTTGGGGCTGGCGAGACATTTCGCGCGAGGCATCGACGTATCAGCCAATAAACAACCGGCACCGTGGGGCCTTTGTCGGCCTCGTCAACATTGGCCTATGAGCGCCAGTGTCCCCGACCCCCGGTGCCTCATCATGAAGACTCGTTTCACCGAACGCTTCGAGCTGAAGTATCCCATCGTCTGCGCACCCATGGCCCTGGTGGCCGGCGGGCTCCTGGCGGGAGCCGTCAGTCGTGCCGGTGCGATGGGCCTGATTGGCGGGGGCTACGGCGACGCCGATTGGATTGCCAGGGAACATGCCCTCGCCGGTGACGCCGTCGTGGGCGGCGGCCTCATCACCTGGTCGCTCGACAAGAATCCCCAGGTCCTCGATGCGGCGCTCTCCCACAAGCCGCGCGCCTTCATGCTGTCTTTTGGAGATCCCCGCCCCTACGCCGCGAAAATCAAGGCCTCGGGTGCGGCGCTGATTTGCCAGATTCAGCGACTCGCCCAGTTGGACCTCGCCCTGGAGGCGGGTGCGGACATCATCGTCGCGCAGAGCAGCGAGGCGGGCGGCCATGGCATGACCAACCGGGCCACCATCACCCTGGTCCCCGAGGTCGCCGACATCCTCGCCGCGCGCTCACCGGACACGCTCCTGCTCGCGGCCGGAGGCATCGCCGATGGGCGGGGGCTGGCGGCGGCGCTCGCGCTGGGCGCGGACGGCGCGCTGGTGGGCTCCCGGCTGTGGGCCAGCCGCGAGTCGCTGGGGAACAGCGCCTCCAAGGAGATGGCCGTTCGTTTGACAGGAGACCAGACGGACCGCTCCATCGTGTTCGATATCCTACGCGGGTTGCACTGGCCACCGGATTACACTTTCCGCGCCCTCCAGAACACGATGACGGAGCGCTGGTCCGGTCGCGAGGAGGAGCTGCTGGCCGTCGTTGACGAGGAGCGCGCGAAGTTCCAGGCCGCGCTGGCCGCGGGCGATTACAGCATCGCACACACCCCCGTCGGACAGGCCGCGGGCTTGATGCGAGACATTCCCACCGCGGCGCAGATACTTGAGCAGATGGACAGACAGGCCGGTGACGTACTTCTGCGGCTGAGTCTACGGACCTAGCTTCCGCGCGCGCATGAACGGGACTCGTGACGAGGACCGGGCGCGCTCGGAGGCTTCATGAATCGCGCGGCGAAGTGGGCGATCGGTCTGGGTCTTGCGGGGGGCGCGGCCCTCGCGTTGGCGGTTCGACGGGACCGCCCCGCGGGCGAAATCGAGGCACGACGCGCACGCAAGCCGTCGAAGTTCATCGACGTCGACGGCCTGCGGACGCACTACCGGGACCAGGGCACCGGCCCGGTCCTCGTGCTGCTCCACGGTTCCAACGCATCGCTGCACACCTGGGAAGGCTGGATGGACGCGCTGACGCGCGAGTACCGGGTCATCACCATGGACCTGCCGGGGCAGGGCCTCACCGGGCCGGACCCCCAGAATCGCTACAGTCCGCTGGAGGAGGTCGCCTGGCTGGACGCCTTCGTGTCGGCCCTGGGGCTCAAGCGCTTCACGCTGGGCGGAAACTCCATGGGGGGCGGCCTCGCCTGGCGCTACACCGTGGTCCATCCGGAGAAGGTGGAGCGGCTCATCCTGGTGGACGCCTTCGGCCTGCGGCGCGACGAGCCGATACCGTTCTCCCTGCGGCTCTACGAGACGCCCGTGCTCAGCCGCGTGGTCCGCTGGACGACCCCGCGCTTCATGGTGAAGCGCACCGTGAAGGGCACGTATGGCGACCCCCGGCGGGTGACACCGGAGACCGTGGACCTCTACGTGGACATGCTCCTGCGCGAGGGCAATCGCGAGGCCACCCGGCAGCGCTTCGCCCAGAAGGACGGGGACCCGTCACTCGAGGCGCGGCTGTCGGAGATAAAGGTCCCCACGCTCATCCTCTGGGGCAGCCGCGACGAGTGGATCCTCCCCAAGTACGCGCGGCAGTTCCAGTCGCGCATCCCCCAGTCCCGTCTGGTGATGATGGAAGGACTGGGGCATGTGCCCATGGAGGAAGACCCCATCCAGACGGTGGCCGTCGTCCGGGACTTCCTCCAGCAGACGTCGCCCCGGCTGGCCCACGAGCCCGCGACACGGCTCCAGCCCGCACAGCAGGGCTAGGGCCGTAAGCGCGCTAGCGACCCAGCGGGCCGGCGATGAACCGCGCGACGGCCCGCACCTGCTTGCGGTTGCGCTTGTTGTCGATGGTCCGGGTGAGGTCGAGAGGCACCTTGCTCAAGGTCTTCAAGGAATCGCTCGCCGCCTTGCCGGAGTTCTTCATCAAGTCTCGCAGGGCGCCGTCCTTCTTCTTCTCGGCCGAGGCCTTCTGCTCCCGACGATAGGTCTTCAGCCCGTCGGAGACGGACGCGGACAGGTGCTCCATCGCACGACTCGCGTTGTCGTGCGCCTTGTCCAGGTTCTTCAACCCCTTGCTCGTCTTGCGCTTCTTCTTCTTGCCCTGCGAACGGGTGCGTTCAATCACCACCTCGGTCGCGACCATCTGTCCACCGTTGCCATCCACCCTGACGGCCGTCTCGGTGGTCACTTCCTTGCCTGGAATGCTCATGACTTTCGCTCCTCGAGTCCACTGCGTGGGTTCAGGGCATGAAGGGGGGCATGAACGGCAGCGACAGCCCACCCCGCTTCTTCTTCTTGGCCTGCTTCCGGTAGATGAGGACGACGGGGACCAACTGCTTGCCAAAGGCCTCTTCGCCCAGCCTGTCCCGGACTTCGTTCAGGGCCTCGCCCACTTCGAGCATCAGCGCGCCTCGGCCTCGCTTGAGGTCCTTGAGCTTCTTGTTCCGCTGCTTGCCCATGTCGATGACGACGGGAATGGAGCTGATGCCGTTCGGGGATTCAATTGTCATATCAGTATTCTCCCTTCATGTTGTCCGGGCCCTGCCGCCCACGTGCGGGCCAGTCAGAGCGCGGTGCGTGAGCCCGCTTCTCGGTCCTTATCCGAGAGCCTGAAGCTGATGCCTCGCAGCGTCACCGCCAAGGCAAGCAGCACCGCGCCCAGGAACAGGGGACTGAGCAGCGTCTGGCTCCAGGCCTGGCCAGACAACACCTCCGTGGCGAACGCCTCGCCCGCACCCTGCCCTCGCCGGGTGATTCCCACCACCGCCGCCCCCACGCGAACCGTCAGCGCCCCCAGCAACAGCCAGCTCCCCGCCCGCAGCGCCTGCGACAGGGCGAAAGAGACGGTCCGCTCCGTCACCGCGAACCGATAGGTCGAGGAGTCGAGGAAGCGCTGGACTCGATAGAAGCCGGCCACAGCCGCTTCGTAGAACTGTTCGTAGCGAATGAACGAGCGGTCCTCGGACAGACTGTCCAGTTTCCGGTTCAATCGCTCTCGCATCCGTCGGCCGAGCTGCACCTCGTACCGGCGGTACTCCCGATAATGGTCTATGCGGGGTTCCAACCGGGCCGCCAGGCTGTCGGAGAGCATGGTGGAGCGAATCATCCGCAAGGTGTTGAGGTTCATCGGGACCCTGTACTCCTGGGCCAGCTTGAAGAACCCTATCCAGAGGTTGGCGGAGGTGCGCTCCCACCAGCGCGAGGTGCGACTCTTGTTCGCATAGAGGTCCTGCCAGAAGATGCCCTCCAGCTTGCGGGAGAACTCCTCCACGTCCACCGCGGGCAGGGGTTCAAGCAGCGCGAGCACCGCGGACACCATCCGCCCCACGTCCTCGTTCGCCTGCGCGTCCGCGATTTCGCGCCACACCCGGCGCTCCCTCGCCGTGAAGGCACCGCAGGACCCAAAGTCGATGAGCACCAGCCGGCTGTCCGGTTGAACCATCACGTTCGCCGGGTGCAGGTCCGCGTGGAAGAAGAGCCCTTCCTGGGCGCAGAGGCGGGCAATCTTGAGCAGCCTGCGGGCCACCTTGCGGGGCACGATGCCCAGCGTGGCGAGCGACGACAGCCCCGGCTCATCCTTGCGCTCGGCCGCGGAGATGAGGTCCTTGAGCCAGATGCCGGAGACGAACTCGGTGACCAGCACCTCGTGGTTGGACAGCTCGCCATACACGCGCGGCGAGCGCACGAAGCGCTGGCCCAGCTTGTCCATCCGGTCCTGGAAGAGCTCCGTGTAGCGGGCCTCCCGGACGAAATCGAGCTCCTCGTAGAGCATGGTGCTCAGCTCGTGGAGCAACTGGCGCGAGTAGCCGGGAGGAACGAACCACAGCTCCGCGAGCCCGAGAATCCACCCCAGCGCGCGCATGTCCGCGGCGAAGAGCGAGCCGACCCCGGGCCGGCGGACCTTCACCGCCACCTCCTCCCCGCCATGCAACACCGCGCGGTAGACACAGGCGACGGAGCCGGAGCCCACGGGCGCCGCGCTCAACTCGGAGAACACCTCTGCTATCGGCCGCTGGAGGGACCGCTCGACGATTTCGCGTACCTGGGAGAAGGGAATGGGCGGCGCGGCGTCGAGCATCTTCTCCAGCTCCTGCGCCACCGGATACGGGAGCAGGTCCACGCGGATGGCCATCTGCTGGCCCAGCTTGATCCACGTCCCCCCCGCTCGCTCAATCAGGCGCCGCAGGTGCTGGCCTCGCGACTGGATGGAGTCTCGCCGCCGGAGCACGTCCGCGCCGATTCTCACCAGCAACCACAGGGCCCCGAAAATCCAGACGCCCAATTGGAGCAGTGTCTTGCCAATGCTGGCGCGGTACTGCTCCGCCTCGCGCTGGTGGGGCGTGGGCGGGGCCTCCCAGGACCGCGCCCGGAGCTGCTGCCCCAACGCCTTGGCCGCCTCGATTCTCGAGTCCTGCGCCTCGCGCTTGCGCCAGCGGTCGACCGCCGAGGACACCCGCTGCTCGCGCGCCACGGGGGTGCGCGCCGGTGAGGAGGGGGCCGCCTCCTTCACCGGCCGCGCCGGCTCCACCTTCTCTGGGACGGCGCGGAGCGAGCTCACTGGGCGGCGCCGCGCAGTTGATGGACGATGGTCTCCAGGCTCGCCGGGGAGTGGAAGGTCTCCGCGGTGAGGAGCGCGTCCGGGAAGGAAATCTCGAACGCTCCCTCGAGCGCGAGCATCAGATTGATGGCGTTCATCGAGTCCAGCCCCATCTCGTTGCAGGGGCGCGCCATCTCCACCGGCTCGTCGGGCGCCACGCGGGGAAGGAACTCGCGAAGCACCTCGATGAGCCTGGTCCTCACCTCGTCCGTATTCATCGTGTCTCCTCCGACGAAAGCGACCCTTGGATGGGCAAGCGCGTGTGGGGCTCGTGTCCCCAGCGCAGCCGGTGCACCGCGATGACCTCCCCGTCCCGGTGGGCCAGCTCCAACGGCGGCGGCCGGCTCAGGAACCCCGTGAGGCTCGCGGTCGCCCCATAGGCTCCAACGTTGGGGATGAACACCCTGTCTCCCACCCGGAGCGGCGGCAGCTTGAGATTGCGTGCGAAGCAATCCAGCGGCGTGCACAGCGGCCCCACCACGTTGACCTCCTCCAGCACTCCGGGCTCCACCTCCCCGCCCGCCCGCGCGACGCCGATGCCGACCAGCGGCACCCGCCCCAGACCCGACATGCCGCCCAGGTGGTGGATGCCACTGTCGAGGACGACGTACTGCTTACCCTTCGAGCGCTTCACGTCCATCACCGTCGACCAGAGCGTGCCCGAGGAGCCGCAGAGGCGACGCCCCGACTCGAACCACAGCGAAGCGGACGCGGTCCTCCGTCGCTCCGCGGCCAGTTGCGCGAGCGGCTCGCGCAGGGGCGCCAGTTCCGGTCCGACACCGGGCGTGGCGAAGGGCCAGGGGAATCCGCCTCCCAGGTCCATCACCTGGAAGGGGAGCTCGAACGCACTGGAGAGCGACTCCCCCACCTCCAGCGCCACCCGCAGCGCGGAGAGCAGCGCGGGAATATCCGCGAGCTGGGTGCCCTGGTAGATGTGCAACCCCATCAGCTCGACGGCACCGAGCGCGGCCACGCGTGCGCGGCCCTCGCGCCACTCCGCCTCGTCGAGACCGAACTGGCTGCTCACGCCACTCATCGCCAGCCGGGCCACGGGAGGCGCATCCGGGTTGACGCGCAGGAGGACTCGCGCCCGAAGCCGAGCGGCTCGCGCGGCCCGGTCGATGCGCTCCAGGTCCGTCCACGACTCGGCGGAGAAGCGCGTCACGCCAGCGCCGAGCGCCCCACGCACCTCGTCGGCGCTCTTGCCCGGGCCGGAGTAGAGCACCCGCTCCGGAGCGAAGCCCGCGGCCACCGCCACCGCCAGCTCTCCAGGCGACGACACCTCCGCATCGCAGCCGAGCCGGCAGAGCGCCTCCGCCATCGCCGGAAGCGGGTTGGCCTTGAGCGAGAACAACACCCGGCTGCCCTCTGGCAGGACGGACATGAGCTCGCGCGTGCGCCGCTCCACGTCCCCCAGGTCGTAGACGTAGAGGGGCGAGCCGTACATCTCCAACCATGCCGCGGCCCGAGCCGCCAGGTGCGGACTCATCGGCGCGCTCATGGCTGTCCTCCCGCCGTCAGCAGACTCGCGAGGGCCGCCCGGTCCAGCTTGCCGTTGGCCGTCCTCGGCAGCTCTGGCACCCAGTGCACCTGGTCCGGAACCTTGTAGGGCTCCAGGCGACTGGCGAGCGCATCGAGCAGCCCGGCCTCGCGCGGCGGCGGCGCGCCTGGGAGGGAGGTGACGAAGAGGTGCAACCGGTCGACCTGCGCCTCTTGCACCACGCCCGCCTCCGCGACACCGGGCAGCCCGCAGGCCACCTCTTCGATTTCGAGCGGGTGCATCCGGAAGCCCCGGCGCTTGAGGAGGAAGTCCCGGCGCCCGACGAACTGGAGGAAGCCCTCCGCGTCCATCCGGAACAGGTCACCGGAGAACAGCACGCGGCCCAGCCCGCGCGGGTGCACGCGATAGCGCAGCGCGGTCTCCTCCGGCGCCCGCCAGTACCCGAGCGCGACGTGGCGCCCCTGGATGACCAGCTCCCCCACTTCGCCTGGCGGAAGCACATGGCCCTGCTCGTCCAGAATCATCGCCTCCGTGCCGGGCAGCGCGCGCCCCACCGAGCCCGGGTGTGCCTCCAACTCCTCGGGCAGGAGGATGGAGACGCGCTTGCACTCGGTCAGTCCATACATGGGGAACACCGAGACTCCCGGCAGTTGACGCCGGAGATGCTCCACGTGGCTGGCCGGCAGATGCGCGCCCGTGTTGGTGAGCGCCCTCAAGCGGAGCGCGCCCGCCCCACTCCGGCCGAGCAGCTTGAGCAACGCGGCGAACAACGTGGGCACGCCGGGAAGCACGGTGACCCGCTGTCGCTCCAGCGTGGTGACCAGCGCCGGCCCGGCCAGCTCCGCGCTCCCGACGAACACGCCCGCCCCCACCTGCGCGGCGAGGAACACCTGATACAGGCCGTAGTCGAACGAGAGCGGCAGGAAGACGCCCACCACGTCCTCGGCGCGGTACTGGAGCCGCTCCTGGATGGCGGCCACCACGAAGAGGATGTTGTCGTGGCTGAGCGTCACGCCGCGCGGCGCTCCCGTGGAGCCGGACGTGTAGATGAGACAGACCGGATCCACGTCCACACCCGAGAAGGGCGGACACTCCGCGGGCTCGCTGTCCAGGATGCGCGACAGCCGCATTCCCGAGGCCGGCTCCGCGCCCTCCCCCACCCAGACGATGGGCACGTCGGCGAAGGCAGGCGCGAGGTGCGCGGTGGACTCGTCCAGGAAGGCCACGGTGGGCGTCACCTGCTCCAGAATCCTCCGCAGGCCCGGCTCGCGAATCGCGCCATGCAGCACCGCGAAGATGCCGCCCAGCCGCGCCGTCGCGAACGCGGCCAGGGCCGCCTCCGCGCGGTTGCGGGTGAGGATGACGGCCCTGTCTCCCCGCCGGAAACCCTGGCGTGAAAGCCAGCCCCCCAGACGCCGGGTGGCCGTGGCGAGCTGGGCATAGGTGAGCGAGGACCGGTCGTCAGACAAGAACAGACGGTCTCCATGATGGCGCTCGGCTTCTTCCAGCAAACCGCAGAGGTGATGGGGCGACATGCGTGTCTCTCCCAGACAGGTCAGGACAGCCGGTCGTCGGTGAAGATTTCCTTCTTCACCATGAACCTCGTTGTCTTCGAGAGGATGCGCTCGTTGAAGGCCACGCGCTCGGGATGGGCCAGCAGCTCGTTGCGAAGCTTCAGCGGCTCGGGCAACCCCACGTCCTTGTAGATGTCCGGGTTGTAGAGCTTCTGCATCGACGTGAGCATGAAGCGCTTGAGCGCGCGCTCCACGTCCCGCAGTCGCTCTACGCCGTGCTTCGCCCGCAGCCCCTGGTGGAGCCGCTCGATGTTCAACCGCCCGTAGCTGATGTGGCGTGTCTCATCCGAGTGGTGCAGCCGGTTGATTTCACGCACGAAGGGCGGCAGACGCATGTCCTTCGCCATGTGGCTGTTGTAGCCGTCGACAATCTCCTCGAACACCAGCACCGTGGCGAAGGCCAGGAACTCCTTGATGTCCGTCTCGGGGAAGGTGTCGTAACGGATGCGGCGGTCCTTGTATATCTTTCCGCCGTACGTCAGGCAGAACCGCGAGAAGTACCACATGTGCTCATTCTCCTCGAGCACCAGGTGGTGGAGGTATTCGGAGGACACCTCGTAGCCGGGGGTGTGGATGCGACTGATCATCTCCGTGAGCAGCTCGCGGATGCCCGTCACGTTCAGGCTGAAGAAGTTGATGCACTCCCACTTGCTGAGCCGCAGGAGCTGCTCCTGCGTCAGCTTCTGGGCCCAGGGCGTGCCATGGACGGAGAGCAGCTCCGGGCTCATCCAGGGCTGGTCCTCGGGGAGGGACTTCTCCCAGACGAGCTCCCGAAAGGGATTGGAGGTGTCCGCGTTGGAGAGGTGAATCAGCCGCTCCAGGGTGCGCGCGAAACCATCCCCGGAAGGCTCCACGGGAAGCGCCCCGGAGGGCGCGTGCTGGGCGAAGTCCTCAATCATGGTGGCCATCCCTTCGTCATAGAAATGGGAGAAGTGGTCCGCGGTCGGCTGGAGCACTGTCTTCGCGCCGACGAGCCGGGAGGCCAGGAGCGCCACCTGGTCCGGGTGCGAGATGGCATCCGCTCCACCTCCGAAGACGAGCACGGGCTGCTTCACGGAGGACGTCCAGGCGTCCTCCCGCTCGCGGAAGAGCGCGCAGACCATGTTCGCGTATCGGAAGAGACTGGACGGCGTGCGGAACGGCACGCTGGTCATGTAGAGCAGGTGGGGGTCCGTGGAGGTGAGGACGCTGGCCACCACCTTCCGGTCCTCGCTGTTCGACGCCTCGGCTCCGGGGCTGCCTCCGAAAATCAGCTTGCAGTAGCGCTCCGCCACCCGGGGGTTGGCGGCAATCTGGGGGAAGAGCTGGCGGAGGTTCTTCTCGAAGGACGTCATCGGGTGGTCCGCGGTCGCCGCCAGCGACACCGTCCCGTTGAGCAGCACGCCGCTCGCGAACCGCTCGGGGTGTTCGGCCAGCGCGCGCAGCGCCACCTGCGCGCCACTGCTCCAGCCCACCACCGTCTCCACCCGGGAGATTCCCAGCCGGTCGAGCACGGCGATCAGGTCCGCCACATGGACGCTGGAGTCACACTGAGAGGGATTGAAGTCCGGCGTCGGCGTGGGCAGCCAGCGGGTGTTCCACGTCACCACCCGCCAGTTCTGGGCCAGCCGCTGCGCGAGCGGAGCCAGGAACTCCTCGGGCATCGCGTAGGCGTTGCAGAGGACCAGCACCGGGCGCGCGGGGTCCCCCCGGGTGAAGGCACACACCTCCGCCCCATCCGGGGCGCGAACCTGCACGGGGGTGAACACCAGCCCTTCGCGCTCGCGCGCCAGCTCCGCGAGATAGCTCGAAAGGTAGACATCCAGGTCCGCGAGGGAGAGCGGCGGGTGCGGAGGGAGCGCGCGGGCGAACCGCTTCGGGTTCAGGCCGTAGCTTGCGTAGAAGGCGCCGCGCAAATCGAACAGCTGTTCAATCGGGGACGCTTCCGTCTCACGGTGCGTGGTGAAGCTGAGGATGGGCAGCCGGAGCGCATGGGACATCCGGTCCACCATCCCCGTGGCCGGAAGCTCCACGGGCCCCACCAGGTGATGCACCGGCCCGCCCTCGAACCGGGTGGCGCTCAGCCGGAGCATGTCCAGCACCACGTGGTCCACGGGCACCATGTTGACGCCCGCGCCCTCGTGACCCAGCAGCCGCAGCGGGTCCGTGACTTGCGCCAGCTCCCGGCGCAGCCGGTACAGCTCCCGCACGAAGCCATAGATTCCGAACCGCGTCCCCCCGCTGCGTCGGCTCGCGCTGGGGCCGATGATGACCGAGGGACGGACGATGCTGTAGGCGCGACCGGCCTCCTCACAGGCACGAGAGACCTCGCGCTCCGCCTGCGCCTTGCTCTCCTCGTAGTAGTTGTTGAAGTCCGCGGCACCGCCCGTGGGTTCCGGATGCAGCGCTTCGGGAATCACTCCGCGCCGGGTGCCCGCCGTGTAGGCGGTGGAGACATAGACAAACCTCTCGGCCCCTACCTTCCGCGCGACCTCCAGGATGTTTCTCGTCCCGATGCAATTGTGTGCATGGATTTTGTCCCGGTGGCGATTCTCATACGCGAGGCTGGCCGCGGAATGCCACACCTCCTCCAGCCGCGCCTCTTCCAGTCGCCCCAGGTCCTCGGGTGAGAGGCCACAGAGCGGGAGGGTGATGTCGCCGACGAGGCAGACGACATTCTTTTCGACGGCCTCCAATGGAACGGGGACGTCATACGAGGCCGCGGCCTCCGCGAGAGATTCCAGGAGTCTCTCGCGCGCATGCTCCGGCGACGTGCCACGCACCAGGACGAAGAGCCGTCCCCCTGCCCTCAGTCGCCAGAGGAGGAAGTGGCTTCCCAGGAACCCCGTGCCCCCGGTGAGGAGAAGCCGGGTGGGACGAAGCTCTCGTCCGTCATACTCCAGGGGATTCGCATATGTCGCACCCATGGGCCGCTCCGCTGGGTAGGGCTGCAAATGCAGCCAACCTTATGCGGGGCATATCGCGACCTGTCAACACGATTACGGATTGTCTCGTATGACATTGATTGCATCGCAAGGCGATTGAACCATACGATTCTCGACAGAGTCCCGGGAGGGGACGACGCCCCCGGGACCCACGCCTCATGTATGCGTTACCAGACGTTCACAGGCAAGGTGCGGTGCGGCAGAACGCCGTTGCCCAGCTGGCCATGGAGGTTGAGGCCCCAGCCCCACAGCGTCCGGTCATCGCGAATGGCCAGCGAGTGCTGGTCGCCCGCCATGACAGACAGCACGCCCGTGAGGCCCGGCACGACCACCGGCAGGTTCCGCGCGGCATTGCTCCCATCGCCGAGCTGCCCCGCGCTGTTGGCGCCCCACGAGCGCACCGTGCCATCCGCCATCAAAGCCAGTACATGTTGGGCTCCCGCCGTCACGGAGGCGACTCGGGTCAACCCGAGCACCTGCGTGGGCACCAGGCGGTTGAGATTGCCGCCATCCCCCAACTGCCCCGCGCTGTTCTGCCCCCACGTCCACACCGTCCCGTCTGACTTCAACGCCACGGAGAAGGAATCCCCGGTGTCGATGGCGAGCACATTCGACAGGCCACCCACAGGCACGGGAGCTTGACGGCTCGTGAGGGTCCCGTCTCCGAGCTGCCCCTGGGTGTTGAAGCCCCAGCTCCAGACGGTTCCGTCTGCCTTGAGCGCGAGGGCGTGATTGCGCCGGGCGGAGATGGCCACGACGCCGGAGAGGTTGGCCACCATCACTGGTGAGTACCGCGTGTTCGTGGCAGTGCCGTCACCGAGCTGGCCCTGCCAGTTCTCGCCCCAGGCCCAGACGGTGCCGTCCGCCCGAAGCGCGAACGAGTGCCAATCACCGGCGGCGACGGCCACCGCGTTGGTCAGCGTCGGCACCCATGCGGGCGACAGGAACACCGGCGCGCTGTTCTGCCCCTGCCCCAGTTGTCCCGACGTGTTGTAGCCCCAGGCCCAGACGATGCCGCCCGCGCGGAGCGCCAATGCATGATTGGGACCGGCATCCAGGCTCAGCACATTCGAAAGGCCGCTGGCGGAGACGGGGGTTCGCCGCACCACCGTGCTGCCATCCCCCAGCACACCGTTCGACGAATTGGTCCCCCAGCTCCACACCGTGCCGTCTCCCCGTACCGCCAGCGAGTAGGACAAGCTCGCGCTGGTGGCTCGCGCCCCGGAGAACAAGGTCTTCGTCGGCGCCAGCGACATGGCGGAGACGCCGTCACCCACCTGCCCCGAGGTGCCCGAGCCCCAGGCCCACAAGGTGTTGTCGTCCCGGGCCGCGAGGAGGTGAGCATCCCCCGCGGCGAGCGACATCACATTCACCAGACCCACGACACGTCCCGCCGCCAGGCGTTGGTTCGTGGTGCCATCCCCCAACTGCCCCGAAGAATTGAAACCCCAGGTCCACACGGTGCCATCCGACTTCAGCGCCGCGGAATAGGAGCTTCCCGCGCGGATGGCGGAGACATCCGTGAGGCCGAGGACCCGCGTGGCCACCAGTCGCTGCGTGGTGGAGCCGTCTCCGAGCTGCCCCGTGTAGTTGTAGCCCCATGCCCAGACGGTGCCATCCATTCGCAAGGCCATGGAGTGGAGGTACTTCGAGGAGAGGGACACCACGCCCGTCAAGCCCGGTACGGCCACGGGAAGAAGCCGCTGGGTCGTCGTGCCATCCCCCAACTGTCCAAACCCGTTGCTACCCCATGCCCACACCGTTCCGTCCCGCTTCAGCGCCAGGGAGTGGGAGTTGCCGCCCACCACCTCCACCATGGCGGTGAGTCCGGGGACCTGGGCGGGCACTCCACGAGAAGTGGTGCCGCCGTCTCCCAACTGCCCTGATTGATTGGAGCCCCAGGACCACACCGTCCCATCCGCTTTCACGACGAGCGCATGGTTGTCGCCCGCCGAGACGCTCACGACATCGTTCAACCCCGCGACCTGCTCGGGGACACTTCGCGCGGTGGTCGTCCCATTCCCAAGCTGACCGCTGGCGTTTTCGCCCCACGTCCAGACGGTGCCATCGGTCTTCAAGGCCAGGGAGAAACCGCGCCCCGCCGCGAGCGCCAGGACGTCCACGCCAAGTCCCACCACCTGCACCGGAGCGGCCCGATGCGTCGTCGAACCGTCACCCAGTTGTCCGAAGTTGTTGGAGCCCCAGGCCCACACCGAGCCGTCTGGCTTCATCGCCAACGAGTGATTCGTTCCAGCCGCGGTCTCCACGCGCACGGACATGGCGGCCGCTCGCGTGGGCTCCGTCCTGAGCAGCCGGGTGCCATCCCCCACCTGCCCGTCCGCGTTGTTCCCCCAGGACCAGACCTCGCCCCCGGCCCTCATCGCGACCGAGTGCTGTCCTCCGCCCGCCGCGACGCCCAGCACGCCCGTGGTGACTTGCACGGGCACGGGAGAGGGACGCTGCGTCGTCGTGCCATCGCCCAACTGACCGCGTGCATTGCCGCCCCAGCCCCACACCGTGCCGTCCGACTTCAGCACCAGCGAGTGCTGTCCCCCACCCGCCACCGCCGTCACGTTCGACATCCCCAGCGCCTGCACGGGAGCGGGGCGCCCCGTCGTCGTCCCATCGCCGAGCTGGCCGAAGGCGTTCTGCCCCCAAGCCCACACCGTTCCATCGACCTTCAACGCCATCGAGTGCGAGCCGCCGCCCACGATGGCCACCACCGTCGTCAGGCCCGGCACCTGGCCCGGGACGACTCGCTGCGTGACGCCACCGTCACCGAGTTGCCCATCCGCGTTCGCACCCCACGTCCACGCCGTGCCGTCCGCCTTGAGCGCCAGCGAGTGTGAGTTGCCCGCGCCAATTTCGGACACGCCCAGCAGGCCGGGAACAGCTACGGGAAGAAGCCGCTGCGTGGTGGTGCCGTCACCGAGCTGGCCGGTCGCATTGTTGCCCCAGGCCCACACCGTGCCGTCCGCCTTCAGCGCCAGCGAGTGCGAGAAGCCCGCGACAATCCGCACCACGTCCGTGAGCCCGGGGACGCGCACAGGCGACAGGCGCATCGCGGTGTCACCAAGCCCCAGCTGTCCCCGCTCGTTGTTCCCCCAGGCCCACACCGTGCCGTCCGCCTTCAGCGCCAGCGAGTGCAGGTCTCCCGCGGAGACGATGCTCACCGACGACAGCCCCCAGACCCGCACGGGCGTTCCATGGGTCCGCGTGGTGCCATCTCCCAGTTGTCCGAACGTATTCGCGCCCCAGCTCCACGCCGTTCCATCCGGCCGCAGCACCAGCGAGTGGAGCCGACCCGCCGAGACGGTTTGATTTCTCGGAAGCCCCTCGGCGGCCTTCACCGTCCCTACTTCGGGCGAGGAAGGCTCCCGTGAAACAGGCTCCGTACAGCCCAGGGCCCACGGCCCGCACAACAACAACAGACACGCCCAGGCCGCCGGGCCACGCGACATCTTCTCTTCACGTCTCATCGGTTCCCTCCCCAGCACCGTGCGAACACTCCAGTGAGGCGAGCGCCTCGCACGGAAGTCAAATTATTCAAACTAAGCATGAATAAGTCTGGAAAAGGAAACCCATCCCGGAAACCGAGGCGGGTCTTTCGGAACATCGCCCGGTACTTGGATGAGGGTGCCCGGAACCCGGTACGGCATGGGACCGCGTCCTCTCGCTGGCCCAGGACGCCGCACCCCTGCCCCGCATCAGCCCAACGGGGACCTCTTCACCTGTCTGATACTTTCGTCACACAGTAGCACTTAGGGGTGGAGCCGGACTCGCGCTCCACCCCTCAGTCATTGGCTACAGGCGCACCAGCTCCACGTCATCCATGTGGATGAAGTTGGCGCCGTTGCCCGTGGTCGCCCGGGTGTGGAACCCCAGCTCCAGGTAGCCGCCGGTGACGGAGATGGCGGGAGACTCCACCAGCGTCCACGCGCCATACGTCCCCAGCTCCGTGAAGGCCGGTGCGCAGGAGCCGCACGTCTTCGCCTGGATGCGCGCCAGCTCGAACGAGCCCCCCTTGCGAACCCACGCACGGACCTTGTAGTTGCCCGACGCCAGCCCCGACACGGCCTGAAAGGTCCACACCTCGAAGGGCGTCGCGTTGGTCCAGTGCGACAGGTGGTAACTGCCCGAGTGGCCGCCATTGTACGTCTCGCTGAAGTCCGCCGCCTCGGTGCCGTTGGGGCTCCAGGTCGACCAGCCACTCATGTCCGCCTCGAAGCCCGGATTGGCCAGCGAGACGCCACTGGAGCTGCCCGCCTGGTACCAGCGCACCCACTCCACCTCCATCGTCTTGCGCTGCCCCAGCGGCAGGTCGACGGCGGCGGGCGAGGTGTTGTTGTACCAGTTCCCACCCAGGGCCAGGTTCAGCAGGATGTAGTGGCTCTGCTGGAACGCCGGGTCATTGTGGAAGAAGTCCGCGTTCGCCCGGACCTGATTGTCCAGCTTGAACACCATCCGGTCCGCGGCCCACTCCACCTCGTAGATGTGGAAGGCATCCGCCAGGCTGTAGCCCCGGTTGGCTCCCGAGCCCCAGTGCTGCACACCGTTGGACGAGTGCGTGGCGACCTTCATCCACGACGGCTCGTTGGAGTGCCACTCCAGGATGTCGATTTCGCCGCTCGCCGGCCAGCCGACGTTGGAGATGTTCGCCCCCAGCGTCCAGAACGCCGGCCACATGCCGTACCCGGACGGCACCTTGATGCTGGCGACGAGCTTGCCGTAGCGCCGCTCCACCTTGCCCTTGGTGTGGATGCGCCCCGAATAGAACGAGCGCGGCCCATACCCCGCGCAGCGCGAGTCATACGGCCCATCCGTCGTCCGCTCGGCGGTGAGGATGAGCTTGCCCCCGCTCACCGTGACGTTCTGCGCGCGGGGGAACTCCAGCTCCCCCGTGCCGAAGTTGCAGTTGTTCGTGACGGGGTCGTGGTTGCTCGTCAGCACGTTCCAGTTCGCCGCGTTCAAACCCGTGCCGCCGAAGTCGTCCTGCCACACCAGGTTCCAACCCGCCCCCGGGTCGTACGCCTGCTCCTTCTGCGCCTGGCTCGCCAGCGGCACCGGCTCGGGCTCCACCGCCACCTCACTTCCACAGCCGCCCAGCACCAGCCCCGCCGCCACCAGCCACGTCTCGGTCCGTCCTGCCATGCGTACCTCCCGGAATGGGTGAGACCTCCATTTCGAGAAATAACAGCATTTCCAACTTCCTTGCAGGTTCGTCGTGGCCTGCTGGCGCCCTCCTGTCCGGCCGATGCTCGGTGGTGTGAGTGGGGGCAATGCCTAGCTTCTGACACATCCATCCAGTGGCACCCGAGAGATGCGGGAGTGGGGGAAGTCATGAGCAGCGCGGCGGCAATGTTCCGTGAAGTCACCACGCCCTGGGGGCATCGGAGCTGGCGGTTCAAGCTGGTCCGGGCCGCGCGCGGCTACCTCCACAGGCCCCGGCTGCGCATCCCCTCCGGAGCCACGGACGTGGAGTCGGCGACGCGGCGGGTGCTGCTCTACTTCATGCTGCCGGCGTGGCTGGTGCCGGGCGTGGTGGACTGGGTGTGGCACAAGCGCACGGATATCGAACACACCAGTGGCGCGGGCGAGTCACTCATCCACTGCCTGATGATGACCGAGGTGGGCGTACCGGTGATGATGGGGCTGTTGATGGAGATCAACCCGCTCACCCTCTCCGTCATGCTGGGACACTCGCTGGCGCACGAGGCGACGGCCTTCGCGGACGTGGCCTATGCCATCAACCACCAGCGGGACGTGGAGCCCCGCGAGCAGCACACGCACAGCTTCCTGGAGGTGCTGCCCTTCATGGCCGTGTCCTCCATCGTCTGCCTGCACTGGGACCAGTTCCTGGCCATCTGGGGCATCGGTGGTCGCAAGGGACGGTGGCGCTTCGCACTCAAGAAGCAGCGGCTCCCCGCGGGCTACCTGCGCAACATCCTGCTCGGCATCGGCGCCACCATCGTGCTGCCGTACGCGAACGAGCTGTGGCGCTGCATCCGCGCCCAGCGCCGGGGTGAGGCGCTGCCTCCCTGGAAGGTCGCGCCCCACGAGCCGGTGGTGATTCCCGAAGCGCTGGCGGCGCACAGCCCTCATGCGCCGTCCGTCATCGAAGCGCACTGAAGGCGCGTCCGTCAGATGGCGTAGTCCCCCACGAAGACGGACGCGGTGAGCACATCGGCGCGCACCGCGTCCCCCTCGACGACGCCGAGCGCCTCGAACTCCGAGCGAGGCACCTGGACGGTGACCTCGTCCCCGGAGGGCATGCGCAACAGCACCTTGACGAAGCCGCCCACGGGCTTGAAGCGCTCCACCCGGCCCATGAAGGGCGTGCGCTCCCCTGCTCCCGCCACCGAAACGGAACGGGCCAGCTTGATGTCGTGAGGCCGTACGAAGGCGTGCACCGCCTCGCCCTCCCGCGCGGCGGCGGGTACGGACAGCGCGAGCGACCCCAGCGCCGCCCTGCCCTCCAGGACGTGGCCACGAAGGACACTCGCCCCGCCGATGAACGACGCGACGAAGGGTGACGCGGGCCGGTCGTAGATGTCCTCCGGTGAGCCCGCCTGCGCCACGCGCCCCTCGCTCATCACCACCACGTGCTGCGAGATTTCCAGCGCCTCCTGCTGGTCATGCGTCACCAGCAGCGTCGTCAGCCCCGTGCGCTCGTGCAACTCATGGAGCCACTCGCGCAGCTCCTCGCGCACCCGCGTATCGAGCGCGCCGAAGGGCTCGTCCAGCAGCAACACCCGGGGACGGATGGCCAGCGCTCGCGCGAAGGCGACCCGCTGGCGCTGTCCGCCGGAAAGCTGCCCCGGATGGCGCGAGCCCAGCGCCTCGAGCTGGACCAGGCGCAGCATCTCGTCCACGCGCGCCTCCACCTCGTCTCGGGGAAGCCGC
This sequence comes from Myxococcus sp. CA056, assembly GCF_013336715.1. Taxonomy (NCBI): domain Bacteria; kingdom Pseudomonadati; phylum Myxococcota; class Myxococcia; order Myxococcales; family Myxococcaceae; genus Myxococcus; species Myxococcus sp. CA056. The sequence goes on from NZ_JABUMT010000017.1 coordinate 164,371, forward strand.
CGCACGTTGAGTCCGAAGGCGATGTTCTCGCGCACCGTCATGTGCCGGAACAGGGCGTAGCTCTGGAAGACGACGCCCACGTTGCGCTTCTGCACGGGCAGCGCCGTACAGTCCAGCCCGTCGATGAGGACGCGACCGACGTCGGGGACCTCCAGCCCACAGATGAGGCGAAGGAGCGTGGACTTTCCCGCGCCGGACGGCCCCAGCAGGGAGGTGATGGCGCCCGCGGGCGCCTGGAACGAGACGTCCGAGACGGCGGGACTTCCGCCCGGAGAGAACCGCCGGGTGAGCTGCTTGACGATGATGCTCATGACGCCTCACTCCTCCACTCCACGTACTTCTTCAGCACCAGCGTCACGAGCGCGAGCAGCGTGAGCAACGACGCCACGGCGAAGGCCCCCGCGAAATCGTATTCGTTGTAGAGAATCTCCGCGTGCAGCGGCAGCGTCGTGGTGACACCGCGCACGTGCCCGGAGACCACCGAGACGGCCCCGAACTCGCCCATCGCCCGCGCGTTGCAGAGGATGACGCCGTAGAGCACGCCCCACTTCACCTTCGGCAGCGTGACGCGCAGGAAGGTGCGCCAGCCGCTCGCGCCCAGCGTCAGCGCCGCCTCCTCCTCGTCACTGCCCTGCGTCTGCATCACCGGCAGCACCTCCCGCACGACGAAGGGCAAGGTGATGAACACCGTGGCGAGGACGATTCCCGGCACGGCGAAGATGACGTGGATGTCGTGCTCGAACAGCAACGGCCCCAGCCAGCCCTGCCGCCCGAAGAGCAGTACGAAGATGAGTCCGGCGATGACGGGCGACACGCTGAAGGGCAGGTCGATGAGCGTCAGCAGCAGCGCGCGTCCCCGGAAGCGGAAGCGCGCCAGGAGCCACGCCGCCGCCAGGCCGAAGACGAGGTTGAGCGGCACCGCGATGACCGCCGCCGTCAGCGTCAGGAGGATGGCGGAGCGCGCCTCCGGCTCCGTGATTGCCGCGAGGTAGGCCTCCCAGCCCTTCTGGAACGCGAACGAGAAGACGGCGACCAGAGGGACGACCAGGAAGACGGCCAGGAACCCCAACGCCACGGTGACGAGCGTCCACCGGACCCATGGGGACCCTTCCAGGGTCCGCGTCTTGCGACGCGGCAGGTGTATCGAGGGAGCGAACATGTCCGTCACGCTCCGGACCGGGCTTCCAGCCGGCGATGGCTCCAGCGCTGGAGCAGGTTGACGGCGAGCAGCAGGAGGAACGACGCCAGCAACATGACGACGGCGATGGCCGTGGCCCCCGCGTAGTCGTACTGCTCCAGCTTGGTGACGATGAGCAGCGGAACAATCTCCGTGCGCAGCGGCATGTTGCCGGAGATGAAGACGACGGAGCCGTACTCCCCCAGCGCCCGCGCGAAGGCCAGGGTGAAGCCGCTGAGCAGCGCGGGGACGATGGCCGGGAACAACACGCGCGTGAAGGTCTGCCACGGCGTGGCCCCCAGCGTGGCCGCGGCCTCCTCCACGTCCACATCGATGTCCTCCAGCACGGGCTGCACCGTGCGCACCACGAAGGGCAGGCCAATGAAGGTCAGCGCCACGGCCACGCCCACGGAGGTGTAGGCCACCTTGAGGCCCCACGCCTCCAGGTACTGCCCGTACCAGCCCTTCGAGGAGAACAGCGTGGTGAGCGTCAGCCCCGCCACCGCGGTGGGAAGCGCGAAGGGCAGGTCCACCAGCGACTCCACCAGCGAGCGGCCCGGAAAGCGATAGCGCACGAGCACCCAGGCCACCAGGAGCCCGAAGACGACGTTGGCCAGCGCCGCCGCCAGCGACGCGCTGAAGCTGAGCTTGTACGCCGCCAGCGCCCGAGGCGCCGTCACCGTCTCCCAGAACTGCGGCCATGTCAGGGAGAACGTCTTGAGGAAGAGGCTGGACAGCGGAATGAGGACGAGCAACCCGACATAGGCCCAGGTCAACCCCAGCGACAGTCTGAAGCCAGGCAGGACATGGCGGCGAGAGCGCGGTGCCATGGCTCAGCGCGCCTGGGGGACATAGATGCGGTCGAAGACGCCACCGTCGTCGAAGTGCGCGGCCTGCGCCTTGCGCCAGCCCCCGAACACCTCGTCGATGGTGAACAGCGTCACCTTGGGGAACCGGGCGCCGTGCTTCAGCGCCACCGCCTCCGAGCGAGGACGGTAGTGGTGCTTCGCCGCCAGTCGCTGTCCCTCCTCCGAATACAGGAACTGGAGATACGCCTCCGCCACCACGCGGGTGCCGCGTTTGTCCACGTTGCGGTCCACCAGGGCGACGGGAGGCTCGGCGAGGATGCTCACCGACGGGACGATGATTTCGAAGCGCTCCTTGCCCACTTCGTCCGTCAAGAGGAAGGCCTCGTTCTCCCAGGCGATGAGCACGTCCCCCAGGCCTCGCTCCGCGAACGTCGTGGTGGCGCCCCGAGCTCCCGAGTCCAGCACCGGCACGTTGCGGAACAGCGCGCCCACGAAGGCGCGCGCTGACTCCTCCGTGCCTCCGGGCTTTCGCAGGGCATGGCCCCAGGCCGCCAGGTAGTTCCACCGCGCGCCCCCGGAGGTCTTCGGATTGGGGGTGATGACGGAGACCCCCTCGCGAATCAGGTCGTCCCAGTCGCGGATGCCCTTGGGGTTGCCCTTGCGCACCACGAAGACGATGGTGGACGTGTATGGCGCGCTGTTGTGCGCGAGCCGCACCTGCCAACCGTCGGGGATGAGCGACGCCTTGTCGTGGAGCATGTCCACGTCGTACGCGAGCGCCAGCGTGACGACGTCCGCGTCGAGCCCATCGATGACGGCCCGCGCCTGCTTGCCGGAGCCGCCATGCGATTGCTTGATGGAGACCTTCTGCCCGTGCGTCGCCTCCCAATGCTTCGCGAAGGCGGCGTTGACGTCCGCGTACAGCTCCCGCGTGGGGTCATACGAGACGTTGAGCAGCGTGACGGAGCTCGGAGCGGAGGACTCGCCTGCGGACTTCGAGCATCCGGTGAGGGCGAGCACGACGAGCAGGGACAGCCGGAGAGAGAAGCGCATAGAGGGACCTTTCACCAGCTCACCTGGAAGCGGGACATGACGACGTCTTCGGGGATGCGGTCGCCGTCCACGGCGCCCCCTTCGAAGCTCGTGTGGTCATACGAGGTGGCCACGCGGACGTTGCCGTTGAGGTACCAGTTCGCGACGGCGCCCCACCCTCGCGCCTTGCGCGCCGAACGCGTGGGGTCCGCGTAGATGGGGAAGGCGTCGGGGTCCACGTCGAGCGCCGCGTAGCGCGCGCCCAGCTCCACCGCGCCCCAGCCGCCGGCCTCCGCGCCCACCGGGTCCGTGGGCTTGACGCCGTCGTAGGCCGCCTTGCCGCCGAAGACGACGTACGACGCGCTGGCCTGCCACGACTCGAAGCGCAGGCGCGCGTGCTGCTGTCCCAGGTTGACCTCCTGCGTGGACGACACGTATTCGGCCAGCGCGCCCACGGGCCCCACGTAGAGGTAGCCCTGGGGCGACAGTCGCAGGTGCTCGCCATGGGCAATCACCGTCTCGCCCGCACCCGTGCCCGTCCGGAAGATGAAGAACGTCTGCTGCCCCATGGTGCGCAGGGGTGCCTCGCCCGTGGTGGAGGCGGAGCCGAACTGCAGGCCGCGCGACGCGGCGATGCCCAGTCCCAGGCCGGAGAGCTGCTTGAGCTTCGTGGCCCGGAACGGATGCGCGAACAGGCGCGCCGCCAGGTCGAAGCTGTCGTCCAGGTTGGTGTCCGCGCTGGCGCCGTCCGCCGTGCCATTGAAGGCCCCCACCGCGTAGTTCAGCGTGCCGTCATACACGTCACCGTGCACCATCACCCCCACGTCCCGGTTGGGCACCAGGTCCGTGGGCAGCGCGCGCTCGACGAAGAGGGTGTTGATGCCGGACTGGTTGCGCTCCAGTCCCACCGGGGGGCGGAATTTGCCCACCCGCACGCGCACCTCCTTGCGAGGTCGGTACTCCAGATAGGCATCCCAGAGTGGCGGCGCGTTGGCCGCGAAGTCCGTCAGCAGCCGGAAGTCGAACAGGTTGAAGAGCGTCCCCTCCAGCAACGGTCGCGCGCGACGGATGAGCAGCGTGGTGGAACCCGGCCGGTCCGCCTTGCTCTCGAAGAAGCGGCCATCGAGCTGGATGTAGCCGCGCAGTTTCAACATGACCGCCTTGTCGGGGGACGAGACGGAGATGCCCTCGGACGTCGCCTTGACGGCGACTCCACCGGGCGTCGGTGACGGCGTTGCGGGGGGCGGCGACGGCGCGGCGGGCGGTGCTTCCGGCACGGGTGTCTGTGCCGCCGCTAGCGGGGTGAGCAGCCACGTCAACGCACCAGCGAGGAAGGAGAACCGATGAGGTGTGGGACCTGCCATGCGGGACCTCGAAAGCGAGAGGAGCGCGATGGACGGTGGACTCCGGAGCCAGAAAGCCGAAAGCCCACCTCCTCGCGGATGGTGGGCTCTTCGAACCAGCTCAACCCAGGCTTTTCAGGCCACGGGTCGACAGGCGCCCACCGCTGGTGCGTGACAGCAGCAACAAGCGTGGGTCGTCAGGCGGGTCATGAAGTGCCACCACGATGCCCGGCACCTCCGGGCTTGTCAACGCGCCCCCCCTCATGACGAACCCACCGACTCCTTCCCTTTCCAGCGTCGTGAGCGACGTCCTCCGTCCACGGAATGCCATGCACCCGGCCGACCTGGCGCAATGAGTATCTCAGCCCGCAATTCAAGCATAATCCGAACTCCAAGTCTGGAGGCATTCATGCGCACTCGTCGCTGTCCGCTGTGGGTTCCACGACTCGCGTCACTGCTCGCGGTGCTGATGGCCGCTCCAGGAGCCCTGGCCGCGGAGCGCCCCTCCCTGGTGAACACACGCATCGGGACGCCGTTCGGAGCGAACGGACATTCATCCACCATCGACGGGCGAGTCTTCGTGGGCAACATCCGCGAGGACCACGCGACGACGACGACGACGTGGCTGGCGCGAGTGTTCCGGCCTGAAGCGGTGACGTACGACGCCCAGGGCAAGCCGAGCTTCTCCACGGCCTTCTCTCCAGGACTCAGCACGCAGGTGAGGAACGGAGAGAACGCGCTGGCGTTCTGCTTCACCAACCCGGCCCAGCCCTATGTCCTTTCGGGAGGGCTCGCGGTGTACCAGCCGTTCCTGTTCGACTCGCAGATGTTCAACGGGCCCAACCGCTTCCGTCGCCGTCCGGTGGACCTCCGGGTGTCCCAGCCCTTCACGCCGCAGGCGGACATCTCCTCCTTCACCACCGGCAACCTGGACTATCTGACCACCGTCACCGGCGCGAACATCCGAGGCATCGAACCGACGATGACCTCCGACGGACGCCTGCTCATCTATCAGGGCGGTCCCGCCAACGACGGTGGCATCGACCACCTGATGTATGCGTACAACCCCACGCCCTGCGCGGCCACGGGCTGGAGCAATCCGCGCCCGCTGTCGATGATGTACGGCGACCCCACCGCGGGCGTGAAGCGCTACCCGCTGGCATGGCAGAAGCTGAAGGCCTCCACCGGGGAGCTCTTTGGTGAGACGACCTCTGGCCCGCTCATCCGGGCCGCCTACGCCTGGGTGGACCACGAGGGGCGCAACGTCACGTACACGGGCGTCGTCTACACGGATGGCGCGCGCCGCGAAGCCGTGAGCCTCATTGGCGCGGACACGGGCTGGACGGCGTACCACATCGACGGTGCCCTCAACACGGACCGCAGCGACATCGCGCACCTCTTCTATTCCGGGCCCATGTGGAACCTGGAACAGGAGCGCGCGCCAGAACAGAACTTCCCACCGGGCTCGAGCAACGAGAGCCACTACCTGCCCGTCACCAAGACCCACGACGTGCTCGCCCTCTTCGGCAGCAACACGGCGGACTACAACGAGGTGGACATCGGTGAGCTGGTGGACCCCTTCCACGTGCTCTACCTGCCCATGAACGAGCTGGTGACGCGCGCGGGCGCGTATGACCTGACGCGCACGCCGGACCTGTCCGGGCGCTTCTTCACGGGCACTCTCGTGGGCACGGCGTCCATCTCCGCCGGCAACGCGGTGACCCAGCCGACGTCCGGCTCCCTGTGGGAACCGCACGGTAAGGGCAAGGCGCTGGTCGTCCCGGGTGGCGGAGCGCTCGCGATGAACCTGACGGACGCGACGTCCACCGTGCCCGGCGTGGGCGGCTTCGTGCGGGGCTTCACCGTACAGCTCGCCGTGCGCCCGGACGCGAACATCCACCAGGGCTGCACCACGGGGAACCCCTACCGCTACCTCTTCCAGAAGGGCGGCGCACTGGACCTCATCTACGAGTCCGACAACACGGTGCAGATGTCCTTCGTCATCAACGGCGCGCGCGTGCGCCTGGGCCGTAGCCCCGCGCTGCCCGTGGGCGCGTGGACCCACCTGGCCTACACCTGGGACGGCGTCACCGGCGCCTTTGGCGAGTACCTCAATGGCGTGCCCACGGGGCGCTCACTGCCCGTGGCCACGGGGACGTTCCGCCTGGGCACTGGCGCGCTGTCCATCGGCGCGGGCAACACGCTGGACACGCAGACCTGTCCCGCCAATGGCGAGGGCTCCTTCCGGGGCGCCATCGATGAGGTGCGCTTCTTCACCCATGCGCGCTCGGCCCGCTCCATCTGCATGACGTCGTATGGCGCGGACTGCCGCGACGAGGCCCTCCAGGAGACTCCCACGGCGGGACAGTTCGGCATGAGCCAGCAGCAGCCGGCCTGCAACAGCTACGCGGCCCTGGGCACGCTGGCCTGTGCCTCGTCCATGCACCGGGTCTGCGCTCAGCGCGGCGCCCATGACGCCCTGGCCACCAGCACCAACGTCCTCGAGACGATTCAGCAGCTCATCGGAAACCGTCCGCCCATCTCGCTGCTGGGCGCGCTGGCGGGAGCCACGACGACGGACGTGACGGTGGCGTGCGCGCCCATCCAGCACGAGAGCCTGGGCGTCACCTTCGAGGAGCTGGCGCGCAAGCACGCCGGCTGCGTGGACGAGCGCGTCGCGCAGAGCTTCGACTGCTCGGCCGCCGTGCACCGCTGGTGCAACAGCCTGGGATGGAGCACGGGTCAGATTTTCGAGATGACCTCGCGCCCGTGGGTGGGCTGCTTCAACGCCGGGCTCATCCAGGACGTCGCGAAGGACCAGCTCGGGCCCGCCTCCAACGCGGGCAGCTTCAGCTCCACCGACTCCAAGCTGGAGGTCAGCAGGTGGTGCCAGACGAAGGGCTATGGCGCGGGCGTGGTGCAGGAGCTGGGCGCGGGCCTCTACGCCAACGTGCACTGCTTCCAGCCCGCCGTGACGGTGCCCTGGAAGCTCAATCCCTGAGGCGGCTCAAGGGGCCCCCTGGAGTCGGAAGGGGGCCTCCGAGGTCGTGCCGACGCGCTCGCGCTTGAGCATCTCCAGCACCTCCCCGGGCAGCGGGAACCAGCGCAGGCGCTCCGCGTCGGGCGCGAGCGAAGCATCCGCCTGTGTCCGGCTCCCGAAGTCCTGGAGCGCCTGCTCGACGATGGCCTGGGCCCGCGCGACGTAGTCCCCCAGCTCCGCCTCCGGCACGGTCGGCCCGGGGGGCGGGAAGACGCACCGGCCGCTCGCATAGGAGACGTCACCCAGTCGCCCCAGCCGCCGCTGGTGCGCCCGGTGGCGCCACTGTCCGGTGGAAGGCTCGAGCGCGTAGTGTGGCAAGAGTTTCCACCCCTCTCGGGCGATGAAGTCCACGGCGTCCAGCAGGAAGCCGAACGTCGTCTCGGAGAGGAAGTAGTTGAAGCCCAGCCGCACCCAGCCGGGCTTCACACCGTCGGTGCCTTGCAGGATGACGTCCTGGAAGCGGTGGCTGGTGACGGAGTCGATGGCCAGCAGCCGGTGGCCGTAGGGCCCCGCGCACGAGCACCCTCCGCGCGCCTGGATGCCGAACAAGTCATTGAGCAGGGCCACCACGAAGTTGTGGTGCAGATAGGCGTCCCCGTGTCGAACCAGGAAGCTCACGATGGGCAGCCGCCGGAGCGCCGGGTTGCCGAGGATGCGCAGGGCGGGATTCGCCCCCCAGCGTGCGAGGGCCCGCCGGACGAAGTCCTGTTCGAGCGCGTCGATGGTCTCCACGCCCACTGCCTCCCGGAGCTGGAACACCAGTCCCGCGCGAATGGAGTCGACGATGGCGGGAGTACCCCCTTCCTCGCGGTGCACGAGGTCTCGCTGATAGACGTGCTCGCTGCCGCTCACGTACGAAACAGTCCCGCCCCCGGGCACGGTGGGGATGCGATTGCCGAGCAACTGGCGCTTCACGACCAGCACTCCCGTCGTCCCCGGCCCACCGATGAACTTGTGCGGCGACAGGAACGCGGCGTCCTTCCGCACGCGCGGGCCGACGGTGTCATCGCCCCGCCCGTTCATCTCGACGCGGACATAGGGCCCCGCAGCGGCGAAGTCCCAGAAGCACAGCGCTCCGTGACGGCGCAGGAGCGCGCCGATTCCCTCCTGGTCGCTGAGGATGCCGGTGACGTTGCTCGCCGCGGAGAAGCTGCCGATGCGCAGCGGCCGGTCATGGTGGCGTGCCAGCTCGCGCTCCAGGTGGGCCAGGTCGATGCGCCCGTCGGCGTCTTCGTCGATGGTGACGACCTCCGCGATGGACTCACGCCACGGCAGGTCGTTGCTGTGGTGCTCGTAGGGACCCACGAAGACGACGGGACGCTCGGCGCGGGGAATGCGCGAGCTCAAATCGAAGCGCGCATCCAGGTCCGCGGGGAGGCGCAGGTTGAGGATGTCGATGAGCTTGCAGATGGCGGCCGTCGCGCCGGAGCCGCAGAAGAGGACGATGTCGTCGGGCCCGCCTCCCACGGCGCGGTGGATGAGGTCGCGCGCATCCTCGCGGTAGCGAGTCGTCTGAGCACCCGTGCCCGACGTCTCCGAATGCGTGTTGGCGTAGAGCGGGAGGACGTGCTCCCGGATGAAGTCCTCGATGAAGGCGAGCGAGCGCCCGGACGCGGCATGGTCCGCGTACGTGAGCCGGCGGGGACCGTAGGGTCCATCGAGCACCCGGTCTTCACCGACAACGGCGCTTCGAATGGACTCGACCAACAGAGGACACGCGTCTTCCATCACTCGCACCTCTCGATGACGACAGACTCCCGCCGAACCTCACGGCCTGTCCAGCGCGCGGAGGCCATCATGCGCGACCGGCCGCGTCAGTCCCCCAGAGGTCGCATCGTCCCTGCGCCGCCCCATGTTAGCCTGAGCACACTCCATGAACTTTCGCTTCCAATGCTGGGTGCAGCGTCACGCCAGCGGTCGAGTGACGCTCACCCCCCTGTCCCTGCCTCATCTCGCGGTGCACGCGGACACCGTGGAGAAGGCCACCGAGGAGCTGGCGCTCGCGCTGGATGACCAGCTCACCCGCATCCATCCGCGTCGCGTGCCGGAGTTCATCGCCGCGACCGGGGGCACGCTGCACACGCTGGAGCTGGACGCGATTCCTGTCTGGGGAAACGAGGAGAACACCCTCGCGCCCCTCACCTTCGCCGCCGCTGTCGCGCCCACGCATCAGTCCTATCTCGGGCTGCATGCGCCCCGGCTGGAGACGCACCTGTGGTTCCAGGGCAAGAAGGTGCCCGAGGATGCCGCCGAGCGATTGCGTGAACAGTTGGAAGGACTCCCCGACGCGCGGCTCCTGGCCTTGCGCGCGGATGGTGGAGAGGCCCTGCTGGACGTGGAGGTGGAGGCCACGCCGACGCGCCTGTCGGCCCTCACGCCCCGTCAGCTCCACCTGGATATCCGCCCGCCGCCCCGTCCACCGGACGCGGAGCCCGAGGAGCCGCGAGAGTCGGGCCTGTCGGTGAGCATCGATGGGGACGACGAGGACGCGCTCGACGAGGACACGTGGGAGCCCCGCAAGCGCTCCCGTCGTCGGGAGCCGGGAGCGAAGCCGGAGAAGCCACCGCCCACGCCCACGCTGGACCGCATCGCGGTGCCCTGGCATCGACTGGCGACGGAGGGGCAGCTCGACCCCGCCTATGAGCAGGACGCCCTGGTGACGCTGCTGCGAGCCCGGCTGGCCGCGAAGGACGCGGAGGCCGTGGTGCTGGTGGGCCCCTCGGGCGTGGGCAAGTCCGCGGTCCTCCATGCGGTCGCCGAGGCGCTCCAGGCCTCCACCGCCACTCCCGCCGAGAAGGCCCGGCCCTTCTTCTTCGTCGACGGCAGTCGCCTCATCGCGGGCGAGGGCATGTGGGGCGACTGGCAGCAGCAGGTGCTCAAGTCCTTCCGCGAGGCGAACGAATCCCGCGCCATCCTCTCGCTGGGACACGCCATCGACCTGCTCGACGCGGGCAAGAGCGCGCACAGCGACCAGAACGTGGCCCAGCTCCTGTTGCCGCTGCTCGTCACCCGCGAGGTGTCCGTGGTGGCCGAGGCCACCCCCGAGGCCTGGGCCCAGGTGGAGCGGCGCAACGCCAGCTTCGCCCGCCTCTTCTCCGTCGTCCGGGTGGAGGAGCCGACACCGGAGGCGCTCGCCAACATCCTGGCGCGCGTGGCCCAGGACACTCCGAGCGCCACGCCCCTGGAGGTGCTGCCCGAGGCGCTGGAGGAGAGTCGCTTCCTGTGTCGGCGCTTCCTGCCGTATGGCGCGCAGGTGGGCAACGCGGTGGCCTTCCTCCGCCGGTTGATCGCCACGTGCGCCCACGCGGCCCAGCCTCGGGTCATCCGGCTGGACGCCGTGCGCCAGTTCGCCTCCGAGTCCGGCATCCCCGAGGCGCTCTTGCGCGACGACATGCCGCTGGAGCCCGCCCAGGTCCGCGAGTTCCTCACCACGCGAGTGTTGGGGCAGCAGGCGGCGGTGGAGCGCGTCTCCTCCGTGGTGTCCGTGCTCAAGGCGGGGCTCGCGGACACGCGCAGGCCCCTGGGCGTGCTGCTCTTCGTGGGCCCCACCGGCGTGGGCAAGACGGAGCTGTCCAAGGCCCTGGCGGAGCTGCTCTTCGGCTCGCGTGAGCGCATGGTGCGCCTGGACATGGGCGAGTACGCGGGGCCGGACGCCCTGCTGCGCCTGCTGGGCGACGGCGCGACGCCGGGCTACCTCTCCGCCGCCGTGCGCCGCCAGCCCTTCTGCGTGGTGCTGCTGGATGAAATCGAGAAGGCCCACCCCGCCGTCCACGACGCGCTCCTGGGCGTGCTGGGCGAGGGGCGCCTCACCGACGCGTCGGGCCGCTTCACCGACTTCCGCAACGCCGTCCTCGTGCTCACCAGCAACCTGGGCGCGGACACGTGGCGCGCGCGCGTGGGCTTCGACTCGCTGGGCGGCGCGCCCGACGTCGCCGCGCTGCGCACGCACTACCTGGCGGAGGTGCAGCGCTTCTTCCGCCCGGAGCTGTTCAACCGCCTGGACGACACCGTCGTCTTCTCGCCGCTCTCCGAGGAGCTGCTGCGCCGGCTGGTGGTGCGCGAGGTGGACGCCATCCGCCAGCGCTCCGGCCTGTCGCGCCATGACGCCAGCCTCGTCGTCTCCGAGTCGGCGCTGGACTGGTTGTCGGCGCGCGGCTTCGACCCGCGTTATGGCGCGCGGCCCCTGAAGCGCGCGCTGGAGCGGGAGCTGGTGGTGCCGGTGGCGGCGTGGCTCGCGGCGCATCCGAAGACGGGGCCTGTGCGCCTGCACGCGGAGGCCGGCGGCGACGGGCTCACGCTACGCGCGGAGGCCGTGGGTGGCGCGGCGGAGGGCGTGGGACGGCAGGCCATCGAGCAGGTGCTGGAGGACGCCGCCACGCTGCGCGCGGAGGTGCAGCGCTGGAGCCGCTCGCCGCCCATGCTCGCGCTGCGGCGGGAGCTGGCGGTCTTCGACAAGGTGTCCCGACAGGCCTCGTACTGGGAGGAGCGCGCGCTGGCGGAGGAGTCCGCGAGGAAGTCCGGAGACGCGCGCGAGTTGGACAAGGCCTTCCGCGAATGCTCGCAGCAGACGGAGGCCATCGAGGACCTGCTCTTCGAGGCGCACCTGTCGCGCGCGGTGGGGCAGGCGGAGTCGCTCGCGCGCGACGTCTCCACGCTGCGCTCGACGTTCCATCCCCTGCGGGAGCGGCTGTACGCCAGCCTCTACCAGTACTCGCGGGGCTCCACCCTGATACTGGTGCCCGGCCGTGGTGCATGGCCGCAGCTGTGCTTCCTGGCGAAGGCCTATGAGCGCTGGTGCAACCGCTACTCCCTGGGCTTCCAGCGCGCGCTGCTCTGGACGCCCAAGCCACCGGACGGGGAGAAGCCACCACGCCATCCGCCTCCGCCGGACTGGGTCTACCCCAAGGTGGATGAGCTGCTGGAGCTCAAGCCCACGCCCCTCGCGTACGCCCTGCAGATCTCCGGCGAGACGCGCCCGTTGCTGCTCTCCGCCGAGCACGGCGTTCACCGCTTCGTGGAGGGCAGTCAGGCGTCGCTGGTGCGCGTGCTCTTCACCCCCCACCCTCGCAGCCGGGACGTGCTGCCGGACTGGTCGAAGCTCGAGACGCTGCTGCCGAAGACCGAGGCCCGGCGAATCCGGCCGGGCTCGACGGACACCTCGGGCGGCTCGGTGGAGGACATGCGCACCGGAACCCGCTTGCGCTACGGCGGCGGAGGTCTGGAGTTGGATGCCTTGTTGGAGCCCTGGATGAACTGGCGCGTGTTCGGCGAAGCGGAGGAGGACTGACCATGGAACTCAAGCTCCCCCTGGTCGTCGCGCCCCTGGGCGGCCGTCTCGTCGAGGCGTGGGTCCCCGCCTTCTGGCCCAGGATTCACCGCGTGGGCCCCAGCCTGTCTTCGCTGAAGGATGACCTGGCGCTCGCCGTCATGGAGCGCTTCGAGAAGGACCACCCCTCGCGGGTGGCCAGCTACCAGCTGCCACCCCACCTGTCGCTCAAGCACGTGAAGGTCGACACCGAGGCGAGAGATCGCGAGAAGGGCCTGCGCGTCGTGCTCAAGGGACGCATGGCCGTGCTGCTGGAGAAGTGGCCTCGCGATGACTTCTGGGTGGTGACGCCCACGCGGCTCGCGGAGGCCCGCTTCGCGATTCCCGACGCGGAGTCCCTGCCCCTCGCGCTCGGACGCAGGCTGGGCGCGTGGTGTCTGGAGCATGGGCTGACGAATCTGGAGGGCTTCTGGGCGCAGGGCCGCGAGCGGCTGGAGTTGCTGGAGGTGGATGCCTATGCCCCCACCATCCTCCCCCGGACGCCGCCCAAGCCGCCCAAGCCGCCCCGGCGCCGCCGGACGCCTGGAAAGGACTCGAAGGGGACGGCCACTCCGCCGGAGACGCCCGAGCAGCGCGAGGCGCGCCGCAACCGCCGCCGCCTCACGCTCACCGAGCTGCGGGAGGTGGCGCGCAACCTGAGCCACTCCGCCAGAGATGACGGGCTGGAGCACTGCTACGGCCGCGAGGCGCTGGTGCGCGAAGTGGTGGACGCGCTGGAGGGCCGGGAGGGCGCGGCCATCGTCCTGGTAGGACCGCCGGGCTCCGGCAAGACGGCGCTGGTGCACGAGGTGGTGCGCCGGCTCACCGCGCGCCAGGACGCCGCGGGACAGCGCCGCGACGTGTGGCGCGTGGATGGCAATCAGTTCATCGCGGGGATGATGTACGTGGGCCAGTGGGAGGCCCGCGCGCGCGGCGTGGTGAAGGAGCTGGTGGAGGTGGGTGACCTGCTCTACGTGGACGACCTGGCCTCGCTCGTCTACGCGGGGCGCACCTCCAGCGAGCGCACCAACGTCGCGCAGTTCCTGGAACCCCACATGGCGCGCGGCGAATTGACCGTGCTCGCGGAGTCCACGCCCGAGCGCTTCGAGCGGGTGCGCGAGGAGGCCCCCACGCTCGCCTCGCTGTTCCGCGTGGTGCACGTGCCCGCGTTGGAGCCCCGCACGACGTTGCCTGCCCTGCTGGGGACACTGCGGGAACTGGAGGGCTCGGGCGAAGGCGGGCCCGCGGTGCGGCTGTCCCCGCTCGCGCTGGAGACCCTGCTGGACCTCCAGCAGCGCTTCGTCGCGCACGAGGCCTTCCCGGGCAAGGCGGTGCGGCTCTTGCGCCGGGTGCTCGCGAGGCCCGGCACGGTGGACCAGAACGTGCGCCGCTTCACGGAGGAGGACGTCACCGCCGCGATGCGCGCGCAGACGGGCCTGCCGGACTTCGTGCTGGGGAGCGCGCCTCCGAAGTCCCGGGACGTGCTGGAGCGCGAGCTGGCCGCTCAGGTCGCCGGACAGCCGGAGGCCGTCGCCGCCGTGGTGGATGCCATCCTCACGCTCCAGCGCTCGCTGCAGCCGCCGGACAAGCCGCTGGCCACCTACCTCTTCGTGGGCCCCACCGGCGTGGGCAAGACGGAGACGGCCAAGGCGCTGGCGCGCACCCTCTTCGGCAGCGAGGAGCGGATGGTCCGCTTCGACATGTCGGAGTTCGTCTCCGCGTCCAGCATCACCCGGCTCTTGGGCCTGCCCGGCGCACCGGACGGCGAGCTGACGACGGCGCTGCGCACCCAGCCGTTCTGCGTGGTGCTGTTCGACGAGGTGGAGAAGGCGCACCCGCGCATCTTCGACGCGCTCCTCCAGTTCCTCGGTGAAGGCCGGCTGACGGACGGCGCGGGGCGCACCGTGGACGCGCGACAGGCGGTGGTGGTGCTCACGTCCAACCTGGGCGTGCGCGAGGCCGCCGCCCGCACGGGCTTCCACCGCGCTCCGGAAGGCGCGGAGGCGCACTACCTCTCCTCGGTGCGCGCCTTCTTCCGCCCGGAGTTCTTCAACCGCCTGGACCGCGTGGTGCCCTTCCGCTCCCTCACGCCCGCCGCGCTGCGCGTCGTCGTGGAGCACGCCCTGGAGTCGCTGCTGTCGCGGCGAGGCATCCGCCGGGGCACCGTGCTGGTGGAGGTGGAGTCCGCGCTGCTCGACCTGCTGGTGGAGCAGGCATATGACCCGCGCTACGGCGCGCGTCCCTTGAAGCGCGCGCTGGAGCGACGCCTCACCGTGCCCCTGGCCCACCACCTGGTGCGGCGCGGCGGCGAGGACCTGGCCCGCGTGGAGCTGTTTCGCCGGGGCGAGGACATGGGGCTGTCGGTGGAGCTGCTCATGAGGGAGCCCGCGTGGGCCCGCGAGCAGGACCCCACCACCTGGACGCTCCCTGGCGTGTCGCGCGTCCTGGAGGAAGTGACGACGCGACTGGAGTCGCTCCAGGCGGCGGAGGCGAGGCGCTCGGACGGAGAGGCACCGCCCGGTGGTGTCGAGGCCGTGGAGCTGGGAGAGCGGCTGGAGCGCCTGTCGGCGGAGGCCCTGGACATCCGGGAGAATGAACTGGCGGACCGCGACTTCCTGGAGACAGAGGAGCGCGTGGGCAAGCTGGAGCGCGACGGGTACCAGGACAGCTGGAGGCACAACAAGGGACGGGGCGGGCTGCGGCCTCGGCCCTCCTATGTCCCGGAGCCGATGCCGGTGTCCCCCGAGGAGCGGCTGCGTCGCTGCCGCCCCAAGGTGGTGAACCTGCGCGATGAGGTGGAGTGGCTCGCGCATCAGCTGGCGACGCGAGCGCGCGGAATGGAGGTGCACGCGTTGCTGGTGGAAGGGCTCGCGGACTCGCCGACCTCCGCGCTGGACTCCGTGGTGAAGGGGCTTCCCCAGGGCCTGGGACGCGTGGTGGTCCACGAGGAGCACGTGGAGCCGGATGGCACCATCGGCTGGGCGGCACCGGGCTCGGCGCGTCCCGCGGGGGTGCGTGTGCGGCGGCAGGTGGTGAGCATGGCGGCGTTCGGTCTGTCGGAGGTGCTCGCGACGCTGGAGGGCTATGCGCTGGTGCATCTGGGCGTGCGGCCCGCGCTGGTCCGCGTGGAGCTGCTGGCGGACGCGCCAGACTTGATGAAGAGCGTGTCCCGGGCGGTGGCGACTCGCGACGCGGTGAAGCTGGCGGAGCGGGAAGCCCGTCGCGCGGGCCTTGTGCCCGAGTCGCCGCAGGGCCGCGTCGTCATGGAGGGCGAGCCCGAGAACGTCGTTCAGCTGAGAAGCGGGAGAACTCCCTCCGAGTCCGTGGCCTGGGCGGCGCGAGTGCTGCGCGACCCCGCGCGAGGAGGGCACTGACATGGACAAGAACTTCCATCTGTTCGTGCGGAACTACCCCGGCGTGGGGGTGGCCGCGCACGTGTTGACGCACCCGCATCTGGCCTCGTTCGCGCCGGACCTGGCGACCGCGCGACTGGATGTGGCCGAGGTTCTGGGCCGACTGCTCAAGCGGGGGGACTTGCGTGACGCGCAGACCCACTGGCCGGACCTGCGCACGAAGAAGATGAACCTCACCGTGCGCGCCGTGCAGCACGGGCGACTGTTGCCCGTGCCGCTCAAGCTCACGGTGGTGACGCGCGGTGGACGAGGGAAGGCGGAGCGCGGTAGCCGGAAGGGCGCGGCGAAGGGGGCCGTGCACGTCTGGGTTCCTCGCGTGGACGTGGAGGGCTCGCTGCAGGACCTCGGGGACCTGGAGGCCTATGTGGAGGAGCTGGTCCGCCACGAGCTCTACATGGCGCCGCTGGAGCGCCTGCACTCGCTGGCCTACCTGGGCGATGAGACCGTCGAAACCATCTCCGTGACGGTGAAGTCCCGTGAGGCGACCCGCGCGCGCATCATCGAGGAGCCCCGAGGGCCGGTGCGCCGCCCTCCCCCACCTCCTGGGCTCGCCGAGGCGAGTCGTTGCCTCAACGAGGAGGCCCGTGCGGGACTGCTGGAGCGTGCCTGGGAGCGCGACACGGAGGTCGGCCTGCTGGCGGAAGCCGTCACCTCGAGAGCGCGCGCCAGCGTGCTGCTCGTGGGTCCCCCCTCCGTGGGCAAGACGTCGCTGGTGCATGAGCTGGTGCACCGGGCGGAGTCCGCGTCGGCCGGGAATGCGCTCCAGGGACTGGAGGTCTTCAGCACCTCGGGCGGTCGTATCATGGCCGGCATGCGCTATCTGGGGCAGTGGCAGAAGCGCGTGCAACTCATGGTCAACGAGCTGCGGGTGCGGCGCGCGGTGCTCCACCTGGACAGCCTCTCCGAACTGCTCTCCCTGGGCGGCGGTGACACGGGCCTGGACGTCGCGCGGCACCTGCTGCCGGCGCTGGAAGGGGGCGAGGTGGCGCTGGTGCTGGAGGCCACGCCGGAGGACGTCGCGCGGGCGGAGCGCACCCATGGCGCCTTCCTCCAGGCGCTGCGACATGTCGTCGTGGAGCCGCTGGCTCCCGAGAAGGCTCGGGCCGCCGTGCAGCAGGCATCTCAGCGCGTCGCGAAGGCGCGCAAGGTGCGCTTCACGCCCGCCTCGTTGGAGCGCGCGGCGGAGCTGACGGAGCGCTTCGGAGAGGGCCCGCCTCCGGGTGGTGCGGTGTCGCTGCTTCGCGCCGCGACGGCGCAGGCCGCCACGGGAACGGAAGTGGACGCGGGCGCGGTGACCTCCGCGTTCTGCACGCGCACAGGCTACCCGAGGGAGCTGGTGGACTCCTCGATTCGCCTGGACCCGGATGCGTTGCTGCGCCGCTTCCGCGAGCGCATTGTCGGCCAGGATGAGGCCACGCTGCTCTTGCGCAACCTCGTCGTCACGCTGAAGACGGGACTCGCGGACCCCTCGCGTCCCCTGGGGGCGTTCCTGCTCCTGGGTCCCACGGGCGTG
Organism: Myxococcus sp. CA056; assembly: GCF_013336715.1. NCBI lineage: Bacteria > Pseudomonadati > Myxococcota > Myxococcia > Myxococcales > Myxococcaceae > Myxococcus > Myxococcus sp. CA056. The sequence goes on from NZ_JABUMT010000017.1 coordinate 182,003, forward strand.
GGCAAGACGGAGTCGGCGCTGGCGCTGGCGGAGTACCTCTTCGGTGACATCGCCCGGCTGGCCCGCTTCGACATGGCGGAGTACGCCGCGCCTGGCAGCGCGGGACGGCTGGTGGGTGAAGTGGGAGGCCAGCAGGGAGGCCTCGCGCGGCGCGTGCGCGAGCAGCCCTTCGGCGTGGTGCTACTGGACGAGGTGGAGAAGGCGGACGCGGGTGTGCATGACCTGCTGCTCCAGGTCCTCGGCGAGGGACGACTGACGGACGGCACGGGGCGCACCGTCAGCTTCCGGAACACGGTGGTGCTGCTCACCAGCAACCTGGGCGCGGAGTCGGCGGCGCGCTCACTGGGCTTTGGTGGTGACACGCCTCGGGACATGGAGGCGCACTACCTGGGCGCGGCCACGGCCTTCTTCCGTCCGGAGCTGCTCAACCGGTTGGACCAGGTGGTCCCCTACCGCGCCCTCGCGCCGGACGTCATCCGGACGCTCGCGCGGCGCACCCTGGAAGCGGCGCTGGGCCGCGAGGGACTCGCGCGGCGTGGGGTGAAGGTGAGCTTTGGCGAGGACGTGGTGGACTTCCTCGCGAAGGCCGGCTTCGACGCGCGCTACGGTGCGCGTCCGCTGAAGCGCGCGGTGGAGCAGCACGCCATCGTCCCGCTGGCGCAGTGGCTCGCGACGCATGCGGGCACTCCGCACCGACAGGTGACGCTGCGCGTGGGCGCCCAGGGCCTGCTCGTCCACGAGCCCCACGTGTGAGGTGTCGACGAGGCAGGCCGGGCGCTTCATGGCCTTGAGGCACCCGCGCCCGCCTGCCCGCTCGACCCACCGCACGGCGCGAGCCCCGCATGAAGCGGCGCTCCACCGTGATGAAGCCGCCACGTGGCGCCCTCTCCCCTGTCGCGCGGGGACTCTCTGCTATCGTCGCCCGCGCCCACTCCCCACCCCGGTACAGGAACCCTCCCGTGGGAGGGGACACCCTTCATGCGCTGCGTCGATGAGACCCTCTTCATGAAGTTGCTCCTGGGCGAGCTGTCGCCCACGGAGAGCGCCGAGGTGGATGCCCATCTCGACACATGCGCCTCGTGTCGCACGCTCGTGGCCGAAGGACTGCGCGCGCAGTCTCCGGACCTCATCACCAGCGCGACGCCCACCGAGCCCATGCCCCTTTCTCCCCGCCGCGAGGACTCGCCGCTGGAGAAAGGCACGGCGGTGGGCCGCTACCTCGTCCTGGAGCTGCTGGGCGCGGGAGCCATGGGCGTCGTGTACGGCGCCTATGACCCGGAGCTGGACCGCCGCGTCGCCCTCAAGCTGCTGCGCACCGGCGCCCTGGGCCTCGACATGGAGAAGGAGCGCGCCCACCTGCTGCGTGAGGCGCAGGCCATGGCCCGCGTCTCCCACCCGAACGTGGTGGCCGTCTATGACGTGGGCACCTTCGGCCAGCACGTGTTCCTGGCCATGGAGCGGGTGGAGGCCCAGACGCTGGGCGAGTGGCTGAAGGCCGCGCCCCGCCCCTGGCGCGAGGTGCTGGACCTCTTCCTCGACGCGGGCCGGGGACTCGCGGCGGCGCATGCCGCGGGCGTCGTGCACGGCGACTTCAAGCCCGCCAATCTCCTCGTCGGCGGCGACGACAATGTCCACGTCACCGACTTCGGCCTCGCGCGCCTGGGCGCTCCCACCACACGTGAGAGCGCGCTGCCCGCGCGCGCGGACCCCCTGCGTGACAAGACCGTGGAGCGCTCGCTGACGGGCGGCACGCCGGCCTACATGGCCCCGGAGCAACTGCTGGGCGAGACGCGCGCGGGCGCGGCCGGAGACCAGTTCTCCTTCTGCGTGGCGCTCCACGAAGCCCTCTACGGCGCACGCCCCTTCGAAGGCGCCACCCTGGCCGAGCTGGCCTCCCAGGTGTCCTCGGGACAGGTGCGGCCTCCGCCCAACGGCACGCGCGTTCCTCCGTGGCTGCGTCGCGTGTTGCTGCGGGGGCTCGCCCGTCGCGCGGAGGACCGATTCCCGAACCTGGAGGCCCTGCTCGACGCGCTCCAGAACGACCCGGCCACCAGGTGGAAGCGAGGCCTCCAGTTCGCCAGCGCGGTGGCAATCCTCGCCACCGCGGTGGGCCTCACACACGCGGTGCACACCCGTGGAGCGCGGGCCTGCGCGAGCGCGCCGCAGGAGATGACCACCATCTGGGGCCCGGAGCAGGCCGCCGCCATCCAGGCCGCGTTCACCGCCACCGGCCGGCCCTATGCCTCCGCCGCCTGGGAGCGCGTGCGCCGGGAGCTGGACGCGTACACCGCCGCCTGGACGACGACGCGCACCACCGCGTGCGAGGCCACACGCGTCCGGGGCGAGCAGCCCGAAGAGGTGATGGCGTGGCGCATGCGCTGCCTCGACAATCGGCTGGCGGATGTCTCCGCGCTCACGCGGCTGCTGTCCCAGGCGGACGCCAGGACGGTGGACGAGGCGCACCGCGCGGTGAAGGGCCTGCCCCCCCTGTCGGGCTGCTCGGAGGCGCTGGCACCCGGCGGGGCCACGCTGCCCGAGGGGCCTGAAGCACGCGAGCGCCACGAGGCGCTGCGCGCGACGCTCGCACGAGGCCGAGCGCTCCTGGCCACCGGTCGCTACGCGGAAGGCGTCACGCTGGTGGAGCCGACGGCCGTGGCGGCGAAGCGGGCGGCGAACCGTCACGACGGCGCCGAAATCTCCCTGCTGCTCGGCGAGCTGCGCGAGGGAGCCGGAGACTGGCGTGGCGCGGAGGCCGCGCTCTTCGAGGCGCTGAACGCGGCGGAGGCCACGCGTCAGGACGCCGTGGCCGCGCGCGCGTGGACGCTGCTGGTGCGCGTGTCCTGCATCGGCCTGGACGAGTACGAGCTGGCCTCGCGCTGGAAGGACCGCGCCGCGGCCGCCATCGAACGGCTGGGCGGTGGAAACGAGCTGACCCGCGTCCACCTCCTCACCTACTCCGGCACCGTCCTGCGTAAGCAGCGGCGCTTCGAGGAGGCCGTGGCGTTGCAGGAGCAGGCCCTGCTGTTCGCGGAGAGCACCTTCGGGCCGGACAGCCTGGAAGTGGCGGACGTGCTCCTGGAGCTGGGCTCCACGCAGTGGGTCCACCCCCGCCTCGCCGAGGCCCGGGCCCACCTGGAGCGCGCCGCCACCATCACCCGGCAGGCCCTGGGCCCCGAGCACCCGGAGGTCGCCCGGGTGCGACTGGCCGTGGTCCCCGTGCTCAGGGACCAGGAGGAGCTGAAGCTGGCGGAGGTGGTCGCCCGCGAGGCGCTCGGTGTCTTCGAGCGGACGCTCGGCCCGGACCACCCTCGCGTCTACGACGCGCTCAACGACCTGGCCTCGACGCTCGTCGTCCAATCGCGCATGGACGAGGCCCTCCCTTTCTACGAGCGCGCCCTCACCATCGTCGCGAAGACGGACGGGCCGGAGAGCTACGGCGCCTCCGTCATCCACGCCAACCTGGGCGTCCTCTTCTTCCAGAAGGGCCACTTCGACCTCTCCCTGGAGCACTTCCTGCGGACCATCGCCCTGCGCGACAAGTCGCGAGGACTGATGGACCCGTCGCTGGTGAGCCCGCTGCGCCTGGTCGGGAAGCTCATGTCCCTCAAGGAGCGCTACGCGGACATGGTGCACTACTGTCAGCGGGCCGTGGACATCATGCTCCTGCAACCGGATGACAGCTCCGGACAGTGGACGCTCAGCCTGAGGGATTTGGGCATCGCCTTCCTCAAGCTGAAACGGCCCACGGAGGCGCTCGTGCCCCTGGAGCGGGCCGTCGCCGGCTGGGAAAAGGCGCGGCCGGAGGTCGGCCAGCGCACCGAGGTGAAGTTCCTGCTCGCCCAGGCCCTGTGGGAGTCCGGCAAGGACCGCCCACGGGCCCTGCGCCTCGTCGCCGAGGCGCGAATCATGGCCATGACGGACGACCCCTCGGAGAAGACGCTCCTCCTCATCAACGCGTGGCTCGCGGCGCACAAGGTCCGCTGAAGCCTGGGGCCCCGCTCAGCGCGGCGTGGGTGACACCTGACGCTCGGCGGGACGGCCTCGGCTCCCCGCCTCCCACTCATCCCAGAGGTTGAAGGACTTCATCTGCTCGGTCAGGTCGGTGGCCTTCATGAGCGCCTCCACCTCCGCGCGTCCCTGCCGGGGGAGCCGCTCGTCCATGGTGGCGAAGCCCCACGCCAGCGCGCCCACCACCGCGGCATTGGCGCGCAGCGTGCGCGCGTCGCACTGCTCGAACTCGTCCGAGCGCGCATGGTAGTTCGGCCCGTACGTGGCGGACTCCTGGTTGGCGATGAGGTTGGCCACGCCGCTCAGCATGAAGTCCAGGTTGTCGGTGCCCACCACCGGCACATCCACCTGAGTGAAGGGACCCAGGCCCGCCACCGGGAGGAGCGCCTTGTCCACCAGCGGCACCAGCGGAGGGCGGCCATTGGTGAAGAAGCCGTTGATGCGGCCACAGCCGATGTCCACCGACAACGCCATGGCATGTCCATCCAGCTCCGCCGCGTGCGAGCGCACGTACCCGGCCGAGCCGTGCATGCCCTGCTCCTCGCCGTTCCACAGGGCGAAGCGGATGGTGCGCGCGGGCTTCAGTCCCAGCCGCCGCAGCTGCCGCGCCAGGTCGATGAGCATCGCCACGTTGGCGCCGTTGTCGAGCGCGCCTCCGCCCAGGTCCCAGCTGTCCAGGTGCGCGCCCAGCACGACGACCTCCTCCGGTCGCGTGGCGCCTCGAATCTCACCGATGACGTTGTGCGCCTCGTAGGGTCCGCCCGTCTTCAGCTCCAGCGCGGCCTTCATCGTGAGCGCGATGCCGGCCCGCAGCAGCCGCTGCGCGCGCCGGGCTCCATCGCGCTCCATCACCATCATCGGCCGGGTGTTCTTCGCGCCCGTCGACACGTTGTGCCGGTAGAGCTGATTGCCCGGACGGCTGCCCATGTAGACGACGCCCGCCGCGCCGGCGCCCACCGCGCGCGCCTCGATTCCCACCGCCTCCTCGTACTCGCGGAAGAGGCCCTCCACGTCCCGCAGCTCCTCCGTCTCCACCAGCACGAACGCACCCTTCACCTTCGTCCCCACGCGCGTGAAGTCCGCCTCCGCGCCGCGTCCGACGTCCAGCAGCGGCGCGGCGAGGCCTCCCTTCGGCGTCGCCGTGGAGAAGGGCATCGCGGCCACCCGGGGCGCGAAGCGCACGCCCTGGCCCTGCACCGTCGCGCTCGCCGACTGCTCCAACCACAGCGCCGGCATGCGGAAGGGCTCACTCGTCGCGGGGACGCCCGCCGCGCGGAAGCGCTCCAGCGCCCACGCCACCGAGCGCCGGTTGGACTCCGAGCCCGTGGCCCGCCCACCCACCTCGTCCACCAGCGAGCGCAGGTCCTCCACCATCGGCGTCGGGCCCAACAGGGCCCCCGTCAGCAACATCACCTCGCGCTCCCGCCCCCCGGGCGCGGCGGCCTCCTGGGCCTCCCCTCGCACGGATGAAACGAGGACCAGCGACAGCAACGCGGCGCTCCAGCGCCAGGACATGCGGGATGGGAACATGGCGCCAGCATTCCCAGCCTCATGGGTTTCATTCAAGGCGCGAGGTGCCAAGGTCTTCTCGGCACATCGGACTACAAGCGCAAATGAAGTTTCAATTCGGTTGCTTGAGTTTCAGGTTGAGGAATGGCAGACGGGCCCGAACACCCAGGGCGGTCGCCGGAGAGCGAAACCCGCGCCTCCGTCCTCACTGACACGGGGCCGAGACGATGCGTGGAAACCTGAAGCAAGCCTGGCTGTGGATGTTGCCGGTGGCCTTCCTGGGCGCCTGTGGTGGCGCGCCCGAGGCCGCGCTGGAAGACGGGACGCTGGAGGAAGGCACGCAGGCGCTCATCTCCGCGCCGACGCTTCCCGCCAGCGGAAACATCGCGGACAGCACCACCCTCAAGGGTCCCCTGTCCATCGGCGGCGCGGTGGCGGGCTACCCGAGCACCTTGCCGGGGTACTTCGGCTACACGCTCCAGGCGAACGCGGGCGCGCAGCTCGCGTTGGAGGTGACGCACCTGGGCAGCTCCATGTACCTGGACACCGGCCTGTTCCTCTATGGCCCCAAGGACGCGAGCGGCAGCCATGGCGCCACGCTGCACGCGCAGGATGACGACTCCGGCTACGGCACGTTGAGCAAGGTGGGGCTGGTGACGGTGCCGAAGACGGGCGAGTACCTGGTGGTGGTGGGCTTCGTGAACGGAGTGGACAAGCAGTTCCGCCTCCAGGCGGCGTGTGTGGGCGGCACGTGCCTGCCCAACCCGCAGCCGGCGCCCGCGGGGGCCGTGCTCACGTACGTGGAGAATCCGCTCACCGAGCGCCTCCAGTACACGCTCGACACCGCCAATCAGGTGCGCGAGGACGCGACGTCGTACCTGCGTCGGCTCGACTACCAGTGGCCGTACTCGGGCGAGGCCACGCTCACGCAGGCCGCCGCGGCCGTGCTCGCCCAGGGTCGCTACATCGGCTACCGCAGCGACCCGGCGCCGCTCGTGCTGAGCCTGCCGGAGCTGAACGACGCCATGTACTCGCAGTTCCGGCCGCTGCTGCCCGTCATGCTGGAGACGTACGGCAACGGCGTGGAGACGGTGCAGGTGAAGCGCTACTACCGCACGTTCTCCACGGGCCCCAACGGGGACAACTGGCGCAGCCTCTACGTCATCCTCTTCCCCCAGTCGTACAAGGTCCTCGTGTACGAGCAGACGGCCCACGAAATCTGAGGGCCCGGGCTGGCGGCCCGTCGAGCGCCAGCCCTCCGCCTCCCGCGCGTCTCCGGGCGGCGGCCAGCTCGCTTCCTCGGGAGCTCGTGGCTCCCCCGAGCCGCCGTGGATGCACAGCTTCCGGTGGAGGTGTCGTGCTCCCGGAACAGCGAGCAGGCACCGTCACCCTGCCAGCTCGTCCAGGGTGAAACGGCCGGGGGCACCGTGCGGGGACCAGGCGCCAGCGAGACGGAGAAGGAGAGCATCGAGGGCGTCTCCCCGGAGCAGTCGCGCTTCTTCCTCGAGACGATGGTCGCCGGCGCCCCCGTGGGCCTGGCCTTCGTGGACCTGGAGCTGCGCTTCATCCACATCAACGACGCGCTGGCGGAGATGAACGGCCTGCCACGCGAGGCCCATCTGGGCCGCAAGGTTCGCGACGTCGTCCCCGACCTGTGGCCCACCATCGAGCCACACTACCGGCAGGTCATCGAGCACGGGCTGGCGGTGCGAAATCTGGAGATTGTCGGGAGCACGGCCAAGGAGGCCGGAGTCCCCCGCAACTTCGTCATCAACTACTTCCCGGTGCGGGACGCGGGCGGCGCGCTGCAAGGCGTGGGCATCACCGTGGTGGAGACGACCGAGCAGAAACGGGCGAATCAGGCCATCCGGATGAACGAGCAGCGCTATCGCTCGCTCGTGGAGGCCACCGCGCAGACGGTCTGGACCACCGATGCCCGGGGCGCGCTGAATGAGCCCGCGCCACGCTGGATGGCCTTCACCGGACAGGCCCTGGGCGCGCACCTGGGACTCGGCTGGCTCGACGCCATCCACCCCGGGGACCGTGGCCGCTTCATGAAGGAGTGGGTCCGCGCGCTGGAGACCCGGGAGCCCTACCGGGGTGAGCTGCGGCTGCAGTTCCACGACGGCACCTGGCGCGACGTCATCGTCCGGGGCGTGCCGGTGTTCGATGAGGACGGCCTGGTGCGCGAGTGGATGTCCACCGCGGAGGACGTCAGCGAGCGAAAGCAGGCGGAGCAGGAGCTGCGTCAGACGACCCTGGCGCTCGCGGCGAGCGACGAGCGCTACCGGACCTTCGTCGCCCAGAGCACGGAGGGCATCTGGCGCCTGGAGATGGAGCCGCCGCTCGACACGCGCCTGACGGAGGACGCGCTCGTCGAGGCCATGGCCAGCACGGGGCGCATCGCGGAGACCAACGAGGTCATGGCGCGCATGAGCGGCTTCGAATCGGCTCGCGCCATGGTGGGCTGCACCCTGCGTCAGCTCGTCACCCGCGTCGGGGACACCCAGGGTGCCTCCATCCGCGGCTTCGTCCGCGGCGGCTTCCGCGTGCAGGACCTGGAGACGCGGCTGCCGGACCGGGACGGCGTCATGCGGGTGCGCCTGGCCAATCTCTTCGGCGTCGTCGTGGACGGATGGCTCGTGCGGGTGTGGGGGACGCAGCGGGACATGACGGAGCAGGCCCTGGCGAAGGAGGCGCTGGAGCAGAGCCGGGAGCAGGCGAGGCAACGGGAGCACCAGCTGCGCACCATCACCGACGCGCTCCCCGCCCTGGTGGCCTACCTGGACCAGGGCGAGCGCTACCTCTTCTGCAACCGCGCCTTCGAGACCTGGTTCGGCCTGCGCCCCAGTGACGTGGTGGGACGGACGATTCGAGAGGTGGGTGGAGAGACGCTCTATCCCCTCTTCAAGGACTGGGTGCGCAAGGCCCTGGCGGGCGAGCATGTCACGTACGAGACGGCGCTCGCGCTGCGCGATGGCCGGACGCTCCATGTCCAGTCGACGTATGTACCGAGCGCGGACGCCCAGGGCCGCATCCAGGGCTGTGTCGTCCTGGTCAACGACATCACCGACCGCAAGCGCACGGAGGCCGAGGTGGAGAACCAGCGCGCGCGGCTCTACGACATCCTGATGAGCGCGCCTGCCTCCATCGCCATCATCTCCGGACACGAGCAGCTCTTCACCCTCGTCAATCCCATCTTCAAGGGGATGTCGAATGACGCGGAGCTGGTGGGGCAGTCGCTGCGTGAGCTCGCGGAGAGGAACGAGAAGGGCCGGGAGTATTCCCAGACGCTGGCGAAGGTCTACGAGACAGGCCAGCAGGTGAAGACCACCGAGATGCCGCTGCTGCTGAATCTCCACGGCAAGGGCCTGGAGCAGCGCTACTTCAACATCACCTATCAGCCCCTGCGGGACGCGCGCGGGCAGGTGGACTCGGTGATGTCCTTCGCGCTGGATGTGACGGAGCAGGTCCGTGCCCGGCATCAGGCCGAGGAGCTGGCCGCGCACCTGGGCAGTCAGCAGAAGTGGATGGAGTCGGTGCTGGACCTCAGCCCCATCGCCCTGCTGTTGATGGAGCCTCACACCGGCAAGGTGCTCTTCGCCAATCAATCGGCCCGCAACCTCACCGGAGGCCAGTTCCCGTTGGGTGTCCCCGTGCAGCGCTACGACACCGTCTACCGCGTCCTCGACCCCCAGGGCGGGGTCATCCCCAATGAACAGACTCCGGGTGCGCGGGCAGCGCGGGGGGAGACCCTGAGACGGACACCGCTGACGTGGCAGCTCGGCCCGGGGATTCCGCGGGAGTTCCTGGTGGATTCAGAGCAGTTGCCCTCCATGTACGGGCATCCGGCGACGATTGTCCTGGCGCTCCAGGACGTGACGCAGCTGAAGGATATCGAGGTGCGGCTCCACGAAGCGGTGCGGCTGCGCGACGAGTTCCTCACCGTGGCCTCCCACGAGCTCAAGACGCCGCTCACGCCGCTTCAAATCAAGCTCCAGGGGCTCGCGCGCGAGGCCGCGACGTCCACGTCCGAGGAGCACCTGCGAGAGAGCGTGCTGCGGGCCTCGGAGAGCACCTCGCTCCAGGTGCGCAAGCTCGCCGCGCTCATCAACGACTTGCTGGACGTCACCCAGCTCACGGGCGCGCCGCTGCCCCTGGAGTTGGGCCGGGTGGACCTGTCGGCCGTCGCTCGAGAAGTGGCGGAGCAGCTTCGAGCGCAGGCGGCACAGGCGGACTGCGCGCTCGACGTCCAGGCGCCCGTACCGGTGATGGGCCGGTGGGACGCGCGCAGGCTGGAGCAGGTGGTGCGGGGGCTCGTGTCCAATGCCATCAAGTATGGGTCCGGCAGGCCCGTGCGAATCCGGGTGGAGGAGCGCGAGGGACGCGGGCGACTCACCGTGCGGGACGAGGGCATCGGCATCGCCCCCGAGGACCTGAGCCGCATCTTCGAGAAGTTCGGACGCGCCGTGTCGGCGCGAAACTATGGCGGGTTGGGGCTGGGGCTCTTCATCAGTCGTCGCATCGTCGAGGCCCACCAGGGCACCATCCGCGCGGAGAGCCAGCGCGGGCATGGCGCCACGTTCGTCGTCGAATTGCCGCTCACGGGGCCGGAGCCGTCCTCGCCGCCGTCCATTCACTGACGGGCGGCGGGAGCGGGAGTCGAGCACGCGGCTGCACATCGTGCATCGCCCGGCGCACAGAATGGCCCTCGTGGCTTCGCTCTTCACCCGCGACACGTGGCAGCACGGCGCTTGCACTCAAGCCACGGCGGCCGGCACGGCGCCTCCGCGTTGCTCCATGACGAGCGACCCGGGGCCCGTGAGTTCGACACCGAAGGTCATCCTCGAGAACCCAGCATGAGTGGAACCGTGATGATGCGTGGAGGGCTGTGCGCAGTGATGTTCGCGATGGCGGGGTGTGGTGAGGGAATGGAAGGACCCCCGGGGCCCCAGGGAGAGCCTGGCCCCTCCGGAGAACAGGGTGTCCCTGGGGAGACCCAGACGTGTGATGGTTTGTATTTCGTGGATGCGAAGGGAACCGTGGCCTTCCCTGTCTGCGCGCCGTACCTCGTCGATTCGCAAGGGTTTACCTGGAGGTTCGACTTCGAGTCGGGCCAGCCCACGCACGAGGCCTCCCTCCCATGGCATTCCACGCCCCTCTCTGACCTGGCGGCCCTGGTCCATTTCGAGACGGCGGATTGCACGGGAACGGCGTTCATGACGTTCCCCATCTTCCCGCGCATGCCGTTCCCCGTGCTGGGCAAGTACCGGGTGCGCTCGGATGACTCGACGTGGTCCACGCACTCGTTCCGCTCCGCATGGCGAGACGATGGCTCCTGCGATGGGTTCCAGGGGCGCCCCCCGGTCCGGGAATGGGAAGGCTTCCCGCTCGAAACCGAGCGGGAGTTGACCCCGCCCGCGTCCTTCCAGGGTCCCCTGCACATCGAACGACGTCCCTAGCGACGACGACTCACCAGCCCGGCGGCGCCAGCGCGCCCGGAGGAAGAGGAGAGAGAAAAGCGCTCTGGTCCAGGTCGAGCTGACTGCCCGAGTGGCCGTAGTACTGGTCTCGACCCGAATCGAGCACCACCGCTCCGGAGTAGATGTCCCAACCGGGGTCCGACGTCCCGGGCCTCGCGGCGTACATCAAGTCTCTCGCCGAATCGAAGACATGGCCCGAGGCGTGTTGATTGGGCGCGGCTGCGGGGATGATGCCCAGCCCGTGCAGCGTCTCATGCAGCATGGCGAACTCGATGTACCCCGGCAGCGTGCTCGAACCGCCGATGGGATTCGACGAGCACGGAACCGGGCCGGTGGGCAGGCCCTTCAGATAGAGGGCGGTGACCCTGCCCATCAGCGTCGGAGGCCACGGGGCGCCACCACAGGACCACTCACTGGTGCCGTCGTAGTAGACCGCGTACAGCTTCCGCGTGTCGCTGAGCAAGCCCATCGCGGCCAACTCGAGCTCGATGCGATCACGGACGTAGGCATAACCCGTGTTCACATTGCCGGTGTTCGCCGTGCCCTTCATCACCGCGTCTGTCTTCGACAGACGGACGAACTGGATGTCCAACACGGAGCCCGAGACGTCGTAGCGGAGCGCCGCTCCGTTCGTCGTCTGGGAGGTGAACCACGAATACTGAGCCTGGACGGACCGGCAGAGAGCCCCGCTCGTGTCGAGCGCGCGGTCCACCCCATCCGAGGGCACCACATAGAGGATCTTCACCTTGTAGTCCGTGGTGCCATCCGCGCGGTCACCGGTGGCGCGCACGGAGGGACACGAGAACGGCGCGGGCGCCAGCGTGGGGTCGACGAAGGTGGACTCGGCGGCCTCCGCGTGATGCCAGCCCACTCCACCCAGGGCGACAATCGCCACCCCCGTCCCCAACATGGACAGCGTCAGCCTGCTTGTCTTCTTCATGGTCCCATGGCTCCGCGTCATGCAATGCGAGACAGACTTCAAAGCGGGAACATCACTTCGAGGCACATCCAACCGCAGGCACCAGGAAGGCGCTCAGCTCGGATAGCATTGCCACTGACGGGACGCCATTCCCCCTGGCAAATCCACACATTGACGCGGCCAGCCGCGCGCCCATCCCCACACAGCACGGCCAGCGCCACCCCAATTCTACACGGGCACCGTCCGGATGATGGGCAGCTCACGGACACGAGTCCCCGTGAGCGCGAAGATGGCATTGACGATGGCGGGAGCCACGGGCGGCACGCCGGGCTCCCCCACTCCACCGGGCGCCGCTTCGCTGCGCACGATGTCGACGTGGATGGCCCGAGGCGCATCGACGATGCGCACCAGCCGGTAGTCCCGGAAGTTCGACTGCTCCGTCGCTCCGTCCTTCATGGTGATGGAGCCATACATCGCCAGACTCATCCCGAAGATGATCGAGCCCTCCATCTGCGAGCGGACCCGGTCCGGATTGACGACGAGCCCCGCGTCCACCACCACCCAGGCCTCGTCCACCCGCGCCTTGCCCACCGCGTCCTTCTTCACCGACACCACCACGCCCACATAGCTCAGGAAGCTGCGGTGCGCGGCGAGCCCCAGCGTGCGCCCGTTCTTCTCGCGCTCGCTCCAGCCCGACAGCTCCGTGACGCGCTCGATGACCCCTCGCAGACGCCCCGCGTCGACCGGATGGTTCTCCACCGGCGCGCCGTAGTTCGGCAGCGCCGTGACGCCCAGCTCCGCCACCGACACGTGACGCGCGGGCCCAATCACCTCCAGCAGGTTGTCACGTGGGTCCACGCCTCGCGCATGCGCCAGCTCGTCCATGAACGAGCCCACCGCGAACCCGTGGAAGATGTTGTTCACGGACCGCAGCCAGCCAATGCGCACCTTCGCCAGCGCCTCGCCCATCTCCGCCCGGACATTGGGAATGTCGAGCGCCAGGTCCAACACACCCTGGTTCAAGTCCCTGGCCACCGGCCCCGTCACGTCCTCGGAGAACGTCGAGCGGATGGCCGGAAAGGCCGTGCGATGCAGCCACGCCGTCGGCTTGCCCTTCGCATCCAATCCCGCGCTCAACCGCTGCGCACTGGCCGAATGGTAGTAGTCGTGACGGATGTCGTCCTCGCGCGTCCACTGCACGCGCACCGGCACCCCGGCCGCCTTCGCGAGGAACACCGCCTCCGCGACGAAGTCCGCCTTCGACTTGCGCCCGAAGCCGCCACCGAGGAGCGTGACATTCACCGTCACCTTGTCCTCCGGCAGCCCCGCCATCTTCGCCGCCTCGGAGCGCGCCGCCTGCGGGTGCTGCGTGGGCGCCCACACCTCGCACACGCCCCCTTCCACACGCGCCAGCGCCACCGGCGGCTCCATGGGCGCATGGGACAGGTGAGGCGCGTAGTACTCGGCCTCCACCACGCGCGCCGCACTGGCCAACGCCTTGTCCACGTCGCCCACGGACCGGGCCGGCTTGCCCGGCGCTCGGACCGACTCCAGCAGCGCCTCGCGGTATTTCTCCGAGTCGTAGGACACGTTGGGACCGTTCTCCCACGTGATGTCCAGCGCCTCGCGACCGCGCATCGCCGCCCAGGTGTTCTCCGCCAGCACCGCCACGCCGCCCCAGCCCTGGAACAGATAGGGCCGCTGAGGCGTGGGCAGCTCCAGCACCTGCTTCACCCCGGGAATCGCGAGCGCCCGCGTCGCGTCGAAGCGGGTCACCTTTCCGCCCACCACGGGCGGACGGGCCACCACCGCGATGAGCATCCCCGGCAACTTCACGTCCGCGCCGTACACGGCCTTGCCCGTGACGTACGCGGGCCCGTCGAGCAGCGGCAGCTCCGTGCCCACCCGGCGCAGCTCCGAGAGCGGCCGGAGCTGGACGGCCTCCGGCTTGGGAACGGGCAGCTTCACCGCGTCCGCAACCAGCTCACCAAAGCCCAGTGAGCGTTCCGACCCCCGGAGGTACACGGCGTGGTCACGCGCCTCGCACTGCTCCGGCTTCACCTTCCAACGCTTCGCCGCCGCGGCCACCAGCATGGTGCGCGCCGTGGCGCCCGTGCGGCGCAGCGCCTGGAAGACACCTCGGATGCTGCTGGAGCCGTCGGTGTTCTGGTCCCCGTAGACGGCGTCTCCCACCGCCTGGACGACCTTCACGCGGGCCATGTCCGCGCCCAGCTCGTCCGCGATGACCACCGGCATCGAGCTGCGGATGCCCTGCCCCATCTCCGAGCGGTGACAGACGATGGTGACGAGACCATCCGCCGCGACGTGCACGAAGACGTTGGGCCGCAATTCCGGCGCCGACTTCGCGCCCACGCCCGGAGCGGCCGCCTCGGCCGACACCGTGGGCACCAGGCCCAGGGCCAGCCCGCCGACGGAGAGGTTGAGTCCTTCGAGAAAGGAACGCCGGGTGAACTCCACGGGCTGCTGGCTCATCGCATCCTCGCTACTTCGAGTCAGGCACGCCCGCGGCCTTCTTCACGGCCGCGCGGATGCGCGTGTACGTCCCACAGCGGCAGAGGTTGCCCGCGAGCGACTGGTCGATGTCCGCGTCCGTGGGCTGTGGCTTCTTCGCCAGCAGCGCCGCCGCGCACATGAGCTGCCCGGACTGGCAGAACCCACACTGCGGCACGCCCAGCTCCACCCACGCGCGCTGGAGCGGATGGCCCCCATCGGGAGACAGCCCCTCGATGGTGGTGACCTCGCGCCCGTCCGCGCGACGGATGGGCGTCACGCACGCGCGCACCACCTGTCCATCCAGGTGCACGCTGCACGCGCCACACAGCGCCTGACCGCAGCCGTACTTCGTCCCGGTGAGGCCGAGCACGTCGCGCAGGGCCCACAGCAACGGCATCTCCGGGTCGACGTCCAGCTCCTGCTCGACTCCGTTGACTCGCACCCGGATGCTCATGGCCGTACCTCCTCGCTGGGGCACTGCGCGCCCGTGGCCACCCAGGCCGCGACCAGCTCCCCGAACCTCGCCTGGGTCCCCGGCGCCGGCTGCCTGCCCGAGCCCGGAGCCCATCCCCACGCCACCAGCTTGTCATGAGCGTTGTGCTCGACCAGTTGCTCCAACGTCTTGCCTCCGTTCCGCGCGGGGTCCTTGAGCTGCTCACACAGCTGGCGGGGGCTCTTGCCCACCCAGGACATGGAGCGCGGAGCCAGGTGCCAGTTCGGCGCCCCCGGCACCCGCGCGAGCTCCAGGTTCCGCTCCTGGTGACACCCCGTGCACTCCATGCCCACGACCCCCTTGTCCTCGGGGCCTCGCGTCACCGGAGGGTTGTGGAGCATCTCACCGGAGTCTTGATAGGGGCTGTCGCCGTCGGGGTGACAGTTCGAGCAGCGCGGATGGAGGTAGACACGACTGGTCTCCAGGAACAGCGCGCGTGAGCGCTGCGCCGGGTCCTCGATGCGCTGGAACATGTCCAGCGAACGCAGCTCGCGCGCGTCCACCGGAGGTAACGACTCCCACCGCGCCGCATCGGAGTCGGGCTGACGCCGACATCCTCCGGCACTCGCGAGGAAGACCACCGAGGCCATGACCGGAAGAGCACGCATCATCGCGACAAGGTTCCGGCATGTCGCCCGTCACCACAAGCCGAATGTTCCGGGGCACGCGCCACTCAACGAAGGTGGGAGTCACGCCCCTGTTTCGCGCCTCACCGTGAGGCCGGGTCTCGCGGACGCCGCGAGTTCGCCCGCGTGCGGCGGGAGCGACGCACGGGCGGCGCGGGCGGAGCGATGCGAGGGCTCTGCCGAGGCACCTCGGACAGATAGGACACGGGAGTCCTCCCCACGCGAGGCTTGCTCGGCGCGAGAGGAGCCATCATCAGCAGCCAGAGGAAGTCATACATGGACGCGGACCTCAGAAGCCTCGGAACAGGGGACGGCCGTGGGACAGTCCAGCCCAGGGAATCGCGAATGAGACCAGGAGCATCGCGAGCAGGAGGCCCAGGGCCCACAGGCGGTGACGCGACACGGGTGCTTCCGCGCGCTGACTCAGCGCGGACGCCACGTGCACGGTGGCGAGCGCCAGCAGCATCAACGTCGGATGCTCGACACTGAAGAACCGGAGCGAGGGAACGGACAGGCTCGCGCGCAGCCCGCCCTCCAGCGCGGGGGGCGTGAAGGGACTCAGGCCGAAGTAGAGAATCATCCCCAGCAACATCTGGGTATCGAAGGCGGAGACCGCGAGCACCTGGAGCCGCCGGTCCGAGGGAGTCCAGGCCCCGCCGCCGAACCAGCCCCGCAGGGCCTTGCCCAGCGCGAGCAGGACGAGCAGCACCACCGCCCAGCGCAGCCACGAATGGATGAAGAGCACCACCGGGTACGCCATCGCACTCACCGCTCCGCTTCCGACGAGGACCGGCGCTCGTGGCCTCGTCGCCGAATGAAGAAGCGCGGGAGCGAGACGGCGCGCGGCAGGGACATCGAGCCTCCGACGCCTGTCACCCTACTGGACCGCGCGCGCCGCCTCGTGCGTCTTGGTGACGCACCCCGCGTCAATCACTGCCGCACGGGGTGCTTGGATAGCTTTCGCTGAAGGCTCCTGCGTTGGATGCGCAGCAGCCGAGCCGCCTGGGAGATGTTGCCACCGCAATCCGCGAGCACGCGCTGGATGTGCTCCCACTCCGCGCGCGCCAGGGACGGCACCTGATGTTCCAACGCCACGGCCTCGCCCGCCGGCAGCGTGGCCCCCGCGAAGGCGAGCAGGATGTCGTCTACGTCCACGGGCTTGGAGAGGTAGTGCGTGGCACCCCGCCGCACGGCCTCCACCGCGGTGGCGATGCTCCCGTAGCCGGTGAGGACCACCATCGTCGTGCGCGCATCCAGCGCCTTCAGTTCACGGACCAGGTCCAACCCGGAGCCGTCCGGCAGACGCAGGTCGATGACGGCGTAGCCGGGGCGCAGCACGGGCGCACACTCGAGCGCCTCCTTCGCGCTGCCCGCGCCATGCGCCGCGAAGCCCTTTCGACCGAAGGCCTTCACCAATCGCTCGCGATAGGGCTCGTCGTCGTCGATGACGAGCACCACGGGGGACACCTCAGGCCGCGGCATGGACAGGCTCCCTCCGGCACGGCAGGTCGAGCGTGGCGCGCGTTCCCTTGCCCACTTCCGACGACAGCTCCAAGCGTCCGCCGCACAGCTCCGCGAAGGTCTGCCCCAGGAACAAACCCAACCCCATGCCCTGCCCCGCGGGCTTGGTGGTGAAGAACGGCTCGCCCAGGCGCGCCAGCACGTCACGCGGAATGCCCGTGCCCTGGTCCTCCACCACGAAGGTCGTCCGCCCCGCGTCGCCGCGCACGCTCACCGTGACAGGTGACTGGGAGGCGTCGCTCGCGTGCAGGCCATTGCGCACGAGGTTGGCCAGCACCTGGACCAGTCCGCGCATGGGGAAACACAGCGACAGGTCCGGGCCCTCCGCGAAGCGCAGGCGCGCAAGCTCCCCCGCGGACAGCTGCTCGCGAAGGCGCTCCAGCACGACGCTGGTCGTCGTTGGCTCCGGCACCTCGCCATAGGTCTGCCCCGCCCGCGCGCTCATCCGCTCCAGGATGTCGCGACACCGCTCCACCTGGTCCCGGATGAGGCGCGCGTCCTCGAGCGCCTCGTGCGGCTCCTCCAGGATGAGGGCCTCCAGCTCGTTGGCCGCGATGGCGATGGTCCCCAGCGGCGTCCCCAGCTCGTGCGCCGCGCCCGCGGCCAACGTGCTCAGGGATGCCAGCTTCTCCGCGCGCACCGTGAGCAGTTGGGCACGGACCAGGGCCTCCTGCCTGTCTCGCAGCGCGGCGGACACCCGCGCCACCATCAGCGCGATGAGCATCACCGTCAGCGTGAAGGCGACCCACATCCCCAACACATGTCGCGAGTTCGCCGGCATCGAACCGGAGACGTGCGCCAGCTCCCGCAGCGGGACATGGAAGTTGACCAGGAGCGCGGGCCCCAGGATGGACAGGAGCGACAGGCCGAAGGTCCAGCGAGGCCCCAGCACCAGCGCCGCAAGGGCCACGTGCACCAGGTACAGCATGGCGAACGGGTTGTCGGGGCCGCCGGACAGCGCGAGCAGCGCCGTCAGCAGCATGATGTCGAACGCGAGCACTCCTCCCAGGTGATGGGACTTCACCACCGGCGCGCGGCGGAGCCACAGCGCGAGGAGCAGGTTGGATACACCTGTCGTCGCCACCACCGCGAGCAACGGCACCACGGGGAGGTCCAGCCCCAGCACTCGCACGGCCACGAACACCGTCAGCGCGGTGCCCCCGACGGCGTGCCAGCGCAGGCGCACCAGCCAGCCCAGGGCAATCGCGCTGGACGACAACAGGTCCACCACGTCCTGGGCGGAGCGATGAAAGGCGGAGCGCGGCGACGGATGTCTCGACCACAAGGGGCCGCGCGGGGCCGCCTGCGAGTCGGTGGGCGGGCGGAACACGCCTCTTCTTACCCCGGGAGTCCCCTCCTCGCGAGCGCGTCAAGTTGACGCAGGGCCGCGCGTACACCGGACCAGGGAGGCGGGACACGGGGCCCCTGCTTCCCTGGCCGGTGCGGGTCCAACGACGCTCAGTGGAGAGTCGTCAGACGACGGGCTGTCAGATGTAGCCCATCAGCTCACCACGGTCCAAGGCCTCGCCCTTCGAGGTGTAGGACGAGTACCAGGACGTGTTCTTCGTGCCGTACTGGTCCTTCTGGAAGTGCGAGTGCGCACCGGTGGCGTTGCCGGTGCCGCCCAGGTTGCCGACCTGGCAGCGGTTGCAGGTGCGGTCATAGGAGTCGCTGGTCTTGATCCAATGCCACTGGCGGAAGGACCAACCACTGCCGAGGTTGAGCAGCGCCTCGTTCTGGTTGCCGCTGCCATTGCCATTGCAGACGACGCCGGAGGTGCGGACCGTCACGTTCCAATAGACGGTGGCGGAGACGCCCGTCTCGGCGCCCCAGTAGTTGCAGCGCGAGTTCGCGACGTCCACGGCACCGTGGTACGTGCCGCTGGAGTAGTACGTGGTGGCCGTCACCGTGCTGGGGTACGGCGCGACGGCGGTGTAGGCGAGTGCGGCGGTGGGGAGGGCTACCAGGGCCGTCAGCGCCGCGAGGCGCGACTTGGGGCTACGCATCGTTGTTCCTTTCGGGCCGCCCATGCGGCCCCCAGAAGGACTGCTGCTCATCGAGCCTGCTGCAACCGCTGCTTCTCCCTCAGGATCAGGCTCCACTCCTGAAGACCCGTACTCAATGCTCGAATCCACGCGTCGACCTCCGGCACGAGGCGCGGGTCGACGTTGCGCAAGGCGCGCAGCTCCGGCACCGCGCTGGCGAAGCCCAGCCGGGCGAGGCTCTGGAGGATGGACGTGCGCACGCCGACGTCCGACTCGTCGCGGTACAGCGCCACCAACGTCTGGCGCGCGCGGGACATCTCCGGCGCGGGCACGCCCCCCAGCGCCTTCGCCGCCGCCGCGCGCACCTCCGCGTCATCGCCGCGCAAGAGCGTGTGGAGCTGCTCGGCCGACTCCTTGCTGATGGCCGCCGTGGAGATGTTGCCCAGGATTCGCGCCGTCACCTTCGCATCGCTCGAAGCCGCAGCCGCCGCCACCGCCGTGTCGGATGCCGGCCCGTGGAACCCCGCGTAGACGAACTGGTTGTCCTCGATGAGGTTCGTCGCGGCCTCCATCCGCACCTCGGGCGAGGCATCGCGCACCAGCCGCGAGTACAAATCCCCGGTGTGCTCCTCCGCGCTCGTGCGGCGAAGGGCCCGCGTGGCGGCGGCGCGCACGGCCGGGTCCGCGTCTTGCGAGGCCCGCTTCCCCACGAGCTGGAGGGTGGCCACGCTCTCGCCCCGGTCCGTCTTCGCGGCCAGCGCCGCCGCCAGGTGCTCCACCATGAGGGGCTCCGTCTCGCGCTCGAAGGCCGCGCGAAGCTGCTCCTCTGGCAGCGTGACGGCGGACTCCTTCAGCAGCTCGCGCAGATAGCGTCGGTAGGCCGGAGACTTCGACTGGAGCCCGCGCCGGATGGAGTCCATCAAGCCCTCGACGGAGCACGTCTCCGGCTGGAGCGCGGGTGGAGGCAGCGGAGTCCCTGTCGCCTGGGCAAGGGACGGGGAGGGAGCCAGGAGGGACAACGACGTCAGCAGGCAGAGCGCCCGGGCCAGCAGGAAGGTGCGCGTCATGGAGAGCTCAGTCGCGGTGGAGGCAGCCGTAGGGGTCCTGGTCCGCGAGCGCGAGCCACACGCGCTCGAAGTCGACGACGCCACTGGCGTAGATGCGCTCGAAGTCCTGGTACGTCGCCTGGAAGCGCGGGTCGACGAGCGCCATGTTCGCCATGACGGGCAGCGCGTCCTTTCCGGCCGCGCGCGCGGAGAAGCGGAACAGCGCCCAGCGCACGCACACGTCCTTCTCCGGCTCGAAGGCGCTCGCGAAGGTCTCCAACACCTTCGCGCGGTCCTCGGAAAGCGACAGGTTGTGCGCGGCCGCGCCGCGTCCGTCGGGACTGCCCTCGGTGGTAAGGACCTTCGCGTAGCCGTCGGTGGCGCTCGCGTCCAGCACCGGCGCGGTCTCCATGGGCGTCGACAGCGCCATGTACCGGACGTGCTCGTCGAGCGACTGCGTGCCGATGTTCAACAGCTTGTCCAGGTACGGCGCCGCGTTCGCCGTCCGCTCATGGTCGTTCTTCATCACCCGGGCGATGGTCCGCGCCGCCGCCCAGCCCGCCTCGCCCGACGCCGGGTCCTTGGCGAAGTCCGTCAGGCGCGTGAGTACCTCGGGCGACAGCTGCTTCTGCGTATCCAGCGAGGACAGCACCCCGGCACGCCGCTCCGGCTCCAGCGTCGCGTCCAGCCCCAGCTCGACAATCTTCCGGGAGACCTCCGGCAGATGGACGGCCTCCGAGTCCTTCAGCGCCATCGCGAAGACCTTGAACTCCTTCGGCCCCGCCTCGCGCGTCCACCCCAGCACCTCATTCGCCCGACCCGCGTCGTTGCCGATGAGCTCCGTCAGGCGCTCCTTCAAGTACATGCGGACCAGCGGGTCCCTGGAGGAGAGCAGCGGCGCGGCCCACTCGCGGAACGTGTCGAGACTCACGCCCTCGTTGAAGCGCTCCAGGTCCTTCCAGCAGGTGGTGGCGTCGTACCGGGGCGCTCCCGCGACGGCCTCCTCCCCTGCTCCAGCGCCTGGACCAGCGCCCGGCTTGACCGGCCCACGGCGTGAAGGGGCGACACCGGAGGCGGAGCCTGGCTCCGCCGACTCGACCGGGACGACGCCGTCGCCGCCACGTCGGGCCACGAGCCCCACGGCCAACAACAGGAGCCCACCACCCAGCAAGGCGATGGCTCGGCGACGATTGAAACGCGAAGGCCCGTCCGGGGGTGTGGGACGCGAAGACGATTCGGGACTCATGCCCCGCCGACCCTACTACCGGACTCCTCGCCTTCCTTTTAATTTCTTAAAAATCGGAAAAATCCGTCCCAATCCAACAAACGGGCAGTCCTGTCGCCAACGCCCGGAGTGTGTGTTTGAGACATGTGAGCCGGCTCACGGGGCCGAGGGTGGCACCAGGGAGCTGGTCGCCATCAGCAGGTTGCCGGAGGCGTCCCTGGCGAGCGCGTACAGCTTGATGGGGCCCTTCACCGAGGGGACCTTCACGCGCCACGAGCCCGGTGTGGCGCCGGGCGTGGAGCGCAGGCGGATGACCTCGCCGCGCTCGAACCGGGTGGCCGCGCCCCGGAAGTTGTAGGCAAAGGAGATTTCCAGCGGCTTGTCGTCGGCCGGCTTCGCCTCGAAGCGCACGTCCGCCCAGGTCCCCGTGGGCTCCTTCTTTACGCCCTCCACGGTGAGGCCCTTGATTTCGGGCAGGGGCGTCGCCGGCTTCTGACCGGAGTACGCCTCGCGCACCGCGTGCCATGCGGGCCGCGTCGACTTGCCCGACAACATGCCGAGCCAGAGGCTGGTGTGGTCGAACGTCGAGCTGAAGTTGAAGACGAACAGGCCCAGGCAGTTGCCCGCCTTCACGTGGGGCGCCAGCGCGTTGTTCCACGCGTCGACGATGACGGCGTACTTCTCCTGGTCATCCGGCTCGCGGGCAATGCCGTGGACGTCCTTGGGAGCCTCCCACTCGCCCTGCGCGCCGAACTCGGTGATGAGCCAGGGTTTGGTGCCGCCCTCCTTCTTCAGCGCGTCCGGAAGCGCATGGATGCCCCGGCCGTAGACGTTGAGCCCATACGCGTCGAGCGACGGGACGAACTTCTCCCACCACTTCACCGCGAGCACCCACGCGTCCACGGAGATGACCGGGTGGTTCGCGTCCGACTTCTTGATGTCCTGGACCACGCCCTCCAGGAAGCGCGCGTAGGCCTCCTTCGCCGCGTCGCTGGGGCTGTTGAGGATGACCTCGTTGCCCACGCCCCAGGCCAGCACCGCCGGGTGGTCCTTGAAGCGCCGCACGCTCTCCAGCGTGTCCGCGCGCTGCTTCTTCATGCCCGCCGTGTCGGTGAGGTAGTCGAAGGAGTCGTCATCCTCCGCGCCGGGCTGGCCGTGCCGCATCCACAGCCCGACGAGGACCTTGAGGCCGTGTTTGTGCGCGGCGTCCAGGAGCAGCGGCGTCTCCGCGCCCACGCCCCAGGTGCGCAGCGTGTTGACGCCCAGGGCCGCCAGCTTCGCGCAGTCCTGCTCATACGCGGCGGAGCTGCCACTGCCGCTGAAGGTGACGCCCTTGGCGACATAGGGGCGCCCATCCACCTGGAACTGCCATTGCCCGTCCACTCGAAGCAGGGCGGTCCGGGCCTCGGCGGCCAGGGCCGGACACAGCACGAACGCACACAACAACAGCAGGACGCCGCGAGTGGGGCGGAAGCGAGGGGCCATGGGGCGTGGATGGTAACTCCTTTCAGCTCCCATTTCCGGCATGCCACGAAATCTCGGAGAAGGAATCCCAGGCTCCCCGTTCAGCTCGCCAGCAAAGGAGCAACCACGATGAACTTCTTGGGAAGCATCCGCCGGAGCCGGCGGCGAGTCTGGGGAATGGCCTGCGCGCTGGTGCTGGGCGCCTGTGGAGACAGCACGCCGCCGGGAGACGATGGGACATCCTCGGAGCTGGAGACGGGCACCACCGCGCAGCCGCTGGCCTTCTCCTCGCCCATGGAGTTCTCGGAGCTGCGCGGCCTTCCCGCGGCGCCCGCGACGATGGACACCACGGTGGGCGAGCTGCTCGCGGTGCTCCCCAGCCCCCGCTTCGACGACCTGCGCGGCGTGCTCTCCGGGCGCCACGTGCCCACCGACAAGGTGCGCGTGCTGACGTCCTATGCCCGCGACTATCCCGTGTTCCTCAAGGGCAATCAGGCCCTGCTGCCCCACGCGGACGGCGTCGTCGCCCTGCAGAACCCTGTCGTCAACTGGCAGACATTGCCCGGCAACGCCTGTTCATTCAGTCATGCGTGCGCCAACCTGTTCGAGGTCTCCGAGCAGGACCCGACCCAGCGCAAGTACGCGGCCGTCGTCGTGGTGGCCCCCGTCGTCGAGCTGGCGGGCCCGGTGGACACGGGCGGCGCGACGCTCGTCATCGCCTCTGGCGCCTACACGTCCCGAGGCTTCCCGCTGCGGACCCTTCCCGTGGTGCGCACCGCGCAGGCCGACCCGGACCCGACCGACGCGATTGTCCCCCCCGGACGCAACGGGCAGAACAGCGGCAGCTTCGTGCTCTACACCAACGTCCTCGACGGCGTGCGCGTCAACACCACGGGCGAGCGGGGCGAGGACGGCTGGCTGGGCGCGGATGGCCCGCCGACCACCATCTCCCACACAGTCACCGGCAACAACGGTCCCGACCCCAAGCTCAACTGCACCGGCACCATCGTCAAGCCGCCGCAGAACGGCAGCAACGGCGGCAACGGCGGACGCTCCGGCGACGTCGTCATCCGCTACACGTCCCTGCGCGGCCCCGGCCTGGTCAACGAGCCGAACAAGGCCTCTCCGGTGACGCCCGAGCAGTGCTTCATGGACGAGGCGCTGCACTGCCAGAGCCTGCGCTGTCGGTGGAACCCCGCCATCGCCCTGTGTGATTTGCTGACCGAGGCGGACAACGCCCAGTGCGGCGACGGCATCGACAATGACCACAACGGCTTCGCGGACTGCCAGGACTACGCCTGCTCCAAGAACCCCCACGTCACGGTGTGCGCTGACGCTTCCTGGGGCCCCATCCAGAAGGAGTCCTCCGCCGAGGCCTGCAGCGACGCCAAGGACAACGACGGAGATGGCGCCGTGGACTGCGCGGACACCAAGTGCCGCCTGCGCGGCTTCTGTCAGCAGTCGCGTCCGTCCAACAGCGAGTTCTCCGAAGACGCCTGCGGCGACACGCTGGACAACGACGGCGACGGGTACGTCGACTGCGCGGACTACTCGTGCCTGAACCACTCGACGACGTGTGGAGCGCAGGGCGAGGGCGGCGACGAGGAGTGCCGCGACCTGCTCGACAATGACGGCGACGGGCTGGGTGACTGCTCGGACCCGGGCTGCCTCGGCAATCCCTACTGCGGCCTGGGCCCCGCGCTGGTCCTCACCAGCGGACTGGAAGAAGCGAGTGACGCGGCGTGCGCGGACGGCCTCGACAATGACTTGGACGGCCACAAGGACTGCGCGGACTACGAGTGCCGCTTCAACCCGCGCGTGCTCTCCGCCTGCGGCACCGAGCGCACCCCGCAGGCCTGCTCGGACGGCCTGGACAACGACGGCGACGGCAAGACGGACTGCCAGGACTCGAACTGCGCGAGCAATCCGTACGCGAAGGTATGCGAGCCGGACGACTACCCCTTCCTCCAGGAAGCCACCGCTGCCACGTGCAGCGACGGCGTGGACAACGACGGGGACAACTGGACGGACTGCTATGACTTCCAGTGCAGCAACAGCCCGCTGACGGGAAGCGTCTGCGGCGCGCAGGAGAACACCTATGCGCAGTGCACGGACGGGCTGGACAACGACAACGACGGGTTCAAGGACTGCGCCGACGAAACCTGCCGCAACAGCCCCTTCATCGGCGACCTGGCCTGCAAGAACAAGGTGCAGACCTTCCACGACGTGTCCCTGTCGGAGTCCTACAACGGGCGCTACGTGGACACGCGCGCGGAGCTCGTCACCGTGGCGCCCGGCGGCGGCAAGAAGGGTCTGGGCGGCAACCGCCCCTCCAAGACGGTGACGGTGACGGTGCTCGAGTCCCCTCCGGGCACCTGTGAGCACTGGGAGACCTACCTGTGCATTCCCCGGGAAGAGCAGCGCACCTGCTTCCTGGGCACCAAGTCCACCGCGGGCGTCGCGGGCACCGCGGGCATCGCCGGGACGCAGCGCATCCTCCGCTCGGCGCGCCGGGACGTGGACATGCTCCGCGCGCTGCTCGCTCCCCAGTCATGGCGGGTGAACCAGGCGAACGGCAACACCCTCTTCAAGCGCGGCGAGCTGGAGCGGGCCGCCTTCGTCTACACGCAGAACATCATGGAGATGGGGGGCATCCTCGCCCAGGCGGGCCTCGTGTGTGACGAGCCGCTCGGCGCGCAGGCGCCCTTCTCATCCGCGTACCTGTACGGCGCGCTGTGCCCGCTGATGGCCCACGACGTCACCCGCCTGAGCTACCTCCAGGGCCAGCGCAACTTCTACGGTCTGGCCAGGGAGACCCCCTTCAACTCGCACCTGCGCTACGAGCAACTCCGCGCGGAGTTCGACTCGCTCTACGACGTGCTGGACAGCTCCGTGAACCAGTGGCTCGCGCTCTCCAATGGCATGCAGTTGTCCGCCTGGATGACGCAGAACCAGGTCGCGATGAACGCCGAAGTCATCGCGCTGGAGGCCCAGGAGGCCGCGGACAGCCAGCGCATCACCGCGGCGAACGCGGCGCTGACCGCCCTGCAGACGTCCATGAACAACCGCAAGGCCGCCATCACCCAGCTCACCGAGAGCATCCAGGCGACGGATACCCGCATCACCAACCACTACAACGCCAACAACAAGGACTTCGCGGACTTCGTCCTGGACGTCATCGGCAAGGTGGCCGCCTCGTACGGGGGACAATTCGCTGCCGACCTGGTTGGGAATGGCGCGGAGAGCATGTGGAGTGAGATGAAGAAGAGTTTCAAGTCGGAGGCCAGCGCCACGCCCGTGCCCGGCGCGGGGTCGACGAGCAGCGCGAGCACGTCCTTCCACTCCCAGGTGTGGGAGGCCCTGAAGACCAGCGGCGCCGAGGCGGCCAAGAGCAAGCCCTTCAAGGACACGCTGAAGACGGGCGGCACACTGCTCTGGGACATCATCAACGGCAACCAGAAGAACCCGGCGCGCAGCGTCATCTCGGACGAGGTGAAGAAGGAAATCCTGGCCCAGTCCCAGGTGGAGATAACCCTGGACCTGCTGGACCTTCAGGCCCAGCTCATCAAGGCCCAGGCGGACTACAAGCTGGCGCTGATGGAGCGCGACACGACGCTCCTGCGCCAGCGCAACGCGGTGGCGGCGCGCGACGCGCTCAACGACATCCTCCACTTCAGCAGCGGCACGGAGCTGCGGAAGTTCGACCAGTTGCTCATCGGCCAGCAGGTGTACGCACGGGCGCTGCGGACGTTGGACCAGCTCACGATGCGCTACTGGGAGCTCATCCGCGTGGCGGAGTACCAGTACCTGCCCTTCGACCCGAGCACCGGTGAAAGCGCCATTCCCGTCTCCTTCCGCGACAACATCGACTTCCATCTGGGCAACTACCCGGACATGAAGACGCGGCTGGTGGAGGGCCTGGACAGCCTGGCCTCGCACACCGTGCAGAGTCCGGCGCAGTACTACCGGCGCCTGCCCGCCAGCGCGTTCCATGCGCTGTCTGTCAACGAGTTGGAGCGGCTCAAGCCCCTGGGCGAGCTGGTCAACGGGACGACGACGTACCGGGGCGCGCGCTTCCAGGTGACGGCGACGGACCTGGCGGCCTCACCGGACCTGACCCTGCGCAAGGGCCACCGCGTGCGCAACGTGCGCGTCAACGTGGTGACCACCAGCGGCGCGACGGCCAACGTGTCGGCCGTGCTGGTGCGCGACACGATGGATGGCTTCAAGCTCGGCAACCACTTCGCCGAGTTCGAGCTGCTGAGCAAGGACGACTACACCTCCGGAGGCAACCGGCAGGTGCTGCACTACGTGCCCTTCTCCGCCTGCGCTTCCGGCCCTCCGGCGTGCGACCTTGCCAACGCGACCTGCACCACGCCCTTCCAGTCGGCCTCGTTCACGGACTCGTGCAGCATCGCCCTGGGCGGTTCCACCCCGGCCACCAACTCCTTCTATGACCGGAGCCTCCTGGGTGAGTGGACCCTGCTCATCGACACGACGAGCTTCACCAACCTGGGTGAGGTGCGCGCGGCGGAGGTCGTCTTCCTGACGCTAGGCAGCGTCATCTGATGCCGGGATGACTCCGGGTGCGGGCTCGCGACCAGGCGGGCCCGTGCCCGGAGTTTGGGGTGGCTCCCACGCTCCGGGTGCCGCAGCATGCGGCCCATGGAGACTCCCAAGCCCGTGCCGACGGCTCTCACCATCGCCGGCTCCGACAGCGGTGGTGGCGCCGGCATCCAGGCGGACCTGAACACCTTCTCATTCCACCGTGTCCACGGCACCACCGCGCTCACGGCCATCACCGCGCAGAACACCCGGGGCGTCACCCGCGTGGACGTCCTGCCCGCCGCCGCCGTGGCCGCGCAGATGGACGCCGTCGTCGAGGACCTGGGCGTGGGCGCGGTGAAGACGGGCATGCTCGTCAACGCCGAAATCATCTCCGTCGTCGCCTGGCGGCTGAAGGCCCTGAAGCCCGGCCCGCTCGTGGTGGACCCCGTCATGGTGTCCCGCGCCGGAGCGCGCCTCATCGACGACTCGGCCGTCGGCGCCTTGACGGAGCACCTGCTGCCCCTCGCCGACGTCGTCACCCCCAACCGCCATGAGGCGGAGCTGCTCGCGGGGATGGCGCTGAACACGCTGGACGACATGAAGGAGGCCGCGCGGCGAATCCACGGGCTCGGGCCGCGCGCGGTGCTCATCAAGGGCGGAGGCATGTCCGGGGAGCTGCGCGGCCTGGACGTCTGGTTCGACGGCGAGCGAATGGAGACGCTGTTCCTGCGCGCGGTGAAGACGCACAACACCCACGGCACCGGCTGCACGCTGTCCGCCGCCATCGCCGCCTGGCTCGCGCTGGGGCAGGACGCCCGCGAGGCCACCCGGCGCGCCAAGGCCCACGTCACCGCCGCCCTGGAGCACCCCCTTGCCCTGGGACGGGGCCATGGCCCCTTCAGTCACTTCTCCCCTCTGGAGACACCCTCCTGACGCGGTCCGGAAATCCTCCGGAAATAGGCTGTCGATTCGCCTCCCTCCCGTTCGATTCCTGGGCGGGAGCGTCTGCTCCCCCAACACCGTGAGGACCGACCCATGAAGTACCTGCTGATGATTTACGAGAACGAGAAGGCCTGGGAGTCGAAGTCCAAGGAGGAGTCCGAGCAACTCCTGGGTGAGTACTTCGCCTACACGGACTCGGTCCAGAAGAGCGGCAACCTCATCGCGGGCGAGGCGCTGCAACCGACGCAGACAGCGACGACGGTGCGCGTGCGCGACGGCAAGCGGCTGACGACGGACGGGCCTTTCGCGGAGACGCGGGAGCAGCTCGGAGGCTTCTATCTGGTGGAGGCCAAGGACCTCGACGAGGCCATCGCCCTCGCCTCGCGCATTCCCAGTGCGCGGCTGGGCTGCATCGAGATCCGCCCGGTGTGGGAACTCTCCGAGTCCGCGGGCTGAGGCCCGCTGCTCGGGCCCCGGGGCGGTGTCTCGGGGCCTGGGTGGAGTCTTCATGACGGACCTGCCGTCGCTGCTCGAACAGACCTGGCGCGCCGACTATGGCCGCATCGTGGCCACGGTCATCCGGGTCATGGGCGGAGACTTCGGCTCGGCCGAGGAGGTGGTGCAGGAGGCCTTCGAGGCGGCGCTCCTCCAGTGGCCGCGCGAGGGTGTGCCGCAGGAGCCTCGGGCGTGGCTCCTGCGCGCGGCGAAGAACAAGGCGGTGGACCGGGTGCGCAGGGGGGCCCGGCTCGGCGCGCGCGTGGATGCGCTGGAGGTCATCGCGCGACTGGAGCAGGAGCTCGCCTCGCCGCTGGATGGGAGGGACTGGCAGGACCATCCAGATGACTCGCTCCGGCTGCTGTTCACCTGCTGCCACCCCGCGCTGGCGGAGGACATCCAGGTGGCCCTGGCGCTGCGCACGCTGTGCGGCCTGACGACGGAGGAAGTGGCCCGCGCGTTCCTGGTGCCCGCGGCGACGATGGCGCAGCGACTGGTGCGGGCGCAGCGCAAGATTCGCGACGCGCGCATCCCCTACGTCATTCCGGAGGCGGACGCGCTGGCCGAGCGCACCCGGGGCGTGCTGCACGCCATCTACCTGCTCTTCTCGGAGGGACATGCCGCGACGGAGGGCACGGAGCTATTGCGCACGGACCTGTGCGCGGAGGCGCTGCGGCTGGCGAGGCTGGCGCGCTCGCTGCTTCCTCACCATCCCGAGGTGGCCTCGCTGCTGGCGTTGATGCTGCTTCATCACTCGCGTCGCCGCGCGCGCGTGGCCGAGGACGGAGGGCTGGTGCTGTTGGACCGGCAGGACCGGAGTTTGTGGGAGGCCGAGGAGATTGAAGAGGGGTTGAAGCAGCTCGATGCGGCGATGGCGTTGGGCGCGCACGGGCCTTACACCGTCCAGGCGGCCATCGCGGCGCTCCATGCACGGGCGAAGCGTCCGGAAGAGACCGACTGGGAGCAGATCGCCGCTCTCTATGGACGGCTCACCGAACTGACCCCCGGCCCGGTGGTGGAGCTCAATCGCGCGGCGGCGGTAGCGATGGCGCGCGGCCCGGAGCAAGGGCTCGCGCTGGTCGATGACCTGGAGTCCTCTGGCAGGCTCACCGCGTACCACCTGCTGCCGGCGGCCCGCGCGGAGCTGCTGCGCCGACTGGGCCGCTGGCGGGAAGCCGAGGCTTCCTACCGACGGGCACTCGCGCTGGTGCGCACCGAGCCCGAGCGGCGCTTCCTGGAGGAGCGCTTGCGAGAGGTGCTCGCGAGCCCCCCGTCATCCGACTGACGCGAAGCGGGCCTGTGCGAGAGCGTCGGGATTCGCCCGCGCGAGCCCCTCGCACGACAAGGGCCCGCGCGGAGCCCCTTGTCGGCCTGTCGTCATCGAGCGTCGTGCCTCAGTTCCAGAGCTCGCGCGCGAGCGTGTCCACCAGCGCCACGGCGACCTCCGGCGAGGGCAGGCCGAGCTCGCGAATGAGCGCGGCATCGGTCGGCTCGGCCACCTGCGCGCGCAGGGCCTCCACGGCGCGCACCTGAGCCTCGCGCACGGCCGTCCGCGCGCTTTCGGGAAGACGCGTGCTCGCCCAGCGGTCAATGGCCCACGACAGGTCGGCGTGCCGCGTCTCATCCTCGGCGATGCGCGCCATGGCCTCGCGCACCTCGGCGTCCTCCGCATGCAGGGCCTGGTGGTACGCCACGAGGGCGCCGTACGTCTCGCGCACGCACCCCTCCACCGCATTGTCGAGCACCACCTCCGCGAGCGGCCTCGGAGGAAGCGCTGCCACCACGGCGGGGCTCGGCGTCGCGCCGTGCTTCCGGGCCAGACGGCCGCAGACCTCCGCGTGCGCCACCTCCTCCATCGCGCTGCGCAGCGCCGCGTCCTGGAGTTCGACGCCCGCGCCGTGCAACGCCAGCTCCTCGCGCAGCCGCAGGAACGCCTGGATGGAGGCCGCCTCCATGTGGGCGATGATGGCGAAGTGGTGTCCCAGGGCATCCGAGCAGTCGACCACGCCATTGGAGCGAAGCCCCGCGGGCCTGCGTCCGTCGCAGCTGCTGGGGCCTTTCTCCAGAATCTCGCTGCGCGTCTCGCGCACCTCACCCTCGGGCGAAACCAGCAGCACGTGCTGCGTCCACGGCCCTCCCCCCGCGCAGATGGTACCCGTGGTGGCGACCACGTTGTAAGTACCGTCGGCGTTCGCCTTCACGGCCCCGTGCTCCAGTTCGGAGCAACTCACCTGATAGGAACGGTCGCCCTCAGCGACGACGCGCAGCACCGCTTCCTGCGGCGTGTCGATGGTGCCCAGGAAGCTCAGGAGCGCCTCCAACGAGTTGTGCGCTGTCACCACGTCCCCCTGCGTGGTCGCGAGATAGTGCGTCACGCAGCTCAGGGAACGCTCGCCACAGCTCGTGCCGAAACCCGTCGTGGAGGTCAGGGCCTTGAGCTCGGAGCGACAGCTCGGTCCATCCGTGGCCGTCACGCAGCGAACGCCCGAGGACGAAAGGGCGGACTCGGTGAAGGGCGGCCGCATCATGGTCGAGTAGACACGGCGCAGCTCGATGAAGTCCGTCGGCACCGAGGGGGAAAGGTCTCTGACCGAGAGCTTTCCGTTGATGCAATCGGGTGGCGAATATCCATCAAGGTCCAGGCCGCCACAGCCCGCCAGCACCAGGGGGGAGGCCAGCGAGGCACGCAGCACCCGCGTGAAGAGTTCGCGCAATCGATTCGAATTCATGGAGCATTGTTCCTGACGCAAAGAAGGTCTTAATTCCAGAGCTCGCGAGTGAGCGTGTCCACCAGCGCCACGGCGACCTCGGGCGCGGGCAGGCCGAGTTCGCGAATGAGGGCGGAATCCGTCGGTTCGGCCACCTCCGCGCGCAGGGACTCGATGGCGCGCAGCCGAGCCTCGCGCACGGCCTCCAGCTCGACCGTGGGAAGACGCGTGCTCGCCCAGCGGTCAATGGCCCACGACAGGTCGGCGTGCCGCGTCTCGTCTTCGGCGATGCGCGCCATGGCCTCGCGCACCTCGGAGTCCTCCGCGTGCAGGGCCTGGTGGTGGGCGACCAGCGCGCCGTACGTCTCGCGCACGCAGCCCTCCACCGCGTTGTCGAGCAGCACCTCCGTGAGCGGCCGGGGCGGAAGCGACGCCACCTGGGGCCGCTGCGGCGTCGCGCCGTACTTCCGGGCCAGATGTCCGCAGACCTCCGTGTGCATCACCTCGTCCATCGCGCTGCGCAGCGCCGCGTCCTGGAGCGCCAGGTCCGCGCCGTGCAGCGCCAGCTCCGCGCGCAGGCGCAGGAACGCCTGGATGGAGGCCGCCTCCAGGTGCGCGATGAGGGCCAGGTGCCGCCCCACGGCATCCGCGCACTCGACGAAGCCTTCCGACTGGAGTCCCGCGGGCCGACGTCCCACTGAACAGCCCTTGTCGCCACGCTTCAGGACGTCGCGTTCCTTCTCGACCACCTCGCCCGAAGCCGACACCCCCAGGACGAACTGCGTCTCCTGGGTCCCCTCTCCGCAGGCGAAGCCCTGGGTCGCGACGACGTTGAAGCTGCCATCGCCGTTCGCCTTCACCGCCCCCCGCTCCAGCGTGGTGCAGCTCAAGGTGTAACCGTCAGCGAAGACACGCAGCAGGGCTTCCTGGGGCGTGTCGATGGCGCCCAGGAAGCCGATGAGTGCCTCCAACGAAGTCTTGGCCGCCACCGTGTCGCCTTCCGTGGTCGCCAGGTAGTACGACTCGCAGAACAAGTTGCAGACGGAGCGAAAGCCCTCCTGAGGGGCCAGGGCGGCGAGCTCCGCCTGACACGTCGCGGGCTGGGACGCCGTCGCGCAAGCCGTGCCCGAAGACGACAGCACCGTATGGAGGCGCGGGTTGCTGCTCCCATCCCCGGTGTCCTGGCTCCGGCGGAGCTGCACCAGGTCCGGCTGGGTCGCCGGGGACAGGCCGCTCATCGAGAGCTTCCAATCGTCCTCACACACGGGAGGCGAGTAGCCCTTCAGGTCCAGG
Source organism: Myxococcus sp. CA056 (assembly GCF_013336715.1). Taxonomy (NCBI): domain Bacteria; kingdom Pseudomonadati; phylum Myxococcota; class Myxococcia; order Myxococcales; family Myxococcaceae; genus Myxococcus; species Myxococcus sp. CA056. The sequence continues at coordinate 214,782 of NZ_JABUMT010000017.1, forward strand.
CCGCCGCAACCGGCCAGCAACAGGGGAGAGGCCAGCGAAGCTCGCAGGGCCTTCGCGAAGAGCTGGCGCAGTTGATTCGAGTCCATGAAGGCTCCCATCGAGTGAGCCTCTTTCAACAGCAATGATGGTGCCAGCGAGCTGTCACTCGGCGCGCAATCCGGAACGCTGACAAGCACACCCTGATTTCCCCCAGCCTGCTCAGAAACCTGAGGCGGGGATTGATCAACTCGAAGGCCTTCGGCGTCCAAGCGGGCTCACCATGACGCCACCTCGCTCCGAGCCCCCCTGTGCCCGGAAGAGGGGTCGGCCCACTCTCAGGCCCACACCCATGAAGTTCCGTTCCACCACACCCCTGTCCCTTGTCCTGTCAGCGTTTGTCCTCGGCGGCTGCACGAACCCGACCGACCTCTCGCCCCAGGCCGCCACATCCCAGCGCACCGGGACACGGCGCGTCCCTCACCACTACATCGTCGTGCTCAAGCCACCCGCGACCCAAGGCATGCTCCTGCCCCAGAAGGCGCGCGAGCACGTACTGAGCGTCGCCAGTGCCCACGCGGCGAAGGTGAGTCGCACGTATGCCCATGCGCTCCAGGGCTTCGCGGCCGAGCTCGATGAAGCGAGCGTGGCGGCACTGCGCGCGGATGCACGCGTCGCGCTCGTCGAACAGGACGCCTGGGTGCGCCTGCACGCGGAGCCGAGGACGGACTCCTGGGGCCTGGACCGCGTGGACCAGGAAGACCTCCCCCTCGATGGCCTCTACCAGCCCACGCACGGCGGCGCGGGCGTCCACGCCTATGTCATCGACACGGGCATCCGTTCGACGCACACGCAGTTCTTGGGGCGCCTGGGAGCGGGCTTCGACGGAGTGGACCCCAACGGCGGCGCGGAGGACTGCGACGGCCATGGCACCCATGTCGCGGGAACGCTCGGCGGTTCGACGTCGGGCGTGGCCAGGGCGGTGACGCTGCATCCCGTGCGCGTCCTGGACTGCGGCGGAGAGGGCACCGTCTCTGGAATCATCGAGGGCATCGACTGGGTCACCGCCCACCATGAGTCTCCCGCCGTCGCCAACCTCAGTCTGGGAATGGAGCCCTCGGAGGCGCTGGACCTCGCGGTCCGCAATGCCGTGGCCGCGGGCATCACCACGGTGGTGGCGGCGGGCAATCGCAGCGGCGACGCATGCGGTGGATCACCGGCCCGTACGCCGGAAGCCCTCACCGTGGGCGCCACCAACCTCGCGGACAGGAAGGCGTGGTTCTCCAACTACGGCGCCTGCATCGACCTGTTCGCGCCGGGTGACGAAATCATCTCCGCGGGCATCGCCGACGACAGCGCGACCGAGGTGCTCTCCGGTACGTCGATGGCCACACCGCACGTCGCGGGCGCCGCCGCGCTCTATCTGGAGGCTCACCCCACCGCCACGCCGACGCAGGTGATGGAAGCACTCGCGGGCGCCGCCATTCCGGGACGGGTGAAGGAGGCCGGGCCGCGCTCACCCAACCTGCTGCTCCAGGCCCGCTTCGCGCCCTCCCCTGGCGATGACCACCGCCCCTGGGCGCACCTGCTGACCCCGCTGCCGGGAACCACGGTCCGAGACACGCCGCGCGTGCATGTGCTGGCCTGGGATGACGTCGCCATCCGCCGCGTGGACCTCTGGGTCAACGGAGTGCTCCTCGCCAGCGACGACACCCGCCCCTTCGACTTCGCCTGGGACACGCGACAGGAACTCAATGGCCCCACCACCCTGGAGGTCCGCGCCTACGACACGGCGCTCAAGGCCCACCGGGCCGCGCCCGTGACGGTGACGGTGCGCAACCCTGGCATCGCCGACTACGACTCGACGCTCCTCGCCCCCCGATGCACCGCGCTCACGGCCTCGTGCGACACCGGGCAGCTCGTCCGGGGAATGGGAGGCGTCGGTCCGGAACCCCATGCGCCCAACACGCTCGGCGGCAGCTGCCCGGATGGAGAAGAGGGCACCTATCTCGTCACCGCGACGCTGGAGGGCCTGCGCATCACCAGCCAGGATGGCGGCCCCCTCACCGCGGGCAGGCAGGTGACGCTCACGGCGACTGTCTTTGGCTTCGTGCCGTTCCTGGAGGAGGTGAATCTCTTTCACGCCCCCGACGCACGCACCCCTCAATGGACACACGTCGCGAGGCTCCAGGTCGAGGTCCCCGGTGAACATGAGCTGTCCACCACCTTCACCCTGCCCGACGGAGGACTCCAGGCGATTCGGGGCGTGCTCGGAACCAATCCCTCCCACGCCAGCTGCGAGCCCGGGATGTGGTTGGACCACGACGACCTCGCCTTCTCCGTGGCGCGCCGGGGCCGCTGAAGCACGCTTGTGAAGTCTCGTCGTAGGGCCCGGGACGTCGTCAGTGCGGTCGAGGCGTCCCCGGGCCCGCATCGAGCATGCGCACCACCACGATGCGACACGCTCCGCACACCACGCCCGCGCGCTCCCAGTGGACCTGGTCTTCCAACTCGCGGGCGTCCTCGGGCCCTTCCTCCAGCCGTTGGACCAGCTCCGCGAGGGCGTCCCGCTCCCCGTCTCCGGGCTCGTCACCGGAGTCGAGCAGGTCCTGCTCACCCTCCAGCACCAGGTTGAAGCGGTAGTACACCTCGCGGGGGCTCAGCGCGCGCCCACACGTCGCACAGTGCCGGGGTCTCGACTCCGTCATCGCAAGTCCCACCCTCGCTCGAGTGAGCAGCAGCCATGGCAATCCGCCATCCCCAGCGTGGCACACTGCCACGCCCTCCCGACACCACTCCGTGAATTCAGGGAGATAGTTTGAGGCACGAGTATTGCTGAGTGGCCGCGTGGTGCTTGTCGCCCCTGGCCCCCCCACCACCGTGCCCCGAACATGAATGAGTCGTTTTCTCCCGAAGTCCCGGGGCACCGTGCCCTGGCGCGCCCGCGCAGCCTCACCCCACCCGGGAGACGGACGCTCTCTGGGGCGCTCGCCCTGCTCATGCTGTCGCTCGGTGCCTGTCGGGACACGCCTCGTGAGGAGCAGGAGCCCGGTGAGCAGGTGGAGGAGGCGCCCCATCCGGTCGGCCTCACCATCGACGCCATGGACAACGAGCAGCACGTCCTGCGCGGCGGCTTCCGGGTCGATGCGGGCGTCGTCCGGGTAGAGGTCTACGAGGGTTCGATGCTCCTCGGTGAGGCGGTGCTGGAGGGAGAGGGTCGGTGGAGCATCCCCTGGCAGCCGAGTCACGCGAGCGAGGCCCTGGAGGTCATCGCCTATCACGACACCGGGACGGAGAACCGCACCCGGCTCGACTTCCAGCGCTTGAGCTTCACGTCGCCGGAGAGCCTGTATGCATCCGAGGCGCTCCTCACGCTGCCCACGTCACCTGACACGACGACGCGCTACACCCTGGATGGTTCGACTCCGGGGCCCTCCTCTCCCGTCTACACAGCCCCCCTGGCGCTGTTGAATCGGAGCGGGCAGCCCGCGCCGCTCAGCCTCATCCGGACCAACCCCGAGGTTTCGCCCGAGGATTGGCGCTGGAGGCCGCCCGCCGCGCCCGTGACGCTCGGCACGGTGGTGCGCGTGCAGCGGTTCGCGGGTGAGACGCCGGTGGAGACGGGGCAGGCGCGCACGTATCTCATTGGCCAGCGGCCCTACACGCTGCCCGTCCTGTCACTGGTGACGGACGCGGAGAACTTCTTCGACGCCGTCCGCGGAATCTATGTCCCGGGCCGCGCCTATGAGGAGACGCCTGGTGGGTTCGAGGGGTGGGGCACCGGCAATTACATGCAGGATGGCAAGGATTGGGAGCGCCCGGTCCACGTCGAGTGGTTCGAGGAAGCGGGCACACCTGTGATTGCCCAGAACGCGGGGGTGCGCATCCACGGCTCGGGGAGCGCGGCGCTGCCGCAGAAGAGCCTGCGGCTGTATGCCAAGGAAGACTATGGCCCCGAGCTGTTCCACGCCGACATCTTCCCGGGCCATCCGCTGCGCGACTTCAAGCGCCTGATGGTCCGCACCTCGGGACAGGACCAGCAATACACCAAGCTCAAGGACTGCGTCTTCCAGGGCCTGCTGCGCGACACGACGCTGGCCCTCCAGGCCTGTCGGCCCACGGTGGTGTTCCTCAATGGCGAGTACTGGGGGCTGCATGAGCTGCGCGAGCGCTATGACGAGTATTACCTGGCGAGCCACCACGGGCTGAACCGGAAGGACATCGTCATCCTGGAGAACGCCGGCGACCTCGACACGGGGGAGCCGGAGGACAGCCTTCCGTACACGGAGCTGCTGACGTACGTGCGGGAGCACGACCTGTCCGTCCCCGAGCACTATGCACACGTCGTGGAGCGCATGGATGTGGAGGACTTCATCGACTACCACGTCGCGCAGCTCTACTTCGGCAACGAGGACTGGCCGGACAACAACGTCAAGTTCTGGCGCAATCGCGCGGGGAACGGCGCGACGGGAGCCGGGGACGGTCGCTGGCGCTGGCTGCTGTACGACCTGGACGCCTCGTTCTTCGCGGGGCCGGAGTTCAACTCGCTGGGACGGCTCCTGCATGACGAGCGCCTCGGCGAGCCCTTCGTGGTGCTGCTGCGGAGCCTGCTGAAGTCGCCCGACTTCAAGGGGCTGTTCATCGCCCGCTTCCGCTGGCACCTGGAGAACACCTTCGCGCCGGAGCGAGTCGTCGCGTTTCTCGACGCGGCGGCGGCGCGGCTCGAGCCCGAGCTGCCCGAGCACATCGGGCGGTGGCGGTACCCGACCTCGATGGAGCGCTGGCGTGAGGACGTCCAGTTCATGCGAGACACCGCGCTGCGGCGACCGGACGCATTGCGCGGGTTCCTGGAGCAGGAGCTGGGCGCGCCGTAACGGGCCGAGGGCGCCCGCCCTTCCGCGCCCGGACGCTCGACGTCTCCATGCCACGCCGACCCGAGCTGGATGCCTTGCGGGGACTGCTTCTCGTCTTGATGACGCTGACGCACCTGCCCACGCGGCTGAACGCGTACAGCAGTCAGCCGTTCGGCTTCGTGTCGGCGGCCGAGGGGTTCGTGTTCCTGTCGGCGTTCCTCGTGGGGGGCTCGCACGCGAAGAGCTGGGACACACCCGTGCGCCTGTGGGCGAGCCTGCGAAGACGGGCGCTGAAGGTCTACGCGCACCATGTCGGGCTGTTGCTCTTCGCCTTCACCGTCATCGGCACGATGGGGTGGCTGGCGAACCGGCCCGCCATCCGCAACCTGCTCGACTTCTACCACCAGGAGCCGCTCACGGCGCTGCTGAGCAGCCTCGTCCTGCTGTACTGCCCGCCACTGCTCGACATCCTGCCGCTGTATGTCGTGCTGCTGTTCCTGACGCCGTTCGTGCTGCTCGCGGCGCGCGAGGCGGGCTGGGCGAAGGTGCTGTGCCTGAGTGGACTCGTGTGGTTCTGGGCGCAGCTCGGATTGAAGCGCACGCTGTACACGTGGCTGGGAGACCTCACGTGGCTGCCCGTCAAGATTGACCAGTCCGGGGCGTTCGACTTGTTCGCCTGGCAGTTTCTCTGGGTGCTGGGCGTGTGGACGGGGAGCCAGCGGGCCAGGACGAAGGCGCCTCAGGGACGCGCATCCTCGGTGCTGCTGGGGGGCGCGTGGGTGGTGAGCCTGCTGTTCCTGCTGGCGCGGTACGAGGTGGAGCCCTTCGTGTTGCTCACGAGCCTGCCCGTGCTCCTGGACAAGTGGACGCTGGCGCCGCTGAGGCTGGTGAACTTCCTGGCGCTGGCGGTGCTCGCGGACCGGGGCTCACCGCGCGTCTATCACTGGCTGAAGCCGCGGGTGCTGGTGCTGCTGGGGAGCGCGTCGCTTCCCGTCTTCAGTGTCCACCTGGTGCTGTGCCTGTTGAGCCTGGCGCTCATCAACGAGAACGAGGCGCCGCTCGACAGCCTGGAGGAACTGGCCGTGCTGGTGGTGACGTTCGCCAGCATGCTCCTCGTGGCCGTGCGTCACCGACGACGCACGGCGCTCACGGGGTGATGGCGGTCAGGGCGACGGCTCGGGGCACGCGTAGACCGTGATGACGACCTCCGCGTTGATGCTCACCGCGAGAGCCAGTGCCGCCACGGGGAGCTGGTAGCGCACCTGATGCGGCGTGGCGCCGGCTTGGATGCCGATATCCAGCGTCCGCTCCGAGCACCGGTCCCACTCCTCCCGCGCGTCCTTGGGGAGGTGGGTGATGAGGGTCGCCAGACGCATCACCGCCTCCTCGGGCGACTCGGGTTGCTCGTCGAGTTCCAGGCACGCGAACCCGTCCTCGGCGTGAACTGGGGCGACCGAGTCGCCTAGCGCGCTCAGCAACCTGGACAGGCCGAACTGACTCTTGAGGTCCAGGTCGACATTCAGGAACGTGGTCTCTGCGTGCCGCGACATGGGTTCTCCTGACAAGGTCACTCGCCGGGAATGGACTGACCAGGGCCAAGGCAGCCCGAGCATTCGACGGGAGCACCGTCCTGACGAGTCGTCATGTCACGTCGCCTGACAACGTGCCTCGAAATCGGTGGGCGAAGCTTCAGGGTGTCACCCTCTCCCCAGAGAGGGCGCGCTCACTCCTGGGGTTCTGGATCACCTCGGTGTGCGTGAGTTCGGAGAACGAGGTGCTGGTGAGCGCCTCGACAAAAGCCACCAGGTCCGCCCGCTCTTGAGGGGTGAACGGGGGTCGTCGGGCGCCTCGGCCGACGCGGGAATCCAGCTCGCGCTCCACGGCCTCGCGCAGCGAGGGAACACCGCCGTCGTGCATGTAGGGCGCCGTGAGGGCGGCATTGCGCAGGCTGGGCGTCCGGAAGCGCCCCAAGTCCTCCGGGCGAAGTGTCACGACGAAGCGCCCCAGCGCGGCCACGTCCTCTCGTGTGGCCACGGCGGAGAAGCGCTCGGTCTCGGACATTCGGGTCACTTCGCGAGCCACCGTGGGCAGCCGCGACTTGAGGTCCTCGCGCGGCTCGCCCGCGTGGAAGCGCCCATCCGTGAAGGTGGCCGCCTGGGGGCCCACGGTGTGGCAGCGACCGCACTCGGCGCGACCCAGGAACAGCTTGAGGCCCCGGCGCTGGGACTCGTCGAGCGCGGCGGAATCCTTGCCGAAGTGGAAGCGCTCAAACGGAGAAGGGCCGGACTTGAGCGTGCGCACATAGGCCGCGATGGACCGGGTGATGGTCCCGGTGGAGACCTCCTCGTTGGGAAAAGCCAGGGCGTGGGCCGCGGCATGGCGCTGACGGACACGAGCCACCAGGTCCTCGGGAGAACTCAGCGCGTGCTCTTGAGGATGCAGGAGCGGGTCGAGGATGAGCGCCTCCAGGGAGGTCCTCCGCCCATCCCAGAACAACGTCCGAGCATCCGCCACATCGAGCAGGCTGGGAGCATTTCGCGTGCCCACGCGGTGATGCGCGCCGAGAGAGCGAGCATCCCTGTCGGAGAAGACGCGCTCCGGCAGATGGCAAGACATGCAGGCGACCCGGCCATCGGCGCTCAAGGAGGTATCGAAGAACAGCGCGCGGCCGAGCACCTCCCGCTGCCGCTCGGACGCCGACGCCGTCATTGCCAGACAAAGGCCGGACATCACGGCCCAGCTCAAGAGTTGGCGCAACGAAAGCCCCCTGCCTCTCCAACGTCAATCCAGCCGTGTCGAACAACCATCAGACCCGGGGATTCGCACCCGGGAGAAAGGGCCCGCTCAGAACACCTGACGGAGCCCGAAGCGACCACGGGCGCGCGCGGAGTCGCCGTCCACGGCGACCACGGGGGCGTACTGCCCAAGTTCCGGGTCATAGGCATGCACCGAGCCGGACTCGAGCTGGTACACCCAGGCATAGAGGTTGAGCTGGCGGCGTGCGAGCCCTTCGGCGACGACGGGCAGCGAGCGCAGGTGCTCGACCTGGACGAGGACGTTCTCCATCACTGCCGCGGTCTGCAAGGAGGGGCCGGTCAGGTGGCTGTAGCTCTCCTGGAGGATGCGGCGGGTGGGCTCGGCGTGGCGGAGCCAGTCGCGCATCTCCGGGAGGCGGGCCAACTGCTCGGGGTGGAGAAGGCCCTGCATGGCGCCGCAGCGAGTGTGGCCGCAGACGATGATGTGGCGCACTTCCAGGGCCGCCACGGCGTACTCGATGGTGGCCGCCTCGCCGTTGTTGGGGGTGCCGTGGGGCGGGACGAGGTTGCCCGCGTTGCGGATGATGAAGAGCTCGCCCGGCCCCGCGCCGGTCAGCTCGTTGGGGAGGACTCGCGAATCCGAGCAGGTGATGAAGAGCACCTCGGGGCTCTGCGCCTCGGCGAGCCGGGAGTACAGCTCCTGCTTGGAGCGAAAGACCTCCGTCTGGAAGTGATGAAGGCCGGGGATGAGTTTCTCCATGGAGCGGAGACTTCCCCATGAGCGGGGGCGCCGACAACCCTGATGTCGAGGAGAATGTCGTCCGCAGTGCGACATCGAGGAGGGCTCGCGTTGCGCACACTCGGGCCCTGCGATGCAACTTCGAACTCCTGATTCTCGCCAGAAGCGGTGAGGCATCGCCCCATTCATCGTCGCCGTTGAGTCAGCGGGAACAGGCGATAGTGGGACCGTGAGCGAGACCGACGGAGCCGGGGCCGAGGGAACGCAGCGCCTGCTGCGAGAGACGTACTTCGAGAACGAGACCTTCACGAACCTCGATCTCCAGAACGCCGAACTGGCCGACAAGGAGTTCTATCGCTGCACCTTCGAGAACTGTCAGCTCCAGGAGAGCCGGTGGAAGGACAGCATCCTCGAAGCATGCGTCGTCCGGGGATGCAACGTCACGCGCGCGCAATTCGGCCGGATCGCGCTCAGGGAGGTCCGGTTCGAGGGCTCCAAGCTGATCGGCATCGACTGGAGCAACATCGCCTCGAACCCGGAGTTCTCGTTCGTGGACTCGGGCCTGTCCTACTGCTCATTCGTCGGGCTCAGCATGAGGAAGATGGAGTTCCTGCGCTGTGTGGCCCGCGAGGTGAACTTCTACGACCTGGACCTGACCGACTCGGACTTCAAGGGGACGGACCTCTCCGGAAGCAACTTCCGGGGCTGCACGCTGACACGGACGGACTTCTCGGAGACCCAGGGAGCGTTCCTGGACCCGGCGCACAACCGGCTGAAGGACACCCGTGTGCCGCTGGACTCCGTGGTCAATCTGGCCAAGACACTCGGCATGCGCGTGGCGGGGTATCACGACGAGGTGTCCACGAAAGCGAAGAAGAAGGCTCGGTAGCGACAGGGCCGAGCCTTCTCGAACAGCAGGGAGCCGTCAGAAGGGGGGCGTGTCGCAAGAGATCCAGTTGCAGTTCGACCTGAACGCCCAGGTCAGGTGATATCCATCACCGTCCGCGTCCAAGACATCCCACCGATGGTTTCGGATGTAGTACTCCTGCACGCCGCAGGCTTGGCCACCCGGGCAGGCCCAATAGCTGGCGGAATGCCACCAGTACGACGCCATCTCCCCCGCGAAAACGGCCCAGGCCCCTCTCGCGACATTGTCGTAGGAGAGCTGCAACCTCAAACTCCCCCGATAGGGTGCGGCCTGGATGAACGCCGTCTTGGCGTTACGGGAGGCCGCACCATTGCCGGTTCTATTGGGCAGACAGTCGAAAAACTCTCCCCACTTGTAGCAGGCAGAATCTCGCCAAAGTGGCCCCTGGTCACTCGTCCATGACTGGGTGACAGAGTCTCCCGTCTGCGCACCAGGATCCGGAGCAAATCCCTCGGAGAAGTCCAGGCTCGGGACGGCCGCATCCCACGCAGGCAGATGGAAGTCATCGGGCGCCTCCCGGCGCGATTCGGCCCTGACCAATGCGTCCGGCGGCGTGGCGCCTCCCGTAAGCCGGCGATAGAGCGCGACGGCGGAGCGGTCGGTCCCCTCCTGGTCGCGCAGGAAACGCCCATCCTCAACGGGCCCGCGCTCCACGACGAGGAGGCCACCGGGCTGCACATCGTAGAATTCAACGAAGTGCGCGGGTGCCATCTCGACACGGGCAACCAGGTGGTTGAGTTCATCGAGCTTCGGCCGCAGCTTCTGCGTGGCGTCCAATGCGGCCGCCGGGTCGGATTCGTAGAGTTGATCGATGCGCTGGAGTGACAGTTGCGCCTCAGCCAGTGATGGAGGGGCGAGGTTGATCGGCGTTTGACCATCATCCAGAGAATCACTGCACCCTGTTGACGCCAGTGCGGCCGCCAGCAGGAACCCCCGTCGAAATAGGCCATTGCGCTTCATTGCGTATCCTCCAATCACGTCATTGGGCACGCCCAACTGCCCATTCACATACCCCGACGGCCCGCGAACAAACATCCCTAAGGCTAGGGATAGACCTGTTCGCGTTGCGACCCGCGAAATCGCGTCGGCACCGAGGGCACAGAGCCTCATCTGAGCGATTCTGGACACTCGCCACTCATACAACCAGGACTCTCATGCAAGTCAGTTGATATACGACTGCCTTTCCACCCTGAACACACAGGAGCGCCTCATGTCAGTTCCGACTATCGTGAAGCACTTTCTACGTGGTGCGGTGATAGTTTCGGCAGGGGTCTTGCTTGGTGCCTGTGGCGAGCCCCTTGCGTCCGAGGAAGAGGGAATCGACACGGGAGACACCGTCACCGCCCTCGACATCCCTCCTCCAACGGCAACCATGGGATGCGGAAGAAACCCGCAGACCTATGCGGTCTCCTGCACCGGCAGCGCCAGTAACGGTGTAGCGCCGTATACCTACCAGTGGTCGATCATTGATGACTTCGGGAATGGGCCGTATGGCGACCACTGGTGGAACAACTCGACCACCTATAGCGACTACTGCCAATGGGGGCTCTACACCTACGGGACATACTACGACAAATACATCCGGTTCCGTGTCCTCGACGCCAACACCTACGTGTCGAACGTGGTTCAGGTCAAGTACCGCTGCTGGAGTCCAAACTAACAGCACGCCGCATATGACTGAGCGTGCTTGACGTCTCGCAGAAGCATACTCAGTGACACCTCCCGGACGAACGTCGGAACCCGCCCACCGAGAAGTGGGCGGGCGGCGTGGGCAGCTTCAGGCGGCCGCGACCAGCTCAGATGAGCGAAATCGAGTCGCACATTTGGAATGGTCGCCTTCGGCGGGCGTCCCGCAGCATTCCTTTTGCGTGGGCACGAACAGCTAGTCAACGCAACAAACAGACCTATCAACGGTGTAGCCGCCCCCCTCGTCCACCCTGACGACGGTGCATTTCCCATAGCTCTTGACGCTACTGCCGCGACGCGCGCAGTCTTCCCGTCCGTACTGAAGTGATTGAGCACACGCAGCCGCATATGATTCTCGTTCAGCGCGATACAGCAAACAGGACTCCAGGGCGCCCTCATCGCTGACCGGATCTTGCGGCGATGCGCCCGGTTCAATGCCGCCACACCCAAACAGAATGATCGCTGAGAGTCCCACGGCAACAATCCCATTACGCGCCATGCGATTCCTTCCTTTCGAGTCACGACCACGCAGAAACCATAGCATCACACAACATTCCTAACAACATGGGCATCCAAGAGCCCCTTCGGCGCTTGCCGCAAAACCGAAGGACTCGTGCGGCATTGAATTCCCAAACTCCCAGAGGCAGTCTTTTGGTGGCTCCTCGACAGGCCCGCCATGGCCGCTACTCTATTCGCCGCGCGCAACCACTGCGACAACGTCGGTTGGGACACTCCCACCTGCCGGGCCAGTGTCGAGGCATTCACCGCGCTCGGTCCCACCATCCGCTTCACCATCTGCGCCTTGAATGCGTCTGTGTACGGCACTTCAACCGCCTGCACTCGCCCCCTTCGGGTGGTCAGCTCGGCAACTCAGCCGAGGCGACTTCTTCCCTGACACAGGGGGGTGGTGGCTCACGTCCGAGGAAGCGGCGGGAGCCGAGCAGCAAGCCGCCCTCCGTGCCGAGAACTGCGGAGACAGCCGGAAGGAAGTCATCTTGAAGTGGCTCCTGGAGATGCCCGCCGACAAGCGCCCTGGTGACATGACGATTCTCCACGTCGGTGTCGAAGCCTTCGCGCTCCACCCCGCACAGGTCGACCCGCGAATCTCCCGGGAAATCGGCGCCGCCCTCAAGGCGTTGCACTTCACCCGAGGCCAGCGCCGGATGGGGGACGGGACACGGCCACTCGTCTACTACCTGCCGGATGAACTGCGGAACGCCCCCACCGAGAAGCATGGGGAGCGTCGTGGGTAACATCAAATTGTCGCGAGCAATTCAGACGAGCACAGGTGCGTCGCACATCTGAAAAGATTGCTCATGGCTACCTCTCACTCGATGTACCCCAGACATCCCTATTCGCTCTGGACTTCCCCGCCGGGAAAGGCGCCCGGGCAACAGGCAGACAGGTCAACCGTATAGGACCACTCATCCTGCCTGACGACTTTGCAGGTTTTGACCCGAGTAGCACCAGTGCCGAATTGACTGCAGTATGCCTGTGCATCCCTTTTTGCATAGGAGCATGCCGCCTCACGTGATTCCGCCACACCACGGAATAGCAGGCAGAGTTCACTGGCGCTCTTGTCGTCGAGAGGGGCTTGCGGCGGCGTGTCTAGTTCGACCCCGCCACAGCCCGAGAGGACTATCACTGCGAACGCTACGGCAGTAACCCACCTGTGCATCATGTCTCCACCCCTTTTGGAACTTGGAATTCGCGCAAAGCATATATTTCCGGGGCACGGCAAACAACCCAGCCCCCGCTTCGCGGCCCCAATTCTTTGCAATGGAGCCAGAGATCCATTGCTTCAGGGTTTCGCCCTGGCTCGGGTGAATGCAAGTGGTTTCCACTATTGCAAAACAGTGGGCGATACCACCTGTGCCGTTGCAGACTGCGAACTCTCTTCGGAAAGCGCACTCATTTACATGGGGTGCATCCCACCGTTGAAACCCCTCCTCGTGGCCCCTCTGTCATTGCCGGGGTCATCCAGCGACTGAGCGTGTCCCAGCTCAAGAGACACAAGCTGTGCCCCCGTGCTTGGTACTTCGCCAAGGTGTTGCGGTTACCCGAGCCCACCACGGGGGCGCAGTAGGTCGGCACCGAAGGACACGCCCAGCTTGAGCCCTACTTGTCGACGGGCGAAGACGTGCTCGGGGTGTTCGCGAAGTCGGGGGCGCACCTGCTGCCCACGCCCGGCCCCGACCTACTCGTCGAACAGCCCCTCGACGGTGCCCGCCACTGACGGCGGGTGGCATCCCGTTCACCGGCTTCATCGACCTCGTGGATGCTCGACAGCTCGCCTCCGACGGCGTCCTGCGAATCACCGACCACAAGTTCACGAGCAACGTCGCGAGAAACGCCGCGACGCCCGAGCAGCTCGCCGACGCCAACACGGAACCCGGCCTGCAAATGGTCGGCTATGCCGCGTGGGCACTCAGCCAGGTCGAGCGATTCCCGGGCCTGCGCGAACTGGAGCTGGAGCACCTCTACTACCAGACCCGGGGCCAGCACCTTGCGGTGTCCGTCGTCGCCTCCGTACCTGTCGGGCACGTCGCGCGCGAGTGGCGGACCAAGGTCGAGCCCCAGGTCGAAGCAATGAAGGCGCACGCGCAAGCCGCCCGAGCTGCCGATGTGCCCGCGAACTTCGGCCCCGCCTGCACCAAGTACGGCGGGTGTCCGTTCATGGCCAAGTGCCTTTCAGGAGAGAAGACCATGTCGCTGCGTGACAAGCTGCTCGTAAGCGACCGACGGCCGACGTCCTGAACTGGGGTGGACCCGCCGGTTCACTCCGGCATGCGACGACCCAATCCGGATGAGTGGAAGCAGTTGGTAGAAGAGTTCGAGGCGAGCGGGCTGACGCAGAAGCAGTTCGCGACCAGGCATGAGGTCTCGCTCAGCGCCTTCCAGTACACGCTGTACAAGAAGCCGAGGTCCGCACTGGGGCGGAGGCCCGAATCGACAGAGAGGCCACGGGGGAGGTTCCTTCCCGTGGAGGTGGTCGCGTCCCCCGTGCGGCGGACGAGAGAAGGACTGATGCTCGAGGTGGCGCTGCCGCGAGGAGTGCTCCTGCGTTTCCCGGAGGGCACGCAGGCGGAGTACCTCGCGCATCTCGTGGCGGTGCTCGGCTGATGCCGCTGTTGCCCCGGGCGGTGCGAATCCTTCTGGCACGTGAGCCTGTGGACATGCGTAACAGCATCGATGGGTTGGCGGCGATAGTGCGCGCGGAGTGGAAGGAGAGTCTCTACGCCGGCCACCTCTTCGTCTTCGTCTCGCGGCGCGGGGACAAGGTGAAGATTCTCTCCTGGGAAAGGTAGCGCGCAATGCGGTCGACACTGCAAGCGATTTGGAAGAAGTCACCATCACCATGGCGGTCCATCCCTTCCGCGGCAGACGGTTTCCAGTCCTGCGTGCCGACCGCGACGTGCAGG
>NZ_JABUMT010000018.1:0-66339 GCF_013336715.1 Myxococcus sp. CA056
CGAGCTGGGTGAAATCGAGTCCTCCCTCCGCGCGCATCCCGAGGTGCGCGAGGTGGCCGTCGTCATTCGGGAGGACGTGCCCGGCGACAAGCGCCTGGTGGCCTACGTCGCCACGACCGACGGCAACCCGCCCACCGGCGAGGACCCCAAGGCGTGGCTGCGGCAACGGCTGCCCGAGTACATGGTGCCCGCGCACGTCATGTACCTGTCCGCCCTGCCTCAGACGACGCACGGCAAGGTGGACCGCAAGGCCCTGCCGGTTCCGGAGACGTCCGTGACGACGACACCGGAGGATGCGGCACCGCGAAGCCCGCTGGAGGCCCAGCTCGCGACCATCTGGGCGGAAGTCCTGCATCGCGACACCGTGGGCCGCCACGACAACTTCTTCGAGCTGGGCGGCCACTCGCTCATGGCGACGCAGGTGGTGTCGCGCATCCGCGCCGCGCTGGGCGTGGAGCTTCCGCTGGCCAGGCTGTTCAGCGCCCCCACGGTGGCGGAGCTGGCGGCGAAGCTCGGTTCGGCCACGAAGGTGAAGGCCCCGGCCCTCACGCGCGTCCCGCGCACGGACGACCTGCCGCTGTCGTTCGCCCAACAACGCCTGTGGTTCATTGACCAGCTCGAGCCGGGGTCCACGCTGTACAACAGCCCGCTCCCCCTGCGCCTGGAAGGCACGCTGGATGAGCGCGCCCTCCGTCAAACCTTCGACGAGCTGGTCCGGCGCCACGAGTCGCTGCGCACCACGTTCAGTTCCGAGGCGGGCCAGCCCGTCCAGAAGATCAGCCCCGCGACCTTCGTGCCCGTGCAGAAGGTGGACCTGTCGGACATGGACCCGGAGGACCTGCGCACCGCGGAGGCCTACCGGCTGGTGAACGAAGAGGCCCGTCGTCCGTTCGACCTGGCACGCGGCCCGCTGCTGCGGACGCTGTTGCTGAAGCTCCGGCCCCAGGAGCACATCCTGGTCCTCCACGTGCACCACATCGTTTCGGACGGCTGGTCGCTCGGCGTGTTCGTGCGCGAGATGACGGCGCTGTACGAGGCCTTCCGTCGAGGGCTCCCGTCGCCGCTTCCGGAGCTGTCCATCCAGTACGCGGACTACGCCGTCTGGCAGCGCTCATGGTTGCGAGACGACACGCTCACGGAGCAGGTCGGCTGGTGGAAGCAGCAGTTGGAAGGAGCGCCCTTCGCGCTGGACATGCCCACGGACAAGCCACGTCCGGCGGTGTTCAGTCACCGGGGCGCCCTCGTCGATGTGCGCCTTCCGCTGAATCTCTCCCAGGCCGTGGAGGCGCTGGCGCACAAGGAAGGCGCCTCGCCCTTCATGGTGCTGCTGGCCGCGTTCCAGACGTTGCTCCACCGGTACTCGGGGCAGGATGACATCCTCGTCGGCTCGCCCATCGCCAACCGCAACCTGGGGGACACGGAGGGGCTGATTGGCTTCTTCGTGAACACACTGGTGCTGCGCGCGCGCTTCGGCCCGAAGCAGGGCTTCCGCGAACTGTTGGCGCAGCTGCGCGACAGGACGCTGGGTGCGTACGAGTACCAGGGCGTTCCCTTCGAGAAGATGGTCGAGGAGCTCCAGCCGCGGCGCGACGCGAGCCGCACCCCGTTGTTCCAGGCCATGTTCACGCTCCAGAACGCGCCGCTGCCGGAGATCGTCCTGCCGGAGCTGTCCGTGTCTCCGGCCGACCTCGACGAAACGGGCCTCGCCCTGGTCGAGCTGGGGCTGGACCTGACCCGAACCCCCGAGGGCTTCAACGGTGCCTTCAGCTACAGCACCGACCTCTACGAGCCCGCGACGCTGGAGCGCTTCTCCCTGCACTTCCTGATGTTGCTGCGAGCCATCGTCGCGCAGCCGGAGACGCCGCTGTCGGAGCTGCCGTTGCTGTCACCGGAGGAGCGCCAGCAGTTGCTCCTGGAGTGGACGGGCGAGCGCGAGGAGCTGCCCGCCGATGCGCGCATCCACGCGCTCATCGAGGCGCAGGTGGCCAGGACTCCCGACGCGGTGGCGGTGGTGTCGGGCGAGGACTCCGTCACCTATCGCGAGCTGGAGGCCCGGGCCACGCGGCTGGCGCGGCGCCTGCGCGAGCTGGGTGTCGGCCTGGAGACGCGCGTCGCCGTGTGCATGGAGCGCTCGGTGGAGTTGCTGGTGTCGCTGCTCGGTGTGATCAAGGCCGGTGGCGCCTACGTGCCGTTGGACCCGGAGTACCCGGCGGAGCGACTGGCCTTCATGTTGGAGGACAGCGGCGCGCGCGTCGTGGTGTCGCGCGGACCAGCGCGCGAGAAGCTGGGAGACCTGGCCGGGCGCGACTGGCTGGACGTGGACACCGTGCCTCGCGAGGGTGACGTGGCGGCGCTCACGGTGGACGTGCCTCCGGAGGCGGCGGCGTACGTGCTGTACACGTCCGGCTCGACGGGGCGCCCCAAGGGCGTGGTGGTGCAACACCGCTCGTTGGTGAACTTCACGCGGGCGGCGTGGAAGACCTATCCCGTGGAGCCGGGCGACCGGATGCTTCAGTTCGCGTCCATCAGTTGGGACACGAGCGCGGAGGAGATCTATCCCTGCCTCACGCGAGGCGGGACGCTGGTGCTGCGCACGCCGGACATGTTGGACGCGCCGGCGGTGTTCCTCGCGAAGTGCGAGGCGGCGGGTGTGACGCAGCTCAACCTGCCCACGGCGTTCTGGCACGAAATCACCGCGAGCCTGGAGGAGGGCCGCGCCCGTTTGCCGAAGCAGCTCAAGTGGGTGGTGATTGGCGGTGAGCGCGCGGCCCCCGAGCGATTGGCCGCATGGCGGCGCGGCGCGGGCACGGCCATTCCCCTGCGGAACACCTACGGGTTGACCGAGGTGACGGCGGTGGCCACGGCGGTGGACCTGATGGCGGTGAGCAACGACGAGGGCGCGCGGGAAGTGCCCATCGGTCGACCGCTGACGAACGTGACGACGTACGTGCTCGACAGTGCCTTCGAGCCCACACCGACGGGCGTGGTGGGCGAGCTGTACATCGGTGGCGAGGGCGTCGCGCGCGGCTACCTTGGACGCGCGGACCTGACGGCGGATCGCTTCACCCCCAATCCCTTCGGCCAGGGCGAACGGCTCTACCGCACGGGCGACAAGGCCCGCTGGAAGCGGGACGGGGGCCTGGAGTACCTCGGTCGAGGCGACACGCAGGTGAAGCTGCGCGGAGTCCGCATCGAGCTGGGTGAAATCGAAGCGGCGCTCCGCGCGGTCCCCGAGGTGCGGGACGCGGTGGCGCAGGTGCGTGAGGATGTCCCCGGTGACAAGCGCCTGGTGGCGTACGTGGTGCCCTCCGGGGCGACGCAGGACGCGGTGCCGGAGCTGGACGTGCTGGCCTTGCATGACCAGCTCCAGCGGCGGCTGCCCGCGTACATGATGCCGGCGGCCTTCGTGCCGCTCGCCGTGTTGCCGCTCACGCCCAACGGCAAGGTGGACCGCAAGGCCCTGCCCGCGCCGGATGCGAACCTCCACCGCGTCACCCGCGCGCACGAGCCGCCCGCGACGCCCATGGAGGAGCGACTGGCGGAGCTGTGGCGCGAGTTGCTGCGAGTCCCCACGGTGGGCCGTCGCGACAACTTCTTCGAGCTGGGTGGCCACTCGCTGATGGCCACGCGGTTGGTGGCGCGCGTCCGCGACGAGTTCAGCGTGGAGCTGGGACTGCGAGCCTTCTTCGAGGCCCCCACGCTGGCGGTGCTCGCGGAGCGCCTCACCAGCGCGACGTCGAGCAACTCCCTGCCGGAACTGGGACGGCGTCGTGGACAAGGCCCCGTGCCCCTGTCCTTCGCGCAGCAGCGTCTGTGGTTCCTGGACCAGCTCCAGCCGGGCACATCGCTCTACAACATGCCCGTGGCGCTGCGCCTGTCCGGGCGCCTGGAGCACACCGCGTTCGAACGAGCCGTGGACGAACTGGTGCGCCGCCATGAGTCCCTGCGCACCACGTTCCTCGCGGTGGAAGGCGAGCCTCATCAAGTCATCCACCCCGCCCTGCCCGGAAACCTCCGGGTGGTGGACCTCACAAGCCGGTCCGCCGAACAACGGGCCGAAGAGACAACGCGGCTCGCGATGGAGGATGCGAGCCTTCCGTTCGACCTCGCCTCGGGGCCGCTCATGCGCACCACGTTGCTGGTGCTGGAGCCGAACGAGCACGTGCTGCTCTTGTGCATGCACCACACCATCTCCGACGGCTGGTCCCAGGCCGTGCTGGTGCGCGAACTGGTCCAGCTCTACGAATCGTGCCGCCAGGGCCTGCCGTCTCCGCTGCCGGAGCTGCCGATTCAGTACGCGGACTACGCCCTCTGGCAGCGCGACTGGCTCCAGGGCGCGACGCTCCAGACGCAGCTCGACTGGTGGAAGGGCCGGCTCTCGGGTGCCCCGGGCATGCTGGACCTGCTCACCGACAAGCCTCGCCCGGCGGTGCTCTCGCACCAGGGCGCCAGCATCCCCCTGAGCCTGTCACCCGCGCTCAGCAACGCACTGGAGGCCCTCGCTCAACGTGAGCGCGTCACTCCCTTCATGCTGTTGCTGGCCGGCTTCCAGACCTTGCTGCACCGGTACTCAGGGCAGGACGACATCCTCATCGGCTCGCCCATCGCGGGGCGCCACCACGCCCGGACGGAGGGCCTCATCGGCTTCTTCGTCAACACGCTGGTGCTGCGCGCCCGCTTCACGCCGGACCTCACGTTCCGGAGCCTGCTGGCCCAGGTCCGCGACATGACGCTCGGGGCCTACGAGCACCAGGACATCCCCTTCGAGCGACTGGTGGAGGAGCTTCAGCCGACGCGTGACTTGAGCCGCACGCCGCTGTTCCAGGCCCTCTTCGCCCTCCAGAACACGCCAGACGCGGAGATGGCACTGCCGGAGTTGATGCTGCGAAGCGTGGACGTGGAGTACACCGTCAGTCGCTTCGAGCTGGAGTTGGCCCTGACCCGAACGCCGGAGGGCTACAGAGGAGGACTGGCCTTCAAGACGGACCTGTTCGAGCGCTCCACCATCGAGCGACTGGGGGCGCACCTGCTGCGCCTGCTGGAAGCGGCCGTCGCCGAAGCGGACGCGCCGCTCTCCACCCTGTCGCTGATGACGGAGGCCGAACGCCAGCGCGTCCTCGTCGAGTGGAATGACACCCGCGCGGACTACCCGTCCGAGGCCACCCTGCCCCTGCTGTTCTCCGAGCAGGTCCGGCGCACGCCCGAGGCCATCGCCCTCCAGTTCGAGGGCCGGCACCTCACCTACGCGGAGCTCGACGCCCGCTCGAATCAGCTTGCTCGACACTTGCTGTCCCTGGGCTTGGGGCAGGAGCCGCGCCTCGCCGTGTGCATCCCGCGCGGCCTGGAGCTGTACGTGGCGCTGCTCGGCATCCTCAAGGCCGGCGGCTGCTACGTCCCGCTCGATGCGAGCCATCCGTCGCGGCGCATCGCCTTCATGCTCGAGGACTCCAGCGTCGCCGGTGTCCTCACCGTGAGCTCGGTCCAGGGCGTGCTGCCCTCGGGTGCCTGGCCCGTGGTGGCGCTCGACACCGATGAGGTGCGCATCGCGACCCAATCCGAGGCTCCGCTCTCAGTACCGCTCTGCTCGGACAACCTCGCGTACGTCACGTACACGTCGGGCTCCACCGGCGTGCCCAAGGGCGTGGCCATCACCCACCGGGGCGTGCAGCGGCTCATCGCCGGCATGGGTGTCTCGTCTCGCGAGCCCGGCGAGGTCATCCTCCAGGTGACTCCGCTGACGTTCGACCCCTCAGCGCTGGAGATCTGGAGCGCGCTGCTCACGGGAGCGCGGCTCGCCGTGTACCCGCCGGGGACACCGGAGGTGGCGGAGCTGGCCCGCGTCATCGACCAGCACCACATCACCTCCGCGGTGCTCGCCACGGCCCTCTTCGACGTCATGCAGCGGCACGAGCCGGAGGCCCTGTCCCGACTGCCTCGGCTGTTGGTGGGAGGCGACGTACTGCCCGTCCCCACGGCTCGCGAGCGGCTGGCGCGAGGGCTTGCGCTCATCAACGCGTACGGCCCCACGGAAGCGACCGTGGCGGCGACGCTGCAGGTGCTGTCACCGGGCATGCCCCTGGGCGACTCCATCCCCATCGGCCGCCCCATTCCGAACACCCAGGTCTACGTCCTCGACGCCTCGCTGCGGCCCGTCCCGGTGGGCGTGCCCGGCGAGCTGTTCATCGGAGGCCCGGGCCTGGCACGTGGCTACCAGGGACGTCCCGCGCTCACCGCCGAGCGCTTCGTGCCGCATCCCTTCTCCACCACGCCCGGTGAGCGCCTCTATCGCACGGGAGACCGCGTGTGCTGGACGCAGGACGGTGTGCTCCGCTTCCTCGGACGCATCGACCTCCAGGTGAAGTTGCGCGGCTTCCGCATCGAGCTGGGTGAAATCGAGTCCTCCCTCCGCGCGCATCCCGAGGTGCGCGAGGTGGCCGTCGTCATTCGGGAGGACGTGCCCGGCGACAAGCGCCTGGTGGCCTACGTCGCCACGACCGACGGCAACGCTCCCTCCGGCGAGGACCCCAAGGCGTGGCTGCGGCAACGGCTGCCCGAGTACATGGTGCCCGCGCACGTCATGTACCTGTCCGCGCTCCCGCAGACGACGCACGGCAAGGTGGACCGCAAGGCCCTGCCGGTTCCGGACGCGTCTGGCTTCGACACAGGGAGTCCGCACGAGCCGCCCGCGACGCCCATGGAGGAGCGACTGGCGGAGCTGTGGCGCGAGTTGCTGCGAGTCCCCACAGTGGGCCGTCACGACAGCTTCTTCGATCTGGGCGGCCACTCGCTGATGGCGACCCGACTGGTGGCGCGCATCCGCGACGAGTTCAGCGTGGAGCTGGGACTGCGAGCCTTCTTCGAGTCCCCCACGCTGGCGGGGCTCGCGGAGCGCCTCACCAGCGCGACGTCGAGCAGCTCCCTGCCGGAGCTGGGAAAGCCTCGCGGCCAGGGCATCGTGCCCCTGTCCTTCGCGCAGCAGCGCCTGTGGTTCCTGGATCAGCTCCAGCCGGGCACGTCGGTCTACAACATACCGGTGGCGCTGCGCCTGTCCGGGCGCCTGGAACCCACCGCGTTCCAGCAGGCCGTCGACGAACTGGTGCGCCGCCACGCGTCGCTGCGCACCACGTTCCGCGCGGTGGAAGGCGAGCCTCATCAGGTCATCCACCCCGCCCTGCCCGGAAACCTCCGGATGGTGGACCTCACGAGCCGGTCCGCCGAGCAGCGGGCCGAAGAGACGACGCGGCTCGCGATGGAGGATGCGAGCCTTCCGTTCGACCTCGCCTCGGGTCCCCTCATGCGCACCACGTTGCTGGTGCTGGAGCCGAACGAGCACGTGCTGCTCTTGTGCATGCACCACGCCATCTCCGACGGCTGGTCTCAGACGGTGCTGGTGCGCGAGCTGGTCCAGCTCTACGAGTCGTTCCGCCAGGGCCTCCCGTCACCGCTGCCGGAGCTGCCGATTCAGTACGCGGACTATTCCCTCTGGCAGCGCGACTGGCTCCAGGGTGAGACGCTTCAGACGCAGCTCGACTGGTGGAAGGGCCGGCTCTCGGGAGCAGCCGGCATGCTGGACTTGCTCACCGACAAGCCTCGCCCGGCGGTGCTCTCGCACCAGGGCGCCAGCATCCCCCTGAGCCTGTCACCCGCGCTCAGCAACGCGCTTGAGGCCCTCGCTCAACGTGAGCGCGTCACGCCCTTCATGCTGTTGCTGGCTGGGTTCCAGACCTTGCTGCACCGGTACTCGGGGCAGGACGACATCCTCATCGGCTCGCCCATCGCGGGTCGCCACCATGCCCGGACGGAGGGCCTCATTGGCTTCTTCGTCAACACCCTGGTGCTGCGCGCCCGCTTCGCTCCGGACCTCACGTTCCGGGGCCTGCTGGCCCAGGTGCGGGACATGACGCTCGGGGCCTACGAGCACCAGGACATCCCCTTCGAGCGGCTGGTGGAGGAGCTTCAGCCGACGCGTGACTTGAGCCGTACTCCGCTGTTCCAGGTCCTCTTCGCCCTCCAGAACACGCCAGACGCGGAGGTGGCACTGCCGGAGCTGACGCTGCGAAGCGTGGACGTGGAACACTCCGTGAGTCGCTTCGAGCTGGAGCTGGCCCTGACCCGAACGCCGGAGGGCTACAGCGGAGGCCTGGCCTTCAAGACGGACCTGTTCGAGCGCTCCACCATCGAGCGACTGGGGGCGCACCTGCTGCGCCTTCTGGAAGCGGCCGTCGCCGAAGCCGATGCACCGCTCTCCGCCCTGTCGCTGATGACGGAGGCCGAACGCCGGCGCGTCCTCGTCGAATGGAATGACACGCGCGCGGACTACCCGTCCGAGGCCACCCTGCCCCAGCAGTTCTCTGAGCAGGTCCGGCGCACGCCCGAGGCCATCGCCCTCCAGTTCGAGGGCCGGCACCTCACCTACGCGGAGCTCGACGCCCGCTCGAATCAGCTTGCTCGACACTTGCTGTCCCTGGGCTTGGGGCAGGAGCCGCGCCTCGCCGTGTGCATCCCGCGCGGCCTGGAGCTGTACGTGGCGCTGCTCGGCATCCTCAAGGCTGGTGGCTGCTACGTCCCGCTCGACGCGGCGCATCCGTCACGGCGCATCGCCTTCATGCTCGAGGACTCCAGCGTCGCCGGTGTCCTCACCGTGGGCGCGGTCCAGGGCGTGCTGCCCTCGGGTGCCTGGCCCGTGGTGGCGCTCGATACCGACGGGGGACGCATCGAGAGCCAGTCCGCGGAGCCACTCTCCGTGCCGCTGGCTTCGGACAGTCTCGCGTACGTCACGTACACGTCGGGCTCCACGGGAACGCCCAAGGGCGTCGCCATCACCCACCGGGGCGTGCTGCGCCTCGTCTCCGGCATGGGCTTCGCGTCTCGCGAACCGGGCGAGGTCATCCTCCAGGTGGCTCCGCTGACGTTCGACCCGACGGCGCTGGAGATCTGGAGCGCGCTGCTCACGGGGGCGCGGCTCGCCGTGTACCCGCCGAGCACTCCAGAGGTGACGGAGCTGGCCCGCGTCATCGACGAGCACCACGTCACCACCGCGCTGCTGGCCACCGCCCTCTTCGACGTCATGCAGCAGCATGAGCCGGAGGCCCTGTCCCGACTGCCCCGGCTGTGGGTGGGTGGCGACGTGCTGCCCGTCCCCAGGGCTCGCGAGCGATTGGCGCGTGGGCTCGCGCTCACCAACGCGTATGGCCCCACGGAAGTCACCGTGGTGACGACGCAACAGGCGCTGCCACCGGGCGAGCCCCTGGGCGACTCCGTCCCCATTGGCCGGCCCATTCCGAACACCCAGGTCTACGTCCTCGACGCCTCGCTGCGGCCCGTCCCGGTGGGCGTGCCCGGCGAGCTGTTCATCGGAGGCCCGGGCCTGGCACGTGGCTATCAGGGACGTCCGGCGCTCACCGCCGAGCGCTTCGTTCCGCATCCCTTCGCCACCACGCCGGGAGAGCGCCTCTATCGCACGGGAGACCGCGTGTGCTGGACGCAGGACGGCGCGCTCCGCTTCCTGGGACGCATCGACCTCCAGGTGAAGGTGCGTGGCTTCCGCATCGAGCTGGGTGAAGTCGAATCCGCCCTGCGCGCGCATCCCGAGGTGCGCGAGGTGGCCGTCGTCGTCCGGGAGGATGTGCCCGGCGACAAGCGCCTGGTGGCCTACGTCGTCACGGCCGACGGCAAGGCCCTCACCGGTGAGGAGCCGAGAGCGTGGCTGCGGCAACGGCTGCCTGAGTACATGGTGCCCGCGCACGTCATGTACCTGTCCGCGCTCCCGCAGACGACGCACGGCAAGGTGGACCGCAAGGCCCTGCCGGTGCCGGACGCGTCTGGCTTCGACATGGGGAGGGCGCACGAGCCGCCCGCGACCCCGTTCGAGTCGAGACTGGCGGAGCTGTGGACGGAGCTGCTCCAGGTCCCCCGCGTGGGCCGTCACGACAGCTTCTTCGAACTGGGCGGCCACTCGCTGATGGCCACCCGACTGGTGGCGCGCATCCGCGCGGAGCTGGGCCTGGAGCTGGGCGTCCGTACACTCTTCGAGTCCCCCACGCTGGCGGGGCTCGCGGAGCATCTCCAGCGCGGGCTGTCCATGGAACGAGGGCTCGCGGTGCTGCCGCCGCTGGTGCCCGTGCCGCGAGGAGGCGCGCTCCCGCTGTCCTTCGCGCAGCAGCGATTGTGGTTCCTGGACCAGCTCCAGCCCGGACAGGCGCACTACAACATCCCCTGGGCGCTCAAGCTCCTGGGCACGGTGAACCTGACGTCGCTCCAGCGTGCCTTCGACGCGCTGGTCCAGCGTCACGAGTCACTGCGCACGACCTTCACGATGGAAGGCGGTGAGCCGCGACAGGTCATCCATGCGACGGCGACTCCGCCGTTCCACGCGGTGGACCTGACGAAGCTGCCTCCCGAGCAGCGTGAGGCCGAAGTGCTCCGCCTCTCCACGGAGGACGCGCTCCGTCCGTTCGACCTGGCCGCGGGTCCCCTGCTGCGAGTCACCGTGCTGCACGTCACGCCGACGGAGCACGTCCTGCTCGTGTGCATGCACCACATCGTCTCGGACGGTTGGTCCATGGGCGTGCTGGTGCGTGAGCTGACCCAGCTCTACGAGGCCTTCCAGCGAGGAGCGCCGTCGCCCTTGCCGGAGCTGCCGGTGCAGTACGCCGACTACGCGGTGTGGCAGCGAGGCTGGCTCAAGGGTGAGGCCTTGAGTGAGCAACTCGGGTGGTGGAAGCGTCACCTCGATGGCGCCGCCCCTGCGCTGGAGCTGCCCACGGACAAGCCTCGTCCGGCCGCGCTCTCGTCCCATGGCGGACTGGCGTCCCTGCGACTGTCTCCCGCGCTGAGCGACGCGGTGGACGCGGCGACCCGCCGCGAGAAGGTCACGCCCTTCATGCTGCTCCTGGCCGCGTTCCAGGCCCTGCTCCAGCGGTACTCGGGACAGGACGACGTGGTGGTCGGCTCGCCCATCGCGGGCCGTCGACATGCACAGACCGAGGGCATGCTGGGTGTCTTCATCAACACCCTGGCGCTGCGCGCGCGCTTCACGCCGGAGCTGACCTTCCGAGGTCTGCTGGCCCAGGTGCGTGACACGACACTCGGCGCCTATGAGCACCAGGACCTCCCGTTCGAGCGACTGGTGGAAGAACTCCAGCCCGCGCGGGACCTGGGCCGGACGCCCCTGTTCCAGGCCATGTTCGTGCTCCAGAACGCACCGACTCCCGAAGTCGCGCTGTCGGACCTGACGCTCAAGAGCGTGGACGTGGAGCACAGCTCGACCAAGTTCGAGCTCAATCTCCACATGGTCCGAGCGACCGACGGCTACCAGGGCGGTCTCGTCTTCAGCACCGACCTGTTCGAGCCGGCCACCGCCGAGCGCCTCATGCACCACTTCCAGCACCTGCTGGAGCGCGCGCTCGCCACGCCGGATGCTCCGCTGGCCACGCTCTCGCTGCTCACGGATGACGAGCGGAAGCGACTGCTCCTGGACGCCCCCTCGGTCGAAGCGAGTGTGCAGCCGGGGCATCCCTTCCATCGCCTCTTCGAGCAGCAGGCCGCACGGACTCCCGAAGCCCCCGCGCTTCGCTGCGAGGACCAGGCGTGGAGTTACCGCCAGCTCGACCAACGCGCCAATCAGCTCGCGCATCATCTGCGCGCGTTGGGTGCCGGGCCGGATGTGCCCGTGGCCCTGTGCCTGGAGCGTGGCGTGGAGGTGGTCGCCGCGCTGCTCGCGGTCCACAAGGCGGGAGCGGCCTACGTCCCGCTGGAGCCGTCACAGCCCGCGGCGCGCCTGCGCGGCCTCGTGGAAGAAGTGTCCGCACCCATCGTCGTGACGGAGGCGCGCCTCGCGGGTGCCTTCGACGGACTCGACGTCCGGTGCGTGCGGATGGATGAGGACGCGGCGCTGCTCGCGAACCAGCCTGTCCACGCGACGGGAGTCGAAGTCGGCCTGGAGCACCTGGCCTACGTGCTCTTCACGTCGGGCAGCACGGGTCGGCCCAAGGGCGTCGCGGTGCCGCACGGCCAGCTCATGAGCTACGTGCACGCGGCCATCGACCGGCTGCGGCTGACCGAGTGCTCGAGCTTCGCGATGGTCTCCACCTTCGCCGCGGACCTGGGCAACACAGTGCTGTTCCCCGCGCTCGTCACGGGTGGGCTGCTGCACGTGTTGACGCAGGAGCGGGCACGAAGCCCGGAAGGAGTGGCCGAGTACTTCCAGCGCCACGCGGTGGACTGCGTGAAGATCGTCCCGTCGCATCTGGCCGCGTTGCTGACGGTGCCGGAGCCGCGACGTGTCCTTCCGCGCAAGCGACTGGTGCTGGGCGGCGAGTCGTCGTCGTGGGCCCTGCTGGAGAAGGTCCACGCGCTCGCGCCCGAGTGCGAGGTCTTCAATCACTACGGGCCGACGGAGACGACGGTGGGTGTCCTCGCGGGGCGGGTGGAGCTGCCGCCCGGTGACAAGGCCCCCGCTCAGGTCCCGCTCGGTCGGGCCTTGGGACAGACACGTCTGTACGTGCTGGACGCGGGCCTGCGGCCCGTCCCCGTGGGGATGCCCGGCGAGCTGTACGTGGGTGGCCCCCAGGTGGCCCGAGGCTACTTCGGGCGTCCCGAGCTGACGACGGAGCGCTTCCTCGCGGACCCGTTCAGCACGGCGAGCGAGGCACGCATGTACCGCACGGGAGACCGGGTCCGGTGGCTCGCGGATGGCCGCATGGAGTTCATCGGACGCATGGACTTCCAGGTGAAGGTGCGCGGCTTCCGGGTCGAACCGGGCGAAATCGCCGCGGTCTTGCGCGAGCACGAGTCCCTGCGAGACGCGGTCGTGGTGACGCGAGACGATGGCGCGGGAGACAAGAGGCTCGTGGCCTACGTCGTGGCCTCGACGCCGCCCGCGCCGGATGTGGCCACGCTGAGAACGTGGCTCCAGCAGCGCCTGCCCGAGTACATGGTGCCGTCCGCCTTCGTCGCCCTGCCCGCCCTGCCGCTGACGCTCAACGGCAAGGTGGACACGCGGGCCCTGCCGGAACCGTCCGTCGATGCGTCCGGAACGGAGTCCGCGCTGCCGCCGAGGACACCTCTGGAGCTGCGGCTGGTGCGCATCTGGGAAGAGGTGCTCGGAGTCCGCGCCGTCGGAGTCCGCGCCAACTTCTTCGAGCTGGGGGGGCACTCGCTGATGGCCGTGCGCCTCATGGCGGCGGTGAGCGAGGCGGTGGGCCGCCCGGTTCCGCTGGCCGCGCTCTTCCAGGCGCCCACGGTGGAGCAGCTCGCGGTCCTGCTCAACGACAACGCCCCTCTCACCCCGTCCACCGTGGTGCCCTTCGGAGCCCCGCGCACTGGCGGGAAGACGCCGTTCTTCTGCGTGCACCCCGTGGGAGGCAACGTCCTCGCCTACGCCGAACTGGCCCGTCGACTCGGAGCGGAGCGTCCCTTCATCGGCCTCCAGGCCCGGGGCGTGAACGGGGAAGCCGCACCGCGAGGCACCGTCGAGGAGATGGCCCAGGCCTACGTGACGGCGATGCGTGAGGTCCAACCCTCGGGGCCCTACCTGTTGGGAGGCTGGTCGCTCGGCGGTGTCATCGCCTACGAGATGACCCAGCAGCTCCGCGCGCAGGGGGAGCAGGTGGAGCTGCTCGCGCTCATCGACAGCTACGCCCCGGATGTGACGCGGGCCCAGGAGCCGTCGGAGTTGGATCGGTTGCAGGTGGTCGGCATGTTCGCGAGAGATTTGCTCGGGGCGTCGCTGACGAACCTCGCTCTCGACTTCGGCGCGCTCGCGGCGCTGGAGCCGGACGCGGTCCTGGAGCACCTGCTCGCGGCGGGCACCCAAGCGGGAGTCCTTCCTCCCGGAACGGACCCCGAACAACTGAAGTCCCTGCTCCGGGTGTTCGAGGCGAACCTGGGTGCCGCGCGTCGCTACGTGGCGAAGCCGCTGTCCACGCGCGCGGTGCTGTTCAAGGCCACCGAGCACGACGTGGAGCTGCCCACGGATGGCGGCTGGTCCGCGCTCATCGGTGAAGGACTGGAGCGTCACCCGGTGAAGGGAGACCACTACGGACTGCTGCGTGAACCCGGCGTGCAAACCCTGGCCGAGCGACTGCGGGATGCGCTGAAGTCCTCGCGCTGAGCAGGAACGTGAGGTGGCTGCCGCGACTCGGACATGGAGGTCCGACGCGGCAGCCACGTGAGGACTCGCTTCCACTGCGTCATGTGCATGTTCTCCATTCGTTGTGGGCTCTGAACCCGTCAACGGCTTGGAGAGACCTGGACGCCGTTGTGATGGGGCGAACTGTTAGCCGCTGGAGCGGAGCACGTGCGCAGCGGCTCGCGAGGCCTGTCTCGGGGCCGCGGTCGAACTCGAGTCACCCGCGACGAAAGGACGTGCGAGGGCGGTGAGACACCGGCCCGCTTCGCTACCAGGAGAGTACCCATGACGTGCAGGCAATGGCGCTGGCGTGTTGCCGCGACCCAGCGGGAGCTCGATGACGTGGCTCGCATCCGCTGGGCTGTCTTCGGCGGAGAACTGGGATTGCTGCCGGAGCAGTCCGCGCTGTCTCGGCGGGAGGTGACGTGCGTCGACACGCTCGACACCACGGTGCATGTGCTCGTCCATGCCGGCGACGAGCCGGTGGCGACCATGCGAGTCGCGTTGCCCAACGCGGAGGTGGCGGCGAACCTGGGTGCGAAGGTGGGGCTCGAGATGGAGCAGCGAGTGGACCTCTCGGGCCTGCTCCAGCCGGGAAGGCTGTTCGCGGAGCCCTCGCGCTTCTGCGTGTTGCCGAAGTGGCGGCGCTCGGAGGCCGTCACGTGGCTGCAGGCGGGCATGTACGCGGAGAGCCGGCGGCGCGGAGTGACGCACTGGATTGCGTCCGCGAACCTGGAGACGGACTCGCCCGAGGACGCGCTCCTCTCCTGGCAGGTGGCGGCCCACCGGGGATGGCTGAGTCCTCACTGGCGCGTGGCCGTGACCGACCCGTGTAGGGCCCCGGTGCGGCCCCGCAGTCCCTTCTACACGCCCGAAGAACGGGCACAGGCGGCGCAGGGGCTGTTGGACGGACTGCGGCTGCCCAGGGCGCCCTCGCTCTTCGCCAGGACGATGGGGGCGCGCTTCATCGCGGAGCCGCTCTACGACACGTATTTCCAGTGGTTCACGCTGCCGCTCGTCATGGCGCTCGATGAAATCCCGGCGGACTCCATGGCGCGATTCCACGCGATGGAGAACGACGTGAGTCCCACCGCCTAGACCGGAGCGGTTGCTCCCTTCCTTTCACCTTCAACACGCGGCGACCGGGAGCCCCATGGGCACCGGACAGGAGACGTACGTGCGAACACAGGCGAAGAATCACGCGGGAACGACTTGGTTGGTGGAGCTGGACGCGGAGGCGCGAGGGCTGGTGGCGGCGGTGGATGCGCGGCCCGACGGCCACCGCCTCTTCGAGGGCTCCCTTGATGCCGCGGGCTACATCCACTACCTCGTCCAGACCTACCACTACGCCCGATGGAGCACGCCGATCCTCGGCGAGGCGGGCGAGCGGCTGAAGCGGCTGGGCCGGCACCCGGAGCTGGCGCAGTTGCTGATCCAGAAGGGAGAGGAGGAACGGGGGCACGACCGGTGGTTGCTGTCGGACCTGAAGAACCTGGGGTGCTCGGAGGAGTCCGTGGAGACGGCGGCGCGGAGCCCGGCGGTGGAGGCCTATACGGGGTGGAACTTCTTCACGTCCCGCGCGGGCGTGCCGACGGCGGTGTTGGGGACCGCGTACGTGCTGGAGTACCTGTCGCAGACGCGGGCGGGCGTGTGGGCCAGGCGACTGAAGGAGGTTTCCGCCATTCCCAACATCCACAAGTCCGTGACGTTCCTGCGCAGCCACGGGGCACTGGATGGCGACCACGTGGCGGAGATGGCGCGGCTTCTCGAGCGATTGACGGAGCCCGAGGACCAGGAGGCGATCCTCTTCTCGGCCCGCGTCGCCCGGAGCGTCTACCCGTGCATCTTCCGGGAGGTCGGAGCCTCCACCCTACCCCTCGCGGGGTAGAGACAACCGCACGCAGGCTGGGGGAACCTCCCGTTCGAACCCTGGCCTTCGGGAGGACGCCTCACACGGGCCTGTTGAGGAGGGCTGCCTGGTAGAGGAAATCGGCGCGACCATCGACGCCCAGTTTGCCGAAGAGGTTTCGCACGTGGGTCTTCACCGTCTGGCCCGAGATCTTGAGCTCATCGGCGATCTGTCCGTTGGACCAGTTTCGAAGCACACCCCTCGCGATATCGAGCTCGCGGGGCGTGAGCTCGCGCTGCATGTGCAAGGGGAGCGGGATGGAGTGGGGAAACTCGGTCAGCAGGAGGGCCCATTGGCGGGGGCCGTCACTGGCGGGCAGCTCGACGAACCGGCACGTGCGGTAGCCCTCGGGATGATTGATGACCCATAAAGTCTTTCCGAGCCGCGAGTCCAAGTCCATCCGAACCAGGGCGTCCAGCCGCTCCTTGAGGACGCGAGGGAGGCCGGAGGCGTGTACGTCCGAAGGGGTGAACCAGCGCTCCAGCAGGGCCGTGGCGTGCGGGGAGCGGAACACCTCACGCGTGGGAGGCTCCAGGATGAGGAAGGCGGAGTCCTTGCGTTGGAAGAGCTCCTGGAGCAGTTGGGTGCGGGCGGTCAGGTCCTGGTAGTCCTGGCAGTTGCCCACGGAGTTGGCCAGGTGCCTGGTGAGGCTGGAGAGCGCGGTGATGCTCTGGGAGGAGAAGGCGGACCGCGTGTGCCGGTAGAACGCGAAGGCGCCGACGACGCCGGGGCGGATGGGCACGAGGACGGCCATGATGTGTTCCAGCGGCAGCGCGAGCTCCACGCTGCGTTGGTAGACGAGGGTTCGTTCGTACTCCCCGCGGGAGAGCAGCTGCGTGTCGCAGGTGGGCACTTCGGGCTGGGCGAGGATGGGGGCCCGGAGGAAGTCATGGTCGACCAGTCCGGCGTACTCCTTGAGTATCGGGATGGGGTGGCCGGGGACGTGCCATCGGAAGTCGAGCGAAGGCGCGACGCGCATGAGGCATAGGGCCATGGAGTCGGCCTGGACGAACTCGAGAAGCGGCGCTCGAGTCGCTTCAAGAACCTCCGGAAGGGACCGCGAACCGCCCAGGGCCACGGTGACGGTGTCCCGGACCCTGAGCTCGCGAGAGTTGAAGTCCCGTGGGTTGAACATCCGCCGCTCCTTGGCAGGCAACCCCGTGAGGTATGCGGGGCTGTCCCCCGTCCTTAGAGCCGGACTGAAAATCTGTCCCTCGCCCTTCGGGGCAATTGACGGAACCCTGGCAGCGCTCCTTCCACGCACAACGCCATTCCAGTTCGGAGCCCCTTCGAGTTGGAGGCGAGTGATTGAGCATTGAAGAGAGCAGGTCAATGAATTCGTTCAAGACCCATGGCGGGCCAACGAATACTTCTTTGCGGCCAGCCGATGATTTCGGTGGGGCTGGCAAGTCCATGCATCGAGACCGATTACCCCCTCACGGAGCCCCCTTGACCGCAGTCCACGCCGCTTCGTCCTCTTCCGTTTCACCCCCCCACTCTGCCGGTGCTTCAAAGAAAGCCCTGTGGACGGGGCGCATCTTGAGCGGCCTCGCCGTCCTCTTCCTGATCTTCGACGCCGTAGGCAAGGTGCTCTCCGCGCCGCAGTTCGTGGAGGGCACCCTCCAGCTCGGCTACCCCGCGAGCGTCGTCGTAGGACTGGGAGTGCTCCAGCTCGTGTTCCTCGCGGTGTACCTCGTCCCGCGCACCTCGGTGCTCGGCGCGGTGCTGTGGACAGGCTACCTGGGCGGCGCCATCGCGACCCACGTTCGAGTCGAGAGCCCGCTCTTCACGCATGTGCTCTCCCCCGTCTACTTCGCGGCGTTCCTGTGGGTCGGGCTCTGGCTGCGCAATGAGCGATTGCGCTCCGTCCTCCCCTTTCGTGAGGCGCAGTGACTCGGGGGCGGCGAATGGCGCAGCCAAGGCCACTCCGAAGAACTCGCAAGCAATCGCTGGTTTTCAACTGAGACATTCAACTCCGCAGGGACTTCAAGAGAACCCCATGAAGACAATGAACAGGTTCACGCTCGCTGTGATGGCCATCCTCTGCTCGACCCTCTGGGTGACGGGATGCGACTCTGAAAACCCGCCCCCCAAGGCCCCGGAGAATCGCACCCCGGGCGCCTACGCGTCGGTGAACGGCATCAATCTGTACTACGAGCGTCATGGCACCGGTAGACCGGTGGTGCTGCTCCACGGTGGATTGTCTACCATCGATACGACGGAGCCCTTTCTGTCGACGCTCGCCCGGAGCCGGCAGGTCATCGCGGTGGAGCTCCAGGCCCATGGCCGCACGGCGGACATCGATCGCCCGATGAAGTACGAGCTGATGGCGGACGACATCGCTGCGCTCATCAAGCACCTTGGGTTCGAGAGCGCGGACGTCTGCGGCTTCTCCCTTGGAGGCGGCGTCGCGATTCAGCTGGGCATCCGGCATCCGAGCGTGGTGCGCAAGCTGGTAGTCGTCTCGGCGCCCTTCAAGAGCAACGGCTGGTACCCCGAGGTCCGGGCTGGGATGGCCTCCATGGACGCCGACGCGCTGGCAGGCTCTCCCCCGCACGAGGCCTATGTCAGGGTTGCGCCCAGGCCGGGAGATTGGCCCGTGCTGGTGTCCAAGCTGAGGCAGCTGCTGGCTGGGGAAGAGTATGACTGGACGGACACCCTTCGAACCCTCAAGGCGCCGACGCTGATCGTGGCCGGGGACACCGACAACATGCCTCCAGCCCACCTCGTCGAGATGCTTGGAGTGCTGGGCGGCGGTAAGGCAGACGGCGCGATGGGCAACCCGCCGAGCTCCCGCCTGGCCGTGCTGCCGGGTGTGAGCCACTGGAGCATCCTGACTCGAACGGATCTCCTGGAGCCCATCGTCCCGGCGTTCCTCGACGAGCCGATGCCGGCCGCAAAGCCCTAACCTCCGGAGAATGCATGTCATTCAAAGCGTGTCTCGACTCCATCAAGGAGAAGACGGGCACTGACTGGAGGACTTCGCCAGGCTTGTCGCCAAGCAAGGACTGACCAGGCACGGAGAAATCGTGGCCTGGCTCAAGGATGTGGAGCCGGGCCCGACGCCGCCCCAACGCGTCAGTAATACTCTTCCGACTTGAAGAAGCGGTTTGGCGCGCATCCTACAGCGGCCCGAAATTCACGGTGGAAGTGAGATTGATCGCAATAGCCAGCGTCGAGGGATAGCCGCGACAGGCTCATGCCCGGTCGGTAGGAGTCGACGACCTGGCGCAACCGGATGATGGACGCAAGGTGCTTGGGTGACGTGCCGACGGTGCGGCGGAAGCGCTTCTCGAACGCGTCCTGGCTGATGTGGAGTGACTTGGCGAGCGCGCCAATCCGAAGCGAGCCGTGAGCCGCGCGGATGGCGCGCACTGCCGCTGCGACAATCTGATCGGGCTCCCGAGGCCTCAACCGTGCGCACAAGAACTGCTCCACAAGCTCCGACCGCTCCGTGGCATTCTCCGAATCCGCTATCCGGGACGAGAGGCGATCCACATCTGTGCGTGGCACCAGATCGTCGAGTGCCTGAATCGTATCAAGGAACTCGTGCAAGGGCTCCGCGAAGAACTGCGCGGCCCCTGCCTCTTTGAACGTCACGAGGACGTTCCCCCCGTTCGCCGAGGCCCGTATCCGGCGCACGATGGAGCCCATGCCTGAGATGGCGCTGCTTGGGAGCTTGCGCTCGGAGCTCCCCTGAATCTGGCTCGCGGAGCCCCTGAAGGCGATGCCGAGAGTGATGCCGGGGTCGGGAAGCAACGTGCGCGTCCCTTCCTGGCCTCCCTCGAGCACCATGATCGAACGCACGAAGGGCGCAAGTTGCTCGCCAGGCGCGAACAGCCTGACAGAAGGCACGAACGGCATCATTTGTTCGCTGGGAGGGAACAGCCTCGGCATGACACATGCTCATGGCACCAAGGGCGCCACGGTTCAACGAAAATGCCAAGACCCGCTCTGCGTCGCCAGCTCAGACACTGAAGTCGCCTCACCCTCGCGGTTCTCGCTCGGCAGCGTGTCTCCAGCGAACAATTCGTGACGAAGCTGCTTTGCTTTCCTTGTCTGAGAAAGCGCAGTCCTCCATGACGATCATGAGCATGCGGTACGCCCGATGACAGACACTTCGGTCACGAAGCCGCACTGCTTGCTCGACGCCATCAGGTGTACCAGCGCGCCCGCGCCCGTCACCGTGTTCCTCAAGGGGAACACGGCCCTTCGTGTTTCCGGGGTCCGGCGTCGCGGGTGCGCGCTGATGACTGGAGCCAGTCCCCTGATGACTGCAGTCATCGGCTGGGGGCCCAAGTGGAACGCTCCGCTCCAGTGAAGTCGCGGGGTTGCGGAGACAGGATGGCTGGCATTCGCGCTGCAATGAGGGAATGCACGGGCGAGACGACGAACTCCTCGCCGCGACGGTCCCCCATCGCTGTCCTGAAACAGGTGACGCCCATGATCAAGACCAAGCCCTCGTCTCTCTCCCCCTCCAAGCTGCGTCAGAACACGCCGGACTCCGCCTCGGTCACCCCTCCGAAGAAGACGCCCTCCGCTGTCCCCGCGCAGCAGGACGCGAAGGTTCGCAACCCCTCGGGTGCGCCCTCGCAGGCGCAGCGGCCGACGGATGGGTTCGAGGGCAGGAACCCCGCGCCCGGCGGTCGGGGCACGCGCGCGCTGGATGCGCTCTCGAATGTGTCGGGCGCCGCCCTGCCCGCGATGGAGACGCTCTCGAATGTGTCAGGCGCCGCCCTGCCCGCGATGCAGGCGTTCTCGCCCATGATGGCCGGAGGACAGCCCGCGATGCAGGCGCTCTCGCCCATGATGGCCGGAGGACTGCCGTCGATGGAGCAGCTCTCGCCCATGAACGCACCCATGCGGATGGGCGGGATGCCTGCGATGGACACCCTCTCGCCCATGAACGCGCCCATGCCGAGGGGCCTACCCTCGATGGACGGGCTCCCGCAGGGTCTCGGGCTCCCCACCGCGCCGCCGATGATGACGCCGAACATGCTGGAGGGCATGCAGGTGCCCTCGCTGCCGGGCCTCGTCGACTTCGCTCCCCGTGGGCTGCCCTCGCAACTCCAGGACTTCGCTCCTCCGCCCTCGCTCCAGGACTTCGCTCCCCCGCCCTCGCTCCAGGACTTCGCTCCTCCGCCCTCGCTCCAGGAGCCCGTCAACCCCGCGCCGCGCGGGCTGCCCCCGCAGTTGAGGGACTTCGCGCCGGCCCGTGAGGCCACGCCGCGCGCCGCGCCGCAGGCCGAGCCGGAGTCCTCGGGCATCCCGAGCGCCAATGACAAGCGCCCGGCCGGGGACAAGCGCTCGGCGGCGCAGATCGTCGACGACTCGCCCGCGCTGAAGAACCTGGGCCGTCAGAAGGACATCAAGTTCGACCAGCTCTGCAAGCAGACGGGCATCGACCCCAAGCTGGACCTGAAGGACGCGAAGCAGAACCCGGACGCGGTGTTCCGCCTGGCCAAGGTGCTGGAGTTCATCGACAGCGCGAAGGCGTCGACCGGTGGGGACCGGGACAGCAAGGTGAAGAACGGCAAGGGTGACGGCAACATCGAGGGCATCACGAAGAGCGGTGATGCGCGGCACGGCACCGAGGCCGGAATGGTGAAGGACTTCGCCGAGCAGGGTTACTCGTTCCTGGGCGAGCAGAAGCTGCCGACGACGAAGGACACGCACGTCAAGGCGGACGGGAGCAACAAGGACAACTTCCAGTGGGCCGCGGGTGAGGCGGGCAAGCACCTGTGGTTCCTGCCGGCGGTGAGCAACGTGCTGACGGGCATCGGCAACTCGGAGGGTGGCGCGAAGGGCGTCTTCGAGGGCGCGGCCAAGGGCTACGTCAACACGCTGAAGGGCGCCGCGGAGGGTGTCCTCGGGGCCGTCACGACGGGCCGGGTGAACCCGGCCTCGCTCCTGCTTGGTGGCGCGGCGGGCGCGCTGGCCAACACGGAGGCCGCTCCGCAGCCGGTGAAGGACATCGCCAGCATGCTGTGAGCTTGAATCGAAGTGGGTGACCCGAGCGGGGGATCTGCTCGGTAGAGGGGCCCTCGGAGCAACCTTGCGGCGGCAGGGAAGCTCCGAGGGCCTTTCTATTTCTGGGACCGCGATGCGCCGTCCTGAGTCGGCCATGCGTCTCCAAGGACGTGGCTGAGGGTTCACGTGCATTGACTGCCGGATCAGGCCGAAATCATCGGTCTATTTCCCAGGAGGAGTTTCACCCCTCAGCCACTTGACGAGCCGCGTGCGCTGCCGGCCCCTCAGGCTGCTCATGACCGACACCTGCTCGAGGTCCCAATCGCTCCGCAGCCGCTTCGCGGCCAGGGCCATCCACTCGGGGAACCGCGTGGGCTCGCAGGCCCCCAGCCCGAGCGTGTCGTTCTGGAGCCTCTCGCTGTCGAAGTCGAAGACCGGCACGATTCGCCCTGGCTCCCCGTCCGGGCCCCAGGTGGACATGGAGAAGCTGAACCAGACCGGAGCCCGGCTGTCGACCGTCAGATGACAGTGGTAGCGGTAGGTCATCGACCGCGCGTCTCCCTCTTCGCCGCCCGTCGCGTAGAGCTTGAACCAGAAGACGTCCAGTTCGCCGAACCCCAGCGCGCGCGCCAGCTCCAGCGCCGGCGAGCGGGCACGACGCGCCTGGAGCAGCGCCTCCATCCGCTCGAACAGGGCATCCAGGGCCGGCGTGGAGCGCGCGTGGGTCCGCAGGTCCTCCAGCCTGTCCAACTCCCACCCCTGAGACTGCACCGCCCGCTCGACATGGGGGATGAGCGCGTCGAGCGACGCCTCGGACGCGTCGATGGTCAGCACCGCCAGCATGTCCAGGGACACCTCCTCGCTGGCCACGACGACGGTCTGGATCGCCTGGAGCAGTACGGGGTTCTCCGCCAGCCCCTGGAGCTTCGCCTTGCGCTGCTTCGAGCCCCAGCCATACGTCACATTCAAATCCAGCATCCCCTGGAGCGCTGTCCGCCACGACGCACACAGGGCCTCGTCGGAGCCCTCCCGGTCCACGCTCTCGCGCAGGAAGAAGACCGCCGGACGCACATCCCTCGCGAGCCGCTCCAGCACCGCGCGGATGACAGGCGCGGGCAACCGCTGACAGTGCTGCCCGAAGGACCCGAAGAACGAGCGGTCCGCTGGAAGGAGCTGCAGCGCCGCCCTCGCCGCGAGCATCGGGTCCACGTCCACCGGGAGCTTCTTGAGCACCTTGATGAGGCGCTCCCAGTCCGGAGCCGGCTCCCCCAGCAGCGCGTGGAGTTCCTCCGAGGCACGTCGTCGACTCATTCCTCCACGTCTACCAGAGCCCCACCCGCACCGCCCCCCGGAGGCGCACACACCCGGGAAGGGGCTGACGCGCGAGGCCCCTGACGGCCAATCGCCAAACGACCGGTCGCCACCACGCCCCTCTCAGCGCGGCGCCGGGACGCGCTCCCCGAGGACCCAGTCACTTGGGGAGCGCGAATCCCGCCGCGGTGGGCGGAAACCTCAGCGCGGTGTGACCTTGAGCAGCTTGCCGTTGGTGGCGTCGGTCAGCAGGTAGAGGGCTCCATCGGGCCCCTGCACCACCTCGCGGATGCGCTCGTTGCGGCCCTTGAGGAGATGCTCCTCGCCCACCACGCGGTCATTGCGAATCATGAGCCGCACCAGGGCCTGGCTGACCAGACCTCCCACGAAGATGTCGTTGCGCCACTCGGGGAACAGGGTCCCCGTGTAGATGGCCATCCCCGAGGGGGCAATCACGGGGTCCCAGTAGTACACGGGCTGCTCCATGCCCGGGCCCTGCGGGCTGTCGTGGATGGGCGCGCCGGAGTACTCCTCGCCATACCCGATGGTGGGCCAGCCATAGTCCTTGCCCGCCTCGGGCCGGTTGAGCTCATCCCCTCCCTTGGGCCCCATCTCCACCGTCCACAGCCGGTTCTGGCTGTCGAGCGCCGCCGACAGGATGTTGCGGTGACCCACCGACCAGATTTCGGGCTTCGCGCCCTGGGTGTTCACGAACGGGTTGTCCTGGGGCACCGAGCCGTCGGGATGGATGCGAACCACCTTGCCGAAGTGACTCTTCACGTCCCGCGCCTGCACCCGGCCCGCGAGGATGGAGCGCTCTCCGAGCGTGACGAACAGCTTGCCGTCGGGGGTGAACACCAGCCGTCCCCCCGAGTGCAGCGTCGACTCGAGTGTCGGCATCATTCGGAAGATGACCTGAACGTTTTCCACGCGAGGCTGCGAGCCCTCCTCCACGAGCTTCGCGCGCGCCACCGCCAGCCCGTTGCCACCCTGGCGTGGCTCGGCATAGGTCCAGTAGACGAGTTTGCTCTGCGCGTAGTCGGGACCGACTTCCACGTCGAGCAGTCCGCCCTGGCCACGGGCATCCACGGCGGGCAGCCCCGTGACAGCGGGAGACTTCGCGCCCTGCGGAGTGACGATGTAGAGCGAGCCGGTGGCCTTCTCCGTCACGAGCATGCGCTGGTCGGGCAGGAAGGCGATGGCCCAGGGGTTCCTGAAGCCAGAAGCAATCTCGGTGACCTGGATTGCCGTCTTCGATTGAATGGCCGGCGCGCGTGTCTGCTCGGGGAAGGCTCGAGAGAACTCGGGCACGTTGGGCGGACCCTGCGGAACCTCAGGGCCGCTGGGAAGCGGATCCGGCGGGACACCCGCGTCTTCCGGCGGGACACCCGCGTCTTCCGGCGGGACACCCGCGTCTTCCGGCGGGACACCCGAATCCTGCTGCGGGACGCCCGAGTCTTGGGGCGTTGGCGTGGGATCAGGGTCCTCGCTGCAACCAGCGAGGAGGGCGGCGACGATGAGGGGCACCGAGAGGATGCGCATGCGACTCTCTCCTGGGGGATGGGGCGGCGGGAAGGTGCTGACCTGCCTGCTGGCGCGCAAGTCTCGTGGCGGGAAGGCCGCGATTCAACCCACGGCCGTGCGGTGCCGGGCATCCGACGATGTAAAATCACCGTGTCACGGGAGGAGACGGAGGGAATGGGCCAGGGGGAGCACCTGGCACACCGGACCTCACTTCGCGCCTGGGAGTGCGGACAGCGCGGCTCCCTGCGGCGCGAGCGGAAGGGAGCATCCGGCGGACGTCACCCGTCGGTCGGACACGCTTCCGTGGCGCTCCCGCACTTCGTGTGGTGGGTCCGTGAGCGTTTGGGGCGCCACCCAGAAACCCCAGTGTCCATTCACGGTCGCTTCATTCGCAGTTCTTGCCGCAGACGCTCCCGACCTTTTCTACACAGAGGCTGTCCCAAGAAACGGAGCAGCAGAATGGATCGACCGCGCAGATCGCTGAAACGCAGTCAGCCTTCGCACTGTCACAGTGGTTCACGAGAGAGGCACCTGGCGTGCAGAGCGAATGCGCACAAGTGCCGTCCGATTCCGAGCACGTCAGGCTGCCACAGACTGTTCGGACCTCGCCCACACAACGGCTGTCCCATGAGGAACTGCAGCAGTACGCGTCGGCCGTGCAGACCGACGAGACACACGGGTCGGAAGCCGGTGACAACGGAACTCCGGACGTGCACTTGTCGTGTATGGGGGCGCGCGCCCCGATGGAAAGGGACGTTCCGCTGCTCACGATCACCGCGGTCACCGCAGTGGGGGCCGAGGCGGAAGCAAGGCCAAAGAAGAAGCTCTTTTTTCCAGTCCCGGGACTTCCTCCAGCGCAAACCGGGGTTGCGAAGGTGAAGGTGAATTCATTGCCCACCTTGTTGGCGGAGGAGAGCCCGATGGTGCCGCTCCCACCGGAAGTCACGACATAGACCTGATCGGTCGGCCCCGTGCCGTTGTACTGAAAGGAGGCCACAGGACCGAAGGAGACTCGTAGCGACTGGACGCAAGGGATGTGGGTGATGCCGGTGGCATTGGTCAGGTCGACCACGTACTCGTAGCCGTAGTACCCCTGAGCCGGGGCACCGGTCGCTCCTGTGAATGTGCGCGTCTGCAAGCGCGCGGTCCCGGAGGCTCCTGGCAGAGGGATGGTGGCGCTCGAGTCGGTGACAGACAGCGTGCAACTGGTGTCGAAGACACAGTTGATCGCTGGCGCACCGACATTGACGACGCTGAGAGCTTCGGCTGCGGCAGGCTTCGACAGGACAAGCAGCGTCAACGACACAATCAATTGGATGCGAAGCATGTCATGACCCCATGTGTATTCATTGTGTTCGACATCAGGCCGGACCTTGCTTCTTCCGCAGCTCTGCCATCCCACAACCCGGCTCGCACCTGCTCAGCAAGGCTAGACGGAGAGCGTACAAAGGAAAAGTCTCGGTGCTATGACAATCTTCGTGAAGGCAGACCACTCTCGGTGGTGGAGTGACGCAAGAGTGATGGAATTACCCTCCGGGCGGCCGTTTCCGATCTCGCCGGACATGTTGGTGCTTCACGCCCACACGGTGACCCACGGGTTCCAGGATGAGACGATGTCGCTTGCGGAGATGCCTGGAGGCGTCCCCCGGGCCCGACGTGGTACTTGCAGCCCCTGTTGAACACCCAGCCCCCTTGCCGTGACAGCCCAACAACGCCTCTCAGCAACGTCATACGTGGAATCCACGATAGTAATTACCTAGCCGCAATCCGGGAATAAGTGATAGTTGACGCACCATCCGTGAACGGGGGTGCGCATGTCAGTGAATAAAGACCTTTCCAGCCGCATGGCCTTCATCGTTTCCCTGCTCATCGCCAGCGTGGCGTGGCGTGGGGCCTGGGCAGCGGGTTGGTCGCCTGCGGCGCCGATGTTGGGTCTCCGGTCGCTCCACAGCGCGACCCGGCTGGCGAATGGCAATGTGCTGGTGGCGGGCGGCTTCTACATCACAACGACCTGGAACTTCCCGACCGCCGCCGAGCAGTACAACCCCTCGACCAACACGTGGACATCGGCCGGCACCCTGCTCCGTGGACGCCGGGCCCATACCGCCACCCTGTTGCAGGACGGTAGGGTGCTCGTCACGGGAGGAGAGAGCCCCACCGGCACCCTGGCCCAGGCCGAGCTGTACAACCCGGCGACCAACTCGTGGACGGACGTGGCCTCCATGATCAGCCCGCGCGCCTTCCATACGGCGGTCCGGCTGCAGAACGGGAAGGTGCTGGTCGCCGGGGGCGCTCCCGTCAATTCGTCGACGAACGCGGCCGAGCTGTACGACCCGGCGACCAACATCTGGACGGCCGTGCCTTCCATGAGCAGCGCCCGCAAGCAGCACAGCGCCGCCCTGCTGGAGGATGGAAGGGTGCTGGTGGCGGGGGGCTACAGCGGGGGGACTCCCTTCTGGTCCAGCGCCGAGGTGTACAACCCGGCGACCAACTCCTGGTCGTCCGTGGGCTCCATGAGCACGGCCCGAGCGCTGTTCCCCCTTGCGGTCCTCCCCACCGGCAAGGTGCTGGCGGTGGGGGGAAACAGCGGAACGGGCCTGCCGCCCAGTGTGGATGCATTCGACCCTGCGACCAACACCTGGGCCCCGGTGGCGCCCATGGGAATCGGTCGCTACATGCACACCGCGACCGTGCTCGCGAACGGTCAGGTCCTGGCGGCGGGGGCCTATAGCCGGGACAGCGCCGAGCTCTACGCACCGGCGACCAACACCTGGACGAGCGCCGGCGTGATGAGCAGCCCCCGCGGTGAGCACACCGCGACCCTGCTCGCCAATGGGAAGGTCCTGGTGACGGGCGGAACCGGTGGCAGCGGCCATCTCGCGACGGCCGACCTGTATTCGCCCGACGTGGGGAGCGACCTGGGGAGCAGCCTGGGCTCGGGGCTGGTGCAGGCGGACACGTGCACCGCCACCAACGATTCCACGCCCGCGTGCAGCGCCGGCAGCACCGCGCCAGACCGGAGCTTCACCTGGACGGCGCCTTCGTCCGGCACCTTCACCGTGTCGACGACGGGCTCCTCCTTCGACACCGTGCTGTCCCTCTTCGACGCGAACACCGGCGCGGCGCTCGGATGCAACGACGACGTGAACGCCAGCACGTTCCAGTCGTCCGTCGCCGTGACGCTCTCGGCGGGACGGCAGCTTCGCATCGTCGTGGATGGCTACCGGACGCGGTGCGGCACCCTCACCCTCAACATCCAGTAGTCGCGGCCAGTCAGGGCGGGGCGCCTCCGGAGACGACGGG
This sequence comes from Myxococcus sp. CA056, assembly GCF_013336715.1. Lineage (NCBI taxonomy): Bacteria > Pseudomonadati > Myxococcota > Myxococcia > Myxococcales > Myxococcaceae > Myxococcus > Myxococcus sp. CA056. Next base: position 28,149 of record NZ_JABUMT010000018.1, read on the forward strand.
GGCGCGGTGGATTCGTGTCTGTTCAAACCCAGCATGGAGGCTTGCCATGAATCTGAGACGTCTGTGCAGCATCTTCGTCGTGCCCGCGCTGCTTGCGACTGGCTGCGGAGCGCTGGAGGACTCGAAGGCCGTGGGCGATGAGACGCGGGAGGCTAACGCGGACCTCGCCACGTCGGCCGTCTTCTCGGGCACGGTGCGCAACTCGGCGGGCGCCGTGCAGGCGGGCGTCACGGTGGTCATCAACGGAATCTCCCGGACCACGGACACCACCGGCCGGTACTTCATGTCCGTCGTGGCGTCGGCCAACGGCTACGTCCTCACCCTCCGGAAGAACGGACTGGCCTCGGCGACCGAGTTCTATTCGGCGAGCAAGACGAGCCTCAACCACACCCTGGAGACGGGCTACGTGCAGACCGTCAGCCCGACGGTGGACAGCACGGTGACCACGCCCAGCGGCGTGAAGGTGAACCTGAAGGCGAACACGCTCGTCAACGCCAGCGGCGTGCCGGCCACGGGCCCGGTCAGCATCACCGTCGCGAGTTATGACCCGATGCGCATGCCGGGCGACTTCACGGCGGTGAACTCCAGCGGGCAGCAGGTCGCGCTCGAGTCCGTGGGCGCCGTCTTCGTGGGCGCCACCGATGCCAGCGGCGCGGCCCTCAACCTGGCGACGGGTGCCACCGCGACGGGCTTCATCCCCGTGCCCACGCAGGTGGGTAACATGCCGGCGTGTGTCTCCGACGGCACCTGTCGACTCGCGATGTGGAAGTTCAACGAGACGACGGGCAAGTGGGAGGAGAAGTCCGCCAGCATGCAGTTCGGCCCAACGGGCACCACCTTCACCATGCAGGGCACGAGCAGCATCTCCGGCGCCGTCCCCATCAGCACGGGCGGGCTGGGCATGTGGAACGCGGACATCGAGAAGCGCGAGCCCGCCTGCACCATTATCGAACTCGTGGGTTTCCCGGAGACCTGCTTCGGCACGACGGGCACCGTCCAGTTCAGCCTGAAGCTGCCCAACGCTGCGGGCACGCTCATGCCGCGCACCGACACGATGTCCCAGGCGTCGCCCTTCATCGTGCTCTACAACATCCGCGCGAACGCCTTCCAGGAGGTGGGAATCACGTTCCCGGCCGGCGCTCCCACGAACTGCGCGAAGAACCTGGACATCTCCTCCACGCCGGCCGCCTCGGCCGGCTACCCGTTGTACACCACGGCGGGCGGAGTCACCCGGTTCAACTCGGGCGCTCCGTGGGGAGGCACCGGCTACCCGAAGGACCCGAGCGGCAACATGATCGACTTCGACGACGTGGCCCAGGGCACGCACCCCTGCAAGTCGCGCGTGCAGTTCACGACAGAGCTGTAGTCGCTTCCCACCGGCCTGTCCCCTCAAGTCCCGAGCGGGACAGGCCGCTCGTCGCTCGGCGTCGAAGCCTCCGACCGTTCGATTCGGAGGGAAATGACTCACAGGGAATGCGGCACCCGGACAAGGAGAAACCCGATGAACAGTGATTGTGGCTGGAGAAGTGTTCTTCTTGGCGCCTGCGCTGTCCTGAGCCTGTCCTGCGGTGAAGGCCCGCTGCCCGAGGAGGAACGGGCGGGTGCTGGCATCCCGGGAAATGAGGTCGGTACCGTGGATGAGGTGGGCCAGGCGCTGACCGACGAGCTCGGCTCCGTGCTGGGCTCACCCGTCGCCACGAACAATACGTGTGCCGCGCTCAATGAGCACACTCCGGCCTGCACCACCCAGACCACGGCTCCGGACCGCGCCTATTACTGGACCGCGCCCTCCACCGGCATGTTCACCTTCACCACGACGGGCGCTACCTTTGACACGGTGCTCCTGCTCCTCGATGCGTCCACCCATGCGTCGCTGGGCTGCAACGACGATGCGAGCAGCACGACGTTCCAGTCCTCGGTGACGGTGAACCTCACCGCCGGCACGCGGGTGAAGATTGTCGTCGATGGCTACAGCACCCGCTGCGGCGACTTCGCGCTCAACATCTCCGCGCCGACCTTCGCGGGCTGCGCAGCGGTGAAGGCCGCGATTCCCAGCGCTCCCGATGGGGAGTACGTCATCAACCCGACCGGCGCCCGGCCCATCTCCGCCTACTGCGACATGCGGTTGGGGGTTGAACTCTGCACGGAAGATGTGGGCGTTCGCCGGGGACGGACGCGTGAGGGCTCGAACCTCGACTACGTCATGATGAGCCTGCTTGCTCGCACGTCCGGGCTCTGTAGCGTGTGGGCCCTCCGCGGCGCCAGCGACAATCGTCCCATCGACTCCCTCGTCGCCGCTGGGAACCCGAGCATGGGGACCTGTCAGGCCCTGGGTTTCGTGAGTGATGGGACAATCACCCTTTGTGATTTCGGTAGCGAGCGGGGGACCTGCGGCTACAACGTGAGCAGCGGCTATTATCGATATGGCAATGGCTGCATGGGTTGTTCCTTGAACGACGGCTATTACACCTCGTACAAGCTCCAGGGCCCGATGCGGATCTCCACGGTCATATCGAGCATGGACGGCAGCACCCGTTCAGTCTGCCGCACGCGCTGACGATAGGGGGCGCTCCAGTCGCCTGGACCTATTCCAGGATGCGCCCATGCTGGAGCACGGACACGATTCGCTCCTCCTGGGTGGGGGATGCGGGGGTGGCCCTGGAGCGAGGGCCAACCCACCCGTTGAATCAGTTGCGGACGATGATGTAGCTGAGCCGAAGCCAATGAAGCTCACGTCGCGCGAGACCAGCAGGTAGCTCACCTGGCCCGCGTTTACGACCGACAGGCCCTTGTTGGAATAGCGGTACTCACTTCGCGCCTGGGAGCGAGGACAGCGCGGCGCGCACCGCGTCCACCGCGTACTGGGAGAACTCCCGCTGCATCCTGGGCAGCCGCTCCGCCTCCGCGAGCGCCGTCTCCAGGTCCTTGCGCGCCTCGTCCTCGCGTCCCGCCCGCTCCAGCGTCCGCGCCCGACTCAGCCAGACCGCCAACCGTCGGCCGCCCTGGGCCCGCTTCAGCGCACGGTCCGTCGCGGCGAGCGCCTCGTCATAGCGGCCGAGCTCTCGGAGGTTCGCGGCCACCCGTGTACTGGCGGAGAAGTCGTCCGGGAGCTCGCGCTCCGTCTGGACGAAGAGTTCGAGGGTGTCCGCCAGGTGCCCGCTCAACTCGGCGGCGCTGTAGAGCTGCGAGTCCCACGCTGCCCTGCCCCGCGCGGTGGTCTCCTCGGCGCGGTACGCGAGCACCTTCGCGTAGTACTCCTCGGAGAGCTTCCGGGCGCCCTCCTTGTCGCCCCTCGCCGCGAGCAGGTCCGCCATGGAGTCGTAGAGCCAGGTCTGGCTCTTCGTGCCGTGCTTCTGGGCCTGCTCGAAGGCCTTCTCGAAGTAGACCTCCAGCGCCTTCATGGCCGGCGCGGCCCAGGGCTTGGGTTCGTTGGCGTAGCTCGCGCACGAATAGCCGGTGCTCGCCGGGCCCGCTTGCCCCTCCTCGTCGAGGCTGGGGACGGTCCTCACCGCGTACTCCGCGCAGGCCTGGAAGGCCTCCGCGTTCCACAGTGCATTGAGCGCGGACTCCACCGCCCGGGTGCGACGGATCCAATCCCTGGGGCCCTGCTCCACCGCCTCCTGATACTTCCGCGCGGCCAGTTCGTGCTCCCTCCGGGCATGGGCGCGGTCGCCCTCGAGCAGCAGCAGCTCCGGCCCCGACACCTGGGCGCTCAGCGCGCGCCGCGCATCGTCGAGCAACGCCAGGACATCCTCCAGCGCCGCGCCTCCCATCCAGCGCACCGCGGGAGTCTCCGTCTCGGAGTCGAGCACCAGCAACGTGGGCAGGTTGTCCACCGGGAAGCGCTCGAGGAGCGGCTCATTGATGGGGTCATCCACGTCCACCGCGAGCAGGACGTAGTCCTTCGCCTTCGCGATGAAGTCTGGCGCGGCGAAGACCTGGGCCTCCATGGTCCGACAGGGCGGACACCACACCGCGCCGAAGTCGATGAAGAGCGGCTTGCGCTCAGCGCGGGCCTGGGCGAGCGCCGCGGCGTAGTCGTTCTGGATGAACGTCGCGTAGTCGGGGGGACGTGCTTTCGTGGTGGCACAGCCCACGAGGACGATGAGGCAGACGGGGAGGAGTCGCTTCATGGGAAGCGACTCTAGTCCACCGCCCTGCCCCATCCACCGGGCTCGCGGCTCACCTGGGCGGGTTCACCACGACGTAGGAGACCTCGGTACCGGAGTAGCGAGGCTGGTACCAGGTGCCTTCGCAGTTCTGGTACGTGACGCCGCTGACCACGGCCGTTGAACACGCCGGAGGAAGCGAGCGGGCCACGGAGCCAATGGCCGCCGCGGTGACAGTGGCGGTCGCCGTCACGGCGGCGGCCGTCGCGACCGGGTGATAGTTCCGGTCGACATCCACGTCGATGTCGCGGTGCACGTCGACATCCCGATTGACGTTGGAATTGACGTGAGTCCTCGTCGTGGTGCGGACCGCACGCGCCTCGGCGCTTCCTGCGAGCAGTCCGAAGCCAAGGACGACCGCGAGGGACTTCGGGAATGAATGGGGGCTCATGGGTTCAGGCTCCTGGCTCACGGGCTTCTTCCGGGATTCGACGGGCCTGCATCGAATTGAATCCGGTGGGAGCCCTTCGGGGGGTTGAACGCGAACACCGCGTTGCCGACGTTGGGCTTCAGGTTCCAATCGAGGACCGCGACGTGCTGAGGCTGCGTGGGGTCCTGGGTGTTCGTGATGACGAGCTTCCGAGGCAGGGGCTTGTCCCCCTTCTCGATCCAGACCTGCCAGTCCACGCCTTGCTGCTTGAAGGCGTACTGCTCGGTCTCCACGCCGTCGATGGTGGCGGGCCCCACGTCGATAGCCGACTGGATGTCCTTGATGCCGCTCTTGTCCGTCCCCCAATAGAAGAGGTCGACCAATGGAATCTCGACACCGTAGCGATGCTCGGCGGTGGCGATGGTCTGCGCCAGCGTGGGAGGAGCATCGAACGAGGCGTAGTAACCGCCCTTCGGGCCATTCACCGTGAAGGTCTTCCCGTCATAGAAGAACTGGCGCTGCTTCCGGTCAGACTTGATGTCGACCCTGAGCTTGTCGGGGCGGCGCGCGCGGAGCTCTGCTTCCGAGGACAGCTGGATCTTCTGACCGCTGTCCAGGACCTCGTCCGTGGTCGTCTCCGCCGTGATCGCGAATGCAGGCAAGCTCCTCAGGAAGCCGCCCATCTCCTCCAAGGCCTTGATGGCGTTGGGGTCGACCGCGGGCGCATCCTTGGGACCCGCGGCTGCCTGCCCTGGTGCCGCGAGCGCGGGCGAGAAACCACTCACCAGTCCGCCCGCGCAGAGCACCAGCGAAAGCAGCCGCTTCCTCGAACCCATGCCTTGAAGCCCCATGCCGAACGCCTCCCCTGCGGATGTCCAGAAGTCAGCTCCGCATCAACTTGGAGATGCGTGGGGCATGAGCAAGTCCAGGCGGGCCTTGCTCACTTCATGCCACCAGGCCTGGAGCAAGCCCCCGCCGCGCACGCCAGGTCTTTGAGATGACTGAAGGCTACGCGCTCACGACGGCCACCACGGCGGGCGCCTCCACCGGGTCGACCAGGGACTTCTGCTCCCACGCGCGGCTCTTCCACCGAATCCACATGGAGATGCCCCGCAGCCACTCATCGGCGGCGACGGCCAGCCACACGCCCGCGAGCCCCAGGTTCAGCTTGAAGACCAGGACGTAGCCCAGCGGCAGGCTCATGCAGACCATGGACAAGAAGCCCATGTAGACGGTGAAGGGAGCATCCCCCGCGGACCGCAGCGCGTTCACCAAGACCAGATTGAAGGAGCGCCCCGTCTCCAGCAGGAGCCCCAGGACGATGACCTGGGACGTGAGCCGGACGATGTCGCCGTCATGGGTGAACAACCCCACCAGCGGCGCGCGGACCAGGATGGCCGCCACGTCCACGACGAAGGTGATGGCCACCGCCCACTTCAGACTCTGGAGCACCCGGCGGTACGCCTCGTCGACCTGCCCCGCGCCCACCAGCCGGCCGACGATGATGGCCGTGCCCATGCCGACAGCGAGGCTGAACAGGAAGATGTACTGGGAAATGGCATTCGCGTACTGCCGCGAGGCCAGCGCCGTGGGCCCCAGGAACGTCACGTAGTAGAGGAACACCGCCTGGCAGGACTGGTACGTGCCCTGCTCCACGGCGGAGGGAATCCCCACCCGGAGGATCTTCCGGAGCGTGTCGCGGGAGAACGTCACGTAGTCGCGCGCCCGCATCTTCACGTCCATCACCCGGTACAGGAGCCAGGCGAACACGACGAGCGCCACCGCGCGGCTTCCCACCGTGGACAGGGCCGCGCCGGCCACTTCCAGCCGGGGAACGCCAAGCAGCCCGAAGATGAGCAGCGCATTGCCACCCACGTGCAGCGCGTTCATCCCCAGCGCGATGAACATCGACTCGCGCGTGAAGCCGTAGGTGCGAATCAGGCTGGAGCAGACGTTGATGAGCGCCTGGAGGAAGATGAACCCTCCGGCGATTCCCATGTACGTGCGCGCGTGCTCCAGCACGATGCCGTGCAGGTTCATCCGCAGCAGCAGCGCATCCCCGAACAGCAAGAGCCCCGCGCTCACCGTCACGCCGAGCAGCAGGTTCAGGGTGATGGCCACCGCGGAGATGCGCGCGGCCTCCTCCGAACGTCGCGCGCCCAGGTACTGGGACACCACGACGGAGGCACCGTTGCTCACCACCTCCATGATGAGGATGCAGATGAACAGGTACTGATTGACGACGCCGACAGCGGAGACCGCGTCGTCGGACACACCGCTGAGCATCAGCGTGTCCGCCGTCCCCATCATCATGAAGAGGAGGAGCTCCAGGAAGATCGGCCAGGTCAGCCGAAACAACCCCATCCGGGTGGGGCCCTGCACTGTCGTGTCTGCCATGGTCCGCCGCGCTGAACTCGCGCGAGGGACTAACAGTCGCCGCACTGCGTCGCCAGCCCGTTCGCGCCTGCCTGCCATGGACTCAGGGAGCCTCGCGGCTCCTATGAGCTCAAATGACGAACGTGCGCACGTGACGGGCGAGTCACGCGCGTCGTCAGTGCTTCATCAGCTCGCGCGAGGAGTCCACCACCGGCGACTTCTCCGAGGAGGTGGAGCTCACCTTGAACAGCGGCTCGGAGCCGCCCTTCACGTTGTTGCGAGACGCGCTCGGGGGCGCGGACTCGTTGGAGGAGAGCGACGGAGTCGACACGGGCGAGTTGGGAGCCAGGCTCTCCTGCTGCTTCTTCGCCGCCGCGCGGCTGCGTCGCCACAGGAAGTAGCCGATGCCAGCCACCGCGAGCACGCCCATGACGGCGTACTGGCCTTCCTTGAACTTGGAGATGAGCATGTCCAGCTCGCCGCCGAAGTGGAAGCCGAGCCACACGAAGATGGGCGCGGACAGGAGCGCGGCCAGCCCATCCCAGAAGATGAAGCGCCAGTAGGACATGCCCACCGAGCCCGCGGTGAAGTACGTCACCGCGCGCACGCCCGGCATGAAGCGCGCGATGCAGACAATCTTCTGTCCGTGGCGCTCGAAGAGCCCTTCTACCCGCGCGCGCTTCTCCGCCGTGACGATGCGCGCGAAGAAGCCTCCGCCCTTGCCATCGCCGTTGCGCCCCAGCTTTCCGCCCAGCCGACGGCCGGCGAAGAAGATGAGGCTGTCACCCACGAGGATGCCGGCGAAGCCCACCGCCATCATCACCGGGAGGCTCGCGGCGCCCTTGTGCGCCAGGAAGCCGCCCAGGATGAGCGAGATGTCCTCCGGCAGGGGAACCCCCAGGCCGCAGGCCACGAGGATGCCAAAGACGGTGGCATAGGCGATGAAACCCTGTGAGTCGCCGAGCAGGTTGGTGAGAAGGTCTTGCACGCGTTGTCCCGTCCGTTCACTTCCGATTGGCTTGCTGGGTCACCGCCCGAGCCAGCCCATCCAGCGCCCACACATCAACCGGGCGCGTGTCCTCAAAACTCCGCGACAGGGTCTTCAAACCGAAGTACCCCTCGCGCTGGGCCGCCTCGTAGGCCCCCGCTGGTGCCCCCGTCGCCGTCAGGGCCAGCGCTCGGCTCAGCAGCGCCACCCCGTAGTCGTCGACCGTCCCCTCGCCCGCCCCTTTCGCCCGCGCGTCCTTCAGCGCCGCCGCCCCACCCGCCCAGCGAGCACCCAGGCGGCCGGCCAGTCGCGAGGACAACAGCCCCCGCGCCAGCTCGCGCACCACGGGCTCGGGCTCGGGGGCCCGCGTCGCAGGCCCCACCACAATCACCCACCCGCGCCCCGTGTCGACCGGTCGCACGCTTCCCTCGGCTTCGAGCAGATTAACCACCACCCGGGGTGCTGGCTCACCTTCCCGTAGGCCCAGAAGTCGGGCTGCTTGTTTGAACGGGCCGTCCAGCAGGGGCAACCAGGCGCGTTGCGCGGCGCGGAAGTCGGGCAGCGTCTCCGCTCGGAGCGCCGCCACGGGCCACTCACGCTCCACGCGGGCCAGCAGCGCCTCCAGCCCCACCAGGTCCCCAGGAGCGCCCGGCACATCGGGGCCTCCGAGGATGCGCGCCAGGTACACCTCCACCGGCTCCGGGTGCGCGGCGAAGTAGGCCCGCGCTTCCTCGAGCACCGACGGGGCCGCTGTCGCCAGCTTCTCCCGGACGAGCGTGCGAGCGCGGCCGTAGCGATAGGTGGGAACGGGGTGGGCCCGCTCGACGGGGCCGGCGTCGTAGCCGGCGCGGTTCAGCAGGGCGAACAGCGTGAAGACGCGGACATCGGCGCGCACCTCCAGGCCACCCGGAGTGTACTGGCTCGCGAACCAGTCCTCCTCGGGGGCGATGGAAACCTGAGCGGTCGACCCGGCGTGCGCGGGGGCCGACGCATGGACCCCGAGCAGTAGGAGGAAGGCCAGGTGGGGGGCTCGCATACCGGCGCCCACGCTACCACGGGCCTCTCAGACGGCCGGAGCCTTTCCGATGAGGGTGCGAATCATGTCCCGGTTGTCGCGGGCCTTCTGGCCGAAGAAGCCGACGATGCCCATCAGCAGCTTCACGCAGGCCTGCGGCTTGGTGGCCAGGAGCTTCTGGAAGTCCGCGGCGCGAATCTCCAGCGCGGAGACATCCGTGACGGCGGTGGCGGTGCAGAGCCGCTCACCCTTCTGCACCAGGGCCAGCTCGCCCAGGGGTTCGCCGGTCCCCACTTCGCCCAACGGGACGTCGTCACCCGAGGGGCTCCTGGCGCTCAGTCGCACCGTGCCCTCACCGACGATGAGGAGCGACTCCCCCGTCTTGCCTTCGGTGAACAGCGCGGTGCCCTTCGGGAAGGCACGCGGCACGGCCACGCCCGCGAAAATCTGGATGCCGGTGTCCGTGAAGCCCTTGAAGAGAGGGCACGCCTTGAGGGTGTTCGCAGGCACGAGAGCCATGGTGCGGGGTCCTAACACGGACCGCGAGGGCCGGCGAGTCAGCGGCTGGCGCGGTACTCGGAGGCCAGTTGCACGTAGTGATGGGCGGACATCAGGAGGAACTCGCGCTCCGCTTCGGTGAGGGGCCGCTTCACCTTGCCGGGAGCCCCCATCACCATGGAGCCGGGAAGTATCTTCGTCCCGGGAGTCAGCAGCGTCCCCGCGCCGATGATGCAGTCGTCCCCCACCTCCACCTCATCCAGGAGGATGGAGCCCATCCCGACGAGGACGCGGTTGCCCACGGTACAGCCGTGCAGCACGACGTGATGCCCCACCGTCACGTCGTCACCGATGACGGTGCTCGACCTGCCGCCGGTGACATGGACCAGGGACAAGTCCTGGAGGTTGGTGCGCTTGCCCACGCGGATGGGATTCACGTCGCCGCGCATCACCGTGTTGAGCCAGACGGAGGAGTCCTCGCCCAGCTCCACGTCCCCCACCACCTGGGCGGAGTCGTCCACGAAGCAGCTCGGGTGGACGCGGGGGGTCACCCCGCGAAACGCTCTCAGCGCCATGCAGTCACCTCTTGCGCGAGCGGCCCTCAGGCCTCCGCGACGACGTGGAACGGCGAGACGGGCGGCGCCACCGGCAGCGGCTCCACGGTGGGCAACTGCAACACCGCCAGTTGCTTTCCGGAGAGCTGGTTGGGCGTGGAGCGATCCACCTTCACCGTCACGAAGGAACCCGTGGGCGCGTCGCCCTCGAAGTTGACGGTGCGGTTCTCCGGCGTGCGGCCGAAGCGCTTGGCGGCGTCGTAGCGCGAGTGGCCCTCCACCATCACCTCCACCACCGAGTCCACCAGGGCCGCGGTCGTCTCCGCGCTGATGCGACGCTGCAGCTTCTGCAGGCGCTCCAGCCGGGCGATCTTCACCTCGTGCGGAATGGGGCCCCAGTCCTTCTCGCGCAGCGCCGCGCCCGTCTTGGGGCGGGGGCTGTAGATGAAGGAGAACTGGTTGTCGAAGCGGACCTCCTCGGTCAGCTTCATCGTCATCTCGAACTCCTCCTCGGTCTCCCCGGGGAAGCCCACGATGATGTCGGTGGTGACGGCGATGCCCGGCCGCGCCTCGCGCAGCTTGTTGAGCCGCTCCATGTACTGCACCACGGTGTAGTCGCGGCGCATCATCTTCAGGATGCGATCACTCCCGCACTGCACGGGCAGGTGGAAGTGCGGCGCGATCTTGGGCTGCGTGCGGAACGCCTCAATCAGCTCGTCGGAGAGGTCGTGCGGATGGCTGGTGGTGAAGCGCACGCGCTCGATGCCCGGCACCTCGGCGGTGCGCAGGAGCAACTGGGCGAAGGACACGCCGCCCAGGTACGAGTTCACGTTCTGGCCGATGAGCGTCACCTCGCGCACGCCGACCTTCGCCAGCGAGTCCACCTCCAGGAGGACCTCCGGGAAGGCGCGGCTCACTTCACGGCCGCGGGTGTGCGGGACGACACAGAACGAGCAGACGTTGTCGCAGCCCTTCATCACCGTGACGAACTCGGTGACCTTGCCGCGAGACGTCTCCGGGTCCGCGCGCGGGAAGACGTACTCCTCCGAGTCCACGAAGGCGGTCTCCACCACCCGCGCCCGCTCCGACTCCACGCGGCCGATGATGTCCGGCAGGCGGGCGATGTTGTCGGGGCCGAAGACGAAGTCCAGGTACGGCACCTTCTTGATGAGGCGGTCCTTCTCCTGCTGGGCCACGCAGCCGCCCACGCCGATGAGCGCGCCGCGACTGGCCTTCACGGGCTTGTAGCGGCCCAGGGCGGACAGCATCTTGTCCTCGGCCTTCTCGCGGATGGAGCAGGTGTTGAGGATGATGAGGTCCGCGTTTTCCGGCACAGGCGTCGGCTCGTAGGACATCTTCGCCAGCACCTCGCTCATGCGGAGCGAGTCGTTGACGTTCATCTGGCAGCCGAAGGTGTGGATGAAGTAGCGCTTCATGGGGATTCTCTGAGCAAGAACGTGCCCTTATGCGACGGTCGGGCACGGAAATCAACCGAACCGGGGCCCGCGGTCATCCCTGACTGAGCAGTCCGGTCATCCGGGTGTGGAGATCCAGGAGGGAGCCCTCGCGTTCCCGGAGGAGCGCCAGGGTGGCCTCGCCATAGCGGCGGCCCAGGGCCACCGTCTCCCGCTCCTGCTTGCCCAGCTCGTCCCGGACGCGGGTCCGCAGCTCCTCCGCCGAAGCCTCCGAGGCCCCTTCGAGCTGACGCAGCTTGTCGTCCAGCTTCCGAGCCGTCCACCGGCGGCCGCCGAAGGCGCGCAGCATGGCGATGCCCTGCTCCAGCGCCTGGGAATCCAGGCCGGAGGCCGTCTGGGCCAGGGCGTGGGCACGGGCCAGGGCTTCCGAGCCTCTGGCCGAGCCCACGTCGGCCAGGAAGGCCTCCTGGTAGCGCACCAGGGCATCGAGCAAGGCACCGTCCACGGGCGGCATGGCCATGCGAAGGGTCCGGTCATCCGCCGCGGAGAGGTGGGTACCCGTCTCGCGGTTGGGGACGTCCTGGTAGCCGTGGTCGTCGAAGAGTGAGGGGGCCATGGGACTCCTGGGGAAAGGCCGGGCAGGTGTAACAGGGCCCGTCCCGTCGCGGTAGGGTTCGCGACACTCCTCTCCTGGCGCGAATCTGAACATGCCCAGGTAGCGCGCCGCCGAGCGTCCCCACCCGCGGAACCTGCACTCGCCAGGATGCGCTCGTTCAGCTCACGAAGGGGCTCCCTGCTTCCCTGAAGGCGAGGCCACCCCCGCTGCCGCCGCGGCCGATACGCCAACAGGGGCGGCGCCCGCCGCTGCCGCTGCCGCCGCTTCTGCCGCTGGCGAGGCGCCTGCCGCCCCCATCGGACCCATGGCGGGCAGAACGTCCGTGCGCTCATAGTCCGAAATCAAATTCAGGAGTTCGGGATTGAACGTCCCCGTCGCGACAGGGGGATGAGTCAGAGCCCCGGCTGCGCCGCCCGGCCCTGGATTCAAGGCGTCCTTGACGGCTGCGGCCCTTTTAGCAACAGAACCCGGGCTTTTATCCAGAACCCCCTGCTTGACATTGAAGTCAAAGATCACCGCGCGATACATTGCAACCATCTTCCGGGTCAGCGCCACAACCAGATCGAACTCTCCGCGATCCTCCAGTTCGACAATCTCTCCAACCAAAGCACCGAGATCCGAATTGATTCCCAGCAACCGCGCCCGGTTATTTCGCAGCCAGTGCCGCTTGACAAAGCACTGCAGTCGCCCCTGTATATCGTGATTGCTCGCGATCAGATCCATGGAATTGACATATCGCCGCAAAAAATCCCTGTCATTGCAGCGCTCGATAATCCAATCCCTCTGCCGAACATCGACTCCTCCATCCGGATAGTTGGCACATACCCTGATAAACTCAGCAACATCACCACCGCCACTCCTCTTGACAAAATTATCAAACAATGCCTGCTTGTGTATTATACCTTTGCCATCAGGCCAGAGTTGATAGGCCATCGGGATGCCTGCTGAAATAGCCTCACCGAAAGACTGATCCCCCTCTGCGATAGTGAATGACCTATCCGCGGCGCGCCACAGTTTCTGCATGACGGAATAAGGAATCACCGCGCCCGGTTCCATGGCCACAACCTTTGTCGTCCGATCATCCTGGATCAGAGTAGACACACTGAACCACTTATTCTTCTCGACCTCCAGAACGCGGAGTCCTCGAGTCCGACAATACTCGCCGATGTATGACGCCTTATTGCGCCGACCTTTACCGCCCGCTCCGCCCTGTTCCATGAGATTGTGATTGACGGGCAAGACGATGGCATTCTTGATGCCGACATCAAACACGACGCGATCCAGTAAAAGATCGTATCGAGCCTTGGACTTCTGGCCGGCACCATAACCAAAAAAGAACCGACACCCCTGGTGGTACTTCCTCAAGAAGTCACAAAGCGCCTTTGTGGACTTCTCGGCATCGGACTTCTCGGCATCGGACTTCTCGGCATCGGACAGCTTCAACTCGGCAAGTGGGATCGGCGCTCTCAACTCCTTGTTGATCATGATACCGATTTCACCGTCCCCCAACCCCGACTGCCTTGTGAAGACGTCCAGCGCCCTCCCGACGCGATAGCTATACTCCGATACAGCCAGATCCCCCTCCGTAGTGGTGGCAGCAGGAGTCTCCAGGGAGATATCCGGACTCCATCCCACTTCCTGCACCTTACTGACCCACGGAAAACTCGACAGCATCGTGTCGAATTGGGAATGGTTCGAGGTGGCGACGATCCTCCATCCCGTCCCCTGGTGAAGCAGACGCCCCGTATGCAGGCCGTTGATCAGGTCGCCAAAACCATTCTGGTCCGCACTGTTGACCAGGATGTCCACATACGGGAGCTGCAAATCCGAATAGAGCGAGTCCAACTGGATCTGCTGTTCAGGCGTCAGCGGCTTGCGTCGACGATGCCCCCCTCTCCCTTCCCAGTGTTTTCCCAGTGAAGAGGCCCCTGCGGCGGCAGCGGCAGCGGCTGACCCTGTCGCCGCCCCCTTGGGGTTCTTCGGGACCTGTTCTTTGCTTGGTTTGGATGCCACGGCGCTGGCGCCCGAGCCAGCGGCCGACTGGGCGCGCAAGCGTTGATAACGCTGCTGGAGCGTCTGCAGGGTCGATTGGAGTCGAGTCGCCAGGTACTGTTTCGTGGCCCAGTCGACGGGGACGCCTTCTGCTTTCAGATCTTCCGTGCAGGAGGTGCAGAAAACGGCCTTTGCACCCTGGCCCGCCCCCACGCTCTTCCCACAAATTCCACAAGACATGTATCGGATCCATCGCGAGGACTTCGCGCGTAAAAGACATGCGTGAGCTTCGTGTCGACGTCCGTGGGCGGCGTCCGGGGAGGACGTAGGCCGATGAGGGCTCCCAAGCGGCGTTACCCAGGTCGTCATGCATGGCGCAGGGCAGGCAAGAGGGGGCCTGCGCCAAGATCGAGAGGCACGATGCGGTTTCTCGCCGTGCCACTGCGGGCGACTTTCCATAGCAAGCGCAGTGCCGCGACTCACCAAGCTGCCCTGGAGGGCGAGAGAGCGCTCCAGGGCAGGCACGGTCCGCGTTCCCCAAGAACGCGTTCGCGTCCTGGGCGGACGCCTGGCGCGAGGATGGGAAGTACAACACGGTGCCGTCAAATCTGAGGGCGGGAAACAACGAATCATGGACCTCCCGATTCGTGAGGGTCCCCTTGGTCACCCCGCCGTGGCCTGCGCTTCCAACGTTGCCGCGCGTCGAATGCGCGGTTGAACGTGTCCACGTTACGCGTCGAACGCCTTCTTCCACGCCGGCCACTCGGTGCCTCAGGACGGGCCCGAAGATACCTGACAAGCCCTTGTCACCCCTGGCGGGCAGGTTCCCCCTTCATCCATCCGCGCGGTCCAGGAGAACGCTTCATGAAGCTCTACTTCCACCCCTTGTCGGGAAACTCGCGCCGAGTCCTGCTCGTCGCCACCCACCTCGAAGTACCTCTCGAGCGCGTCGTGGTGGACCTGCCAAACGGCGAGCAGCGCGCGACGCCGCATCTGGGCCGCAATCCCAACGGCCTCGTTCCTGTCCTCGATGACGATGGCTTCCTTCTCTGGGAGTCGCGCGCCATCATGCTGTACCTGGCCGAGATGACGCCGGGACAAACCCTGCTCCCCACGGATGCGCGTGGGCGCGCAGACGTGACGCGCTGGCTCTTCTGGTGCTCGGCGCACATGGCGCAGGCATGCACCATCCTGGTCTTCGAGAACTTCGTGAAGGCGGTGGCGGGCCATGGGCCGCCGAACCCCACCGAGGTCGCACGGGGCGAGGCGCTCTTCGCGCGGCACGCGCGCGTCCTGGACGAGCACCTCGCCGGCAAGACGTGGGTCTCACAGGAACGTCTGACGCTCGCGGACTTCTCGTTGGCCGCGGCGTTCGCCCTCGCCGGACCGGCGCGACTGCCTCTCGGAGAGCATGCGAACCTCCGGACCTGGCTCGGTCGCGTGCAGGAGCTCGAAGCGTGGAAGCGCACCGCACCGTCCATGCCGCCATCCGCGAGCTTGAGAACCTGAGGCCTCACGCCCCCCACGGGCACTTCATCCTACCGATCATTCTGAGCCACCCCACGCGCCGAGGAGCCCACCGGCGCGCAGCAGCGTCCCCTGAAATGACCGTGTCGAACCGCCGCACAGTCATTCGTTGTAGGGATGGAGCCACGCCTCACATCCCCACTCCAGGAGTCACCCGCATGCGCTTCATGCTCATCCCCCGCCCTTCCACGCTGGAGCCCACGCCCCCGGAGGCCGCCTTCGACGAGGCCGTCTTCATCGCGCAGATGAAATACAACGAAGAGATGCACAAGGCCGGCGTGCTCATCGCCTCCGAGGGCCTCAGCCCGTCCCCGGGCGCGCACGTCGTCTTCAAGGGCGGCAAGGCCAGCGTGAGGGACGGCCCCTACGCGGAGACGAAGGAGCTCATCGGCGGCTTCTACGTGCTGGAGGTGGCGTCGAAGGAGGAGGCCATTGAATGGGCCCGCCGCTACCCGGGCGGGATGGGCAATGACGACGTGATGGAGGTCCGGCCCCTCACCGGCACCGGGGACATTCCGCCGGCGCTGGTGACACTCATCGAGCAGGTAGCCCCCACCTGGAGCCAGACCTTCAAGAAGTCGCAGTGACGCGGCGGCCCCTGAACGCGTAAGGGACTTGCGAAGCCCCCACGAGCTCGCGTGGTAATGTCGCTCATGGATTTGCAGTCATCGGAGCGCCCCTTCCTCGAACAGCTCTTCGCGCCGCACTCGGGTAGCGAGTTCCTGGCGGAGTACTGGCCCACGCGGCATCTGGTCTGCCACGGCCCGCTCGAACGGCTCGGGGAGCTCGCGGCGCTCCCCGAGCTCCATGACCTCGAGCGGCTGCTGCACACCTACCGCAACCCGGTGATGGTCGCGCTACCGGACCGGCGCGATGAGCACAGCGTCATCCGGGTGGAGGCGCAGACCGCGGCGGCGCTGTACCGCAGCGGGATGGCGCTCATCCTCGACTCGGCGGAGCGCTACCTCCCCCTGGTCGAGCAGTGGCTGCACATGGTGGCGTTCGAGCTGGGACTCGCGCGCAACGCCGTGGCGCGGGCCATCTTCTATGCCTCGCCGTCGGGTGGCGGCAACAGCCCCCACTTCGACGCGAACGCGAACATCGTCGTGCAGGTGCGCGGCACCAAGCGCTGGACGCTCGCACCCAACACACAACTGCCCCTGCCCACGGACCGCTGGGCGATGAACATGGGCCCGCCCTCGCCCGAGCTGGCCAGCTACCTGGAGCAGGAGCTACCCGAGCAGATGCCCGAGGGTGCCGAGGTCATCACGCTCGAGCCCGGCTCGGTGCTCTTCGTCCCGCGCGGCTACTGGCACTCCACCGAGGCCTCGCAGGACACGCTGGCGCTGAACTTCACCTACAGCCAGCCCACCTGGGCGGACGTGGTCAGCGCGGCGCTGCGACAGCAGTTGCTGAAGGACGTGCGGTGGCGCGCGCTCGCCGATGGAATCGGCTCGCCGGACCCCGAGCGCAGCGGAGCGTGCCACACGCGACTCTCCGAGTTGCTGCACGAGCTGCAGGCCCACGTCCTGGAGTTGGAGGCCCGGAAGATCGTGGAGGAGAGCTAGGGCGCGGGCTTCGGCCGCCCCTCAAGCCGGAACGAGCTGGTCAGCGATGCGGGCCAGGTCGGAGACGGAGGTCACGACCACGGCCTGGTGACAGTGCTTCTCGTACGTGAGCATCTCGCTGTCACCAATGCCCCAGTTGCCGCGCTGCTCGGGGCAGATCCACAGCAGTCGCTTCGCCTTGCGACGCAGGTCCTTCAGCGCCCAGACATTGTTGGCGTTGTAGTTGTTGCGCCCGTCCCCGATGATCATGACGGTGGTGCGGCGGGTGATGCTGCCCAGGTGGTCCCGGGTGAAGTCCGCCAGCGCGCGGCCATAGTTCGAGTTGGCGCTCAGGGACACCGTCTTGCCCGCCGTCGCCATGTCGATGGCCTCGTCCACGTCGAGGTCCTTGAAGTACTGCGTCACCTCGCCCACGTCGGACACGAAGACGAACGAGCGCACGCGCACGAACAGCGACTGCATCGTGTGCATGAACAGCAGCATCATCCGAGCCGCGTTGCGGACCGAGTCGGACACGTCGCACAGCACCACCAACTCCGGACGCTCCGGCCGGCGGCGACGGAACTGGGGCAGCATGGGCACCCCACCCCACGTCATGTTCTTGCGCAGCGTACGGCGGACATTGAGCGCGCCCTTGCGGTGCGAGCGCTGCCGGCGAATCAAGCGACTGCGCAGCTTCTCCGCCATCGTGCGCACGGCGGACTCCATCTGGTCCACCTCCGCCTGGGTGAGCAGGTGCAGCGGCTTGTCCTGCACCGTGTCGGTGCGACGACGGATGCGAGCCTCCGCCTGCCGCTTCACCTCCTGGCGCGCGGCATCTTCAATCTTCCGCATCGCCGCGGCGACGTGGCGCGAGACAATCTCCACACCCTCCGGAGACAAGCCGCGCGCATGCAGTTCATCCTCCAGCGACTTCATGTCGGAGCGAGCCCGCTCCATGCCGGCGCCCGCCAGCATGCGCCGCGCGAAGAAGCCCCCCTGGAGCGGACTCTCCAGCTTCGACAAGTCCAACTGGAGCGAGGCCGTCCGGAAGATCTGCGCCAGCCGCGCCCGGTCCCCTTCCAGCACCGCCTGCGCGAGCGGAGACATCTCCGGCAGCAGGAGGTTCATCTGGTAGATGACCATCTTCAGCGTGTCCCCGTCCAGGTAGCCCTCTTCCTGGAGCTGCGCGGCCAGGGACTTGTCGATGGCCTCGAACGTCGCCGCCGCGCCGGAGAAGAAGAAGTCGAACGCGCGGTTGAATGTGTCCACGTCCAGCTCACGCTTCACCAGCGTGGTGCGCATCACCGCGCGGAACAGGGACCGGTCCACCAGCCCCACCTCGGCGGTGGCCCGCAGCGCGTCCTGCACCTCGGAGGTACTCACGCGCACACCGTTCTGTCGGAGCACCTCGGCGAATTCGACGATGCGCGCGTCCATCAGCGTCCCTTCCCCGTGCCCGGCCGCTCGAAGGACATCACGGCCTCCACGTGGTGCGTCTGGGGGAACATGTCCACCACCTGGAGCGCCTGCGGCTTGTAGCCCGCCTCCACCAGCCCCGCCGCGTCCCGCGCGAGCGAGGCCGGGTCACACGCCACGTACACCACCCGACGGATGCCCAGCGCCACCATCCACTTCGCCAGCCCCGGAGCTCCCGCGCGCGGCGGGTCCGCCAGGCACACGTCGAAGCGCCGGCCCTCGGACACCAGCCCGTCGCACACCTTGCGCGCATCCCCCTGCACGAAGCGCACGTTGCTCACGCCCGCCTCGCGCGCACTGCGCTGGGCCAGCTCCACGCCCACCGGGGACGACTCCACGCCCAGCACCGACGCGGAGCCCGCAGCCAGAGGAAAGGTGAAGTTGCCATTGCCAGAGTACAGCTCCAGCACGGAGTCCTCATCCCGCGCCGCCAGCTCGAAGATGGCCGATGTCACGAGTCCCACGTTGGCCTCCGCGTGCGCCTGCGCGAACGAATCCGGTCGCAGGTACAGCGGCACCTCCGGCCTCAGCGGCGAATACGAGCGCAGCGCCGGCTTGCCCAGCACTCGGGGCGAGCCCTCCTTCGGCACCAGCACCGCGCCCTCCAACCGCAGCGCCCGCACGGCGGCCTCCGCGGCCTCCACGTGTCGCGCCGTCACCTGCCCCGTCAGATTCACCGCGAACGCGGCCTTGTCGCCCTCCGCGAGCAGGAGCACCTCCTCGGTGTCCTTCGCCAGCGGCTTGAGCAGCGGCGCCAGCTTCCCCGGCAACGCGGTCAGCACGGGCGTGAGGGCGCCACACTCGGACACCGCGAGCCGCTCGTGGCTGCGCCGGCTGAAGTAGCCCAGCGCTCCCTTCCCCGCCGGATGCAGCACCGCGCGTCGGCGGTAGCCCCAGTCCCGAGGCGCCACCAGGAGCGGTCGGACGGTGAAATCCTCGCGCCGCAGGTGGCCCAGGTGCTCCAGGGTGGAGAGGACGATCTCCTGCTTCGCGCTTCGCTGGGCGGACTCGGCCAGGCCCAGCCAGTCGCACCCGCCGCACTCGCCGGCCAGGGAACACGGCGCCTCACGACGGTCCGGTCCGGAAGAGACCACCTCGCGCAAAAGCCCACGCAGCACGCGTCCCTGCGACTCCAGATGGACGCGCACGGTGTCGCCCGGGAAGGCGCCAGGGATGAAGACGGTGCGGCCCTGCCAGGAAGCCACGCCCTCGCCGAGCTGGCCGAGGCGGTCGATGGTCAGGGAAACGGGGGTCTCAGGGAGGGGCAGCATGCAGGCGCTCGGTGGGGGCGCCCGCGCGGGCCGCCGTTACTTCCGGGTCGCTTCCGACGGGAGCTCCGAGCGCAACCGCTCCACGAACTCCCCGATGCGCGACCGCTTGTCTTCGTCAACGTCCAGGAACTCCACCGCCATCCCCGGGGACTGCGGAGACGCGGTGCCGAGCGCGTTGGTGCGCGTCACCCGGCCCTTCAGCTCCACCGGGAAGTGCGCTCCCGGCAGTGTCACGAGCAGCTTCACCACCGTGTCCACCGGCAGGGGCTTGTCGGTGTTGATGTAGAGGCCGCCCTTGGAAAGGTTGACGGCCCAGTCCGTCACGAAGCCAGCCACGCTGCGGTAGGCCACCGGCAGCTCGTACTCGACTCGCGGCGCGCGGTGGTCGATGGGGTTCAACTTCTCCGAGGTATCGGCCATGAAAGGGGCTCCGCCGGGGAAGTCGTCCATACCACCCTCCCCCAGCGGCGCACCTTAGCCTTGCGCGCTCAGACTTTCATCTCGCGCACGTCCGGAGCGATTTTCAGCTTCGGCTCGGTGAGCTTCTGGACCAGCTCCACCGTCACGCCCGGGGCCAGCTCGCGCAGGACGAGCCCCTCCGGCGTCACGTCCAGGAAGGCGTGGTCCGTGACGATGTGGTGCACGCACTTGAGGCCCGTCAGGGGCAGCGAGCACTTCTTGAGGATCTTCGGCTGACCCTCCTTGTTCGCGTGCTCCATGGCCACGTAGATGCGCTTGGCGCCCACCGCCAGGTCCATGGCGCCACCCATGCCCTTGACCATCTTCCCGGGAATCATCCAGTTGGCCAGGTCCCCCTCTTCGGAGACCTCCATGGCGCCCAGCACGGCCATGTCGATGTGGCCGCCGCGGATCATCCCGAACGACAGGGCCGAGTCGAAGAACGCGGCGCCCTTCACCGTCGTCACCGTCTCCTTGCCCGCGTTGATGAGGTCCGGGTCTTCCTTGCCCGCCTCGGGGTACGGCCCGATTCCCAGCAGGCCGTTCTCCGACTGGAGCACCACCTCCACCCCCTCGGGGATGTAGTTGGGGACCAGCGTGGGAATGCCGATGCCCAGGTTCACATAGAAGCCGTCCCGCAGCTCCAGGGCGATGCGCTTCGCGAGTTGTTCACGAGTCAGTGGCATGGGGTCCTCAGGCCGTCTTGCGGACGGTGCGCCGCTCAATCCACTTCTGGAGGTTCTTCGCCAGGACGATGCGCTTCACGAAGATGCTCGGGAGGTGCACCTGGTCCGGGTCCAACTCGCCGGGCTGAACAATCTCCTCCGCCTCGACGATGGTGACCTTGGCCGCCATGCACATCATCGGGGAGAAGTTGCGCGCCGTCTTGTTGAAGATGAGGTTGCCGTGGGTGTCCGCCTTCGCCGCGTGGATGATGGCGAAGTCCGCCTTCAGCGGTGTCTCCAGCACGTGCAGCCGGCCGTCGATGATGCGCGACTCCTTGCCCTCGGCCACCTGCGTCCCCGCGCCTGTCGGCGTGAAGAAGCCACCGATGCCACAGCCGCCCGCGCGGATGCGCTCGGCCAGGGTTCCCTGCGGGTTCAGCTCCACCTCCAGCTCGCCGGAGAGGTACTGCCGCTCGAACTCCTTGTTCTCCCCCACGTAGCTCGACACCATCTTCTTGACCTGCTTGTTCTGGAGCAGGATGCCCAGGCCGAGCTCGGTGGTGCCGCAGTTGTTGGAGATGATGGTGAGGTTCTTCACGCCCTTGCGGTGAAGCGCCTCGATGAGATTCTCAGGGTTGCCACACAGCCCGAAGCCGCCGCTCATGAGCGTGCAGCCATCCGGGATGTCGGCGACCGCCTCGTCCGCGCTCGCGTAGACCTTGTTCATTCGCCCTCCCGATAACGGAAACGGGGTGAAGGCCACCAAGGCCCCCACCCCGTCCCTCTCCCCGTGGGGAGAGGGTTGACTACCTCTCCACCATCAGCGCGATGCCCTCGCCGCCGCCGATGCACAGCGACGCGACGCCCCGCTTCTTGCCCAGGTCCTTCATCGTCTGCAGCAGCGTCACCAGCACGCGCGCGCCGGAAGCGCCAATGGGGTGACCGAGCACCACCGCGCCACCGCGCACGTTCACCTTCGACGGATCCAACCCGAGGATGCGGTTGTTCGCGAGCGACACCACCGCGAACGCCTCGTTGATCTCCCACAGGTCCACGTCCGCCGCGGCCACGCCCTTCTTCTTCAGGAGCGTGTTGATGGCGTCCGCCGGAGCAATCGTGAACTCCACCGGCTTGCGCGCGGCCTGCGCGTAACCGGTGATGCGGCCCAGAATCGTGCGGCCCTCGGCCTTCGCCTTCTCCTCGCTCATCAGCACCAGCGCCGCGGCGCCGTCGTTGATGGAGGACGCGTTGGCGGCCGTCACCGTGCCGTCCTTCTTGAACACCGGCTTGAGGCCCGGAATCTTGTCCGGCTTCGCGTTGCGCGGGCCCTCGTCCTCGGAGACCGTCGTCACCTCGTCCGGCTTCTTGCCGGGGATCTGCACGGGGACAATCTCGGCGGCGAACAGGCCGTCCTTCTGGGACTGAATCGCGCGGCGGGTGGACTCCAGCGCGAACTCATCCTGCTGCGAGCGGCTGATGCCCTGCGACGTGGCGCACTCCTCGGCGCACAGGCCCATGTGGACGTTGCCATACACGTCCCAGAGACCGTCGAGGATCATCGCGTCCTTGAACTCCACGTTGCCCATGCGCGCACCACCGCGCATCGTGTGGCTCACGTACGGCGAGTTGCTCATGGACTCCATGCCGCCGGCGACGACGACGTCCGCCTCACCCAGGGCAATGGCCTGTGCGCCCGCGATGACGGCCTTGAGGCCGGAGCCACAGACCTTGTTCAGCGTGGTGGCGGGCACCGTCTCGGGCAGGCCCGCGAAGATGGTGGCCTGACGAGCGGGCGCCTGACCGACACCGGCCTGGAGCACACAGCCCATGATGACTTCCTGGACGGTCTCCGGCTTCACGCCCGCGCGCTCCAGCGCGGCCTTGATGGCCACCGCGCCGAGCTGCGGCGCCGTCAGCTTGGCGAGCGCTCCCTGGAAGGCGCCGATGGGGGTACGGGCCGCGCCCACGATGACGACGTCACGAGCCATGAAAACTGCCTCCTCTTGAGGATGTACGGATGTCCTTCGATAACAGCGGCGGTCGCCCTTATCACCGGGCACTCCCCGGAGTTCAAGCGTCCTCGCTCAGCGTCCGGACATGAGCGTCCACTGCGCGCGACGCACCGCGAAACGACGCCCAAGCCCGCGAAGTTCCTCCTCCTTCCGCCCACTCACCACCCGACCGGTCGGACGCTCGCGCCACGCGAGTCCAAGGTATTTGACCTTGAGGTACAAAACGACCTAACAGACGGCCATGGCACGTCCGAGGAAGTTCCAGGCCGAGACGGCGGTGGCGAGGGCGATGGAGGTCTTCTGGGAGAAGGGCTACGCGGCGGCGTCTCCCCAGGAGCTGGGAGCGCGGATGGGGCTGGGGCGCGGCAGCCTCTACAACGCCTTCGAGAGCAAACAGGGCCTCTTCGAGTGCGTCCTGCGTCACTACCACGAGCACGAGGCGCCCAAGCTCCTGGCGCTGCTGACCCGACCGGGCCCCATCAAGGAGCGGCTGCGGGCGCTGCTCCTCGCGGTCATCGAGACCGACGTCGCGGACCCCGAGCGCCGGGGGTGCCTGGCCATCAACACCGCCATCGAGCTCGCGGGGCGTGACGCCGCCGCGGCCCAACTGGCGGCGCGAATGTTCGAGCAGACCGAAGCCGCCTTCCTGTCGCTCATCGAAGAAGGTCAGCGCGCTGGCGAGGTCGACGCTACTCGTGACGCGCGGGAGCTCGCGAGCTTCCTCCTCAACAACCTCACTGGCCTCCGCGTGCTCGGAAAGACGGCGGAGGACACCACCCGTCTCACCCGCATCGTCGATGCCCTCTTGAGGTCCTTCTAGTCATGCGCGTCTCACGCTCCATTCTCCCCTCCCTGTTCCTGCTGTCCTTCACTGGTGGCTGCGCGCACCAGGCCGCGTCCACCAACGCCGCGTCCACACAACATCCCCCGGAGCTGCGCCTCTACGCCCTGGATTGCGGACGCATCGACATCCACGACATGGGGTTCTTCACGGACGGGAGTCAGCCCAACGGTCAGCGCGGGGAGATGTCCGTCCCCTGCTTCCTCATCCGCCATCCCCAGGGCGCGCTGCTCTGGGACACGGGGCTGGATGACGTCATCGCCCAGAGCCCGGACGGCGTGGCGGATCCAATTGGCCCGCGCTACTTCGTCCAGAAGACGCTGCACGCCCAGCTCGCCCAACTGGGCCTGAAGCCCTCGGACGTGCGCTACGTGGGCTTCTCCCATCTGCACGCGGACCACGCCGGCAACGCCAATGCCTTCACCGGCTCCACGTGGCTGCTCCAGCAAAAGGAGCTGACGTGGGCCACCGCGACGCCCGCGCCCTTGGGCGTGGACCCCACGAAGTTCTCCACGTGGCGCGATGCGAAGGTGGAGCCGCTCGACGGAGACCGCGACGTCTTCGGCGACGGCAGCGTGCGCATCCTCTTCACGCCAGGCCACACGCCCGGCCACCAGTCGCTGCAGGTGAACCTGCCTCGGACGGGAACAGTCGTCCTGTCCGGAGACCTCTGCCACACCCGCGCGAACTGGGAGAACCACGGCGTGCCTGGCTTCAACACCAGCCGCGAGGAAACCCTCTCATCCATCGCCCACGTGGAGACGCTGGTGAAGGACGCCAAGGGCCGCTTCGTCGTCCAGCACGCGCCCGAGGACTTCCGCGCGCTGCCCGCGTTCCCCAGCTACCTGGAGTAGTCGTCTGGAACGGCAACGGCCGGGCCCCCTTTACGGGAACCCGGCCGTCACGCCGTGAGGCGGTGCTGAACGAAGACTACTTCTTCGTCAGCTTGCCCATCACGTCGCCGAGGCGCGCCTTGGAGCCTTCCGCCTGCTTGCGGAGGTACTCGCGGTAGTCGTCGCCTTCGCCGATCAGCGCCTTCATGGACAGCGCGACCTTCCGGTCCGGCGTGTTGATGTCGATGATCTTCACCTCGACATCCTGCGCCTCCTGCACCACGTCACGCGGGTTCTCGACACGCTCCTCCTTCAGCTCGGAGACGTGGACGAGGCCCTCGATGCCCGGCTCGATCTCCACGAACGCGCCGAAGTCGGTGACCTTGGTGACCTTGCCCTTCACGCGGCTGCCGACAGGCAGGCGCTCGGACAGCGTCTCCCAGGGGTCCGGCTGGAGCTGCTTGATGCCCAGGCTGAACCGCTCGTTCTCGACGTCGATGTTGAGGACCACCGCCTCGACCTCGTCGCCCTTCTTGAACATCTCGCCCGGGTGCTTGATGCGCTGGGTCCAGGAGATATCGGACACGTGCACCAGGCCGTCCACGCCCTCCTCGACACCGACGAACACGCCGAAGTCGGTGACGTTGCGGATCTGACCCTTGATGACGGAGCCGATCGGGTACTTGTCCTCGAGCAGCGTCCAGGGGTTCTGCTCGATCTGCTTCATGCCCAGCGCGATGCGCTTGGCCTTGGGATCGATATCCAGGACGACGGCCTCCACCTCCTGGCCGACCTCCAGGATCTTGGACGGGTGCTTGAGGCGCTTGGTCCAGGACATCTCGGACACGTGGACGAGACCCTCGACGCCCTGCTCGATCTCGATGAACGCGCCGTAGTCCGTGATGGACACGACCTTGCCCTTGACGCGCGTGCCGACCGGGTACTTCTCGTCGGCGCGGTGCCACGGGTCCTCCTGGATCTGCTTCAGGCCCAGGCTGACGCGCTCCTGCGTCGGGTCGAACTTGAGGACAACGACGCGGACCTCGTCGCCCACATTGAACATCTCGCTGGGGTGACCGATGCGGCCCCAGGACATGTCCGTGATGTGGAGCAGGCCGTCGATGCCGCCCAGGTCGATGAAGGCGCCGTAGTCCGTGAGGTTCTTGACGACACCCTTGAGGACCGCACCCTCCTTCAGGTTCTTCAGGGTCTCCTTCTTCATCTCCTCGCGCTGCTTCTCGAGGAGGACCCGGCGCGACAGGACGATGTTGCCGCGCTTCTTGTTGAACTTGATGACCTTGAACTCGAATTCCTTCGAGATGTACTGGTCAAGGTTGCGCACGGGCCGGATATCCACCTGGCTGCCGGGCAGGAACGCCTTCACGCCGATGTCGACGGAGAGGCCTCCCTTCACGCGGCCCACGATGGTGCCCTTGACGATTTCATCGCGCTCACAGGCGGCGCTGATCTCGTCCCAGATGCGCATCTTGTCGGCCTTCTCCTTGGAGAGGACGACCATGCCGGTGTCGTTCTCGCGGCTCTCCAGGAGGACCTCAACGGGGTCGCCCGCCTTGACGGAGACCTCTCCGCGAGGATTGGTGAACTCGGAGATCGGGACCTGACCCTCGGACTTGTAGCCGATGTCGACGATCGCGAAGTCCTTCGTCACCTGCACCACGGTGCCCTTGACGATCTCCCCTTCCTTCAGGATGCCGTCGCCACCGCGCTGCTTGAGCGACTCTTCGAACATCGCCGCGAAGTTTTCTTCCCCGGCGTCAGTCTCGACCTGCTGGTTCACGTTCTGCTGCATGGAAATGGAAGTCCTTTGAAACGGCACAGCTGCCCCCTGATTTGAGGAACGCGGGCCCCTGCGGGGCGCAACGGGAGTCCGCGGGCGTCCCCACCTCTGGGGACTTTTGAATGGTGCTGAATGAGGCCGCGCACCCTAGACACCGGTTATTCCGGTAGTCAAGCGAGCACGTGCCCCATGTGCTGATCGGCGGATGCGTTGACCCGGGAGTGTCAAGACCCGGGACAGCCATCCGCACCCCTCGTTCTAAGAACGCTCGCCCTCCTGCGCAGCCCTCCCGACTCAGAGGACCCCGCGAGCGCCCGGTTCGCCTGTTCGGCCAGCGAGCGCGACAACCTACTCGAAAAATCCGCTGAAATGCGACCCACATCGTCTGGCTGCGTTCCGCTCGTGGGTCGAGGTCCACGAGTCCGGTGCCCGGCGTGAGTCATGGGGGAGGTGCGCCCGGGGGGGTGAATCGTTCCCGCATGTCGGCGGCCGCGGGCCTCTTCCTTCCCTTGCCTCCTCTGCTGCTCACGACGCCATCCCTTCTCGAGGGCAGACGACTCGTGTCGCGGTCCGTTGCCACGTGTACTGGGAATCCAAGAAGGGCATACAATGCCGCGTTCATTTCTCGGCTGGCACAGGACATCCATGCGTCGTTGGAGCCCTTCCCTCCTTCTGATGGTCCTCGTCGGCGTGGGCGCGGGCCCTGTGTCCGCGCAGGGCGTGGACTCGAATCGGCTCATCCTGTCCAGGGACCGGAACGTGGAGGTGCTGCTCGTCGATGACCAGGCAGGTGGTGGGGCCTCCAGCACGCTGGGGTGGTTCTATTACGACGAGTTGGTGGCCCGGGGGTACATCGACATCGGGGACCCGGCCAACCCGAACGACGACGTGCTCCTCGACCTCGAGGGGAATGGCATCCCGGACTTCCACGAGGACTTGTTCAACCTGAACCCGGAGCGGGTCTACATCGGAGAGAGCACGCGCTGCATTCCCGAGCGCATCTTCTTCCACCGACGGGAGTCGGGCGAGGTGCTCCGCTTGAGAGAGCCGGAGCTGCTGACGGGCTCCTGCCTCGCTCCTGGCAGCTATGCGGCGGATGCGGGGCCCAAGCGATGGCCGGACGGAGCGCCGGGCTACCCGGTGCGTCCAGGGGGTTCGGTGGTGGGCCAGCGCGTACTTGATGCGACCGACCTGGTGACCGCGAGCGGAGACTTCCGCCCGGGAGTGGTGCCAGGACTGGTGGACGCCTACTTCAGCGACCGGGGTGTCTTCCCGCACGTCCCCAATCTGCTCGAGCCGGATGATTCGCAGAACGGCCACCTGGGCCTGGGGCACATCATCCTGTTGAGCACGGATGATGATGGTTCGCTGTGCCCGGCCTCGCCCGCGGTGGAGTGCCTGACGCCTCGAGTGGCCTCACCGGGTCCAGGGGGGCCAGCTTCGTTGGGCCCCATCTGGGACCGGTCTGGACTCTTCGACGGGCGGCCCGACTACAAGGCGAGCGCGTTCGACCCCTTCGGCCGGGTCATTCCGGGGCGGGACGTGACGGCGTCCATCACGGAGGATGATCGCCGCGTGAGCCTGGGGACCGTGGACGGCGGGCGGGAGATCGTCTTCTTCCTCGTGACGTACGTGGAGCAGATCTACGGCGGGGCCACGGACACCTGCTTCCTGCCGGGGACGACGCCTGAGGGACGGCTCCAATGCGAGCTGTGGGGGCATGGCGACATCAACGTCCACTTCTCGAAGACGCTGCTCAACCTGGACCTGCACCAGCAGGAGTCGACCGATGTCCTGGCCTCGATTCCCCCTCGGGAGTGGCTGTCTCCTCTTGCGTACAATCGGCTTGGGACACAGGAGTACGGGAAGTTCCAGATCACCGAGACCACGCCCATCGAGGCCTGGAGCTACCAGCAGCGCACGCCCCACCTGCTGATGCTGGCGCCCATGGAAGCGACCGACACGTGGCTGATGGGTTGGGAGTACATGAACTCCGGTGGAAATCGGATGTTCTATGACGGGGTCTTCCTCCTCCGAGGCGTGGGAATCGAACCCACGGTGACCCAGGTGGAGGGCCAGGGCGGTCCCGTGATCGAGGGAGAGTTGGCCTTCTTCACGGCCACCGTGACCACCGTGGATGGCGTGCCCCTGACGATGGGCAGCGTGAACTTCTACGTGGATGGCGATTACGTCACGTCCGAGCTGCTCGACGGCGCGGGAACCGCCACGGTCTCTCTCTCCTTCTTCCCGATGGGCGAGCACACGCTCCTCGCCGAGTTCGGGGGGATTGATGACCTCTACGCCTGGAGCAACTCCGAGGAGCTGCCGGTGTTCGTTGAAGCACCGGATGGCGGGAGCCTGCCGGATGCCGGGGTCCCTGATTCGGGCACCATCGATTCAGGCACCATCGATGCGGGACCGGACGGCGGGCCTGCTCCAGCGGACGCTGGCGAGGACGACGATGCGGGTACGCCGCCTCCCGTGGATGCTGGCGAGGATGACGACGGAGGCACCACGCCGACTCCCGACGCTGGCGATGGCGGTGGAACGACTCCCGAGCCCGACGCTGGCGATGGCGGTGGAACGACTCCCGAGCCCGACGCTGGCGATGGCGGTGGAACGACTCCCGAGCCCGACGCGGGCGATGGCGGTGGAACGACTCCTGAGCCCGACGCGGGCGATGGCGGTGGAACGACTCCTGAGCCCGACGCGGGCGATGGCGGTGGAACGACTCCTGAGCCCGACGCGGGCGATGGCGGTGGAACGACTCCTGAGCCTGAGCCCGACGCGGGCGAGGATGGTGGAGTGACCCCGCAGCCAGAACCCGATGCTGGCGAGAATGATGCAGGCACGGACGACGCGGGCAGCACGACGGACCCAGAAGGACCCAATCCGTCGGGCCCCCGCGACTTGACGGTCACCGGCTGGGGATGTGGTGCCACCGACGCGGGCAGCTCATCCCTCATGATGCTGGCGCTCTGGATGGGAGTGTCAGTCCTCCGGTCGCGCGGCCGGAGGCTTGACTGAAGTGGCCTGGACTCTCGGGGCCCATCAATCCCTGGCGCCCCGAGAGTCCCTTGCAGCTCAATGACCTGCATTTGCAATTGAGGTGGGCGCGAACCATGCCGGTGCGAATCCGAACAGCTGAAGGCGAACTGTCCTATGTCGGAGTCGAAGAGGTCCGTCAGGCGTTGAAGATGGGGCTGGTGGATGCCTCGGATGAGATATCCCTCTCTGAATCAGAGCCCTGGCGGCCCGTGCGCGAGGTGCTTGGCTCTCCCCAGTGGCGCTGGCGCGACCACTTCCAGTGGTACGTCCTGACGGCGCTGCTCATAGGGATGTTCCTGCTCGGCGCGGGTCTGCTCTGGTACGTCCTCCTCGTGAGCACCAGCCTGCTCTGGTTCAACATGAAGCGCCGGGCACCGCGAAGTGGCAACCGCTGGTGGTGAGTCGCTCCTGGCGACCTTACGGCGTCTTCCAGTCCCCAAAACACGCCGTGAGTCCGCACTCCGGACACCGGCAGCCGATGTAGACCCAGCGGACATCGGTGGTGTCCTTGTAGAAGGCGGCGCCCAGGGCCATCTCGAAGGCCCCATTCCCACAGGGGCACTCGGCCTGCTCGAGCTTTGCCTCCTCGAGGAACTCCTCGCTGTCCGCGAGGGGGACTTCGTGCTCGCACCTAGCACAGCACTGCACCGCCGCGCCCGCCTCCTCGTCGATCAGGAGGTGGTGCCGCTCGTGACCGCAAGGACAGCGCAGCTCATCGAGTCGCTGGACGGGATAACCGTTCTTCTTGCTGTACCGCTCGAGCTCCGCGCGGATGTCCGCGCGGGAATCGCCGTAGGAGTACCGGCCCTTCTTCTTCAGCGCCACGCGCTCACCCCAACAGCTTGAAGCTCTCGCGAGCAATCACCATCCGCTGCACCTCGCTGGTGCCCTCGTAGATGGTCTGCACGCGGGCGTCGCGGAAGTACCGCTCCACCGGGAACTCGTCGATGTAGCCGTAGCCGCCGTGGAGCTGGACGGCCTTGTCGCAGACGCGATTGCTCGTCTCGCTGGCGAACAGCTTCGCCATCGACGCCTCGCGAGTGAACGGCTGCTTCTGGTCCTTCATGTACGCCGCGCGCAGCGTCAGCAGCTCCGCCGCGTCGATCTGCGTCTTCATGTCCGCGATCATGAAGCGCGGCCCCTGGAACTCGCCAATCGCCTGACCGAACGCCTTGCGGTCCTTCACGTAGGACACGCTGGCCTCCAGCGCCGCGCGAGCCACGCCGCACGCCTGCGAGGCGATGCCGATACGTCCGCCGTCTAGCGCGACCATCGCCAGCCGGAACCCCTGCCCTTCCGAGCCCAGCAGGTTCTCCGCCGGAATCACGCAGTCCTCGAACGTCAGCGCGACGGTGTTCGAGGAGCGCAGGCCCATCTTGTCCTCGTGACGACCGATGATGAGACCCTGGGTCCCACCCTCCACGATGAAGCACGACAGGCCCTTGTTGCCGGTCGCCGACGTCCGCGCCCACACCACCATGACGCCCGCATGCGCGCCGGAGGTGATCCACTGCTTGCTGCCGTTGATGACCCACGAGTCGCCACGGCGGACAGCGGAGGTCAGGAGCGCGCCCGGGTCGGAGCCCGCGTGCGGCTCGGAGAGCGCGAACGAGCCGGCCACGGCCTCACCCGACGTCAGCCGCGTCACGTACTTCTCGCGCTGCGCCTCGGTGCCGAACGCGTTGATCAACTCCGCGCACATGTTCGTCACGGCCATGGCCACGGACGTGGACGCATCCGCCGCGGCCATCTCCATCATCGCCAGCGCGTAGGACACGGCGCCCGCTTCCGAGCCGCCGTACTTCGCGGGGATGTTCACCCCGAGCAGCCCCAGCTCGCCGAGCTCCTTGAAGATCTCGGTGGGAAATCGCTCCTGGCGGTCCAGCTCGCGGGCAAGCGGCGCCACGCGCTCCCGCGCGAACTTGCGGGCCGTCTCGCGAATCAGCGTCTGGGTCTCGGTCAGCTCGAGGTTCACGTCTGTTGTCCTACTCGATGGCCTTGAGGTTGAACGGATACTCGATGGGGTGGTCGGCGCCGTCCGGAGGCTTGGGGAACGTCATGGACGACAGCACGGCCACCACGCAGTCATGAAGGTTCGGGTCCTTCGGCGTGCTGCCCTTACGGACCTTCGCGCCCTTCACCAGACCATTGGCGTCGATGGTGAAGGACGTGAGCAGCTTGCCCTCCGCCTTCTTGTTCTTCTCCGCCATGTGGTCCTCGTAGCACTCCTGGATCCGCCCCTGGTTGTACGTGACGACCTGGCGGATGGAGTCCGGCGTGAACGGCATGCGGGCCACGTCCGGCGCGTCGCTCTTCGCGGGCGCCGTCGCGGTGGGGGCGGGCTTCCCGCCCTCGGGCTTCTTCGGCGGAACACTCTCCGCGAACGCGGTGGCCGAGGCCAGAATCAGAACGGGAAGCAGTGCCCTCTTCATGGTGCCTACTCCTTCAGGACGTTGGCGGAGATGACGATGCGCTGAATCTCGCTCGTCCCCTCGTAGATCTCGGTGATGCGCGCGTCGCGCACGTGGCGCTCGGCGTCCATCTCCTTGCTGTAGCCCATGCCGCCGTGCACCTGGAGGGCCTTGTTCGCCACGCGGCTGGCCATCTCGCTGGCGTACAGCTTCGCCATCGCGCTCTCCGCGCTGTGGCGCACGCCCTTGTCCTTGAGGAGCGCCGCGCGCCACACCAGCAGGCGGGCCGCGTCGATCTCCATGGCCATGTCGGCGATCATGAACTGGATGGCCTGGTGCTCGCGGATGGGCTTGCCGAAGGACTTGCGCTCACCCGAGTAGCGCACCGCCTCCTCGTACGCCGCGCGGGCGATGCCCAGCGCCTGCGACGCAATCCCGATGCGGCCACCGTCCAGCGTGGACATGGCGACCTTGAAGCCCTCGCCCTCCTTGCCCAGGATGTTCTTGGCCGGCACGCGCATGTCCTCGAAGAACATGGAGCAGGACCAGGCGGCGCTGATGCCCATCTTCTTGTCGGGCTCGGCGCGGGTGAAGCCGGGGGTGTTCGTGGGCACCAGGAAGGCGGTGATGCCCTTGTTGCCCGCCTCCTTGTTCGTCATCGTGAACAGGACGATGGCGTCGGCCTTGGGGCCGTTGGTGATCCAGTTCTTGGAGCCGTTGATGACGAACTCGTCACCCCGGCGCACCGCGACGGTCTGCTGGGCTGCGGCGTCGCTGCCGGCCTCGGGCTCCGTCAGGCCGAAGCAGCCGAGCTTGTCGCCCCGCGCGAACGGCGTGAGGAACTCTTCCTTCTGCGCCTCGGTGCCGAACTTGGACACCGGGTCGCAATAGAGCGAGTTGTTCACGCTCATGATGACGCCGGTGGAGGCACAGCCTCGGCTGATCTCCTCCATGGCGAGCGCGTAACAGACGTTGTCCAGACCGGCGCCGCCGTACTTCTCGGAGACGGCCACGCCGAGCAGCGACAGCTCGGCGAGCTTCTTCACCGCATCCGTGGGCCAGGAGTGGTGTTCATCCCACTTCCGGGCGTTGGGGGTCAGTTCCTTGGCGGCGAACTCGCGGCACATCCGCTGGATCTCGCGCTGGACATCGGTCAGCTCGAAGTTCATGAGGGCTCCATATTACGGGGGGTGCTCCC
The DNA here is from genome assembly GCF_013336715.1 of Myxococcus sp. CA056. Taxonomy (NCBI): domain Bacteria; kingdom Pseudomonadati; phylum Myxococcota; class Myxococcia; order Myxococcales; family Myxococcaceae; genus Myxococcus; species Myxococcus sp. CA056. Next base: position 61,231 of record NZ_JABUMT010000018.1, read on the forward strand.
AGGGAATAGCGAAGACGCTCCGCCAGGCCCCAAGCGAGGGTTGCCGTGCCGATTAGCCGACGACCGCCCGCCGGGCTCCCTGGAATCCAGGGGTGAGCCCAGGAACATGTTCAGTGGCACCGTGACATCCAGGGAGAGGTCCATCCGCGCCCCCTCCCCCGTCCAGGCCCGGCGAAGCACCACGGACACCGTCCAGGGCTTCGTGTTCGGGCCGCGTTCAATCAAGTCGTAGGTCAGGCCCAGACCCGCCAGCCCACCCGAGCCATCCTGGCCCCACAGGCCCGCGCCCTCCGCGAGCAAGCCCAGCCGAGCGCTGTCCGGAAACGCATACACCCGCGCCCCCGCGAGCAGCCGGAAGGCCGCCGGCTCCAGGCGCACTTGAGGCTCCACGAAGGGCGACAGGATGAGGGTGGGCCCCGGAATGTCCCACGCCGGGAAGGCCCACGGGTGGATGGGCCAGGACAGCACCCAGTGCTCACGCGAGCCCTGTCCCCACTGGAAGCGGACATCGGGGATGAACGGCTCCAGGAAGCAGCCTGTGTAGATGCACAGCGAGCGCTTCCAGGAGACCAGCGCCGGAGCCCGTCCGGCCTCGTCGTCCCGAGCTTCGGGCGCGGGTTCCGAGCGAGGCTCGGAGACAGGCTCGGAGCGGGCCGGCGTCGCGGCCAGGAGAATCGTGAGGAGACTCCCGACCGCGAGCGGGTGATTCACTTGCCGGTGAAGACGGCGGGACGCTTCTCGAGGAACGCCTTCATGCCCTCGCGCTGGTCGTCCGAGCCGAACAGCTCCGCGAAGCCCTGGCGCTCCAGCGTGTTGGCCTCGCCCAGGTCCTTGTCCGCGCCCTGCTCGATGACGCGCTTGGCCGTGGCGATGGCCAGGGGACCGTTCTTGATCATCTTCGCCGCGATGGAGCGGCAGTGCGCGAGCAGCTCACCGGCCGGCAGGACCTCCAGCACCAGGCCGATCTCCTTCGCCTTCGCCGCGTCGATGCGCGCCCCCGTGAAGACCAGCTCCTTGGCGCGAGCACGGCCCACCGCGCGGGTGAGGCGCTGGGTGCCACCGAAGCCGGGGATGACTCCCAGGCCCACTTCGGGGAGGCCGAGCTGGGCCTTCTCGGAGGCGTAGATGAAGTCACACGCCAGGGCCAGCTCACAGCCACCACCGAGCGCGAAGCCATTCACCGCGGCGATGGTGGGGATGGACAGCGACTCCAGCAGCGCGAAGGCGCGGTGACCCAGGGCGGCGAACTCGCGAGCCTGGGGCTCCTCGAGCGCGGCCATCTCCGCGATGTCGGCGCCCGCGACGAAGGCCTTCTCGCCCCCGCCGGTGACGATGAGCACGCGCGTGTCGGCGCCGAGCGACTTCACCGCCGCCTCGAACTCCTGGAGCGTCTTGTTGTTGAGGGCGTTGAGCGCCTTGGGACGGTCGATGGTGAGGGTGGCGACCGCGCCCTCGTGCTCCAGCCGGATGTTCTCGTAGGTCATGTGCGAGGCTCCTGGGGAGGTGGGTGCCTAGTACTTGTAGAAGCCGCGACCGCTCTTCTTGCCGTACCAGCCGGCGTCGACGTACTGGCGCAGCAGCGGACACGGGCGGTACTTCGAGTCACCCAGGCCCTTGTGCAGCACCTCGGCGATGTAGAGCACGGTGTCCAGGCCGATGAAGTCGGCGAGCTGGAGCGGGCCCATGGGCTGGTTGGTGCCCAGCTTCATCGCGGTGTCGATGTCCTCCGCGGAGCCCAGGCCCTCCATCAGCGCGTAGCAGGCCTCGTTCAGCATCGGGATGAGGATGCGGTTGACGATGAAGCCCGGGAAGTCCTTGGAGACGACCGTCGTCTTGCCCATGCGCTCGGAGAGGGCGCGCGTGGTGGCGTAGGTCTCGTCCGACGTGGCGGCGCCACGGATGAGTTCCACCAGCTGCATCACCGGCACGGGGTTCATGAAGTGCATGCCGATGACGAACTCGGGGCGCTTCGTGGACGCGGCGATGCGGGTGATGGGGATGGACGAGGTGTTGGTGGCGAGGATGCCGCCCGGCCGGACGACGGCGTCCAGGTCCTGGAAGATGCGGCGCTTGAGGTCCTCGTTCTCCGTCACGGCCTCAATCGCGAAGTCGACGTCCTTCGCCTCGGTGACGTTGGTGAGGGTGGCGAGGTTGGCCTCGGCGGCCTGCTGCTTCGCGGCGTCGAGCTTGCCCTTCTCCACCAGCTTCTTCAGGCCCGCGCGGATGCGGTCAGCGCCCTTGGCGAGACCTTCCTTGGACACGTCCGCCAGCGTGACGCGAAGACCCGCCTGCAATGCCACCTGCGCGATTCCCGCGCCCATCTGCCCGGCGCCGACGACGACGATGTGCTCCGTTGCCATGGTGCTCTCGAACCCCTCGGTCGGAATGTGAATGACGTGGTGCGCCCATAGCCCACGCCCCCAGGGCGGTCAACGAGTCGCGGCTGGCAACTGGAGCCGGCGAACGATGTAGCGCTCCTCCCCCACCGTGAGTGGCTCTTCGACGCGGACGCGCTCCTCGCGACCCGCGAGCTTCACGAAGAACAAGGTCCGGAAGGAGCCCTCGGGCAGGTCCACCTTGAAGCTCAGCTCCGGAGGTGCGCCGGTGTCGCCGAAGAAGCGCTCCTCGCGCTTGAGGACCGCGCCCTCCGGGTCCATCACCTGGAGGTCCAGCGCACGGGCCTGACTCCAGCCGTCGCCATCGGGTTGGATGACCAGCTCCCGCTCGGGGACGCCGGTGATTTGCCAGATGTAGATGCCCAGGCCGAGGAGCAGCAGCAGCGGCAGCCGCTTCGCCAGCGGGGACGAGCGCCAGCCCTTGCGCGCGGGGGCCGGCGGGGCTGTTTCAGGGGGAGGCGTGTCCGCCACCACTACTCCTTCTTGGAACGCTTGGAGCCGGGGCGGCGGGCGTTGAGTTCGGAGATGACGACGCGCGCGGTGGGGGCGGCGGTCTTCTCCTTCTTGGGGCGCGGCTCGGTGTTCTCGGGCTCGTCGGCGCCCATCTTCTCCGCCTTGTCGGGCGGGACGAGTCGGACCTGGGCCTTGATCTCCAGCGTCATGCCGGAGACGAGCTTGAGGAACTCGTCGCGGAGCTTCTCGGACTGGAGGAAGCGGCGGAGTTCCTCGGTGATGGCGCCGGTGACCTCGTCCTTGGTCTTCTCCGCCTGGGAGAGGATGAAGCCGAGGGCTTCCTTGGGGAGCTTGAGCTGCCCCGCCAGGTTGCGGATGCCCTCCTCGGTCATGAAGAGGGCGCCCAGGCCGGCGACGGCCATGCGACGGACGAACTCCGGAACGAAGCCCGCGGGACCGGAGCGGCCTTCGCGGCCGGAACGGTCCTCATCGATCAACGGGTCGTCGGGGTAGTCGTCATTGCCGACTGGGGGCATGCAGCGTCTCCTGGGTGGTTGTCAGCGGGCCTGCACCACCGGCAGCGGCATGCTCTTGGCGCCCTGTGCGGACACTCGACCCGCGATGTTGCGAGCGACCTCCTGGAAGGCCTTGGCCTCCAGGCTGTCCTTGGCGCCGATGACCACCGGTACGCCCGAGTCTCCCGAGACACGCACCTTCAAGTCCAGCGGAACCTCTCCGAGGAACGGAATGCCGAACATCTCCGCGGCCTTCCGGCCCCCGCCGTGGTTGAAGATGGGGGTGACGTGCGAGCAGTTCGGGCAGACGAACTGGGACATGTTCTCCACGATGCCCAGCACGGGGATGTGGACCTTGTCGAACATCTGCTTGGCGCGGACGACGTCGGCCAGGGCTACGTCCTGCGGCGTCGTGACGAGCACGGCACCCGCGGCGCGGATGGACTGGGAGAGCGACAGGGCCACGTCACCGGTGCCCGGGGGCAGGTCGAGCACGAGGTAGTCGAGCTCGCCCCAGTTCACGTCGCGCACGAGCTGCATGAGGGCGCCGTGGAGCATGGGACCGCGCCAGATGAGGGCCTGGTCGGCCTCCACGAGGAAGCCAATGGACATGACCTTCATGCCGTGGGCGATGAGCGGATCCAGCGACTTACCGTCGGGGCTGACGGGCTTCTTCTCGCCCAGGCCCGTCATGAGGGGGATGGAGGGGCCGTAGAAGTCGGCGTCGAGCAGGCCGACCTTGGCGCCGTGCTGAGCGAGGGCGGCGGCGAGGTTGACGGCGACGGTGCTCTTGCCCACCCCGCCCTTTCCGGCGCCGACGAGGATGATGTTCTTCACCTTGGGGAGCAGGCCGCCGGGGGGCGGAGCGCCGCCGCCGGAGGCGCGGACCTGGGCGCCCCACTCGATGTCGAAGGACTTGAGGCCGGGGACGGCCTTGAGCGCGGCCTCGGAGTCGGCCTGGATCTTCCCCTTCATGGGGCAGGCGGGCGTGGTGAGCTCGATCTTGAGTTTGACCGTGTCACCGCTGACGCGGATGTCCTTCACCATCCCCGCCTTCACCAGATCCACGTGCAGCTCGGGATCGATCACCTTGGACATCGCCGCGAGGATGCTGGCCTCGGTAACGCTCATCGGGACACCTGAAACCTTTGGAAAACGGGCGCTTGGGCGCCCCTCAGCGGGCGCGGAACATGCCAGCCCCGGGGGGACTGTCAACGTCGTTTAACGCTGGGTGGACGCGGACGCACCCTGGCGACGGCCTGGAGGGCTGGAGGGTGTTGGCGGGCTGAAGGTGTCTATCAGGGACACTGCGTGTCGGGGTCAGCGGGCCTATTCGAGCGCGGAGATCCGGTATTCGCCGTCCTCGAGGACCAGGAGGACGGCCCGCTCGTCGCCAATGGGGAAGACGGCCTCACCGGCGCCGACTCGGACGTGCGTATTGAGAGCGAGCCGGGCGCGGCGCAGGCGCTCCTTGGCGAGGGGGTCGCGCTCAAAGTCCTCGCGGAGTCGCTCGGGGGTGTAGCGGGCACGCAGGGGCGCGGCGAGCAGGCTCCAGGCCGTCTTCCAGTCCTTGGCGTCGGAGGCGTCCAGGAAGCGGCGGAGGGCGGCGCGGGGGACGTCGGCGGGGCGGGCTTCGACGATGCGCCAGTCCTCGCCGGTTCGAGCGAGGGTGAGGGAGGGGGCGCGGGCTTCTAGGACGGCGGCGCCGGCACGGACGGCGGCGGCTCGTTCACGGCGGGTGGTCT
>NZ_JABUMT010000018.1:66439-102158 GCF_013336715.1 Myxococcus sp. CA056
TCGGCGGGGCGGGCTTCGACGATGCGCCAGTCCTCGCCGGTTCGAGCGAGGGTGAGGGAGGGGGCGCGGGCTTCTAGGACGGCGGCGCCGGCACGGACGGCGGCGGCTCGTTCACGGCGGGTGGTCTCGTCGGAGTAGCGCTCCAGGAAGGCGACCTGCCCTTCCGGTCCATCAGTGGTGAGGGCGTAGGCGTCCTGGAGGCGGCCTTCGTCCAGGGCGCGGGCGTAGGACTCCGCGACAGAGACGGGCTCACGCGACGTGGTGGCACAGGCCGGGGCCAGGAGTAGGCTACCGATGAGGACGGTCCGCTTCATGGGGCGCGGAAGGTAGCACGGGGACGTGCGTTGAATCGGCGAGCCCCACCTCCAAACACTCAAGAAAACGTCGAAATGAGTCCTGCGATAGCCCTGAGTTCACTTCTCTTCGCAGCGACATATGCCATCAGCAAACTCTCACCCGACAGCTGACCTTCCAGGATTCCCAGCAAACTTTCCGCCCTGCCGTCCACAAGGCCCGAGACTTCCTTCAGCATTCCCTTCCGGAATCGCTTTGCAGCAGGCACGCGAGCCCCGGCCATCCACAGCTCAACAAAGTCGACTGCCGCAACATCGTACTGCCGCGCAGCCAAAGCAGCGCGAAACCTCACGAGCAGCAGTGGAACCCGGCGAGTCAGCTCAACCTCGACTTCAATCAACCCACCAAGAAGATCGACTGCCTGTTGAGGCTGCCGCACACGGAGGTATGCATGAGCAAGCGCAGACTTTACCTCACTTGAGTGAGGGTATTTCTCAAAGAGTTCGCTCCTGAATCTAAACATCTCCCAGTCCTCGGCTATTTCAAGGGTCCCAAACCCTCGAGAAACAGGGGGCTCCTCCATGAAGCTGGCGCGATAAGCGTCTCTTGCGCCGCGATAGTCGCCTTCCTCAAACTTCTTCTCCGCCTCTAGTATTAACAGCTTTGCTCGGGACATCGAATCACCTGTTCTTCTTCGAGTCCTTTCCGCTTGATGGCTTTGTCTTTCCAAACTGGTCACTTCCGAATTGCAGCTTACAGAAACAGCAAGTTCTTCCCCAGTGACCGCGTCGATTACGGCAACAGCAATCGTTCACGAGAGTGGGGTTGGTGGCTCCCTGATTTACCTCGGCCACATCAGCATCCAAGTGGTGGCATTGCACAAAAACCAAGCACCCTTTCGACTGCCTCGCCAAGTGAGTAGCACCGATACTCAGTACCAACTTGACCTGGACCGGGTAGCCCCAAAACCCAATCGTCACCGTCTCTAAATATATTGAACCCGTCCACGTATAGGAACCCATTAAGGGCACGCCCACCGAGGATTCGAGAGTCCCTGCCACCTACGTACTTTGCGACCAAGCCACCTTGCCGGAGCTGCTGAATAGCCTCATCAATCATCACCGCGCAACCTCGTTCATTCTGGGGCCTTCCACTCGGAAACAGTGAGATTAATCGCCCGAGTCCTTGGCGTCGGAGGCGTCCAGGAAGCGCCGGAGGGCGGCGCGGGGGACATCGGCGGGGCGGGCTTCGACGATGCGCCAGTCCTCGCCGGTTCGAGCGAGGGTGAGGGAGGGGGCGCGGGCTTCTAGGACGGCGGCGCCGGCACGGACGGCGGCGGCTCGTTCACGGCGGGTGGTCTCGTCGGAGTAGCGCTCCAGGAAGGCGACCTGCCCTTCCGGTCCATCAGTGGTGAGGGCGTAGGCGTCCTGGAGGCGGCCTTCGTCCAGGGCGCGGGCGTAGGACTCCGCGACAGAGACGGGCTCACGCGACGTGGTGGCACAGGCCGGGGCCAGGAGTAGGCTACCGATGAGGACGGTCCGCTTCATGGGGCGCGGAAGGTAGCACGGGGACGTGCCAGGACGCCGCGTCCCTCAAGAGCGCACGAGGCGGATCAGCGAGCCATGAGCCGTTCATCTAACCCGCGAAGGTAGTCGCGGCCATAAGGGCCATTCTCCAGCCCATCGATCAGATGCTGCGGCAGATCCTGGACAATCTCCTGGCAGCAGGAACCCGCAGCCAACGCCATTGAGGCGACCGTGTCTACGTCTCCACCGAACGAGACACAGTCCTTGAGCAGCGCACTCATGGACTCATTGCGCGCCAGGGCCGTGATCGCCGCGCGAACGCTCATCCAGCCCTTCGCGTTGACCTTTCCCTCCCAGGGCAGAATCCATTGGCCCGGGACCAGTTCCTGGATGTACTCCCCCACCTCTGCCTTGGGCCCGATTCCGTACAGGCAGTAGTGCACCATCAGCGCCGAGGCACATGCCGCGTGAATGCCATCCGGTGTGTCATGGGTGATGGCTGCCTGAATCGTGCACCGCTTGATGACCTCACTGGACGAGCCCAACACGCCCAAGGGCCCGGCGCGCATCGCCGCACCGCTCTTGTCACTGTCTCCGTGAATTCGAGCCAGGAAGTCATGCCCATCCCGCACGGTCTCCAAGAACGCCTGGAAGCTTCGGGCATACCCTTCGCGAGGGTCGCGCTGGTACACCTGAACGAACCTCGCAGCGAGGGTGAGCGGCCTCCAGGGCTCATCGTCGATGAGCGCCTCAGCAATCGCGAGGCTCATCTGCGTATCGTCTGTGTACATGCCAGGCAGCGTCCCCAGATGCCGGGGGTGCTGCACATAGCGCGACAGGTCGTTGTACTTCGTCATCTCCGGCGCGTATTCGAACCCCGCGCCATAGGCGTCGCCAATCGCCAGCTCAAGCAGCAAGAATGCTCCTACCGTCAGGTCAACTCCGGATGGCCCCTTTACGGCGCTTCGCCACCCAGCCTGACTTGCCCGCTCCTCACGACCGCTCGCCCGATTCTCTTCATCCGGATGTCCGGACCATTGCCGGTGAGGGCGGAAGCCAGGAAGCTACGCCTTCGCCAGCTCACTGGGCATCCGGAAACTCCGTGCTGCCTTCCAGTCCCAGAGCAGTCGCCCTTTGCCCCAGCTCTTTGGCCTGGCCTCGAGTGAGCTCTTCAAAGACCCATTCGTTCTTGCTTCTCAGCAGAGCCAGGGCTTCCGGAACAGACTTGGCCTGGAGTTCAGGCGCCAACTGACGCAACGCGTGCGCCTCTTTTGATCCTGCCAACTTCCCGCCCCAGCGCACCCGCAGCGTTCCTCGTGGCCCAAGGAATTTGATAAATTCATCAATCCGAGGGGACATGATGCCGACCATCTCCATACCGCAAGACACGCATCGATATGTCTCCACGGGACCTTGCGCCTTAACGAACCCCAGTTCCCCATTGCACTGCCGACACCGTGGAGTGTCCTCCCACGCAGCGTCCCGCTGATTCATGGCGTCTCTCCCGGAGGAGCATCACGCGACAACTCACGCAGCCACGAGCCCCACCGCGTCTCATCCGCCAGCGAAGCCAACGTCGCACGCTCCTGCCCGGCCAGATTCCACGACACTGGGCACAGTGAATACGTCTGGGGTTGAGCCGCCCCCATCAACAACCGCAGCACCGACATCCGTCGCTCCGCCGCCCCATACGTCTTCAGCTCGAAGTCCCCAGGTGCGACTTTCGCCAGGGACAGCGCATACCGGCACGCCTCCTCGAACCCACCAATCTTGTCCACCAGGCCCGCGTCCTTCGCGCGCAGGCCCGAGTACACCCGGCCCTCCGCCAGCGCGTGGATCTCTTCCTTCGTCCGCCCCCGCGCCTTCGCCACGTGCCCCAGGAAGGACTGGTACATCTCCTCGATGTCCGCCTCGAGCGCCGCCCGCTCCCCGTCCGTGAAACCCCGGGAGAACGACAACAACCCCGCGTTCGCTCCCCGCGTGATCAACGTCTTGTGGATGCCCAACAGATTCATCAGCCCGGACGTGTCGAACTTGCCCGCGAACACACCAATGGACCCGACCACCGCATGCGGGGCACTCCACAGCTCCTTCGCCCCCAGCGCCACCATGTACCCCGCACTGGCGCACACCCGGTCCATGTATGCGATCACCGGCTTCTTGCGCGCCACCCGCTGGACCGCCTCCAGAATCTGCTCGGAAGCAATCGCTGCCCCACCCGGACTGTTCACATACAGCAGCACCGCCTTCGACCGCTTGTCCCGCCCCGCCGCCCTCAACGCCTTCACCACCGCGTCCGTCGACGCCAGACGCCCGCCCGCATTCCCCTTCCCCGGCACAATAATCCCCGACACCGGCACCAACGCGAGCCGCGGCTTCCGCTTCATCCGCCGCCACTTCACCGGCGGGAACGGCACCGTCTCCAGATACGTGTCCAGCGCCTCCAACTCCGTGTCCTCCACGTCCTCCGGCGCCTTCCCCTCCTCCACCTTCACCAACCCCAGGTGCAGCGGCAGGTCCGCCTCGTCCACCAGCGCGTCCACCAGCCCCATCGCCTTCGCCCTCGGCCCGCTGTACGGGCCTTGGTCGATCAGCGCCTTCACCTCGTCGGGCGTCTTGCGCCGCGCCACCGACACCGCGTCGACCAGCGTCGCGTAGCGCTCGTCCAGGAACGACTCCACTGTGCGCTGCTGGATGTCCGACACCGCCGGATGCGTGAACAACTCCGGCGCCGTCTTGTAGTCACCCCGCCGGATGAACTGCGGCCGGATGCCAATCCGGGACAGCCCCTCGCCCAGCGCCGTGGACTCCGCCGAGTACCCCACCAGCTCCAGCCGCCCCATGGGGGCCAGGAGCACCTCGTCCGCCGCGCACAGCACCGGGTACGTGTCCGTGTCCACCATCACCGCCCAGGACACCACCCGCTTGCCCGCCGCCCGGAACTCCGCCAGCAACGCCACCACCGCGTCGCGCTTCGCCCCCGGCAACCCCAACTCCTCCACCTCCAGGAGAATCCCCTTCACCTTGGGGTCCTTCGCCAACAGCCTCAGGGACTCGCCAAAGCGCTCCAGCGAGGTGACGTCCGCGGGCTCCGGACGCGAGCCTCCCCCCAGCGAGAATCGGGGCTTGCGCTGCTCGCGGTAGGGCGGATCCCCCGCCAACCGGAAGCGCACGTAGGCCGGCCGGTGGCTGGCGGCGAACAGGCGGAAGGGCGCACCCAACAGGGTCCGCAGGAGCAGCAACAGGTTGGCGAGGGCGATGAAGGGCAGGCGCAGCATGGCGTCCGGAGGTGATGTGGGCACCCTGGCGCGTACTGGACAACGCTCTCCCGGTGCAAGCCCTGTTCAGCACTCCCGTTGGGTCGTGATAGCCTCCCCCCTCATGCGAAATCCCTCCCTTGCCCGACTCCTCCTGGTCCTCGCGCTCGCGACGGGCGGAGCGGCACTGGCTCAGCCGCGCAAACCGGTCCAGGACTTCAACGCCCCCCGTGAGCTCACCGCCGAGGAGCGCGAGGCCGCCAAGCAGCGCGCCATGGGCAACAACCTCAACTCCTATGGCAAGGACATCCAGGTGAAGACGCAGCCCTTCCCCTGGAAGGCCGTGGGCCTCGCCGGCCTCGTGTTCCTCGTCGCCATCCCCTTCGGCTTCCGCGCCTTCCGGAACACGACGAAGGAGATGGATGACGTGAACACCTTCGGCAACAACTCCAACCGCGGCGACGACGAGGCGGCCTGAGCCACCCCACCCCGGCCCTCAAGCCGGGGCCACCTCCACCGCGCCGCCCGCCTCCACCCGGACCTTGACCGGAAGGAAGCGCTCGACGACGCGGGCATGGGTGGTGAGGTGGTCCGTCACCCGAGCCGCGGTGAAGCGAGTGGTGCCCGGCGTCACCGGCCCCAGGCGCCCCGCGGCCAGCAGCGCCGCTGGCAGGAGGATCTGGTCCGCCAGCGACTCGTCCAGCGCGCCCCCTGTCTCCATGAAGCGCGCCAGCGCCTCGCCGGCCTCCCGCCCCACGTCCTCGGCGGGACGCCCCTTCTCCCCCAGCGCGGTGAAGCCGGCGATGGTGTGCTCGAACTGCGCCAGCACGAACGTCACCGTGCCCAGCGAACGGCTCACCGGCAGCGGGCGATTCTCCGCCTCGGCCAGGATGCCCTTCTCCCGCAGCACCGCCACGGCGGCGCGCGACTGCCGCTCGGCGATGGCGAACGGCAGGCCTCCCACGAATGACGAGACGTGCACCTCGCGCAGCATCCCCCGCGCGGGCAACTCCACCAGCCGGGGCGGCTCCTGCGGCGGAAAGACGTGGGCGACCATCTCCCCCGCGCCCTCTGGATAGAACCCCGCCTGCGTCATCGTGAGGTGCACGGGGAGCCCATACGCGTGGGCCACCGGCTGCCACACCGTCGCGACATAGTGGAAGCTCGGGCTGTGCGGCAGATGCGTCCCGCCCCGCAACGTGAGCTTTCCGCCCCCCGCCAGGGCCAGGGGATAGACGAGGCACTGGAAGATGAGCGGCGTGCTGCCCGCCGTGCCGACCTCCAGCAGATAGTCCCCCGCGCGCACGGTGCCGGGAGTGAAGGACAACTCGGAGGCGCCCACCGTGGCGCCCTCGCTGGTGCCACCCAGTGCCTCGGCGCCGCGCACGCAGGCCAGGTGCTGGGGACGCAACCCCGGAGGCTCCCGCCGCGAACGCAGGTGGGTGATGTGAAACGGCCGTCCGGTGATGAGTGACAGCGACAACGCCGAGCGGAGGATCTGCCCTCCCCCCTCGCCCTCACTCCCGTCGAGCCGCACCGGCCCACTCCCGGGCCCCTCGGTGCCAGTCATGACCCTCCCATCCCTCCGTGCGGGCGGAAACGTAACAGGAACGGGACGGATATCCCGCCCCGTCACGCTCCCTTCGAGCGCGAGCGGACGGTGCCAAACAGATGCACCGCCTCGCCCTCGCGGACCTCAGTTGCCCTGTGCGTCCAGCGCCGGCAGCACGCCCACCTTGACGGAGCTCGGGTGCGCCGCGGAGTGGTACACGCGGTGGAAGGCGCGCGTGAAGTCCGCCTCCTTCGCCTCGAAGATGTTGGGCACGTACGTCTGCGGGTTGCGGTCGATGAACGGGAACCAGCTCGACTGGACCTGGATCATCACCCGGTGCCCCTTCTGGAACGTGTGGAAGACGTCGTTGATGGTGAAGCGCACCTTCGACACCTCACCGGGCTTGAAGGCCTTGGGCTCGCTGTAGCTGTCGCGGAAGCGGCCGCGGAACGGCTCGCCGCGCACCAGCGTCTGCTGGCCACCCCGGTTCTTCTCGCCCTTCTCCGCGTCGCTCCGACTCCAGCCGCGCGGCTTGCCGGGATTCACATCCACCAGCTTCACCACCCAGTCCGCGTCCGAACCCGTCGTGGAAACCCACAGGTCCGCCTCCAGCGGGCCCGCCAGCGTGAGGTCCTGCTCCAACGGCTCGGTCTCGAACACCAGCACGTCCGGCCGGCTCGCGACGAAGCGCTGGTCCTCCGCCATGTAGTTCTTGCTCCAGCGCGTCGTGATCTCCTGCGTGTACGGCACCGGCTTGGCCGGGTCGCTGATGTACTCCGCGAACGACTCCGTGGTGCCCGTGGGCGCCTTCATGGACAGCCCGCCCTTGGGCTGGAAGAACAGCCGCGTCTCACGCAGCCCCTTCGGCGGCCAGCTCTCCAACTGGCGCCAGCGGTTGGCGCCCGTCTCGAACACCAGCGCCTCCGGCACCGCCGCCTTCTCGCCACCCTTGAGGTGCTGCTTGAAGAAGGCCAGGCCCAGCTCCTGGTACGCGTCCGACGTGCGGAAGCCGAACTCGGCGTCACCCAGGCTGGAGCCCTCGGTGCCCACCCACCCCCCGTGTTGCCACGGGCCCATCACCAGCGTGTTCGCCACGCCCGGGTTCTGCTTCTCGATGGCCGCGTACGTCCGCAAGGGGCCGTACAGGTCCTCGGTGTCGTACCAGCCGCCCACCACCAGCATCGCCGCCTTCAGGCCCTTCAGGTGCGGCAAGAGATTCCGCGCCTGCCAGAAGGCGTCGTAGTTGGGATGCGCCGTGACGTCCTTCCAGAACGCGACGTCGCCCTTGAAGTACTTCGTCTCCGCGTTGCTCAGCGGGCCCAGGTCCATGAAGAACTCGTAGCCGTCCGGCGTGCCGTATTCGAAGCGCGCCCAGTCCTCGCTGTCCGTGGGCGCCGGCCGGGGCTTGCCGAACCCCGAGAAGAAGTTGAACGCGAGCGACAGGTTGAAGGCGCCATGCCGGTGCATGTCGTCCCAGAACCAATCCGCGATGGGCGCCTGCGGAGACACCGCCTTGAGCGCCGGGTGGCCGCTGATGGCGCCCGCGGAGGCGTAGAAGCCGGGATAGGAGATGCCCCACTGCCCCACCTTGCCGTTGTTGTTCGGCACGCGCGCCAGCAGCCAGTCGATGGTGTCGTACGTGTCGGTGCTCTCGTCGGTGTCCTTCGCGCCCTTCTTCGGGTTGATGGGACGCACGTTGACGAAGTCGCCCTCCGACATGAGGCGGCCACGCACGTCCTGGAACACGAAGATGAAGCCTTCCTTCTCGAACGCCTCGCTCGGCCCGAGCTGCGTCTTGTAGCGGTCCAGCCCATACGGCGCGACGCTGTAGGGCGTGCGCACCATCAGGATGGGGTAGCGCTTGCTGGGAGAGGCATCGACAGGGATGTAGACGGAGGTGAAGAGCTTCACGCCATCCCGCATGGGGATGCGGTACTCGAACTTGGTGTAGCGCGAGCGGATGTGCTCCGTGCGCTCCGGTGTCGAGGCACCGGGGGCCTTCGACGGAGTCGGTGGCGGCGTCTGGGCGACGGCGGGACTTGCGAGGGACAACCAAAGCAGCGCCGCGAGACTGCGAGACACGGGGGACATGCACGCTCCAGTAAAGGGACGCGACATCGTGGGGGACACAACCGCCCCCGAACGGCCCGGGAGGCCGTTTGTTCCCGAGCCCGAGGGGACGTCAGCTCCGTCCTTCTCCGCCCTCGTCCGGGGCGCTGTCCAGCCCGTACTTGCGCAGCTTGTCGTGCAGGGTGGCCCGGCCAATCCCCAGCCGCCGAGCCGCCCCGCTGCGGTTTCCTCCCTCGATGCGCAGTGCGTCGAGTACGAGCCCCCGCTCATAGGCCTCCACCCGCTCCTTGAGCCCCATCCCCGTGGCGGCCTCGCCCTCCTCGCTCCGGAGTCCCTCGGCCACGGGCCCCGTCGACGCGGCGCCAGCCGACCGAGGCTCGGAGGTCGGCAGGAGGGACAGGTCCAGCTCTCCCTCGCTCGACAGCGCCACCAGGCTCTCCAGGGTGTTCTCCAGCTCGCGCACATTGCCGGGCCAGGGCAGCGCCATCAGCCGGTCCACGAAGCCCGGCGGCACCTTCAACGGGCCCGTGTGGAACCGGCCGCTGAAGCGGTCCAGGAACATCCGTGACAACACGGGGATGTCCTCGGGGCGCTCGCGCAACGGCGGCACGCGGAGCTGCACCACGTTGAGCCGGTAGTAGAGGTCCTCGCGGAACTGCCCCTCCGCCGCGCGCTTGCGCAAGTCCCGATGCGTGGCGGCCAGGATGCGGACGTCCACCTTCACCGGCCGGTCTTCTCCCACCGGGCGGACCTCGCCCTCCTGGAGCACCCGCAACAGCTTGGCCTGGAGCGGAGGCGCCAGCTCTCCGACTTCATCCAAGAGCAGCGTGCCTCCGTCCGCTTCGCGAAACAGCCCGGGGCGGACCCGATTCGCTCCCGTGAACGCGCCCTTCGAGTGACCGAACAGCTCCGCCTCCGCGAGCTCCTCGGTGAGGGCCGCGCAGTTGAAGCGCAGATAGGGTCCGTTCGCGCGCGGTGAGGCGCGCACCAGGGCCTCCGCCACCCGCTCCTTGCCGGTGCCGCTCTCCCCGGTGATGAGCACTGTCACGTCGCGGGAGCCCGCGCGTTGGACCAACTGCGCCAGCCGACCCATGGGCTCCGAGGAGAACACCATGGAGCGTGACAGGTTCAGCTCCCCTGTCAGCCGCTCGTTTTCATGGCGCAGCCGGACCGACTCCAGGGCGCGCGTGACGACGGCGAGCAGCTCATCCACGTCGAAGGGCTTGCGGAAGTAGTCATAGGCGCCCGCCTTCACCGCCTCCACGGCGAAGCGCTCCGAGCCATGCGCCGTGATGACGATGATGCGCGGCGCGTGGGGTGCCCCGCTGACCCGGCGCACCAGCTCCATGCCGTCCATCCGGGGCATGCGCAGGTCGGTGATGACCAGCTCGAACGCGCGCGACGCCAGCTTCTCCAGCGCGGCCTCGCCGTCCTCCGCCTGCTCCACCTCCACGCCGGACAGGCTGCGCAACATCTCCCGCAGCGTGAAGCGCACGCCCGCGTCGTCGTCCACCACCAGCACGCGCGATACGGCGCCCGACTCACCGCGCATGGGCCACCTCGCGCACGTCCCTCACTGGCCCCAGGGTGTCCGCGGGAAGCTCGCGCGGCAACATCATTTCCGCCACACAGCCCCCGGACGCCTCGTTGCGCAGCGTCACCTCGCCACCATGCTGCCGCGCCAGCGCACGGGCCACTGTCAAGCCGAGCCCCGAGCCCTTCGACTTCGTGGTGACGCCCGCGTCGAAGACCCTCGAGGACACCTCGGGTGACAGCCCTGCTCCCGAATCCCGGATGAAAACACGCACATCTCCCAGGCTGCCGGATTCGACATCCACCACCACCTGACCTCCCCGCGGACTCGCGTCGATGGCGTTGTGCAAGAGGTTCATCACCACCTGCTTCACCTTGCGAGGATCACACGCCGCGACCACCGGACCATCACCACCCCGGGCCAGTCGGACACCGTGCTCGGCGGCGAGGCCCTCGTGCAGCACCACGGCCTCGTCACACAGCGCCGCCAGGTCCACCTGGCTGACGGACAGCGGAACCAGCGGTCGCGAGAAGTTGAGGAACTCCTCCAGGATGTCCTGCATGCGCGTCACCTCGCCGGCCAGCACCTCCAGGCGCTCCGACGGCTGCGCGCGCTCCGGCTCGCGTCGCATGAGCTGCGTCAACCCCTTCACCGTGGCGAGGGGATTCTTCAGCTCGTGGGCAATCTCTCCCGACAAGGACTCCAGCGTCCGAGCGTGGGCGCGATGCGTGGCGAACAGCTCGTCACGCTGATGGAAGGACTCCGCCAACATGTCCTCGAAGGTGCCCCGGACGGCGGCGCCCACGATGTTGGCGGCCACCACCAGGAGCAGGATGAACACCGCCAGGGCCAGGAGCATCTCGCGAGGCGGCTCTCCCAGGAACGACAGGTGCAAAGGGGGAGTCCACTCGAGCAGGTGCGCCGCCGCCAACAGGGACACGAGCCCCAGCTCCTCCAACATCAACAGGAGCCGCTGACGTGGCGGGAGCACCGCGGCCCCCACGAAGGCCAGCGGAAGGACGAGCGGCAGCAACGGACTGGCCAGTCCTCCCGTCCCCCACGTCAGGCTCTGCTCCAGGATGATGCCCAACGTCAGGTTGCCGGAGATGCTGCGCTCCGTGAGGCCCTCTCGCTCGTAACGGCGCAGCTCGAAGAAGAAGAACGACAGGGCCAACACCACCTGGATGGGCAACCAGATGCGGCGCCAGGGCGCGCCATCCATGAGCGTCGCCCCGGCGACAGCCACCATCAGCAGGATGCCGCCATACGCACGCAGGCGCACCATGCGGCCAAAGATGCGGCCGATGTGCTTGAGCCGGAGGGCCTCGTAGCTGCGCCGGGTTCGCGGGTCCATGTCCACCTTGTCAGGTCGAGGTGAGCCCGGCCCGGATGCTGGCCTGCCGCTGCGAATAGAGGCGCGCCAGGTTGTTGATGTCGCCGTTCTCGAGCACCTTCCTCGGCGCCCCCAGCTCGGCGGTGGCCACCATCGCCAACCCCACCGCCTCCGTGGTCGTCACGAACCCGGGAGCCACGGCCTTGAGCACCGGGTACAGCGGGCTGAGCACCTTGTAGAGAACCCGGTAGACCCGCGTCTTCGACACGATTCCGTGCATCGGCCGGATGATTCCGGGCCGGAACAGGTACACGGCGCGGAACGGCATCGCGAGCAGCGCGTTCTCCGTGCGCCCCTTGACGCGCGCCCACATCGAACGCCCCTTCTCCGTGCTGTCCGTCCCCGCGCCCGAGACGTAGATGAAGGTCATCCTCGGGTTGACCCGCGCCAGCACCTGCGCCACCGACAGCGTCAGGTCATACGTCACCCGCCGGTAGTCCTCCTCCTTCATCCCCGCCGAGGACACGCCCAGGCAGAAGAAGCAGGCGTCATAGCCGTCCAGCGAGGACTCCGACGACGCGTCCAGGAAGTCCTTGAGCGGCAGTTCACGCAGCTTCTCGTGACGCTGCCCCGTCTCCGCCCGCCCCACCGCGAGCACCTGCTCCACGCTCGGAGAGCGCAGACACTCGCGCAGCACTCCCTGCCCCACCATGCCCGTCGCGCCAAAGAGGAGGACCTTCATGGCTGGCCTCCGGGCTGGTTCGCCGTCACGGGCGTCCCCATTCCCGTGGAGAGGATGGGATGTTGCTCCGCGGTCTCCCACGCCAGCTCCGGCCACCATCGCTGCCGAACACCCGCTGCTTCGAGCTCCGGCTCCACGCTCTGGCCAGGCCTCGGCAGCACCAGCGTCACGGAGAGGCGCTCGGCCGCCGCGCGCGCCCGTTCAGCGGGCTCCGTCCAGCCATGGTAGGCGAGCCCGAAGAGGGCCCAGTGCACCGGAATCATCACCTTCCCCCGTAGCATCTGGTGTGCCAACACCGCCTGCTCGGGACCGATGTGCCAGTCTGGCCAGGCGCGGTGGTACTGGCCCGTTTCAATCATCGTCACATCGAAGGGCCCCAGCCGCTCGCCGATGTCCCGCATGGCCGGGAACAGGCCCGTGTCACCGGAGTAGAACGCCCGATTCTTGGCGCCGATGAGCGCGTAACCGGCCCAGAGCGTGGAGTCCTTGTCGAACAGGAACCGCCCGGAGGCATGGCGCGCGGGGGTGGCGACGACCTCCAACTCCCCGACCCGGGTGCGCTCCCACCAGTCGAGTTCCACGATGCGCTCCGCCGGAATGCCCCAGTACTCCAGATGCGCACCCACGCCGAGCGGCACGATGAACACCAGCTTGGAGTCCTTCGCGGAGTCCCTCAACGCCAGGAGCGTCGGCCGGTCCAGGTGGTCGTAGTGGTCATGCGAGATGACCACCGCGTCGATGGGAGGCAGGTCCGCCAGGGCGATGGGCGGCGCGAACCACCGCTTGGGGCCCACCCAGGAATAGGGCGAGACGCGCTCGCTCCACACGGGGTCCGTCAGGATGCGATGTCCGTCGATCTCCACCAACTGCGAGGAGTGCCCCATCCACGTCACCCGCAGGCCCGTCGCGGGCGGCGACTGGAAGCGCTGGGGGTTGATGTGCTCCACCGCCAGCGGCTCCCCAGGACTGGTGTGGGGGCTGGTGTGGAGCAGCCCCGACATCATCTCCCCGAAGTGATTCACCAGCGGCTGGGGGTTGTCGAAGTGCCCGTCCTTCCACTGGGGCGAGCGCTCCATCCGCTCCCGCCGAGCCCCCGTGGCGCTCTTGCCGAAGGATGTGTGGCCGTCCACGACGAGCACGAGGATGCCCACCGCCAGCACCGCGCCCAGTCCCATTGCTCCACGGCGCAGGACACGCCGCCAACCTCGCGTCTTCATCGGGATGCTCCCAGGGGCATGCACAGCGCGCGAATCGCGACGCCGATGCCTTGAACGAATGCCTCACGCGTACCGCTGCTGTACTTGAGCCCCCGCGCCGTCGCGTAGAGCGTGTCGGTGAGCTGCCGCGCGGTGAGGCCGGTGGACTTGTAGGCGGCGACCAGTCCCGAGGCGCGCAGCAGCTTCGCCACCGCCTCCAGGAACAAGGTCTCGTGGCGCGTCGCCACCTCTTGCATACCGGAGGCGCTCAGGACCTCCGACAAGTCCCTGGCGTCCGCACCCAGCATCCCAACATAGCGGCCGACCCAGGCATCGAAGCCCCGCACCAACCGCTCCTCCAGCGGAAGGGAGACATCCGACAGCCCCTCGCTGGCGAGCCGCAGCGAGACCTCCATCGAGTGCTGCAACGTGGCGAGGAAGAGGTCTTCCTTCGTCGCGAAGTGCAGATACAGCCCCTGGCGCGACACGTCGGCGGCCCGGGCCACCTGGTCCATGGACGTCTTCCGGAAGCCGTAGCGCAGGAAGACGCCGAGCGCCGCGTCCAGCAACCGGTTCCGCCGCGCGTCGTCCGGCGGTTTCTCGGGTGACTTCAGTTCGGTCCCCATCTTGGACAGATTTGACAAGATGGACCCAGATTGTCAATTCAATCGACCCCCACCCCAGGGGCCGCGACCTCGGCTCAGCGCACGCCGGCGCGGCCTCCGTCGAGCACTCGCAGCGCGGGCTTCGACGTCCGACGTGCTCCGGTGGAGGGCTTGTCCGCCTTTCCGCTCGCCGCCTTCACGACGCGCCGAGGGGGCGTTCGGGAAGTCGTCGAGCCGCGTCCGCTCGCTCGGCCCCGGCGAGGCGCGGGCTTGGCCTTGGGCGTGCGCGGAGCGGGGAACGGCAGGCAGAAGAACAGGTACATGTCGAGCAGCATGGGGCCTCTTCGCCTTCAACGGGTGCGCACGGAATGTGGCGCGCGGTTCATGAGCAATGGCGATGCCACCGTCCTCATCCTTCGAGGAAGGCGTGCGCAAGGTGCCACGGTGGGTGGGCGCGAACCCGTGAAGAAGCATGAAGATGGCGTGGCGAAAGCCCCTTCTCTCCTCGGAAGGAAGGCTCTCCTCAAGGGGCATGCGCACCTTTCCATCCGAGGCGAGGAGCGCCCCCGCCAACGCACCTGACGGGTGTCGGCCTTCCGGCGGGGGTGCCGGGTTTCCGGCAGGGGTTCCGCACGGGCCTCCGACACCCACGTGAGTGCTCACGGCGAGCGAGCGCTGGCATGGGCCTTGCCATCAAGGCGGGCGTCACCGCGGGGGGAAACCGCGGCATCGAGGAGAGGCTCCATGCGACGTGCCGTCGTGGTGTTCGTGGTCCTGGTGGTGGTGCTCGCCACCCTGTTGGGCGTGCGCATCCTGAAGGACCGGCGGGCCGCGGAGGGACCGGCCGGAGGGTCGGGAGTCGTGGAGGGCACGGCGGTGGACGTGCGGGCCCGGCTCAATGCGCGAGTGCTGGCGCGACACGTGGAGGAAGGTGGGCGCGTGGAGAAGAACGCGGTGCTCGTCACCCTGGACTGCACCGAGCCCGAGGCGGGGCTGAGTGAAGCCTCCGCGAGACTGGCCATGGCGCAGGCGCAGGCGGACGGTGCGCGCGCGGCGGCGGTGGCCGCGGGGCGCAGCAGTGAAGCCGTCGCCGCGCAAGCCGAGGGGAGCCAGTCGCAGATTGCCTCACTGGCGGACCAGCAGGGACTGGCCCAGCGACAGGCGGACCGGCTCCAGCAGATGGGGGATGCGACGACGGCGGCCGCGTTGGACCAGGCGCGCGCCCATGCCCAGTCCCTGGAGCAGCAGCTCTCTGCGGCGCGGCATGCGAGCACCGCGGCGTCCCGACAAGCTCGCGCCGCCACCGAGCAGGAGCGCGCGAGTCTCCAGCAGGCCGAGTCCGCCCTGCGCGCCATCCAGGCCGCGGAGGCCACGGTGCGCCGGGCCCAGGTGTCGGTGGCGGAGTGCGAGTTGCGCGCGCCCCTGAGCGGCACGGTGGAGACCCTGCCGCTGGAGGTGGGAGAGCTGGCCCTTCCGGGAGCGATCGTCGCGCGACTGGTGGACACGCACCGGCCCAAGGCGACGTTCTATCTACCGAACGCGGAGCTGGCGGCAGCGAAGCCGGGTCAGTCCGCCACGGTGCGCGCCGACGCATATCCGGACCGGACCTTCCAGGCGCGCGTCGTCACCGTGGCGCGCGAGGCCGCCTTCACGCCGCGCAACGTGCAGACGCGCGGAGACAGAGACCGTCTCGTCTATCCCGTCGAGGTGCACATCGACGCGCCGGAGGGTGTGCTGCTTCCGGGCATGCCCGTGGACATCACCCTGGGGCCGGTGAATGACGCGGCGGTCGCGGAGCAGCGGCCATGAGCACCTGCCCCGACGTGGACGTGGCCCTGGAGGACGTGCGCCGTGGCTTCGGGGCGACGCAGGCGCTCAAGGGTGTGTCGCTGGCCGTCCACACCGGAGAGGTCTACGGACTGGTGGGACCTGACGGCGCGGGGAAGACGACGGCCATCCGGTTGATGGCGGGGCTGCTCCTCCCGGACGCGGGGCGCGTGAAGATGCTCGGTGAGAACCCGGCGGATACGCGCTCCCCGGTGCGGGAGTCGCTGGGACTGGTGCCCCAGCGGAACACGCTCTACGGAGACCTGAGCGTCGACGAGAACCTGCACTTCTTCGCGCAGATGTTCGGCCTTTCGCGAAAGGACTTCACCGAGCGCCGCGAGCAACTGCTGGATATCACCCGACTGAGTCGCTTCACGGACCGGCGCGCGGACGCACTGTCGGGCGGCATGTACAAGAAGCTGGCGCTGGCGTGCGCCCTGCTCCACCGCCCCCGCGTGCTGCTCCTGGACGAGCCCACCAACGGCGTGGACCCGGTGAGCCGCCGCGAGCTGTGGGAGCTGCTCTACGGCCTGGTCCACGAAGGCATGACGCTGCTCGTCTCCACGCCATACATGGACGAGGCGGCGCGGTGCCACCGGGTGGGCCTCCTCTACGCGGGAGAGCTCATCGCGGAGGGAGACCCTCGGGAGCTGGCGCGCCAGCACGGGGTGGCGGCCTCCAACTTCGAGGCGGTGTTCCTGGCCCTCGTCGAGAAGCGCACCGGTGGGAGGGCCGCATGACTCCGGCCATCGAGGTGCACCACCTCACGCGCCGCTTCGGGAGCTTCACCGCGGTGGACGACGTGAGTTTCGAGGTGGGCGCGGGCGAAATCTTCGGTTACCTGGGCGCCAACGGCGCGGGCAAGTCCACCACCATCCGGATGTTGTGCGGACTGCTGAAGCCCACTGGCGGGGGCGCGCGTGTCGCGGGCTTCGACGTGGGCCAGGAGCCCGAGCGCGTGAAGGCCGGCATCGGCTACATGTCCCAGAAGTTCTCGCTGTACCTGGACCTGAGCGTGCGGGCGAACCTGGAGTTCTTCGCCTCGGCCTATGGCGCCCATGGCCGGGAGCTGAAGACGCGCATCGGGGAGATGGTGGAGCGGATGCAACTGGGCGCGGTGCAGGACGAGGTGACGGGCGCGCTGCCCGGAGGAATGCAACAGCGCGTGGCGCTGGCCAGCGCGGTGCTTCACCGGCCTCGCATCGTCTTCCTGGACGAGCCCACCGCGGGCGTCGACCCGGTACAGCGACGCTCCTTCTGGGAGTTGATTCGCGACCTCGCTTCACGCGGCACCACCGTCTTCGTCACCACCCACTACATGGACGAGGCGGAGAACTGCGCGCGCATCGGCATCATGGTGGACGGGAAGCTGGTGGCCCTGGATACACCCGAGGGACTGAAGCGGACGCACGCGCCCGGCCGGGTGCTGGAGGTGCGCGGTCCCCGCCTCTCCCCCGCACTGGATTCGCTGCGCGGCATGGAGGGCGTGCTGGATGTGAGTCGCTTCGGCTCCGGCGCCACTGTGCGCGTGGACCCGGAGCGCCTGTCCGCGGAAACCCTGGCGGACTGGCTGCGTGCGCGGGGCGTGGACCCGCTGGAGCTGGAGGACTCGGCGCCGACGCTGGACGACGTGTTCCTGGCGCTCACCGCCCGCGCACAGCGGGGAGAGGACTGAAGCGCCCATGGCCGCGACACGTGTGAATCGCCGGGTGGGACGCATCCTCGCGATGGCGGGCAAGGAAGTGCTGCACATCCGCCGGGACATCCGCACCCTCTATCTGGCGCTGGCGATGCCCGTGTTGATGCTGGTGCTGTTCGGCTTCGGCATCAGCTTCGACGTGGACCACCTGGAGTTGGTCGTCGTGGACCAGGACCGCACGGACCTGTCGCGAGAGCTGGTGCGCCAGGTCACCGCGTCCCAGGAGTTCGTGGTCGTCCAGGACGGCACGTCGCCGGACGAGGCACTCGGAGCGCTGCGCCGGGGTGCCGCGACGGGCGTGTTCCTCATCAACAAGGGCTTCGCCGAGGACGTGAAGCGCGGGGGCGCGCAGGTCCAGTTGCTGGTGGACGGCTCGGACGGCAACACGGCCACGCAGGCGCTCGCCAAGGCCCAGGCCCTGGTCGAGATGGCGGGCCGGAACCTGGGAGGCCCGGTGCGGGTGACCGCGCCTCCGCTGGAAGCGCGCGTACGCACGCTGTTCAACCCAGATGCGCGCTCCGCGATGTTCCTGGTGCCGGGACTCGCGGCGTACCTCCTGGCCATCGTCGCGGTGCTCATCACCGCGCTGACGGTGGCGCGCGAGTGGGAGCGCGGTTCGATGGAGCAGCTCTTCGCGACGCCCGTGGGCCGACTGGAGATCGTCGTGGGCAAGCTGCTGCCCTACTTGGGCATCGGCCTGCTCCAGGTGCTGCTGGTGCTCACGGTGGGCGCCTGGGTATTCGACGTCCCGGTGCGCGGAAGCCTCCTCGCCCTGGGGCTGGGCTCGTTCCTGTTCCTGGTGGGGATGCTCGGCCAGGGGCTGCTCATCTCCGTGGTGACGCGCAACCAGGTGGTGGCGACGCAGGTGGCGACCATCACCTCGGTGCTGCCATCGATGCTCCTGTCAGGCTTCATCTTCCCGATTGAGAACCTCCCGCCGCCGCTCAAGCTCATCAGCACGCTGATACCGGCGCGGTATTTCGTGGCAACGCTGCGCGGGGTGCTGCTGCGCGGAAATGGCCTGGACGTGCTGTGGCCGCAGTTGGTGGCCCTGGCCCTGTTCGCGGCCCTCGTGCTGGCGGTGGCGACCCGTCGCTTCCAACGACGTCTGGACTGAAAGGAGGCTCGCGAGCATGCATCCGCTGGTGGTGCAGTACCGCGCGGTGGTGGTGAAGGAAGTGCGCCAGACGGCGAGAGATCGCCGCGTCATGGCGCTCCTGACGCTGGCTCCGTTGATTCAGCTCTTCATGCTGGGCTTCGCGGTGAACTTCGACGTGCGCCATGTCCCCACGGTGGTCGTGGACCGGGACAAGACGGCGGAGAGCCGCGACTACGCCCGTGCCCAGCTCGCCGGGGACACCCTCGACTTGAAGGCCGAGGTCGCCGACGAGGTCGCCGCGGAGGAGGCCCTGGAGCGCGGCGAAGCCTCCGTGGCGCTCATCTTCCCCCGCGACTTCCAGAAGGACGTGCTGCGAGGCCAGGGGGCCCAGGTACAGGCGCTGGTGGATGGCTCGGACCCGACCCGCTCGTCCGTCGCGGCGAACGCGGTGGCGCAGTACGCGGTGCTCCGGGCGATGCGCATGGCGCGTGAGCAGGCCCAGGGCCAGGGCGAGGCGGCCCCCCGCTCCCCGGTGGAGCTGGTGCCTCGCGTCCTCTACAACCCGGAGCTGTCCACGTCCGTGTACGTGGTGCCGGGCATCGCCGCGATGCTGCTGCTCATCGTCACCACGGTCATCATGGCCATGGGCCTGTCCCGCGAGCGCGAGACGGGAACCCTGGAGCAGCTCCAGGTGACGCCGCTGCGGCCCGGCATCCTGATGATGGGCAAGGTGACACCGTTCCTGTTGA
The DNA here is from genome assembly GCF_013336715.1 of Myxococcus sp. CA056. Taxonomy (NCBI): domain Bacteria; kingdom Pseudomonadati; phylum Myxococcota; class Myxococcia; order Myxococcales; family Myxococcaceae; genus Myxococcus; species Myxococcus sp. CA056. The sequence continues at coordinate 85,923 of NZ_JABUMT010000018.1, forward strand.
TTGGCCTGGTGGACGTGGGGCTCGCGCTGAGCGTGGGAGCCTGGGTCTTCAAGGTCCCCTTGCGCGGAAGCCTCACGCTCGTCGCGGTGGCCACCCTCTTCTACCTGCTGTGTACGCTGGGCGTGGGGCTGCTCATCGCGACGGTGAGCCGCACGCAGCAGCAGGCTTTCGTCGGAGGGTTCCTCTTCGTCCTGCCCGCGGTGCTCCTGTCCGGAGTGATGAGTCCCATCCGGGCGATGCCGGACTGGCTGGCGTGGGTGACGTACCTGAACCCCGTGCGCTACTACGTGGAAGTGCTGCGCGGCGCGCTGCTCAGGGACGCGGGGCTGGCGGACCTGTGGCGGCAGGTGCTCGCGCTCGCCGTCTTCGGCGCCATGATGATGGCCGTGGCCGCGCGCCGCTTCCACAAGACCTCGGCCTGAGTCTCGGCGAGCGCTTGCTCAATCCGCGGGCAGGGTCGCCAGGAGGCCCTGCTCCTCGGGGAGCGACTGGGTCTTCCACCAGAACGTGGCCGCGTGCTTGTTGCCGCTGTCGTGCCGCTGCGTCCACTTGAAGGCCCCCGTGCAGTTGGGGCCATCCGTCAGCGTCAGCTCGCTCGCGGCGATGGCGTGGTCATCCCCATCGAAGAAGCCGGGGTGCTTGCAGACGCCCACGACCTGGAGTCCTTCGTCGCCCTTCCCCGCCGGACATCCCGTGCCGATGGCGTACGTGGGCGTCGAGGCGTTGTAGGCGATGGACGACGACGTGCTCAGACTCCCGCTGGAAGCCACGCCCGTGGCCCGCGTGAAGACCCAGTCGAGGATGCGGTCCCTCGCGGCGGTCACGGCCTGCGCATGTCCGGACGCGCTCGGGTCGGTGATGGTGCCGTGGCAGAACGAGCCGTACTTGATGCCGTGGGACGGCCGCCACGTCTTGCCCGCCGCGGGCGTCATGCCCAGCCCCACGGCGAGGCCACTGCCCTGCGCATCGAAGGGCAACGAGCCGTCGCTGTAGCCCGTCCACAGCGAGGGCGAGCAGCTCGCCCAGGACGTGAGCATCAGCGCGTGCTTGTTGCGCGCCACCCAGTCCGCCGCCGGGAAGCCCCCGACGTTGCCCGCGTACTCGCACCACCCGTTGCCCGGAGCACACGAGTCCCCGTACCCGAGGATGACCTCTCCGTTCTTGCAGGTGGTGACGAAGCTGGCCGCGCCAACGACGTTGTATTTGCTGGTGCCCAGCGAATCGACCATGCCCTGGATGGACACCACACCGGCGATGCGTCCTTGCACGCCCCAGTCCTGGGTGCCGACACCGTCCACGCCCACGTTGGCGGCGACCTCCAAGGCCACCCGACCGCCGGTGCTGTGGCCCACGAGCAGGACGTTCTTCGCGTCCGAGGGGAATCTCCGCTCGATTTCGCGCGCCAGCCGGTAGCGCCACTCGTAGGCCGTGGTGCAGGGCGCGCCCTGGCGTGACGCGGAGCACCCCGGGTCTCCCGCCTCCCAGTCATCCATGTTCAAGGGATTCGTCGAGTCCGAGGGGTGATGCGCGGAGGCAGGCGCGGTGTAGAGGTTCGCGCGAGCGCTGCGCACCACCACCGTCGTCCCGGGATGCGCGGCCTCGTAGGCGGCGATGCGCGCGGGAAGCGCGGCGTTGATGGCCGCGTCGAGTTCGTCCAGGGAGCCCTCGGCACGCTCGCGCTGTCCCTGACAGCCCTTCACACCGTGCACATACAGGAGGTTGAGCTGCACCGTGCCCTGTTGCGCCAGCGCGGCGACCGTGCCGCCCGGGTCGGCCACCTCGGGGAGCGAAGACTCCTGGGGACCACAGCCAGACAGACCTACCACGCAGGACAGCATCAGCCAGTGACGCGGCGCCATGGTGACGGCTCCAAGCCTCGAAGAGGGGGCGCTACCGTAGTCCAGGACGCACCCGTCGTGGGGACTCGCGACCAGGGAAACAGGCGGCACGTGTGCTCGCTCGCGCGTCCTCGCACTGTGACTGGAAAGCCCGGCGGGCGTGCGTTACAGCCCCGCTCCAGCATGTCCCAGACCGCCGCCTCCGCCCTCTCCGTCTTCCGCCACCGCGACTTCCGCACGTATCAAATCGCCCGGCTCTGCGCGGTGCTCGCCATGCAGATCGAGTCGGTGGCCATCGGCTGGCAGGTCTACGAGGTGACGGGCAGCGCCCTCGCGCTGGGCTACACGGGGCTCTCCCAGTTCATCCCCTTCCTCGCCTTCTGTCTGGTCGGTGGCCAGGTCGCCGACCGGTTTGATCGCCGCATCATCCTGGCCATCTGTCAGAGCGTGATGTTGCTGTGCAGCCTCGCGCTCCTCGCGTTCTCCCTGGGCCACATCCGGGACGTGCGCTTCGTGTACGGCGTCCTGGTCCTCTTCGGCACGGCTCGCGCGTTCTACGCCCCCGCGGGGTCGGCGATGACGGCGCAGTTGGTGCCGAAGGACGAGCTGACGCGCGCGGTCGCCGTGAACTCCACGACGTGGCAGGTGGCCACCATCGCGGGCCCGGCGGTCGGCGGAGTCCTCTACGGCTGGGCGGGCGCCACCGGGGCCTACCTGGGCTCCGCGTCGCTCTGCGCGCTGACGGTGGTGTGGATCCTCTCGCTGAAGGTGCGGACCGGGCGGGCCTCGGCGCAGCCGCTGTCCTTCTCCACGCTCGTGGCGGGGCTGGGCTTCGTGCGCCGGCAGCGGTTGCTGCTGGGGAGCATCACGCTGGACCTCTTCGCCGTGTTGCTGGGCGGCGCGGTGGCGCTCCTGCCCATCTACGCGCGGGATGTCCTGCACACCGGCCCCTTCGGGCTGGGGCTCTTGCGGTGCGCGCCAGCGGCGGGCGCGGCGGCGGTGGCCATCATCCTGGCGATGCGTCCCCTGGGCGGTCGGGCCGGCTGGAAGATGTTCACGGCGGTGGCCATCTTCGGAGCCGCGACGCTCGTGTTCGGCGTGAGCAAGTCCCTGCCCTTATCGCTGGTGGCGCTGGCCATCGCGGGCGCCGCCGACATGGTCAGTGTGGTGGTGCGCCACACGCTGGAGCTGATGGCGACACCGGACGAGATGCGCGGGCGCGTGGGCGCGGTGAACATGATGTGCATCGGCGCATCCAACGAACTGGGTGAGTTCCGCGCCGGCTGGCTCGCGGAGCATGTGGGCGCGATTCCGGCCGTCGTCACGGGCGCCGTGGGCACGCTGGCCATCGTCGCCATCTGGGCCTGGGGCTTCCCCGAGCTGCGGAAGGTGGACAGGTTGGAATCCGCGGGCCACACCTCACCTCCGGAGCCACAGCCGGCGGAGGCCTCCTCGGCCCAGGCGGGCTGACGCGAGCGCACACGCGGCGCCCGGGTCCACGGCTCCTGCCCGCGAGGGCCAGGGCATCACACCGAGGGTCCATCCGAGGCCAGCGAACTGCATCCGGGCGCGGCACTGGCCCCTCCCGGATGCGCTGTGTCTCTCAGGCCCGCGCGCCTTCGTAGCTGACGCTCAGCCCTCGGTGCGTCACGGTGATGACGGGGCGCCCGAGCCATCCGCAGTGCTTGCAGACGCCACTGGGACCCGACGCCGTGACACGCACCGGCAGGTCCGCCGCACAGACAGGGCATCCTTCGGGAATCGTGAAGTCGCGCGAGGCGGGGTGTGCTTCGGTCATGCATTCGACGTAACGCAGCTTTCGACCTCCGCAACCGAGGCGGCCACTCGCCGGACAAGCGACCTGGCGAGCGTCCGCCTCGCTCACGCGGCTTCGTCGAGGAGGCGGCGGTAAGCGCGGACGACGTCCGCATCGGAGACCTTGTCCAGGCCCTCGCTCACCTCGTGGTCCGTCGCGACGACTCCGGGCACACGCGTGGGACCGAACCCTCCCGTCCAGATGCCCGTCTCCCGCGCTACGCGGAAGGCGTGCATCGAGAGCGCTTGCGCGTCACCTCTCAGGTAGACGCGGAACGCGTTCGTCTGCGCCGGACGAGGCTGCACGGTGAGGCGGGTGTCGGCGGCCAGCGCCTCGCTCAGCGCCTTCGCGCGACGAACCTGCCCGGGGATTCGCGCCAGCACGCCATCCAGGCGCATGGCCGCGGAGGCCACATAGGGCGTCAGGTGGAACAGGTTCCCCCCATGGCGGTGCCGCCAGATGCGCGCCTCGCGAATGAAGTCGCGGCCACCCACCAGCATCGCGCCGCCCAGCGCGCCCACGCGCTTGTAGAGGGACACGTAGACGGAGTCGAAGCCCCGGCAGATCTCCGAGAGGGGCCGATTGTAGAAGGGCTGGCACTCCCACAGCCGCGCCCCGTCCATGTGGAGCTTCACGCCCTTCTCGCGGCACGCCCGCTTCAGCTCCTCCAACTGCTCCCACGTCTGGAGCTGACCGCCCAGCCACCGCACCGGCAGCTCGACGCTGACGACGCCGAGCGACTCCGGTGACTCGAGCACGTCCTCGGCCAGCATCGGCCGGTTCCAGGGCGAGAGGATGACGTCATGCAGCCCATGCAACAGGACGTGGCTGCTGTCCTCGTGCAACACATGATGTGACGAGGGGTGGACGCCGAAGTTCCGGTTCTTCGCCGCGTCCGCGTAGCTCCGCAGCGCGATGAGCTGCGCCATGGTGCCGGTCGGCATGTAGCAGCCCGCCTCGAAGCCCAGCATCGCGGCGACCTTCTTCTCGAAGCCGTCGATGAACTCACTGTTGCCGTAGAAGTCCCCCGTCACGCCCTGCCGACGCATCCACTCGCCGATGGCGACGAGCTCCGCGCCCGGGTCATCCGACGCGTACACACCCGTGAGGGTTCCCCGGCAGGCCCGGCGGATCTCCTCCACCTCCGCCCGCGACAGCTCCCCGGCAGCGCCCTTCGCTTCCTTGCGGGCTTTCGCCGGCGCGGGCGACGCGGCTCGCGCTGGAGCACTCCAGAGCGCGGTCCCCGCGAGCAGGCTGGTCAACGACAGGAACTCACTGCGACTGAACTGATGACGGGACACGGGACACCTCGACCACGGGGCAAGCCTCCGCCGCTCCCTCGAGCGTAGCCCCCGCCCCGCCACGGCTCATCCGATTCCCGCCTCCGACACACTCCCGCGCCTCCCAGTCCCGCGTCCGGACACATTGTTTCAATCCCTGACGCTGCGCGCTCCACCCACACCGCCCGCCCCAATCCCTGACGCAACGCAATATCCGACCGTCCTCCGGTCTCTGACGCATCGCAGTACTGATTCAGTATTCATGTCCCACCAACAAGAAAGGTGAATCACCCTTCAACTTCATTTGCCGCCGGGACCACCCGTTTGGTACGGATCGCGGTGCTGTCACGGAAAGACGTGCCAGCGCCTCTCCCCACAACACAGCTAGCGATTGCAACGGAGCTACATATGGCAACGCGTCGCAGGGTTTTCCGCGCGGTGGTGGCTGTTGTCGGCATGGTCGGCATGGCGTGCTCGAACCAGGATCCAGTGGACGAGGGGCCCGGTCCGGACACCGAGGTCCCCGCCGCCATCAAGGCGTGCCGGGAGCGCATCGCCGCGAAGACGTCCGAACTTCAGGCGGCGAGCATCGACATCGCGACCTGGCCCATCCAGGACGCGGAGGAGATGAAGGAGATCACCACCGCGGCGCCGCAGACGCAGGAGACCTACCGCGCCTATGACGGCAAGTACCGGCCCCTGTCGAACCATCCGGGTTGTTCCGTCGACAACCTCTACTACGACAAGGCGAACAGCACCGGCACCACGCCGTACAAGGACGGCAACAACGACGGCAAGTGGACGGGCAACACCGCCTTCGGAGGTCCCAACAGCGCCACCGACTTCATCGGCGGTGACGTGGCCAGGATCCCCGGCTTCTCCTGTGCCGCCAAGGAGTACGCCCAGGCCAACGAGGACACCTCCAAGCCCATCATCATCCTCGTCCACGGCAACTCCACCCGGCCGCACACCTGGGAGAAGTTCATCCTGCCGCCGGGCACGTCGGTCAACACCGCCACGGAGAACGTCCAGTTCACCGGGGACACCGTCGCCAGGAACCAGCTCGCGGAGACGCTCATCGCCCAGCGCTACCGGGTCATCGCCGTGGACTTCCGCACGGACATCGTCCCGGGCATCGACCCGTCCACCAACAACACCACCCAGAACGCCGCGGGCAACATCGACCATGGCTGGTCCACGCCCATCCTCCAGTCGCTCATCAAGGCGGTGATGAAGGACCAGCCCAACCGGAAGGTGGCGCTCATCGCGCACTCGCTCGGCGTGACGGTGGCGCGCGACGCCCTGCGCCGGCTGTACGTGGAGTGGCGCACGGGCCTGGCGGGCGCCATCAACCCCTTCCCGCAGGTGAGCCACGTCATCCTCGGCTCGGGCGCCAACCACGGCGTGTCCACGTATGACCCGGCCGCCGGCCAGCTGTGCTCCACCAACAGCACCATGCGCGGCACCATCGTCTGTGAAATGGGCAGCCGCTCGAACTACTCCCAGACGTACTTCCACAAGCCGCTCAACGGGCCGCGCGACCTGTTCGCCACGCCCTGCGCGGACGGCGACTACGCCTTCGGCAAGACGGGCCAGTGCGGGGACAACGTCGTGAAGTACTTCACCCTCACGATGACGGACAAGGAGCGGGGCACCAACTACCAGGACTTCTATGTGTCCGAGGCGGCCTCGCGCATCGAGATGGAAGGCTGCGTGACGAACACGCTGACCACGCTCAACGACTACGACACGAGCGGCTACTTCAACCGGGGCTTCATCGCCAACCACTTCGGCTCGTTGCGCTCGACAGCGGGGCTCGACCTGACGCTGCGCTACCTGGCCGAGTAGCCCCGTCCCTTCCCCTCCAGTCGGACCGGCGCGCGGATTCCTCACCGCGCGCCGGTCCGAGCCCTTCCCGCCCTCCCCTTCGAGCCCCCCATGAAGCGACTCCCCTTCACCGCGTCCCTCTGCGTCCTGGCCCTCGGAACCGCGCCCGCGGCATGGGCCCAGAGCACCACCCCACCCCCTCCCGCGGAGGCCCAGGCGGAGCCCACGCCCGCCGAGGCGCCGGCGCCCCAGGCCACCACCGACGCGACGTCGGCCGGAGAGCTCGCCGCCGAGAAGCCCACGGCGAAAGAGGCGGCCAAGAACCCCGAGGAGATGGCGGGCACCACCGAGGTCGTCGACACCCGCCCGCCGCCCGTCACCCGGCCGAGCCTGGCCGTGGGCAACGAGACGTTCTACGTGAAGCCCGTGCTCGCGCTCGCGGGCGGGCTCCACGTGGAGAACCTCATCCAGACGCTCAACCGCAACCGGGAGAGCCGCGCGACGACGGTGGCGCTCACCCGCTTCGGCTTCGAGGGACGCCTGGGGCAGTACGTCTCCTTCCGCAGCGAGTTCGAGCGCAACATCCGCGCGCACGGCTCCGGCGTGTGGGAAGGCACCGCGTCCTTCAGCGTGAGGGACCAGGTCATCCGGCTCCAGCGCTGGGGCGTGACGCTGGAGGCCGGCATCATCGTGGACCCGGCCAGCGTGGACTTCATCTCCACGCACATCGCGGACACGCTGCTGGCGGACAAGTACACGCGAGACCCGCTGCTCTACAGCGGCTTCAACCGGGGCCAGGGCGCGCAGGCCGCCTACGAGTGGAACGGCTTCCGCCTGGGCATGGGCTTCACCGCGGCCAACCCGCTGAGCACCTCCAGTTCCTACCAGGTGGGAGGCTCGTTCGGTGGTGGCAGCCGCTTCTGGGAGCGCCCGCTGGCCAACTACCGCAATGGCCAGCCCGATGACGACCTGCACTTCCAGGTCCTCAGTCCCTCGCTGTCGTACTCGCACGAGCTGTTCGAGGCGAAGGCCATGGCCCAGGTCTTCGACGTGAACTACCAGACGACGTCGCGCACGGACCCGCTCCTGCACGGCAACAACCTGCGCGGCAACCTGCTGTTCAAGCTGCACGCCGACGTGGGCATCCCGCTGTTCATCACCCCGTTCTTCAACTTCGCGCGCGTCCAGAACGACGTGACGAACAGCACGCCGGGCTTCGCCGACCAACTCCTGGGCACCCACTACACCGCCACCAGCCTGGGCGCGGGCGTGGACGTCAACCTCCACGGTCGCTCGGGCATCGGCGTACAGTTCAACCGCGTCGCGGACCGCTCTCCCTCCTTTGTCGCGGCCACCGGGGACGCGCCCGCCCGGGAGCCCGTCACCCGGACGACGCAGACCTTCCTCAACATCGGTGGCACCTACTGGTTCACCGAGGACGTGGCGATTGGCGGCCGGTACGCGCGCTACCAGAAGAAGCAGGACGGCGTCGCAGACGAGATTGACGCGTCCTACTTCCTGACGCTCCGCCTCCAGCTCTAGCCCGCTCGCCGCCGTACGCCACGCAGCCCGAGGTCCAGCCCAGAGGAGCAGCCCCCATGGAAGCACCGGCGCACGAGCAGCGGGACTCCATCCTGAAGGTGGCGGTGGCCAGCTTCATCGGCACCGCCATCGAGTGGTACGACTTCTTCCTCTACGGGACGGCGGCGGCGCTGGTGTTCAACCGCCTGTTCTTCCCGTCGTTCGACCCGCTCACCGGGACGATGGCGGCCTTCGGCACCTTCGCCGTGGGCTTCATCGCCCGGCCCCTGGGCGGGGTCGTCTTCGGGCATTACGGCGACAAGCTGGGCCGCAAGGCGATGCTCAGCGCCACGCTCATGTTGATGGGTGTGGCCACCTTCGCGGTGGGCCTGCTGCCCACGTACGACACCGTGGGCGCCTGGGCTCCCGCGCTGCTCGTCCTCCTGCGGCTCATCCAGGGCTTCGGGCTGGGCGGCGAGTGGGGCGGCGCGGTGCTGATGGCGGTGGAGCACGCCCCCGCGCACCGCCGGGGTTTCTACGGGAGCTGGCCGCAGATGGGCGCACCCGCGGGCCTGCTCGTGGCCACGGCGGTGTTCAGCTACTTCTCGCGGATGCCCGACGCCGCATTCCTCGCGTGGGGCTGGCGCGTCCCCTTCCTGTTGAGCGCGGTGCTCATCGGCATGGGCGTGTTCATCCGTCTCAAGGTCGCGGAGTCGCCCATCTTCAAGGCGCGCCCGAAGCAGGAGGCCGCCGAGAGCCTCCCGGTCATGGACGCGCTTCGCCAGTACCCCCGGCAGATCCTCCTCGCCATGGGGGCGCGCTTCGCGGAGAACGGCTTCTTCTACATCATCACCACGTTCGTCCTCTCCTATGGCACGGAGCGGCTGGGGTTGCCACGCACCACGCTGCTCAACGGCGTGCTCATCGCCACGTCCGTCCACCTGGTGGCGATTCCCGCGTTCGGCGCGGCGTCGGACCGCTTCGGCCGACGTCCCGTCTACCTCGCCGGCGCGCTGGGCTGTGGGCTGATGGCCTTCCCCTTCTTCTGGCTGCTCGACACGAAGGAGACGGGGCTCATCTGGCTGGCGATTACGCTGGGCATCATCGCCCACGCGGCCATGTACGGCCCGCAGGCCAGCTTCTTCTCGGAGCTGTTCGGCACCCGCGTCCGCTACAGCGCGGCCTCGCTCGGCTACCAGATGGCGTCGGTGTTCGCCGGAGGCCTGTCGCCCGTCATCGCCACCGCGCTGCTGGCCCGCTCGGGTGGACAGGCGTGGCCAGTGTCGCTCTACATGGTGGCCCTGGCCGTCGTCACGCTCGTCTCCGTCTGGCTGTCCGCGGAGACCTACCGCGCCCAGCTCACGGAGGCGCCCCCCACCGGGGACGCGCTCAGCGAGCCGTCCAGCCGCAGTCCATCACCTGCGCGGACCCCGTGATGCCCCCCGCGGCGTCCGAGCACAGGAATCCGATATAGGCGGCGACCTCCTCGGGCTCCAGCAGCCGCTTCACCGCCGCGGGCGCGAGCATGATCTTCTCCACGACCTCCGCTTCGGTGAGGCCGTGGATTCGCGCCTGGTCGGCGATCTGCTTCTCCACCAGCGGCGTGCGCACGTAGCTGGGGCACACGGCGTTCACCGTGACGCCCCGGTCCGCGGCCTCCAGCGCCACCGTCTTCGTCAGGCCCATCAGCCCGTGCTTGGCGGACACGTACGCGGACTTGTACGGCGAGGCGACCAGCCCATGGAGCGAGGACACGTTGATGATGCGTCCCCACTTCCGGGCATACATCAGCGGCAGCGCGTGCCGCGTCAGCACGAAGGGCCCCACCAGCATGATGCGGATGAGCTGCTCCCAGCGCTCCTCGGGGAACTCCTCCACCGGCGCCACGTGCTGCACGCCCGCGTTGTTCACCAGGATGTCCAGCCGCCCCCACTCCCGCTCGGCCCGCCCCACCAGCGCCCGACAATCCTCGCGCGACGACACGTCCGTGCGCTGGAAGAGCGCCCCTGGAAGTCGCGTCGCGGCCTGGACCCCCGCCACCTCGTCCAGGTCCGCCAGCAACACCTTCATCCCCTGGGCGGCCAGCGACTCCGCCACCGCGAGACCGATGCCGTGCGCGGCCCCCGTCACCACCGCGCATCGACCTGAAGGTGAATTCATGTTCATGTCCCCATCGTGACGGAACCCGGCGCGCGGGGCAATGCCGTGGGAGCGCGCGGCCCATGCCGCACCCCGCCTTGAAGCGCCTGACGCATTCGGGCGAAGGTGGAGGTCTCCATGGCGGAATGTTCATCTCGCGCGAGGACGGCTGGAGCATGGCGAAGCTGGCCCCGCTCGCTCATCCTGGCGTTGGGGCTGGGCATCCTCGTCTCGCTGCCGTCCTTGCGCGTGGGGCTGCTGCTCGATGACCTGGTGCACCGGCTCGCCCTCTCCGGACAGGTGGCGTCCCTGGGTGACTGGGGACCGCTGACGCTCTACGAGTTCGTGGGCGGCCCGCGCACGGACCCGGCCCGGTTGAGGGAGTCCGGGCTCTTGCCCTGGTGGGCGTCGGACTCGCTGTCGGTGCGCTTCTTCCGTCCCCTGCCCAGCGCGCTGCTCACCGCCGACGCGTGGCTCTTCGACGACGCCCCCTTCCCCGCGCACCTGCACAGCCTCGCCTGGTTCCTGGCACTGGTGACGCTGGTCGGCTGGCTGCACCGGCGGCTGTTGCCACCTTCGCTGGCCGCGCTGGCCACGGTCCTCTACGCGGTGGCCGCCGCGCACCTGTTCCCGGTGGCCTGGCTCGCCGCGCGCCACCCGCTCGTCTCCGCGCTCCTGGGACTGCTCGCCCTGGCCGCCCACCTGCGCTACCGCGAAGAAGACTGGAAGCCCGGCCGAGTCCTCGCGCCGCTCGCCCTGGTGGCCGCGTTGTTCTCCGGCGAGGCCGCGCTGGGCGCGGTGGGGCTCATCGGTGCCTATGAGGTCTTCGGCCGCCGCGAGGGGTGGCGCCAGTGCGCGCGGCGGCTCGCGCCCTACGCGCTGCTCGTCACGGCCTACCTCTTCTTCTATGCGAGTCAGGGCTACGGCGCGCGCGGCAGCGGCGGCTATCTGGACCCGATTGGCGCGCCTGGGGCCTTCCTCGCCACGCTCCTCCAGCGCGTGTGCATCCTCGTGGGGGAGCTGGTGGTGGCCACGCCGTCCGACGCGGCCTCAGGAACCCCAGAGCTGCACTCCGGCTTCGCGGCCTGGGGCGCGCTCGCCACCGTGGGCGCGCTGCTGATGCTGCGCGCCCTCCAGTCGCGCCTGTCCGAACAGGAGCGCGGCACCCTGCGCTGGCTGTTGCCCGGGGGCCTGGCGGCCACGATTCCCGGCGCGGCGGGAATCATCGGAGGACGCGTCCTCATGGTGCCGCTGCTCGCGGGGAGCGCACTGGTCGCGGTGCTCATCCTCCGGGGTTGGGCGGCGGCACGAGAGGCCACCCTCCCTCGCCGCCACCAGATCCTGCTCCGGTCCGCTGTCGTGGTGCTCGTACTGGGCCACTGCGTGCTGGGCCCCTTGTTCCGAGTGGGCCTGGGCGTGGCGCTGGGCCGCATCGCGGACGCGCAGTGGCGCATCGCCCGCGAGGCCCCGCCCTGCGCGGGGACGATGGTCATGGTGGCCGCCGCGGACCCGAGCATCTCGCTCTACGTGCCCGCCGCCATGCTGCTCCAGGGCCGCGCCCCTCGCCTCTACCGGCTGCTCAGCGCCGCGCCACATGACCATGTCCTCGAGCGGACCTCCCCGGAGGCGTTCGACCTCGTCGTGAGCGGCACACCGCGACACCCGGGGTTCTGGGAGCTGGTCAATCGGGACACGCCGCCGCCCATCGGCACGAAGCTGCGGCTGGGGGACCTGAACGTCACGGTGCTGGAGTCGAACGAGGGGGGATTCACGCGCGTGCACTTCGACTTCGGAAGGGCCCTGGAGTCGACCGAACTCTGCTTCGTCACGTGGAGCGGAGACGGGCTGCGCGCGCTCACGCTTCCGCCTCCTGGCGAACACCTCGCTCTGCCTTACAGCCGAGGGCCAGCGGGGCTTTGAACACTCCAGTGCCGACGGCTGTGCGTGAGCTGACGCGGCGCTGGGAATCCTTTTGCCTGTCATGCGGGAACGGGGCCGGATTCGCGGCACTCCACCCTTGCCCCCATCGGCCCCATGACCCCACTTCGCTTCCTTCGTCTCGCGCCGCTGCTCGCGTGCGCTCCGCTGTGCCTCGTCGCCTGCAATGACGACGACGGTGATGACTCCGTCGTGCCGGGCGCCGCCCAGTTCAAGGTGATGACCCGCAACCTCTACCTCGGCGGCAACATCGAGCTGCTCGCCACGGCGCAGACGCCCCAGCAGATTCCCGCCATCGCCGCGCAGCTCTACACGACGGTGCAGGCGACGAACTTCCCCGAGCGCGCCAAGGCCATCGCGGACGAAATCCAGAGCACCAACCCGGCCCTCGTCGGCCTGCAGGAAGTCTCCCTCTACCGGACCCAGAGCCCGAGCGACTTCGCCTCCAACCCGGTGCCCAACGCGCAGACCGTGACGTACGACTTCCTGGCCATCCTGCTGGCGGAGCTGCAGAGCCGGGGGCTCAACTACCGCGCCGCCGCGACGGTGCAGAACGCGGACGCGGAGGTCCCTGCGGCGCTCGCGGGCAATGCGACGGACCTCACGGACGTGCGGCTCACGGACCGGGACGTCATCCTGGCGCGCGGTGACGTGCAGATCGCCAACGTGGTGACGGGCAACTACGCCTATGCCCAGGAGGTGCCCGTGGGCGGCGCGTCGATTCGCTTCCTGCGTGGCTTCAACAAGCTGGACGCCACGGTGGACGGCGCGCGCATCACCTTCGTCAACACCCACCTGGAGACGTTGCGGCCCGGCAACGAGAACCAGGCCACGGAGCTGGCCGCCCTCGTCAACACCTATGACCGGCCGCTCATCGTCGTCGGAGACCTGAACACCGGACCGGGCGCGGCCACCACCGGCTATCCCACCATCGTCGGCCCGGGGACGGGGCTCGTGGATGCCTGGTCCACGGTGGGCACGGGTGACGGCTTCACGTGCTGCTTCAGCGAGACGGTGAACGACGCCAACACGGATGCGCTCGACGAGCGCATCGACCTGGTGCTGTACGCCGGGGACAACGTCAATCCCCAGTCCGCGGTGGTGGTGGGCACCCTGATTGACGACCGCACGAACTCCGGCCTCTGGCCGTCGGACCACGCGGGCCTGGTGGTGGAGTTCCGGGTGGACGACTGACCCTGGAGACACAGGGGGCTGGAGGTCTCCCGAGGCAGGGAGTATTCAGCCCCCGACATGTCTCTACGCCTCGTCAAGCGGCTCGCGCGGGACTGGTTCCTCCTGGGGATGCTCGGTGCCGTCGGGCTCGCTCTCCTCTTCCCGGACTTCGGCCGGTCCGGCGGCGCGATGCATGCCGACGTCGTCACCAACGTCGGCATCTTCGCCGTGTTCTTCCTCCACGGGCTGGGCATGCCCATGGCCCAGCTCAGGGCCGGGGCGCTCCAGTGGCGCCTGCACGTGCTGGTGCAGTCGTTCACCTTCGGGGTGTTCCCCGCCCTCTGGCTCGTGCTCAACCTCGTCTTCGGGGCGTGGGTGCCGGCGGACGTGTCGCTCGGCTTCCTGTTCCTGTGCGCGGTGCCGTCCACCATCTCCTCGTCCGTGGCGATGACGGGCGTCGCCCGGGGCAACGTGGCGGGGGCCATCTTCGACGCGAGCCTGTCCAGCCTGCTCGGCATCTTCCTCACGCCGCTCATCGTCGGGCTTCTGGCGCGCACCACCGGGCAGTCGCTCTCGCTGGGGGACGCCATCCTCAAACTGTCCCTGCTGCTGCTCTTGCCGCTGGCGCTGGGGCAGCTCGCACGGCCGCTGCTCGGCGCGTTCTTCGCCCGCTACCGCAAGTACACCAACGGCGTGGACCGGCTGTTCATCCTGGTGCTCGTCTACGCCTCGTTCTGCGACTCCGTCGCGTCCGGCATCTTCAGTCGCCATGGCGGCGCCATCGTCGCGCTCATCCTGGGGGGCGCGGTGCTCATCCTCGCCACCGTGCTGACCCTGAGCACGCTGACGGCGCGCAGACTGCGGTTCTCCACGGAGGATGAGATCGCCGCGGTCTTCTGCGGTTCGAAGAAGACGCTGGCCTCGGGGGTGCCCATGGCGCGGCTCCTCTTTGGCGCGCACCCTGGATTGGGGCTCATCGTCCTGCCCCTCATGTTCTACCACCAGCTCCAGCTGCTCGTCTGCTCGGTCCTGGCGGAGCGCTATGCGGCGCGCCCACCGGCGCCGTGAGCCAACTGGTTGCCTGAGTCAACGGCTTCCCCGACAATGACCTCGAACGGCACGGCGCCTTGGAGACAGGACTGAATGGCACAGACTCGACGGGACCAAGGCGTGGCGGCGGTGCGGCACTTCAATCGCTTCTACACGCAGAAGATTGGCGTGCTGGACGAGGGGCTCTTGAACAGCGAGTTCTCGCTGACCGAGGCCCGCGTCATCTACGAGCTGTTCCACCGGGAGACTCCCACTGCGGCGGAGCTGAGCCGCGAGCTGGCGTTGGACCCGGGCTACCTCAGTCGCCTGCTCCGCAACTTCGGAACGCAGGGGCTCATCGAAAAGGTGACCTCCGCGACGGACGGTCGCCAGCACCTGGTGCGCCTGACGGCGAAGGGAGAGCAGACCTACGAGCGGCTCAACAGCCGCTCCCACGACTCCATCCGCGCGCTCATCTCCCCGCTGAAGACCGACGCGCGCCAGCGGCTCCTCGATGCCATGCAGACCATCCAGGAACTGCTGGGTGAGAAGCCCCCTGCGTCGAGCGCCGACGTCGTGCTGCGCCCCCACCGCCCTGGGGACATCGGCTGGGTCATCCACCGGCACGGCGTGCTGTACAGCCAGGAGTACGGCTGGGACGAGCGCTTCGAGGCGCTGGTCGCCAGCGTCGCCGCGAAGTTCATCCTGGAGCAGGAGCCCGCCCGGGAGCGCTGTTGGATCGCCGAGGTGAATGGGCGAAGTGTCGGCTCCGTGTTCCTGGTCCGGGACACGAAGACGGTGGCGAAGCTGAGGCTGCTGTTGGTGGAGCCCTCGGCGCGCGGGCTGGGCATCGGTACCCGGTTGGTGGACGCGTGTGTGACCTTCGCCCGTGAAGCCGGTTACCGGAAGGTGCGACTGTGGACGGACAGCCAGCTCCATGCCGCGCGTCGCGTCTACGAGGGCGCCGGCTTCGCGCGCGCCAGCGCGGAACCCCACGAGGAGTTCGGAGAGGGACTCATCGGCGAGACGTGGGAGCTGAAACTCTGACGAACGAGGCGGCCTCCCCGGAAGGAAGCCGCCTCGAGTAACTGCGCGCTGGCAGAGGTGGGAGCACCGTCCCACCGTGCCGGTGAGTCGCCGGACTACAGCGGGCTCACGCAGGTGCAGGTGCTGGACGCGCCGTAGCAGGCGGCGCTGCTGCCAGCGGCCGCCACCGAGTAGCAGGTGTTGTGGCCCGTGAGGACCTCGGTGTCCACGTAGCTGGTGCTCGTCACGGTGGCGACTCGCGCCTTGCCGTATGTGCAGCCGTTGACCCCGTCCGACTTCATCACCCAGTACTGCGTCGCACCAGCGACGGGGGACCAGCTCAGTGAGACCTGTTCAGCGGCCGGTATCACGGTGACAGTGGGCTTCGCCGTCGGGCCTCCCGTGCATCCGCTGTTCATGGGCGTGGGCGTGGCACAGGCGATGTTGTGGCGGCTGAACGCGGCGTGGATGGCCGTCATGTGCGGCGTGCCATCGTTGATGTTGCCGTTGTCGTCATCCGCAGCCAGCCACTGCTTGTAGCCGTTGGTGGCCGCGCAGCCATCCGACGTGCCCGCGGTGCAGTTGCAGGCGTGCCACGAGCCGATGTTGCCGCTGCCCTGGTAGAACACCTTGTTGCCGATGTTCTGGG
>NZ_JABUMT010000018.1:102258-192215 GCF_013336715.1 Myxococcus sp. CA056
GCCAGCCACTGCTTGTAGCCGTTGGTGGCCGCGCAGCCATCCGACGTGCCCGCGGTGCAGTTGCAGGCGTGCCACGAGCCGATGTTGCCGCTGCCCTGGTAGAACACCTTGTTGCCGATGTTCTGGGCCGTGTTCCAGTCGTAGTTGAACGGAGGGAGCTGGAGGTCGCGGGCGACGAAGTCCCACGCCGCCTGACGTACTGGAGACCCGGCGCAATGCACCTGCCGGCCGCACGGACCCGTGCCGATGGAGCAGCGGGTGCAGACGAAGTTCTGCGGCGTGGTGGGCGTCGGCGGGTTGTGGGCCGCGTAGTCCGCATCGCGGACGCCCGAGCAGTTGGTCGCGCACCACGGGGCCCCCGTCTGCGCCTCGTTCACGAGGCGGCCCGTCAAATCCTCCGTCGCGCCGCAGCCCGTGGCGAAGGTCAGGTAGATGCCGTAGCCCACGCAAGAGCCAGGAGACCTTCCGATGGTCGCCGTGGACGCGGGGTCGAACGGCTGGCGGTACATGGCCGCGATGTCACCGTAGGCCTCGCTGGAGTTGCTCAGCGTGCCGGCCGTGTCGTTGTCGTCCATGCCATGGCCCCACTCGTGGTCGAGCACGCCGCCAATCTCACCCGTGTTCCGGCACCCACCGCCGCTGCGGTAGAAGTTGACCGTGGAGCCGTTCCAGAACGCGTTGCAGGTGTTGTTGATGTTGACGTTGGCCGTCAGGGAGGCCTGCAGCCACGCATTGGTGGGCAGCCAGCCACGGGCGAGTTCCTTGATGCGGTTCAGCTCGTAGAACGCGGTGCGGGTCGCCCTGGTGTTTCCACCGTCGGGAGTTCCGCAAACACCATCGACTGTCCCCAGCGCGATATCGCCGTCCGGGCCCGTGACGCTGACGCTGAGCGGACAGGTGGAAACGACGCGAAGGTAGCGGCCCGTCAGCGTCGTGGTCGCGATTTGGGGAGGAGGAGGAGGACTGAACACTCCATGGCCATCGGCGAAGACACCCGGCGCGACATCGGCCCAGGGCATGGGGTAGCGCAGCTGCATCGCGCCGCAGAACGAGCCCGCCGGACACGTCGCGGGCACGCCCGTGTTGGTGTACGGATAGACACCGCCGTTGACCGAGGCGTAGTGGTTGTCGTCCTCGAGCGCGAGCACGTCACCGGTAGCCGCATCCACCGTCACCTTCCAGCGCTCATGCTCACCCTGGAGCTGGAAGCCGTACGTCCACACGAGCTGGTGGCCCATGCCCTTGCCGAAGCCCGCGCCCGGAATGGAGACCGGCGCGACCTCCAATGTGGGCGCCTGCCAGACGGCGGCCGGGCTCTCATAGAGGCCGAAGCGCTCGTGCGCGACGACCATCGCCCGGTCCGCGTCCACCAGCGGCATGGGCGAGAGCGCCACGTTCGTCCACGACTCGGTGCCCAGCAGAATCAGGTTACCGTGGCTGATGGTGGCCGCCAGCCGTCCATGCCGGACCGGCACGCCCTGGTGCTGCTGGACGATGGAGACCTGCCACAGGTCCGGGGTGATCTGATCCACCCGGGCCTGGCCCAGTTGGAGCATGTCCACGCCCACCGCGGCGCGGTTGGCCTCCACGAACTTGTAGACGAGGTCGACGACGACGACGCCATCCACCTTGTCCACCGAACGCCCGAGCTGTCTGCCCAGGCTGCCCAGCGTCAGCTTGTTGCCCACGCCATTGCCCGGGATGAGTGGAACGGCGCCCTGGATGTTCGCCGCGGTACCCGTGACGGAGTCGACGTAGATCTCGAAGTTGTTCCCGTTGCGAGCGAAGAAGTCGTCCCAGACCTTCGCTACATCCGGGCTCAGCTTGGGCAGGGCCTCTTTGAGCGGCACTTGCCCACTGGCCAAGGACAGCTCAGGCGTGAAGAACGCCTGACTCGCCAGGGAGCCCTTCGGAGGAGTGGCGGGAGGGGTGAAGCCCCACGCCTGGGACGTCGCCATTACTGCCATACATACGGCGGCTTTCACGACGCTGCGCATGCGGTGCTCCTTCAGATGAAGGACCAACAGGACGCATCATTGGCCAGGTGCGGAAGTGCGAACCCACGAGGTGGCCTCTCCTGCAGGGAAGCCACCTCGAATGAATGCGCCGTCAACGGTGGGGAGCACCTTTTCAGCGTGCCCCCTCCGCGCCGACGCCCTGGGGCGCCGCGATGGACTACAGCGGGCTCGCGCAGGTGCAGGTGCTGGACGCGCCGTAGCAGGCGGCGCTGCTGCCCGCGGCCATCACCGAGTAGCAGGTGTTGTGGCCGGTGAGCACCTCGGTGTCCACGTAGCTGGTGATCGTCACGGTGGCGACGCGCGCCTTGCCGTACGTGCAGCCGTTGACGCCGTCCGACTTCATCACCCAGTACTGTGTCGCGCCGCTGATGGGGCTCCAGCTCAGAGAGACCTGTTCAGCGGTCGGTATCACGGTGACAGTGGGCGCCGCCGTCGGGCCACCCGTACATCCGCTGTTCACCGGCGCGGGCGTAGAACAGGCGATGTTGTGGCGGCTGAACGCGGCGTGGATGGCCGTCATGTGCGGCGTGCCATCGTTGATGTTGCCGTTGTCATCATCCGCTGCCAGCCACTGCTTGTAGCCGTTGGTGGCCCCGCAGCCATCCGACGTACCCGCGGTGCAGTTGCAGGCGTGCCATGAGCCGACGTTGCCACTGCCCTGGTAGAACACCTTGTTGCCGATGTTCTGCGCCGTGTTCCAGTCGTAGTTGAACGGAGGGAGCTGGAGGTCGCGGGCGACGAAGTCCCACGCCGCCTGACGTACTGGAGACCCGGCGCAATGCACCTGCCGGCTGCACGGGCCCGTGCCGTTGGAACAGCGGGTGCAGACGAAGTTCTGCGGCGTGGTGGGCGTCGGCGGGTTGTGGACCGCGTAGTCGGCATCGCGGACGCCCGAGCAATTGGTCGCGCACCACGCGGCCCCGGTCTGCGCCTCGGTCACGTTGTAGCCCGTCCCATCCGCCGTCATCCCGCAACCATTGTTGAGGGTCTGGAAGAAGCCGTACCCCACGCACGAGGCAGGTGACCTGCCGGTGGTCGCTGTGGATGCGGGGTTGAACGGCTGGCGGTACATGGCCGCGATGTCACCGTAGGCCTCGCTGGAGTTGCTCAGCGTGCCGGCCGTGTCGTTGTCGTCCATGCCGTGGCCCCACTCATGGTCGAGCACGGCGCCAATCTCACCCGTGTTCCGGCAGCCACCGCCGCTGCGGTAGAAGTTGACCGTGGAGCCGTTCCAGAAGGCGTTGCAGGTGTTGTTGAGGTTGACGTTGGCCGTCATGGACGCCTGCAGCCACGCATTGGTGGGCAGCCAGCCACGGGCGAGTTCCTTGATGCGGTTCAGCTCGTAGAACGCGGTGCGGGTCGCCCTGGTGTTTCCACCGTCGGGAGTTCCGCAAACACCATCGACTATCCCCAGAGAGATGTCGCCCCCCGGGCCCGTGGCGCTGACGCTGAGTGGACAGGTGGAAACGACGCGAAGGTAGCGGCCCGTCAGCGTCGTGGTCGCGATTTGGGGAGGACTGAACACCCCATAGCCATCCGCGAAGACACCCGGCGCGACATCGGCCCAGGGCATGGGGTAGCGCAGCTGCATCGAGCCGCAGAACGAGCCCGCGGTGCATGGCGAGGGCACGCCCGTGTTGGTGTACGGATAGACACCACCGTTGACCGAGGCGTAGTGGTTGTCGTCCTCAAGCGCGAGCACTTCACCGGTGACCGCATCCACTGTCACCTTCCAGCGCTCATGCTCATCCTGGAGTTGGAAGCCGTACGTCCACACCAGTTCGTGGCCCATGCCCTTCCCAAAGCCCGCGCCCGGAATGGAGACCGGCGCGACCTCCAGCGTGGGCGCCTGCCAGATGTCGGCAGGGCTCTCGTAGAGGCCGAAGCGCTCGTGCGCGACGACCATCGCCCGGTCCGCGTCCACCAGCGGCATGGGGGCAATCTCCACGTTGGCCCACGACTCGGTGCCCAGCAGAATCAGGTTACCGTGACTGATGGTGGCCGCCAGTCGCCCATACCGGACCGGCACGCCCTGGTGCTGCTGGACGATGGAGACCTGCCACAGGTCCGGGGTGATCTGATCCACCCGGGCCTGGCCCAGTTGGAGCATGTCCACGCCCACCACGTCGCGGTTGGCCTCCACGAACTTGTAGACGAGGTCGACGACGACGACGCCATCCACCTTGTCCACCGAACGCCCGAGCTGCCTGCCCAGGCTGCCCAGCGTCAGCTTGTTGCCCACGCCATTGCCCGGGATGAGTGGAACGGCGCCCTGGATGTTTGCCGCGGTACCCGTGACGGAGTCGACGTAGATCTCGAAGTTGTTCCCGTTACGAGCGAAGAAATCGTCCCAGACCTTCGCCACGTCGGGGCTCAGCCTGGGCAAGGCCTCGTTCAGAGGCACCTGTCCACTGGCCAGTGAAAGTTCAGGCTTGAAGAACGCCTGGCTCGCCAGTGAGCCCTTGGGGGGTGCGGCGGGGGGGTCGAATCCCCACGCCTGGGACGTCGCCATCACTGCCATACATACGGCGGCTTTCACGACGCTGTGCATGTCGTGCTCCTTCGCGTCACACGGAATCAGCATGAAGAGGCGGCCTCCATGGAGAAGGCCGCCTCGGAACCACTTGCCGTCAACCGCGGGAGCGCCCCACTCCAGCGCGCTCCCGCCGTGCCGGTGATGTCCCGGTGAGCCGCCGGACTACAGCGGGCTCACGCAGGTGCAGGTGCTGGACGCGCCGTAGCAGGCGGCGCTGCTGCCCGCGGCCACCACCGAGTAGCAGGTGTTGTGGCCGGTGAGCACCTCGGTGTCCACGTAGCTGGTGCCCGTCACGGTGGCCGCGCGGGCCTTGCCGTACGTGCAGCCGTTGATGCCGTCGGACTTCATCACCCAGTACTGCGTCGCGCCGCTGACGGCGCCCCAGCTCAGCGACACCTGACCCGTGGCCGGCGTCACCGAAACGGTCGGCGCCGCCGTCGGGCCACCCGTACAGCCGCTGTTCACAGCCACCGGCGTGGCACATGCGATGTTGTGACGGTTGAACGCGGCGTAGATGGCCGTCATGTGCGGCGTGCCATCGTTGATGTTGCCGTTGTC
The DNA here is from genome assembly GCF_013336715.1 of Myxococcus sp. CA056. NCBI lineage: Bacteria > Pseudomonadati > Myxococcota > Myxococcia > Myxococcales > Myxococcaceae > Myxococcus > Myxococcus sp. CA056. The sequence goes on from NZ_JABUMT010000018.1 coordinate 107,371, forward strand.
GTCATCCGCCGCCAGCCACTGCTTGTAGCCGTTGGTGGCCGCGCAGCCATCCGACGTGCCCGCGGTGCAGTTGCAGGCGTGCCACGAGCCGATGTTGCCGCTGCCCTGGTAGAACACCTTGTTGCCGATGTTCTGGGCCGTGTTCCAGTCGTAGTTGAACGGAGCGGACCGCAGGTCGCGGGCGATGAAGTCCCACGCCGCCTGACGCACCGGAGACGCGGCGCAATGCGTCTGCCGGCCGCACGGCCCCGTGCCGGTGGAGCAGCGGGGGCAGACGAAGTTCTGCGGCGTGGTGGGCGTCGGCGGGTTGTGGGCCGCGTAGTCAGCGTCGCGGACACCCGAGCAGTTGGTCGCGCACCACGCGGCCCCCGCCTGCGCCTCGTTCACGTTGTAACCCGTCCCATCCGCCGTCATGCCGCAACCATTGTTGAGGGTCTGGAAGAAGCCGTAGCCCACGCACGACGCGGGAGACTGGCCGCTGGTGGGAGTGGCGGCGGGGTTGAACGGCAGGCGGTACATGGACGCGATGTCGGCGTAGGCCTCGCTGGAGTTGCTCAACGTGCCGGCCGTGTCGTTGTCGTCCATGCCGTGGCCCCACTCGTGGTCGAACACGGCGCCAATCTCACCCGTGTTCCGGCAGCCACCACCACTGCGGTAGAAGTTGACCGTGGAGCCGTTCCAGAAGGCGTTGCAGGTGTTGTTGATGTTGACGTTGGCCGTCATGGACGCCTGCAGCCACGCGTTGGTGGGCAGCCAGCCACGGGCCAGCTCCTTGATGCGGTTCAGCTCATAGAACGCGCTGCGGGTCGCCGCGGTGTTGCCGCTCGTGGGCGTGGGGCACGTGACGGTTCCGTTCCCGAAGTTGATGTTGCCCGTGCCGGTGCCGCTGATGGCGCCGCACGTGTCGACGATCCGGATGTAGCGGCCCGCGAGTGTCGTGGTCGTCGTCCCGGCCGTGTAGTCGTAAACGCCGTAGCCGTCCGTGAAGACGTTCGTCCCGACGTTGGCCCAGGGCATGGGGTAGTTGGGCTGCAGGACGCCGCAGAACGAGCCCGCCGGGCAACCCGGGGGCGAACCCGTGTTGGTGAACGGGTAGACGCCGCCCTTCACCGACTGGTCGAAGTAGTGGTTGTCGTCCTCCAGTGCGAGCACGTCACCGGTGGCGGCATCCACCGTCACCTTCCAGCGCTCGCTCTCGTTCTGGAGCTGGAAGCCGTACGTCCACACGAGCTGGTGGCCCATGCCCTTGCCGAAGCCCGCGCCCGGAACGGAGACCGGCGCGACCTCCAGCTTGGGCGCCTGCCAGACGTCGGCCGGGCTCTCGTAGAGGCCGAAGCGCTCGTGCGCGACGACCATCGCCCGGTCCGCGTCCACCAGCGGCATGGGCGAGAGCCCCACGTTCGTCCACGACTCGGTACCCAGCAGAATCAGGTTACCGTGACTGATGGTGGCCGCCAGCCGTCCATACCGGACGGGGATGCCCTGGTGCTGCTGGACGATGGAGACCTGCCATAGGTCCGGGGTGATCTGATCCACCCGGGCCTGGCCCAGTTGGAGCATGTCCACGCCCACCGCGTCGCGGTTGGCTTCCACGAACTTGTAGACGAGGTCGGCGACGACGCCGCCATCCACCTTGTCCACCGAACGCCCGAGCTGCCTGCCCAGGCTGCCCAGCGTCAGCTTGTTGCCCACGCCATTGCCCGGGATGAGCGGAATGGCGCCCTGGATGTTTGCTGCGGTACCCGTGACGGAGTCGACGTAGATCTCGAAGTTGTTCCCGTTACGAGCGAAGAAGTCGTCCCAGACCTTCGCCACATCGGGGCTCAGCTTGGGCAGGGCCTCGTTCAGAGGCACCTGACCACTGGCCAGCGACAGCTCAGGCTTGAAGAACGCCTGGCTCGCCAGTGAGCCCTTGGGGGGTGCGGCGGGGGGGTCGAATCCCCACGCCTGGGACGTCGCCATCACTGCCATGAATACGGCGGCTTTCACGACGCTGCGCATGCGGTGCTCCTTCAGATGAAGGACCAACGGAACGGGGACTCCAGGGAACCGGAATGGCTCCAGGAATCCCCGGGTTGCGCATAATTCATGTTTACTTGGAGTGCGCTCCCGCAAACCACTGCGAGTGTTACCCCCTCAACAATGACTAGACGCGGTATGTGGCCGCCACCGTCTCCATCCGCGCGGCCACGTCACGCAGCGACGCGGTAATCCGCTGAGCGCTCTGCAAACCCTGCATGGACTCTTCCATCATCCGGGACAGGTCCGTCACGGCGATGAAGATCTGGGCGACGCCGGCGTTCTGCTGCGTCACGGCGGCGGCGATCTGCTGAGCGGCGGAGGCGTTGTCCTGGATGATGCCGGTCAGCTCGCGGAGGCTGTCGCCGCTGGCACGGACCTGGTCCAATCCGGTTTCAGCGCTGCCCTGGCTCTGCACGGCCAGCGTGACGGATCCCTGGATGGACTGGCGGATGTCCTCGAGGATCTCCCGCACGCGGGCAGTGGAGGTGATGGACTGGTCCGCGAGGCTGCGAATCTCGCGCGCCACCACGCCGAAGCCCTTGCCATGCTCGCCGGAGCGAACGGCCTCGATGGCCGCGTTGAGCGCGAGCATGTTGGACTGGTCCGCCAGGTCCTTCACCGTCTGGGTGATTCCGCCAATCTGTTGGGTGCGCTCGTTGAGGGCGGAGATGCTGTCGGCCACGCGGCCCACCTGCTCGCGCAGTTGTTCGAATCCCTGGAGGCTCGCGGAGACGGTAGCCTCGCCGGAGCGCCCCACCTCGCGGGCTCGCGCGGTGACGCCAAGCACGGCCTGGGAGCGCTCGGCGGCCATCAGTGACGTCTGCTTGATCTCCTGGGCCGTCACCTGCGTCTCCTGGAGGGCCGCGGCCTGCTTCGTCAGGGTGCGCTCCTGCTGCGCGGCGGCGGCGGTGAGCTCCGCCACCGTCTGCCCCAGCACCTTGGTGCCCTGCTGGAGGCCACGCGTGGACTCGCGCAGGTGCTCCATCATCTGGGAGAAGGAAGCGGCCAACTGCCCCACCTCGTCGCGGCGGCTGGACACCTCCACCTGCTGGGTGAGGTCGCCCTCGCGCACGACGCGGCCCACCACTTCGCTCAGCCGGGCGATGGGGCCGGTGGCTCCGCGCGCCAGGAGCCAGCCCCCCACGCCCGCGACGACGAGCGAGAGCACCGTCAGGGCGATGGCCCCCCTGCTCGCCTGCTCCAGCGGGGCGTAGGCGTCCTCCGGGTCCACCGTGGCCACGAAGCGCCAGCCATCGCCGACGTCACGGACCGAGTTCTCGTTGATGGACTCCACGCGGACGACGTCGTCGGGACGCGAGAGGTCGCGCTCGTGCGTGTCGAAGAGGCTCATGCCGTCCGCGCCGAGGATCTCCAGGGCGAAGCTCCGCTGGCCTCGGGCCCGGGAGCGCTCCAGCGCGGGGGCCACCACCTGCCCCACCTGGCTCCACTCGTAGGCGGCCAGGAGCACGCCGATGCGCGCGCCGCTGATGGGGCTCAGCACGGGCACCGCGAGCGGCAGCACCGTCCGCTCGAAGAACGGGTCCACCTTCGTGAAGCCCGTGGTGTCCAGCGTCCCGTTCAGCGCGGCGCGAAACCAGCCGGAGGCGCGCACCTCGCCCTCGTGTCCCTCGTAGGCCTTGCGCAGCCGCGCCTCGCTGGCGGACACGGCGCGGCCGTCCTCGGTGAAGAGCACGAGGCCCGCGAAGGTCGGATGACGCTTCTCCAGGGCAACGAGCACCGCGTCGCTCTTGTCGAAGGTGTCGAAGAGCAGCGCGCCTCGGAGGATGGCGTCCTCCGACCAGCTCCGGGCGTTCGCCTCGCGCTCCGCCAGTGTGGACTCGACGAGGTCCCTGAGGCCCTGGGCCTCCACCCTCAAGGTCGCGTGTATCTGCTCCTGCAGGTTGTCGGAGATGAAGAGCCGGCCGAGGATGTTGAGTGGCAGCAACGCGAAGAGCGTGAGCAGGGAGACCGCCAGCGTCAGGCGGGTGCGGAGGGAGAGGGCGTCGAGCAGGCGCATGGCGGTCCGCGTGAGTCTTCAGAGGTCCAGCAGGGAGAGTCCGACGGTGACGGCGCCGATGACACGGCCACGGTCGCGGACAGGAAGGGAGACCTGGATGACGTAGGCTTGCGAGGACTCGTCGAAGAAGGGGTGCTCGCGCAGCACCCGCCCCTGCTTGAACGGCACCCGGAACTTGTCTTCGTCACCCTGCCAGTAATCGGACGTCCGCCGCGTGGCGCCCACCAGCGCGCCCTGGCGATCCATCACGAACGCCTCCGCCACCTTGTCGCGGCCCAGGGAGGTGCGGTGGCGAGCAAGCACCCGTGAACAGGCGGCGTCGAGCACGCGCTGCTTGAAGGGCGTCATCGCCGGAGTGGCGAGCCACGCGTCATCATCCGCGCGAATGGAAACCAGTGAAGCCCCGCGCGAGTTCTGGGCGAGCACCGCCTGAACCAGCTCCGGGTCCACGGCCATCCGCTGGAGCGCCGGCATCAGCCGCTCCACCTTCTCGAGCTGCGCGATGCCGTCCGGGGGCATCCCCGCGAGCACCGTGAGCATCATGCCGAAACAACACATCCCCACCTCAACGCATCCGCACGCTGTATCGGCGAGACTGACTTCCCCCTCTGCGCCGGCGGATTCGCCAGACGATACATGAATGAGACATCACCCGTGAGACAGGAAGGCAGAGGGGCCCTCACCCTCCAGGTCCGAACCCGCTCGCTTGGAGCCATCTGGACCCAGGGGCAAAGCCCCCAGCTCCTCCGCGAATTTCCAGGTCCTCACGAGGTGCCGCGCTGTCGGAGGGCGCGGCGAGAGCCTCAGCGCACTGTTTGAGCGAAGTGCTCCGCGAGCCGCTGGAGCAGCTCGGTGTTCTCCCGCTCGGCGGACTCCAGCTTGGGCAGCTGCGCCTTCAGCTCCGCGAGGTCCTTGCCGCGCTGGCGAAGGTCTTCCGCGCCCAGCTCCAGCCAGCGCCCCATCTCCCGAGCCGTCAGCTCCAGATGGAACTGGAAACCGAACGACGAGCCCAGCCGGAAGGCCTGTTGCACGTAGCGGTCCGTGGAGGCCAGCAGCGTGGCGCCGGGCACGGCCTTGTACGTGTCACCATGCCAGTGCGCGACGACAGTGCGGGGACGCACGCCGGCGATGACGGAGTCTCGCACGCCCTCCGCGGACCAACGCACCGGGCCCACGCCCACCTCGAAGCCATTCTTTCCCGCGAAGACCTCGGCGCCCGCCGCGTCGGCGAGCAACTGCGCGCCCAGGCAGATGCCCAGAGACGGGCGCTCGTTGGCCAGTCGCTCGCGGAGGATGGCCAGCTCCTCGCGCAGGAACGGGTGCTGGTCCGCCTCGTAGACGCCCATGGGGCCGCCCATCACCACCACCAGCTCCGCGTCCACGTCGTCGTGACGCGCGGAGCGGAAGCGGTTGACGAGGGTGAAGCCCGCCTTCGTCAGCGCCGGCCCCAGAAGTCCCACGCCCTCGTGCTCCTCGTGCTGGTACACCACCGCGCGCATCGTCACGACCTCCGTGTCCACCGTCGCGCGGAGCCTACCTGGAATCCCGAGGGCGAGGCGCGTGTGCCGCACGTCGTCGCTCGCGACCTGCCCCGCGCGGCAATCACTGCGCGAGTCACTCACGGAGCGGTGGCCCCCCGCGCTACTTCGCCTTGTCGCCCTTGAGGATGCGCAGCAGTCCCTCTTGCGCCACGGAGGCGACGAGGCGTCCGTCGCGCGTGTAGACGGAGCCTCGCGCCAGGCCTCGCGCGTTGCCCGCCCACGGGCTGTCCATGACGTAGAGCAGCCAGTCATTCACCTTCAGGTCACCATGGAACCAGAGGGCGTGGTCCAGGCTCGCGCCGATGACTTGCGGCTGGAAGAAGCTGGCCGCGTGCGGCAGCAGCACGGTGCTGATGAGGTTGAAGTCGGACGCGTACGCCAGCACGTACTTGTGGACCTGGGGGTCCTCCGGAAGCTCGCCGTCGGCGCGAATCCACACCGCCTTGCGCGGCTCGTCCGGCACCGGATTGAACGGGTCCATGTACGCCACCGGCCGCATCTCGATGGGCTTGTCGCAGAGGATCTTCTCGCGCAGCCGCGCCGGAATCCTGTCCGCCTGACGCAGCAGCAGCTCCAGGTCCGTGGGCAGGCTCTCCGGGGGCGGCACGTCCGGCATGGGGGCCTGGTGCGCGTAACCGACCTCGTCTCCGTGGAAGGACGCCATCATCGTGAAGATGGGTTGTCCCTTCTGGATGGCGACGATGCGCCGCGTGCTGATGCTGCCGCCGTCGCGCACCCGGTCCACCGTGTAGACGACGGGAAGGCTCGCGTCGCCGGGGCGCAGGAAGTAGCCATGCAGCGAGTGGACATGCCGCGCGGGCTCCACCGTCTGGCTGGCCGCCGACAGCGCCTGCCCCAGCACCTGCCCACCGAAGAGCTGGCGGAAGCCCAGGTCCTGGCTCCTCCCGCGAAACAGATTCTCCTCGATGACCTCCAGCTTGAGGAGCTCCAGCAGCTCGTCCAGGACTCGGCTCATGGAGGCCCCTCCTAGCCGACCCCGGCCGCGCCTGTCTCGCCCCGCGTGAGCCCGCCGTGCGCCGGAGGACGCCCTGGCCGGGCACGGAAGGAATGGCATGCTCCGCCGGCCGTTGAGGAAACAGTCTCCCCTCTTCCCGCGAGCGCTCCCTTGCCCCGTTCCGTCCTGCTGACCTCGCTGTTGCTGCTGCCGTCGCTGGCCCCCGCCGCGGAGCCATCCCCCGAGGTGAAGCGCTGGTGGAGCCACGTCCAGTTCCTCGCGGACGACCGCCTGCGAGGCCGCGACACGGGCAGCGAAGGCCACCGCGAGGCCGCGGCGTACGTGGCCGAGCAGTTGGCGGGCCTCGGCGTGAAGCCCGGCGCTGGCGAGGGCTACCTCCAGGAGGTGGCGCTGGTGTCGCGGCGACTGGTGGATGCGCGCTCGCGGCTGACGCTGGTTCGCGAGGGCAAGCGCACGCCGCTCGTCGTCGGTCGCGAGGCCCTCATCTCCCCGCGCCAGGGCGAGTCGGGTCAGCTGGACGCCCCCCTGGTATTCGTGGGCCATGGCCTCTCCATCCCGGAGGCGAACCATGACGACTTCGCGGGCGTGGACCTCCAGGGCAAGCTGGCCGTCTTCATCTACGGAGGCCCCGCTCACATCCCCGGCCCCCTGCGGGCCCACCACAGCTCCGCGGCGGAGCGGGTCAAGGCGCTGAAGAAGGCGGGCGCCGTGGGCGCCGTGGTGCTCCTGAATCCGAAGAACATGGAGACGCCCTGGTCCCGCTCCGCCCTGTCGCGCCTCCAGCCGGCGATGAACTTCGCGGACACCTCGCTGGACGACACGTCCGGCCTCCAGGTGAGCGTCTCCTTCAACCCGGAGCACGCCGAGAAGCTGTTCACCGGAAGCCCGCACTCGTTCAAGGAGCTGCTCGCGCTGGCGGATGCGAGCAAGCCGCTGCCGCGCTTCGAGCTGCCCACGCGCCTCCAGTCGAGCGCCGAGTGGGTCTCCACTCCCGTGACGTCCGTCAACGTCGTGGGCGTGCTTCCGGGCAGCGACCCGGTATTGGCCAGGGAGTACGTCGTCCTCACCGCGCACCTGGACCACGTGGGCGTGGGAGCGCCCATCAACGGCGACGCCATCTACAACGGCGCCATGGACAACGCGACGGGCGTGGCCGCCGTGCTGGAGGTGGCCCGCGCGCTCCAGGCCCAGAAGCCCCAGCGCTCCATCCTCTTCGTGCTGGTGACGGGTGAGGAGAAGGGGCTGATCGGCTCGCGCTACTTCGCCGCGCACCCTACCGTGCCCCGCGACGCCATCGTCGCGAACTTCAACCTGGACATGTTCCTGCCGCTGTTCGACTTCACCCGCGTGGTGGCCTACGGCCAGGACGAATCGACGCTGCTCGCGCCCCTGCGGGAGGTCGCCACGGCGCACGGCGTGAAGCTCCAGCCCGACCCCAACCCGAGCAGCATGACCTTCATCCGCAGCGACCAGTACGCCTTCATCCGCCAGGGCGTGCCAGCCCTGTCCTTCAAGTTCGGCTACGCGCCGGGCTCCCCCGAGGAGCGCACCTTCAAGGACTGGTACACGCGCCACTACCACGCCCCCTCGGACGACCTGCGCCAGCCCATCCACAAGGACGGCGCCATCAAGTTCGTCCAGCTGCTCACCGACCTGACGCGCACCGTGGCCAACGCGCCCGAGCGACCGCGCTGGAACGACGACAGCTTCTTCCGCCGCTTCGCGCGCACCAACACCCCGGATGGCAAACAGGACACCCCCCTGAGCAATCCGTGACACCATCCCCGCATGGCCCTGGTAACACGCGTACAGGTGTAGCTTTCCATCGATGTGACAATGAATGACGCCCGGCGTCATGGCCGAGTGCGCGTCGTCGCAAATCGCCAGGGGGTGGCTTGAAGCGAGACACCCGTTTGCGCCACGCTTGATTGCACTTGAGACATCAGCGCGGCGCGGGCGACGAAACGCCCGAAAATTGGCGGGGGGCGAATGCAGTCAAACGTATTCACCGCGGTACTGATTCCACTGTCGTTGGCCGTCATCATGCTCGGCCTGGGACTGTCGCTGACGCTCGCGGACTTCAAGCGCGTCATCGTCTACCCGCGAGCGGTGATTGTGGGGCTCGTGTGCCAGATGCTGGTGCTTCCCGCCGGCTGCGCGCTCATCGCCCATGCCTTCGGCCTGGGACCCGAGCTGGCGGTGGGGCTGATGTTGCTCGCGGCGTCTCCTGGAGGAGCGACGGCGAACCTCTTCAGCCACCTGGCCCGCGGTGACGTCGCCCTCAACATCACGCTGACGGCGGTGAACAGCGCGCTGACGCTCGTCACCCTGCCCCTCATCGTCAACCTGTCACTGATGCACTTCATGGGGGAGGACCGCGCGGTCCCCATGCAGTTCTCCAAGGTGCTCCAGGTCTTCATCATCGTGCTGGGCCCGGTGAGCATCGGCATGCTCATCCGCTCGCGCAAGCCGGGCATCGCCCAGTCCCTGGACAAGCCCATCCGTCTGATGTCCGCCGCGTTCCTGGCGGTCGTCATCGCCGCCGCCGTCTACCAGGAGCGCGCGCACATCGGCGCGTACTTCAAGCAGGTGGGGCTGGCCGCGCTGAGCTTCAACGTGCTGAGCATGGCCATCGGCTACGTCACGCCGCTGTTGTTCCGCCTGCCGCGTCGTCAGGCCGTGGCCATCGGCATGGAGATTGGCATCCACAACGGCATCCTCGCGATGACCATCGCCATGAGTCCGCTGCTGCTCGGCAACGCGACCATGGCCATCCCTCCGGCCATCTACAGCATCGTCATGTACTTCACGGCGGCCATCTTCGGCTACGCGGTGACGCGTCGCCACACGGACGAACAGACGAGTCCCGAAGCCTCTCCCAGTCGTTCTTGAACCGCTGAGCCGCGGTCTGCCTCGCCGCGGTCCCCCCTCACTCCCGAGGAAGTGTCGAGATGATGCTCAAGCGTCTATCGCTGTCCTTTTGCACGCTCTGCCTGAGCCTGGGCCTGGTGTCTCCCGCAGCCGCGCAGCAGCCCAGCGCCGCCACCCCCACCCCGTCGGACGTTCCGACGCCGGGTACGCCGCAGCCACCGGAGGTCACGCCGGCCAATCAGCCGTCCCCGCTTCCCCTGCCCCGCCCCATCCCCAACGTCCGGTTGTACCTGACGAGCTTCAACCTCTTCCGCGTCAACCCCATTGGCCTGGAGACACAGAACCGCCTGGTCATCCAGAAGCGGCTGTTCGACAGCGAGTCGCCGGTGATGCGCGACACGTTCGTCAACGCCGCGGCCCTCATCAAGGCCAACCCCGCCTCGCTCAAGGTGGGCCCGCAGTTCGAAATCCAGCCCATCGCCCTGCTCAACGTGCGCGCCAGCTACGAGTACACGCGCTTCCTGGGCACCATGGGCTTCCTCCAGTCGTATCCGAACCCGCTGCAGGACTTCTCGGATGACGCCCTGGACCTGCGCGAGGACAACGCCTACAGCACCAGCGGCCACCACTTCCTGGTGGAGCCGACGCTCCAGGCGAAGGTCGGCCCCATCGCGGTGCGCGCCAAGTTCAGCCTGGAGTACTGGAACCTGACGCTGCGCGATGGCGCGACGACGTTCTACGACCCGATGCTGGACTCGCTCCTGGCCGGCAAGGGCTGGGTCTTCACCAACGACTCGGACGTCGTCTACCTGTCCGGGCAGTGGATGGTGGGGGCGCGCTTCAGCGCCGTCTGGCCTCGTTACAACGAGGACCAGGGCGTCTCCGGCAACACCACCGTCGACAACAGCCACATGCGCGTGGGGCCGGTCGCCTCGTATGCCTTCAACACCGACGAGGGGACCATGTTCAACCGCCCCACGGTGCTCGGCATGGTGGCCTGGTACCTGAAGCACCCGAGCCGGCAGGAGGCCATGCCGTTCATGCTCCTCGGGTTCGCCTTCAACTCGGACCTGCTGGGCGGGCGCTGAGTCGTCCCAGCCGCGCCGGGCAGGAACCGCTCGCGAGGCCACACCGCGTGGCCTCGCGGAACGGGTGGGAAGCAAGGACCGGAAGGCCCGTCCTTCCCGCCCGGGTTGTCAGTGGGCGTCGTCCGGGCCGTGCGCGTGGCCGTGCTCCAGCTCCTCGGCCGTCGCGGCGCGGACCTCGCGCACGGTGACGTCGAAGTGCAGCGTCTTGCCGGCGAGCGGGTGATTGTAGTCCACCACCACGGTGTCGCCGCGAATCTCCTTGATGAGGAAGTCCACCTCGTCCCCCTCGGGGTCCGTGGCGGTCAGGATGCCGCCCTCGGTCAGCTCCAGCCCCTCCGGGAACTCTCCCCGGGGAACTTCCTCGATGCCTTCGGGGTCATGCGGCCCGTAACCATCCTCGGGGGGGATGACCACTGACAGGGAGTCCCCCTTGGCCTTGCCCTCCAGGGCCTTCTCCAGACCGGGGACGACCTCCTCGTGGCCCTGCAGATAGACGAGCGGATCTCCAGGCTCGCTCTCGTCCACCATCTTCCCATCGCCAAGGTGGAGCCGGAAGTCGATGGAGACGACACTGTCCTTCGTGATTTTCATGGCGCCTCTCTTAGCGCAGGCCGGGGTCCAACGCTCCCATCATGTGCTCGGTCGACCTGCGGGTGGGCATGGGAGCGAGCCCACTCGCCCGAAACCGGACGCAAGGGTTTTCAGGGGCCTGAGCGCGGTGGTCGGGCACTCAGGTCCAGCGCGCGGCTCCGAGTACTCCGCTCGATGCGACCCTCCAGACGAACGATGCGGCGCCGGTGGTCTTCCGGCAACTCCGCCGCCGCCGACAAGCGCGCGTGGCTCAGCGCGCCCGCGAGGTCCTTGAGGGAGTGCTCGTACAGCTTGGTGAGCTCCAGGTGCAGCGTCGCCGCCTGGAATCCCCGAGCCGTGACCAGTGCCTGGAGCAGGTGTTCGGCCGCGACGAGGGGCTCCCCCGCCATGCGGGCCAGCCGGGATGCCAGGGCATGGGCCTCCACACCCACCGTGCCGGAGCCACCGGTCGCCGCCTGGGCGAAGGCCCGCGCCCGAGCGTGGTCTCCCGCCCGGAGCGCGACTCCCGCGAAGCCCAGGAGGTCCCGAGGGTCCTCACCAGGGAGCACGGCGGTGCCGTCCCCTGCCCGGAAGCGGCGCACCAGTTCTCCCAGGAGCGCGGCCAACAGGAGCAGGTCGTTGGCGTTGTGCTCCAGCACGGGCGTCAGCGCCGAGCCGTCCCCGCCGCGCAGATAGCGGAAGTACAGCTCCGGAATCAGCGAGCCGTCCACGTCGTCGACGCGGCGGTGTCCGAGCACCTGCTCCTCCACGTGGACCAGGCGCGTACCCGCCCCCCGGTGCTTGAAGACGCGGCGAGCGCAGTGCAGCAGGTCCAGGTGCGGCAGCTCCGGGGGCGTCGCGACGCGGTTGAGCACGAAGCGCGTGCGCAAGAGCGGCCAGTCGAAGCTCTTGCCGTTGAAGGTGACCAGGCACGACGACATGGCCATGCGCGCGGCGAGCACGCGCAGCATGGGAGCCTCCTCGCCCAGCTTGCGCAGGAAGAGCTGGTGGACGCGCAGCGAGCGGCCCTCGAACCACGCGAGCCCCACGAGGAAGGGCACGGTGCCGGTGCCGCCGGCGAGCCCCGTGGTCTCCGTGTCCAGGAAGAGCATCCGCTGGAAGTCCACCCCCGCCAGTTCCTCGTGCAGCGCGAGCCGGGCGACCAGGGCTCCCTCGACATCCAGCGCCCCGGCCACGGGCGCGGTGCCATGCCGATGCTCCGGGGACAGCAGGGTCTCCGACACGTGGACCGTCCCGTGCGGCGTCTCCTGGGGCACCACGGGAAGCGGGCCCGGACGAGGCTTCGCGGGAGCCGGGCCCCGGCGCGCGGCCGTCTGCCCCTGACGCTCGGACCAGTCCGCGAGCATCCGCCGGAGGGCCTCGATGCGAGGGTCCTTCGGAGTGGAGGGCTCGGTGCTCGACGGAGCCTCCGGGACACCTCGCCGCGCCGTGGCCGCGACGTCTTCGGCCGGACTTGTGGGTGACGAAGCCTCCGAGGTCACACCATCGACGGGCGTGACAGGCGGCCCATCGACTCGCGCCAGGTCCTCCGCGCGAGGAGGAGGCTCGGGCAGCGTGGCCACGCGATTCGTCGCGGGCTTGCCTCCCGGGCCTACCCCCGTCAGTCGCGCCAGCTTTCGCTTGAGGTCCACGCGCCGGGTCTCCGTCTACTGCACGCCCGCGATGCCGAGCACCGACAGGAGCTCCAGCCCCAGTCGCTTGCGCGGATGCGGATCCACCGGAGCCTGTCCGGGCATGACGCCCGAGGCGGGACCGATGCAGGCGGGGCAACCCTCCTCGCAGGCACAGGACTCCAGCAGGCGCCGCGCGCGCACGAGCAGTTCGTCCCGCTGGTCGAAGAGCCGCGCGGCCAGCCCCACGCCGCCGGGCACGTTGTCGTAGAGGAAGATGGTGGGGTCGAACCCCACGCCACCGTCCTTGCGCGGAGGCCCGTCCGCGTCGTCGCGGCTGCCGAGCGTCTTGCCCACGTCCCTCGGGTCGATCATCAACCCCACGCACGCCACGGTCCGCAGCGCGGTGGCCACGCCCCGGAGCGCGTCGATGACGGCCGGGCGCGGTGAGTTCATCGAGCGCACCACCGACTCCGGCACCGTCAGCCAGAGCGACGTGGTGTGCATCTGCATCTCCGGGAGCGCCACGTCGCCGTAACCGACGTTCTCATGCGTGTGGTACTTGATCTTCTTGTAGCCCACCACCTTCTCGATGACGCTCACCTCGCCCATGCCGGCCTGGAGCTCCGGGCCCATGGGCGCGCTCTGGTCCTCCTGGATGACATTCACGCGCACGTACGTCATCGCGTCCGTGAAGTAGTCCGGCGCCACCTTGCGGACGAAGGCCTTGTGGTTGTCGTAGTCGAACTGCTCGACCTGATACTGCTCGCCCTCGTGCTGGTAGATGGCCTGCTCGTGCAGCATCGTGTGCGCCGAGCGGAAGTCCATCTCCGCCAGCGTCCGGTCCGTGCCGCGCTCGATGATGACGACGTTGTCCCAGCCCACGCTGCGCAGGGACACGTGGTTGGCCGGGTACGCATCCGAAGACCAGTGGAACACGCGCCGGCCACCCTCCCCGGCCGTCGGATGCACCACCTCGTGCTGCGCGAGGAACCCCAGCGCCTCCGCCGTGGACTCCGGCGGCACGTCCCCGAAGGGCTCGCCCTCCTCGAAGGGCAGCTCGAAGGAGGCGCACTTGAGGTGCTGGACGAGAATCTCCACGTTGTCCGGGTCGATGCGCGCGTGCTCCACCGGCGCGCCGGTGAGGAAGCGCGGGTCGGCCGCGAGGTACTGGTCCAACGGGGCACTCGACGTCACGAGCAGGGCCAGGCTGCCCGCGCCTCGACGCCCCGCGCGACCGAAGCGCTGCATCAGCGCGGCGACCGAGCCCGGGTAGCCCGCGCACACCACCGCATCCAGCGAGCCGATGTCGATGCCCAGCTCCAGCGCGTTGGTGGCGACGACACAGCGCACGTCGCCCGCGCGCAGCGCCGCCTCCGTGGCCCTGCGCGTGCCCGGCAGGTAGCCGCCCCGGTAGCCCTGGATGAGCGACGGGTCCAACTTCTCCTCGACGAACCTGTCCCGCAGGTACTTGAGCATCACCTCGATGTTGTTGCGCGACTGGCCGAACAGCAGCGTGGACACGCCCGCGCGCACCAGGTCCGCCGTCAGACGCACCGACGTCTTCAGGTAGCTGGCGCGGATGCCCAGCTCCGCGTTGACCACGGGCGGGTTGAAGACCATGACCCGCCGCTCTCCGGACGGGGCGCCGCTCTCCGAGACGAGCTCGACGTCAGTCCCGAGCATCCGCCGTGCATGTGCCTGGGGATTGCCGATGGTGGCCGAGGCCGCGATGAACACCGGATCCGAGCCATGGAAGCGCGCCACGCGTCGAAGCCGGCGCAGGACGTTGGCCAGATGCGAGCCGAAGACACCGCGGTACGTGTGCAGCTCGTCGATGACGACGTAGCGCAGGTTGGAGAACAGGCGTGCCCAGCTCGCGTGATGCGGGAGGATGCCCGTGTGCAGCATGTCCGGGTTGGTGAGCAGGACGCCCCCGCGCTCCCGAGCCGCTCGCCGCGCATCCGCCGGTGTGTCGCCGTCGAAGGTGATGGCGCCGTGGGACAGCCCCGCCTCGCGCATGAATGCGCGCAGGGACTCTTCCTGGTCTCTCGACAGCGCCTTGGTGGGAAACAGGTACAGGGCCCGTGCCTGCGGCTCCCGCGCGAAGCGATCCAACAGCGGCAGGTTGTAGCAGAGGCTCTTGCCGGAGGCCGTTGGTGTCGCAATGACCAGGTTCTTGCCGGCGCGGGCCAGGCGGAAGGCCTCGGCCTGATGGGAGAAGAGCTGATCGACACCCCGCTGGCGAAGGGCCTCGCGAACCTGGGGGGCCACCTCGTCGGGGATGGGGGCGAAGGAGCCCACCCGGGCGGGCGTCGCCTCGTCGAGCGAGAAGCAGGGCCCCAGCCCCCTGTCCGCCTTCCACTGCTGAAGCACGGTGTCCAGGCCCCGGGGGGCGTTCCAGGGGGTGCGGCGGGGGCCACCAAAGGCCCCTTCTTCCTTCTCGAACTTCATGGGTCGGGCACTGTACAGGCGTGTACCCGCCCGGACAACGCGAACGCGCCCAGGGCGCGAGGGACGGCGCTCGGCTAGGGTGCGCCGCCCGTGGCCCTCGCCATCTTCCTGTTCACCTACGTCTTCATCGCCGGCGCCCGGCTCCCCTTCATCAAGCTGGACCGCCCTGGAGGCGCGCTCCTGGGCGCCGTGCTGATGGTCGTCCTCGGGGTCGTCACTCCCGCCGAGGTCTTCAACCACAGCGAGAACCCCGCACGACACGCCATCGACGCGGACACCATCGTCCTGCTGCTCGGGATGATGCTGCTGGCGGCCTACATGTCCCAGGCGGCCTTCTTCCGCACGGCGGGCGCGTGGGCGGTGCGGCGGGCTCGCACGCCTCGGCTGTTGTTGCTGGCGGTGACGTTCATCTCCGCGGCGCTGTCCGCCTTCCTCGTCAACGACACCGTGTGCTTGATGCTCACGCCCCTGGTGCTCGCCACGGTGGAGGACGCGCGCCTGCCGCCCGTGCCCTACCTGCTCGCGGTGTGCATGGGCAGCAACAGCGGCTCGGTGGCCACCTTCACCGGCAATCCGCAGAACATGCTCATCCAGGGCGCGTCGGGAATCTCGTATGCGAGCTTCGCCGCGTACATGGCCCTGCCCGCGCTGTTGTCGACGGTCATCGTCGCGGGCGCGCTCGTCTTCATCTTCCGCAAGGAGCTGACGTCGACGCGCTTCGAGCCCCATCCTCCGCCACCGCCGGTGGACCGGGGGCTGCTGGCGCTGACGCTCACCGTCATGGCGGGCGTCGTCGTGGCCTTCTTCGCGGGACTGCCCATGAGCTGGAGCGCGCTCGCGGGCGCCGCGCTGGTCATGGCCCTGTCCCGAAGGGAGCCTCGCGAGGCGCTGGAGCGCGTGGACTGGGTGTTGCTGCTGTTCTTCGCCAGCCTCTTCGTCGTCGTCTACGGCGTGAACAAGGACGGCTGGGCGGAGGACATCCGCCTGCTGTTCGCGCCGCTGATGACGGGGCCCTCGTGGAGGGAGACGCTGGGCTTCGCGGGGCTGACGCTGGTGGCGTCCAACATCTTCAGCAACGTGCCCTTCGTCATGCTCGCGCGCTCATGGGTGCCCGCGCTCCAGAACGTGGAGCTCGGCTGGCATGTACTGGCGCTGGGCTCCACGCTCGCGGGCAACCTCACGCTGGTGGGCAGCGTCGCCAACCTCATCGTCTTCGAGGCGGCGCGCGAGAAGGTGGACATGAGCTTCCTGCGCTACCTGCGCGTGGGGGTGCCCGTCACGCTCATCAGCTTCGTGGTCGGGCTCGCCGTGCTCCTCCTGGAGCACGCCCTCTTCTAGGGCCGCCCTGGAGTGCCGCGCCGACGCTAGGTCGGGTCCGGGTCGGGGTCCGGCAGCTCACCCGGGGCCAGGTCCGACTCGGGCGGCTTCGGGGGCTCCACCATCACCGGCGCGACATTGTCCGGCGATGAAGAGATGGGGTGGTCGGGCAGGGTCGGGCCCCCGCGCCTGTCTCTCGGCGTCAGGTCCTTCACGAAGTCCAGCGCCACCTGGTCCAGCATGAGGGTCATCGCCTGGCGGAAGAGGTCGGGGTCCTTGCCCACCTTGAACGGGTCCAGGTGCGCGGCGCCGGACTCCACCTGGTCCACCGAGAACGGGTGTCGCCACACCTCCGAGCGCCCATCCAACGTGAACATCCGCCCGTACCCGCGCAGGAAGGCACCCGCGTGGCCCTTCTTGCTGCGCATGCCGTACTCCTGCACGACGAACTCGACGACGGTGTCCGCGCCCAGCGGCGCCACCATGTCGTAGTCCGGCGCGTTCGCCGGGACTTCCTCCACCAGGAAGCTCTCCAGCACCGAAGCGACGCGCGCCGGGTCCACCGTCGCCGTCCACGGCGCCTCGCGCGGCAGCTGCGTCAGCGTATTCACTCGCAGCCGCTCCGAGATTTCGAAGCGCGTCACCGCCTGCTGGAGCTTCACCGTGAGCCGTCGGTCCGCTTCCACGGGCTCGAGTTTCTTGAGCTTGTCGCCGTATGCGGCGTCTTCACGGAATACGAAGCTGCGAGGTCCCGCGCCGTCCTCGATGCGGGAGATGAACGCAGGGCGGCGCACGCGGTCCAGGTCCGCGCCGGCCAGCCGTTGCGACGCACAGCCGGCGACGAGCGCCAGCGTGAGAAACGGGAGGAGGCTTCGCGTCATGCCCTGACATTTACCCCATTGCGGGGGTGCCCGCCCCTTCCCCACCTCTCGGCAGGCTCCTCGGGGGCCGGACGTCCCCGGCCACTGGTATGCTGGGGGGGTGAATCCTTCTTCCGTGGCACCCCCGCCTTCGCCCCCTGGCCGCAAGCGCCGGCTCGGGGAAATCCTCATGGACGCCGGCCTCTTGACGGAGACCCAGCTGCGCTCCGCGCTCGCCGAGCAGCGCAAGTGGGGCGGACGGCTGGGCCTGACGCTGGTACAGATGCGCTTCGTGGACGAGAGCTCCATGGTCCACGCGCTCTCGCGCCAGCTCTCCATTCCAACGGTGGAGCTGGATGGCCTGGCGCCCTCGTCCGTGGCCCTCCAGGCGCTGCGCGCGGATATCGCCGAGCGCTACACCGTCTTCCCGACCGCGGCAGACCCCGCCAACAAGCTGCTGACGGTGGCCACCTCGGACCCGACGAATGTGGAGTCCCTCCAGGAGCTGGCCTTCCACACGGGCCAGCGCATCCAGGTGGTGGTGGCCGCCGCGTCGTCCATCGAGCGAGCCATCCGCCGCCACTACCACGGGGAAATCACCTCCGCGACGGCGTCGCCGCTGTCGTTCAATCTCGACGAGCAGACCTTCGAGCTGGCGCCACCCTCGGAGCCGATGGAGATGGCGGGCGCGTCGCGCTCGACGGCCAGTCAAACGCCGGCACCCGTCCGGGAGAGCGAACTCACGCAGCGCGTGGATATCCTCACGCAGCAGGTCGCGGACCTGGAGCGCATGGTCGCTCAGCAGGCGCGCTCGTTAAGGGCCATGCTGGAGCTGCTGGAGACGCGGGGGCTGGTCACCCGCGACGACTACCTGGCCAAGGTGCGCTGAAGCCCGCGCGCCTCAGACCAGGATGAGTTCCTCTTCGCCATCCAGCGAGTTCAAGGTGCCGGAGAGGTTCGTCCCCAGGACTTGCTCGGTGCGGCGCAGGCGCTCGTCGCTCAGCTCGGAGATGAGCACGAGGATCTGCGGGTGGCTGGAGATGAGCGCGTCGAAGTCCTCGCGCGGCAGCCGCAGCAGCGTGGTGTGACGCGCGGCCGTCACGGTGGCCGTGGCGGGCGTCTTCTGGAGGAGGGAGATTTCTCCGAACAGGTCCCCCTCCTTCAGTCGCGTCAGCAGGTGCCCGTCCTTGTGCACCTCCACCTCGCCGGAGAGCAGGACGTAGAGACCATCGGTCCGGTCGCCATCCCGGATAACGACCTCGCCGCGCTCGATGTCGCGGGCCCGGAAGCGCTCCACCAGCGTGCGACGGTCCTTCCGGTTGAAGGGACGGAACAGCGCCGAGGTGTTCATCACGTTGGTGAGCAGGCGCTGCCGCACGAACTTCTTCAGGGCCGCCGCCACCTGGGGATGGCTCCGCGAGAGCGAGGCGAGCACGGGCGCGGAGATCTCGAGCAACTGCGTGTCTTCGGTGCCAGCCTCGACGGACGCGGTGCGAGGGGCGCCGGACAGGATGGCCATCTCACCGAAGAAGGCTCCGCCTTCCAGCGCGGCCAGGTCCACGCGGCGACCTGACTCCGTCCGGAAGACGCGCACCTGGCCTTCACAGATGACGTAGAAGGCGTCGCCGTGGCTGCCCTGGTCGAGGATGCGCTCGCCCAGGCTGAAGCGGCGCAGAGGGCAGCGCTCGAACAGCTCGATGAAGGCGTCGCGCGGCAGGTCCGAGAACAGGGGGATGGTGGGGAGCGCATCCAGTGAGGGCGCGTCGGTGAGGACTTCCTCGGTGAGGCTGAAGACCTCTTCCTCTCCGTCGCCGACTTCCTCGGCGCGCTGGTGCAGCCCCGCCTGTGCCGCCAGTTCCACGGCGTGCAGCAGGGAGTCGGCCTCCATCTCCAGCTCGGTGAAGGACGACGGGCTGGGCGGTACCGCGCGCAGCGACGCACCGAGCTCCCGCGACACCTCTCGGAAGGGCACCGCCGTTGCCCCCGCGTGAGGCGTGGCCTCCGCGCGACGAGGGCGCAACCCGGGAGGCGCGGAGGGTGGGTCGATGACCGTCGGCGTCCGAGGCATCGAGGTGGAATCCGTCGACCCTGCTTCCCCGATGGGCGAAGAGAGCGCCTTCCACTTGCCACTCACGGGCGAGCGAGGGCCCGACTTCAGGGCGTCCGTGCTGGCAGCGACGGCCGTCTCCGGCACGGGCGGACGCACTCGCTGCGTGGCGCGCGGGGCGAGACCGGGAGGCAGCGAAGTGCCGTTGTTCTCCTGCGCGCTGGCGATGGAAGCCTCGGCGGACACGGCGGCAGGCGCCGACGCTGCCTCGCCCCGCGCCTGCGCGCTGGTGACAACGGCCCCGGCGGGAAGCGCGCTGACACTTGTCGCTGGGGACGCCTCTGACACGCCCTGCGCATTCGCGATGGTGACGGCGGACTCGGCGGGAGACGACTCGGGCTCGCCCAACGCGATGTCGATGCCCTCGTGCTCCTCGCCCGGAGAGGCCGCCGCGACGGAAGCCTCCGCATCCGGATGCGAGAGGCCCATGCTCACCGAGTGAACAACCTCTTCCGACGTGTCGGTGGAGCCTGGGGTGGGCGCGTCCTCCACGGACAGCGCCAGTTCGGCGGGGAGTTCAGCGGAGAGGTTGACGGAACCCTCCCCTGCCTCCAGCGCGGACGGTGTCCCGGCGCGCGGCGGCGTGGACACCGCCGCCACGGGACGCTCGGGCGGTGGCGGCGCGGAGAGCGCGCTCGTCATGGGCCCACGGGCCCGGGCACCCGCGGGAGTTCCCCGGCGCGCGTAGAGGTTCGCCAGCATCTGCTGGACGCCCTGATGGCTGGGGTCCAGTTCGAGGATGAGCTTGCTCGCGGCGATGGCTCGCGGGAGGAAGCCCTCCTTCGCGAAGCCCTCGGCGGCGGCCTGATAGGCGGAGATGGCGCGCTCGCGC
This sequence comes from Myxococcus sp. CA056, assembly GCF_013336715.1. Lineage (NCBI taxonomy): Bacteria > Pseudomonadati > Myxococcota > Myxococcia > Myxococcales > Myxococcaceae > Myxococcus > Myxococcus sp. CA056. Next base: position 127,657 of record NZ_JABUMT010000018.1, read on the forward strand.
TCACCTGCCTTGGCCCACGCATCCCCCGTACGCAGGCGCGACTGGTGGTCCTTCGGGTCGAGCTTGCAGAAGTCCTCGTACAACTCCGCGGCTTTGGAGAAGCGGCCCTTGGTAAAGGCTTCAGCGGCCCTGTCCTTGAGCTTGCGCGCCTCCATCACCTGGCTCCCTCGGCAGCGGTGCCGCCCTTCGCCAGCGCCGCCCCCGCCGCGTCGCGCACGGTGCGGAAGTAGTCGCTCTTGAGCGCATCCAGCGACTCCGACTGGTTCGTCGCGCCCATGCGCTTGAGCGCCGTCGCCGCCGCCGCGCGAATCTCCGGAAGGTCGTGGAACAGGTCTCGCGACACCGCGTCGGCCGCCTGCGAATCACCCAGCGTCCCGAGCGCCAGCAACACATCCCGCCGCGCGACGCTGTTCGTTTCGTCCAGCGCCTTGATGAGCGTGGGCACGGCATCCTTCGCCTGGATGCGGCCGAGCAGCCCCGCCGCGAGCGCGGCCTCCGGGCCGCCTTCCTTCACCACCGTCTGGAGCACCGCCGACGCCGAGGCGGGCACGCCCGAGCCCCGCGTCAGCGCATCCAACACCAGCAGCTTCTCTCCACCCATCTTCGGGAGCATCTCCATCAACGCCGCCGGACCCGCGTCGCCAGCCTCCGCGAGGGCCTGCGCGAGCGCCTTCTGGAGATCCCGCTCGGGCTCCAGGAGTCCGTCACGCGCCACTGCCACGCCCTCGGGGCCCAGGTGCGTCAGGCCCACCAGCGCGGCGGTACGCAGGGGGATGCTCGAGTCCTGGCTGTAGCCCTTGAGCAGTTCCAGCGCGCCAGGCGCACGGAGCGAGCCCAGCGCACGCAGCAGCGTCGCCAGTGGGACGAGCCGCTCCGCCTCCACGTCATCGAACAGCTCGGTGGGCACGCGAGGCTTGACCACCGGACGACCCGAGTCGCGAGCCCGCTGGGCATTGAGCGCCTTGACGCGCTCGAAAAGCGAAGCGTGACGGGCCGCACGCTCATCCGGCGCCGCACCGGGGACGTGAGGGGAAGACGGCGCCGAGGGGTCGAACGCGCTTGAGTAGTTCTCCGGCAGCTTCTGCGCGACCCAGTCGGTGCGCAGGGCCTCCAGGCCCTTCACCTCCTGCTCATAGAGCTTCTGGAGCTGGGGCACGACGGAAGCGTCGCCCACGGCGGTGACGGCCTCCACCGCGAGCAGGCGCAGCACCGCGTCGTTCTGGTTGAGCCACGGCGCCACCTTGGGAAGCAGCGGCAGGGCCGCGGGCCCCAACCCGAGGACGGCTTGGAGCCCACTGGCGGCGGTGGCGGGACGCGAAAGCCGCTCGCCAATGGGGTCCATCGGGCAGCCGCCCCGCGAGCGCATCGCCCGGCCGGCGGCGAGCGCCTCGGCTGGCGCGCCATCAAGGGCGACGGCGCACAGCGCGGTGTCCGCCTCGGGCGTGCGAGGAAAGGACAGGATGGCGTCGATGGCCATGGGACTCACGGCGCTCTTCTCCACCGCCACGGCCTGCAGGCGGGGCGCGGCGGCCGGGTCCTGCAACTTCATCAGCGCGATGATCGCGGACTCGCGCAGCTCGGGGAAGCTCTCGTCCAGCAGCAGGGCGATGGCACCCACGGCCCGCTTGTCACCGGCGTCTCCCAGGCCCCGCACGGCGGCGGCGGCGAGGATGACCTGACTGTCGCGGACCAGCGGCAACAGACGATTCACGGCCTCCGGGCGACCGCTCTTGCCAAGCTCCTCGGCGGCGCCGACCCGCTCGGGCAGCGCGCCCTCGGTGAGCGTCAGGAGATTGCGATCCCACTGTCCCTTGGCTTCGGCGGCGACGACTTCCGCCATGGCGCCTGGGACGTTCGCGTTCTTCAAGGCCTGGACGATGACCTGACGGGTGGCGCGGCCTCGGCGCCCATACTGGAGCGTGAGGTAGGCCTTGGCCTTGTCGTTCTTGACCTTGGAGAGCGCCATGGCGGCGCGGCCCTGGACCTCCTCGTCGGAGTCCTCCAAGAGCTCGCCGAGCAGGTCCACCACGCGGGGATCCTGACTCTCCCCCAGCGCGACGGCCGCTTCGGCGCGGACAATGGCGGCCAGGTCCTTGGCCGCCCGAGTGAAGAGGACGAGGTCGTCCGGATTGCCTTGCCCGGCGAGCTTCTTCACCGCCAGGGCGCGGACCTCCGGACGTGGACTCTGGAGATCCGCGAGGAGCTGGTCTCGGCTGCCATTGCAACCGAGGACCAGGACCAGCATGAGGAGGAAGGGGCGGGTGCCGGTTCGCATCGGTCTCCGGTAAGGCGAACGGTGGAAAAGTCGCAGGGGGTTATATCAACGACCCCCCTGCCGCCCAATCCGCTGTGCTGTGTGGTGCGTCAGTAAGGCCGGCGAGGCCCCTTCGAGGATGAGCCCGCCCGCCCCTTGGGCCCCTGGGTGCTGAAACGGGGCCGGGAACCGGCTTCCTTCTTCTTGCCCCAGTCCTGGAAACCCTCGGACTTGCGGGCGCCTTCGGGGGCGAGGCCCCGGGACCCGGCGCGGACGACTCGCTCGCGGGGCGAGCCCTTGTCGTCATACGGCTTCCAGGCGCGGGCCTCTGTCCGGCCGCCTGCCCCCCGAGGACCCTTGCCGCCCGGCTTCGCGCCGAAGCCGCCGCTGCGTCCACGAGGACCCGAGCCTTCCGAATCACGGGGCTTGCGGTCGGGACGGCCACGAGGAGCGCCCTTGTCTCCACCGCTCCACTCGCGGCGAGGAGGACGGCCTTCGCCGGCCGAAGCCGAACGCCCTGCTCCGCGCGACGCACCGCCGCCGAAACGAGGACGGCCTTCGCCTTCCGAGCGACCAGCGCCACCGAAGCGAGGCTTGCCCTCGCCGCCGAAGCGCGGCTTCGAGTCACCACCGAAACGAGGCTTCGAGTCACCACCGAAGCGGGGCTTCGAGTCACCACCGAAACGAGGCTTCGAGTCACCACCGAAGCGGGGCTTCGAGTCACCACCGAAACGAGGCTTCGAGTCACCACCGAAACGAGGCTTCGAGTCACCACCGAAACGAGGCTTCGAGTCGCCACCGAAGCGCGGCTTCGAGTCACCACCGAAACGAGGCTTCGAGTCGCCACCGAAACGAGGCTTCGAGTCGCCACCGAAACGAGGCTTCGAGTCACCACCGAAACGCGGCTTCGAGTCGCCACCGAAGCGCGGCTTCGAGTCACCACCGAAACGAGGCTTCGAGTCACCACCGAAGCGCGGCTTGCTCTCGCCATCGAAACGGGGCTTCGAGTCACCACCGAAGCGTGGCTTGCCCTCGCCACCGAAACGAGGCTTCGAGTCACCACCGAAGCGCGGCTTGCCCTCACCACCAAAACGGGGCTTCGAGTCACCGCCGAAGCGCGGCTTGCTCTCGCCATCGAAACGCGGCTTGCCCTCACCACCAAAACGCGGCTTCGAGTCACCGCCGAAGCGCGGCTTGCCCTCGCCACCGAAACGAGGCTTCGAATCACCACCGAAGCGCGACTTGCCCTCGCCACCGAAACGAGGCTTCGAGTCACCACCGAAACGCGGCTTCGAATCACCACCGAAACGCGGCTTCGAATCACCACCGAAACGCGGCTTCGAATCACCGTCCGCGCCACGACGCGCGGGACCACGAGCCGACTCACCGTCCGCGCTCCACTCCTTGCGTGCGGGGCGGCCTTCACCAGCGCCAGCGCTCCTGCTAGTGCGCGGGCTGTCCTCTCCACCCGCGCCCCACTCCTTGCGCGCCGGACGCCCCTCGTCTCCCGAGGCCGAACGACCGAAGCGCGACGCACCACCGGCAGCTGGCGCACGACGCGGCGGACCGCGATCCGCGCCACCTTCCGCGCGAGGCCCACGTGAGCGCGGTGAATCCGCCCCACCCGCGCCCCACTCCTTGCGCGCCGGCCGACCCGCGCCACGCGACGGGCGCTCACCCTCGTCACCACCCGAGCGCCGCGCACCGCGACCCTCGGCAGCGGCCCCTCGCGGACGCCCGAAGCGAGCCAGCCCGGAGCCACCATCCACCACGGGCTTCCACGCCGCCCCTCCAGCCCCCGCCGGTGCCTTGCGAGCCCCACGCTCACCCGCCGCCTTCCGAGGCGCGGGAGCGTCATCGTCCATGGACAGCTCGTCCTCGTCCGACTCATTGAAGCCCGGCGCCGCGCGCCCATGACGCCGAGGCGGCAGCCGCAGCTCCGCCGTCGGAGGCGCGACACGGCCCTCGGCCACATCGTTCAGCAGCTCGACCTCGGCCTTCTTCAGCGGACGCAGCGCTCCCGGCCGCAATCCTTCCACGCCAATACCCGCGTAGGCCGGACGGAACAGGCGCACCACCGGGTGCCCCACCGCGGCACACAGCCGCTTGATGAGGTGCGGACGGCCTTCCGCCACGACAATCTTCAACCAGGTGTTCTTCTCGGCGGACTCGAACACGCCCACCGACACCGGCGTGGCCATGCCGTCTTCCAGCCGCACGCCACCACGCAGCTTGTCGAGCGTCAGGATGTCGGGCTCGCCCTTCACCTTCGCCAGATACGTGCGAGGCACCTGGAAGCTCGGGTGCGTCAGCTTGTGCGCCAGCGCGCCATCATCCGTGAAGAGCAGCGCTCCCTCGGCGTCGTAGTCCAGGCGTCCCACCGGGAACAGGCGCTTGCCCGTCTCCTCCAGGTAGTTGGCCACCGTCGGCCGACCCTGGGGATCCGACAGGGTCGTCACCACACCCACGGGCTTGTAGAGCAGGAAGTAAGAGGATTCTTCAGGGGGGGTGACGAGCTTTCCGTCCACCGAGACCAGGTCCGTGCCCGGCTCCACTCGGCTCCCCAGCTCCGTCACCGTCGTGTTGTTCACGGCCACTCGGCCCGCGGTGATCAGCTCTTCTGCGTGCCGGCGCGAAGCAACTCCCGCGCGGGCCAGGTACTTCTGTAGTCGTTCTGCCGACATTACTTCCCCTTCTTCCATTGCTGCCCGTCACTCGGGCTTCGGCCCCTCGGCGCCCGTCTCGGGCTTCGGGGGCGTGTCCAGGACGCTGGAGCTGGCTTTCTGTGTCCGCTCAGCCGCCTCGATGGCGTGTTCCAGGTCCTCAAGCGCCGCCTCGCTGGCCGCCGCGTTCTTCTCCATCCGCTTCGTGAATCCCGGGTCCGATAGCGCTTCCACCGTTCCCGCTGCCGCCGGCGCCGGTCGTACTTCTTTCTCCACGATTTCGCGATGCTCCTGCGTGAGTTCGTGGAATTCCCGCAGCGTGGGCAGCGCTGACAGGTCCTTCAAGGCGAAGAACTCCAGGAATTCGCGAGTAGTCCCATAGAGGATGGGGCGCCCCACCTCTTCGCGTTTGCCCAGGATTTTCACCAGCTTGCGATCGATCAACGCCTTGAGGACGGCGCCGCAATCCACCCCGCGGATATCCTCGAGTTCCGGCCGAGTGACTGGCTGCCGGTAGGCGATGATGGCCAGGGTCTCCACCGCCGCGCGGGTGAGGCGCTGCGGCTTCACCCGGAGGTAGCGCCGCACGTACTCGCCCGAGTGTGGGTCCGTGCGGAACTGCCAGCCCCCGGCGACTTCGTACAGGACGATGCCGCTGATGCCGTCCCGGTGGATGCCGGAGAGCTGGTTGAGGGCCTCGGCGATGAGCTCCCGCTCGATGCCGGTGGCCTGCCACAGCTCGTCCACGGACAGCGGCCGCTCCGCGACGAAGAGCACGCTCTCCACCACGGTGCGGATGCGGTCCTGGGACAGCTTGCGGCTCTTGGAGACGAGCTTCTCGAAGGAGGTCTCCAGGTCTGGCGTGACGCCGTCCTGGTCCTCCTCGATGGCCGCGGCCTCGACTTCATCCAGCTCGTCCGCCAGTCCAGGCCCGGTGACGGCGGCCAGCTCTTCCTCTGAGAACGGACTGGGACCTCCGGACGCGACTGGAACCTCCTCGTCCGAGGCACGGGGGCCTTTCCTACCGGTAGTCACTCTCGTCGACCTCCGTGGGGACCAAGCGCTCCAGGGCGTCCCCGTTGGGCAACAACAGGATGGGGCCGAGCGACTCGTCCTGTACCACACGGATGAGCCGGCGTTTGACCATCTCCAGGATGGCCAGGAAGGTGATGACGATTTCCTGGCGCGTCGGCGTCGTTTCCTCGGTGAACAGGCTCTCGAAGAGGACCTGCCCATGGGGATGCAGGCGCTGGGCGATGCGGAGGATGGCCTCGGAGAGCGTCACCCGCTCGCGCACCACCTCGTGCTGCACCTTGGGCTGCAGGCGCTCCAGCACCCGGTCCAACGCCTCGATGAGCTTGAGGACGCTGAACTCCTGGAGGCCGACCTCCTCCTCCGGGATGGGCACCGCCTCCACCGGCACGCTGCGCGCGAAGACGTCGCGGCCGAGGATGTCCTGCATGGCCATGTGCTCGGCGGCGTCCTTGTACTTCTGGTACTCGAGCAGCCGCCGCACCAGCTCCGCTCGCGGGTCCTCCGGCTCCTCGACCGCGGCCAGGGCCTCGCCGCCCTCGGGCACGGCCACCGCGTCCTGGCGCGGCAGCAACATGCGGCTCTTCAGGTGGGCCAACGTGGACGCCATCACCAGGAACTCCCCGGCGATGTCCAGGTTGATCTCCCTCATCCGCTCCAGGTGCTCCAGGTACTTCTCGGTGATGAGCGCCAGGGGGATGTCGAAGATGTCGACCCGATGCTCCTTGATGAGATGGAGCAACAGGTCCAGCGGCCCTTCGAAATTGGGCAGCGCGACGCGGAAGGCGTCGCCCGGGGTGCGGGGCGGTTCGCCGTCGCGGAGGCCCTCGTCGGCCGAAGTGGGACGGCCGTCACTCACCGGCGGAACCTGGCTGCCCTTCTGGCTTTCGGTGGCGGCTCGTCATCACGCAAGGGCTCAAATCCGCCGGCCTCGAGCGCGAGCCGGGGGACACACCTCCTTAACAGTGGCTTTTAGGTGGGTCAAACAAACGGCGGTAAACACCCGTTCAGGCCCAGGACCTCACGGGATGCCCACCGCGCGCCGGACCTTGTCCATCAACCGGGAGGCCTCTTCCCGAGCGCGATTCGCGCCGTCCTGGAGGATGCGCTCCAGTTCGGCCGGGTCGCTCACCAGCTCGGCGTACCGCCGACGGGCCGGGCCAAAGGTCGTCAGGTAGGCCTCCAGGAGCCGCTTCTTGAAGTCCCCGTAGCCCTTCCCTCCCGCCCTCCAGGAAGCGTCCACCTCGGCGAACTCGGACTCCGGAAGCATCAGCTTGAGCAAGTCATAGAGAGGGACCTCGCTGACGATGGATGCATCCGCCGAGCGCTCCGTTCCCGGCACCGGCTTGGGCGCCTCCACGGGAGTCGAGTCCGTCTTGATGGACATGATGCGCTTCTTGATGTCCTTCTCTTCACCGAACAGGTCGATGGTGTTGCCGTACGACTTGGACATCTTCCTGCCGTCGATACCGGGCACCGTCTGGGTGGACTCCTGCACGAGGGCGGAGGGCAGCTTGAGGATGCCGGGCGTGTGCCCGCGCTCCTTGCCCTCGGGGTCCGCCGGGTCATAGCCCTTCACGTACTCGGTGTTGAACTTCACGGCCCAGTCGCGGGCGAACTCCACGTGCTGAATCTGGTCCTTGCCCACGGGGACGGTGTCCGTGCCGTAGAGCAGGATGTCCGCGGCCATCAGCACCGGGTAGGCGAAGAGGCCGAAGTCCGGAGAGATGCCTCGGGCGACCTTGTCCTTGTAGCTGTGGGCCCGCTCCAGGTGCGAGTGAGGCACCACGGTGCCCAGAATCCAGTTGAGCTCCAGCACCTCGCGCACGTCGCTCTGACGGAAGAGGACGGCCTTCTTCGGGTCCACTCCGAGCGCCAGGTAGGCCAGGGCGGCTTCGCGCGTGAGCTCCAGCGCGAGCTTCGCATCCCTCACGGTGGTGAGCGCGTGCAGGTTGGCGATGAAGTAGTACGCCTCGCTCACATCCTGGAGCTGCACGAACTGGCGGATGGCGCCGTAGTAGTTGCCGATGTGCAGCTTTCCGGAGGACTGCACGCCTGAGAGGGTCCGCATGTCTGGGTTCCGAATCGCGAGTCAGTGTTCAAAGTCCAGATACCCAAGTCGGTGATCGGGTATCGGGTGAGCGTGGGTGGTTCGCATACCCGCCGCGCCCCTGCAACCTTCCGTTCAGGAGTGCTGGCGTCCGTTGCCTGCTGAATGCCCGCCGCGCTCCAGCCTGAAAAATTCCGACCCGCACATAAATCCTGAGGGATTCCAAGGGCTTGCGGTTGAGCGGCGGTGGGTGGAGCGGTACCCTGAGCGCCTCACCTGCGAGCAGCCTCACCTCGGGAGGACGAACCGGCATGGAGTCATTCAAGGGAAGTCTCGCCAGCTATCGCCTGCAGATGGTGATGCCGCCGCTGTTCTCGGGTGCCGGGGTGGAGGGCACGCTGAGGGTGGAGCGAGGCGCCATCCAGCGCTGCTTCCAGGTGAAGGACGGCTTCCTGGTGGGCGAGAGCTCGAATGACCCTCGGGAGCACCTGGCGCAGGTGCTGGTGAACCTGCGCATCCTGGACGCGCCCCGAGCGGCGGCGGCCTTCGAGGCGGCGGAGGGCGCGGGCACGCCGTACGGCACCTTCCTGGTGCAGCGCTGCTTCGTGGAGCTGCCCAGGCTCATCGAGGCGATGGAGCACAAGGCGCGCGAGGCCCTCTTCGACTGCTACGGCTGGGAGTCGGGCGAGGTGGAGTTCACGCCGAAGCTGCCCCCCACCTCCCGAGCCGTGGGACTGAAGCTCTCGCTCAACGGCCTGCACCGGGACGCGGTGACACGGCTGCGCGAGTGGACGATGTTCCGCGACGTCTTCCCGCACCTGGACGCCACGTTCAGGGTGTTCCGCGAGTTCGCCGTGGAGACGTTCTCCGAGGAGGAGGACAAGCTGCTGGAGCTGGCGGCGGGCGGCGCCACCCTGAGCGAGATGCTGGCCACGGCGAAGGAGGCCCCGCTGTTCGCGGCACGGTGGATTCTGCACCTGTACCGTCGCGGTGCGCTGTCGCCCCGGATGGCCAAGGGCCCGAAGGTGGGCGAGGCCGCGGAGCTGGCCGATCTCCTGACCCTGGTGAAGCGCTTCCTGGAGACGGGGAAGTACGACCACGCGGTGGCGCTGGCCGCCCAGATTCTGGAGCGAGGCCCCGTGCCCGAGGCCCACGCGCTGTATCGCGAGGCCGAGGTGCGGCTGACGCTGGCCCTGAGCGACGAGCTCTTCGCGCTGGACGGCAGGCTCGTCTTCGAGCCGATTCCCCGCCCCACCCCATCGCAGCTCACGGCGGATGACCTCTACCTGTACTCGAAGCTGCGCGGCAGCCGGAGCATCCGGCAGGCCCTGCGCACCGCGGCCATGGGTGAGCTGGCCGCGTCGCGCTCGGTGCACCGGCTGATGGCCAGCGGGCTGATTCATGTCGCCCCGCTGCCCGAAGCCGAGGCATCCGCCGAAGCGCGGCGCACGAGCACGGAGCCGTTTGGAATCCCCGCCGTCAACGTGGGCACCTGAGCCAGTCCCTCAACGCGTGGACGGAGTGCGCTCGCCGCGCTCCGCCTCGCGCCGGGGCAACCAGAGCAGGTCGAGCGCCAGGGCAACGGCCTCGAACGGCTCCACGCGCGCGATGACGTCGCCCACATGGCGCGCTCCCGGCTCCCAGCCCCCGGAGCCATGGCGATACACCTCCAGTGAGCGCCGCGCGGGGTCGATGAGCCACACATGCCGCACGCCTTCACGGTGATAGACGGGCAGCTTGCGGAGCCGATCTTTAGTCTCCGTCGAGGGAGACAACACCTCACAAACCCAATCCGGCGCCTGCGTCAGCCAGGGCACATCATGCGGTGGCTCCGAAAGCCGCTCCCGACGCCAGCCCGCCAGATCCGGGACGAGGATATCTCGCCCGAAGTGCAGCTCCGGCTCATCCAGGAACCACCAGCCTCCCGGCCCCCCCGGCCCCAACTCGAAGGGCATCCCCAGCAGGATCCCGAGTCGTGATGCCACTTGCAGATGCCTCACCGCTGGACGCGGCGACGCATACAGCAAGTCCTCGACAATCTCCCCCACCCACCCCACCGGCAGCGCTTCGATGTCTTCATACGTCGCCGGCTTCCGACCCTTGCCCTGTCCCACGCCCACCTCCATCGATGGAACCTCTGGGATTCCATCCGCGGTACCCAAACCTCAAGTCTTCAAACCCACGGCGGAGACAGCCTAAGGAGGAGTCGCAGCATCGCCCTTGGGTCCCGTCACGCCACGACGTGGCAGCCAGAGCAATCCCAGGTCGAGCGGCACCGCCTCGAAGGGCTCCTCACGAATCACGACGGGCCCCTCATGAAGGCCCACGCGGTCCCAGCCCCGGTTCCCGCTCCGATAGACTTCGAGGGAACACCGCAACGGATCGATGAGCCATGCATGGCGCACGTCGCTCCGGTGGTACAGCGGCAGCTTGCGAACGCGGTCCGTGCTTCGCGTCGAAGGTGTCAGCACCTCGCAAACCCAGTCGGGAGCCAGCGAGAGCCACGGGGTCTCCGGGTCAGGGGGCTCCGGAACCCGCTCGCGTCGCCAGGCCGCGAGGTCCGGCACCACGACATTCGGCCCCAGATGAATCTCCGGCTCGTCCAGGAACCACCAGCCCCCGGGACCTCCCCGTGCCCAGTCGAAGGGCTGAACGAGCAACGCCCCGAGCAGTGATGCCACGTGCAGATGTCCCACCGCCGGGCGCGGCGACGCGTACAGCAAGCCCTCGACAATCTCCCCCACCCACCCCACCGGCAGCGCTTCGATGTCCTCGTACGTCGCCGGCTTCCGACCCTTGCCCTGTCCCACGCCCACCTCCGTCGATGGAACCTCTGGGATTCCATCCGTAACACCCTACCCTGAAGGGTGTCTACCTCGTACGTAGGCAGTCTACCGGCCGGTCTGACATGTCGGGTCCACCCCGGCCGCCACGTCCCGGAACGCGCGGAGTTACGACGCCGTCTTCCGCTTCTTCGGCTTGGGGACGAACACGTCGCTGCGCGGATGGAACTCGTCGTAGACGGAGCGCAGGCGGGCGCTGTTGACGTGGGTGTAGATCTGCGTGGTGGCCAGGTCCGCGTGTCCGAGCATCTGCTGCACGGCCCTCAAGTCAGCCCCGCGCTCCACCAGATGCGTGGCGAACGAGTGCCGCAGCTTGTGGGGGGACAGGGGCTTGAGGATGCCCGCCTTCAGCGCATACCGCTTGAGCAGCTTCCAGAACCCTTGCCGCGTGAAGCCCGAACCCCGGGGCGTCACGAACAGGGCCCGCGACTCACGCCGACCGAGCATCGCCGGGCGGGAGTTGCCCAGATATTCCTGCGTCTTCTCCACCGCCACGCGCCCCAACGGCACCACGCGCTCCTTGGAGCCCTTGCCCTTCGCCACCAGGTAGCCCGCGCTCAACTGCACGTCGTTGACGCCCAGCCCACACAGCTCGCTGACACGGAGGCCCGTGGCGTACAGCACCTCCAGCATCGCCTTGTCGCGCAGCCCCGCCGGTGTCCGTTCGTCCGGCGCGGCCAGCAACTGCTCCACCTCTTCCAGCGTCAGGAACGACGGCAGCCTCTTCGCCGAGCGCGGCGTGTCCACGTCCTCGGTCGGGTCCTTGTCCGCCAGTCGCTCGGCGACCAGGAAGCGGTGGAAGCTCCGAAGCGCGGCCAGGTGCCTCGCCTGACTGCGCTTGCCCAGCCCGCCCTTGGACAGCGACGACAGGTGCGCCGTCACATCCTCCTGCCGGACCCGCGTCGCATCCTCCACGCCCCGTGCGCGCAGGTCCTCGAAGTAGACGGTGAGATCCGAGGCATAGGCGTCCACCGTCTTGCCGGACAGCCCACGCTCCGCGCGGATGAAGGCGATGAACGCGTCGAGCAATCCTTCCATGCCCCCAGGCTAGCGGAGCCCCGCGCGGAGGCAATCTGGCGACGCACGTGTCACGACACCCAGGCCCCAGGCCAGCCGACCCCACGGGCCCCGAACTCAGGGATGCGGCCCGCCCGCGCCCTCCGTCGACGCGCGCTCCAGCGCCTGCACCACCCACGGCCAGCCCACCAGGATGTTCCCCGGCGAGCGCAGGCAGGCATCCGCCACCGCGAGCACCTCCGCGGGCCGCGAGCGCACCGCCAGCGCCAGGTGCCTGCCCAGGAACGGATGCGGCAGATAGCTCAGGTTGTGGTGGCGCACGGGAACCCACTGCAGCGTCGGACGCCCCGTCCACCGCTCCACGGCGTACGCCACCGCCGAAGCCAGCACCTCCAGCGCGTAGAGCGGCAGCCGGAACGCGCTGACCAGGAAGACCACCAGCGCCGCCGCCGCCACCGCGCCCGCGAAGGACACGTTGGCCTGACGGCTCCACACCAGCATGGGCACCAGGCTGGTGATGATGGCCGCCGTCTGCACCCGCCACACGGACGGGCCTCGTCCACCGGAGATGCTCGCGATGCTCCCCACCGACAGCCCGGACACCATGCCCAGGCAGGCCCCCACCGCGATTCCCGCCCCGCCCCCGAGCACCGGCCCGAAGGCCCCGGCCGCCGTGGCGTGCAGCCCCACCAGCATGGACAGACTGGCCAGCGAGCCCAACATCACCCCGGCCGCGAGTCCCGATACCTGTGCGAGCGCCAGACCCACGGCCGAACAACACAACGCGGACACCGCCCAGCCGCCGCGAAGTGGAATGCCGGCACAGTACAGCCCCAGCCCCACCAGCGCCGTCACCAGCGGCGAGCCCACCACCAACAAGAGCAACATCCGCCGGACATAGAGCCCCGCGGCGCGTCCACCCTCACCTTGCTCTCGCCACAACTGGCCGATGCGCCCCCCTGGCGCGAGGATTCCCGCCGCCCGGAGCCTGTAGTGCAGGTCCACCGGACGAAACAACAGCAGCAATAGCAACCTCACAGGCGAAGGGACTTGGTGTGACATGTCCGTTCGCGCTGGCTCCGCGGCCCCTGATTCCACGGTGGCCCCCCTCTTCTTGTTCGAGTTTCAGTCCTCCAGCCTACCCTTGCCCTGCCGGAGGATTTCAAGCGTATCGCCGATGAGTGAAACCACTGTCGACGGTTCGTTCAACGTCACACCCCCGTCAAGGATGAGCTCCAGCCCGTGGCCGAACTCCTCCTTGATCTCCCGTGCGTCCGTGAGCGGCTCACCCTGAGTATTGCTCACCGACGTCGTCACCAGAGGGCGCCCCAGTGCCCGAGCCAGTTCGCGAGCCAGGGGGGCATCCGGGACCCGGATACCGACCTGCTTCTGCTTGGTCATCATCAAATCGGGCACCAATCGCGTCGCTTCGAGGACGAAGGTAAACGCACCCGGGGTGAGACCCTTCATTGTTCGATACGCGAAATTGCTGACGTGGGCGTAGCGAGCGACGTCCGACAGGTCCGGGCACAGGAAGGACAGGGGCTTCTTCTTGTCGCGCCCCTTGAGCTGGTAGAGCCGCTCGATGGCCCGCTTCGAGCCCAGGTCACAGCCCATGCCGTAGTACGTGTCCGTCGGATAGGCGATGAGCCCGCCGCGCTCGAGCACCTCCACGGCGCGCTGGATGTGGCGCGGTGAGGGGTGCTCCATGTCCACCTCGAGGATGGGTGCGGCCATGATGTCCTTCCTGCCTCCTGCGTGGGGCTGTCGAGCCTACGCGGTTCCCGGCGCCTCGTCCGTCCTGACTTCGCCACTGGCCGTCAGTGCACGTCGCGTGAGCACCGGGCCCACGAGTTCGTGCGCGGTGATCATCGCCACGATGAGCACCTCCACATGCGGGCCGAACGAGGGAAACGTCCTCGACACCAGCGCCGCCAACCCGAACGTCACGCCCGCCTGGGAGATGAGCCCCATCCACAGGTGGCTCTTCAACCGAGGGTCCTCCTTGGGCGCGAAGCGTCGACAAGCGAACCAGATGGCCGCGCCTCGCAGCACGACGAGCAGCAGCGCCGCCGGCCCCACCGTCACCAACGCATCCAGCTTCAGCCCCGCGCCAGCCGCCGCGAAGAAGAGCGCGAACACCGGCAGGCCCGCGCGTTGAATCGCGTGGTGGATGCGCTCACCCTCGCGCTCATCCAGGTTGGCGATGAGCGCCCCGGCCGCCAGCGACACCAGCAGCGGCGACAGGTGCAGGCGCGTGCCACCCTCGGCCGCGGCGAAGGACAGGCCCACCAGGAACAGCGGCAACTCCTGCTTCACGCCCCGCATGTAGACGAGCATCGCCACCGCGAGCAGGCCCCCCACCACCACCGAGCCGAACAGCTCCCACCCCACCCCGCTCAACAGCCCCGCCACGTCCAGGCCGCCGCCGAAGCTCGCGCGCGTGAGTCCCGCCGCCAGCGCGAAGGCCACCATCACGAACAGGTCGCCGATGATGACCAGCGCCATCAGGAACTCGGTGAACGAGCCCCGCGCGCTCGTCTCCTGGACGATGGCGATGGTCACCGTGGGCGAGAACGACACCACCACCGTGGACATCAACGCGCTGACCGCCAGCGCCTGCGGCAGCGTCAGGGGCGCCAGGAAGGGCAACAGGGGCTTGAGCGCGATGGTCGCCCCGAAGCACACGACGAACGTCACGCCACACACGGCCGCGCACAAAAGCGCCACCCGCGCGCCGACACGGCGGATGAGCCCCAGGCGCAGCTCCGTGCCCGCCACCAGCGCGATGAGGCTCACCGCCAGCCCCTTCACCAGGTCCAGGCCCTTCACGCCCTCGCCCGGGATGAAGCCCAGCACATACGGCCCCACCGCCACGCCCACCAACAGATACCCCGTGAGCCGGGGCAACCCCATCCCCTTGGCCACCTTGCCCGCGAACAGGCCGCACAAAAGCAGCGCCCCCGCCGCCAGCGTCACCGGCGTGCCGGAGTCCGCGCGCAACACCTGGGCCCGGCTGATGATGGCCAACAGCCCCATCAACAACAGCAGCCGCAACACCGCGCTCTTCATGTCGCCACCCCCACGTCCGGAGGAGTCACGGGCCGCGGGCGGGGCAACGGCGCGGTGACCTGGCGAAAGGCCTGACCGGCCAACAGCTCGTTCACCACCGCGCCCACCACCACCACGTCCAGCACGCGGCGCGACAGTCCACCCGGAACGAGGAGCTGGTACTCGGCGACCAGACACAACGCGAGGCCGCCCTGGGCGATGAGCGCGTAGCCCACCCGGGGTGGCAGCTCCAACACGCCCTGGGCCAGGCGCTGCGCGAACGTGCCGCCCACCACCTTCCCCAGGAAGCGCAGCCCCACGAAGCCCGGCACCAGCGCCCACGCCGCCCAGTCGCGCGTGTACACCCCGCAGCCGACCAGGAACACCAGCACCAGGAACACCGGCCGCTCCACCCGCCCCAGGGCCCGCGCAACCCGCTCCGTCGTCCGCCCTCCCACCAGCGCCAGCGTCGCCCCGCACGCCACGCCCGCGAGCAGCGCGGACACCCGGAGATACGCCGCGGCGCCGCCCACGAGCGCCACCATTCCCAGCGTCACCGTCGCCAGCTCCGCCGGGTCCTTCAGCGCGTGGGTGAGGTACGCCAGGAGCGCGCCACACAGGATGCCCAGCAGCAGCGCCAGGCACACCAGCCCCAGCCCCTCGCCCACCGTGGGCGCCGCGCCCAGGAGCAGCGCCAGGGCCAGCACCACGAGACCCACCGCGTCATCCAGCATCGTCAGCAGCGCCACGCCCAGGCCCCGCGCGCGGTCCATCCGCCCACCCCGGTACGCCAGCACCGCGAAGTGCCCCGAGGACAGGCTCGCCGC
Organism: Myxococcus sp. CA056; assembly: GCF_013336715.1. Taxonomy (NCBI): domain Bacteria; kingdom Pseudomonadati; phylum Myxococcota; class Myxococcia; order Myxococcales; family Myxococcaceae; genus Myxococcus; species Myxococcus sp. CA056. Next base: position 143,394 of record NZ_JABUMT010000018.1, read on the forward strand.
CGCGCCCAGGAGCGACGCGGCTCCCACCGCCGCATGGAACGACGGCCTCAAGGTCAACAGCAGCGGCACGAACAACGGCACCGCCACGAAGAGGAACGCCGTCCCCGCGTGCGCCAGCGCCGCCGAGTACACCGGCCGGGGCAACAGCCGCAGCAGCCGGGGCTCCAGATTCAACCCCAGGATGACGCCCGCGGTGCCCAGCCCCAGCGCCATCACCGGCCGCAAGAGGCGCAGGTCCTCCACCGACAACACCCCCACCACCGACGGCCCCAGCACGACGCCGAAGAGCAGGAACAGGAACCCGCCCGCCGCCAGCCGCGCCAGCGCCGGGAATCGCGCGGAGTCCAACGCCGGACTCGAAGCGAGCAGGGACAGCGCCGCGATGGCGAGAAAGACGAGCAGCGCTTGCACGAGACTTGCTTACACCGGCCGCGACTTCACGTCACGAGCGGCGGTGGGTCGGCGCGGCGATCACCGGCAGGGCGACCAGGCGGCCCATGGGTGGATCGTCCGCATCCATCTCCAGTTGCACGCGTTGAATCATCCGCTCCATCTCCTCGGCGGAGACGGCGGGCAACATGCTCACCAGCAACACGCGGTCTTCGTCCGCGCCCAGGGCCAGACTTCGCAGCCCCGCGAACACGGGCACCTCGGCGGACAACGCCGCGGCCGCGCTCCGAGCTCGGACCACCAGCGGCTCCGGGATTCCAAACTCCCGGAGCCGACGGATGGCTCGCTCGGTCCCTTCCATCTGCTCGAGGAACGTGATGACCAGGTACACGCGGCCGTCTTAGCGGGTCCGCGCGCCAGGCGCCACGCTACTCGTTCTGGCCGGGGCCCGCCGTCTCACCGGAAGGAGCCGCCGGGGTCGCAGGAGTCGTTGGAGTCGTCGGTGCGGCTCCCTCTTGCGCCGGTGCCGCGCCTTCCTGGGCCGCCATCGCCGCACGAGCCGCGCGCTTGCCCTCCTCGATGAGCTTCTTCACCTTCTGCCCACCCTTGCGGCCAATCTCCTCGTAGAAGTTCGGCCCGCGGGTGGCCTTGACGCGGTCCCCGCCCTTCTTGCCGATCTCCTCGTAGAACTTCGCGCCGCGCTCGGCTTTCACCGTCTCGCCGCCCTTGCGGCCGATCTCCTCGTAGAACGAGCGACCCCGCTCGGCCTTCACCGTGGCTCCGCCCTTGCGACCGATGGTCTCGTAGAACTCGCGACCCCGCTCGTTTCGGACCGTCTCTCCACCCTTACGTCCCGCCTCGGCCACCGTCATGCTGCCCTTGTTGTCTTTGTCCGACATTGCGCCCTCTCCTCTCTTGGCTGCCTGCCCCCATCCCGCGCCTCGATGCCCCTTGCCTGAAACCTTGGGACGGAAGCGCCCCGATGCAAGCAAGCTCCGTACACCGCCAGCCGTTCTCGCCTGACCCACCACACCAAAACCCCAATGGTTTCATGCAGTTGGACAAGCTCGCCCTGCTTACTTTCCGGGCGGAGGCATGCCCGGCAGGACGCTCTCTTGTTGAAAACAATTCCCTCTGCATTGCCGATTCCCGGACCGGCACTCACCTTCATGCCCGCGGCGCGCGCTTCAGGGCGCCCGAGGGAGGCGTTGCGTGGCGCAGGTGGCGAAGACATGGCTCCGAGTCCTGGCACCGATGCTCGTGTCCGTCGGTGGACTGTTGATGCTCCGTCTGCTCGGACCGGACTTCATCGATCAGCGCTACATCGCGGATCTGCTGTCCCCTCTGGGTAAAGCCGCGCCGTTGGCCTACATCGCGTTTCTTGCCGTGCGCCCCCTGACGCTACTGCCCGGGCAGCTCTTGACCGCCGTGGGCGGAATGATGTTCGGGACGCTCGCAGCGACCCTCTATTCACTAACGGGCAGCTTCCTGTCTGCCATGTTGCTCTTCGTGCTGGCACGCAAGCTGGGGACTCGGCCGATGAAGCGCCTGGCTGGGGGCAAATATCCAGCGCTGGTGCGCGCGGCCAAGCGCCACGATTTCCTCTTCGCCTTCATGGCGTGCATCAACCCGCTGTGTCCCACCGACGTCATGCTGGTGGCCGCCGCGGCGAGTGGCGCGCGGTTCTGGCCCTCGGTCGCGGGCGTGATGTTGGGCACCATTCCAGGGACCTTTCTCACCGCGCAGTTCGGCAGTGGGCTGGCCCAGGGGCGCACGGTGATGACCGCGGTGTCCGCCGCCGGTCTCGTCGTCTCGCTGGTGCTGGGCGTCTTCATCGGGCGTCGTTTCTACAAGGAGCTCACCGAGGAGTCGGGGGCCACCTCGCCCGAATCAGATGCGCGAGACGAGACAACGGTTCCCGGCCTCGGCGGCTCGACGACGATGCCGCGCACGCCCCCGAAGAGCGATGGTGTTCCAGCCACCTGGTGACGCCGCGCGACGCGGACACCCGCGAGGCATCAAAGGTTCCCCTCAATCCGTGTCGTTCGTCGGCTTCGACCCGCGCGTCGTCTCGCGAGTGAGTCACGCGGCGACGGCCGGGAGGCCGCGCGGGTTCTTCACGGCCTCCCGGTGGTGACGACGCGACGTCAGTCGAAGCGGCTGGTGAGCTTCACGGACCACTCGCGCAGCGTGCCGCTCCCCTGCCCCGCGGGGTTGGAGATGTGCAGCGTCCACTTGCCGTTGAGGGTCCCATCGCGCGGGATTCCACGCGTCACCGGGATGCGGGACGGGGGCCTGCCCTCGGTGGGCCCGTTCCACAGCAGGGCCGTCTCACCACCCGGGTCCTCCAGTGTCAGCACCAGGTTGGACGACGAGGAGTGCAGCAGGTCCAGCACCACGGTGATGTCCTCGGGCACGGTGGCGAGGCCCACCACGCCGACCACCGACACCAGTTGCACCGTCGAGCCAGGCAGCGCCAGGTCCGAGTAGTTCGTGAAGGTGCCCGCCATCCACGCCGGACGGCAGATGCCCTCGGGAGAGCCGGACTCGGAGCCCGAGCACACCAGCCCCGGCTGGCACGGACGCATCACCGAGCAGCTGTCGCTGTCACCCGCGATCGGCGCGTTGCTCCGGCAGCGCCCGTAGGCGATGGGGCCTCCGAACGCCAACCCCTGACACGACAGGCCGGCCTGACACGTCGCCGGGCCCGTGCATGGATCACCGTCGGGAGCCAGGGCGACATGATTCTTGAGCCCCTGGAGCGCGGCGCCATTCATGAACGCCACCCGCGACAGCTCCACGATGTGGTCGATGCGACGCGCGGCGACGATGGCCTGCGCCTGACTCGCGCTCAGTCCCACGGTGTTCTGGAGGGCCGCCAGGCTCTCCGTGTTCGCCGCGGCGACGACCCGCCGGGCCTCGGCGAGGTTGAAGGCCACGCCGTGGAAGGTGCCCACCTGCTCGTCCAGGGGCATCTCCACGCGGCCCGTCCCACGGACGTAGGCCTCCAGCGTGGCCAGCGCGGCCGGGCCCACCTGGGCAATCGCATCCACCTGTTCGATGGAGACGTAGTGGCGATCATCCGCCGTGAACTCCACACCGTCCGGACCGTTGCGGTGGGCGATGATGCTCTGCGCGGTGAGCGCGTTGAGCGGAACCTCGAAGTCCAACACCGCCAACGTCGTGGAGCGACTGTTGAGGAAGGCCAGCACCCCGGTGGACGCCGGCGTGCCCGTCGCGAGGGACTGCGCCTGTGTCTCCAGGAGGGCGGGCGCCGCCTCCTCGGAAGGAACGCCACAGCTCAACATCAGGGGAAGAACGGAAAGCGGTATAAACCGCATCAAGTTGTAGGTCATGCTCCCCGTGTACTCCAGGTCTCCGACCCTGTGTCCAACAGAGACGTCACAACCGGGCCCCGAGGGCCTTTCAGGGGGCCTTCAGCCTTGCGGCCGAGATGAAGGCCCCCACGGCGGCGATGAACGTGGCGAAGCTCAGCCAGGGCCCCGCGGGGAGCTGAAGGATGGCCACCAGGCCCCCGAGCACGGAGAGCGAGAGAAAGGCCCGGCGCGCCAGGACCCGGCCCTTGCGCCAATGCCCCGCTGCCACGGTGAAGAGGAACGCGGTGGCCCCCGCGAGGAACTGGAGGCCCAGCACCTTGAGGGACGTGTCCTTCACCAGGCCCACGTAGCCAGTGAACCAGCGCGGCTCGGGTGTGAGCTGAAGGGCCACGGCATCCGGGTGATACATCATCGGGTCGAACGGTCTGTTGACGGGGGCCCCCAGCGTGACGACGGCCACCTGCGCGATGACCACGAGGAACAGCGTCACCAGGATGGTGAGCCACGGCAGACCGGTGCGCTCGCGCTCCCAACGGCGCAGGGCCTCCAGGTGCTGGGGGTCGACCTCGAGTGCGCTCGGATAACCCAGGTCCAGCAAGGCCTTCGTGGCGGCGATGCTCGCGGGCATCTTCTCCGTGCCCAGTCCCACCAGCGCGCCGTCATCCAGGAGCCTGCGCAGCAGCGCCGCGCTCGCGTCGCGCTCGGGCTCCAAGGGGAGTCGGAGCAGGAGCGCATTGAGGTCATCCCCCAGTCGCGCCCCCTCCTCCGCCGATGACGCGGACAGGGCCCGGGGAACCAGGGCCTTGATGCGCTCCGTGGCCGGGGACTCCTCCGCGCCAGCAGGCGCCTGCGCCGTCCTCTGAAGCTCGCCCACGGTGTGCCTCCCACGCCCGCTGACTCCACGGCGCGGAGCCCATCGTAACGAGGGGACACGGATTCGTCACAGCCGGACGGCGACGACACGCTTCTTCACGAATGGAGCACGGGCTCCAACTGCGCCGCGATGCGCGGCGGCATCCGCTCCCCGGGCCCCACTCCGGTGGGCCGCATGATGGCGCGCGCGCGGTCCTCGCCGTGGCGGATGCGCATGCGCGTCATCTCCGGTGAGAAGTCGAGCGTGTCGCCCATGGGCGCCGTCGGCTCGATGACCGTGATGCGGCAATAGACATACGGCTTTCCATCCGGAGCCAGGAGCGTGGTGCCCTGTTCGTGGGCCTGCCTGACCATGTCGTTGATGCGGACGAACACGTCCACGTCGTTCATCAGGATTTCGTTGAGGGTGATGTCGGTGAGGCTTCGCCGGGCCACGTCCAGGATGTTGGAGGGATAGCGCATCGGCTCGATGCGGGACGACGAGCAGGCGATGACGACAATCTCCGTGGGTGCATAGCCGAGCGCATCGCCGAGCGGCGTGACGTTGCGCAGCCCACCGTCGACGATGGCCTGAGGACCGATGGGCTCCCAGATGACGGGCATTGTCGCGCTCTGCCAGACGGCCGGGATGAAGTCGCTCGCATCGCTCGACACCAACTCGTACAGGCCCGAGGTGAGCGAGACGCGGCCCACGTGCGCGGGAATGGCGAAGGGACGTCCGACGAGGTTCCGCTCGACGAGGTCTCTCAGGGGGGTGTTGTCGTAGAACCCCAGCTTGTTGAGCACCCCGAGCCGCAGCGCGACGACGAGCCACGGGAACTTCCGGTACACGTCCGACTCGCGGAGGTTCATCCAGAGGTTCGTGAGTCGCTCATATTCGTTCTGGGCGATGACGGCGGCGTTCAGCGCGCCCACCGACACGCCGAAGACGCGCTCCCATCGGAAGCCATGCACCTCGCGCAGCACCCGCTCCGCGCCCACCTGGAAGGCACCCTTGCCGCCACCACCTGAGAGCACGAGCGTCGCGGGACGATCCGTCATGGCATACCTCGCTGGGGATTCGCGCGAACCGCCCGGAGAAGGCCCATGCCCGCGCATCAGCGGGACGAGATAGGCACGCCCTCTCCCTTCCAGAATCGCCCCGAGGCACGGGCCCGCTGTCCAGCGGTGGGCCCTGGACCCGTACGCGCGTCAGCCCTCGGCGGCCCGCACCGCGAGCATGAAGCGCTGAAGCTTCTCCTCGTCCAGGTGCCCGCCCGTGCGAAGCCCACTGCAGACATCCAGCCCGAACGGGCCCACGGCGCGAATCGCCTCGCCCACGTTCTCCGGCGTGAGGCCGCCAGCCAGGAACACGGGCACCGACACCGCCTCGCGAATGCGCCGACTGAAGGCCCAGTCATGCACGCGTCCGGTGCCGCCCAGCTCCTTCACGGCCAGGGCCGGGTTGCCCGAGTCGAGCAACAAGGCATCCACCTCGCGCGCCACGGCACATGCCTCGTCCACGGAGGCGGCATCGACCACGTGGACCACCTGCACCAGCTTCACCGAGGGCAGCGAGGCCCGCACGTGACGGAGCACCGCGGTGCCCACCCGGTCCACCACCTGCACCGTGTTCACCCGGGTGCGGCGGGCCTGCGCGACGAGACGGTCGGCGTCCTCCTCGCACGTGAGCAGGAAGGTGGAGATGCCAGGGGGCGCCTGGCTGGCCAGTTCCGTGATGAGCCCCTCGTCGATGACACCCGGGCCGCTCGGCATCTTCGACACGAGCCCCAGCGCGGCCGCGCCACAGGACACCGCCAGCCGTGCCTCCTCCCGCGAGGAGATGCAGCACACCTTCACCCGGACATGTCGAACCGGTTCCATTTCCGTCCTCCGCGCCGACGCGCCCGACAGGTATCACGCGCGGACGCCTCCGCACCGCGACAACACGGCGCCCGAGCCGCGCGCCCCGGGACATGAGCGCCCCTGGAATTCACGGGCCGTATGGATCCAGGATGTCGCCCCTGGAGACGAAATGAACCGAAAAACACTGTTCGTGGTCGCACTCCTCGCGGTCCTCGTGGGCGCGGTCCTCTGGTTGCGCGGGAGCCCCGCTCCGGTTGGCACTTCAGCCGCCCCTGCTTTGGATGCACCTCCGCTCGCGAAGGCGCCGACGAGTTCGGGAGCCTCGACGGGGACCACGACGGCCCGGACGCCCACGGCGGAGTCGGGCACGCCCCCCGTCACCGACCCGATGCGCGAGGACGAAGGCACCGTGTACGTCGAGGTCCTCGATGGCACAGGTCCCCTCGCGGGCGCCCACGTCACGCTCTACCTCCAGGGACCGCGTGTCCCGGCGACGGGCCGTCCAGCGTGGTTCATCGCGGGCAAGGGCACCACCGATGCCTCGGGCACGCTTCGACTTCCCGCGCGACCGGGGCACTACCTCATCGCCGCGAAGTCCTCGGGACGCGCCCCCGCTCGCGCGGCCTTCACCCGCCCTCGGGGCGAAGCGCGGACGCAGGTGCGACTGGTGCTCGGGACCGGAGCCATCCTGGAGGGCACCGTCGTGGAGCGCGCGTCCAAGGCGCCCGTGCCCCTCGCGCAGCTCATCCTCACCCCACGCACGCTGCTGTCCTCGGCCGCCAGGGACACCGCCTTCGTTCCCGAGGAGGAGCGCTACGTCACCTCCGCCGATGCGCGCGGCGTCTTCCGCGCCGAGGGCCTCGCGCCCGGTGAGTACCAGCTCGAAGCCCTCGCTCCGGGACATGCCGCCAGACGACTCGCGCGGGTCCTGGTCCCCACCTCGGGACTCCTCGTCGAGCTGGACGGGTCGGCCTTCATCGAGGGCTTCGTGGAGCTTCCGGATGGCAAGCCCGCGCCCGGAGCACGCATCACCGCGACCGGTATGGGCGAGACGCTCGAAGCCGAGTCGAGCGCGGGCGGTGGCTTCTCGCTCGACGTCCCGCCCGGCGTCTATCGCGTCACCGCCCGACATGGAGACCTGACGGGCACGGCCCCCGAGCGCGTCGTCGTGGGCGCGGGGATGACGGTGCGTGACGTGCGCATCCGCCTGGGGACGGCGGCCTCGCTCTCGGGAGTCGTGCGTCGCAAGGGCACCGGAGAGCCCATCGCCGGCGCGAACATCTCCCTCACACCGAGCGCCCTGGCCTTCTCGTTCGACGCGGCGCCCGCCGAGGTCGGCAGCGCGCTCTCCGGCGCGGACGGACGGTTCCAGGTGGGCAGCCTCGCCCCGGGTGCGTACACCGTGAATGTCCAGGCCAGGGGCTTCCGCTCGCTCAAGCGCGACGGCGTCACCGTGCTCGACGGGCAGCGCTTCGAGTTGCTCGCGGAGCTGGATGCGAATGGGCGAATCGAAGGCACGGTGGTGGATGAGCAGGGAAAGCCGCTCGCGGGCATCCACGCCACGCCCGAGCGGCGCTGGCGCATGGCCCCCGTGGAAGGCGCCCTGACGGCGGTGACGGATGCCCAAGGTGCCTTCACACTCGAAGATGTCCCGCCCGGGGAGATCCACGTGGCGGTCAAGCATCCTGGAAGCCAGACGCACGTGCGCGAGCGGGTGATGGTGAACCCCGGGAAGACAAGCCAGGTCCGCATCCAGTTGTCGAGCGAAGGCACACTCGAGGGGACCGTCAAGATGGAGGACGGACGCGCTCCAACGGGCCCCGTCACCGTCTACGCGCTGCGGGTCAAGGACGCGCGTACGGAGGCGCACCAGATCTCCGCGGCGGCGGATGGCGCCTGGTCCATGCGCGTTCGCGCGGGCACGTATCACGTCGCAGCGTGGCTCTCCGAGACAGGCAATCAGAGCGGAGACCAGGAGAAGGTGGTGGAGGTGGCCGCCGGCCAGACGCAGCGCGTGGACCTGCGGGTGCGCGAGGCGAAGCGGGCCCTCGCCGTCACGGTGCTCGAACCGAACGGCGCGCCCAGTGTCTCGGCGACCGTCATGGGCAGCGAGGCGGGCCGCAGCGAAATCCTCCTCGAGGACATGACGGATGCCTCGGGACAGGTCCTGCTCGTCGCGGACTCGCTGGGCACCAAGGCCCTGCACATCTGGGCGACCAATGGCGGACGACGGGGTGACCTCCTCTCCGTGCCCGACACGCAGAGGACCCTGGTCATCCAGCTCCAACCCGGCGGGCGACTGGCGGGAGCGGTGCGCTCGGCGGGAGGACGCGACATCGACGGCTTCAAGCTGGTGGTGTCATCGACGAAGAGCGAGGACGACTTCCTCTCGCGTCAGGAGCTGGAGCTCGCGGGCGCTCGCTTCGTCGTCGAGGACGTTCCGGCGGGACAGGTGGCCGTCTCTGTGACGCTGCCGGATGGCCGGGCAGGAAAGGCGGAGGCCACGAGCGTCGCGGGGAAGACCACCCAGGTCGACATCATCGTCGAGGCCGGAGGCGTCATCTCCGGACGGCTGGTCGATGCGACCGGCGCGCCCCTCGCGGCGGCGTTCGTGGATGTGGACGGACTCACCTCTCCCCCCACCGGAGCCGATGGTCGCTTCCGCGTGGAGGATGTCGCGCCGGGTGAGCACCGGCTCATCGCGTGGAGCCAGAAGACGGAGCGCGCGGAGAAGACCCTCAAGCTGTCCGCGGGCAAGGCGCTGGACGTGGGCGACTGGAAGCTGGGGCCTCCCCGAGTCGAGCCCGGTCGCCTCGGTGTCTTCTTCAGCATGGATGGCGACGAGGTCCTCGTGCGAGGAGTCCAGGACGGCCTTCACGGAGACGCCATCCGCGCGGGGGACGTGGTGCAGGCCATCGACGGGGCCACCGTCGTCACCGCCGGAGAGGCACGCGAGCGGGAGCTGGGCGCACCCGGCAGTCCCGCCACGCTCCTCATCCGCCGCGACACGCGGACCTACCCCATCACCCTCACCCGCGCCCCCTGAGCGGACACCGCCCCCCAGGGTGAGGCCCCGTGCCCCACCCATCCACCACGCGACATCCCGCGACGGGAATCGTCCGGAGCCCGACGACGCCCTCTCACGAACTCCCCGCGAGGCGCTGCGTCGGGCAGCCTCGACCTCCACCATCCTCGGCAAGTCGCGCCACCTCGCGGCCCCGACTCGGGAGGTCCACCGTGGGAGTCCTCGACCTGCTGTTGCGCTGGCCCGTGCTCCGGCAGCTCGCGCGCAAGGACCTCACCGCGCTGGGCGAGACGGCGATGTCCGAGCGCGGCCGGCGGTTGGAGGCGCGCACGGCCCGCGCCGACCGCGTCGTCAAATCCATCTGTCCCTACTGCGCCGTCGGCTGCGGCCAGGACGTGTACGTCAAGGACGAGCGCATCATCGACATCGAAGGGGACACCGACTCGCCCATCTCACGCGGGCGCCTGTGCCCCAAGGGCTCCGCGACATTCCAGCTCGTCACTGGCACCCACCGCGTCCAGCACGTCCTCTACCGTCGCCCCGGCGGCACCGAGTGGGAGCGCATCCCCCTGGAGCGCGCCATGGACATGGTGGCCGAGCGCGTGAAGCACACGCGCGACGCGACGTGGGAGTCCACTGACGTCAACGGGCTGAGCGTCCAGCGCACGCTGGGCATCGCGCACCTGGGTGGCGCGACGCTCGACAACGAGGAGAACTACCTCATCAAGAAGCTCTTCACTTCGCTGGGAATCGTCCAGGTGGAGAACCAGGCTCGAATATGACATTCGTCCACGGTGCCCGGTCTGGGCATCACGCTCGGGCGTGGCGGGGCCACGACCTTCCAGCAGGACCTGCGGAACTCTGACTGCATCCTCATTCAGGGCTCCAACATGGCCGAGTGTCACCCGGTGGGCTTCCAGTGGGTGATGGAGGCCAAGGCCCGGGGCGCGACCATCATCCACGTGGACCCGCGCTTCACGCGCACAAGCGCGATGGCGAACCAGCACGTTCCCATCCGCGTCGGCTCGGACATCGCGTTCCTGGGCGGACTGGTGCGCTACGTCCTGGAGCACGAGCGCTACTTCAAGGAGTACGTCGCCCACTACACCAACGCCGCCAACCTCGTCCGCGAGGACTTCCAGGACACCGAAGACCTGGACGGCCTCTTCAGCGGCTTCGTGCCCGAGGAGAACAAGTACGACGTCACCTCGTGGGGCTATGAGGGCGTGCGGGGCCCCGCGCCCGCTGCGGGCCACAAGGAGTTGTACGCGGAGCCCGGCGCCGGCGAGGGAGAGCCCCACGCCACGCGGCTCAAGGACGCGGTGAAGGACTTCACGCTCCAGCACCCGCGCTGCGTCTTCCAGGTCCTCCGTCGTCACTTCCAGCGCTACACCCCGGCCATCGTCGCGAAGGTGTGCGGTGTCCCGGAGGAGCAGTTCCTGAAGGTCGCGGAGACGCTCTGCGCCAACTCCGGACGCGAGCGCACCACGGCCTTCTGCTACGCGGTGGGGTGGACACAGCACTCGGTGGGCGTGCAGTACATCCGCACCGCGACCATCCTCCAGCTCCTCCTGGGCAACATCGGACGGCCTGGCGGCGGCATCCTCGCGCTGCGAGGCCACTCGTCCATCCAGGGCTCCACGGACATCCCCACCCTCTTCAATCTGCTGCCCGGCTATCTGCCGATGCCGAACGCCCAGCCGTCCCCGCACCTGGACGACTACCTGAAGTCCCACACGTCGGGCACGGGCTGGTGGAGCAACTTCCCCAAGTACGTCGTCTCGCTGCTGAAGGCGTGGTTCGGTGACGCGGCGACGCGGGAGAATGAGTACGGCTTCCGCCACCTGCCGCGCCTCACTGGCAACCACTCGCACATGCAGACGGTGGCCGACATGGCCGATGGCCGCGTGCGGGGCTACTTCGTCATGGGCGAGAACCCGGCGGTGGGCTCCATGAACGGAGCGCTCCAGCGCAAGGGACTGCGCCAGCTCGACTGGCTGGTGGTGCGCGACTTCACGCTCATCGAGACGGCGGAGTTCTGGCGCACCGCTCCCGAAATCCAGCGCGGCGACGTGAAGACGGAGGACATCCAGACGGAGGTCTTCTTCTTCCCCGCGGCCGCGCACACGGAGAAGGACGGCTCCTTCACCAACACGCAGCGGATGCTCCAGTGGCACCACGCGGCGGTGGAGCCGCGCGAGGACGTGCGCAGCGAGCTTCACTTCATGTTCCACCTGGGCCGTCGGCTGAAGCGCCTGTATGCCGACTCGCGAGAGACGAAGGACCAGGCCCTCCGTGAGCTGACGTGGGACTACCCCACGCGGGGCGCACGGGAAGAGCCTGGCGCGGAGGCCGTCCTCCGGGAGATCAACGGCTACACGCTCCAGGATGGCCGGCCCGTCAGCGGCTTCACGGCGTTGAAGGACGACGGCACCACCGCGTGCGGCTGTTGGATCTACTCCGGAGCCTACGCGGAGGGCGTCAACCAGCCGGCCCGCCGCAAGCCCGGACACGAGCAGACCTGGGTGGCCCCCGAGTGGGGCTGGGCGTGGCCCGCCAACCGACGCATCCTCTACAACCGCGCATCAGCGGATCCCCAGGGACGGCCCTGGAGCGAGCGCAAGAAGTACGTCTGGTGGGACGACGCCCAGCGACGGTGGACCGGCGAGGACGTGCCGGACTTCCTCGTGGACCTGCCACCGGATTACCGCCCACCTCCGGGCGCATCCGGCATGGAGGCCCTGGCGGGCGATGACCCGTTCATCATGCAGGCCGACGGCAAGGCGTGGCTCTTCGCGCCGAGCGGGATGATGGATGGTCCACTGCCCGCGCACTACGAGCCCATGGAGTCGCCCGTGAAGAACGCGCTCTATGGGCAGCAGTGCAACCCGACGCGGCTGGAGTGGTCTCGCAAGGGCAACCCCTATCACCGGGCCTGGGGAGATCCTCGCTACCCGTTCATCCTCACCACGTACCGCCTCACGGAGCACCACACGGCGGGAGGCATGAGCCGCTGGCTGTCGTGGCTGAGCGAGCTTCAGCCGGAACAGTTCTGCGAGGTGTCACCGGAGCTGGCCCGCGAGCGCGGCCTGAGCAACGGAGGCTGGGCGACGCTGCGCACGGCGCGGGGAGACCTGGAGTGCCGGGTGCTCGTCACCGAGCGACTGCGGCCCATGAAGCTCAACGGCACGTCGGTGCATCAGGTGGGCATTCCGTACCACTGGGGCGTGACGGGGCGCATCCGAGGGGACGGCGCGAACGAGCTGCTTCCGCTGGTGGCCGACCCCAACGTGGACATCCAGGAGTCCAAGGCCCTCACCTGCGACGTGGTCGAGGGACGCCAGGCCACGAGGGCCCGAGCCGCCACGGGCACCACCCAACCCGCCCTGCCCGAAGGACTGACACTCCATCGACGCGACAGCCTCCGCGCGGGCGAGGTCGACCACGCGCCCTGGCAGGAGAAGAAGAAGGACGAGGAGCGATAGCCCATGAGCCGCAAGGGATTCTTCACCGACTCGACGGTGTGTATCGGCTGCAAGGCGTGCGAGGTGGCCTGCAAGCAATGGAACCAGCTCCCCGACGACGGTTTCCACTTCACGGGGATGTCCTATGACCAGACCGGAGATCTGGGCTGCTCGACCTGGCGACACGTGGCCTTCGTGGAGCGACCGGTGCCCCTTCCGGGCCACGACACCGGCGTCGGGGACTTCTCGTGGCTGATGGTCTCCGACGTCTGCAAGCACTGCCAGCGGGCCGGGTGTCTGGAGGCCTGTCCCACGGGCGCCATCGTCCGCACCGGGTTCGACACCGTCTACGTGCAACCGGATATCTGCAACGGCTGTGGCTACTGCGTGACGGCGTGTCCCTTCGGAGTCATCGACCGGCGTCCGGATGACGGGCGCGCCTGGAAGTGCACGCTCTGCTACGACCGACTGGGTGAGGGCATGACGCCCGCCTGCGCCAAGGCGTGCCCCACCGAGTCCATCGCCTACGGCGACCTGGACGTGCTGCATGAGCGCGCGGAGAACCGGGTCCGCCAACTGCACGAGCAGGGAATCATCAGCGCGTATCTCTACGGCAAGGACGCGGCGAACCAACCGGGGACGGGTGGGCTCAACGCCTTCTTCCTGCTCGTGGACAAGCCGGAGGTCTACAACCTGCCGCCCGACCCCGTGGTCCCGACGATGAAGGCCCGGGAGGCCTGGGGCGCCGTGGCCGTGGGCGCGCTCGGCATGGCCGCGGTGGCCGTGGGCGCGGTGCTGTTCGGTCGCCGGGGCACACCATGAGTTCGTCAGGGAAAGAGGGGCCGTCGTTCCTCGACACGCTCCAGCGGCGGAGCGACGGACGCAACGTGAACCCTTCGCTGGGGACCCTGCTCGGAGAGGGCGCTCAGCAGCGTGTGACGGACCTGGACGGCGCGAACCCCGCGCGCACGCTGCTGTCGTCGAATCCCTCCCGCTCCGGCGTGGATTCACCCGATGCGCCCAGCTACCACGGGCTCCCGGTCCTCAAGCAGCCGGTCTGGATTGCCACCGTCCCCGCCTATCTGTTCGTGGGCGGCGTCGCTGGCGCGGCGAGCCTCATGGGCCTGGCCATCGATGTGCTCGGCGAGAAGGCCTTGGATCCGCTCGCGAGGCGGTGCCGTCAATTGGGCACCGTCGGTGACATCCTGAGCGCGGGCCTGCTGATCGCGGACCTCGGGCGGCCCGAGCGCTTCCTCCACATGCTGCGCGTGTTCCGGCCGACCTCGCCCATGAGCGTGGGCTCCTGGGTGCTCGCGCTGTCGGGAGGACTGAACACGGTGGGACTGGTGTTGGGACGCTCTCGCGGGGTGCTCGGGGCGGTGGGAAAGGTGTCCGGTTACTCGGCCGCGCTGCTGGGCATGCCGCTCGCGGGCTACACGGCAGTGCTGTTGAACAACACGGCGATACCGCTGTGGCAGGCGACCCGGCGCACCCTGCCCCTGTTCTTCATGGCCTCGGCGACGGCGAGCGCGGGCAGCCTGCTGTCCCTCTTCCCCCACTCGCCGAGAGAGGCGGGGGTGCTGCGTCCGTACCGGCTCGCGGGCAAGGTGGCGGAGCTGGCCATGGGGTACGCGGTGGAGCGCGACGCCCGACGCGCGCCGGAGGTCGCCCGGCCCCTGGACGAGGGCCTGTCGGGGACGCTGTGGAAGGCCTCTCGCGCCTGCTCCCTGGCGGGGCTGGTGGTGGACGCGCTCCCGGGGCGGCGGCGCTGGAAGCAGGTGGCGGCGGACCTGCTGACCACCGCGGGCGCGGTGACGGCCCGCTTCGCCATCTTCCACGGGGGCAAGGCCTCCGCCCGGGACCCGCAGGCCACCTTCAGGCCCCAGCGCCGGGGCCACGGCGCCGCCGAGGTGTCTGGCCATGCCATGGCCTCGGACGGCAAGCCGTTCAGCTTCCCCCTGCCCGTGGTGCGCTGAGCGGCGCGGCGGGTGCCCGACTCCGGGAGTGACCTGCCCCTGGGAAGGGACGCAGAATTTGCACCCAGGGAGAGAAGCCCACGAGGCCCTCCCCTTTGGCCGCGAGGAGCGATACACCTGGGGGAACCATGGCCGAGACCTCTTCTCTGAACATCCCGACTGTCGACCTCGCAGACCTCGCCTCGGGAGATGCGCCTCGCATCGAGCGCGCCGCGATGGCGCTGCGCGAGGCATTTGGTGTCTTCGGTCTCGTCTACATCAAGAATCACGGCGTCGACACTCAGGCGCTCCATCGCTACTACGACGCCTTCGCCGCCTTCATCGCGCGCCCCGCCGAGGAGAAGAAGCCCTACGGCCGAGCCGACCTCTGGTACCAGCGCGGCTGGACGCCGCCGAACACCGAGGTCGCCGTCGCCGGCAACGGCCAGCCAGACTTCAAGGAGTGCTACTTCGTCGCGCCCTACCCCAACGACGAGGTGGCGGCGATGGAGTTCCCGGAGCTGTATCCGGAGAACGTGTGGCCCTCGGATGCGCCCGCGTACTTCCAGGAAGGCATCATGACCCTGGGCCGCTCGCTCCACGAGGCGGGCCTCCAGTTGCTGCGCGGCTCGGCCATGGCCCTGGGACTCCCCACGGACACCTTCACGTCCCTCTGCGAGAAGGCCCCGCACATCACCCGCGCGCTCCAGTACCTGTCGCTCAAGCCGGAGCAGGTGAACACGGACATCGTCTGGGGCGAGGAGCACACGGACTTCAACCTCCTCACGCTGCTGCCCGGTGGGCGGTTTCTCGGCCCCGACGGGAAGGCGGCGCCGAGCCCCGACGACAAGAGCGGCCTGTATCTGCGCACGCGCGCGACTCCCGAGGAGCCGCAGGGCCACAAGGTGCGTGGCACCGCGCCCGCGGGCTGCATCGTGGCGCAGGTGGGCCAGCAGTTGGAGATCCTCACGGGCGGCACGTTCCTCGCGACGCCTCACGTCATCACCGCGCCGGGCGTCTCCGGCTGGCAGCGCCAGTCCGCCGCGCACTTCATCCACGTGCACACCAGCAAGGTCCTCTTCCCGCTGGAGAAGTTCCGTACGCCCACGGCGATCCGGAGCTACGCGCCCCCTGTCCTCACGGGCACGTACGACATCAAGACGCTGGTCGACATCGGCCTCGCGCCGCCGCACGCGCTCGACAAGCTGGGTTACCGGCACTACGACCGGCTCAACCGCCAGCGTTCGGGCGAGTAGACTTCGCGTCTGTCATTGGGTAATCACAGACAAATAAATCCCTGACTTGATAGCGATTGCTTCGGGGGCGCGGTGTAATCGCGCTCCCGTCGAGAGCGCTTGTCCTGACGGCTCGACGCCCTCGACAGGTCGGCCCTCCTGCGTTCGTTGCCCTGCGAGCATGGGTACAGAAATGCCTGAGGATGCGTTCAGGTAGGCACTGCACGCCAACCTGGGCCAGAACCCTAATGCTGATGGGGTCGGCAATGCCTGAAGACGCGTTCATGTAGGCATTGCCCTTCATTTCGAGCGAGACCCCGTGACGAGGTGGAGCCAGACATCTGTTCAGGTGGGCGTCGCCCCCGATATCACCGGCGGATGCGACAGTTCGCCTGGCCAGAACAGGCCACTGGACTCACTGAACATGAGGGCATGTAGGCATTGCCGTTCACTGAGCCGCGTGGGCCTGAATCCGCCATCGCGAGCGCCTCTGAAAAATGAAGGGAGCCTTCGGCACGACAGTGTTCGGGCGGGACAGGACTCATGGACCCGCGTGTGAGCCTGCCAGCCCACGGCATGTGCTTCGCTGCGGCCATCCCCACGTCGGGGTGGTTGGACAAGGAGGTATCAGGTGGAGACCCAGGTGACTGAAATCGCGCCGAATATCTATCGGCTGTCCACCTACGTCAGCAGCTCCAACATTCTCTTCAACCAGTTCCTCATCGAGGCTGAGGAGCCATTGCTGTTCCATCTGGGGCCGCGGGCGCTGTTCCCCTCGGTATCGGCCGCGGTACAGCGGGTGCTCCCGCCCGAGCGGCTGCGCTGGCTCACCTTCGGGCATGTCGAGGCAGACGAGTGCGGGGCGATGAACTCCTGGCTGGCCACCGCGCCGCATGCCCAGGTCGCGCATGGGGCACTGGGCTGCCTCGTATCGGTGAACGACCTCGCGGATAGAGCGCCACGCCCGCTCCAGGACGGCGAGGTCCTCGACCTGGGCGGCAAGCGGCTGCGGCGAATCGAGACACCCCACGTGCCGCACGGCTGGGATGCCGGACTGCTCCTCGAGGAGTCGACCGGGACGCTGTTGTGTGGGGACTTGTTCACCGCGCTGGGCGACGCGCCGGCCCTGACGGAACAGGACCTCGTCGGGCCCGCGCTCGCGACCGAGGACCGCGCCCTCGCAACCTGTCTGACTCCCGCGACCGGGCCCACGCTCCGTGCGCTGGCGGCGCTGCGTCCGCGAACGCTCGGCCTCATGCATGGTCCCTCATATGTCGGGGACTGCGCGCAGGCCCTGAACGACCTCGCGGCGGCCTATGACGAGCGGCTCGACGCGGCTGTCGCCCGAATGCGTGGGCCGAGGCATTGACCCGGCCCACCCTTTCGCCACGGCACGAAGCGCCGCTTGTCGCGAGCGTCAGAGCACGCGCATGAATGCGACCAGGTCCTTCTTCTCCTGCTCGTTGAGCCGGGTCTCCAGCACGAGGTTGAAGAACTCCACCGTATCCTCGAGCGTCAAGAGCCGCCCATCATGGAGATAGGGCGGAGACTCCTTGATGCCGCGCAGCGGGAACGTCTTGATGGGGCCGTCCGCGCCCATCATCGCGCCGTTCACCAGGCGTGGCTTGTAGAAGCGCTCCGCCCGCAGGTTGTGCATCAGGTTGTCCGTGTAATACGGCGGCGTGTGACACACGGAGCACTGTGCCTTGCCGAAGAAAAGCGTCTGGCCGCGCACCTCCGACTCGGTGGCCTTCTTCGGGTCCAGCTTCCCGTCGAAGCGCAGCTTGGGCGCGGGAGGGAAGTCGAGGAGCGCTTGAACCTCCGCCATGAAGTGCACCTGGCTGCCTCGCTCCAGGATGTTGACGCCCTTCTTCGTGGCGATGACCGGATCTCCGTCGAAGTAGGCAGCGCGTTGCTCGAACTCGGTGAAGTCCTCCACCGTCTTGAGGGCTCGCTGCGAGCCGAACAGACGCTGGATGTTCACCCCACGGAGGGTCGGCGTCTCGATGCGGTGTCTGAACTCCTGGGGACGGATGTCTCCCACCAGGTGCGTGGCGCCATTGGAGTGGCCATTGACGTGGCAGTCGAAGCACGTCACGCCCCGGCTGGGCAACTCTGAGCGACGGTCAGCGGTCTGATTGAACTGCTGCTGAGGGAACGGCGTGACAAGCAGCCGGAGTCCCTCCAACTGCTTCGGATTCAGGAGGCCGTTGAACAGCTCCTGGACATTCATGATCGTCACCAGCTTGCCTTGCGAGACATCCCCCAGGTCCGGGCGCGTGGTGAGGAAGATGGGCGGAGGGAACTCCGGCAGCAGGTGGTCCGGCAGGTCGAAGTCGAGGTCGAACCGCGTAAGGTCCCTGCCCTCCTGCCGCTTGATTTCATCGATGTGGAACTTGGGGAAGAGCATGCCGCCTTCCGGATGATTCGGATGGGGCAGCGGCATGAGGCCCCCGGGGAAGACGCCCTTCTCGCGGACCGCCTCCGGACTCATGGCGGCGAGGGAGGCCCAGGTGACGCCCTGCGGGAGCTTCACGCGGACGCCTTCCTGGACGGCCTTCCCACGAGACATGGTGACGCCCTGGGCAGGGCGGTTTCCCAGGTCATAGCGCTGTGTGAGCAACTGCTGATGGCGCGCGGTGACCTTGGGCTTCTCCGCCTTCATCCGCGACATGACTTCGGCGAAAGGCTCCGTCTGGTCCACGGGCATATAGCTGGTGAGGCCTCGCCCCGATGTCTCCTGTGCGTCGGCCGCTCCCATGGACATCAGGAGCAACCCCATTCCAGCGACTGTGAGATGCGGACGAATCCAGAACGGCTTCATGTGCGCTCCCTCCGTCTGACATCCAGCGGATTGACGCCCCACCGTCCATGCAAGAGCTATTCGATTTACGCCGCATCCCCCCACATCGCGCGACGAACCGTTGACCAGTTCATTCCAGGCGCACTGTTCTGTCCTGTTGTGTTCCATTGGGCCCCACTCCAAGGCCGGGAATCCAGGCGCGAGGAATGGGGCCCAGGCCCCGTGACGTCAGTCTTCACGTCCCCGGCACTACAGCCGGGAGCGCTCCTCGACCAGGGGAGCGACGTCTCCCGCGGCCTCGGTGGCCAGGCCCTGAGCGCCGACGGCCGGCGGCGTGACGCCCATCCAGGTGTAGAGGCGCGACAAGGCCCGTGTGCGCTCCGCCTCGGGCAGTCGGGTGATGCGTGCATTGGCGTGGTTGGAGTCCGGGACATCGAAGCGGAGGGAATCGTTGCGCTCCCGCACCTCGAAGGCGCCAGCGGACCATGGGTCATTGTCTCCATAAAGGAACAGCATCCGTTCACCCTCGCGGCGCACCCAGTGCTCCACGCGGCGCATCAAGCCATGGTCGAACCGCTCCTCCACGGGAAAGGACAGGTACGCGGTGGGCACGTCCTCGCGAGGGTAGCGCAGCAGGCGGCGCAAGTGCCTCGTGGGGTAGCCGGTCCAGCCAAGCTCCGTGGCGGACTGGTAGTAGTAGGCCGCGTAGTAATCGAGATCAGCGTCCCCATAGGAACCACTCACGCTGACGACCGCATCGAGGAAGGCGAAGACTGCTTCCGCCGGAGCACCCGGCGCGGGGATGAACTCGCACGCCGACGCGTTGCCGTACTGCCAGAAATAGAAGGGCATCTCGACGACGGCGAATTCGAGGGTCCGATCCAATCCAATCAACTCGAAGGTCGCGCCCGTCGAGGTGGTCAACTCCTCCACGAAGGGGAGCAACTCTTCGCGGCGCGCCAAAGCATCCTGCTGGAAGGCGCGAAGCCGCTCCCGACAGTCTTCGTCCCCGACCTGGTCGAGGAAGCGGACGAAGCGCCCGTCATCCAACCCGTGCATGTTGGGCGCCACGTACGCCACGGTGGCATCCACATCGTCCGGATAGAAGTAGCGGTGGTAGACGGCGGCCATGCCGCCCTTGCTGCCGCCCGTGGTGAGCCAATGGCCGGTGTAGAGCGGCTTGAAGGCCTGGATGATGCGGTGGTAGTCGCCGGCGGCCTGCCGGATGTTGAGCAGCGTCCAGTCATTGGAAGCCGGTCGCGAGGGACCGAAGAAGCGGTGCTCCAGCGAAAGCTGGTTGGCACCGAGCAGCGCGGTGGGCTCGTACTGAAACGGTCGTGAGTTCAGTCCGTAGCCACCGGAGTACAGCACCACGGGCGCGGCCACGGAGCGGTGCAGCAGTGTGCCGCGCAGTTGGAACCGCTCCCCGTTGGGGTTGCGATGGTCCGCCAGTTGCTCGAAGTAGAACTGGAAGAAGCGCGTGCCCGGAAAGGGAGAGACCTGCTCGCTCACCACCGTGAGGCCGGGGACGGACAGGAGCCTCGTGTAGATGTCCTCTGAATCCAACCCAGACTTCATCACTCCCGCGGCCTGCACTGACCGCGCGGAGCTGGGGCCGGACTCCTCCACGGCCGAGCCACCACATGCTTGCATCAGCATGGCAGCCACCAGCAAACACACACCACGGAAAATGCCAGTGCCTCTTGACGGATTCATTCACGCTCCTTGAGGTGAGAGTGACGCCTCTCAGATGGAATGAACGCGGAAGAGATGGCCGCCATATCAGCCATTTGCACTGCTCCTGCTGCCACGGCCATGCATTCACCATGGAGTTGCGGCGCATCAAGTCGAGGCCGAAGACAATCGTCTGATTCGCCACAATCGTCATGACCTTACGCGCCCGATACGAGCAGGACAGCGGACGCAATCAGGAGCCCACCCATCACGGCATCGAACGCGCGACGAAAGGACTCCCGGGCCAGCACGGTCGACATCAACGAGCCCAGGGTGGACCAGAGAAGCAGACACACCACGGGGATGACCGTGAAGAGCACGACGAGCTGAATGAAGGCGACGGCCGCCGAGGCTCCGCTTCGCACCGCCGAGGCCGCCGTCAGCACCGTCACCCAGGACTTCGGATTCAGGAACTGGAGCACGAAAGTACCGATGAAGCCGTCGGACGAAGTGCGTGTAGGAGTGTCGCCGCCGCTGGCGCCTCTACCCAGGCTCCCCGCGATGAGTCGGGCGCCGAGCCAGACAAGGTACAGGCCACCGCAGCGAGTGATGGCTGTTCCCACCCGAGGGTCCGCCGCGAAGGCCACGCCGACACTGGTCATCAACAGCGTCAGCAACACCGCCGTGCCGAGCACGACGCCCGCGATGGCCGGCAGCGCCCCCACCACGCCGCCACGCCCGCCTGCCCTCATCACCACCATGTTGTTGGGCCCCGGGGTGATGGCCGACACGGCGACGAGACCGGCCACGCCCATCAGCGCGTCCATGTCGTTCCTCCATCTGGCCTGCAACAGGGACCATTCCAGGTCGCGCCGACGTATCCGTTCATGCGCTGAAAAGTAACGGTCCAGGGTGTTCTGAAGGTGGCGATGAATGGTCTAGATTCCAGACCATGAAGGAGCTTCCACTCAACGCGCTCCGCGCCTTCGCGGTCGTCTACGCCAGTGGTGGGGTGCGGGCGGCGGCGCGCGAGTTGGGCATCGCGCACTCCGCCGTCAGCCGGCATCTGGCGGAGCTCGATGCCTGGCTCGGCGTGCCCATCATCCATCCACCGGCCGGACGGCGAGGCCTCACCTTCACGCCACAGGGCGAGGCACTGGGGCGGGCCACCCTCTCCGGGCTCCGTGAAATCGCGCGGGCCGTCGCCTCGATTCGTGAGACGCGCTCCGAGGGCTCGGTGACGATCTCCACCACACCTTCCTTCGCGGCACGGTGGCTCCTGCCGCGCTTGCCCGCCCTCGAGGAAGCGCATCCCCACATCGAAGTGTCCGTGGTCGTGGACTCGCGGATCATCGACCTGGGCACTGGTGAGGCCGACCTCGCGATTCGGATGGGCCGTGGCCCCTGGCGGGATGTCGACTGCGAGCCCTTGATGGAAGACTCGCTCTACCCGGTCATGAGCCCGGCGCTCTGGAAGAAGTCTGGCCGCCCGGACAAGCCTGACGGCCTCACGCGCCTGCGCCTCCTCCATGACCGGGACCCGGAGACCCCATGGGAGCGCTGGAAGGCGGCCCATGGCCCCGCCTCGCTCGACGTTCACGGTGGCCCTCGATTCGCGTCATCGGACCTGGTGCTGCGAGCGGCCCTGTTGGGACAAGGCGTCGCCCTGGCGCGCCATCAACTCGCGGCCGATGACGTGGCCTCCGGAGCACTCCTCCGCCCGCTGGGTGACCTGAGCGTGGAGCTCGGCACCGCATACTGGGTCGTGCTCCCCAAGTACTCACAGGTCAAGCCCGCGACCAGGACCGTGGCGGACTGGCTCAAGGATCAGGCATCCCTCTCACCCGTTGGCTGACCTTGAGAGGCCATGAGGGGCTCCTCATCGAATCTGCCCCTCGTGGGTGCTTTTGCCTTGCAACGGGGAGAATGGATAGACTCAAGCCCCAGGAGGTGGACATGACACTGATGCTCCAAGCCGCCGTAGTGCTGGCTGTTGTGTTGTCGCTCCTGGGAGCCGGCTGGGCTGTCGTTCTCGGTTACCGCTTCGCGAAGGCACGTCGAGAGGCGGCCGCGGCAGCGGCCATCGACATCTATGGAAGCAGCCTGATCGACCTCACGGGCTTTCGCGGCTGGCTGGCGGATCTGGTCGATGGCAACACCAGCGACGGCTGCGCCTCCAACTCGGAGCATTCGTCCGACATGTGTGCGGACACGTCCGACTCAGGCGCTCAGTCCACGGACTGACAAGCCCGGCGAAACGTCTCGCTTCACAGGGCTCGGGCAAGCCACGCGCTCGCCCGAGCCGGACCACCCCCGCTATTGGCAGTTCGCGGGCTCCTTGCAGGAGTACGTGACACGCATCGCCGCTTCGTATCCGTCGGCGGGGTTCGAGCCAACGCGCCTGCAGTCCAGTTCCTCCTCCAAGACATTGCAGGCGCCCGATGGGCAGGTCGTATTCATCCGGACCTCGAGCGCATCCCGCGCGCTCATGAAGGCAATCTGGCAGCGCACCCCACGCGCGACCTTGGAGCTCACGTGCCGAACCGCGCCGCAGGTACACGCTTGCGGGCAGTAGGTCCGCCGGTCATCACACTGGACCCAACCACCGCTATCCGTCCCCGAGGAACAGACGTCTTGCGTGGAGGTGCAAGAGATGGACGTCCCATTGGCGCACAGCTGCGAAATGTTACAGCTCACCTCCCCTTCCGAACTTTCCAGGACAGCGTCCTCCTGGACCGGAGTGCCCGCGCCACAGGCAGCCAGGGCGACGAAGGACAGGATCACCCCACCACGCGACAGCCAGATCGATTGTATTTGCATCCATGTGACGCTAGCCACTTGGATGTCCGGCGTTCCATCGTGGAGATCCACGACATACGAGCCCACGGTGCCCGTGCGGGTCAGAATGACTGACGCAGCAGGGCCTCCACCGCCGGCTTCCGCCCCGGGCTCAGTCGCAGTCGGGTGCCATCCCTCAGCACCACGACCCAGCCCTTGTCCACGTCGGGCTCCAGCTCGCGGATGCGGTTCACATTGACCAGCGTGGAGCGGTGCACGCGGACGAAACACTTGGGGTCCAGCAGTTGCTCCACGCGGTTGAGCGTCTCGCGCAGCATGGGACTGCGTCCTCCCGAGTGCAGCACCACGTAGTTGCCCTCCGCCTCGCACCAGTCCAGCTCCGCGACGGGCAGGAGCAGCACCTTGCCGTCCGCCTTCACCGCGATGCGCTCCAGGAAGGGCGCATCCGACGGACCCGCCTCCACGCCAGCAGGGGCCGGTGTCCGGTACGTCTCCAGCAGCGAGGACAGTCGCTCCAGCAGCGCCCTGTCTCGCCCCGTGGCCCGCTGCCTGCGCGCCCGCTCCAGCGCCTCCTGGAAACGCCCGTCACTGAAGGGCTTGAGCAGATAGTCGAGCGCATTGGCCTCGAACGCCCGCACCGCGTAGCGGTCGAACGCCGTCACGAAGATGACGGGCGGCATCCGCTCCGGTCCCACCTCCTGCAGCACCTCGAAGCCGTCCACCTCCGGCATCTGCACGTCCAGGAAGACCAGGTCCGGGCGGTCGCGGAGAATCGCCTCCACCGCCTCCTGGCCTCCCTCGCACTCCCGGATGGACGTGACGTCGGGCGCCCGCGCGAGCAGGTGCCTCACGTTGTCCCGCGCCAGCGGCTCGTCATCCACCACCAGCACTCGCCAGCCACCTTCCACGATTGCCCCCTCACGCATTCAAAACCACGAACGGCAGCTCCACACGGGCAATCACGCCCCCACCCGGCGCATCCTCCAGCGTCAGGCCATACCGCTCGCCATAAAGCTGCTGGATGCGCGCCCGGGTGTTCGCCACGCCAATCCCCGTGCCCCCTGCCCCACCCGCGCGAAGTCCCGGCCCATCATCCCGCACCTCGAGCACCAGCCTGTCCCCCCGGCGCCAGGTTCGCACCCACACGTTCCCTCGAGACGCACGCCGCGAAGTCCCATGCTTGATGGCGTTCTCGACGAGTGGCTGGAGGACGAGCGCGGGAACCCGAGCCATCAACGTCTCTGGCTCCGGCTCCAGGTGCGACTCCAGCCGTCCACCGAAGCGAAGCTGCTCGATGCCCAGGTAGCGGCGGACCAGCTCCAGCTCCTCGGACAGCGGCACCTCGTGGTCCCCACGTCCTTCCAGACTGGCCCGCAGCAAATCCCCCAGCTCCACGAGCGCCTCCACGGCCTCCGGGTTGCGCGACTGGCGAACCAACCCGACGACGGCGTTCAGCGTGTTGAAGAGGAAGTGTGGATCCAACTGCGCGCGCAGGGACTGGAGGCGGGACTCGGCCAGCCGCGCCATCAACCGGGACTCCGCCAGCTCCCGCTCCCGCGCCCGACGGACCGCTTTCAGCGCCGCCCAGGCCGCGAGAAACAGCAGGTACTCAAAATATCCCAGCGCTCCCCGCTCCAGGAGGAGCGCTCGCAGCCCCTCGCTGAACGCCACGCCCCGGGCGGCCCACTGTTCCAGCCCGGAGCGCACCAGGGCGAGCAGGAGCGCATGCACCAGGACGAAGCCACTCCCGATGGCGATGAGCGGCCCCAACTCGCGAACCCCAGGAGTCGCATCGCGCGTTACACGGCGAAAAGTGGCCAGGATGAGAGGCCCCAGGAGCGCCCAGACGCTGTAGGGCACCATCGCCAGCGCCAGCTTGAAGCCAAAGTCCCGAGGCTCGTTTGCATACGCGCTCACCGCATGCGGCAGCGCGGCGAGCAATCCCGCGCCCATGCCGAACATCCACACGCGCCGAGGGGACAGGGCACGCATCGGGGCTCGCGCGTCCGGCGCCTCCCCCTGGTTCACGGCATCCCTCGCGGCCACGGTGACGCAGCGTAGCGGAAGCGCCTGGTTTCGAGAGCCCCCCGCGAAGCGAAACACGTGCTTCGGCTATGCTGCTCGCGCTCCGTGAACAGGACCACTCCGGGCCACGAGCCCGATGAAACACGCCCGCCGTCTCCACCGTCATCCCATGTGCGCGCCGGCACTCTGTACGCATTGGACGACACACCCGACACCGCCCCTCCTCCGAGCCAGGCCGCGCGAGGGCTCCGTGTCACGGGTATCGGCACGGCCTTGCTCATCGCCCTGGGACTCGCCGTCCCCGGCGTGGCCGCGTTCCTGCTCCGTCCCAGCACCACGCCCCCCCTCACCGCCACCCCGACCGGGAACACCACGCCGGCGCCCGAGCCTCCGCCTCCCGCCCCCACGGGTCCCGTGCGGGTCTGCGTGTTGAAGTTCCGCAACCTGAGTGGAGACACCTCACTCACGCCCCTCGAACTGGCCCTGTCCGAAGCAGTGGTCACCGACGTGGGCAGCCAACCCGGGATGCGGCTCATCGAGCGCGGGCAGTTGGACCTCCCGATGGAGGAACAGGACTTCACGCAGGGCGCGCGGGTGGACCCGGAGACCCGGGCCCACCTGGGTCGCATCGTCGGCGCGGAGGTGGTGGTGCTCGGCGGCTTCCAGCAGGCGGGCGCCGTGCTGCGCATCTCCGCGAGGTTCGTCCACGTGGAGACCGGTGAAGTACTCGACACGGCGCGCGTGGAGGGGCCCGCGAGCAAGCCCTTCGAGGTCCAGGACGCGCTCACCGCCGAGGTGCGCGCGCTGCTGCCCCGCCTGTCCGCGAGGCTGAGACCATGAAGGCCCCACACGCGCTTCTGCTCCTCTTCATGTGCTCCCACCTGGCGCACGCGGCGGCACCCGCGAAGCCTCCGCCAGGGCCCGCGGCGGTGATGCCGTTCCGCAACCTCAACACGGACACCTCGCTGGACTGGCTCGCGCGTGGCATGACGGAGACGCTCATCTCCGACCTGCGCGCCAGCGGACGCATCCAATTGGTGGAGCGCGAGCAACTCGACGCCGCCCTCGCCGAGCTGGACCTCCAGGAGCAAAAGCAGTCCACGGAGTCGACAGCGGTCCGCGTGGGCCGACTCGTCGGAGCCCGCACCGTCGTGCTGGGCAGCATCCAACGCGCGGATCAACAAGTCCGCATCAACGCGCGCTTCATCGACGTGGAGACCGGCGTCGTGCTGGACACGGCGAAAGTCACGGGCCCGGTGGACCGCATCTTCTCGCTGCAGGACCAGGTGGCGGCCCGGCTGATCGGCTCGCCGGTGAAGCCGCGCGCGAAGCGTCCCTCGGGGAGAGAAGCGGTGCTGGCCCTGGAGACCTATGGTCGGGCACTCCAGGCCCCCACCGAGGACGAGCGCGCGTGGCTTCTTCGCGCGACGTTGGCGGGCAGCCCGAGCTTCGAGTACGCCCGAGAAGAGCTCTCTCGTCTGGAGAAGCGGCTTGCCGAGCACGCCCTGCGCGCCACCCCCGGTCGCGAGGCCGCCGACGCGGAGCTGCGGGCCATGATGCTGGACCCCCAACGCGCCTCCGAGGAGCGCTCCTCGGCCGCGTTGCGGTTGTTGGACGCGAACTACATCCGGGGCCGCTGGCGCACGCTGGTCCAGGACACCGAGCGGGTCCTGCCGCTGGGGCTTCCGCTGTATCAACTTCGCCTCCCAGCCGAGACGGCCTTGTGGTTTCGCATCATCGCGCTCGGCAAGCTCGATCAATTGGACGCCGCGCGGGACGCCGGTGACACCTTCCTGCGGACCTATCCCCAGAGCCTGATGGCAGACGGCGTCGACTCCATGATGCGAGCCTCCGCCCTGGCCCGCGCCGCCAACGAGCAATCCCACAAGGCGATGATCGAGGGGCTGGCGACCGAGGAACTCCTCTTCGCCCGGCGCATCGAGGAGCTCGAGCGGAAGGGACAGCCCACCGTCTCCGTGCGGATGGAGCGCGACTACAACCGCTGCTTCAAGCCCGCCACCCATCACGTGAATGCCCAGACCCTGGTGGCCTGCCGGGCCTTCTACGAAACGTGGGGAGGCGGAGCCTCCGCCATCGAGAAGACCTACGCCAGGAACGCACGCGAAGCAGAGATTGCCGCCCTCGTCCGCCTGCGCCGCTACAACGAAGCACGTGAGCGGCTGGCCGCCTACCGCGCCATCGACCCCAATGGGGAACAGGCCAGTGTCGCGCGCGTCCTCGTGGTCAACATCCGCGCCAGCGACGAGGAATGAAGGCGCGGCACCTGTCCCGCGTGCCGCGCCTCCAGTGCCCTGGCTACGGGGCGATCTTCGTCAGGAACGAGTCGGGGGCACCCTGCAGCGTGTTGCCCTCGAAGTTCCCGTCCAGATAGCCGCCGACGTACATGTTGTCGTTCTGATCCACCACGACACCCATGCTGCGCACGTCCTTCTCCACGCCGTTGAGCACCGCGGTGGGCTGCTGCTTGATCCACTGGAGCGCGCCGGAGAAGTCCACCTTCGCCACGTAGTTGTGGACCATGCCGCCCGTGGTGTCGGTCGTCTGCGTCACGTCCGCCACCCCGCCGCCCGTCACGTAGATGCCGTCGTCATGGGCGAAGATGCCCATGCCCCACGAGCCAGAGCCCGAGTCCAGCTCCCACACCCACTGCTTGACACCCGCCGGGTTGAACCGCGCGATGAAGACGTCGATGGCCGGGGTGACGTTGGGCACGCCATCCATGCCACCGCCGCTGTAGCCCGTCAGGTACACGTTGCCGTTCGCATCCAGCGTGGAGCCGTAGAGCCACACGGCCGTGGCGGGAGCACCCGCCAGCCGCGTCCACTGCTTCACGCCGTCCGCGTCGTACTTGGTGATGAAGGCGTCCTGGGGCCCGGTCAGCGTCTGGCCGTCCAGGTTGCCGTCCGTCCAGCCGGAGACGTAGACGTTGCCGGAGTTGTCGGCGGAGGCCCGCCGCGCGTGGGTCGTCTTCCCCGCCACGCCCAGCAGGCGGGTCCACTGCTTCACGCCCGTCGCGTTGTACTTGGTGACGAACGCATCGTAGTTGCCGGTGCGCACGTTGCCATCCAGGTTGCCGTTGGTGGAGCCCACCAGGAAGGCGTTGTCCGCCGAGTCGAGCGACACGCCGTAGCCCTCCGTCTGCGCTCCCGCCAGGCCAATCTGCCGCGTCCAGCCAAACACGCCGGTGTAGCGGTAACGGGTGATGAACGCGTCCCGGCCCCCGCTGCTCGTCGCGCCCGGCAGGGCGCCATCCGTGAAGCCCGCGACGTAGATCTCCTCGAACGACCGGTTGCGCGCGATGCCGTAGCCCAGGGTGACAGTGCCCGCCACGCCGAGCTGCTTGTGGAACTGGAGGTTGCCGTTCCAGTCGCGGGCCGTGAGGAATCCGTCCATCAACCCAGCCATGGGCTGCCCCTCCACGCCCACCGTCGTCATGCCCGTGGAGTACGTACGCCCCGCCGGGTCGCCGGCCAGGTCATGGATGCGGGTGAAGCCACCCGGGGCGCCGGACGTCTTCGTCCACAGGTCCACCACCGTGGGGAACGCTTCACACTGGTACAGCTCCAGCCGACCAATGGACAGGACGACGATGCCCGCGCGGTTGTCGTTGTCGTCCGACACGTTCAGCCGGTACTTCTTGTACTGACCGGGGTGGGCCACGTCGTACTCGCGCCGCTCGTTGGTCCAGCCCGTCACGTTCGTGCGCGTGTCCACCACCACCCAGGTGCTGCCGTTGGAGCCCTCCAGCGTCCAGTTCTTCGGGGACCGCGTGGTGATGGAGCCGTTGGAGTAGGAGATGGCGTAGCGGCGCACCGTCTTCATCACGCCACTGCCGAACTCGTACCCCAGCCATGCGGGCGTCTGGTTGGCCGTGGAGAGCCAGAAGGTGGTGGCGTTGTCGAACGCCTTCCAGGGCTCGTAGGCGGCCGGATTCGAGCCGTACACGCCCGAACTCGTGGCGAAGCCCGAGGGCGCCGAGTTGCTCGTCATCACTGGCACCAGGCTGGCGCAGTTGGTGAGCTGCTGCTCCTGGCTCCCCGGCGCGTCCGTCGGGGCATCCTCGCCCGGCTCCCCACCCTGGCAGCCCACGAGCGCCAGCGCGCTCGCCAGGAACATTCCTCGTACCGCGTTCAAGAATCTCATGGTGTCTCCCCTCGTTCCGCGAGCGCGAAGGTGCGCGCGGCCATCCGGCGGCCCTGTGACTCCAGGCCCCCGGTGGACCAGGGAGATACCGACCCCGGGGCGACCCCTGGCGCGGGATGTGACGAAACCGCCCTGGCGAGGGACGAAACCGCCCCTCCCGGGGATGAGACCTGAATCACGGTTCATATTTTCCGGCGCATTGCAAGCCAGCCCGTGTTGCACGCGCTGCGTCGAAAGAATCGGTCTTGCTCGCGACGAACCAAACCCATTGAATCGCGCCCATGAAATTCCTGCGTGAGCTGCGCTCGGTCCTGAACCTGACGGTGCTGGTGGCCGGGCTCGGCTACTTCGTCGACCTCTTCGACATCACGCTGTTCGGCGTGGTGCGCGCCGCGTCGCTCCGGGACATCGGCATCACCAGTCCGGAGGAGGTGCTGTCGAAGGGCATCCTCATCTACAACTGCCAGATGGTGGGGATGATGGTGGGCGGCCTCTTGTGGGGCGTGCTCGCCGACAAGCGCGGCCGGCTGTCGGTGATGTTCGGCTCCATCCTGCTGTACTCGTTCGCGAACCTGGCCAACGCTTTCGCCTGGGACGTGACGAGCTACGCGGTGTTCCGCTTCCTGGGCGGCGTGGGCCTGGCGGGCGAGCTGGGCGCGGCAATCACCCTGGTCGCCGAGTCGCTCCCCAAGGAGAAGCGCGGCCTGGGCACCACCATCGTCGCGACGCTCGGCATGCTGGGAATCGTGGCGGCGGCCTTCGTGGGCCAGCACCTGCACTGGAAGACGGCCTACTTCACCGGCGGCATCATGGGCCTTGCGCTGCTGTTCGCCCGCTTCAAGGTCTCCGAGTCGGAGCTGTTCACCAAGAAGACGGACCCGTCGCGCGCCAACCCCTTCCTGCTGCTCCAGGGGGGCCGGTTCCTCAAGTACATCTGCTGCATCCTGATTGGCGTCCCCATCTACTTCACCACCGGCATTCTCTTCACCTTCGCGCCGGAGCTGACGGCGGGGCTCAACGTGCAGGGCACCGTCACGGCGGGCAACGCCATCCTCTATGGCTCCATCGGCCTGACGATTGGCGACCTGCTCGCCGGCCTGTTCAGCCAGTGGCTCAAGAGCCGCAAGCGCGCGGTGGCGCTGAACCTGGTGGGTGGCTTCCTGCTGATGCTCGTCTACGGGCTGGTGCCCGGGCTCACCAGCACGACGGTGTACCTCCTCAGCTTCCTCATCGGCATCATGGTGGGCTACTGGGCGGTGCTGGTGACGATGGCGGCCGAGCAGTTCGGCACCAACATCCGCGGCACGGTGGCGACGACGGTGCCCAACTTCGTGCGAGGCTCCGCCGCGATTGCCGCCAGCGGCTTCGCCGTCCTCAAGGGCTACATCTCCGTGCCCATGGCGGCCATCACCGTGGGCAGCATCTGCTTCGGACTCGCGCTGATCGCGCTCACGCGAATCGAAGAGACCTTCCACCGCGACCTCGACTTCGAGGAGGCCGGGCCGGACGCGGCCACCGAGGCCGCCGCGCGCTCCCAGCCCTCCTGACGGACCGGGGCGTCAGCCCTTGCGGGCGCTCACCCGCATGGGCATTCCCCGCTTGGGCACGAAGGTCAGCCGCGTCTGCCACTCCACGGGGTTCTTCCCCAGGTACTCCACGTCGCACTGCTGGAGCAGCGTGGCCAGCGTCTGCACCGTGTCCACCTGGGACATGTGCTGGCCCACGCAGATGCGCTGCCCCGCCCCGAAGGGCACGTAGGCGCACTTGTGCATTCCCGTCATGCGCTCTGGGAGGAAGCGGTCCGGGTCGAACGTGTCCGCGTCCTTCCAGTGGTCCGGGTGCCGGTGGATGGCGTACGGGCACATGAGGAGCTGGGTGCCCTTGGGCAGGAGCACCCCGCCCACCTCCACCTCGCCCGCCGTCTCCCGGAGGATGGTCCACGCGGGCGGGTTCAGCCGATTGATCTCCTGCACGACGCGGTTCGTATACGTCAGCTTCGCCACGTCCTCGTACTTCGGCGGCTCGCTGCCACAGACCGAGCTCACCTCCTCGCGGATGGCGCGCGTCACCTCCGGGTGCTGCGTACACGCGTGCACGGCCCACGTCAGGGAGGTGGCGATCATCTCGAAGCTGGCGCCGAAGAGGTTGACGATTTCGTCGCGCACCTGCTTGTCCTCCATCGGCTCGCTGGTGTCCCGGGCCCGCGCCTCCACGAGCGCGGACAGCAGGGTGATGTCTCCGTCCTGCGTCCCCCGCTCGCGCCGCCGGGAGAGCCGCGCGTAGATCCACCCGTTGATGAGCCACAGCGCCGTGCCTATCCGCTCGGGGTTCGGGTCGAGCCGGGGCAGCAGCTTGAAGTACAGCGTGCCCCAGGGCCCTCGCCGACGACCGAACACGTCGATGGCATCCATGATGCTCGCGAAGAACTCCTCGCGCGGCGTCTCATCGAAGCACGTGCGCCACATCACCCCGAACATCAGGCGGGCCGCCTCCGTGTACATGTCGAAGGACTCGCCCCTGGCGCCCAGGTCGGACCACCGCCGCACGCCCTTGGACAGCTCGTCGCTGAAGATGCCCGCCCACTGCCGGACCTTCTCCTTGTGAAACATGGGCTGAACCATGTGTCGCTGCCGCTTCCAGACGTCCCCCTGGCTCACGGTGAGCCCGTTGCCATTGAAGGGATTGACGATGCGCGGTTTGGGGAAGACCAGGGGCTCGTCGATGAGCACCCGCTTCACGTCCACCGGGTTCCTCAGGAACGCGATGGGGTAGCCGTAGACGCGAACCAGGGACACGTCGCCGTATTCGGCGTGGAGCTTGTTGGCCAGGGCCAGCGGCTCTTGGAGCATGGGAAAAAAGCTACCCAGCACGGGCAATCCCCGAGGGCCGGCCTTGCGGCGCACGGAGGGCGAAGGAGCAGAGGTGTCCATGACCCCCGATTTGTTCCGGTCGGCTCCGCACCGTCAAGACCGCCATGCACTGACTTGAAACCGACGTCCCGAAACGGGCCAGTTGCGCTGGGAGGGGGAAGCGCCCTATCCCCTCTACCCAGCCATGGCTTCCGCCCCCATCCGACCCATCCAGAAAGTGCTGTGCGCCAACCGCGGTGAGATCGCCATCCGCGTGTTTCGCGCCTGCAACGAGCTTGGCATCCGCACCGTCGCCATCTACAGCGACGAGGACCGGACGCACGAGCACCGCCACAAGGCCGATGAGGCCTACCGGGTCGGTCACGGCAAGCGCCCCGTGGAAGCCTACCTGGGCATCGACGAAATCCTCGACGTGGCGGAGCGAGCCGGGGTGGACGCCATCCACCCGGGCTACGGTTTCCTGTCGGAGAACGCCGACTTCGCCGAGGCCTGCGAGCGCCGCGGCATCCGCTTCATCGGCCCCCGCTCCGCCGTCGTGCGGACCATGGGAGACAAGGTCGCCGCCAAGGCGCTCGCGCAGCAGGTGGGCGTGCCCACCGTGCCGGGCACGACGCTGGAGGGTGACGACGCCCAGGTGCTGGCCCGCGCGCGGGAGTTCTTCTCCACGCACGGCGGCCCGGTGCTCGTGAAGGCGGCCCACGGCGGCGGCGGGCGCGGCATGCGCGTGGTGCGCGAGGAGAAGGAGCTGGAGGCGGCGCTCGCCTCGGCGCGCTCGGAGGCGAAGAGCGCCTTTGGCTCCTCGGCCGTGTTCCTGGAGAAGTTCCTGGAGCGGGTGCGGCACATCGAGGTGCAGCTGCTCGGAGACCTGCATGGGCAGCTGGTCCACCTGCACGAGCGCGACTGCTCGGTGCAGCGGCGGCACCAGAAGGTCATCGAGATCGCTCCCGCGCCCAACCTGGCCCCGGCGCTCAAGCACGCCATCTGCGACGCGGCGGTGCGGCTGGCGAGGGAGGCGGGCTACAGCAGCGCGGGCACGGCGGAGTTCCTCGTCGGCGACGACCACTTCTACTTCATCGAGTGCAACGCACGACTCCAAGTGGAGCACACCGTCACGGAGCAGGTGACGGGCGTGGACCTGGTGCAAAGCCAGATTCGCATCGCGGAGGGCCACGCGCTGGACTCGCCCGAGGTGGGCATCCCCTCGCAGGAGTCCATCCAGCCACGAGGCTTCGCGGTACAGCTGCGCGTCACCACGGAGGACCCGTCCAACAACTTCATGCCGGACGCGGGAGTCATCACCGCCTGGCGCGCGGCCACCGGCTTCGGCATCCGCCTGGATGGCTCGAACGGCTACACCAACGCGCACATCTCCCCGTTCTACGACTCCATGCTGGTGAAGGTCATCGCCTACGCGCCCACCTTCCAGGGCGCGGTGATGAAGGGCCAGCGCGCCCTGCGCGAGTTCCGCATCCGAGGCGTGAAGACGAACCTCCCGTTCCTGGAGAACGTGCTGCACCACCCCGACTTCCAGGCGGGCAAGACATACACGCGCTTCATCGACGAGACGCCGGAGCTGTTCCACCTGGCGCCCCGGAGAGACCGCGCCAGCAAGCTGCTCACCTATCTGGCCGAGGTCATCGTCAACGGCCACCCCACCATCAAGAGCCACCAGCGGCTCAAGCCCACGCAGTTCATGGAGCCGCGCCTGCCGGTGGCGCCTCCCGGCCCTCCGCCCCGAGGCACCGCGCAGATTCTCGCGGAGAAGGGTCCTCGGGGACTGGCCGAGTGGGTGCTCGCGCAGAAGCGCGTGCTGCTGACGGACACGACGATGCGGGACGCGCACCAGTCGCTGCTGGCGACGCGCATGCGCACCCGGGACGTGCTGCGGGTGGCCCCCGCCACGGCGCACCTGGCGTCGGACCTGTTCAGCCTGGAGAGCTGGGGCGGCGCGACGTTCGACACCGCGTACCGCTTCCTCAACGAGGACCCGTGGGCCCGGCTGCGGGCGCTGAAGGCCGCGGCGCCCAACCTGCTGCTCCAGATGCTGCTGCGTGGCGCCAACGCCGTGGGCTACACCAGCTATCCGAACAACGTGGTGGAGGCGTTCATCGACGAGGCGGCCGAGGCGGGCGTGGACGTCTTCCGCATCTTCGACAGCCTCAACGACCTGGGCAGCATGGACGTGTCCATCCGCCGTGTGATCAAGACGGGCAAGGTGGCGGAGGTGGCCATCTGCTACACGGGCGACGTCGCCAACCCCAAGCGCAAGAAGTACACGCTCGACTACTACGCGGACCTGGCGAAGCGCATCGAGGACTCGGGCGCGCACTTCCTGTGCATCAAGGACATGGCGGGCCTGTTGCGTCCGCGCGCGGCGGCCATGCTGATGGACCGACTGCGCGAGGTGACGAAGCTGCCCATCCACCTGCACATGCACGACACCGCGGGCAATGGCATCGCCAGCTACCTGGAGGCCATCGAGCACGGGGTCCACATCGTCGACGTGGCCCTGGGCAGCATGGCGGGCCTCACCAGTCAGCCCAGCCTCAACGCGCTGGTGAGCGCCCTGCGCGGCCATCCGCGTGAGACGGGCCTGGCCAACGCACGGCTGCAGCCGCTCGCCAACTACTGGGAGGACGTGCGCGAGTACTACGCCCCCTTCGAAAGCGGCCTCAAGAGCACGACGAGCGAGGTCTACTACCACGAGATTCCGGGCGGTCAGTACTCCAACCTCCGGCCGCAGGTCGCGGAGATGGGCCTGCTCAGCCGATGGAACGACGTGAAGGACGCCTTCGCGCTGGTCAACGTGCTGGTGGGTGACATCCCCAAGGTGACGCCGTCGTCGAAGATGGTGGGCGACTTCGCCATCTTCCTCCTGAAGAACGACCTGATGGTGCGCGCGCCCACGCTGGCGGAGGCCGCCACGCTGACGCACGTGAAGCTCATCGCGGAGGCGCCCCGGTTGGACTTCCCCTCCAGCGTGGTGGGCTACTTCCGGGGCGAGCTGGGCCAACCGCCCAACGGCTTCCCCGAGGACCTGCGCGCCGCGGTGCTCAAGGGCCTGCCGCGCGTGGAGGGCCGCCCGTCCGCGAGCCTCCCCGCGTTGGACCTGGAGGCCCTGCGCGCCGAGCTGTCGAAGAAGACGGGCCAGCCGCTGTCTCGCGTGGACGCCATCTCCAGCGCGCTCTACCCGCGCGTCATGGCGGGCTACCTGGACGATGCCGCGCGCTACGAGGACGTCTCCATCCTCGACACGCCCAACTACTTCTACGGCATGGAGGTGGGCCAGGAGATCTGGGTGGACCTGGAGCCGGGCAAGACGCTGGTCATCAGCCTGTCCGCGGTGGGCGAGCCGGACGAGGACGGCCTGCGCACCGTCTACTTCGCGCTCAACGGCCACAACCGCACGGTGCAGGTGCGGGATCGCAGCCGCGCGGCTCGCGTGGAGTCGCGCCGTCAGGCAGACCGCGCCAATCCCAACCACGTCGCCGCGAGCATGCCGGGCACGGTCATCGCCGTGCACATCAAGGCGGGGGCCAAGGTGGACGCGGGTGCGCCGCTCGTCACGCTGGAGGCGATGAAGATGGAGACGGTGGTGCGCGCCCCTCGCGCGGGCACCGTCGCGGAGGTGGCGACGACGCTGAAGGCCTCCGTCCAGGGCGGAGACCTGCTCGCGGTGCTCCAGTAGGGCCGCGAGAAGGAACAGCCGGCCGTTGAGTGTGGGCGCGGCCTTTGACATGGTCGCGCCCCATGAAGCGTGCACTCCTGTCCTTCCTGGCCCTGGTGTCCTGCGCCACTCCCTCCAACACGTCGCCGTCGACCTCCGAGACCGCGGCGAGCTCCGGCCCCGCTGGCACCGCGCCCCAGGTGCCCGCGCTCCCGGAAGAAGTCCGGCTTGCGGACCTGCGGCAGATGACCTTCGGCGGAGAGAACGCCGAGGCCTACTGGTCCTTTGACGGCAAGCAGCTCTCGCTCCAGGCCCGGCACGAGGGCATGGGGTGTGACCGCATCTACCGGATGGCGGTGGACCCCACGAGCGGCGCCGCCGCCACGGTGACGCCGGTCTCCAGCGGCCAGGGCGCGACGACGTGCGCGCACTTCCTGCCCGGCGACCAGGCGGTCATCTACGCCTCCACGCACCTGGGTGGCGAGGCGTGCCCGCCCAAGCCCGACCACTCCATGGGCTACGTCTGGGCCCTGTACGACACGTACGACATCTTCAAGTCGAACGCGGATGGCAGCGGGCTGACGCGGCTGACGGAGACGCCGGGCTACGACGCGGAGGGCACCGTCTGCGGCAAGGACGGCTCCATCATCTTCACGTCCGTGCGGGATGGCGACCTGGAGCTGTACCGGATGGACCGCGACGGGAAGAACGTGAAGCGGCTGACGCACACGCCCGGCTATGACGGCGGCGCGTTCTTCAACGCGGACTGCTCCAAGATTGTGTGGCGCGCGTCGCGTCCGCAGGCCGGCAAGGCGCTGGACGACTACCAGGGGCTGCTCAAGCGCGGACTGGTGCGGCCGACGAAGCTGGAGCTGTACGTGGCCAACGCGGACGGCTCGGAGGCGAAGCAGATCACCTGGCTGAACGGCGCCGCCTTCGCACCCTTCTTCCACCCCAATGGCCGGCGCATCCTGTTCGCGTCCAACCACGGCGACCCCAAGGGCCGTGAGTTCGACATCTGGGCGGTGGACGTGGACGGCTCCAACCTGGAGCGCATCACGTATGCGCCGGGCTTCGACGGCTTCCCCATGTTCTCGCCGGACGGCAAGTGGCTGGCCTTCTCCAGCAACCGCGCCACCGCGCAGGGCAAGAGCGACACCAACCTGTTCATCGCCCGCTGGGTGGATGACGTGAAGCCGGCCTCGGGTGCGCCGTCGGCCGCAGCGGACCGCATCCGCGAGGACGTCTCCTTCCTCGCGGCGCCCGCGCAGGAGGGCCGGGGCATCGGCACGAAGGGAATCGAGGCCGCCGGAGGACTCATCGAGACGCGGTTCCAGGAGCTGGGCCTGACGCCCGCGGGTGACACCGGGACGTTCCGGCAGGCGTTCCCCGTCACCACCGCCGTGCAGCCCGGAGCGGGGACCCAGGTGCGACTCGGGAAGATGGTGCTCCCGACGGATGCGTACACGGTGCTCGGCTTCTCCGGGCAGGGACAAGCGCAGGGCGCGCTGGTGTTCGCGGGTTACGGAATCGTGGAGCCGTCGCTCAAGGTGGACGACTACGCGAAGCTGTCGGTGAAGGGGAAGATTGTCGTGGTGCGCCGCTTCGTCCCGGACGCCCCCGAGTTCTCCGACACCGACAAGCAGCGCCGCTTCGGTGACCTCCGCTACAAGGCCTGGCAGGCGGCGCAACGTGGCGCGAAGGCGCTCATCGTCGTGGACTGGCCCCAGGCTCCCACGCCCGCGCCCAAGGAGTGGCGGATGCCTCCCGAGGCCACCCTGCCCGTCCTGCATCCCGAGGGCGTGGGCGACGCGGGGCTCCCGGTCGTCGTGGTGAAGCGCGCGGCGATGGAGCCGGTGATGGGAGAGCTGGTGGCGCGCAAGCGCGTGGACGCGCAGGTGGACGTGAAGCTCGAGTTCGAGCAGCGCGCGGCCTTCAACGTCGCGGCGGTGCTGGAGGCGGGCGAGGGCAAGCTGCCGGGCCTCGTCGTGGTGGGCGCGCACTATGACCACCTGGGCTTCGGCGGACGTGGCTCTCTGATGCCGGATCGGCACGAGGCGCATGGCGGCGCGGATGACAACGCCTCGGGCGTCGCGGCGCTGTTGGAGATTGCCCGCACGCTGAAGGAGCGCCGCGCCGAGCTGAAGCACGACGTGCTCTTCCTCGCGTTCTCCGGTGAGGAGACGGGCCTGCTCGGGTCCACGCACTTCACCCGGCAGCGAGGGGACGCGGGGATGAAGCAGGTCACCGCGATGCTGAACCTGGACATGGTGGGCCGGCTGCGGTCCGGTGGCCTGTCGGTGCTGGGCGCCGAGTCCG
Organism: Myxococcus sp. CA056; assembly: GCF_013336715.1. NCBI lineage: Bacteria > Pseudomonadati > Myxococcota > Myxococcia > Myxococcales > Myxococcaceae > Myxococcus > Myxococcus sp. CA056. Next base: position 181,840 of record NZ_JABUMT010000018.1, read on the forward strand.
CCACCGAGTGGGGGCCGCTGCTCGCGCGCGCGTGCGACGAGGCTCGCGTCACCTGCAACCCGAGCGGTGACGGGTACGGCCCGAGCGACCACTCGCCCTTCTACGCGGCGGGCGTGCCGGTGCTGCACTTCTTCACGGGAGCGCACTCGGACTACCACAAGCCCACGGACACGGTGGAGGGCATCAACGCGGTAGGCACCGCGCAGGTGGCGCGCATCGTGTCGGCAGTGACGGTGGGCCTGGATGGGACGGCGGCGCTGACGTATCACAAGGTCCCCTCCCCCACTCCGCGCGGAGACCTCCGCAGCTTCAACGCGTCGCTGGGCACGGTGCCTGACTATGCGGGCCCGCCCAACGGGCAGAAGGGCATGTTGCTCGCGGGAGTGCGCGCGGGAGGCGCGGCGGACCAGGCTGGAATGCTGCGGGGTGACATCCTCGTGCGACTGGGCAAGCACGTCATCGGCGGCGTGGAGGACCTGATGTTCGTGCTCAACTCCTCCAAGCCGGGTGAGACGGTGGAGGCGCGAGTGCTGCGCGAGGGCAAGGAAGTCCCGCTCGAGGTGACGTTCCAGGAGAGCAAGCGCCCTCGCTGAGCTGATTTGTATTGGGGCTCGCGTAGAGCCCCGGAAGGTGAATCACAGCGCGGGCCCGGATGGCGTTCCAGCAGGACGCCCCGGGCCCGTGGTGCTTCCGCTGCACCTGAGTCAGCGGGACTCAACCCCACGGACCAGGTCCGGGCCGAAGCTTGAAAGCAAGACAGTGGGAACGGACACGAGGTCGACAGCCAAAAGCCATCGTCTCTCGTTGGGTCGATCACCCCTTGACTGCCGTTCCTTGACGCCTCGCCTGGACGGGCAGTTGAAGATAGGAGGCGTGCTTGCCGCCGGTGTGGACGACGTGCTGTCCGCTGTTGGCAGGCGTGTACTCGCGGATTCCGGGCATCATCGTTCCCAGAAGGCTCCTGCCGCTGATGACGAAGCGGAGCTGTTCGCCGGAGTGGAACGCGAGGCCGATCGGGAGCAGATCGATTTCGACCTCGACGACCTCACCAGGTGAGAGCTTCTCGACCCTGTCGAAGCTGTGGGCGGGCACCGCATCGGTCGACAGCGTCTCGTCCAGGTGGCGCAGAGAGACCCGCAGGCGTCCGTCCGAGCCCTTGTACCGGAGAATCGAGGCGCCGCGCTCGGTGATGTCCTGCACCAGCGCGCTCTGGTTGGGTACGGTGAACTGCTGCAGTGGCGTGCCGTACGCATCGAGCTTCTGGACGAGGATGAAGAGGTCCATGTCGTCCGAGCCGCGTGCTTCGACCCAGAGGTACGCCTTCGGGTAGCCGACCAGGACGGTCTCCTTGTCGAAGCGCGTGATGAACGACACCGCATCGGGGTTGGAGCTCACGTCGTAGACCACCGTCGCTTCAGCGCTCGGGGCTGTCGTGGTCAAGGCGCGCGAGCGGCCGTCGAGGTAGTACTTCGTCGGCGTGACGTCCTTCGGGGGGAACTCGCCCGCACCGACCGCGACCTGATCGCCGCCTTCGAGATCCAGGACGGAGTACCGGACGCGCGGCGTCTGCTCCCACCCGTTGTCCTCGCCCTTCAGGTAGCGGTCGAAGAAGCGGCGCAGCTCCTCCCTGTTCGCTTCGTCGTAGTAGTCGGGCCACTCCTGGGAGTTGTGGATGCGGAGCCACTTCTCCTTCGAGGCCATCCGGCGCCATGCGCGGAACGTGCCCGCCGTGTGCAGGGTGTTCGAGTAGCTGGCCACCACGTATGCCGGAACGGTGATCTGGTCGAAGCGCGGGATCTTGTTCTCCCACAGTTCGGTCATGAGGGGATACCGCTCGGCCTCCGCGAGGAGGTCCTCTTTGCGCCCCTTGCCCCAGTAGCTGTTGTCCTGCAGCTGCCTCGCGAACCCCGTGTCAGGCATGCCGCCGCGCAGGACGAGGTCCCTGTAGACGTCACTGACGCCCTCCCAGGGGTTGATCGCCGCGAGGTGCGGGGGCTGTTCGGCGGCGGTGAACCACTGCGACACCGCGAGATAGGACGTCCCGCTCATCGCGACCTTACCGGTGCACCACTCCTGGACGGCCAGCCACTCGATCAGGTCGTAGCAGTCGCGTCCCTCCTGGCGATCCCAGATGACGCTGTCCCCGTCGGACTCGGCCACGCCCCGAATGTCGGGATTGCAGATCGCGTAGCCCCGCGCGCACCAGTACGCCGGGTCCGGCCCCTCGAACTTCTCCAGCCCCGACACAATCCCGTTGTCGAGCCCGACCATCTGGAAGATGCCCATCACGCTCGGGGAGGTCCCCTGGCCCTTCCCGTACGGGCTCCATGCCACGATGACCGGCACCTTCTGCGTTCCGGCGGGGCGAAGCACATCGACGTAGATCTTCACGCCGTCCCTCAAGGTGACGGCAACGTCCTTCTCGAGGACGATTTCGACCGGCACCGACTGGAACGGGGGCGCGATCTTGAATCCGGCCGGCAGGGTTCGCGTGCCTGGTTCGAACCCACTCAAGACGCCGTACCTGGCGCCCGGCTTCAACGGCTGGGACGGTACGAACACCTTCTGGTCATCGCTCATGACGAACTCCTCGTGTCTCTTCAACCAGGGACCAGCCCCGTGCCGGTCCTCGTCCTTCGGGCCCGCAGACATGGATATCCGCGCTCCCGGCCTCCTCGACATAAAGAACGTTCATTCTGTTTGTCAAGTCGAACGGAGGTGTGACGAATCTGTCGTGAGTGGGATTAATCTTCCGTCATGCCCAAGCTGAGCGAAGGTTCGAGGCAGCGGCGGCGCGAGAGCATCGCGGCTGCAGCCATGCGCTGCTTTGCTCGTCAGGGCGTCACCAGCACCTCGATGGCGGACATCATCCGCGAGGCGGGCTCATCCGCCGGCTCGGTCTACTCGCACTTCTCGAGCAAGGCCGAGCTCTTGCGCTTCGCCGCCTCGATGGCGCTGAGCGAGCTGGTCGCGACGGTGAGTGACGAGCTGCCCGCGGAGCGCACTCCCGCCAGCGTCCTCGCGCACCTGCTGCGGTCGAGGAGCGACAAGGCGCACGCGCAGACCCTCCTTCAGATATGGGCGGACGTGCCTCGCGACGCGGAGATTGAAGAGATCGCTCGGGACAGTGTGATCGAGTTTCGCGCACTCGTGCGGTCAGCGTTGCTGCCCTGGTGTCAGGCTCCCGCGCGAGCAAGAACGAGGAATCCGGACACTGCCGCGGACGAGATTTCCGACGCCGTCGTCACGGCCGTTCAAGGCTTCGTGGTCAGGGTCAGCATCGACCGTGACCTCGACAGTGAGCTCGTCGCAAGCCGCCTGGTCGCCTTCTTCGAGAAGGTCTGAGCCCATGTCCGAGGAGCGTGGGATCGCACCCGACGCCCGGGGCGTCCCGTTGACCGAGAGGCGCTCTTTCCAAGGCTGCATGATTAACAGTGCGGGAGGGGCCCGCGTTGCGTGCGGCGAGTCCACCAAGTATGGCAAGGCGTCATGGCAAAGAACTGGTTCAAGGTCCAAGTCGTCACGGGCCACGAGAACAGGGTGAAGGACGCGCTCCTTGAACGGATGAAGGCCTATGACTTGCATTGCCAGACATGGATTCCCGCCGACGGAATGAACTCTCCAGGATACGTGCTCATCCAGCGAAGAGCCTGTCGCGGTATTCGTAGCGAGGGCTTGCCCGGCCGGGGATGAGGATGCTCAATGTTGGACCGGGCAGCCGCCCACCTCGAAGCGGTGCCCCGAAAGCTGAGCGCGGACGCAGGCTACTTCTCCGCGAAGAATGTCCACTGGCTGGAGTCAGTTGGCGTCGAGCCATCCATCGCTACCGGCCGCCAGAAGCATGGGGAAGCGCCACCGAAAGTCAGCGGCCGTCTGCCCGCGGGACGCACCCCGAAGGAGCGGATGGCCCGGAAGATGGCGGTGACCACGACGCCGTTGTCGTCGTTCACGGGAAGCTGCCCGAACGGGTTCTTCGCGCGGAACTCCGGTGAGTCCAGGTCGTGGTTGGGGTGATCCATGCCCACGATCTCGTATGGCATTCCGATCTCTTCGAGCGCCCAGTTCACGCGCAGGTCACGCGTGATGCCGCGCGCCATCTTGTCGACTCGCGAAAAGCTGTCGATCTTGAGCATGCGCCCACCCTACTTCTCGCGGGCACCCCTCTCCAGCCTCCGCTCTCGAGCTCGCACGCATACCGAGGGGACACCCCCACCAAGCGTTCACCCTTCTTCGCGATGCCCGTGGTGAGCACAATCGGATTGCGGCGCGCTGCATGCCCGGTCCTACCGTATCCGTTTGCCCGTCAGCAGCTTTCAGGAGGCCGGCCGATTGCGGAGCTCCTCGAACAGGGGACTCTCACCCGGTGCGCCGCGCGCGAAACACGCGGCGCACCGATTCTCCTATCGAGACCGCGCTGAAATCAGGGCACACCGCCCCATTGCGGCATCGCGGACAGCTCCTCAGAGTCCGTTCGGGACCACGGTCACGGTGCCGGAGCCCCTGTTGGTCAGGATGAGATCGGCGTACCCATCCGCGTCCATGTCCGCGGTGGCGATGGCGTTGAGGCCAGGCGAGGCGCCGGTCGTGACGACGGCGCCCGCGGTGAAGCCTCCGTTGCCGTTGCCGGTCATCGGGCGGACGCCGCCCGAGGCCGCTGTCACGAGGATGTAGGCGTCGAGCTTGCCATCGCCATTGAAGTCATCGGCCACGACGCCCAGCGCCGAGTTGGCGGCCGTATTGGCCGCGGCGGTTGACTGAACGCCGCTCGCGAAGGTGCCATTGCCGTTCCCTCTGAAGAAGAAGAGGAACCGGCCGGCCGCGCCGTTCGAGAGGATGTCGAGCGTGCCGTCGCCGTTGGCGTCACCGAAGGCGATGCCCGCCGTCTGGCCGCTGGCGGAATTGCTGTAGGCGACGGGTGCGGCGAACGAGCCGTCGCCCTGGTTGATGAGGATCGACAGGCGTGCGCTGGCGGGGCTCGTCACCACGATATCGGAGACGCCATCGCTGTTCAGGTCACGGCAGGCGATGGTCGACTGCGCGCCGCCGGTGTTCGGGATGCCGATGAACGTCGGCGCGCCGAAGCTGCCCGCGCCGGTACCGAAGAGCACGCTCACCTGGCTCAGGGTCACGCTTGTCGTGGCGATGTCAGCCACCCCGTCGTGATTGAAGTCCCCGGTGCAGAGGTGGACGGAGCCCGGGGTGCCGGTGGTGAAACTCGTGGGCGCGCCGAAGGTCCCGGGCGCGCTCGGACCCAGGTTCTTGTACACGCTGATGTTTCCGTTGATGAGGAGCAGGTTGGTCTGTCCGTTGACGGTGACGGCGTCGAGCCACCCGTCGCCGTCCACGTCCACGGCCACGACCGCGTTGCTGGAGAGCGAGGCGCTCCCGTAGTTGACCTCCGGCTGGACGCTGGCGTCGCCGTTCCCCAGGAAAACGGAAAGCGAGCCAGAGGGGAACAGGATCGACCCCGATTCGGCGTTGGCCACCAGGATGTCGAGCTTGCCGTCGCCATTCACATCGGCGACCGCCGGGGCCAGCGGGTTGTGGTTCGCGGGGGTGCTGACCGGCGTGCCGGGGACCTGGCCGGGGGGGGCGGCCTGGCAGGTGGCGTTCGAGCAGATCTGGCCCGTCGCGCACACGATGCCGCAGGCGCCACAGCTATCGGCGTCGCTCTGGAGATTCACCTCGCAGCCGTCGGACGAGTCCCCGTTGCAGTCCCCGAGGGTGCCGGAGCAATCCTGGCAGTTGGGCCCCTCGTAGGTAGGCGCGCACTCGCAGGTGTAGCTACCCACGCCGTCGATGCAGGTGCCGCCATTCAGGCAGGGGCTTGCGGCGCACTCGTCGATGTTGGTGCAGGTCACGCCGTCGCCCTCGTAGCCCGCATTGCAGGCGCAGGTGAAGGAGCCCACGGTGTTGGTACAGGTGGCGTTTTCGCTACAGTTGTCGGTACCGGCGACGCACTCGTTGACGTCGACGCAGGTGCCGCTCTGGCACGTGAGGCCGTCGCAACAGGGGACCGTGGCGTCGCACGGCGCGTTCACGGACAGGCAGCCCTGGCCGCTGCACGTCGGGTCGTAGATCGGCGAGGTCGGGTCGAGGCTGGTGACGTAGTCGCCGTCGTGAGCGCTGTGCGCGTTGATACACGCCTGCTCGCTAACACGGACGATTGTGTAGGGATGAGTCGTCGAGCTGGTCTTGTGGCAGATATGGACCTTACCATTGACGTCGAAGTAGTCGCACTGGTCGGCGGTGAGGGCGGAGTCGGCCGAACCGACGTACGCGTCATTGTCTTCGACGGAAATCGGGCTGCAACCGCCGATGAGGCCGAGCAAACCGGCCCCCGTGATCATGATGACGAGCGAAATTGATTTGTGTTTCATTGAGTTCCCCCCTGAAAGGACGCACCACGGCCTCGCGACGGCTTGCGCGGAGCTCGCGGGCACCAAGCTAGACTGACGTTGAACGCGGGCTGTTTTTATTCACCCGCAGTGAAATTTATAACGCCCCGATGGTGGCCTGTCAATTACCAATTCATGACCGCGGTAAGATTCCTGCCGATTCGGCACAATGCCCGTAGTTTCGCACAGCCAAACCATGCATGAGTCAGCACAAACCCATCACAGATTCGACGCTGAGTCGCCCGCAGGTGGGCAGCGCCCCGACGACGCAGACGTCCTTGGGCGTCTTGCCCGCACGTCCCTTCGTGTGGAGACGAAGGCGAAGAGGTGACGAGCCGCCTGATCGCCTTCTTCGAGAAGGTCTGATCTCATGTCCGAGGAGCGTGGGATCACACCCGACGTCCGGGGCGTCCCGTGGACCGAGCGGGATGACGAGAGGCGCTCTTTCTACAGATGCATGATCCGATGCCTCCTTCCTGCGACGCTGCTCCCAGGAGGAAGTCCATGCACATCGCACGTGTCGTCGTCTCGCTGTCCGCGCTCTTCCTGGTCTTCGTCGGATGTGGGGGTGAATCGTCACCGGAGCTGGAGCCCAAACAAGAGGCTCACTCGACATCGCACGCCCTCGCTGGCGTCTGCGACGGCGTCACCTGCAGCGGTCATGGCGTCTGTCGTGACGAGGCAGGCACCGCGCGCTGCATCTGTGACGAGGGCTTCACCGACGCCGCCTGCGCCACGCGCGGTGGCGACTACGGACGGCGCACACTGCTCGTCCCGGGGATGGCGGACCCCGACGTCTACAAGGAACACGATGACCTGTTCTTCCTGTCCGGCACCGGCAACGGGTGGCAGTTACCCATCTACGAGACGCGAGACCTGACGAGCTTCCAGCTCAAGCGCTCCTATGACCCGTCCGTGGCCGACCCCGTGTATGACTATTGCTTCCTCTGGGCCCCGGACCTCGGCAAATACGAAGGCGTGTACCAGCTGTACTTCTCGGCGCACCGGGTCCCCAACGGCGCCGCGTGTCCTCCGTCCGGCCAGGAGGTGACCACCTTCGTGGCCACCGCTCCCGACCTGAACCTCCAGTTCGGCGCGCCCCAGCCCATCAACGCCAACACCACCTGGCCTCGCACCTCCACCGGCACCGGGTGCCTGCCTCAGGGCTGCAACCGGAACATCCGCATCGACTCGGCCACGTTCAATGACACATCGGGCCGCTGGTTCTTCTATGTCTGGTTCGACCGGGGCAACAACATCTCCTCCTTCAACACCGCCGCCCCCGGCACCGTCTACAACCACGCGGGCCCGGCCATCTTCTCGACGCCCGCCTACGAGGAAGGCATCAACGAGGCCCCCGAGGTCTTCAAGCGCAACGGCCAGTACTACCTGCTCCTCAGCGGTGGTTGGTACAACAGCCAGTACGCCATGTATTATGTGATGGGAGACTCCATCCCCCAGCTCACGCGAGCACGGGCGGTGCGGCGACTCTCCCAGCCCCTGCGCAACACCGCTGGCAGGCTGGTGCAGAGCCACGGCCACAACGTCATCGTCGAGCGCCGGGGTGAGTATTTCAACGTCTTCCACGTCGGCGCCTTCGACGCCTCGGGCAACCTCACCTCGCGCAGCACGTACAAACAACGCGTCGCCTTCAAGCCGGACGGCTCGCTGCACTCGCTCAACCAGGTGAACGTCCGGTGGAACAAGCTGACCGGGTACAGCTACTCGCTCGACGTCGTGCTGCGCGACGGCACGGTGGTTGGCCCGTGCCTCTCCGTGGCCGTCCTGGGACAGGCCAACAAGACCGTCTTCGACGGGGTGTGCCGCAGCGCTGGAGACCGCGTGGTGACCAAAGGCGACATCGCCGCCTTCCGCATCTTCTATTCGAACAACAACGTCTGGGGCCCCTTCGTCGAGCGGGCCTATGACGGCATCTCCGACGACGTCACCCTGGATCTGCCGGGTGGCTACACGCCCTTCGTGGACCTGAGCTGGAGCGAGGAGGAGACCACCGCCCAGTACTCCATCGACGTGCAGCGACGAGACACCGGCGCGTGGATTGGCCCCTGCATCGGCGTCAACTCCGTCAACAAGAGCCTCTCCTGGACCTACCTGGGACGCTGCGACACACCCGGCATCAACGTGCCCTCCTCCAACATCCAGGCCTTCCGCATCTGCTCCGCGGTGAATGGCGACTGGGCCCGTGCCCGCTGCGGCGCCACGCCATACGACGGGCGCGGCATGCACTCGCACATCGTCATCCCCTGAGCCGCCTGTAGCTCCCCTCCGGGTGCGCAGGCACGACGATGCCACCCGGAGGCCCACACATGCCTCCCCAGGACGGCCTCGCAACCCATTGATTTCCCAGGGAGGTGCTGGCTCCAGGAGGCACGCAGCAGGCGCCCCGACGGTGACTGCGGTCATGAGGAGAATGGCGCCAGATATCTCACCGGGGCGCTGTTCTCCTCGCCATGTGACGGTCCACCTCACTAGCGTCTGGTCCGAGGCGCGCCACGTTCGGCGCGGGAGTGGACAGCCATGGCGCGGGACGAGGTCGAGGAAGCAAGCTCCAACGAGTTCAGCGAGAGCACGCCGGAGGGCAAATCCAATCCGGAGTTCGAAGCCACCCTCCTCAAGGACCCGGACAACGTAGAAACGTACCTCGTCTATGGAGACTGGCTCCAGAGCCAGGGCGACCCACGCGGTGAACTCATCGCGCTCCAGCACGCGGCATCGAAGGCCGAAGGCGCGGAGGCCAGCGACCTCAAACGCCGGGTGACGGCGCTCATCCAGAAGCACCAGGCGCTGCTGCTCGGCTCGCTGGCGACACCGTGGGCCGATGAGGAACTCTCGCTGGAGTGGCACCTGGGGTTCATCCGCGCCGCGAGAGTGGGTCGCAAGGAATTCAACTCCACGCTCGATGTATCGGAGACGGTGTCGACGCTGCTTGCCCACCCCTCCGCGCGATTCCTCAAGTCACTCACCGTCGGCATCGTGACGGCGGACGGGGGGAACGACTACGAAGACGTCACCCAGGCCATCATCCAGGCCAAAGGCTCATCGACGATTCAGAGCCTCTTCCTCGGCGACTTCGACTACCCCAGGGAATTGGAAATCTCCTGGACCTACCTGAACGGCGTCTCGGGGCTCTACGCGGCGCTGCCCCACCTGCGCTCGCTGCGGCTGCGCGGCGCGGCCCTGGACCTGGGCGAAATGGACCTGCCAGAGCTGCGCGACTTCACCCTCGAGACAGGGCGTCTGCCGTTGGCGGTCGTCAAGTCCATTGCCAGCCCTCAAGGCCCTGGGCTTGTGCAACGCGGAGTTCACGGACGAGCTGGCGAAGGCGTTGCCCACCGCGAAGGTGCTCCCCCAGCTCGAGAAGCTGGACCTGTCCATGGGCTGTCTGTCTGACCTGGGCGCGAAGGTGCTCGCGGACAATGCCGAGGCGTTCAAACACCTCAAGCACCTGGACGTGACGGAGAACACGCTCACCCCGGAGGGGGCGAAGCTGGTGGCGAAGCTGGCGGACACCGTGGCGGCGGGCAACCAGCGCAACTACGACGAGGATGAGCGCTACGTCGCGGTGGGCGAGTAGCGGCCAGGTCTCGTCAGGGACGAATTTTCAGCAATCGCGGAAGCACCTCGCACATCGACAAACCGTGAAAGGGATACGACCGAAGCCAAAGGCTGGCGGCGTATCCCCTTTGTCATCGAGTCGGGCCGGCCCCTCTCGGCGGCACACACGTCTTGAACGGAGAATCCCTGTGCGCGTTGCCTCGTTCCTTGCATTCATTCCTCGCTTGATCGCCCTGGGGTTGGGCCTCTTCGGTGCCCAGGCACTCGCGGGCTATTACGACTTGGTCACATCCGTGAGGGCTGCTCAGGCGGCGCTCTGGGGTTGATGGCCCTGTTGCAGAGCGGGCAGGTGCCAATCTGCTGGAGCAGCAGAGGCTGAATCACGCGCCTCACCATTGGCAG
>NZ_JABUMT010000019.1:0-189158 GCF_013336715.1 Myxococcus sp. CA056
CTCGAACCGCACCACTTCGCCCAGGCCTTCATGCTCGCGTCGAGCGAGCCGGTGGACGTCCCGTGCCTGGAAGCGGCGCTGCGCGCGGTCGTCACCCACCACGACACGCTGCGGCTGCGCTTCACGCACCAGCAAGACGGCACCTGGCACCAGGAGTTCACCGGCCTGGAGTCCCTGGTCCGCCTGGAGCAGGTGGACCTCTCCTCCGTGCCCGAGGCGGAACTGCCTGCGGCCCTGGCGTCCGAAGCCTCCCGCATCCACGCCAGCCACAGGCTGGATGAGGGGCTGCTCCTGCGCGCCGCCCTCTTCCACCTCGGAGCCGAGCGAGGCTCACGTCTCCTGCTGTCGGTGCACCACCTGGGCGTGGATGGCGTCTCCTGGCGCACGCTGCTGGAGGACCTCGGCGCGGGTTATGTGCAATCGAGACAGGGCCGCCCGGTGGCGCTGTCGCCCAGGTCCACGTCCTTCAAGGCCTGGGCCTCGAAGCTGAGTGACTTCGCGCGCTCCGAGGAGGTCGTGCGTGAGCAGACGTACTGGCTGGAGGAGGGGCGACTCGAGGCTCCTGTCCTTCCCAGGGATGGCGCTGGCGGTGCCACTTCCGTGGCCTCCTCTCGCACGGTGGAAGTCTCCCTGGACGAAGCCCAGACGCGGCTCTTGTTGCAGGAGACACCGGCTGCGTGGCGGGCGCACATCAACGATGTGCTGCTGACGGCGGTGGCCGACAGCCTCACACAATGGATGGGCCAGCCGCGCCTGCGTGTGGAGCTGGAGGGCCATGGCCGCGAGCCGTTCTCCGACGACGTGGACCTGTCTCGCACGGTGGGCTGGCTCACCACGCTGTATCCCGTGACGCTGGACGTCTCGGGGACGACGAGCCTGGGCGACCGGTTGCGCGCGGTGCGGGACTCGCTGCGGCGCCTTCCCCGAAAGGGACTCGGCTACGGCCTGCTGCGCCACCTGTCGGACGATGAGCAGGCCCAGCACCTCCGCGCGCTGCCTCGTGCCCAGGTGCTCTTCAACTACCTGGGCCAGTTCCATCAGTCCGCCGGTGACGACTCGGCGCTGAATCCGTTCACCGCCACGCGGGAGCCCCTGGGTGCCCTGCGCGCTCCCAATGCCGCGCTCTCCCACCTGCTGGAGATAAACGGCTACGTCTTCGAGGGCCGACTGACCCTGGTGTGGACGTACAGCCAGGCGGCGCACCGGCCAGAGACCATCCAGTCCCTGGCCGACCATTGCCTGCACACGCTGCGGCGGCTCATCGACGACCGAGACTCCGACGACGCCCGTCGCTTCACGCCCACCGACTTCCCGCTGGCGAAGCTGTCCCAGTCGGTGCTCGACCGGGTGCTGCCCGCGGGGGCGCTGGCGGACGACCTCTATCCGCTGTCGCCCATGCAGCAGGGCATGCTCTTCCACACCCTCACGGCCCCGGGCTCCGGCGTCTACGTCACGCAGTTGGCGTGGACCTTCGGCGGCGCCGTGGACATGACCGCCTTCCGTCGCACCTGGGAAGCCGTCATCCAGCGGCAGCCCTCGCTGCGCACGTCCTTCGTCGCCGAGGGCGCCGACCAGCCCCTCCAGTGGGTCCACCCGGAGGCCACCCTCCCCTGGGAGGAACACGACTGGCGCGGCGTGGATGAGGCCGAGCAGCAGCGCCGCTTCGACACCCTCATCTCCGAGGACCGTGCTCGGGGCTTCGACCTGCGCACGCCACCACTGCTGCGGCTGACGGTCATCCGCACGGATGAGCGCGCGTGGCGCGTCCTCTGGACGCTGCACCACCTCATCGTGGATGGATGGAGCCTCGGACTCCTCTTCCAGGAACTCTTCACCACCTACGAGCAGGTCCGCTCCGGCCAACTCCCGGCGGAGAGTGAGTCGACGTCCTTCCGCGACTACATCGCCTGGCTTCAGCGCCAGTCCCTGGAGCCCGCGGAGCTCTACTGGCGCAAGACACTGCGGGGCTTCACCGCGCCCACGCCCTTGCCCGGTGCACTTCCCCGAAGCCCGGACTCGGTGCTCCGGCGTCAGCACCTGAATGTCTGGCTGCCCGCGCAACTCACCGCGGACCTCCAGGCCTTCGTGCGCCAGCACCACCTCACCCTCAATGCACTGGTCCAGGCCGCATGGACGCTGGTGCTCTCACGTCACACCGGTGAGCAGGACATCCTCTTCGGCGCCACGACGTCGGGTCGCTCCGCCGATGTCGCCGGCATCGAACACGCCGTCGGCCTCTTCATCAACACGCTGCCCGTTCGCATCTTCGTCGACGAAGACGCCACCGCGCTCTCCTGGCTCCAGCAGCTCCACACCCAGCAGCTCGAGCTGCGCCAGTTCGAGCACACGCCGCTGACCCATCTCCAGCGGTGGAGCGACGTGCCGCGTGGCACGCCCCTCTTCGAGTCCCTCTTCATCGTCGAGAACTTCCCCGTCGACGCCGCCGTCAACTCGGCCAGCGCCGAGCTGGGCATCCGCGACTTCAGCGCGCGTGAGCAGGCCGATACCCCGCTGGAGGCGTACGTCATCCCCGGGGACGCCCTGGAGCTGCGCCTGCTCTTCGACGCCGCACGCTTCGAGCCCTCCACCCCCGAGCGCCTCCTGCGCCACTGGAGCATCGCGCTCCAGGCCCTTGTCTCCAGTCCCGACTCACGCCTGGGGGCCCTCTCCCTGGTGACGGGAGAGGAGCGCGAGCAGGTCCTTCGCTCCTTCAACGCGTCCTCGCGCGAGTTCGACTCCTCGTGCCTCCACCTCCAGTTCGAGGCACAGGCCGCGCTCACCCCCGACGCCACCGCGCTGTCCTTCGGTGACGTCTCGCTCTCCTACCGCCACCTCCACCAGCGCGTCCTTCGTCTCTCCCACCGACTCCAGTCCCTCGGCCTCCGCCCGGACGCCCCCGTCGGTCTCTTCGTCCAGCGCTCCGCCGACATGGTTGCCGCCATGCTCGCCATCCTCCACGCGGGCGGCGCGTACGTTCCTCTCGACCCTGATTACCCCTCGGACCGCCTCTCCTGGATGCTCCAGGACTCTCGCGCGCCCTTCGTCCTCACCTCACGCCACCTCCTCGACTCACTGCCTGCATCGGAGGCCCAGGTCCTCCTTCTCGACGAGACGGGCGACGAGGAAGCGCGGACTCCCGGCAACGCGGACGCCGAAAACCTCGCGTATGTCATCTACACGTCGGGCTCCACCGGCCGGCCCAAGGGCGTCATGGTGCCTCACCGCACCGCCGCCAACTTCTTCGCGGCCATGGATGACCGCCTGGGCACCTCTCCCGGCACGTGGCTCGCCGTCACCTCCATCTCCTTCGACATCTCCGTCCTGGAGTTGCTCTGGACGCTCTGCCGAGGCTTCCACGTCGTCCTCCATGACGAGCGCGCCGCCTCTCGCCTCGGCACCGCGCTGACGCTGCCCGAGGTCCTCCGCCGCCACCCCGTCTCCCATCTCCAGTGCACTCCGTCCTTCGCTCGCGCCCGGGTGCTCGCGCACGAGTCACTCGGCGCGCTCGCGTCCCTCCGCTTCCTCCTCGTCGGCGGTGAGGCGCTTCCCGGCCCTCTCGCCTCCCAGCTTCGCGCCGCACTCCCCCACTCCTCCCTGCTCAACATGTATGGCCCGACGGAGACCACCGTCTGGTCCTCGTCTCACCCGTCCTCGCTCTCCGACGAAGGGGCTTCCACCCTTTCCATCGGGACGCCTCTCGCCAACAACCGTCTCTTCGTCCTCGACGCCTCCGGCCAGCCCTGCCCCATCGGCTCGCCCGGCGAGCTCTTCATCGCTGGTGAAGGTGTCGTGCGCGGCTACTTCGGCCGCCCCGACCTCACCGCTGAGCGCTTCCTCCCCGACGCCTTCTCCGGCATCCCTGGCGCGCGCCTCTACCGCACCGGTGACCTTGCTCGCTGGCGCCCTGACGGCTCCCTCGACTTCCTCGGCCGCGCCGACTTCCAGGTGAAGCTGCGCGGCTTCCGCATCGAACTGGGCGAAGTCGAAGCCGTCCTCTCACGCCACACCTCCGTCCTCCAGGCCGTCGCGGGCGTCCACCTCGATGCCTCTGGTGATGGACGCCTCGTCGCCTGGCTCGTCCCTCAGCCCGGCCTCGCGCTCGACTCCTCCGCGCTCCGCGACTTCGCCCAACGGCACCTGCCCGAGCACATGGTGCCGTCCCTCTTCGTCGCCCTGCCCGCGCTGCCACTCACGCCCAATGGCAAGGTCGACCGCAAGGCCCTCCCCGCGCCGCAGAGCCGGGGTCCACAGTCCGCCGTCGCCGACGACTCCGAGCCGAGGACACCTCAGGAGAAGGTCCTCGCCGCCATCTGGTCCGACGCCCTGCGCGTGCCGCGCGTCACGCGACATGACAACTTCTTCGCGCTGGGTGGCGACTCCATCCTCTCCATCCAGATTGTCTCCCGCGCACGCAACGCGGGCGTCCAGCTCACGACCCAGCAGCTCTTCCAACACCCGACGCTGGAAGCCCTGGCCCGAGTGGTACAGCTCCAGGGCGGCGCCTGGGCCGAGCAGTCGGACGCCGCGCTGCTCGCGCTCACCCTGCGCACGTCGACGGACTCGAAGTGGCACGAGTCCACGGACGTCGTCCTGAGCCGGTTGAAGCAGGCCATCGCCGACCGTCTCGTCACAGCAGGCACTCCGGTGGAGGACCTCTATCCGTTGTCGCCCTTGCAGCAGGGCATGCTCTTCCACACCCTCGCCGCGCCGGGCTCCGGCGTCTACGTCACCCAGTTGACGTGGACCTTCGGTGACGCCCTGGACCTGGGGGCGTTCCGGCGCACCTGGGAGGCTGTCATCCAGCGACAGCCCCTGCTGCGCACGTCCTTCCTCACGGGTGGCTCACAGGAGCCCCTTCAGCTCGTCCACCCCGGTGCTGCCCTGCCCTGGGAGGAACTCGACTGGCGCGGAGTGGAGGAAGCAGAGCAGCAGTCCCGCTTCCAGGCCCTCCTCTCCGAGGACCGCGCTCGTGGGTTCGACCTGCGCACGCCACCGCTGCTGCGACTGACGGTCATCCGCACCGATGAGCACGCCTGGCGCGCTCTCGGGACCATGCATCACATGCTGATGGATGGCTGGAGCATGGGCCTCCTCTTCCAGGACCTCTTCGCCACCTACGAGCAGGTTCGCGCGGGACTGGTGTGGATCCGGCGTGAAGCGACGACCTTCCGCGACTACATCACCTGGCTCGAACGCCAGCCGATGGAACCCGCGGAGCGCTACTGGCGCAAGACGCTGCGTGGCTTCACCGCGCCCACGCCCCTGCCGGGTGCGCTTCCCCGAAGCCCGGACTCGGTGCTCCAGCGTCAGCGACTCCAGCTCCACCTGCCCGCGCAGACCACCACCGACCTCCAGGCCTTCGTCCGCCAGCACCACCTCACCCTCAATGCACTGGTCCAGGCCGCTTGGACGCTGGTGCTCTCACGGCACACCGGTGAGAAGGACATCCTCTTCGGCGCCACCACCTCGGGTCGCTCCGCCGATGTCTCCGGCATCGACCGCGCCATCGGGCTCTTCATCAACACCGTGCCCGTCCGCGTCTTCGTCGACGATGACACCACCACGCTCTCCTGGCTCCAGCAGCTCCACACCCAGCAGCTGGAACTGCGCCAGTTCGAGCACACGTCCCTCGTGCGTCTACACGGGTGGAGCGACGTGCCGCGTGGCACGCCCCTCTTCGAATCCCTCTTCATCGTCGAGAACTTCCCCGTCGATGCCGCGGTGAATTCCGCCGGAGAAGCGCTGGGCATCCGCGACTTCACCATCCTCGACCAGACGGACACGCCGCTGGAGGCGTACGTCATTCCCGGGGACTCGCTGGAGCTGCGTCTCTTGTTCGACGCCGCGCGCTTCGCGCCATCCATCCCCGAGCGCCTCCTGCACCACTGGGGCGTGGCGCTCCAGGCGCTGATGGCTGCTCCGGAGGCACGCGTCGCCTCCATCTCCCTGCTGACGGGAGAGGAACTCGAGCAGGTCCTTCTCTCCTTCAACAGCAAGGCCCTCCCCACGCCGGCCCAGAGTGGTTCTGTCCTTCGTTACACCGCGCCGCGCTCACGGACGGAGGAGCAGCTCGCGCGGTTGTTCGAGCAGGTGCTGGACGTGGCGCACGTCGGGGTCGAGGACAGCTTCTTCGCGCTCGGCGGCCACTCCCTGCTCGCCACGCAGATCGTCTCACGCATCCACTCCGTGCTGGGGGT
Organism: Myxococcus sp. CA056; assembly: GCF_013336715.1. Classification (NCBI taxonomy): domain Bacteria; kingdom Pseudomonadati; phylum Myxococcota; class Myxococcia; order Myxococcales; family Myxococcaceae; genus Myxococcus; species Myxococcus sp. CA056. Next base: position 6,198 of record NZ_JABUMT010000019.1, read on the forward strand.
GGAGCTCCCGCTGCGCGTCCTCTTCGAGTCGCCCACCGTCGCGCAGCTCGCACGCCGGCTCGAGTCCTCGACTCATGCGGTGGAGCGCTACTCCCCGCCGCTTCAGCCTGTCTCTCGCTCGGGCGAGCTGCCCCTGTCCTTCGCCCAGCAACGCCTGTGGTTCCTCGACAAGCTGGAGCCGGACAGCCCGTTCTACAACATGCCCGTGGGCCTCCGGCTGGAAGGGACTCTCGACGTCCCCGCGCTGGAGCACGCCTTCACCGAGTTGGTGCGCCGCCACGAGGTGCTCCGCACCACCTTCCGCGAGGGTCCGGTTCAAGTCATCCATCCGGCGGCCCCTGTTCCGCTGCTTCGCGTGGACCTCTCCGCGCTCCCCGTCGATGAAGGTGAAGCGGAAGCCCGGCGCCTCGCTCGCGAAGAGGCGCGGCGTCCCTTCGACCTCACTCGCGGGCCGCTGCTGCGCGCCACGCTGCTGCGTCTTTCCGAGTCGCGGCACGTCCTGCTGCTGACCCTGCATCACATCGTCTCGGACGGCTGGTCCGTCGACGTGCTGGTTCGCGAGTCCGCCGCGCTCTATGCCGCGTTCCGCGCGGGACACGCCTCTCCGCTGCCCGAGCTGTCCATCCAGTACGCGGACTACGCTGCGTGGCAGCGCGGCTGGCTCCAGGGCGAGGCGCTCGACGCGCAGCTCTCCTGGTGGCGGGAGCACCTCCAGGGTGCGCCCCGCTTCCTCGAACTCCCCACGGACTTCCCCCGGCCCGCCATCCAGGGCTTCCAGGGCGCCACCCTCACCCGCACGCTGCCTCGCGCGCTGGCAACGGCGCTCAAGGCACTCTCCCGCCGTGAGGGCACCACCCTCTTCATGGCGCTGCTGGCCGGCTTCGACCTCGTCCTCTCGCGGTACTCGGGGCAGGCGGACATCGTCGTCGGCACGGACATCGCCAACCGCAACCGCGTGGAGACGGAGGGCCTCATCGGCTTCTTCGTGAACCAGCTCGCCCTGCGCGCGCGAACCACGCCGGGGATGACCTTCCGTGAGCTGCTCGCCCAGGTGCGCGACGTCACGCTGGGCGCCCACTCGCACCAGGACCTGCCGTTCGAGGAGCTGGTCAAGGCCCTCAACCCCGAGCGCAGCCTCGGCCATACGCCCCTGTTCCAGGTGAAGCTGGTGCTGCAGAACCAGCCTGCCGCGGCGCTGGAGGTGCCCGGCCTCACGCTGCGCCCCGAGTTCTCGGAGTCCGGCACCTCGCGCCTGGACCTCACCCTCGCCATCGTCGAGACGGAGGCCGGGCTGGAGTGCACCTGCGAGTACCGCACGGACCTCTTCGAGGCCGCCACCATCGATGGGCTCGTGCGTCACCTCGGCGTGGTGCTGGAGGCCGCGGCGGCGAACCCCGGCACGCCCATCTCCGACCTGCCCCTCATGGCCCAGGCGGAGCAGCGCCAGCTCCTGGTCGACTGGAACGCATCCGCGCGCGACTTCCCGCGTGACGTCGGCGCGCACCAGCTCTTCCAGGCGCAGGCCACTCGCACCCCGGACGCCATCGCCGTGCGCTTCGAGGGCCAGCAGCTGTCCTACGCGCGGCTCGACGCCCGCGCCAACCAGCTCGCGCACCACCTGCGGGGCCTCGGCGTCCGCGAGGATGTGCCCGTCGCCCTCTGCGTGGAGCGCTCGCTCGACACCGCCGTCGCCATCCTCGGCATCCTCAAGGCGGGCGGAGCCTACGTCCCGCTCGACCCCAGCTATCCCGTCGAGCGCCTCACGTTCATGCTGCGCGACTGCGCGGCGCCCGTCCTCGTCACGACCGAGGCCATCGCCGACGAACTCCCGGCGGGGAGCGAGCAGCTCGTCCTGCTCGACGCCGAGGCGGACCTCATCGCCGCACAGCCCACCCGCGCGCCCGAGCCGGCCACCACCGCCGACAACCTCGCGTACATCATCTACACCTCCGGCAGCACCGGCAGGCCCAAGGGCACGCTCCTGCAGCACCGGGGCCTGTGCAACACGGCCCTCCAGACAGGCCGTGCCATGGGGCTCGGCACTGGAAGCCGCGTCCTCCAGTTCTTCTCCGCTGGCTTCGATGCATCGGTCTGGGAGTTCTTCGGCGCGTTGCTCTCGGGTGCCACCCTCGTGCTGGCGCCGCGTGAGCGACTCCTGCCCGGAGCACCCCTGCGTGCGCTGGCCCGGGATGAGTCCATCACCGCGGTGACGCTCACCCCCTCGGTCCTCGCGCAACTGTCGCCCGAGGACTTCCCTTCGTTGGAGACGCTCGTCTCCGCGGGCGAGGCGTGCACGCCGGAGTTGGTGCGTCGCTGGGCACCACACGTGCGCTTCCTCAACGCGTACGGCCCCACCGAGACCACCGTCTGCGCGTCCATCACCGAGCCGCTGACGGCCGGACAGGTCCTCACCATCGGTCGCCCCTGGGCCAACCTCCAGGTGTACGTACTGGACGCTTCGCTGCGTCCACAGCCCGTCGGCGTGCCCGGCGAGCTGTGCGTGGGTGGCGTCGGTCTGGCGCGAGGCTACCTGGGACAGCCCTCGCTCACCGCCGAGCGCTTCATCCCGGATGCGCTCTCCGGAGTGCCCGGGGCGCGGCTCTACCGCACCGGAGACCGGGCGCGGTGGCGCACGGATGGAACGCTCGAATACCTGGGCCGCCTCGACTCACAGGTGAAGCTGCGCGGCTTCCGCATCGAGCTGGGTGAGGTGGAGTCCGTCCTCTCTCGGCTCCCCTCCGTGCGCGAGGCCGTCGCCGTCGTGCGCGAGGATGCTCCCGGCCTCACCCGGCTGGTGGCCTACGTCGTGGCCGAGGAGGACGAGTCGGTCGACCCGGCCTCGCTGCGCGCGGCGCTCAAGGAGCGGCTGCCCGAGCACATGGTGCCCTCCGCCATCGCCGTCCTGCCCGCGCTGCCGCTCACGGCCCACGGGAAGGTGGACCGCAACGCCCTGCCTCCGCCCGAAGGCACGGGCGAGACCGAGGTCCGGGAGTACGTCGCGCCCCGAGGTGAGACGGAGTCGCGGCTCGCCACGCTGTGGCAGGAGTTGCTGCACGTCGAGCGCGTCGGCGTGCATGACGACTTCTTCGAGCTGGGTGGCCACTCACTGCTGGCCACCCAGGCCCTTTCGCGCGTGCAGGTCGCCTTCGGAGTCGAGCTGCCCCTGCGCGAGCTCTTCGAGGCCCCCACCGTGGCGCGGCTGGCCCTGAGGCTGGACACGCTGGCCCAGGCCGGCGCGAGCACCCTGAAGGCCCCCGCGCTGACTCCCGCGCCGCGCACGGGAGACCTGCCGTTGTCCTTCGCCCAGCAGCGGCTGTGGTTCATCGACCAGCTCGAACCCGGCAGCTCGCTCTACAACATCCCCACGGCCCTGGAGCTGGAGGGGCCGCTGGAGGTCACCGCGCTGGAGCGCGCCTTCACCGAGCTGCAACGGCGCCACGAGTCCCTGCGCACCACCTTCGGCGCCGTGGACGGACAGGCCATCCAGCGCATCCACCCGGCCGCGCCGTTCCCGTTGCCCGTGGTGGGGCTGGAGTCGCTCGCGCCCGAGGAGCGGGACCGCGAGATGCGGCGGTTGACGTCGGAAGAGGCCCTGCGCCCGTTCGACCTCGCACGCGGCCCGTTGCTGCGCGCCACGCTGTTGCGGCGGGCCACGACTTCGCACGTGCTGCTCGTCACCTTGCACCACGGCGTCGCCGACGCGTGGTCCATGAGCGTCCTCGTGCGCGAGCTGGTCGCCCTGTACGCAGCCTTCCGCGAGGGCCTTCCGTCTCCTCTGTCGGAGCTGGCCGTGCAGTACGCGGACTTCGCCGTGTGGCAGCGCGGCTGGTTGCGAGACGCGGCCCTGGAGGAGCAACTCGCGTGGTGGCGTGACGCACTGGCCGGCGCGCCCCCCTTGTTGGAGCTGCCCACCGACAGGCCCCGTGCCGCGCTGTCCTCACGCGAGGCGGCGCTTCACCCTGTCTCCCTCGGAGCCGAGCTGTCCGAGTCCATCAAGACGCTCTCGCAGCGCCATGGCGCCACGCCCTTCATGACGCTGCTGACGGCGTTCCAGCTCCTGCTCGCGCGCTACTCCGGGCAGGACGATGTCGTCGTCGGCTCGCCCATCGCGGGACGCAACCGCGCCGAGACGGAGGACCTCATTGGCTTCTTCGTCAACACCCTGGTGCTGCGCGCCCGGGTGGCCCCGCGCGTGACGTTCTCCGAGCTGCTGACCCAGGTGAAGCACTCCACCCTCGGCGCGTTCGAGCACCAGGACGTGCCCTTCGAGAAGCTCGTGGAGGAGCTGCAGCCTCAGCGCAGCCTCGGCTTCTCTCCGCTCTTCCAGGTCACCTTCTCGCTGCTCAACGCGCCCACCGGCGACCTGGACCTTCCCGGACTGAGCCTGCGCCCGCTCGCGCCAACGGGGCTGCTCGCCAAGTTCGACCTGGACCTCACCCTCTCCGAGTCCCCCACGGGCTTCGAGGGCGCGCTCCAGTTCTCCACCGCGCTCTTCGACACGGCCACCGCCGCGCGGATGGCGACGCACTTCCTCACCCTGCTCCGCGCCGCCGTGGCCCAGCCGGAGGTGCCTGTCTCCTCCCTGCCGCTCATGGACGCCGCCGAGCGGCAGCGCCTCCTCGTCGAGTGGAACAACACCGGCATCGACTTCCCGCTCGACAGCCCCGTCCATCGACAGGTCTCCGTGTGGGCCGGGCTCATGCCGCACGCCACCGCGGTCATCTCGGATGATGGCACCCTCTCCTTCTCCCAGCTCGAGGCCCGCGCCAGCCGTCTCGCCGCCCGGCTCCTCCAGACAGGTGTCCGTCCGGGCTCCCTTGTCGCCGTCTTCATGGAGCGCTCACTCGAGCTGCCCGTCGCCCTGCTCGCCATCCTCAAGGCGGGCGCCGCGTGGCTCCCGTTGGACCCGGCCTATCCCCGTGAGCGACTGGCCGTCATGCTCCAGGACGCCGCGCCCCCGGTGCTCCTCACCCAGCCCCACCTCCGGGCGACATTGCCCGAGGGCCCCACCGTCATCTCCCTCGACCCGCAGTGGGGCGCGCAGGGGGATGACGGCGAGAGACGCTTCGACACCGAGGTGGCCGTGGCTCCCTCCAGCCCGGCGTACCTCATCTACACCTCTGGGTCCTCAGGCCAGCCCAAGGCCACGCTCGTCTCGCATCAGGCCCTCGCCAACCACATGGCGTGGTTGCTCTCCGCCTTCCCGCTCCTGCCCGGCGACAGGGTTCTCCTCAAGACGCCGCTCAGCTTCGACGCCTCCGTCTGGGAAATCTGGGCGCCGCTCCTCGCGGGACTCCCCCTGGTCATCGCTCCCACCGACGCTCACCGCGACCCGGCCGCGCTCCTGGCCAGCGTCCTGCGACACCGCGTCTCCGTCCTCCAGCTCGTCCCCTCCCTGCTGCGCTTCCTCCTCGACGAGGAAGGGCTTGCGAGCGCGGCTTCCCACCTCCGCTTCCTCTTCTGCGGCGGCGAAGCCCTGCCCTCCGAACTCGCGCGCCGCCTCCACGCCACGCTCCCCAGGGCCCTGCTCGTCAACCTCTACGGCCCCACCGAAGTCACCATCGACTCGACGTTCGCCCTCGCCTCACCGTCGGAGTCTCGCGCGGCCATTCCCATCGGCAGGCCGGTCTCCAACACGCGGGCCTACGTCCTCGACGCGCTCCTCGAGCCCGTCCCCACGGGGGTCCCGGGCGAGCTTTTCCTCGCCGGTGCCCAGCTTTCGCTCGGCTACCTCCACCGCCCGCACCTCACCGCGGAGCGGTTCATCCCGGACCCGTTCAGCATCGAGCCTGGCGCCCGCCTCTATCGCACCGGAGACAAGGCGCGCTGGCTCGCGGACGGCACCCTGGAGTACCTCGGCCGCCTCGACTTCCAGGTGAAGCTGCGCGGCCAGCGCATCGAGCTGGGTGAAGTCGAAGCCGCGCTCCTCGCGCACGCCGACGTTCGTGAAGCCGTCGCGCTGGTTCGAGAGGACTCGCCGGGCAACCAGCACCTGGTGGGCTACGTCGTCGCCAGCGAGACGGTGGACATCGCGGCCCTGCGCACGTTCCTCCTGGCGCGGCTGCCCGAGTACATGGTGCCCGCCGTCCTGGTACCGCTGGAGGCCCTGCCCCTCACGGCCAACGGCAAGCTCGACCGAAGCGCCCTGCCAGCCCCCGACGCTGTTCTCACCGACACCTACGTCGCGCCTCGCACCAACACCGAGCGCACGCTGGCCGCCCTCATGGCGGAGCTGCTGCGCATCGAGCGCGTCGGCGCCGAGGACTCCTTCTTCGCGCTCGGCGGCCATTCGCTCCTCGCCACCCAGCTCGCCTCGCGCATTCGCGCGGCCTTCCAGGTCGAGCTGCCCCTCCGAGCCCTCTTCGAGGCTCCCACTGTCGCGTCCCTCGCGGCGCGCATCGACGCGAGTTCGCGTGGAGGCATCTCGAAGGCACCTCCCCTGACGCCCATGCCTCGCACCGAGGCCTTGCCGCTGTCCTTCGCACAGCAGCGACTGTGGTTCATCGACCAGCTCGAACCGGGGAGCGCCCTCTACAACATCCCCATCGCCCTGCGCCTCGAAGGCACCCTGAACGTCGCCGCCCTCGAGCGCGCGGTCTCCGAGGTCGTCGCACGACATGAAGTGCTGCGCACCACCTTCACGGCCTCCGTCGACGGTCGGCCCCTTCAGCGAGTCCGCGCGGCTGCTCCCGTCACCATTCCGTGCATCGACCTCCGTCACCTCGACCCGACCTCCCGTTCCTTCGAGGAGCGGAGCCTTGCCCTGGAGGAGTCCGCTCGCCCGTTCGACCTGACCTCGGACTCCCTCTTCCGCCTCTGCCTCGTCCAACTGGAGGAGCACGCGCACCTGCTGCTCTTCACCGTCCACCACATCGTCTCGGATGGCTGGTCCACCGGGGTGCTGGTGCGCGAGCTGGGCGCGCTCTATGCGGCGCACCTGTCCGGCGTGCCTGCCGCACTGCCTCCTCTGCTCGTGCAGTACGCCGACTTCGCGGCCTGGCAGCGCGGCTGGCTGCGCGACGAGGCGCTGCGCACGGAGCTGGACTACTGGAAGAAGCACCTCCAGGGGGCTCCGGCGCTGCTGGAGCTGCCCACCGACAGGCCGCGTCCCGCGGTTCAATCGCGCACGGCCTCGTCCCATCCGCTCTCCCTCGGCGCGCGGCTCTCCGAGGCCGTCAAGGCGCTCTCCCAACGTGAAGGCGCCACACCCTTCATGACGTTGCTGGCGGCCTTCCAACTCCTGCTCTCGCGATACTCCGGGCAGGACGACCTCACCGTCGGCTCGCCCATCGCCGGCCGCAACCACGCGGAGACCGAGCCCCTCATCGGCTTCTTCGTCAACACGCTCGTGATCCGCGCGCGCATCGACTCGCGGGCCTCCTTCCGAGTGCTCCTCGCCCAGGTGCGCGCCTCCATGCTGGAGGCGTACGAGCACCAGGACGTGCCCTTCGAGAAGCTCGTCGAGGAGCTGCAGCCCGAGCGCAGCCTGGGCTTCTCTCCCCTGTTCCAGGTCTTCTTCTCGCTCCTGAACACACCCATGGGGGACCTGGAGCTGCCCGGCCTGCGCGTCCTTCCCGTCGACTTCGACAACGCCGTCGCGAAGTTCGACCTCGACCTCTCCCTCAGCGAGACGCCGGCGGGCTTCCAGGGCTCGCTCCAGTTCTCCACGGCCCTGTTCGACGCGGCCACCATCTCTCGACTGGCGTCCCACTTCCTCACGCTGCTCCGCGCGGCGGTGGAACAGCCGGATGCCCCCGTCGCGTCCCTTCCGCTCATGGACGAGGCCGAGCAGCACCGCGTCCTCGTGGAGTGGAACAACACACGCGCGGACTTCCCCGCTCACACCACCGTCCACGCCCTCTTCGAGGAGACCGTCGCTCGTTCTCCCGACGCGCTCGCCGTGTCCATGGGCGACGCTCAGCTCACCTTCCGTGAACTGGAGGCCCGCGCCAATCAGCTCGCCCACGCGCTGCGCGACCTGGGTGTGGGGCGAGGCTCACGGGTGGGCCTGTACTTCCGCCGCTCGCCGGAGATGGTCGTCGCCCTCTGGGCAACCCTCAAGGCCGGTGCCGCCTACCTGCCTCTCGACCCGGCCCTGCCTGACTCTCGCATCGCCTTCCTCCTGGACGACACCCACGTCTCCATCGTCCTCACCGAGTCGGTGCTCGCGGACGCGCTGCCCGCGAGCGCGCTCCATGTCCTCCGCGTCGACGACGACTGGGACGTCACGGCGGGCAAGCAGCCCACGACGGCGCCAGCACCCCTGGCCACCGCCGACGACCTCGCCTACCTCATCTACACCTCCGGCAGCACCGGTCTCCCCAAGGGCGTCATGGTGGAGCACCGGGGCGTCGTGAACTACCTCACCTGGGCCCTGCGCGCATACCGCATCGCCGAGGGCTCCGGCTCTCCGGTCCACTCGCCTCTCTCCTTCGACCTGACCGTCACCAGCCTCATCGCTCCGCTCATCGCGGGAAGACCCGTGGTGCTCGTTCCCGAGGAAGCCGGCGTGGAGGGGCTGGGTGAAGCCCTGCGCGAGGGCAGCGACTTCAGCCTCGTGAAGCTGACTCCCACCCACCTGCAACTGCTCTCCTACCAGCTCACACCGGGCGAGGCGGCCGGTCGCACCCGAGCCTTTGTCATCGGTGGCGAAGCCCTGACCGCCGAAGGCGTGGCCTTCTGGCGCAAGCACGCTCCGGACTCCCTGCTCATCAACGAGTACGGCCCCACCGAGACGGTGGTCGGTTGCAGCGTCCACACCGTGGCCCCTGGAGACGCGACGAGCGGTTCCATCTCCATCGGCCGTCCCATCGCCAACACCCGCCTGTACGTCCTGGATGCCCACCTGCGCCCCGTTCCAGTGGGAGTCGTGGGTGAGCTGTTCATCGGCGGCTCGGGCGTGGCGCGCGGCTACTGGCGGCGTCCCGCGTTGACCGCGGAGCGCTTCATCCCCGACGCCTTCAGCACGCAGCCCGGAGCCCGGATGTACCGGACGGGCGACCGCGTCCGCTGGGGCGCCGACGGCAGGCTGGAGTACCTGGGCCGCGCCGACTTCCAGGTGAAGGTGCGGGGCTACCGCATCGAACTGGGAGAGATTGAATCCGCGCTGCGGACACATGGCTCCGTCGGCGACGCGGTGGTGGTGGTGCGCGAGGACGGCCCGTCGGGTGCACGGCTCGTGGCCTATGTCGCGCCGCATGCCGGCGCTTCCCTCCCCGACATCGGCGTGCTGAGGACGCACCTGGGTGAGCGCCTCCCGGCGTACATGGTGCCCTCGGCCATCGTCGCGCTGGAGGCGCTGCCCTTGTCCTCCAACGGCAAGGTTGACCGCGCAGCGCTGCCTTCGCCGGACGCCCTGAGCACCGACTCCTACGTCGCGCCTCGCAACGAGATGGAGGAGGCCCTCGCCACGGTGTGGGCCCAGGTGCTGCGCGTCCCGCGCGTCGGCATCCACGACAACTTCTTCCAGTTGGGCGGCGACTCCATCATCAGCCTCCAGCTCGTCGCGCGCGCCCGTCGTGCCGGTCTGCACTTCGCGCCCCGGCAGCTCTTCCAGTCGCAGACCATCGCCACCCTGGCCCCCGAGGTCTCCCGGCTCCAGGCCACCACCGCTGAGCAAACGCCCGTCGTCGGCCCGGTGCTCCTCACGCCCATCCAGCGCGCGTTCCTCGAGGGCGCGAATCCCGAGCCGCACCACTACAACCAGGCGCTGATGCTGCGGCTGCGCGAGCCGGTGGAGCCCTCTGTCCTCGAAGCCGCCCTGCGCAAGCTGGCGGAGCACCACGACGCCCTGCGCATCCGCTTCGTCCAGGTGGACGGCCGGTGGAGCCAGCACGGCACGGGCCTGGAGCACACCCCGTCGCTGCGCCGGGAGGACGTGTCCTCGCTATCCACGGGTGAGCGGACCGCGCGGGTGGAAGCCATCGCCACCGAGGCGCAGAGGTCCTTCGACCTGGGCTCGGCGCCGCTCTTGCGCGCCGTCCACTTCGACTTCGGCCCAGGGGAGTCCGCGCGACTGCTGCTCGTGGCCCACCACCTCGTCGTCGACGCAGTCTCCTGGCGAATCCTCGTCGAAGACCTGGAGACACTCTGCCGTCAGGCCCTGCGTGGCGAGGCGCCCTCGCTCCCGGCAAAGACGACGTCCTTCAAGACGTGGTCCGAGCGCCTGCACACGCATGCCCGGTCCGAGGCGCTCGACGCCGAGCGCGCCTACTGGCTGGACGAGGCCCGCGCGCGCGTCCTCCCGCTGCCCCGAGACAGGGCGGAGGGGCTGAACACCGTCGCCTCCTCGCACACCGTCTCCACGAGTCTCGACGCCGGAGACACGGGCCTGCTGCTGCGTGAGGTGCCCGCGGCATACCGCGCGCGGCTCCAGGACGTGCTGCTGGCCGCGCTGGGCCGTGCCCTGGCCATGCGCACGGGCCAGTCGCGCTTCCTCGTCGAAGCCGAAGGCCACGGCCGCGAGGACCTCTTCACCGACGTGGACCTGTCACGCACCGTGGGCTGGTTCACCTCTCTCTACCCGGTCCTTCTCCAGGTGGGCGCCGGGGACAGTCCCGGTGACACCGTGCGCTCCACTCGGGACGCGCTGCGCACCCTGTCCGCCAACGGCCTGGGACACGGCCTGCTGCGCCACCTGCGCGAGGACGACACCCATGCGCGGCTGCGCGACCTGCCCGTCCCCGAGGTGTCTCTCAACTATCTGGGCCAGGTGGACTCCACCTCCAGCGACGCCTCGCTGTTCACGTTCGCGCCAGAGGCCCAGGGTCCATCCATCAGCCCGCGTGCGCCGCGCGCGCACCTGCTCGACGTGTCAGCCGTCGTCCAGGGGGGACAACTCCACCTCTCCCTCACGTACAGCCGCGACCTCCACGACGAGGCCACCGCGCTCGCGCTCGTGGAGTCCTTCAAGGATGCGCTGCGCCTGCTCGTCTCCGGCCGCGCCACGTCCGATGCCCTGCGCTACACCCCGGCCGACTTCCCGCTGGCGCGGCTGACGCAGGCGACGCAGGACAGGGTGCTCCCACCGGGCTTGCCCGTGGAGGACGTCTACCCGCTGTCCGCTCTCCAGCAGGGCATGCTGTTCCAGTCGCTGATGGCGCCGGGCTCGGGCGTGTACGTCACGCAGTTCGGTTGGACGTTCGGCGCGCGCATCGACCTGGGGCTCTTCCGCCGCGCATGGGAGACGGTGGTGGAGCGCCATGCGCCCCTGCGCACCGCGTTCGTCTGGGAAGGGCTGGATGAACCGCTTCAGGTGGTGAGCCCGCGCGTCGCGCTGCCCTGGGAGGAGCTGGACTGGCGCGGCCTGACTCCGGACGAGCAGAAGGCCCGCTTCGATGCCCTCATGGCCTCGGACCGCGTCCGGGGCTTCGACCTGCGCCAGTCGCCCCTGATGCGCCTGACGGTGGTGAAGCTGGATGATGGATTGCACCGCGTCCTCTGGTCCTCGCATCACCTGCTGATGGACGGCTGGAGCCTCGGCCTCGTCTTCAAGGAACTGTTCGCCTCGTACGACGCCGCCTCCAAGGGCCAGCGTCCCGCGCTGGGGGCCGCTCCCGCGTACCGGGACTTCATCTCCTGGCTGCGAGAGGACCCCACCGCGCACAGCGAGGCCCACTGGCGCGAAGCCCTCCAGGGCTTCACCGCGCCGACGCCACTCCCCGGCGCCAGGCTCCCCGACACCAAGGACGCACCGTACGCGCAGGGCGAGCGAGGGCTCCTCTTGAGCGCCGAGACGACCCAGGCGCTGCACGCGTACGCACGCCAGCACCAGCTCACGGCCAACACCGTGCTGCAGGGCGCCTGGGCGCTGGTGCTCGCCCGCTACTCCGGTGAGCGCGATGTCATCTTCGGCACCACCGTGTCCGGCCGCGCCGCCGACGTGCCGGGCATCGAGCACATGGTGGGCCTGTTCATCAATACGTTGCCCCTGCGCAGCCGGCTGGAGCCCGACATGCCGGTGGTGGCGTGGCTCGCTTCGCAACACGCCCAGATGCAGGCGCTGAACCAGCACGAGCACGCCTCACTGGCGCGCATCCAGGCCTGGAGCGACGTGCCTCGCGGCCAGCCGCTGTTCCAGAGCCTGTACGTCTTCGAGAACTACCCCGTCGACGACGCCGTCTACTCCGGCGGCAGCGACTTCCAGGTCCGCGACCTCGCCAGCGCCGAACAGTCCGACGTGCCCTTCGTGGCCATCGTCCTGCCCGGCCCTCGGCTGGAGCTGCGCCTCGTCTACGACACGCAGCGCTTCGAGACGCCGGCGCTGGAGCGGGTGCTGCGCCACTGGGCCACGGCCCTGGAGTCCATGCTGGCCCGGCCCCAGGCCCTGCTGTCCTCGCTCTCCCTGGTGACACAGGAGGAGCGCGAGCGAGTGCTGGTGGAGTGGAACCGGACACAGCGCGACTACCCGCGCGAAGCGGGAGTGCATCAGCTCTTCGCCGAGCAGGCGGCGCGCACACCGGACGCCATCGCCGTCGAGTCCACGACGGGCATGCTCACCTACCGGGAGCTCGACGAGCGCTCCAACCAGCTCGCGCACCATCTGCGCACCCTGGGCGTCACGCCGGGGACTCGCGTGGCCCTGTGCCTGGAGCGGAGCCTGGAGCTGCCCGTGGGCCTGCTGGGCATCCTCAAGGCGGGCGCGGCCTTCGTTCCGCTCGACCCCGCCTATCCGGCGGAGCGGCTGTCCGCCATGCTCGCGAGCACGGGCGCGTCCGTCCTCGTGACCCAGGAGCGGCTCGCCGATGAGCTGCCCGCCTACGTCCCGCTCCTCGTCTGCCTCGACTCCGACTGGGAGCAGGTAGCCCTCCAGCCTGTGTCGGCGCTCGACACTCGCGCTGACGCGGACAGCCTCGCGTACGTCATGTTCACCTCGGGCTCCACGGGGCAGCCCAAGGGCGTCGCCATCCCCCACCGAGGCATCACCCGACTGGTGATGAGCGGCGAGTTCATCCACTTTGGCCCCCAGGAGGTCTTCCTCCAGCTCGCGCCCATCTCCTTCGACGCCTCCACGTTGGAAGTCTGGGGCGCGCTGCTCCATGGCGCGCGCCTGGTCCTCTTCCCGCCTCACACGCCCACGCTGGAAGAGCTGGGCGCGGTGCTGGTGCGCCACCGCGTCACCACCCTGTGGTTGACGGCGGCCCTCTTCGAGCAGATGGCCATCCATCAACCCGAGGCCCTGGCCTCCGTGCGACAGGTGCTGGCGGGAGGCGATGTGCTGCCCGTGCGGCGCGTGCGCGAACACCTGTCGCGGATGGCTCCCGACGCCGTGCTCGTCAACGGCTACGGCCCCACGGAGAACACGACGTTCACCGCGTGCCACCGGATGGAAGCGGGCGACGTCATCGGAGCTTCCGTGCCCATTGGCCGCCCCATCTCCAACACCCGCGTCTACGTGTTGGATGAGCGGTTCGAGCCGGTGCTCCCTGGTGCGCCGGGCGAGCTGTTCACGGGAGGAGACGGACTGGCCTGGGGCTACCTGGGCCGTCCGGACCTCACGGCCGAGCGCTTCGTGCCCCATCCGTTCAATGCGGGCGAGCGCCTCTACCGCACGGGCGACAAGGTGCGCTGGAGCGACGACGGCACGCTGGAGTTCCTCGGCCGCACGGACTTCCAGGTCAAGGTGCGCGGCTTCCGAATCGAGCCGGGCGAGGTGGAGAGCGTCCTGCGGCTGCACGCCAGCGTGAGCGAGGCCGTCGTCGTGGTGCGCGAGGATGCGCCCGGCGACAAGCGACTGGTGGCCTATGTCGTGGCGCCCGACGCCGACATGGCGGGGCTGAAGGACTTCCTGCGCCAGAAGCTGCCCGAGTACATGGTGCCCTCGGCCCTGGTGTGCCTGGAGTCCCTGCCGCTGACTCCGAACGGCAAGGTGGACCGCAATGCCCTGCCGGCACCGGAGCTGGAGGGCTCGGGCGCTGACGCCTTCATGGTGCCTGTCGGTGCCACCGAAGTGGCGCTGGCCAGCATCTTCTCCGACGTGCTGGGCGTCCCGCGCGTGGGGAGGAATGACGACTTCTTCGAGCTGGGCGGACACTCGCTCCTCGCCACCCAGGTCGTCTCGCGCATCCGGGCGACGTTCGACCTGGAGCTGGCCCTGCGTGAGCTGTTCGAGTCCCCGACGCTCTCCGCGCTGGCCGGGCAGGTGGACGCCCTGCGCCTGGAACGGCGAGGCCTGGGCCTGCCCCCGCTCGTGCCCGTGCCGCGCACGGACGCGCTGCCGCTGTCCTTCGCTCAGCAGCGCCTGTGGTTCATCGACCAGTTGGAGCCGGCCAGCGCCCTGTACAACATGCCCTCCGCGCTCCGGCTGGTGGGCGACCTGGACGTGGCCGCGCTGGAGCACTCCATCTCCGACGTGGTGGAGCGCCACGAGGCGCTGCGCACCACCTTCGCCTCGCGCGAAGGGGAGCCCGTGCAGCACATCCATCCGGCCGCGCCCGTGACGCTGCCGGTGGTGGACCTGAGCACCCTGCCCTCGGCCGAGCGCGAGGCCGAGGTGCTCCGCCTCGCCCGCGAAGAGGCCCTGACCCCCTTCGACCTCGCCACGGGTCCGCTCTTCCGAGTCACACTGCTGCGAGTGGAAGCGCGGGAGCATGTGCTGCTCTCGACGATGCACCACATCGTCTCCGACGGCTGGTCCACGGGCGTGCTGGTGCGAGAGCTGGGCGCCCTCTATGCGGCGCACCTGTCAGGGACACAGGCGGAGCTGCCTCCGCTGCCCGTGCAGTACGCCGACTTCGCGGCCTGGCAGCGGGGCTGGCTGCGCGACGACGCGCTCCGCACGCGCCTGGGCTACTGGAAGCGACAGCTCGAAGGCGCTCCGGCGCTGCTGGAGCTGTCCACCGACAGACCCCGTCCGGCCGTCCAGACGCGCAACGCCGCTCAGCGCGCCGTCGTGCTGTCCACGGACCTCTCCGACGCCATCAAGACCCTGTCGCAGCAGCACGGCGCCACGCCCTTCATGACGTTGCTGGCCGCGTTCCAGGTGCTCCTCGCGCGCTACTCCGGCCAGGACGACATCGTCGTCGGCTCGCCCATCGCCGGGCGCAACCGGGGGGAGACCGAGGGCCTCATCGGCTTCTTCGTCAACACGCTGGCGCTGCGCGCGCGGCTGGAGCCACGCGCCTCCTTCGCCTCGCTGCTGAAGCAGGTGAAGCGCACCACGCTGGAGGCCTTCGACCACCAGGACGTGCCCTTCGAGAAGCTCGTCGAGGAGCTGCACCCCGAGCGCAGCCTCAGCTACTCGCCGCTGTTCCAGGTCATGTTCTCCGTGCTGAACACCCCCATGGGCGCGCTGGAGCTGCCCGGGTTGCGGCTGGAGGGACTGGGGGACCACGAGATGCCCCTCAAGTTCGACCTGAACCTCACCCTGACGGAGACGCCAGCG
Source organism: Myxococcus sp. CA056 (assembly GCF_013336715.1). Taxonomy (NCBI): domain Bacteria; kingdom Pseudomonadati; phylum Myxococcota; class Myxococcia; order Myxococcales; family Myxococcaceae; genus Myxococcus; species Myxococcus sp. CA056. The sequence continues at coordinate 21,580 of NZ_JABUMT010000019.1, forward strand.
GGCTTCGTGGGCACGCTCGACTACAACGTCGACCTGTTCGACAACGCCACCATGGCGCGGATGGTGGAGCACCTGCTCACCCTGCTCCGCGCGGCCGTGGCGGACCCCGAGCAGTCACTCTCCGCCCTGCCGCTGATGGACGAGGCCGAGCTGCGACGCGTCCTCGGAGAGTGGAACGACACCCAGACCTATGTCCTGGACGCGGACCTGCGGCCGGTCCCCACGGGCGTGCCCGGCGAGCTGTATCTGGGCGACGAGGGTCTGGCGCGCGGCGCCCCGCACCAGCCCCACCTCATCGCCGAGCGGTTCATCCCAAACCCGTTCAGCACCGAGCCCGGTGCCCGCATCTACCGCACCGGCGACAGGGCGCGCTGGCTCGCGAACGGAACCCTCGAGCACCTCGGCCGCCTCGACTCCCAGGTGAAGCTGCGCGGCTTGCGCATCGAGCCAGGTGAAGTCGAAGCCGCGCTCCTGCGACAGCCGGGCGTCCAGGAGGCCGTCGTGCTGGTGCGCGACGACCTGCTGGTCGCCTACGTGGTGCCACGAGCAGAGAGCACGCTGGAGGCCACGGAGCTCCGGCGAGGACTGCTGACCGGACTGCCTGAGCACCTGGTACCCGCGGCCTTCGTGGTGCTGGATGCGCTGCCCCTCTCGCCGAACGGCAAGCTGGACCGCGAGGCGCTGCCCGCGCCAGACCTGCAGGCCGAAGTGGAGGCTGCGTGGATCGCCCCCCGCACGCCCACGGAGCAGACGCTGGCGGAGCTGATGGCCGCCATCCTCTGCGTCGAGCAGGTGGGAGCGCAGGACAGCTTCTTCACCCTGGGAGGCCACTCGCTGCTCGCCACCCAGCTCGCCTCTCGCATCCGGGCCGCGTTCCAGGTGGACCTCCCCCTGCGCGCCCTCTTCGAGGACCCCACCGTGGCGGGCCTCGCCGCGCGCATCGACGCCAGCCGGGGGGAGACGACTCCGGCGGTGCCGCCCCTGCTTCCCGTACCTCGTACGGAGGCGTTGCCGCTCTCCTTCTCCCAGCAGCGCCTGTGGTTCATCGACCAGCTCTCCCCGGGCACGCCGCTCTTCAACCTGCCCACGGCGCTGCGCGTGGAGGGTGCACTGGAGGTCGGAGCGCTGGAGCATGCCTTCAACGCCCTGGTGAACCGCCACGAGGTGCTGCGCACCACCTTCGCCATGCGTGACAGTGCGCCCGTGCAGCGCATCCGCCCCGCCTCGCACTTCAGCGTGCCCGTGGTGGACCTGAGCGCGCTGTCCGAAGAGGAGCGACAGGCGCGGACGCAAGCCCTCATCGCGGCGGACGCCCTCGCTTCGTTCGACCTCTCCACGGGGCCGCTCCTGCGCGCCTCGTTGCTGAAGCATGGCGCACAGGCCCATGTGCTCCTGGTGACGATGCACCACATCGTCTCCGACGCGTGGTCCACGGGCGTCCTCGTGCGCGAGCTGGCCACGCTGTACGTGGCTCGGACCACGGGCACTCCGGCCGCGCTGCCTCCGCTGCCCGTGCAGTACGCCGACTACGCGGCATGGCAGCGCACCTGGCTGCGCGGCGACATGCTCCAGCGTCAGCTCGACTTCTGGAAGGAACACCTCTCGGGCACCTCGGGTGTCCTCGAGCTGCCCACGGACAGGCCTCGTCCGGCCGTCCAGTCCCACAAGGGCACCCTGCTCCCTGTCGCGCTGACGGGCGAGCTGAGCGCCTCCGTGCGAGCGCTGGCCCAGCGCGAGGGCGCCACACCCTTCATGGTGCTGCTCGCGGCCTGGCAGCTCGTGCTCGCCCGCTACGCCGGCCAGGACGACGTCTCCGTGGGCTTCCCCATCGCCAACCGCCAGCAGGGGGAGACGGAGGGCCTCATCGGCTTCTTCGTCAACACGCTCGTCCTGCGCTCGCGCATCGACGCGCGCGGCTCCTTCCTCCAGCTCCTCGCCCACGTGCGGAGCGCCACGCTGGCCGCATACCAGCACCAGGACCTCCCCTTCGAGAAGCTCGTCGAGGAGCTCCAGCCCCAGCGCGACCTCGCTCGCAGCCCGCTCTTCCAGGCCACCCTCACCCTCCAGAACACCCCGGTCGAGGCCATCCAGCTCCCGGGGCTCTCCTTCGCTCCGCTCACCGCGAACATCACCACGTCGCAGTACGAGGTCAGCCTCCTGCTGGAGGAGGGGACGCAGGGCTTCTCCGGCGCCCTCAACTACAACACCGACCTCTTCGATGCGGACACGGTGAAGCGGCTGATGCGCCACTACGCCGTGCTGCTGGAGACGGTCACCGCCGCGCCGGAGCGCCCGCTCGGCCTCGTGTCGCTGCTGTCCTCCGAGGAGCGGCATCAGGTCCTGACGCGGTGGAACGCCGCTGCCGCGGAGTACCCGCGTGACGCAGCCATCCATCAACTCTTCGCCCGACAGGCCGCGCTCACTCCGGACGCCGTCGCCGTCGAGTCCGAGGACGCGAGCCTCACGTACGCGCAGCTCGACGCGCGCGCGAACCGGCTCGCCCATCATCTCCGCGGACTGGGCGTTCAGCCCGGCAGCCGCGTCGCCGTGCACCTGAAGCGCTCCGTGGACCTGGTGGTCGCGCTGCTCGGCACCCTCAAGGCGGGAGCCGCGTACGTCCCACTGGATGCCACCTGGCCGACCGAGCGCATGGCGTGGGTCCTGCGCCAGTCTTCCTCCGCCATCCTGTTGACGGAGTCGTCGGTGGCAGACGAGCTGCCGGAGCTGGGCGTCGTGCTCGTCGTCATGGACGAAGAGGCCGCGCATATCGCCCGCCAGCCAGACTCGGCCCCAGAGGTGCCCGCGAGCGCGGACTCCCTGGCCTACGTCATGTTCACCTCGGGGAGCACCGGCGAGCCCAAGGGCGTCTGCGTGCCGCACCGGGGCGTCGTCCGACTCGTGCAGCCTCACGGTGCCATCCGCTTCGGGCCCAACGAGGTCTGGCTCCAGGCGGCCCCCGTCGCCTTCGATGCCTCCACGCTCGAACTCTGGGGCGCGCTGCTTCACGGCGCCCGGCTCGTCCTCGCGCCTCCTGGAGCGCTGTCCCTTGAGGAGCTGGGAGCGCTGCTCGCGCGTCACCGCATCTCCTCGCTCTGGCTCACCGCTGCCCTCTACGAGCAGATGGTGACGTATCAGCCTCAGGCGCTGACCGGCGTCTCCCAGGTGCTCGCGGGTGGAGACGTGCTGCCCGCGCGGCGCGTGCGCGAACACCTCGCGCTGCTGCCTCCGAGCGGCGTCCTCATCAACGGCTACGGCCCCACCGAGAACACCACATTCTCCGCCACACATGCCCTGCGCGCGGGTGATGCGGTGGGCGACTCGGTCCCCATCGGCGGGCCGGTGCCTCACTCCTCCGCCTTCGTGTTGGACGGCTCATTCCAGCCGACGCCTCCCGGAGTGACGGGCGAGCTGTACGTCGGAGGCGACGGCCTCGCCTGGGGCTACCTCGGGCGGCCGGACCTCACAGCGGAGCGCTTCGTGCCCCATCCCTTCGGGGCGCCGGGCACGCGGCTCTACCGCACGGGTGACAAGGCCCGGTGGCGGATGGATGGAACCTTGGAGTTCCAGGGCCGCGCCGACTTCCAGGTCAAGGTGCGTGGCTTCCGCATCGAGCCCGGTGAAGTGGAGAGCACCCTGCGCCAGCACCCGGGTGTCGGCGAAGTCATCGTCGTCGTGCGCGAGGACGTGCCGGGCGACAAGCGACTCGTCGCCTACGTGGTGCCCTCGGAGCATGGACTGGACACGGGCGCCGTGCGCGGCTTCCTCGAGGAGCGGCTCCCCGCGTACATGGTGCCGTCGGCCATCGTCACGCTGACGGAGCTGCCGCTGACAGCGAACGGCAAGGTCGACCGCAAGGCCCTCCCTCCGCCCGGAGTCAGCACTCAGCCTCAAGAGACGCCCGAGATGCCACGCACCGCCACGGAGGAGGTGCTCGCGGGCATCTACGCCGAGGTGCTCGGTGTCTCGCGAGTGGGCCCGCGGGACGACTTCTTCGAGCTGGGAGGCCACTCCCTCCTCGCGACCCAGGTCGTCTCCCGCATCCGCTCCGCCTTCAACGTCGAACTCCCGCTGCGGGAGCTCTTCGAGGCCCCCACCGTCGCCGGACTGGCCCGGTACCTGGATGCCTCTCGACAGGAGCAGCAGGGGCTGGAGGTTCCGGCGCTGACGCCCGTACCGCGCACAGGCGCCCTGCCGCTGTCCTTCGCGCAGCAGCGACTGTGGTTCATCGACCAGCTCGATCCCGGCAGCGCCCTCTACAACATCCTCACGGCGCTCCGCCTCGAGGGGACACTCGACATCGCCGCCTTGGAGCGAGCGGTCTCCGACGTCGTCTCACGCCACGAGGCGCTCCGCACCACGTTCACCTCCATCGACGGGCAACCGTCCCAGGTCATCCACCCCGCGGCGCCCGTCTCCATCGCGCTCATCGACCTGAGGCACCTGGATGATGACCACCGTCAGGCCGAGGCCCGACGACTGACGGTGGAGGAAGGAGAGCGCCCCTTCGACCTCACCTCCGGACCGTTGTTCCGCCTCTGCCTCGTCAAGCTGGCGGAGCGCGAGCACCTGCTCCTCGCCAACATCCACCACATCGTCTCCGACGGTTGGTCTTCCGGCGTGCTGGTGCGCGAGCTGGGCACGCTCTACGCGGCGCACCTCTCCGGCGAGCCGGCCGTGCTTCCTCCGCTGTCCGTGCAATACGCCGACTTCGCGGCGTGGCAGCGCGGCTGGCTGCGTGACGAGGCGCTGCGGACGCGGCTGGCCTACTGGAAGCAGCAACTCCAAGGAGCCCCCGCGCTGCTGGAGCTGCCCACCGACAGGCCCCGCGCCGCCCACGCGTCGCGCGAGGCCGTCATCCTCCCCATCGCGCTGGGAGCCGAGCTGTCCAACGCCATCAAGGCGCTCTCACAGCGCCAGGGCGCCACGCCCTTCATGACGCTGCTGGCCGTCTTCCAGCTCCTGCTCTCCCGCTACTCGGGCCAGGACGACATCTCCGTCGGCTCCCCCATCGCCGGCCGCAACCGCGAGGAGACCGAGGGCCTCATCGGCTTCTTCGTCAACACGCTGGTGCTCCGTGCGCGCGTCGACCCACGAGCCTCGTTCCACGCGCTGTTGGAGCGCGTCCGCGCCACCACCCTGGGGGCCTTCGAGCACCAGGACGTGCCCTTCGAGAAGCTCGTCGAAGAGCTGCAGCCCGAGCGGGTCCTCGATGTCCCCCCGCTCTTCCAGGTCATGTTCTCCCTGCTGAACACGCCCATGGGAGGCCTGGAGCTGCCCGGCCTGCGAGTGCATTCCGTCGACCAGGGTGACGCGCTCGCCAAGTTCGACCTCAACCTCACCTTCGTCGAAGCACCTTCTGGATACGAAGGCGCCCTCCAGGTCGCCGCCGCGCTGTTCGATGCCTCCACGGCCGCGCGCATGGTGGCGCACTTCCTCACGCTGCTCCGCGCGGCGGTGGAACAGCCGGATGCCCCCGTCGCGTCCCTTCCACTCATGGACGAGGCCGAGCAGCACCGCGTCCTGGTGGAGTGGAACGACACGCACGCCGACTTCCCCGCGCACACCACCGTCCACGCCCTCTTCGAGGAAACCGTCGCTCGCACTCCCGACGCGCTCGCCGTCTCCATGGGCGACGCTCAGCTCACCTTCCGTGAGCTGGACGCACGCGCCAATCAGCTCGCCCACGCGCTGCGCGACCTGGGTGTCGGGCGAGGCTCACGAGTGGGCCTGTACTTCCGCCGCGCACCCGACATGGTCGTGGCCCTCTGGGCAACCCTCAAGGCCGGTGCCGCCTACCTCCCTCTCGACCCGGCCCTGCCCGACTCTCGCATCGCCTTCCTCCTGCAAGACACCGACGTCGCCGTTGTCCTCACCCAGGCCGCGCTCGCGGACGCACTGCTCACGAACACAGTCTCCGTCCTCCGAGTCGACAAGGACTGGGACGTCACGGCGGGCAAGCAGCCCACGACTGCTCCGGCCCCCCTGGCCACCGCCGACGACCTCGCCTACCTCATCTACACCTCTGGCAGCACCGGCCTCCCCAAGGGCGTCATGGTGGAACACCGGGGCGTCGTGAACTACCTCACCTGGGCCCTGCACGCGTACCGCATCGCCGAGGGCTCGGGCTCACCGGTCCACTCGCCGCTCTCCTTCGACCTGACCGTCACCAGCCTCATCGCTCCGCTCATCGCAGGGAGACCCGTGGTGCTCGTGCCCGAGGAGGCAGGCGTGGAGGGGCTGGGTGAAGCCCTGCGCGAGGGCAGCGACTTCAGCCTCGTGAAGCTGACGCCGACGCACCTGCAACTGCTCTCCTACCAGCTCACGCAGGGTGAGGCGGCCGGTCGCACCCGAGCCTTTGTCATCGGCGGCGAGGCCCTGACCGCCGAAGGCGTGGCCTTCTGGCGCAAGCACGCTCCGGACACCCTGCTCATCAACGAGTACGGCCCCACCGAGACGGTGGTCGGTTGCAGCGTCCACACCGTGGCCCCTGGAGACGCGACGAGCGGTTCCATCTCCATCGGCCGTCCCATCGCCAATACCCGCCTGTACGTCCTGGATGCCCACCTGCGCCCGGTGCCGGTAGGCGTCGTGGGTGAGCTGTTCATCGGCGGCTCGGGCGTGGCGCGCGGCTACTGGCGGCGTCCCGCGCTGACCGCGGAGCGCTTCATCCCCGATGCCTTCAGCGCGCTGCCTGGAGCCCGGATGTACCGGACGGGCGACCGCGTCCGCTGGGGCGCCGACGGACGGCTGGAGTACCTGGGCCGCGCCGACTTCCAGGTGAAGGTGCGTGGCTACCGCATCGAACTGGGAGAGATTGAATCCGCGCTGCGGACGCATGCCTCCGTCGGCGACGCGGTGGTGGTGGTGCGCGAGGAGGGCCCTTTGGGCGCACGGCTCGTGGCCTACGTCGCGCCGCATTCAGGCGCCCCCCTCCCCGACGCCAACGCCCTGCGGGGACATCTGGGTGAACGCCTCCCGGCGTACATGGTGCCCTCGGCCATCGTCTCGCTGGAGGCACTGCCCCTGTCCTCCAACGGCAAGGTCGACCGCGCCGCGCTGCCTTCGCCGGACGCCGTGAGCACCGACTCCTACGTCGCACCTCTCAACGCCACCGAGCGCACGCTGGCAACCCTCATGGCGGAGTTGCTGCGCATCGAGCACGTCGGCGCCGAGGACTCCTTCTTCGCGCTCGGCGGCCACTCCATCCTCGCCACCCAGCTCGCCTCGCGCATCCGCACGGTCTTCCAGGTCGAGCTGCCCCTCCGAGCCCTCTTCGAGGCGCCCACCGTCTCGTCCCTCGCCGCACGCATCGACGCGAACGCTCGCGGGGGCAGCTCTGCGTTGCCTCCCCTGATTCCCGTATCCCGCACCCAGGCACTGCCGCTGTCCTTCGCGCAGCAGCGCCTGTGGTTCATCGACCAGCTCGAGCCCGGCAGCGCGCTCTACAACATGCCCGCGGCGCTGCGCCTGGAAGGGGCGCTGGACGCGGACGCGCTCGAGGCCAGCTTCGACGCCCTGGTGCGACGCCATGAAGCCCTCCGCACCACCTTCCCGTCTCATGACGGCGAGCCCGTGCAGGTCATCCACCCGGCCGCGGCCTTCTCACTTCCGCTCGTGGACCTGAGCCGCGAGCACGGGGACGAGCGCGCTGCTCGGGCTCAGCGGCTCATCAACGAGGAGGCGCTCAAGCCCTTCCACCTGGCCACCGGCCCGCTTCTGCGCGCTTCGCTGCTCCGGATGGACGCGAAGGAGCACATGCTGCTGGTGACGATGCATCACATCGTCTCCGACGGCTGGTCCATGGACGTGCTGGTGCGCGAGTTGGTCACGCTCTACGCGGCCATCGCCACGAACACGTCGCCAGACCTCGCGCCACTGCCTGTGCAGTACGCCGACTTCTCCGCGTGGCAGCGCGCGTGGCTGCGCGGCGAGGTGCTCCAGCGACAGCTCGACTACTGGAGGAACCAGCTCGCGGATGCGCCCGCCGTGCTGGAGCTGCCCACCGACAGGTCCCGCCCGGCGGTCCAGTCCTCCCAGGGCGGAGCGGTGCCATTCCACCTGCCCGAGGAGCTGACCCAGGCCCTGGAGTCTTTCACCCAAGCCGAAGGGGCGACGCTCTTCATGGGCGTGCTGGCCACCTTCCAGCTCCTGCTCTCGCGCTACTCCGGACAGGACGACATCTCCGTGGGCTCGCCCATCGCGGGACGCAACCGGGCGGAGACCGAGGGCCTCATCGGCTTCTTCGTCAACACCCTCGTCCTGCGCTCCCGCATCACCCCACGCTCCACCTTCCGCGAGCTGCTCTCCCAGGTCCGTGCATCCACGCTCGCGGCCTATGAGCACCAGGACGTCCCGTTCGAGAAGCTCGTCGAGGAACTCCATCCCCGGCGCAGCCTGAGCCACTCGCCGCTCTTCCAGGTGATGCTCGCGCTCCAGAACACGCCTCGACAGGCGCCGTCGCTCCGCTCCGGACAGAGCGAGCTGGAAGCACTGAAGCTCACGCCGATGGGCGTGGAGGGGCTGGAGGCGAAGTTCGACCTCTCGCTCTCGCTCGCCCGGACATCCCAGGGACTCGGAGGAGCGCTCGATTTCCGCGTGGAGCTGTTCGACGAGCGGACCGTCGCGCGCATGGCGGGGCACCTCATCACCCTGCTGAAGGCCGTGGTCACCACGCCCGATGCGGACCTGGGTTCGCTGTCCCTCCTCTCCGATGCGGAGCGGGAGCAGCTCCTCGTGACGTGGAACGACACGCACCGCGAGCTGCCGTGGGGAGGAGCGCTGCACGAGCGAATCGAAGCTCAAGTCGCTCGCACACCCGATGCGCTGGCGGTCCTCGACGACACGACGTCGCTCACCTTCGACCAGCTCGACCGTCGGGCCAACAGGCTCGCCCACTGGCTGCGTGCTCACGGCGTCAGGCCCGAGTCCCGCGTCGCCATCTGCATGGAGCGCGGCGTCGACATGATTGTCGCCGTCCTCGGCGTCCTCAAGGCGGGCGGCGCGTACGTCCCCCTGGACCCCTCCCATCCTCGCGAGCGGCTCGCCTTCGTGCGCCGCGACTCCGGCGTCACGCTCGTCCTCACGCAGCAACTCCTGGCCGAGCGACTGGAGACGCCGTCCGTCAAGGTCCTCCGCATGGATGACCCGGACGTGGCCCAGATGCTCGCCAGTGAAGCGGACACCGCGCCACTCCGTGTCTCCGCGCCCCAGCACCTCGCCTACGTCATCTACACGTCGGGCAGCACCGGGCATCCGAAGGGCGTCATGATTCAGCACGCCTCCGTGATGAATCTGCATGCGGCCCTCGCGTCCACGGCGCTCGCCGGCCTGCAAGGCCCGCTGCGAGTCAGCCTCAACGCGCCGCTGGCCTTCGATGCGTCTGTCCAGCAGCTCATCCAGCTCTCCGATGGCCACACCCTGTGCGTGGTGCCCCAGGCCGTTCGCCAGGACGCGCCCCGACTGGTGAACTGGGTGGAGCAACACCACATCGACGTGCTCGACTGCGCGCCGTCCCACCTGCGTCTGCTGCTCGATGAGGGGCTGGCCTCCAATCGAGCCCTGCGAGTCCTCGTCGGAGGCGAGGCGGTGGACGACGCCCTCTGGGAGCGGCTCGCCACCCATCCACGCATCACCGCCTTCAACGTCTACGGGCCCACCGAGTGCACGGTGGACTCGACGGCGCGCGCGGTACGCGGAGCGCCGCGTCCTTCGCTCGGCTCACCGCTGACGAATGTGCGGGCCTACGTCCTGGATTCCCACCTCCAGCCTGTCCCCGTGGGTGTCTCCGGAGAGCTGTTCCTGGCCGGAGATGGCCTCGCGCGTGGCTATCTCGCGCGCCCGTCCCTCACCGCGGAGCGCTTCGTCCCCAATCCGTTCAGCTCCGTCCCCGGCGCGCGCATGTACCGCACGGGAGACAAGGTGCGCTGGCTCCCTGATGGAGAGCTCGCGTTCCTCGGCCGCCTCGACTTCCAGGTGAAGCTGCGCGGCTTCCGCATCGAGCTGGGCGAAATCGAAGCCACCCTCGCCCGCCACCCCGACGTCCGTGAAGCCCTGGTCCTCCTCCGCGAGGATGTCCCAGGAGACCAGCGCCTCGTCGCCTACTACACCGCTCACTCACGCCCGCCCGAGCCCGCGGCCCTCCGCGCCTACCTCACCAAGAGACTCCCGGCCTACGAGGTCCCCGGTGCGCTCATGGCCCTGGAGTCCTTCCCTCTGACGACCAACGGCAAGGTGGACCGCAAGGCCCTGCCTTCTCCCGAAGCGCCCCCCGGCGCCGACGCCTTCGTCGCTCCGCTCACACCCACCGAGGTGCGCCTCGCCGCCCTCTGGGCCGATGTCCTCCGCCTCCCGGTTGTCGGCCGTCATGACCACTTCTTCGAGCGCGGCGGCCATTCGCTGTTGGCCACCCAGTTGATGTCGCGCATCCGCTCCATCTTCGCCCTGGAGCTCCCCCTGCGCGCTCTCTTCGAGGCGCCCACCCTGGAGTTGCTCGCCCTCCGCGTCGAGCGCGCCACCGAGGCGTCCGCGCTCCCGCCGCTGCTCCCCGCACCGCGAGACGACGCACCGTTGCCTCTCTCCTTCGCGCAGCAGCGCCTCTGGTTCCTCGAGCAGCTCCAGCCCGGCACTCCCACGTACAACATGCCCACGGCCCTCCGCCTCGAGGGCGCGCTCGACGTCCCGTCCCTCCAGCGCGCCTTCTCGGAGCTGCTCCGCCGCCACGAAGCCCTCCGCACGTCCTTCGCCGAGGACAACGGCGCTCCCTTCCAGCACATCTCCCCCCCGGCTCCCTTCGCGCTCCTCGTGGAGGACCTCTCCTCCGTCGAGGAGCGTGAGGCCCTCGCTCGCGAGCGGGCGCATCAGGACGCCGTCCGCCCGTTCGACTTGAGTCGCGGCCCCCTGCTTCGCGCCTCCCTGCTGCGCCTCGCACCCCAGCAGCACGTGCTGCTCCTCAACCTCCACCACGCCGTCACCGACGGCTGGTCCATGGGCCTGCTCGTCCGAGAAGTGGTCACCCTCTACGAAGCCTTCCGCCAGGGACTCCACTCCCCCCTTCCCGAGCTGCCGCTCCAGTACGCCGACTACGCCCTCTGGCAGCGCCAGTGGCTCAAGGACGATGTCCTCTCCCGGCAGGTGGCCTGGTGGAAGAACCAGCTCGCGGGAGCCCCCGCGCTTCTCGAGCTGCCCACCGACTTCCCTCGCCCACCGCTCCAGTCCTTCCACGGTCGCACCGTCGACTTCCAGATTCCCGGGGCCCTCGCTCGCGCCGTGGAAGCCTTCTGCAAGCAGGAGGGCGCCACCCTCTTCATGGGCGTGCTGGCCACCTTCCAGCTCCTGCTCTCGCGCTACTCCGGGCAGGACGACATCTCCATCGGCTCCCCCATCGCCGGCCGCAGGGCTTCCGAGTTGGAGGGCCTCATCGGCTTCTTCGTCAACACCCTCGTCCTGCGCTCCCGCGTCGAGCCGCGCGCCTCCTTCCGTCAGCTCCTCTCCCAGGTGCGAGCCTCCACGCTCGCCGCCTATGAACATCAGGACGTCCCCTTCGAGAAGCTCGTCGAGGAGCTCAAGCCCCAGCGCAGCCTCAGCTACTCGCCACTCTTCCAGGTGATGTTCACCCTCCAGAACACCCCCACGGACACGCTGGAGGCCGGCGAAGGCACCGCGATGCTGAGCGTCCAGTCCGTCGCGCCCGACGTGCGTTCCACCCACTTCGACCTGACGCTGTCGCTCGCCGAAACGCCGGAGGGCTTCTCCGGCGCACTGACCTATCGGACCGACCTGTTCGAGGAGTCCACCATCACTCACATGGCGGGACATTTCGCCACGCTGCTGGAAGCCGCCATCCACGCTCCCGAGACACATGTGGGCGAGCTTCCGCTGATGCCCGTCGCCGAGCGCGAGCAGATGCTGACTCGCTGGAACGACACCCATCGCGAGCGGCCCTGGGAGGGCGCCATCCACGGAGAGGCCATTGACGAGTCCTACTGGGAGAAGCTCTCCGCCCCCCGGCCCGTCGGCACCCCGCTGGCCAACGTGCAGGCCCACGTCCTCGATGCACGCATGCAGCCCGTTCCCCTGGGGGTTCCCGGCGAGCTCTTCCTCGCAGGCGCGGGCGTCAGCCGGGGCTCTCTCAGCGGGCCTGGCCTCACCGCCGAGCGGTTCCTCCCAGACCCGTTCTCGTCCACGCCTGGCGCCCGCCTCTACCGCACGGGCGACAAGGTGCGCAGACGGGACAACGGCGAGCTGGTCTACCTCGGCCGCTTCGACGACACGGTGGACCCGAAGGCCCAGCCCGCTCCGGACATGTCCTCCACGAGCAGCGAGTACGTCGCTCCGCGCAACCCTGGCGAGGAGACCATCGCGGCGCTCTGGCGCGAGCTCCTCGGCAGGCAGAAGGTGAGCGCCACCGACGACTTCTTCGCCCTCGGCGGCCACTCCCTGCTGGCCGTCCGCCTCATGTCGCTGCTGCGCGAGCGGCTGGGTGTCTCGCTGCCGGTGTCAGCCCTCTTCCAGGCCTCCACCGTGGAGCGCCTGGCTCGACGGGTGGAGCAACGCGAGCAGGCTCCACGGCCCACTCCCAACCTCGTGCGCCTGGACACCGGCACGTCGACAGAGCGGCCCCTCTTCCTCGTCCACGGCGGCGGAGGCGCGGCGCTGGGCTACACCGAGCTCGTTCGTGAGCTCGGTACCCAGCGGCCCATCTACGGCCTGTCCGCGTCCGGCATGGAGGGCGGCGAGCTTCCCGAGTCCTCCGTGAAGGCGCTGGCGCGCGACTACCTCGCACAGCTCCGCACGGTGCAGCCTCGGGGGCCGTACCTCCTCGGCGGCTGGTCCTTCGGCGGCGTCGTGGCACACGAGATGGCGCGGTTGCTCGAGGCCACGGGAGAGAAGGTGGACCTGCTGGTGCTGCTCGACAGCCGCGCGCCTACGCGGCAGCCGATGCCCAAGCCCGACACGCTCACGCTGCTCGCCGGCTTCGGTCAGATGCTCGGCGTGTCCTGGGAAGACGCCTCACTGGAGGTGGGGCGGCTGGAGCGCCTGGGAGCGCGAGAGGTGCTGGCCCAGGTGCTGCCACGGCTGCGACTCGCCGCTCCGGCCTTGCACACGCTGGAACTCGACACGGCTGAGCGGCTCTTCAACGTCTACCAGCGACTCACCGAGGCCCAGCGTCGCCATGTGCCAGACGGTGTCTACACGGGTCGGACCGTGCTCTTCCGCGCCACCCGGTCTCCCGACGAGGCCCCGTTGCGCGAGGACCGCGGCTGGCGCGAGTGGCTCACCGGGGTGCTCTCGGTGCACGACGTCGCGGGCGACCACTTCACGATGTTGAGCGCGCCGCGAGTCTCCGAGTTGGTGGAGCAGCTCGCGCGAGACCTGGAGGACGCAGCCTCGTGATGTGATTCACACCAGGCCCGGGCCTCGAGCCCGGGCCCATTCCCCTCAAGGGAGGTCCTTCAGCATCTATCGGGTCCATCGGGTGACCACAGCGCGTCGTCGGGTGACCAGGGAAGGCTGGGCGCAGAGGGAACCGGGGCGGGATTGAGGCTCGGTGCGGCAGGCGGGGCGGAAGGGATGGGAGCCGCCGACACCTTCGTGGCGACGACAGCCGGAGTCGCGACCTCTGGCGCGGCCGAGTCCGAGCGAGCCCGCGGCGACGCTGTCTGCTCGCGTGCGACCAGTTGGACCGGCAAGAGGACCGCGAGGCCAAGGAGTAGCAGCGCCACTCGCAACGAAGTACGGCGTCGCGGAGTGGAGACATCGACGTGTTCCAGCATGGACAACCTCCTGTGCAGCGTGTGGATGTGAGTTGAGGCACCGAGCACAGCGGCGGTGCCGTGGGTGCGGGTGACGCCAAAGGTGAGGAGGAGCTGGCCATAATCACCGGGCGCGGCCCCCGTGAGGCGGAGGGCTTCGGCGTCACAGGCCTCCTCTCGTGCCAGCGCATACTCCTGGGCTGTCTTGCGTACGAGCGGGTGGAAGAAGAGGACGCTCTCCGCGAGTGCCGGAACCCAGCCAAACCACAGGTCGCGGCGCTGGAAATGGGCCAACTCATGAGCCACTGCCATCCGCACTGATTCCAGGTCCAGGCACCGGACCGCCTGCGCGGGCAGAACAATCACCGGGGAGATCAGCCCCGTGGCCAGAGGGCTCGCCATCTCATCGGACATCAGGAGACAGGGCACTCGGCGCAGTCCCGCGGCGGAGGCGAGCTCGCTGATGGCCTTCTCGATGTCCGGTTGGCGAAGGGGCATCGCGCGAAGGCGCAGGCGACGCATGCGACTCCAGGCTCGCACATGCCCCTTGAGCTGCCAGGCGATTCCCAATCCCCACGCAACGAGCAGCACCGCCGCGCCCCCATGTCGCCAGGGCACTCCATCGCCCATGAGAGCCATGGTGTCCGGAGTGGCCACGTTCTCCTCCGGCCCCATCGACTCCACTCGTCCCGGAATCAGCGTGGGCAGGAGAGGAAGCTGCACCGGGCTCAACGCCCCCAGGGACAGCACGAACTTGAGGGAAACCAGCCACCACAGTCCCGCGCGCAGGGCGGAGGGCATGCGCGGCACTGCGTGGGACAGCCCCCAGACCAGCGCGGCCCACGGCGCACCCTGCCAGGAAGCCCGCCACAGACACTCCAGTGTGGAAAACCCCCAGCTGAAGTCCGTCAGCCATTCAGCACCCATGGGCGCACTCCTTCCCCTGCTTCCGAGAGTTCAGCCGGGCCACGACGTCCTGGAGCTTCCGAGAACCGGGTGAGGTGCCCCTTCGTCCGCGGCCACTCCATCACCCGCTCTCCCACGGTCGCCATGACTACATCTGTAGTCAGAACGTACGCGTGACTACAGCCGTAGTCAAGTCATCTCCGGAGCCGAGCTGCTTGCGCGACTGAGCTCCTCCCAGCGCCACCTCGCCCTTGTCAGTCCATTCAGAATGCCCCTTGCGGTGCGCAAGCGAATCAACGCGATGGTCGCGGTATCGCGCATCGAGGAACTCAACAGAGTGGGATCGACTCACGCAGATGGCGAGCCGCTCTCATCGCCTGAAACGTTTGGTGACCCGCGGTCCGGAACTCCATCGTCGTGACTCGATTGTTCGGGGAAAACCCTACCAACGCCCATGCTTCAACGTTCTTGCCTGACTTGAATCGCTCCAAAGATTGACATGGCGAAATCGCCGCTCCCAAGGTTGGCCTGTCGCCGACGCTGGCGACCCGGAGCGCCTGCTGGTGTGAGCGAGCGCAATGGCTCTCACAGGCAGACGCGCATCGCCGTCCATTGCGTCGTTCGCGACGCTCAATGCCGAGGAGCCATCCATGTCGAAACCAAGCCAGTCAGCGCCACCCCTCTCCCGCCGCCTGTTGCCAGCACTCGCCGCCCTCGCCCTGGCCGTCGCCGCACCGGACGCCAGCGCGGCCTCCGCGGTCTACGGCGGTGGCCCGTTCTACTCCGGCGGCACCGCGGTGATGGACGACCTGCGCGCCTCGGGCTTCACCACCATCATCCTGTGGAGCTTCCACATCGAGGACAACGGCGACCTCGTCTACAACGACATCCCCGTGGTCAGGAACGGCGCATACATGGGTGATGCCGCGTGGCCGACACGCCTGGCAACGCTCAAGACCGCGCCGACCTCGGTGAATCGCATCGAGGTGTCCATCGGCGCATGGAGCGTTCCGGACTTCGAGCGCATGGCCAGACTGGTCAATGGCACCGCCGCCGGCTGCGGCACCACCCTCGTCTGCGGCACCGGCAGCAACAGC
Source organism: Myxococcus sp. CA056 (assembly GCF_013336715.1). Lineage (NCBI taxonomy): Bacteria > Pseudomonadati > Myxococcota > Myxococcia > Myxococcales > Myxococcaceae > Myxococcus > Myxococcus sp. CA056. The sequence continues at coordinate 37,334 of NZ_JABUMT010000019.1, forward strand.
ATCCTGTACAGGAACTTCCAGGCGCTGAAGGCCGCCACCGGCGCCGACGCGGTGAACTTCGACGACGAGAGCGCCTACGCCCTGGCTCCGACGACGACCTTCGGGCAGATGCTCATCGGCCAGGGTTACAAAATCACCTTCGCGCCTTACACCCAGCAGACGTTCTGGCGGAGCCTCAAGGACAACCTGGGCAGTGCCGTCGATAGAATCTACCTTCAGGTGTACGACGGCGGCGCCGGCAACAACCCGGCGAGCTGGAACACCGCGATGGGCATGACGGTCGACCCGGGCCTGTGGTCCAGGCATGGCACTGGCTGCACTTCGGGCGACAGCCCGGCCTCGGTGCAGAGCCGGATGAGCGGCTGGAAGACCAGCGCTGGCATTCGCGGCGGCTTCATGTGGTTGTACGACGACATCCAGCGGTGCTCCGCGCAGGGCACGAGCGCGCAGTACGCGGCGGCCATCAACACCGCGGTCAGCGGCAACACCCCGCCGGTGGCGAACTTCGGCGTCACCGTCAGCAGCCTCACCGCGACCTTCAGCGACTCGTCCACCGACGCCGACGGCACCATCACCTCGCGCAGTTGGAACTTCGGCGACGGCGGCACCTCCACCGCGACGAACCCCTCGCGCACCTATGCGAGTGCCGGCAACTACAACGTCACCCTCACCGTCACCGACAACGGCGGCGCGAGCAATACCAAGAGCCAGACGGTCTCGGTCGGCGCGGGCGTCGCCAATCTGGCGTTGAACAAGCCCACCACCAGCTCGGCCGCCTGCAACAGCAACGAGTCCGCGGCCAAGGCGGTCAACGGCAGCGTCTCGGGCGGCACCACCGACAAGTTCTGCTCGCTGGTCTCGCCGGCGTGGATGCAGGTGGACCTGGGCTCGGCGCAGACGGTCAGCAGCTTCACCCTCAAGCACGCGGGGGCCGGGGGCGAGAACACGAGCTGGAACACCCAGGCGTTCACCATCCAGACGTCGAGCAACGGGACCACCTGGAGCACGCCCGTCACGGTGAGCACCAACACCGCCAGCAGCTCCACGCACGCCATCACCTCGACGTCGGCGCGCTACATCAAGCTCAACGTGACGACGCCCACCCAGAATGGAGACCCGGCGACGCGAATCTACGAGTTCGAGGTTCGCTAAGCTCTCGAAGAGGAAGCCGACCCGCGACGCACCGTCGCGGGTCTTGACCTTGACACTGGTGTCAGGGGCTAGCGTTCGTTTCCAAGAGAGCCGGATGAACATCGGAGAACTCGCCAGGCGCACGGGCTGCAGTGCGCGCTCCATCCGTCACTATGAGAAGACGGGGCTCCTCAGGTCGAATCGACGCGCGAATGGCTACCGGGATTTCGATGGGGAGTCGGTGCCCCGGGTGATGCAGGTGGCCCACCTCATCCGGCTGGGCTTCTCCCTGGGGGACATCGCCACCTTTCCCCCCTGCATGCTCCGCGACGTCACGCATGCCATCTGCCCACAGGCGCTCGCGCTCCACCGCAAGCGACTGGCGGAGTTCGACCAACAGCTCCTGGAGCTCGCGGGCCGTCGAGACCGGCTCGCTCGCGCGCTGGGCGCGAATGCCCGCTCCACGAAATGAGGACCTCATGCATCGTCGCGACCTGATGAAGACCGCCCTCCTGGGCGCGGGCATGCTCCCGATGCAAGGCGCCCTCGCCGCCGCGTCCGAGCGGGGCAAGCAACCCCGTCGCTCGTTCCTCCTGGTGCATGGCGCCTGGCACAACGCCCTCCACTGGGCGCGCCTCACGGAGGCACTCTCCGCGCGAGGCCACCAGGTGGTGGCCATCAACCTGCCCGGACACGGCCTCAATGCGCGGTTTCCCTCGGCCTACGTGACGGGCGACGCGGCGAAGCTCCTCGAGGAGCGCTCACCGCAGGCGGACCTCACCTTGGAGGACTGCGCCGTCGCCGTGGTCACCGCGCTGGAGAAGCTGCGACAGGGGGCGGGCGGGACGAAGCCCGTCCTCGTGGGCCACAGCGTGGGCGGCGCCGTCATCACCCGGGCGGGAGAGCTGGCGCCACAGCACATCGGCCGGCTCGTCTACCTGAGCGCGTACTGCCCCCTGCGACTGGGAAGCCCCAGTGGCTACAACGAACTGCCCGAGGCGCGCACCGGCTACGGGGAGACGCTGTTCCTCGGGGACCCGGGGAAGCTGGGCGCGGTGCGCATCAACCCTCGCGGAGGCACGGACTATCTGGAGGCCCTTCGCGAGGCGTACTACCAGGACGTGCCCCTGGCGGACTTCCTGCCCTTCGCGCTCTCCCTGACGCCGGACCTCCCCTTGTCGCTCTGGACCACCAAGGTGGGAGCCACCCCGGCGCGCTGGGGCCGGATTCCTCGCAGCTATCTTCGCTGCACCCAGGACCGCGCACTGGCACCGGCGCTCCAGGAGTTGATGATTCGCGAGGCCAACGCCTTCACGCCCGGCAATGCCTTCACCGTCGAGTCCTTGGAGGCCTCTCACTCACCGTTCGCGTCGCAGCCCGAGGCGCTCGCCGCGCTCCTGGACGGTCTGCGCTGAGCTGAGCTGAAGTGAAGGTTGCCCTCGGCAGCCTGGGCCGCGAGGCTTATCCTCCAGTCGTTGGAATGACGTGCGTCAAAGCCACCGAGGTCCAGGAGGGAGCACAATGGCCGGCAAGACACCCCGGAAGTCGGCGAAGGTCGCCAAGAAGACCGCCGCCAAAGCCAGCAAGCCCAAGCCCACGAAGGCCCCGGCGAAGAAATCACCGGCGCGCCGTGCGGCGCCCAAAGCCACCCCGGCCCCGCGCAAGAGCGCCAAGGAGCCTCGTCTCCTCTCCGGCGGCAATCCTCAAATCGCGAAGGGCTACGGCGACGCCCCCGTGCAGGCCTACATCGCGGCCATGCCGGGGTGGAAACGCGACGTCGGGCACCGCCTCGACGCGCTCATCTCGCGCACCGTCCCCGGCGTGAGCAAGGCGGTCAAATGGAACTCGCCGATGTACGGAGTCGAAGACCAGGGCTGGTTCCTCGGCGTCCATTGCTTCGCGAAGTACGTCAAGGTGGCTTTCTTCCGCGGCACCTCGCTGCGTCCTCTCCCCCCGGGCGAATCCAAGAGCCAGGACACGCGCTACCTCGACATCCGCGAGGACACTCCGCTCGACGAAGCTCAGTTCGCCAGGTGGGTGAAGCAAGCCAGCAAATTGCCTGGCGAACGGATGTGAGCGGCCACCCGCGCCGCTCCTGAAATCAGCGCGAACGCCGCCGCCTCTTTCATCAGCGGCGGCGTGTCCGACCTCATCCGCTCAGCCTCTTCTCCAGACCCGAAATGAGGCGCCCCGTGCGGAACCACGCAGGGGCGGAATCCCTCAGGACTTCGCCTTCTTCGAGGGCCTGGCCTTCACCGCCGGCTTCGCCTTCGCCTTCGAGGGCTTCGCCTTCACCACCGCCTTCGCCTTCGCGGGCTTCGCCTTCACTACCGGCTTCGCCTTCGCGGGACTGGCCTTCACCACTGGCTTCGCCTTCGACGGCTTCGCCTTGCCCTCGCTGTTGAGGTCGATCGCCTGGCGAATGAGCATCTTGAACGCGGCCGCATCCACCTTCTCTCCTTCGCGGATGTCGATGGCGCGGCGCGTATTCCCTTCGAGGCTCGAATTGAAGAGCCCGCCCGGGTCCATCAGGGAGGCGCCCTTGATGAAGGTCAGCTTCACGACCTCCTTGTAGGACTCGCCCGTGCAGATGATGCCGTCGTGCGACCAGACCGGAGTGCCCATCCACTTCCACTCCTCGACGACGTCCGGGTCCGCATCCTTGATGAGCTTGCGCATCCTGGCGAGGGTCTCCCCACGCCAGCCCCCAAGGTCGACGATTCTCTGCGAGATGAGCTCCGATGCCGACGGGCCTTCACTCGCGACGGGCTTTTTCATGGTCTCCTCCTAGAAATTCCAGCGCTCAGGCGGTCGCCGGGCGGAGCCCAACGGACGGGGCCTGCAGGCGGCGCCAGAAGAAGTACGAGAGCCCCCAGAGTACGCCGGTGACCACCGCGTAGATCCACGACTCCGGGCCGTGTCCCATCGCGAGGTGGGCGATGAGCGCCGAGACGAGGGTGTAGGCGAAGCCCGCATAGGCCCACTCCTTGAGCCGCGCCGGCACCGGCGCGAGCAACAGCACCACGCCGAGCAACTTGGCCCACGCGAGCTCCTTGCGGAAGTAGTGAGGGAAGCCGAGCTGGGCGATCGCCTCCGCCACCTCCGGCATGCTCAGCTGCGCGTAGGCGGTGAAGCCCATCTGCAGGCAGAGCAGCGCGGTGACGACCCAGAAGCCAATGACGATACCTTTTGAGCGGTGCATGTTCATGTCCAACGGGGGTTAGAAGGAGGGAGCTTCAACGCCGAACTGCTTGGCGTACTCGACATGCAAGCGCTGCCAGCCGTCGAACCGCATGGCGTCAGGGCCGACGAGGCGTCCGATGGGCTGACCTGCGAGCAGCCGATCCATCACATCGAAGCAGATGTGCCATCCGGCGGCGCCCATGGCGATGAAGCCACGGTTGATGTTGTGCCAGAGCGTGAGCCGGGTGCCGGCGCCCTGCGGCTCCAATTCCCAGCGGAGGTCCTGTCCTCCCCAGCTGTATTCGAGCAGCCGGGGCTCGTCGGCCCGCTTGATCTGCGTCTCGGCGACCATCTGCGTCGGAGCGCCCACGGTCGACAGCTTCGCGGTGCCCACGCTCCCCAGGTTCCGGTCAGAGTCGAACGGCGCCCATTCGCGCAGATGCTCGGGCTGGGTGATGGCCCGCCAGACCTTCTCGGGAGGATGGGAGAGGTCGCGCACGACCACGAGCGTCCACTTCTCTCCCTCTTTCTGAATCCTGGCACCAGAAGCGGCACCCGGCATGTAGTGCTCACGGCTGCTCATGTTTCTTCTTTCCTTTCACAGGAGGAACCTTGTCCATCTTGTCCAGGTGCTGCTCCAGCGCATCCAGGTGCTTCGACCAGAAGCGCCTGAAGGGAATCAGCCATTCGTCGAGTTCCATGAGCGGCTCCGGTCTCAGTCGATAGAGGCGACGCTGCGCTTCGATACGTGATTCCACGAACCCGGCGTCCCGCAGCACCCGCAGGTGCTTGGAGACGGACGGCTGCGACAGTCGAAGCTCGCGCTCGATGTCGCCCACGGAGCGCTCTGACGAGAGCAGCAGGCTCAGGATGGCCCGTCTGTGCGGCTCCGCGATGATGGCGAACGATGATTCCACGCCCCATACATACCCATTGAGGCATATACTCGTCAAGGCATATTACTCGCCGTCGGCCGCCGGTCGACGTAGAAGCTGAGCGGCCGGACGGCCGGGCCGTTCGGATGTCCCACACCCCACCCCACTGCCGTTGGTTCCCAAGCCATGACTGAGCGCAAGCCCTCCCCCAGCCAGCCTCCCGCGGACCGCCACGACCTGATTCGCGTCCGAGGGGCCCGTGAGAACAACTTGAAGGACGTGAGCGTCGAGCTCCCCAAGCGACGGCTGACGGTGTTCACCGGCGTGTCGGGCTCGGGCAAGTCGTCGCTGGTGTTCGGCACCATCGCCGCGGAGTCGCAGCGGCTCATCAATGAGACCTACAGCGCGTTCGTGCAGGGGTTCATGCCGAGCCTGGGCCGGCCGGAGGTCGACGTCCTGGAGGGGCTGACGCCGGCCATCATCGTCGACCAGGAGCGGATGGGCGCCAACTCCCGCTCGACGGTCGGCACGGCGACCGACGCCAACGCGATGCTGCGGGTGCTGTTCAGCCGCCTCGGCAAGCCGTACATCGGCTCGTCCAACGCCTTCTCCTTCAACATCCCGTCGGTCCGAGGGGTCGGAGAGGTTTCAGTCGAGAAGGGCGACGGGAAGACCGAGAAGCGCGAGTTCACGGCCGCCGGCGGCATGTGCCCGCGCTGCGAGGGCATGGGCTCGGTGACGGATATCGACCTGGCGCAGTTGTACGACGACACGAAGTCGCTCGCCGAGGGCGCGCTCACGATTCCTGGGTACACCCCCGACGGCTGGCAGGTGCGCATCTTCGCGGCCTCGGGCTTCGTCGACCCGAACAAGCCCATTCGAAAGTACACGAAGAAGGAGCTGCACGACTTCCTCCATCACGAGCCCATCAAGGTGAAGTTCGAGAGCATCAACCTGACCTACGAGGGCCTGATTCCGCGAATCCAGAAGTCGTTCCTGACCAAGGACAAGGAGGCGATGCAGCCGCACATCCGTGCGTTCGTGGAGCGGGCGGTGACGTTCACCCCCTGTCCCGAGTGTGGCGGCACCCGGCTCAATGCGGCCGCCCGGTCCTCCAAAATCAAGAAGATCAACATCGCGGACGCCTGCGCGATGCAGATCAGCGACCTGGCCGAGTGGATTCGCGGGCTGAACGAGCCGTCCGTCGCGCCGTTGCTGGCGACGCTGCGGCAGACGCTCGACTCGTTCGTGGAGATTGGCCTGGGCTACCTGAGCCTGGACCGGCCGTCGGGGACGCTGTCGGGCGGTGAAGCCCAGCGCACGCAGATGATTCGTCACCTCGGGTCCGCGCTCACGGACGTGACGTACGTGTTCGACGAGCCGACGGTCGGCCTGCACCCGCACGACATCCAGCGGATGAACAACCTGCTGCTGCGGCTGCGCGACAAGGGCAACACCGTGCTCGTCGTGGAGCACAAGCCGGAGGTCATCGAGATCGCCGACCACGTCGTCGACCTGGGCCCTGGGGCTGGAACCGCCGGTGGTGAGGTGGTGTTCGAGGGCACCGTCGCCGCGCTGCGGGCCAGCAAGACGCTGACCGGACGGCACCTGGACGACCGGGCTGCGTTGAAGCCGTCGGTGCGCAAGTCGTCGGGGGCGCTGAAAATCCGCGGCGCCAGCTCCCACAACCTGAAGAAGGTCGACGTCGACATCCCGCTCGGTGTGCTGGTGGTGGTGACGGGCGTGGCCGGGTCGGGAAAGAGTTCCCTGATTCACGGCTCGGTGTCGGGCAGGGACGGAGTGGTGTCGGTCGACCAGGCCCCGATTCGGGGCTCGCGGCGGAGCAACCCCGCGACGTACACGGACATGCTGGAGCCCATTCGCAAGGCGTTCGCGAAGGCCAACGGCGTGAAGCCCGCCTTGTTCAGCGCCAACTCCGAGGGCGCCTGCCCCACGTGCAACGGCGCCGGAGTCATCTACACCGACCTGGCGATGATGGCCGGCATCAGCACGCCCTGCGAGGACTGCGAGGGCCGACGGTTCCAGGCGGCGGTGCTGAAATACAAGCTCGGCGGGCTCAACATCGCCGAGGTGCTCGACCTGCCCGTCAAGGACGCGGTCGCATTCTTCGGTTCCGGCGCGGCGAAGACGCCGGCCGCGCATGAGATTCTCACGCACATGGCCGACGTCGGGCTCGGCTACCTGCGGCTCGGCCAGCCGCTCACGACGCTGTCGGGTGGCGAGCGGCAGCGGCTGAAGCTCGCGACGCACATGGGCACCGACGGAGGCATCTACGTGCTGGACGAGCCGACCACCGGCCTGCACCTGGCCGACGTCGAGCAGATGCTCGGGCTGTTGGACCGGCTGGTCGACTCCGGCAAGTCAGTCATCGTCATCGAGCACCACCAGGCGGTCATGGCGCACGCCGATTGGATCATCGACCTGGGACCGGGCGCGGGCCACGAGGGCGGGAAGATTGTCTTCGAGGGCACCCCGGCCGACCTGGTCGCGGCGCGCTCGACGCTGACCGCTGAGCACCTCGCGACGTACATCCGCTGACCAGAGGGGTCGTGAACCACGGGGGCGCGGGTGATGGCCGCGCCCCCTCGCCGTTGATGTCGCTCCCCTTGAAGCGGCTACCCGCGACAGCGCCCCAGCTCGGCCCGCGCCTCCGCCGTCTCCTGAGCGTAGGCCTTGCTCCAGACGGACAGCTCCTCCCAGGCGCGCCGAGCCTCCACGCAGGCCTCCTCCACCGCACCCGTCAGCCGGAGCGCCCGCGCGAGCCGACGACGCACTCTCGGGACACGCGCGGAGACCACCTGCCGCGCCGTGAGCACCTCCAGCGCGGTGCGCAGCGGCACCAGAGCCTCGGAGGGCTGGCCCCGCGCGAGGTGGACGTCCCCCAGGAGGAGCAACGCCTCGATGCGTTCGGACGACGAAGGCCCCAAGTCACTCTCCATGCTCGCGAGCGCCCGCTCCACATGCCCCCGGGCCTCGTCCACCCGCCCCAGGAAGAGGAGGGCATCCGCCAGGGCTCGCAGCCCCGCGCCATCCACCTCGCCCTTGGCGACCAGGGGCGCTTGGAGCAGGACGCCGCGCGCATGAAAACCTCGCGCCTCGTCCGGACGCCCCAGCAGACGCAGCAGCCTGCCCACCTCGTGGACATCCAGGGCCACCTCCGGGTGTGAGGCGCCGTAGACGCGCTCGCGATGCGCCAGGACGCGTCGCACGTGCGCCAGCTCCAGCGGACGCTCGCCCTGCTCTCCCAGGACGCCGAGCCGGTTCGACTCCATCCCCATCAGCACCGGGCTGTCCGCGGCCACGCTCGCGCGCGCCACCGCCCAGCTCTCCTCCGCGGCCTTGCGCGCCTGGGCCCCATGTCCCCACTCGAAGTAGACGAGGGCCAGGTTGGACAACGTCCGGGCCACCGACAGGTTCTCCTCGCCCAGCGTCCGGCGAAGGATTCCGAGCGCCCGTTGGAGGACCGCCTCGGCCCTCGTCAACTCACCCAGCAGGGCCAGGGTGCCACCCAGGTTCGCCAGGGCCCGTCCCGTGTCCCGGTGCACCGGACCAAAGTGCTCCTCATGGAGCCGCAGCGCCTCCTCCTGCCAACGCTTCGCCTCCAGCAGGCGCCCCTGTTGCCGGGCCAGCAGGCCCAGCCGACCACTCAGCTCCGCGCGCGCGTGCGTCTGTCCGCGCGTGGTGACGGTCTCCAGCGAAGCACGCAAGAGCGGCTCCGCCTCCGAGAAGCGGCCCTCCTGCTCCAGCAGCTCCGCCTGCACGTTGTCCAACATCGTGTCCAACTCGGCGTCTCGCAGCGTCTCCGCCACGGCACGGGCGCGCTGGAGGAAGGGCCACGCCTCCGGGGTGCGCCCCAGGCCATATCCATGCAGCCAGGCCTGCGACTTCAGCACCCGCGCGAGCACACCCAGGTGTCGCCCCGCCTCGGCCGCCAGCGAGCCCTGGGCCAGCGACGCTCGCGCGTCCTCGAACGCTCCCGCATCCTCCTGCAACAGCGCGCAGAGCTGATGCGCCTCCGCTTCCAGGGGGCGATGCCGGGTGGCGAGCGCGCGCTCCCGGGCAGGCAGCGCGATTCGCAGCGCCTCCGGTGTATGCCCCGCGAGCAGCTCCGCGTTCGCCCGCGCCAGCTCCGTGCGCACCGCGTCCACCTCCGCGCGCACCCTCGGGTCTTCCGGTGGAGACACGGCCTCCTGCAACGTGCGCACGTCCGCGCAGCGGCCCACGCCGCCAATCGAGGCACCCAGCCCGAAGCCCCGCTCCACCGTCCGCGCGTCCGCGCCCTGCAGCGCCACCGTCAGCCGGGACAGCTCTCCCAGCCGCTGGTCCAGACACGTCATCCGAAGCCCGAGCACTGCCTCCGACTGCTCACCGAAGACACGAGTCGCCTCGCACGCGGACTGATGCGCGTGCATCCAGTCCCGGGTCCACCGCTCCAGCGAGGAGGCCACGGCCTGGAACGAGGCCTCGGCCGAAGGGTCCTCCGTCCGCAGGAAGGCCAGATGCGTGGACTCACGCACGGACACATCCCAGATGCCCGCGAGGTGCCGCTCACTGCCCTGACAGAGTTCGCTCGGTGTCGCCGCGGAAGGCCCCAGCACGACGAACCCCAGGCCCACCACGCCTCCCGCGAGCACCGCCGTAGCGGCGATGCGATTCCAGGCCACCACCTCCCGTGAGAGCTGGGCCCGCAGCACCTGCATGGACTCGAAACGCCGCGACGGGTCCACCGAGAGTCCACGCCGGACCACGGCCTTGAGCCACGAGGGCACGCCCCGCGTCTCGGGACGAACCTCCTGGCGATGCATGGACGACAGGAGTTCCTCGCGCGTGGCGCCCTCGAAGGGCCGCTGCCCGTTGAGCGCCTCGTAGAGCGCGACGCAGAAGGCGAACTGGTCCGAGCGAGCATCCCCCCGCTCTCCGCGGAGCTGCTCCGGCGCGCCATACGCGAGCGTCCCCAGGAACGCCCCGGTGACAGTGAGTGACTCTCCGCCAGGGACTGGAGCCTCGTCTTCTCGAAGAGGCTCCAGGGCACCCGCCGCGTTGGCCAGGCCGAAGTCGGTGATGCGCACCTGACCATCGCGCGTCAGCAGGACGTTGTCGGGCTTGAAGTCGCGGTGGATGATGCCCAGCGCGTGCGTCGCCGCGAGCCCATCCGCCGCCTGGATGAAGCGCGCGAGGATTTCCCGGCGCGTGCGCGGCTTCTCCGCCAACCACCGCCGGAGCGTGCCGCCCTCGACCAACTCCATGACCAGGAAGAGCTGCCCCTGGAACTCGCCCACGTCGTGCAAGTGGGCAACATGGGGATGCGACAGCCGGGCCATCGTGCGGGCCTCGCGCTCCAGTCGCTGACGCGCCTGGGCCAGGGAGTCCACCCCCAGCCTCGCGAGGTTCAGCAGCTTGAGCGCCACCTTGCGGTCCAGCTCCGGGTCATAGGCAGCATGGACGCGCCCCATGCCTCCTTCGCCGAGCAGACCGAGCACCATGTACCGCCCCACGCGCGCGCCGGAGACGAGCAGTCCCGTGTCGACCAGCGGTGGAGGCGCCTCGAGTCCGCCCAGCGCGGCGAGCACGCTCCGGCACTCCGAGCAGCCCGCGACATGCTGGCGCACGACGGCCGTGCCCTCCGAGTCCAACGCGCCATTCGCGTAACCGGAGAGCGTGTTCTCGTCCGGGCAGCTCATTCGCGCACCGCCAGCAGACCCGAGAGGCTCAGGTCCAACCGGCCATGGATGGCGCGCATCAGGCTGTCGACTTCCGGCTCGGGCAGAGACAGACGCTCGGCGAGCGCGCGCCGCGTGCGCTTCTCCAGCAGCGTCTGCACCGCGGAGAGCCTGCGTGAGAGCGTGGACTTGTGCAGGTCGAACAGCGCGCCCATTCGCTCCAGGGAGAGGCGCTCGACGAAGTGCAGTCGCAGCAGCTCCCGGTCCTCGTCGTCCAGCGAGGCCACCGCCCGGATGAAGGCCGCGCGCACATGCCCCCGAGCCTCCTCCCGGACGAAGCCCAGCTCCAACCCACCCGGGGCGGGATGTGCGGCGAGCACCTCCGCTTCGACGTGTGACTCTTCACCCTGCGCCTTGCGCATCCGCAGCGCGAGCCGCACCGCGGAGATGCTCACCCAGTGCAGCAGCGGGCCCATACCCGAGTAGCCAAGCAACCGTGAGGGTGCCTCCTCGCGAGGCATCAGGAGGTTGGCCCGGAGCACTTGCAGTACCTCGTCCGCGAACGCCGGTGAGGGATGGATGCGCGATAGGGGGACGCGCAGCTTGAGGAGGACCTCCTGCTCCAGGAGAGCGCAGGCCGCCGGCAACCCCTGCGCGCAGGAGAGCGCGAGCGCGAGGTCCCGGGCATGCAGTCGCTCCAGCGCGCGCATCGGGTCCGGCGCCCGTGAAAGCTGGGCCCCGAGGTGACGCGCGAAGGTGCTCGGCTGGGGCGCGGCGGAGCGGAGGGCGGCGGCCTGGGAGACGGCTCGCGCCACTGCGGCTCGGGCTCCCGGAGCCTCTCGAAGACGGAGGGAGGACTGCTCGCCGGCGGACTGCACCACCAGCTCGAAGGACTCGGCGTCAGCCCCATGCATCCCAGGCACTCCTGACATCAAGCCCACGATTCGACGGAACCGGGGCCCACACCCAGGAGGCTACCACCGACACCCACGACGGTTCAGCGCTTCTGGAGCGCCCCGCCGCCCGACAGCTCACGGCAGGCGCAGGGTGAAACTCCAGGACCTGGCAACACCCACGAAAGGATCGGGAGAGGTGGCCACGACGCCATAAGTCCCCGACGATTGGGCGGTGAAGCGCCGGGTCGCCGTTGGCGCATCGAACAGCAGGGGAACCTCCGCGCCATTCGGGTCCAGAATCCGGAGACCCACCGCCCTGGACTCCACGACATAGGTCCGGCTCGCCTCCGACTCGAAGGCGAATACGTCGATGTCCGTCCCCAGTTCGAAGGAGCCGTCCACTGTCGCAGGGAGCGTCAACGGCGTGGCATGGGCCGCGTCATCGCCGTGGTCGTCCGTGCCCACCCGCGCCATCTTGAACGTGAAGAAGAGAGGAGCAGTCTGCGAGCTGATCGTGAAGGTGACGTCCCCCGAGGACAGCAGGTGGATGTTCCAGGTGCCACCCCCGGACGCACGATGCACGCGGAAGGACGCGACAGGAGCGCTCGTCGACAGCGTGCAGCCGGGCGTGCAGGTGAGCCGGTACACGCCATCCGCCTCGAGAGGAATGGTGAAGGCATCCAGGTCCGCCACGTTGTGGATGAGCCCGGTGACAGTCTCTTCCACCGCGACGCGAGTGGCCGTTTCGGAAGTGCCACCATGGTCATCCGGTCCCAGGTTCTCCACTCCCACCTGGAAGTCCGTCCCCCAGGCTGAGTCCTTCTGGACATGCACGTAATACGTCCCCGTCGTGGGTGCGCCCTGGACGATTCGGCTGGAGGTGGTCGCCGCCAGCGTCGTGCCGTCCGCGTCCGTGAGCTTGACGTTCGCCACACGCGAGGGCGTCAGCCTGACGTCATGGATTTCCCCCGCGGTGGCGAAGAAGGAGAAGACATCCACGTCGTTGGTGCCCTGAAGCCGTGCCGTCACGGGGACACCGTCCGTCAGTCGGGTCGCGGCGGGAATCGCATCCGCGTGTTCATCCACCCCCAGGTCGTCCAACTGGCAGTGGGTGGCCGGCAGGCTGCCGTTCGAGGTGGAGACGCGGACGAACCACGTGGTCGGGTCCGGGCTCTTGTGGCCCACGCTGCCACCCACTCCCCCTCCTGACGCTCCGCTCTCCAACACTGCGCCCGCGCCATTCATCAGAGTCAGGGAGGTTCGCTCGGACTCACAAGAGAATCGGAAGCCCTGGCCCGCCTCGGTGCGGAAGGTAAAGACATCCTCGTCATCGTCGAACTCGAGCGTGACAGGGAATGGTGCACTCGCCAGCTCCACCGGCGTCGCCGTGGCGGGTGTGTCACCGTTCGCATCCTTGCCCATGTCTTCCAAACGGTAGAGATACGTCCCCGAAGCGCCGTCCTCATCCGCGGCCACCGTGATGAACCGGGGAGACGCCTCCGTGGAAGTGAACTCCAGGTGGGCGCCGCCTCGAGCCACGACAACCAGCGAACTCATTACCTGCCCCGAGGCACCCAGCAGGCGCACGGCCACCTTGGCCAAGGTGCCGGGCCGGACGATGAAGCGAAGGCCATGGCCCGGCAGGGTGGGCATGGCGAAGACATCCTGATCCTTCCACACCCGGAAGGGAGGCTGGATGGCAGCGTCGTGGAAATCCACCGAGGGTGCCAGCGTCGTGGCGGCCGCCACGGCGTCACCGTGGTCGTCCGGCTGCCGGTAGGCGGAGATGAAACAGCTGAGGCCCGAGGCCTCCTCCCATGCGCTGCAGTGACACATGGGGGCGCCATCGTCGGAGACGCAGCGTCCCGCGCTGCATTCCACATCGGCGCAAACGCGCGCGTCTTCTTCGGCGGAAGGGAAACCACAGGCGACCCAGAGGCCGCAGGCCACCAGCGCGAACAGGCGCGGGCTGAAAAATGAGCGAATGAGGGACACCGGAGACCTTGGGTTGACGACCGTCGATTGACCGTAATAACCAAACACCCGCGCATGCAAACGCTCTCTCGTCCCGCCGCGCAGGCGCTGGTCCTGCTGTCACTCCTGGTGTCTTCTCCAACCTTGGCGGAGGAACACGCGGGGCTCGAAGGGGGCTTTCCGCGCTGGCTCGCCATCTCCGCGCGCGGGGGCTACCTCATGCCCGGCGGGCGCATGGATGGCTCCGCCGAGCCGTTCTACCTGTACGAGGTCTACAAGGGGCTCTTCGCCGCCATCCTGGAACCCACCGTCCGAATCGGCCCGAACGTCGAGTTGGGGCCCTGGCTTCAGCTCGCCTACGCGCAGATGCGGATCCGCTGCTCCGCCGACCAGGCGTGTCCAGGCAGCAACCTGCGCTTCGGACTCCAAGGCAACTACCACTGGAATCCAGCCGGCCCCTACTCACCCTGGGCGGGGGTGGCGCTCGGCCACGAAACAACGTCGTTTTCGATTGGAGACGTCGACATCACGTACTCCGGGCCGGAAATCACGCTCCAGGCAGGGTTCGACAGGAACTTCGGCGGAGCCTTCTGGGCGGGGCTCTTCGTCAATGTCACGGGCGGCCGATACAGCACGCTGGATGTGGACCTGAGCACCGGCTCTGGAAGCGAGAGCCTCCGCGAGCGGACCCTCCACCTGTGGGTCGGCTTCGGCTTCCGCGTGAGGCTGGCCGCGCCCCTCGCAGCGGCTCCTCGCTGACGCCCGGACAGTCCTCATCGAGCCTGATGACAGCGGTCATCACCCTCGATGGCTCCAGTCACCGGCCACAGGGCTCCAGCGCCCGTCCCGGCTGAAGCGCTTCAGAGGGGAAACGGCACACTGGGGGGACCGCGAGAGGCTGGCACACGCCGTGCCTTAGGGGAGGTCACGTCACGGGCTGGACGACGTCTGGCCCCATCCCCCACCGCATCCCCGGAGCACTCCCATGCGCGTCTCCAACCGCCCCGCGTCCACTCCCGCCACGACACCGGCTTCGTCCTCCAGCGCGGCGTCCCCCGACAAGAAGGACGGCGTCTCGAACCTCTTCGGGTTCTGACGCGGCAGCGCTCCAGAGGGCCGGGCGCGGCGTCGAGCGAGCATCCGCGACGCCTATGCGCCCTTCAACTCGATGGTGTTGCCCTCCGGGTCCTGGATGTAGAACGAGAAGCCTTCACCCGTCGCACCGTACCGCTCCCCAGGAGCGAACACGGCGACCCCCTGCTCGGCCAGGTGGGCGCGAATCGCCGCCTCGTCGAACGGCTGCACGGTGATGCAGAAGTGGTCGACGTTGCGACCCTCACGCCCCGGTGCCGCGCCTCCCGCGCGCCCCAGCTTTCCATCCAGGGACACCAGGTCAATCATCGCCGTCCCCACCCGCAGGTGCGTCAAGCCGAGGTGCGGCACCTCCCGGTCGACGGTGCAGCCAATCACGTCCCGATAGAAGGAGGCCATGCGCGCCGCGTCGGCGACACGCAGGACCAGGTGGTCGACCGTGGCTGGTTGGAAGGGTCGCTGACTCATCGCTGGAACTCCATTATCTTGATGTCGAGACAATGCAGCCGAATTATCTCGACGTCAAGATATCTGGAGTTCGCGAATGAGCAGGAGCACCCAGGACCATGTCGACCGCTTGCGGGGCCAGTGGGAGCGGGAGCTTCCGGACGTCGACACCCAAGGGATGGAAATCCTCGGGCGGGCCCGTCGCATCACCCTGCGAGTGCGGCCCCCCATCGAAGCGGTGTTCGAGGAGCACGGCCTGGACACGGGCGAGTTCGACGTCGTGTCAGCGCTGCTGCGCTCGGGCCCGCCCTACCGGATGCGCCCGACGGAGCTCTACAAGTCGCTGATGATTTCCTCCGGGGGGCTGACCGACCGACTGGCCCGACTGACCCGTGCGGGCTTGATTCGCCGCCCCGCGACGGAGGGAGACGCGCGCAGCCTTCCGGTGGAGTTGACCCGGGAGGGCCGTGAGCGCACCGAGGCGGCGTTCCGCGCCGACATGGCCGTCGAGGCCCGGTTGCTCGCGGGCCTGTCACGCAACGAGCGGGCGACGCTGACCTCGCTCCTGCGGAAGCTGACGCTGAGCCTGGAGACAACGGAGACCGAGGACGGGTGACTCACGACGAAAAGAGGGTCGAGCGCTGTCGGGTTCATCCACCCCGGCCGGCGCTCGACCCCCTCATGCGACAGCGGCGCTAGTCCTTCGTGCAGACGACGTCGTCGACCTGGAGGTGGTCGCGGTCGGCTTCACTCCGGCTCGGATAGAGGAACAGGCGCCAGTCGCGCACGTTGCCGGTGAAGCGGAAGAACACCGGCTGCCACTCGTCACTGTCGACGACGAGGAAGTCCGTCTGCGGGCTCCAGCCTCCGCTCGAGTAGATTCGATGACGGATGCTGCCGTGGCCTCGCACCCGGTACGAGCAGGAGTAGTTGCCGCTCGGGACGTTGAACTTCTCCGTGGAGAAGCGCTCGGCGACCTGGATGGGGACGACGAACTGCAGCGCCGTCGAACCGCCGTGCACCGCGTTGAGGTAGCGCACGAGACGCGTGGGCTTGATCTCCGTGCCCGGGTCCGCGACGCCGTTGTCGATGCCGTACCAGTAGTCAGGGATGAGATGGTTCCCCTGGTAGGGGATGGAATAGATGTTCCAGGACTCGAAGCCACCGTTGCGGACGATGTTCGCGGGGTGCTCCGCGGGGACGCAGCTGCGGGTCGCCGGGTCACAAGCCGGCAGGGCGCCGACGCAGTCGAGGGTCGTGAAGCAGGCGCCTTCGGCCAGCTCACACACGCCCGTCGTGGGATTGCAGGTGGTCGCCGGGCTGCTGCACACGACTCCAGCGCAAGGGTCTCCGGCGACGCAGAGGTGCGTGCTCGTTTCGCAGACCGGCGTCTGCGGAGTCTCCGCGCAATCGGCGTGGCGGACGCAGCGGTCCTCGGCGACCACGCACGTGTTGGTGTCATCACAGGCCTCCCACGCGGCGCAGTCCCCGCCGATGTTGCAGCGACCCGAGAGCGGCTCGCAGGTCGCGGAGGCATTCACGCACCGCTCCCAGGACTCGCAGCTGACCACGTCACACGGTTCGGCCGCCCGCATGCAGCGCACGTCGTCGAGGAGCAGGTTCTCTCCGCTCGTATTCCGAACGCTGAAGATGAGTTCGAACGTGTCGAAGACGTCGCTCGCCAGGTTGAAGTTGTACGTCACCTGGGTCCACGCCGTGGTGTCGACGGAGGTGTAGGACGAGTACGAGGAGTAGTCGTCGTCGAAGAAGGCATTCCGGACGTCGCCGGTGCCCCGCGCCTGGAAGGTGCAGGAGTAGCGACCGGCGGGCATCGACTTCGCCAGCGTCGTGAACCGCCGATGCGTGGAAGAGGCGTTGGTCAGCCGGACCGCGTTCACGCCTTCGAAGGCATTCGTCGTCACCTTCTGCACGGCGCCGGAATCGATATTCGACTTGCTGCCGAACCACTGCGCCGGAAGCGCATCGGGCCACACCTCGAAGCCCCAGTTGTCGATGACGCTCACGACGGGAGGCTCACCGGCGTCCGGAGTCCCACCACCCGCGTCAGGCGTCCCACCACCCGCATCGGGGAGCTCACCACCCGCGTCCTGCGTCTCACCTCCAGCATCAGGGAGCTCACCGCCTGCGTCGGGAAGCTCTCCGCCCGCGTCCGGCGTCACCTCGCCTGCGTCGGGAAGCTCTCCGCCCGCGTCCGGCGTCACCTCGCCCGCGTCCGGAATCTCTCCCCCCGCATCCGGCGTCACCTCACCCGCGTCCGGAAGCTCTCCGCCCGCGTCCGGCGTCACCTCACCCGCATCCGGAAGCTCTCCGCCCGCGTCCGGAAGCTCTCCGCCCGCGTCCGGCGTCACCTCGCCCGCATCCGGAGTCCCACCACCCGCATCGGGCGTCCCACCACCCGCGTCCGGCGTCCCACCACCCGCGTCCGGCGTCCCATTTCCCGCGTCAGTCCGGGTCTCCCCCGCATCGGGAATCACCCCAGGATCTGAATCACCACAGGAAACAACCAAGACCAGCAACGCGGTCAGACACCCTCGAAACAACGTCAAAGCAAGCCTCCGGGTCCCAGCAAAGTTCCTTTCGTACCACAATTTTCAAGTAGCGCGGGTGGCGCCGGGGTCACAAGAGGACCGCACCGGGGAGGGTTCACGACTCGGGAGATTCGCCAGGACGGTCGGTGCTGCTGGCCTCGGACACAGCGCGGCGCAACGGAGCAAGCCCGCTCCAACCGCGCCCCCATGCGGTTCCGAGCCGCTCATTCCCATCTGGAATCAGCTCAAGGACAAGCCTGGCAGGAATTGGCGACGCCCTCGACCCGAGGCCTGATTGACGCAGCGGCCGGGTTTCAGTCTCCCCCACCCCGTGCGGCAATCGTTCGACGGCCAGGACGTAGCCTCCCGCGTGGACACCTTCTTTGTTGGATTGCGTCAGGCACTGCGCTCGCTGCGCCGGAGCCCCGGTTTCACGCTCAGTTGCGTCCTGATGCTGGCGGTAGGCATCGGAGCGAGCACCGCGCTCTTCAGCGTGGTGGAGGGGGTGCTGCTGCGCCCCCTGCCCTATCCAAGCCCCGAGCGCCTCGTGCACCTGTCGCAGCGGACGGCCGTCGGCCGCTCGATTCCGTTCTCGGACCCCAACTTCGAGGATGTGCGGACACAGAGCCGCACCGTCTCGGCACTGGCCCAGGTATCGGGAGCGGCGAGCGTCGCCGTCACCGGCACGGACGAGCCGACCTTCGCCATGATGGCGCTCGCCTCGCGCGACTTCTTCCGCGCCTTCGCGGTGCAGCCCGTACAGGGCCGCCTGTTCGCCGAGGATGAGCAGCAGCAGGGAGGCGCCCCGGTGGTGGTCGTGAGCCAGACCTTCTGGAAGCGGCACCTGGGCGCACGGCCGCTGCCGCTGTCGGACACCCTCACCTTCGAGGGGCGCGCCTATACCGTGGTGGGTGTGATGCCCAAGTCCTTCGACTACCCGGTGGGCACACAGCTGTGGATTCCGCGCGAGTTGAAGGCGCCCCTGCCCAGCCGGACCGCGCACAACTGGTGGGTGGTGGGACGGCTGGCGGAGGGCGTCAACCCCCAAGCCGCGCAAGCGGAGCTCACGGGCATCGCACGGGAGCTCGAGGCGCGGTACGGCCGGGAAATCTCGATGCAAGACATCGCCATGGTGCCCCTGCACGAGAGCCTGGTGGGGAGTGCCCAGTCCACGCTCTACGTGCTGCTGGGCGCCGCGGCCTTCCTGTTGCTGGTGGCGGGAGCCAACGTCACCAACCTGCTGCTGGCCCGCGCGGCGACCCACAGGCGCGAGCTCGCCGTCCGAGTGGCGCTGGGCGCCGGGCCCGGCGCGTTGGCGCGGCGGTTCCTCACCGAGTCGCTGCTGCTGTCGCTGGCCGGCGGTGCGCTGGGCACCCTGCTCGCAGCATGGAGCGTGCGCGCACTGCTCGCGTTCGAGCCGGGCCGCCTGCCACGCGTGGACGAGGTGGAGGTGAACGCCACCGCGCTCCTCTTCGCGCTCGGGCTCTCGCTGCTCCTCGCGTTGGGGCTCGGGCTGGTGACGGCGTTGCGCGCGGCGCGCCAGAACCCCTGGGCCACGCTGGTGCAGGCGGGGCGCACCCAGGCCGGAGGAGTCGGAGCGGAGCGCACGCGCCGTGCCCTCGTGGTCGGACAGCTCGCGCTCGCACTGGTGCTGCTGCTGGGCGCGGCGCTGCTCGGGCGCAGCCTGATGCGCCTGCTCTCGCTGGACCCGGGATATCGCACCGAGGACGTCGCGGTGCTCAGCCTCGTGCTCCCTCCCGTCGAGGACGAGGCGGGGTGGCGGCGCAACCTTCAACTGCAGGAGCAACTCCTCGCGCGGCTGGGCGCACTGCCCGGAGTGCGCGCGGTGGGCGCCGTGAGCAACTTCCCGCTCGAGGGGAGCCCCTCGGGCTACGGCACCTTCCTCGTGCTCAACCGTCCCGACGAGGTGAAGAGCATCGAGGACTTCGGGCGGCTGGCGCATGAGCGCGAGCGCACGGGCTCCGCCGAGTACCGCGTGGCGAGCGAGGGCTACTTCCAGGCGCTCGACATTCCGCTCGTGCGCGGGCGCCACTTCGATGCACGCGACACCGCCGAGACGCCTCATGTCGCCGTCATCAGCGAGTCGCTCGCGAAGACCCGCTGGCCCCAAGAAGACCCGCTGGGCAAGACCATCCAGTTCGGCAACATGGACGGCGACCTGCGTCCCTTCACCATCGTCGGCGTGGTGGCGGACGTGCGCGAGCGGGGGTTGGATGAGGCGCCGAAGCCCATGTTCTATGGCTGCTCCCGCCAACGGGCGCGCGCCTCCTCCCGCTTCCACCTCGCCGTGTACGGCCCGGTGGGCTCCGCGGCCCTCGTCACCGCGGTCCGGCCGGTGCTGCGTGAGCTCGCCCCCGAGCTGCCCTCGCGCCTGCACACCGTGGAGAGCCTGCTCACGGACTCACTCGCCCCCAGGCGCTTCAGCCTCCTGCTGCTGGGGGCCTTCGGTGTCGTGGCGCTGCTGCTCTCTGTCGCGGGGCTCGCGGCCGTCGTGTCCTATGCGGTGGCGCAGCGCACCCAGGAGTTCGGCATCCGCTTCGCCCTGGGAGCGACGGCGGGGGACGTCCTGAAGCTGGTGCTCCGGCAGGCGGCGCTGCTCTCGGGGCTGGGCGTGGCGCTCGGCGTGCTGGGCGCCATCGGGCTCAGTCAGGTGCTCGCGGGGCTCGTCTACGGAGTGAGCACCACCGACCCGCTCGTCTTCGCCGCGGTGGCGCTCCTCCTGCTCGGCGTGGCGCTGCTCGCAAGCTGGTTGCCGGCCCGGCGAGCCTCGCGGGTGGACCCGATGACGGCGCTGCGCTCGGAGGCCTGAACCGCGCCCCACGGGCCCTTCACATATAAGTGTACTATTGACACGAAGCCTGTGGCGCTGCGAGAGTGCAGCCACCATGGACACCGCCTTCGTCGCCTTCATTCCGCTGTCGAACTGGCTGCGCGGATTTGATCGCTACCGAATGCGGTACTCGAAGGCGTCCATCGCCGAGTCGACCTTCCCCGACGCGTTCTACATGTTGAAGGAAGACGAGCCCTGGGCCCCCGGGCTCGAGAAGGCTCGGCGGCTGGTGGCGAAACTCGGTCGCGCGAAGGACCGCGTCGTCGCGTTGCGCGCGCGGCTGCCGACGTCGGGGGCGCCAGCGATGCGCCCCAATGACACCACGGGCACCGGCATCGGCTGGCGCTGGCCCGCACCCGAAGTGCCCCTGAGCGGAGTGGCCTGGGTCGACGACGCTGGTGCGCTGCGGCCCACGCTTCATGAGGAGGTCACCGCGCAGGCCTTCCTGCTCGAAGACACGGGGCTCGCGCCCTGGGCCGACTGTCGGCCTCGCTCCTTCTCGGTGCTGCCCGTGGCGAAGGCCTGCCAGGCGAAATGCGCGTTCTGCTTCTCCAAGGCCAGTGTCTCGGACCTCGCGCGGCAGCGGAGTGTCTCGCTCGAAGAGCAACTGCACTGGGCGGACCTCGCGCGCTCACGCGGGGCGGAGCGCGCCGTCATCACCGGCGGCGGCGAGCCGACCCTGCTGGCGCCTGGCCAGTTGCGTTCGCTGGTCCGTGGCCTCGCCGAGCGATTCCCGAAGACGCTGTTGATCACCAATGGCGCGCGGCTCGACGCCGAGCAACTGCACGCCCTGCGTGACGAGGGACTCACCACGCTGGCCGTCAGTCGTCACGGCGTCACCCGCGAGGACGACGCGCGCATCATGGGCCTGTCCGTCGACTCGGGTGCGCTCGCGCGGGCCTTTGGCCTCCGCAGCCGGGCCATCTGCGTGCTTCAGCGCGGAGGAGTCGATGACGTGGCCCGGGTCCACGCGTACCTGGAGCGCAGCGCGCGCGAAGGGTTCCACGAGGTCTGCTTCAAGGAGCTCTATGTCTCCAGCCTCTCCGAGAACGCCTGGGCGCCGAGCGCCGTGAATCGCTACTGCGAGGCGAACCAGGTGCCGCTCGAAGTGGTGCTCCGCGCGATGGACGCGTGGGGCTTCACGAAGGTCACCGAACTGCCGTGGGGCAGCCCGGTGTTCGAGGGAGAGGTCGCAGGGCGCGTGCTGCGCGTCGCGGCCTACACGGAGCCCTCGGTCGGTTGGGAGCGAACACATCGGTTGGTGCGCTCGTGGAACCTCATGAGCGATGGAAGCTGCCTGGCCTCGCTGGAAGACCCGGCCTCGGAGCTGCGCCGATGAAACACGACGCCTTTCTCTCCCTGGCTGACGCGTGGCGTGGCAAACGCCCCGAGCTCGTCGACCTGGCGGAGCTCAACGTCTATCGCAGCCTCGCGCCGACCTTCGCCGCCATCGCTCCGTCGACGCATCCCGAGGCGCCGTATCGGTGTCACCTCGCCGAACGCTTTCTCGCGCACCTCGAACTCGACGCGGAACTCAAGTCCAGGACCCAGGTCAGTCACGGTGTGCGCCGCTCCCTGCGAGCGCTGTTCGGCTGGCTCGCGTCACGCAACGCCCGCGTCGGAGTTCCCGCCGACGTGTATCCGGTCTACCTCCAGCTCGCCGGGGAAGCAGGCGTCGAGGTTGTTCCATTCTCCGCGCGGGAGGGGCTGCCCGAACTCGAGGCCTGCGACGCGCTGCTCCTCTGCGAGCCGCTCAAGCCCTGGGGACGCTCCCCACGGAGCGAAGAGGCCGAGCGCGTGGAGCGCTGGGTCCGCGCCGAGCCGGGAAAGCGGGTGCTCATCATCGACTCCGCGTACGCGACCCCTCCCACCCCGTGGACACTCCGGCTGCTGCGAGAGGAACTCGCGTTCATCCTCGTCTCGCTCTCGAAGAGCTGGCTCATCCCCGACCACGTGGGGTTGTGCATCACACCTTCGCGGTGGCGGCAGGACGCGCGCGCCGTCTTCGCGCCGCTGCCGAAAGACGAACAGAAGCTGCGCATCGGCTACGCGGCCCTCACGGAGCACGCGTCCCGTCCTCGCCAGGTCGGAGCGCTGCTGGCCGAGCGAGCCCGCGCCCTGGACGCGTTCACCGCCACCCGGCCCGAGCTCCGGACCTCACCGTGCGTGGGCTACTTCGCCACCTCCCAGTGCTCCTTCGATGAACTCCTGGAGCAAGGGGTCCTCGGAGTGCCCGCCTCGGTCTTCGGCGGCCCCGCGCAGGTGACCATTCTTTCGAGCCTGCCCGCCGCCGTGAGACCTTCGGCGTCCTGAGCGGGCGGGCGACTCCCCGCGAAATCGCCAGACGGAAACCCGCGCGACACAGCGCACTCAGCCCTTGGCCTTACCCTTGGTCCGGAGGCCACTGGCCGAGGGGTCGCGCGGCAGGTGCCGCAGGCCCATCCAGCCCAGCGCCGACACGTGCCGCACCACGTGCTCCAGGGGGATGGGACGGCCCTCCGCCGCCCACCACACCCCCACCTGCGTCACCATGCCGACGAGCGCGTTGGCGTACACCGGGGCGACCTTGGGGTTGAAGCCCGCTCGGCTGAACTCCGCCTGGAAGATGTCTCCCACCCTCTGCGCCAGGTCGTCGATGACGCGCGTGAGGCCGCGCCGGGCGCTGGACGTGGGGGAGTCGCGCGTGAGGACGGCGAAGCCCGCCGGCTCCTCCTTCGCGTAGGTGAGGAAGACCAGCACCGCGGCCTCGAAGCGCTCGCGGGCGCTGCCCTGGGCGATGGCATCCGACATGCCCTGCACCAGCCCGTCCATCTCCCGCTCCACGATGGCCGCGTAGAGGCCCTCCTTCGCCCCGAAGTGCTCGTAGACGATGGGCTTTGAGACGCCGGCCTTCGCCGCCACCTCCTCGATGGACGTCGCCTCGTAGCCGCGCGAGGCGAAGAGCTCGCGGCCCACCTCCAGCAACTGGGCGCGCCGCTGCGGGCCCGTCAAACGCTGTTTCTTGGCCACCTTGACCTCTGGGCTACCCGAGCGTAGGTTACTTAAACGTAACTTACCGGTGAGTAGGCTACCTGCCGGTTTTCAGGAGACCTCCGTGTACCTCATCCTCTGCGGCCTCGTCTTCACTGGCGCCTACCTGCTCAACATCCTCACCATCTCCGTGGGCTATCACCGCGCGCTCGCGCACAAGGCGGTGCGGCTGCACCCGGCGCTGCGGCGCCTGCTCGTGGTGGGCGGCAACTGGTTCACCGGGCTGGACCCCAAGGCGTGGGTGGTGATGCACCGGCTGCACCACGAGCACTCGGACACGCCGCTCGACCCGCACTCCCCCGTGAATGTGGGGCTGCTGGGCATCGCGAACGAGCAACTGCGCAACTACAAGCGCATCATCGTGGGGCTCATGCGAGAGAAGCCCGAGTACACGAAGTACGCAAAGGACCTCGACTTCCCGCTCAACGCCCTCAACCGCAAGAACCTCTGGTGGCTGCCCTATGCGCTGCACGCAGGCGTGGGACTGGCGCTGGCGCTGAGCGTGGGCTGGGTGCTGGGCGCGGCGTACTTCCTCGGGATGATGAGCCACCCGGTGCAGGGCGGCATCGTCAACGCGCTGGGGCACGCGGTGGGCGGGCGCAACTTCGACACCCGGGACAACTCGCGCAACAACCACCTGGCCGCCTGGCTCATCCTGGGCGAGGGCTTCCAGAACAACCACCACGCCTACCCGGGCTCGGCGTCCTTCTCGCACCACCGCCACGAGGTGGACCTGGGCTTCGTGGCCTGCCTCGCGCTCGAGCGGCTGGGGCTTCTCACCATCGACCGCGCCTACCTCATCCCCAGGCCCGAGCAGCTCGACACGGCGCGGGCACGGGCGTAATCGCCCTGCCCCGCCCGTGCTCGCCAACACGACGAGCACGGGCGGTTGGAGAGCGACCTGAGCCTCCCGCCGCGACGGGCCTCGGCGGAAGTCGAGGTCGTCGAAGCAGGCGGCCCGATGACGACTCCGGGGCTACAGCGTCTTGAGGTACTCGATGAGCGCCAGACGCTCCGGGTCCGTGAGGACGGCGTTGAACTCATGTCCGCCGTTGTCCTGGCCGAACGCGTGGGTGTTGTAGATTTTCCGGTCCTCGAGCTGCTGCCGCGTGCGCGTCGGTGGGAAGAGGATGTTCCATGAAGCGCTCAGGTTGCTGAAGAGCACGGCCATGATTTCCTGCGCGAGGGGCGTGCGGAACTCGTCACCTGGGTCGCAGTTGATGTACGGCGACACCGCCGGATTCCAGGGCGTGCGCCACTGGCAGGCGATGGTGTCGTACTTCCAACCGACCTTTGTGGAGTCGTAGGCGCGCTGCAAACTGGTGTCGAAGCCCATGATGACGAGCGGCTGGTCCCAGCGCGGTGGAGCGGAGACGCGGCGCCAGATGGGCTTGCGGTCAGCGGGCTTGAGCACCTCCCATACATTGGGAACCGAGCCGTTGTGGAAGTACGGCGCGGTGGCCCAGACCCCGTAGAGCGGCGGCGCGAGATAGCCGTGCTCGCGGTCTCCACGAAGGTGGGGCTGATTCTGCGGGCCGCAGTCCTGCGCGGTGCCGGCCGTCTGCGGATAGCCGAAGAAGTTCTTGGCGCCAGCGGACTGCACCGCGGCGTTGTTGGTGTTCACCCGGACCGGGTCGGTGCCGATGATGCGCAGCGGCGCGATGTAGCTCGCCATGCCCGCCAACGCGGGTGTCGCGAGGAACGCCGGGTCATTGACGTAGCGGGGTGAGTAGGCCCCATGGCAGCTCGCACAGGACCCATTGCCTTGAGGCCGTGGCACGGCGTTGTTGCGCCCCGGAGCCCACATGTCGAGGGTGTGGAACAGCACCGCGCCCTGCTCGGCCAGCGACGTGTTGACGGGCAGCGGATAGGGCGGTGACTTGAGCGACTCCACCCAGGTGTTGAGCGCCGGGCCGTTGGCGCGCATCCAGTCCTGCCCCGCTTCGCTCACCGGCCCGCCGAGGCCGCCGAACAGTCCGAGGAACGGCGTGTAGAACACCATGTCCACGCGGGGTGCATCCATCGGGAACACGCCGTCGATGAACTTCACCGGCCGGTGCCCCATGTTCCACCAGGCGGGCGTATCCATTCCGGCGGTCGAGCCGGAGTTGATGAGGCCAATCACCTCCGAGGGCGTCAGCGGCTCCTCGTCCGGGAACAGGAAGGCGAGGTTGATGTCGCTGGCGTTGTTGGTGCCCCGAGTGCGGTTGAGGTTCAGGAACGTGGCCAGCGACGCCGGATACCCCAGGGGCAAGAGGTCGCTCAGGAACAGGTCCAGGTCCGCCAGGCTGCTGCCGCCGCCCATCAACACCCCAAGGCCCGGGCCGTCCGAAGGAGTGCCCACCACGCCGCTGTGGCAGGCGTGACAGGTGACTCCCATGCGTCCGCTCCAGCTCCCGTCCGGGTTGCGCAGCTGCGTGAGCATCTGCGGCAGCTGGCCGCTTCCTCCGTTGGTGCGATTGGGCAGCTGCAAGGGCAGCGGATAGGGATTGCGCTCGGTGCTCAGCCCCGACCCGTAGCGCTGGGCCACCAGGGCATCGAAGTTGTCGGGACGAAATGGAAAGCCCCAGACACGCCACAGCTCGTTGTACTGCGCCGCGGAGAAGGTGGCGATGCCGAAGCCCGCCTCGGGGCGAGTGGCGTCGGTGCCGGTGAACAGCGCACCCACGCCTGGATGGCCGTTCGTCAGCAGCCCCTCCCCGCGACTGAAGCGTCCACGCAGCTCGCCGCAAGTCCTGGCCGCGCCCTCCTCCTGCACCGCCTCTGGATTGACATGACAGTTCTTCCAGAAGGCATTGAAGTGCACCGCCCGGCCATTGCTGATGCCGGGCTGCACCAGGGTTCGTGGGTCCGCCGGTAGGACGGCTCCGTCCGGCTTGCCGTAACAGAAGTCCCACTGCGCCGAGCCGCCTCGGCTGCTGCCCAGCAAATCACTGGCGACGGAGACACCGGGCATCGCCAGTGTCCCCATGGCCAGCAACACTCGAATGAATGGAACAGCGGTGCCGCGCGCTGCGAACGCCTTCCTGACTGCGCTCATGGGTCCCTCCTCCTTCGCTGCGTGTTCCCACTTCCCGGTCGGCGGGGCGGACGTCCGCGGGGAGGAGAATCGGCGAGCGCAGCTCGGAGTTCGTCCGCCAGGCCATGGTCAACGTGCAGCCGTTGCGCGCCTCCGGAGGGTGGAGTTCGACAGTGGCGGCCTGCGCGGCAACCGACGACCGGCTGCGGTGACAGGCCATGAGAGCGATTCGTGAGAGGGATGATGGGCCGCTATTGGCACAACGTCAATAGTACCACCCCGGACTTGCCCAGAACCCGGTCGCCACGGCCCGCCGAGGTGTCCCTTACCCAGACAACCTGCACACCAGTGAACAGTGCCGGGAGCGAATCACTCCGCGAGGACCTTCGCGTCCGGCCACCGCTGGCCTGAGCTGTAATTGGCCGGAATCCACCGGTAGCTCCTCCCCTCCGCGCCCAGGCGGCCCAGTCCAGGGAAGGGCATGTGCGAAAGGCCGAGCAGGTCGCCGCGCTGCGCCGCCTCAGCGAACGTGCGTGCTCGCTGGGCCGCGGCCGCACGGTCGTCCACGTCGTAGGCGACCATCACCGACGGCTCGCGCAGTTGCACCGAGCCGAAGTGCATCAGGTCGCCAAACAGGACCAGCCGCTGCCTCCGGCTCTCGATGATGTAGCTGCTGTGCCCCGGCGTGTGTCCCGCGGTCGGCATGACCCGGATGCCCGGGACGACGGAGTCCCCGCCTCCGAACGTCTTCAGCTTCCCCGCGACCCGGTAGGGCTCCACCATCGCCCGCGCCTCCTCGAAGTACTTCGGGTCCACCTGTCCCCGCGCCTTCTCACGCCCCAGCCAGAAGTCCGCTTCGCGTGCGTGGACCTGGAGGATGGCGTTGGGGAACGCCCGGCGCGTGCCAGACATGAGCCCGCCGGAGTGGTCGGAATGGATGTGCGTGAGCAGCACCACGTCAATCTGCTCGGGTTGGTAGCCCGCGGCCTGGAGGCTCTGCTGGAGTTGGCCTCCCACGCCGGGGCCGAAGAAGCCACCCACGCCCGTATCCACGAGCACCAACGCCGTGCCGGTGTTGATGAGGAACGCGTTGATGGACAGCTCGACGGGGTCCTCGAGGTGGTCGCGCGCGAGCAGGTCCTTCACCCGCTCCGGCGTCGTGTGCGTCGCCACGTCGCGCACCGTCTGGGGGACGGTTCCGTCGGACAGCGCGGTGACCTCGAAGTCTCCGAGCATCATCCGGTAGAAGCCAGGTGCCTGCGTTCGCACCTGGGGCGCGGCCGCGTGGGCAGCGGCCGGAAGCAGTGAAGCCGTGGCCATCACCAGCAAGGTCAGGGCGCGTGAGACAGCGAGAAAGACACCGCGAGGAAGAGGTCTTGTCATGGGTGACGAAGTAGCGCCCGACCTCGCCTCGGATAAACGGGCGCGCGTCACACACACTGTTTCACCCCAGAAACAATCAGGAGCCCCGCGGCCCCCGGGCTGAACGCGATATGCCGTCAGCGGAGGTGGAAGATGGACAGGTTCACGGCGATGGAGGCCTTCGTCCGCGTGGTGGAGAGCGGCACCTTCACCAAGGCGGCAGACGCGCTGGGCCGCCCGAAGACAGCGGTGACCCGGCTCATCCAACAACTGGAGGCGCAGCTGCGCGTGAAGCTGCTGCACCGCACCACGCGCCGCGTGACTGTCACGCCGGAGGGCATGACCTACTACCACCAGGCCTTGCGCCTGCTCGGGGAGGTGCGGGAGCTCGAAGCCACGCTGTCCCAGTCACGGCGCGGCCCCCGGGGACGCCTGCGCGTGGAGTCGAGCGGAACCATTTCCCGGCTGCTGCTCGTCCCCGCGCTGCCGTCGTTCTACGCGCGCTACCCGCAGATGCACATCGAACTGGGGGTGAGCGACCGCGTCGTGGACCTGCTCGCGGACAATGTCGACTGCGCCATTCGCGGAGGGGGCGTGAAGGATGAGTCCCTGGTGGCGCGACACCTGGGAGACCTCTGCTATTGGCTGTGCGCGTCCCCCAGATATGTGGAGCGTCACGGTGCGCCAGGCCACCCGCGAGAGCTGGCGGGCCCGACGCACGCGGTGGTCAGCTACTTCTCGTCGCTGAGTGGCAAGGAGCTCCCCTTCGTCTTCCTCCGCGACGGGGAGCGGCTGGAGGTCCAGGGCCGCAGCCTGCTCACACTCAACGAAACCAACGCGTACCTGGCCGCCGGACTGGCCGGCCTCGGTGTCATGTTCGCGCCCCGCTTCGTGGTGGAGCCGTACGTCGCCACCGGGGAGCTGGTGCAGGTGCTGGAGGATTGGCGGCCCGAAGCCCGGCCCCTGTTCCTGGTCTACCCACCCGCACGCCCGCGGGGCGCCGGCCCGCGGGTCTTCATCGAATGGACGATGGAGCTGTTCGCGAGCCGGCCGGACCTGTGGCGCCATGAAGGGTAGCCGTCCGCGAGCGCGTCGCTACTCGAAGACGGAGAGCTGTCCCAGCGAGCGAAGCTCTCCCGTCGTATCCCTCGGGGTGGCTCGCACGCGGACGTGCGACACGGACGTCGTGCCCGTGAGGTCCACTTCCATGAAGAGCCGCACGCCAGCGCCGCCGAGCAGGTTGGCCAGGGGCAGCCACTGGGTGCCGTCGGCGCTGCCCTCCAGCAACAGCTCGGTCATGGTGCCGGACACCTCGAAGTTGCGCAGCACGGCCTTGCGCGGAACCACGGGCCGCGAGAGCTGCACGGCGACCTCCCGGACTCCCTGCTGGAAGAGCACGAGCCCGCTGAGGTCGCCGTTGGTGATGCGGCAGGGCGTCTCCGCGTTCAGGTAGGTACACGCCGCGCCACGGCTCACCGGGACGAGCGCGCGGCGAGGCAGCGCCACGAAGTTGCTGGAGTAGGAGAGGCCGACCGTCACGCCCCCCGCATTCGCCTCGCGCTCGACGCTGATGGAGGCCTTGAGTCCTTGGACGTCCTCGAGGACGGAGTCACTCAGGTGGACCGGCGAGGTGACCTTGGGGACCTGCCAGGCCGCCCTGAGGGAGGTGGTGTGAACGGAGAGCACGTGGTCGTCGTCCCCCGCGCCGTGGGTGGCGGACAGGGGCCGGAAGCCCACACCCACGCCCTGCGCTTCCCCGGTGGCCGTCAGCGTGCCGGTCCACTCCTGGAGGGTGGGCAGCGCCACCCCTGACTGCTGGATGAGGAAGAAGGCCGAGAGGCTCCTTCCCTGGGACTGCTCGGGCGAGCGGGCGACGAAGCAGCGCGCGATGCTCCCGTTGCGGGTGTCCGCGCCCAGCAGGTCGAGTTCGAAGGTGCCATCAGCCCGGGTCTTCACCGACTTCCAGCTCGACGTGAAGCCCGCGAACGCGCACGAGGAGTTCTCGCTGCGGTAGAGCTTCAACAGCGCTTCCGGGAGCGGTGCGCCGGCCTCGTCGATGAATCGCCCACTCAGGGCGATCTCCTGGTCCGCATCCACCTTGCTCTCGGTACAGCCCCCCAGCATCACCAGCACACCGAGGGACAACGTGCGCGTCCATCGCATGAGAACCTCCTTCACTTGTGAGCCGCGCTGCCAGTGCAAGACTGGTGCACGGCCCGGCTCCCTCTGAGGGCGCGAGCCCGGGCCTGTCCTTTCCGGACAAGGCCGTCGTGGCGCGACCCTTACGCGGGTGCCACCGCCACTTCGCAGTGCCCTCGAATCCGCCACGGCGACGGGCGTCAGGGTGGCTCGGGAACTCCAGCCGATTGGAGGGGCACGACAAGAAAAGCAGGGGTGTGTCGATCTCCCAGTGGGTCATTCGTCGCCAGGGTGAAGCAGCGAACCGAACCCAATAGGGAGGGCACCACCCGATGGCTACCGCGAAGAAGTCCGCGCCCCGAAAGGCGGCGATGAAGAACTCCACCTCGAAGACCGCCACGTCGAAGAAGAACGAAGCGCCCAAGAAGGTCGCGCCCCCGAAGAAGGCCCCCACGGCGCGCAAGTCCTCGTCGAAGGACAGGTCCGAGCGCCCCGTACCGAAGCTCGCGCCGGCGCAGGTCACCCCCCAGACGTCATCGGCGCAGGGGTCGGCGGTGGACGCCTTTGTCGCCAGGATGGAGGGCTGGCAGCAGGACATCGTGCGCCCGCTCGCGGCGCTCATCGCGAAGGAGGCGCCCGGCGCATCGGCCTACATCAAGTGGGGGCACCCCGTGTGGGACCATGCGGGCCCCTTCGCGCTGGTGAAGGCGGCCAAGGCGCATGTCACCCTCGGGTTCTGGCGTGGCGGGCAGATGCGCGATGCGGACGGCATCCTGGAGGGTGACAGCGACGGGATGCGGTACGTGAGAATCCAGTCGGGCCAGCGGCTCCCGGCCTCGCTCGCGGCGCTGGTGCGCGAGGCCGTGGCGCTCAACCAGAAGCACGGCGACCCGCTGAAGCGCTGAGCGCCGGAATGACGGTCCATCCAGTCGCCTCGACAGCTCCCTCCTGGGCACCTTCAAGAGGCGCTGGCCAGGAGGGAGGAATCGAGGCGGGGGTCCCGCGCTCGCTCCGCGCTACTTCTTCGCGGCCTTCCCCTTCATCACCTTCTTGCCCAGGACGACGAGCAGGACCAGCACGGCTCCGGCGCCCAGACCCACCGCGGCATTGAGCAGCATGGGGGCAAGCCCCCCCAGGATGCGGCCCACACCCGGCACGGTGGTGACCCAATCGGTGAAGGACGTCTCCGCGTGGTGCAGGAGGGAGACGCCGTGCACGAGGATGCCGCCGCCCACCAGGAACATGGCCGCCGTCCCCGCCACGGAGAGGAACTTCATCAACCACGGCGCGGCACGGAGGATGCCCGCGCCCAGGCCGCGCTGGAAGGCCCCGGACTGGCGGCTGAGATACAGCCCCGCGTCGTCCAGCTTCACGATTCCCGCCACGAGCCCGTACACGCCCACGGTCATGATGAGGGCGATGCCCACCAGGACCGAGACGCGGGTGGCGAAGCTCACCGTCGCCACGGTGCCCAGCGTGATGGCGATGATTTCCGCAGAGAGGATGAAGTCGGTGCGCACCGCGCCCTTGATTTTGTCCTTCTCCAGCGCCACCAGGTCCACGCTCGGGTTCACCAGTGCCTCGCGCAGCTCGGCGCGGTGCGCGGTGTCCTCCTCCTCGCTGTGGAGGAACTTGTGCGCGAGCTTCTCGAAGCCCTCGAAGCAGAGGAAGGCGCCGCCCACCATCAGCAGGGGGGTCACCAGCCAGGGCGCCAGCGCGCTGATGGCCAGCGCCGCGGGGACCAGGATGGCCTTGTTGACCAGCGAGCCCTTCGCCACCGCCCACACCACCGGCAGCTCGCGGTCCGCGTTCACGCCCGTCACCTGCTGAGCGTTGAGCGCCAGGTCGTCTCCGAGCACACCCGCCGTCTTCTTCGCCGCCACCTTCGTCAGGATGGAGACGTCATCCAGGATGGTCGCGATATCGTCGATGAGCGCAATCAGACTGCTGCCTGCCATGGAGTTCTTTCGGGCTGGAGGGTGAAAAGTCGCTGTGCGGTCAGCGCGGATTAGCACAGGGCGGCGCTCGGGGCACGGCCTCGGACGGTCGCCTGCCCCCTGGAGCCCTCCGGAGGTCGGGGCACCGGTTCACGGCACTTCGGCTTGACTATTATTATTCGCGAGTAATAACAGCGTCCATGAACGCGGATGAAGGGCTCGTGGCCCTTGGGTTCACCGAGGTCGAGGCGCGGGTGTATTGCGAGCTGCTCAAGGGAGCGCCCGCCACCGGGTACCGGCTCGCGCAGGCGCTGGGGAAGGCGCCTCCGAGCATCTACCAGGCGCTCGCCTCGCTCGAACACAAGGGGGCCGTGCTCGTCGAGGAGGGTGAGCCCCGCTCCTTCCGGCCCGTGCCTCCAGACGAGGTGCTCGCGGCGCTCCAGCGGGGCTTCGAGACGCGCAGCCGCGAAGCCGCGAACGCGCTGCGCAAGCTCCACGCCCCGGTGCAGGACGACCGCATCTACCACCTCAAGAGCACCGCGCAGGTGATGGAGCGCGCACGGACGATGATCGCCGGCGCCACCGAGCGGCTGCTCTTCGACCTCTTCCCTCCCCCCTTCGCGTCCCTCACCCAGGCGCTCACCGAAGCGAGCTCCCGGCGCGTGGCCATCGCGGGGCTCGTCTACGACGAGACTCCCAAGGTGCCCTTCGACTGCGTGCGCTCGTCCGAGGCGGACTTCGTGCGGGAGCGCTGGCCGGGCGCGCAGCTCACGCTCGTGGTCGATGCCCGTGAGTTCCTGGTGGCGCTGCTCACTCCGGATGGCACCGGCGTCAAGCAGGCCATCTGGAGCGACAGCGGCTATCTCTCCTGCCTGCAGCACAGCGGGCTGTCCGCGGAGGTCCGGCTGAACGCGCCCCAGTCCGCGCGCGCACGGCTGGCGCGGTCCTTCTCCCTCATCGCCTCGAGCCCGCCCGGCCTGCGCCAGCTCGTGGGCCAGACCTCTTCCACTTCCAAGCGCGGAGACACTCCATGAGATTCCTCCTCCCGGGCCTGATGGCCTTGACCCTCGTGCTCACTCCCGCCGCATCCAGGGCGGACGCGCTGCGGTCGCTCGTCGACAAGCACCTCGCATGGCGTGGCGGGGACGCCTTCACACGACTGGAGAGCATCCACGCCCAGGGGAAGACGGCGACGGGCGGGCTCCAGGGCCCGATGGAGTCCTGGCGCCATCGGGACGGACGCGTCCGCATGAACGCGGATTATGGCGTGGTGCGCGAAGCGATGGCCGTCACCCCCAAGGGCGGCTGGAAGGTGAACACCAGCGGCCAGGTCGAAGACGCGTCACCCACCGACGCGCGCGATGCGCTGCACCGGGTGGCGCTCGACTTCGGAACGGCGCTGCGGGGCGGTGCCGGAGCAAAGCTCGCCCTGCAACCCGACGCGCAGCGCGACGGCCGCACCTGGAAGGTGGTGCGCGTCACGTTCGGCGACGAAGACCTCTATGACCTGTTCCTCCATGACGCCGACGGGGCCCTCCACGGCGTGCTCATCCGCGAGGACAACGTCACCCGCTTCGTGCGGCTGGGAGACTGGCGTCAGGTGCAGGGCGTGCGCATGCCCTTCCTGGAGGAGGAGCTCACCGACAACCCGGACTCCGACTCGCGGACGGTGGTGGAGACGCTGGAGCTGAACGTGCCCATTCCGCCCGCCGTCCTCGAACGGCCCGAGGACGTGCGCAAGGCGACCTTCGCGAACGGCCGACACAGCACGGGCTTCATCCCCTTCGAGTTCTTCAACGAGAACCGCGTCTACATTCCGGCCCAGGTGAACGGCCGCGCGACGCAGGTGCTGCTGGACAGCGGCGCGGAGATGACGGTGGTCGACACGGCGTATGCCCGCGAGCTGGGGCTGAAGACGCAGGGGCAGCTCGCGGCGGTCGGCAGCGGCGGACAGGCGCAGGCCCAGTTCGCCGGCGGCGTGGACATCACCGTGGGCAACCTGCGACTGACGGGGCTGACCGTCGCCGTCATCGACCTGGCGGAGGTCGCGCGGCATCTCGGTCACTCGCTTCCCGTCATCCTGGGCAAGGAGGCCTTCAACCAGCTCGTCGTGGACGTGGACTTCCCCAACCGGCGCGTCGCCTTCCACGAGCCGCGAAGCTTCAAGGCTCCGCCGCGAGCGGTGCGCATCCCCCTGGTCGAGTCCGCGGGCGGCCAGCGCGCGGTCCAGCTCTCCATCGAGGACCGGCCCGCCATCGAGGTGCTGTTCGACGTGGGCAATGGAGGGGCGCTCTCGCTCTTCCCCGCCTACTGGCAGCAGGCGGGGCTGCTCACGGGACGGCGCAGCTCCAAGACGCTGTCCGGCGCGGTGGGCGGCATGCGGGAGCGAGACGTGGCGACGCTGAAGCACATCCAGTTCGCGGGCGTCACCCTGAAGAACGTGCCCACGGTGTTCGACGACGCGGGCAAGAGCATGTCCGCCTCGGACCGGGTCATGGGCAACGTGGGGCTCGACGTCCTCGGACGCTTCCGGATGATTACGGACTATTCGACCGACACGCTGATGCTGGTCCCCGACGCCCGCGCGCTGCGGCAGCCGTTCCGCAAGGACCGGTCCGGACTGATTGCCCTCCCCTCGGAGGGTCGGCTCGTGGTGAAGCTGGTCGCCCCCGGGAGCCCCGCCGCGGCCGCGGGCTGGAAGCCCGGCGAGGAGATTGTCGCCATCGATGGACAGGCCATCGGGCCCGACTACTCCAGCACGCAGCTGTCGCGCTGGAGGTATCGCGCCGCGGGCCAGACGGTGGTGCTCACGATGAAGGACGGCGGCAAGCGCAAGCTCGCCCTGAGCGACTATTTCTAGAAGGCGGACGCGCCCGCGGTGGCGACGGCATGGTCCTGGTCGCCGGAGCCACCGCTGACGCCGACGGCGCCCACGACCTTGCCGTTCTTCTTCAGCGGGACACCGCCCGCGAAGATCATCACCTTGCCGTCGTTGGACGCGTGGATGCCATAAAACGGCCCCCCGGGCTGGGAGTGCTTCGCCAGCTCCTGCGTGGTGATGTCGAAGGCCCGCGAGGTGAAGGCCTTCTTGATGGAGATGTCCACGCTGCCCAGCCACGCCCCATCCATGCGCACATGCGCGACCAGATTGCCGCCTTCGTCGGCGACGGCGATGTTCATGGGTTGACCCAGCTCCTGGGCCTTCTTCTCGGCTGCGGCGATGATGCGACGAGCATCTTCCAGACGGACCATGGGGAACTCCTGTGCCCCCGTCTCCAATGGAAGACAAGGCCACGCTCGCGCGCGCTCGTGGGAGTGTTCTGGACGCAATGAGGGTGGACGGAAGTTGTTCCGCCAGGCGACGAAAGTGGGAGTCCGCGAATCCCCCGGGTATGCTGCGGGCGTGGCAAAGCCTGGAGAGCAACGGGACATGTGTGGGACGAGCCTCCCGGACCGCCGGCGCCCGCGTTCAAAAGCAGGTCCGGTGCCATGACGCTCGCGACTGAGTTGGGGATGCTCGGCCGGTACCGGCTGCGCTCGCGGCTGGCGAGTGGAGGGATGGCGGAGCTGTTCCTCGCGGTGCTCCCCGGGGCCGAGGGCTTCGAGAAGCCCGTGGTCATCAAGCGCATGTTGCCGAGGCTCGCCGCGCAGGAGACCTACCGGCAGATGTTCGCTCAGGAGGCCCGGCTCATGGCCACCTTCGGGCACGCCCATGTCGTCTCCGCGCTGGACTTCGGCGTGGAGCAGGACAGCCCCTACCTGGTGCTGGAGTACGTGGATGGCGTGGACCTGGGGCGCGTCCTGGGCGCCAGGCGCACGTTGCCGCCGCCTCTGGTGCGCTATGTGGGACTGAGCCTGCTGCATGCGTTGGAGCACGTGCATGGCTTGCGAGACGCGCGGGGCGAGCTGCTCGGCATCGTCCATCGGGACATCAGCCCGGCCAACGTGCTGCTCGGCCGCACCGGGGATGTGAAGCTGACGGACTTCGGTATCGCCAAGGGGCTGCGGACGCCCTCGCACACCGCGCCGGGCAGCACGCGAGGCAGGCTCCGCTACATGTCCCCCGAGCAGGTCCAGGGAGGACCGCTGGATGGCCGCGCGGACCTCTTCTCGCTCGCGGTGCTCCTCTACGAGGCGGTGGTGGGACAGGGTCCGTTCTCCGCCACCAATGACGCGCAGCTGCTGCTCGCCGTGCGTGACGCGCGCCTGGCGCCCACCGAGGACCTGCGGCGCACGGCCGGCCCCGCCCTGGCGGACGTGCTGCTTCGAGCCCTGCGACGTCACCCCTCGGAGCGCTATGCCACCGCGGGAGAGATGGCGCGGGCGCTGGCGGCCGTGGACGGCACGGGGGAGAGCGAGCAGCCCTGGCGCGTGGCGGAGGTGGTGGCGGAGACGCTCACCTCGGAGGGCACGGCGCCCGCCGCCTCTCGGGGGGCTGGAAACCGCGGTCCGTTCTCGGCGGCCCTGCTCGAGCTGCGCGAGGACGATTCATGAAGCGACGGGTCCATCGGGCGTCGGACAGGCTCCGCGCCATGACGAGGGGATGAGCGCGAGCATGTCAGAGCATACCGAGGTCATCTCCCCCCAGGACACGCCAGGTGGGCTGTCTGTCCGCCGAGTGCGACTCCAGGTCTCCACGGGCCCGGACACGAACATCGAGGTGTCCTCTTCCTCGGAGAGGCTCACCATCGGCAGCGCGCCCGGAAACGATTTGGTGCTGAGCGACCCCACCGTGTCCCGCTTCCACGCCGAGCTCCAGAGGAAGCCTGGGGGCTACCGGTTGCGCGACCTGGAGAGCACCAACGGCACGCGGGTGGACCACGTCCGGGTGACGGACGCCTTCGTGGTGGATGGCTCCACGCTGGCCTTCGGCAACACCACGGTGCGCTTCACGTGGGTGGCCGAGCAGGACGTGGTGCCGCTCCACTCCGAGCCGCACTTTGGCAAGCTGGTCGGCGAGGGCGCGGTGATGCGGGCCTTGTTCGCGCGGCTCGCGCGGCTGGCCGTCACGGATGCCACCGTGCTCATCGAAGGAGAGAGCGGCACGGGAAAGGAGCTCGTGGCGGAGGCGCTCCATCAACGGAGCCCCCGCGCCTCCGGCCCCTTCGTGGTGGTGGACTGCGGCTCCATTCCGCCGGAACTGGTGGAGAGCGAGCTGTTCGGCCATGAGAAGGGCTCCTTCACCGGCGCCACCCATGAGCGGCGCGGGGCCTTCGAGGCCGCCCATGGAGGGACGCTCTTCCTCGACGAGATTGGCGAGCTCCCCCTGGCGGTGCAGCCCCGGCTGCTGCGCGCCCTGGAGCGCCGGCAGGTCAAGCGCGTGGGCGCGGATGCCTTCCGGCCCGTGGACGTGCGCTTCGTGGCCGCCACCCATCGGGACCTGCGCGCGGGAGTCAACCGGGGGGAGTTTCGGGAGGACCTCTACTTCCGCCTCGCGGTGGGCATGGTGAGCGTGCCCCCGCTGCGGGCCCACCTGGAGGACCTCTCGCTGCTGCTCCGACATCTGTGGGAGGAGACCTTCCGCTCGCTCGGGCTGCCGCCGCGCCCGTACACGCCCCCGGGCGCGGAGACGCTTCGCCAGCTCATGTCGCTTCCCTGGCGAGGCAATGTGCGCGAGCTGCGCAACTTCGTGGAGCGCAGCGTGGCCATGTCCGGAGCGCTGGACGCGGCGTTCGTCCAGGGCACTCCCACGCCGGGCTCCATGCCGAGCCTTCCCTCGGTGCGCGTGGATCTTTCGTACAAGGATGCAAAGGAAGCCTGGCTGGACCACTTCGAGGAGACCTACCTGCGCCAGCGTTTGAACTCCGCGGGCGGCAATGTGAGTCAGATGGCGCGCGAAGCCGAGGTGGACCGGGCCCACGTCATCAAGCTCTTGCGCAAACACGCGGTGCGCTGAGGCACATGCCAGGAATGTCCGCGTGCTAACCTCTCGCCCCACGATGCCGCGGTGCTCGAGGTGCCAGAGCGAGTATGCAGAGGGAGTTGTCTACTGCGCCCAGGATGGCGAGGCATTGCTGCCCATGGTACTCGAGGGGCGCTACCGGCTCCTGTCTCTCCTGGGCGAAGGGGCCATGGGAGTGGTCTACCTGGCCGAGCACATGGGGCTGGGCAAGCGCGTGGCGGTGAAGGTGCTGCGGGGTGAGCTGTCGCGCGATGCGACCTTCTGTCGTCGCTTCGAGCTGGAAGCCATTGCCGCCAGCCAGATTGGCCACGAGAACATCGTCGACGTGACGGACCTGGGGCGCACCGCCCACGGCGAGCTGTTCTACGTGATGGAGTTGTTGGACGGCCAGAGCCTGGGCACGCTGCTGCGGCGTGAGCGCGTCCTGCCGCTGGCGCGGGCCGTTCCTATTCTCGTGCAGGTGTGCAGGGCGCTGGAGGCGGCGCATGCGCGCGGAATCATCCACCGCGATGTGAAGTCGCAGAACGTGATGCTGGTGTCGCGCGGGGGGAGGCCGGACTTCGTCAAGGTGGTGGACTTCGGCATCTCCAAGATGAACCACCTGGAGGGCGAGAAGCTCACGCAGACGGGCGCCATCCTCGGCACCGCGGACTACATGGCCCCCGAGCAGGTGTCGGGCGGCGCGGTGGACGCGAACGCGGACGTCTACGCGGTGGGCGCGCTCACCTACAAGCTGCTCACCGGCACGCCGCCCTTCCATGGGGAGAACTCCTTCGCCACCATGCTTCAGCACCTGGAAGCGACGGTGGAGCCCCCCGGCCAGCGGCGCCCGGAGCTGGGCCTGCCCGCCGAACTGGATGCGCTGGTGGTGCGGGCGCTCGCCAAGGAGCCGCATGCGCGTCCCTCCATGGCGCGATTCCGCGAGGAGTTGGAGGCGCTCGCCTCGGGGCACCTGCCGGGCGGGTTGGTGACGGCACGGACCACGACCCCCTTCCCCACTCCCATCGCCAGGTCGGCACCGGTCTCCGTGAGCCCGGCGGTGACGCCCCCTCGCGCCTCGCCCTCGAAGCGAGGCATGCGGTGGGGGGTGGCGGGTGGAGCGCTGACCTTGCTCATCGTCCTGGCCGGACTGCTCTCTCAACGCGAGCCTCCGGCGACAGACCAGGTGGCCGCGTCCCCTGCCCCCGTGCGGGCGCCGACTCCAGCGCCCCGGCTTCGCGTGTCCATCGTCTCCGAGCCCTCGGGCGCCACGGTGAGCGCGAAGGGGCAGGTCCTCGGGACGACGCCGCTGGAGCTTGACCGTTCGGATGACGGAGGACCGTGGGTTCTCTCGCTCGCGGGGCATGCCCCGGCCTCCGTGGAATACCTGCCGTCAAGCGGGCGGGTGGAAGTGACTTTGACGAAGCTGCCCGCGCCGCGTGCCCCGAAACCGCCCGCCTCCGAGTTGAAGAAGGTGCGGGAGCTCAAGCCCAACCCCTTTTGAGACGATGATGATCCGTCCCCCTCGAGCCACGTCTCCCCTCCTCCTCGCGCTGGTGCTCACCCTGACGGGCACGACGGCGGTCGCAGCCAACGCCGCCGCTCGGACCGAGGCGCGGCGCGCCTTCGAGCGAGGAACCCGCCTCTACGATCAGGCCCGCTACGCAGAGGCAGCGACCGCCTTCGAGCAGGCGTATCGCCAGGTGCCCAACGGCGTGGTCCTCTACAACCTGGGCCAGTGCTACGAGAAGCTCGGTGAGCTGGACAAGGCGCTGACCTCCTATCGCGAGTACCTGCGGCTCGTGCCCAAGGCGAAGGACCGCCAGGGCGTCCAGAACCGCATCACCAACCTGGAGACCCGGCTCGAGGCGGCGCGTCGGCCTCGGGTGACAGTGGACAGCGAGCCCTCGGGAGCCCAGGTGCTCCTGAATGGTCAGGCCCGCGGGCAGACCCCGTGGAGCGAGCCGGTGGAGGTGGGCGCGCATGAGCTGGAGCTGACCCTTCCGGACCACCTGTCCCTGAAGCGAAGCCTGGAAGTGCGCGTGGGCGAGCCCATCCAGCTTCGACTGGTGCTCGCGCCAACGCCGGTGATGGCCGCCGACCCCGTGCCCGACATCGTGCCCGTCGTGACGGAGGAAGCTCCTTCGCGAGGACGGACCTGGACCTGGGTGGCCGCCGGGGCCACGGGGGCCGCGACGGTGGGGGCGGTGCTGCTCGGGAGCATCGCGCGCGCCGATGCCCGGGAGCTGACCACCCGTCCGCACGACGGGGCCGACGTCCGGCGGCTGCGAGACTCGGCGCAAGGCAAGTCACGCGCGGCGAACATCCTCTATGGTGTGGCGGGCGTGGCCGCGGCCACGAGCGTCACCCTCTTCTTCATCGAAGGGAGCTTCTGACATGCGCGCGACCTGGATGCTGCTGGGTGTGTTGTGGCTGGGCTGCTCCGTGACGCTCACGCCGGTGCCCTGTCAGGACGACCTCCACTGCCTCGAATCGCAGCACTGCGGGGCAGAGGCAGTGTGCGTGGAGGGCGCGCGGACAGCGCAGATGCTCGGGGAGTCCTGCCTCGCGGCGATACAGAGCATCGCGGTCCACGCGAGCGAGTGCCTCGGCGGGTCCGTGGAGGACTTTGAGCGGATGTTGGGCCCGACAGACGTGTGCAAGTCGGTCGAGGCGAGCGTGGCGGCGGGGCGACAGGTGTTCCGGCCCGAGAAGTTTGGCGCCTGCGTGCGCGCCCTTCGGACGAGGTCTTGTGGGGAGGTGAACCCCGAGGGGCTGCGTAACGACGAGGGGAAGCGGAACCTTGAGGCATTCGCGCAGGGAACGTTGCTGGAGGGATGCCAGGCATTCGAGCCCCAAGTGACCGCGGGAGGCTCGTGTGCCAACACCGCAGACTGCCAGGGCGGGTGGTGCAGAATCACGGAGGCGTGTCCCGGCGTGTGCCAGGCGTTCATCCCCCTCAGCGGGGCGTGTACGGGCCTGGACCGGTGTCAGAAGGGCTCATCCTGCTTGGGAGGAATCTGTGTCAGCGACGTGGGGCTGGACCAACGCTGCGGCGCGGTGGCGCGGTGCTCGCCGGACTCGGAAACACAGTGCGAGAATGGCCTGTGTATCAAGCGCAGGGAGGCGGGCCCGTGCGAGAACGACGAGCAGTGCGCACTGCGATTTAAATGCGTGAAGACCGTACCGATCCAGGGCGACCGCTCGCCGAAGGAGTGCAGGGCCGCGAAGGCACCGAATGAGGCCTGTGAGCCTGGCGCAGGGGACTGCGGTCCGCTCTCCTATTGCGACGCAGGCTCAGGGACCTGTCGCTCATTGCCAATTTTGGACGAGCGGTGTGGCGACTCCAACGGCACAGGGGACTTCGCCGACTGTCTGGAATCAAGCTGCGAGCTGGTCTTCAGCATCCCCCCTAGGTGCGTATCCGTCGCCTCGATGAAAGGTGTCTGTGGGACTAAGAGCTTGGAGTGTGGTCCGTCCGCAGTTTGCCGGAACAGAAAATGCTTTCCTCAGTGGTGTGGCTGAGCCCCTGGAGCACCGCGCTCGCGAGCCGCACTATCTAGACCAACAGCCACGACTCTCACGTTTAGCTGATTGCTGAGCCTGTCTACCCCTCCGAGAGAGCTCCAGGAAGCAGCCGTCCGACCACTGCCGGAGGATTGAGCGACACCGGCGCGGTTGCTATACCCACCCGTGGCCTTCGTGCGCAGACACGACGCCCGCAGGAGCCGGCCGGATGAGCACCACCAAATCCGCAGATGAGTGAGCCGCGGCGACACGTCAACCGTTGCCGCGGCCCTCTGTCCCAGCTCATCCCGGTACCCGTGGAGAGGCAGAGCGCCGCCAGATGTTCCTCATTTGTGCGGATGCAATCGTGCCTGACCCTAAAACCCTGTCGTGGAAGCACTCGGTGCCAGCAGCGCTGTGGCTGATGGCCCCGTTCGACCTCCTGGCCTCACTGGCCATGGACATCTACCTCCCCGTGGTTCCGGCGATGACCGGAATCCTCAACACCTCCCCCGCCATCATCCAGCTCACGCTGAGCCTCTACATGGCCGTGCTCGGGCTCGGGCAGGTGGTGTTCGGCCCGGTCTCGGACCGCATCGGCCGGCGTCCAGTCCTGCTGGGAGGCGCGCTGTTGTTCGCGACCGCCTCGTTCCTGCTCGCGGGCACGTCCGATGCCGCGATGTTCGTCGGCCTGCGGCTCCTGCAAGCCGTGGGGGCGTCGGCGGCCCTCGTCGCCACGTTCGCGACGGTCCGTGATGTCTATGCGGACCGCCCCGAGAGCGCGGTCATCTACAGCCTGTTCAGCGCCATGCTGGCCTTCGTGCCCGCGCTCGGTCCCATCGCCGGGGCCTTGCTCGCCAGACAACTGGGATGGCGAGCCATCTTCACCACGCTCGGCATCCTGGCGGCGGCGGCCTTGCTGAACGCCGTTCCGAGATGGCACGAGACGCGCCCATCCGGCGGGACACACCACCGCGTGGCGTTCCGGCCCATCCTGCGCAGCGCCGCGTTCTGGACGTACACGCTGGGCTTCAGCGCGGCCATGGGCGCATTCTTCGTGTTCTTCTCCACGGCGCCTCGGGTCCTCATCGGACAGGCAGGCTTCTCGGAGCTCGGTTTCAGCCTGGCCTTCGCCACCGCCGCGCTCGCGATGATTCTCACGACACGCTTCGCGAAGCGCTTCGTGGCGACCTGGGGGCTCGAAGGAAGTCTCACCCGCGGCATGCTCCTGTTGTTGCTCGGCGCGGCGTTGCTGACAGCCGGGCAGTTGCTCGCGGCCCCGTCCTTCTGGACGTTCGTCGTGCCGATGTGGGTCATCGCGGCCGGTATCGTGTTCGCCGCGTCCGTCACCGCCAATGGCGCACTCCAGGCCTTTGGCGCCATGGCGGGAACAGCGGTCGCGCTCTACTTCTGCATCCAGAGCCTCATCGTCGGCGTCCTCGGAACGCTGATGGTTGTCCTGCTCGACGGCGACACCGCGTGGCCACTGGTGGGGTACGCCTCGGTCATGTCCGTGGTGACGTTGACCGCCCTGCGGAACCTCCGACAGCGGCAGCACACCCAGGAGGAGCAGGTGTCTGCGACGAGGCTCGACACGCCCTGAGCAGGGAGCCCAGGGTTCCCCAACAAACTCAGGGGCCACCTCTGTCAGGCGAGTCCCTGATTCGTTCATGAACCTCTGACCCGGGCTGGCCGCGCCGCGAAGGCACTCCCCTTCCGGCGCGGCTGGCTTCCGTCCTGCCCGCGCGGGACGGAAGCCGCGCGGAGAGCGGCCATGGGCAGAGTGGTTCTGTCAGTCGGCGCGGAGACTGAGCGCCGAGCCGCCGCGGCAGCAGCGAGCGACCTTGCGCCTACCGAGCCGAGTGTGTCGCCACCAGACGTGCGCGCCACTTCAGCAAGTCGTCGAACTCTCCCGCCAGGGCCTCGTCACTCCAGCAGCGACGTGTCGCGGGGCCCAAGGGCGGCTCTATCCGCGCGGCCGGGGCAATGCCCTCCAGCACCACGGCCATGGTGACATCCGCATAGCTGAAGCGCCCGAGCAGGTACTCACCGCCCGACGCGCGCAACCCGGCGCGGGTTCGCTCCAGCGCCTGTCGCAGCGAGCCCGGGACCACCAGCTGCCGATACTTGCGGTCGAGTCGACGCGCGGCATCGCGTGCGACAAAACGCAGGGGGCGGCGCAGCGGCCGGGGCAGCACCGAGGCGGCGGCTTCGTCGAGCGCCTCCGGGTCGGCCAACACGGAGCGCACCACGCGCGTCCGCGCCTCGGCGAGCGCCGCTTCACTCAATTCGTTCCAGGGAGCAATCACCTCGAAGTCACCCAGCCGCCCGTCACCGGCCCATTGCGCCGCATAACGGGCGATGTCCCAGGAACCGCGCACGACCTGCGCACCAGCCAGCAGCACCGGCACCGACACCTTGCCCGACCATTGCCGCATGCGCCAACGCAGCGCCGGCTCGCTCAGCGTCGGCGTGTACTCCCGATACACG
This sequence comes from Myxococcus sp. CA056, assembly GCF_013336715.1. Classification (NCBI taxonomy): domain Bacteria; kingdom Pseudomonadati; phylum Myxococcota; class Myxococcia; order Myxococcales; family Myxococcaceae; genus Myxococcus; species Myxococcus sp. CA056. The sequence goes on from NZ_JABUMT010000019.1 coordinate 81,378, forward strand.
AACGCAACGCCGCAATGCTCCAGGGCCCAGCGCGCCTTCTGGGTCCAGGGCGAGAACGCTTCGCCGAACAGCATGGTCGATTGCGACATGGCAGGGCTCCGTCTACGCAGGCACTCCAGCGCCGGAGAGTCTCACCCGCCTCCGCGCCGGATGACAGCGGGAGTCAGCCCCGTGAGTCGGCGGAAGACGGTGGTGAAGTGGCTCTGCGAGCTGAAGCCCACCTCCAGCGCGATGTCCCCGAGGGAGCGGGAAGTGCGAATCAACAACTCGCGGGCCCGCTCCACCCGCCGCTGCTGCACGAAGGCGTGCGGCGTCATCCCCGTGGACTGCCGGAAGGCGCGGGTGAAGTAGAAGACGCTCAACCCGGAGCGCTGGGCCAGCTCCTCCACGCGAATCGTCCGCGCGAGGTGCGCCTCGATGAACAGCTGCACGCGATGGAGCGCGGCGGCGGAGAGGCCTCCACGCCGCCGCGCCGCCCTGGAGCCTCCGGGGGCCTGGAGCAGCTTCGCCACACGGGACGCATGGCGGTCCTGGACCGCCCGTGCCGAGGTCAGGAAGCCCGCGATGACCTTCAGGTCCGCATCCGGCAGGGACGACATCAGCTGGAACCCCTCCGTGCGAAAGGGTCCCCAGAGGGTCTCAATCCATTCGCGCGCGTGTCCCGTGAGCACCAGTCGCGTGCCACTTCCCGCCGACTCCCGTCGCACATAGCCCGCGAGCTCCAGCCGCGCCACATCTGTTCCCCGGGCGACGGCGCTCAAGGGCGTGGGCCCGCCGAAGTGCAATTGCGCCAGACACACCAGCTCCGCGCGGCCGAGCGCGAGCACTTCCCCGACGGCCGCGTCGAACTCAGCGGTGGCCTCCTGGAAGCGGACGATGTCGGCGCCAATCTGCTCGAGGAGGGAGTGTCGGGGACCCATGAGGAACACCGCAGGAATCAGAAAAACAGCACAAGGGCACGAAAGACGCTCGCGGGCCCCGGACGCATCCTGCCCGCATGATGAACCTGAAGCCTTCGGCGGCGGAAATCTTCCTGTGGCTCTTCGTGCTCAACCTGGGCGTCTCCCTCGGCGCGGGGCTCTATGAGCACCGCATCGTGCTTCCCAGATGGCTCGACGCCACCGGCGCGCACTGGTTCGCGGAGGCGGCGCGCCAGGACAACGTGGGGCTGCGCTTCTGGGCCTTCGTCAGCACGGGACCGCTGACGCTGCTCACCCTGGCGAGCCTCTTCTTCGCCACGCGCGCCACGGGGCCGCTGCGCACCTGGTGGCTCGCGGCCGCCGTGGTGGCGCTCGTGGACAGGCTCCTCACCTTCTCTTACTTCATCCCCACGATGATGCGGCTGATGCAGGCGTCAGACACGCCGGCGTCCGTGGAGAGCGCGATGCTCTGGGCCCGGTTGAACCACCTGCGCCACCTCCTGGTCGCGGGCGCCTGGCTCGCCTCGCTCCAGGCCCTGTCATGGCTCAGGCTGCAAGGAGGGAGGTGACAGCCATCAACGTGCGGGCAACGAACCCATGGGGGACTCGTTCCTCCAGAACGCAGCCGCGTTCCGCTGGCACGCGGGAGCCGCCGCGCACTGGCACCCCCACACAACCCAAGCGAGAGGCCCGCCGGCCCGGCGCCTGCCTTGCAATAGGCATACGGCATGGTGCCGCGCCCCGCATCGCTCCCTGATACTCCTTCCCTACCCCGGGCCATCAAACCGCACATCCGCCGGGCGGAACCCAGGGATGGAGACGCGATGTACCGGTTGGAGCTGGCCTCCATCCACTCCGCCTGGCGTGAGTATTACGACGGCACCCAGATACAGGCCTGGTGCCAGGCGCTCCATCCGACATACCGCCGCGACGCGCAGTCCGTCCGCGAGTTGCTTGTCGCGGAGCATGAGGGCCGGGTGGTTGCCTTTGGCCAGCTCCATCCCCGCAGGGCCCGTATCGAGGCGCTGTATGCCGCGCCCGGCCACATGCGGCGAGGCCTGGGGCAGAGCCTCTTGCGAAGCCTGGAACGCACCGCCTGGGATTTGGGCATGGAGGCCCTGGACGTCACCGCGTCCCTGTGCGCCGTCCCCTTCTACCGAGCCGCGGGATATGTCGAACAGGGCCCCTGGGACTTCGAGTTCGGCGAGGTCCGGGTTCCCGCCCTCCTGATGAAGAAGCACAGGCCGTCTCCCCACCCTCTCCCCTTCAGGAGGAGCCCATGGACCTGACGCATTACTGCGTGCTCTGCAAGCGCAACGTCGTCGACTTCCGGGGCGACCCATGCGCGCCCTGCAAGCGAAACCTCTGCATCTCGTGCCACTCGTTCCGTCGAGAATCCGAGGACGGGCTCTGCATGGGTTGTGGGAAGAAGTCGAACAGCTCTCGTGTCGAGTTGAGCCAGGGGGGCCCGCAGTCGAACCTGCTGATCTTCGGTCAGGCGCCGTCGCGCTGTTCCAACTGCAAGGGGCCCGTTTCGTTCGATGACGGCTGGTGTCCTGATTGCGGATTCAAGCTGCATCAGCCCAAACCCAAGAACACCAGGCAAGGCCCCGGCACGCTCTCGCTGGAGCTCGTCCTCTCGCTGATTGACCGATGGATCAACACCTATGACTTCTGGAAGGGTTACGAGCTCCAGTCATTCGAGTTGACGAAGAAATACCTCGAGTCGAACTCCTGCGACCTCGTCGTGGTGGTCGACTGTCTGTTGAAAACGCTCGCGCGTCCCATCCCCTTCAGCAACAAGCAGGGCGAGCTGGATATATTCCATCAGGCGCTTCGCAAGGTCACCCTCCTCGCGCAGACGCAGGGGCTCCTGAGCGTCAACCCGAATGACTTCGACCTGCTGTTCCGGCGAATCTTCCTGGACCGCCTGCACACGCTGAAGTACCTGCTCCACCTCCACGAACGAGGGGAGTCCCCCTCGTCGTCCTCGACGACTCAATCCATCAGCCTGATGGACAAGTGGCGCGTCGAGCAGCGCAAGGTGTGGACGAATACAATCCAGGAGAAAATCTACCAGGAGTACATCCACAAGCACGGAAAAGCCTACACGCTCGCCATGGAGAGACTGAAGCAGCAGCACGTGCTGGCGGTGTCGTGCGGTTCGCTGCCGGCGACCCTCATCGAGCTGAGCGAGTGCAACCTCTGCTTCGTCATTCAAGAGTTGAATACGAAGCTCCCGCCCAAGGAGGGGGCCTGCGTCACCAAGGAGAAGTTCTATCAATTGCTGTACAGCGGGGAGATCTACGCGGAGTCAGGGTACTCGGCCTGGAAGATCGACCCCATCGAGGTCAAGAAGACCTATACCCGCCTGTCCGTGGAGGAGGACACACGGGAAATCGTCCTGACGTGCGCGGAGTGGATGCTCTACGAGCACTTCATCAAGCTGCCGATGTACTTCAAGCACGGCACCGAGACCGAGGCCATCAAGAGCAGTCACTCGTTGATGTCACCGACGGTCGGCAACCAGAGCGCGAAGTACACCAGCAAGACGATGGACGCCAAGTTCGGCCACATCGACTACGTGTTCGGCCGACTGGAGTTCACGTACAACGCCATGACGGGCGGCTCTCGCTACGGCGACATCGTCCTGTGCATGAACTTCGATGAAATCGGGCCGGAGCTGTGCATCTCCCTTCATGACCAGGGCATCCCCTTCGACAACGAGAACACCCACAAGAGCGTCCTGTACGATGAACTGGTCAGGGTGATCGACTTCAAGGAGAAACACTGCAGCGAGTGGACCCAGGTCTACGGCAAGACCAAACACTACAACTGCTTCCTCTTCGAGGTGTTCTACGGGAACTGGGGCTGCCGGGCGGCGCTCGCGCTCTCCCTCATTCGCGAGCTGCGCCGCTATCAAGGCAAGGTCGACCTGCTCGGGAAGCTCATCAAGGACCTGTCAGTCGCTTCCGCCACGCTCGAGAGTCCGGAGGATGCCTCCGTGCTCACCCTCCTCCACAAGACCCTCAAGACGTTCTTCCGCACCGAAATCCGGGTGCCGTGCATCCTCAGCCTCGAGGAGCCGACGATCGTGACGATCTTCGACCAGACGGTCGATACGAACTCCCAAGAGCGAATCGCGCAAAGCAAATGGGCGAAAGCCAGGGCGCTCCCGTACGTGGATTACGGCCCCGTGATGTCAGTCGAACGCCTCACCTTCTGCATCCTGCGAATCTCGCAGATCAACCTCGAGGACGCGGGCTTCGACTTCGCGAAGCATGTCCAGCCCAAGTTCAACCTATTGGAGGAGCTCTGCGCGAGGGCGGCGAAAGGCGAGAACGTCCCATTGCGCGACGTGCAGGACTACTTCAAACCCTACAAGGGGAAGCTGGACAAGCTGGACAGCAAGAAGAAGGTCAAGAAGACCAAGAAGCAGACCTTCATCATGAATTGCGACACCCTGTGCGGGGTGATTCATCGGATGTTGCAGACCATGGCGGAAATCGCAAACACGGGACACAGCAACCTGCTCGCGCCTCCGGAGTTGCGCTCGAAGTTCTCCTTCCAGTGAGGCGTGTCCCAGGCTCGGGGAGCAGCGGCGTCAGAACGCGACGCCGACAGCGACCCGATAGTCCGCGGAGAGCCCCAGTTGAGGCCTGCGCGGGCCCATGTCGATGACGATGGGGTGCCACATTCCGTCTTCATTGACGTCCCGCGCCGTCGAGAAGGCGTTGCCCACGCCCACGCCCAGGGACAGCACGAGCCGGTTCCAGAGGAGGAGCGAGTAGCCCACCTCGAGCGCCTGGTGCAGCGTGAAGATGGTCCTGTTGGCCCCATCATCCTTGACCCCCAGGATGCTGATACCCAGCTTCCCTCCGACGAAGAGCCCCTCCGGAGCATTGCCGAAGAGATGGTAGCGGGCGCCCGCGTCGAACCCGCCCATCGTGTAGCTCGTGACGCTGGTCTCCTGCCAGTACGAGGGCTCGAGCGTGAACGCCCAGAACGGGGTGAGGGCGTGGGCGTACTCCATCCGGAATGTCACCGCGAACGCGAGTGACAAGGGGTGGAGCAACACCATCCGGTGTGGCGTGACCTGGGCCCAGGTCGTGGCGGGGTCCTCGGCCCCCTTGGTCACGATGGGGGCGAAGCTCGCCGGCACCATGTCCTCCTCGTCGAGTTGGAGCGACTGCGCCGCCTGGATGCTGAACTCGCGCACGGCCGGGCGGTCCGGGCCCTTGCGCACCAGCAGGTAGCGCCCCGGGCGCAGGGCCACCTTCATCTGCCGCTCGCCAGCGGGGGTCTCGATGACGCTTTGCCCCGTCGACGTGAGCACCACCTCCAGCGGTCCCCGGCGCTGGACGAGCACGACGACACTGTCCCCTGAGTCCACGCGGGTGAGGGCCAGGTCATCGCGCCCCCGGAGGTTCATGTCGAAGCTGGGGTGCTGCAGGCGCTCCACGAACACCGACGTGTCGCGGATGGTGAGCTGCTTCGCATAGGTGAAGGCCTCGACGAGCGACACCTCGCCATCTCCAGCGATGTCGGCGGCGCCGCGCAGCCCCGCCACCAGATGATGGGTGAAGAACGAGCCCTCCAGGGCCTGCGTCTCGTGCGCGTTCTCCAGGCCGGAGCTGGAGGCGATGAGCACCGAGCCCGTGCTCTGCACATGGAGGGGCACCTCCAGCGCGAACGGCGCCTCCGCGTGAAGCCCCTTGGCCTGCGTCCACCCTCCGCCCCGGCACGCGTCGATGATGCCCACCCGCACCGTGGCATCCGAGCTCTCGATGCGCTGCTTCAGCGCGGCGAGTTGGAGCGGTGCGCCCTGGGGATACAGGGCCTGCTGGTCCGCATGCCCCGAGTAGTAGAACAGCAACATCGTGTCCCCGGGCGTCGAGCGCAGGCGCGCAAGCTGCCCGTCGAGCGCCGCGAGCACCGCCGCGGGGGTGGGGTCCAGGAGCAGCGCGACATCCTCCGCGCGGACCTCTCCCACCTGCACGAGGACGTCCGCCACCCGCCTCGCATCATCGTGCGCATAGCGCAGGGCGGCCCGGCCGGGCACCGCCGCGTTGGAGCCCACGATGACGGCCATCCGCCTCGACGCGGGGGGCGTGGCACGCGCCTCCTCGGCCCGGGCCGTGGCGGCCATCAGCCACGAGAGCAGGACGACGAGGCACGCGCGGGTGAATCCATTCATGGCGGAGGACCCTTGGGCAGACGCAGCTCGGTGGTCCACAGCTTCTCAGTCCTGGGCGCGTCGGAGAAGAGCGCCTCGGTCTGGGACGTGGGCAGCGGCTCGCGGCTGAAGAGGACGCGCAGGACCTCTTCGCCCCCCGCCTCATCCACCCGCCAGCTCGCGGGCAGCGCCATGTCTGGACCCTCGGAGAGCGGCCCCGCGAAGAGCACCGCCCACCCCGACGGCGCGCGCGCGGCCACGGCGACGTACCGGTACGACTCCGAGGACACCTGCAACCGGATGCGGTCCTCGGGCACGAGCGGCGTCTGCCCATCCCAGAGGAAGACCTGCTCGCCACGCTTGAGATGGACCGCGACAGCGGGCGCGCCCTTGGGGGCCACGTACGGCGTCCCCGGGACGACCACGAACACCAGACAGGCCAGCGCGGCGGTGGCGACGAGGGGCAAACCCCATCGCCTCCACTCCAGACGCCACGTCCCACGGGGCGGCGCTGTCCCAAGCGACCGCGCCCACACGGGCACGGACTCGGGCTGCTTCACGCGCTGGAGGTAGGCACCACATTCGGCGCAGGTCTCCAGGTGCCGCGCGAGCGACGGGCCCGGGAGGCCCAGCGCCACGCGGTCCAGTTCGAGGAAGGAAGGGTGCCGTGGGGTCGTCGTCATGGTCCGAGCGTCCTCCTCAGGTGCTCCACCTGCTCATCGAGCCGCTGGAGGAGTCGCCGCACGGTGCGCTCCGACACCTGGAGCACCTCGGCGATCTCCTGCTGCGTCAATCCATCCAGCCGGCTCAGCAAGGCGGCCTCCAGCGCATCCGCGGGCAGGTGCCGCGCATAGGCTTCCAACTCCTGACGCCGCCACAAAGTCGCCTCGGCGGAGCGTTCATCCGACAGCTCCTCCGAACGATGGGCGGATGCGCTGCTCGGGCGCTGGCGGAGCCGGTCCACGGCCAGGTTCGTGCTGGTCCGGTAGATCCACGCGGTCGCATGGCGGGCGTCCTTGGGGAGCCCCGTCCGCCACAGCCGGATGAAGGTCTCCTGCGCGACGTCCTGCGCCTCGTCGGAGTCCCCCAGCATCCGGCGGCACTTCTCCCGGATGAGCGGGAAGTAGCGCAGGTAGGCGCTCTGGATGTCGGTGTCCAAGGCTCTGGGAGGCTCCGGAGGGATTCTCCGAGGGAAACGAACAGGGGCCAGAAAAGCGGACAGGAAATCTCGCGGCGAATCTCCGGACGAAGGGCTGGCCGGTTCCGGGCCCCCGCCCCGTTGTTCTGGCGGACCGGAGGGATTCATGTCTCGACTGCCGTTGTACCTGACCAGGTGGGCCTTCACCCTGGGGCTCCTGCTCGCGCCCCACGCCCCGCTGGCGCAGGAGCCTCCCGAGGCGCCGCGAGAGGGACAGGTGCGGGGCACGGTGCGCGCCCGGGGCACGCGCCGCCCCCTGGCCGATGCCGCCCTCCAGGTGTCGGGAGTGTCGGACGTGGTGCGGCCCGACGCGGAAGGCCGCTTCATGCTCCAACTCCCAGCCGGCACCCACTCCATCGAGGTGCGTGCCCCCGGCCACAAGCCCACCACCTTCCTGGAGACTGTCAGCCAGGGCCAGCAGGTCGAGGTCATCTACCGGCTCGACCCCTTGAAGGTGAGCCCCTACGAGACGGTGGTGAGGGAGGACCGACCGCGCACCGAGGTGACTCGCATCCGACTGCACGCGCAGGAGGTTCGCGAGGTGCCCGGGACGCAGGGAGACCCCTTCCGCGTCATCATGGTGATGCCGGGCGTGGCGAGCCTCGCCTCCGGCCTCGGCTATCCCGTGGTGCGAGGCAGTCAGCCGGCCTCCACGGGCTTCTTCGTCGATGGGGTCCGCCTCCCCATGCTCTACCACCTGATGCTCGGGCCGGCCGTGGTGCAGCCCGAGTTCATCGACGCCATCGACTTCTTCCCCGGGACACCGCCCGTCCAATACGGGCGACTGCTCGGCGGCATCGTCGAGGGCCGCGTCTCCCGCCCGCGCGAGGACCGGGTCCACGCCTCGGCCACCCTGGACCTCATCAACAGCGCCGCCTTCCTGGAGGTGCCGTTCGCGTCCACCGGCACCAGCATCAGCGTGGGCGGCCGGATGAGCTACACGGGCCTGCTGAGCTCGCTCCTGGTCAACAGTCTCTCCAAGCCAGGCTCGAACGCCGTCGGCGCCGAGTTCTGGGACTACCAGGCCCGCGTCGACCAGAAGGTGGGGCAAGGGCGGCTGCGCCTCCTGGCCCTCGGGAGCTCCGATGTCCTGGCGTCCTACGCTCCCGAGGAGGAAGGGCAGATACCTGGCATGCCTGGCATGCCCAAGGACCCCACGAATGGCGGCGGCGGAATCACGCGCTTTCACCGGGTGGACCTCCGCGGCCTCCACCCTCTCGCCGACGGGGAGCTGGAGGTGGGCCTCACGGCGGGCGCCGACACGGTGGGCATCTTCTCCGAGCGAGGCCCTCCCCGCGTCCGAATCGGTGAGTTCGCCCTGCGGCAGAAGAGCCTCGCGGGGCGCCTGCGCTGGAAGCGGGAGCTTGGGTCGACGATGCAGCTCACCGTGGGCGCGGACGTGGAGCAGCGCCAGGGAACGGTCGTCGCCACCGGGAGCGAGGCCCCCGCCGGCTCCCAGTACTTCTCCGAGGACGATCCGCTCACCCGCCCCACGTCGGACGCCCGCACGAGCGGCGCCTACGCCGAGCTGCAGTGGAGCCCCTCACCGCGCTGGAGGGTCGTCCCTGGCGTGCGCGCGGACGTCTATCAACTGCTCGGGGAAATCACTCGCACGGCGCTCGAACCCCGGCTGACGGTGCGCCACGCCCTCACGGAGGCCGTCGTCCTCAAGGGGGGCGCGGGCCTGTTCCACCAGCCCCCCACCGTGATGCTCCAGCTCCCGGTGATGGAGGCGTCCGGCCTGCGCTACGGGCTGCAGGAAGGCCTGCAGTTCGACCTGGGCGCCGAGTGGAGGCCCCATCCCGCATGGGAGCTGAGCGCCGACGCCTTCTACAATCCCTTGCGTCGCACGGTGGAGTTCAGCCTCCAGCAGCTCCTCGACCTGCGGCGGCGGGGCGGCATCGCGGCGTCGGACCCGGCCGGCAGCGGCCACGCGTATGGCCTCGAGCTGATGGCCCGCCACGCGCTCGGCGGAGACTGGTTCGGATGGGCGTCCTACAGCTTCCTCCAGAGCCGGCGCCGGGTGCGCATCGAGCGCTACGATGACCAGAACCAGTTGCTGGGCACCGACCTGGCCACCGTGCCCTTCGCCTTCGAGCAGGAGCACGTCTTCAACGCGGCCCTCAGCCGCAAGCTCGGCAATGGCTACACCGTGGGGGCCGTCGTCCACTTCAACACGGGCCGCCCTGAAACAGGGGAGCTCACGCCGCAGCCCATGCGCGCCTCCGAGGACAGCGAGGGCAATCCCCGGTGGGTGCGGCAGGAGCGGAGCCAGGCGGGGCGCCTGCCCTCCTTCTGGCGCGTGGACCTGCGCGCCGCCAAGGCGTGGGCCCTGGATGACCTCGTGCTCGAGGCCTCCCTCGACCTGCTGAACGCCTCCTTCCAGACGGAGGTCCTCTTCTACGAATACACCTCGGAGCCAGCGGGCACGGACAAGACCTCCCTCGTGCGCAAGGCACGGGGCTTCCCCATCGTCCTCCCCATGCTGGGGCTGAAAGGAACGTACTGACATGCGCCTCACCCTTCTCGCGGGCGTCCTCTTGGTGAGCCTGGGTAGCGCGGGCTGCGAGCCCTTTCCCGACTCCCCCATCTTCTTCTACGGCATGGCCCTGAGGGCTGACGGCTCCCCTTTCCACTCGACAGCGCTGCCACTGGACGGGGGACGACACAGCAAGATCTACCGCGACCCGCTCGACTTCTCGCCGTATGGCATGACCACCACGCGCGACAATGGCGCCTTCGTGCTGGAAATCCTCTCGGGGGACATCGGGCCCTTCGTGACGGGAGGAGGCTCCTCGCCAAGACCGAACGCCCGCGCCCGCTTCCGGGTGGCGACGCCCCTGGAGGACGGCCCCGCGGCGTTCGTCTCGTTCACCCAGGTCAACGGAGGAGGAGACTCCGAGCTGCCGGTGCTGCGTGTCTGGGATGCGGACCTCGCCTGGAGCGATGCCCCGACCGGAAGGTGGCTGACCTTCGCACCGCCACCGTCCGCGCCCGAGGCGCCCCGAGGCGTGGTGGTCGATATCGACGACACCACACCGCAACCCGGAAGCCCGGAGGGTGACCTGGAGGACCCCTCGATTCCGCGGCCCGTGTTCCAGCTCCACACGAAGGAGGGCCTCGTCTGGAACGAAGAGGCCGTCACCTCGCCCAGGCTCCTGCCGCCCTGGCTGCTCGAGGACTTCGCCACACTGGAGGCCCAGGTGCGAGTGGTGAGCGCGGGCGCCTGGCGCCGCGATGCCCTCACCAGCGACGAGGCCTGGCTCCACTTCCGACTCGAATGGCGCAGCGAGCGACTGCCATTGCCGGCGGGTGCGTTGCGCCCACTCAGCCGGGGGGCCCGGTGCCATCCGGTGACTGACGTGCCCTGCCCGTTCACGGATGGGCTGCTCGCCGAACAGCGCATCTCCGAGCTGTGGCCGAGGGGGGAGCCCTCTTCCAGCCCACGGCGCGTGGGCGTGCAACTGGAGACGCCAGCCCAGCTCTCGCGCGTGGTCATCCGCGGACTGAGGACGTATGGACAGGAGGTGGTCATCGAAGGCAGCGAGGACGGAGTGCAGTGGTCCGAGCTCGCCAGGCGACCGCTCGCCGAATCACCCACGACAGGGAACAGCCGGCTTTTTCGCAACGTGAGCGACGCGGACAGTCCATGGGACCCACCGATCCCAGGGTACGAGTACGCCTTCCTCGACATCTCCCTGCCCGGAGGCCCCCCGGTCCGGTATGTCCGCCTGCTGTCCATGTGGCCCTCGCCCCAGGAGATAGAGGTGACCTCCATCGCGGAGCTGTCCCTCTTCGAGTGAGACAACCCGGCTCCCAAACTCCTTGCCAGATGGGCGGCCGGACTTGGTGGGTGGAGGGAAATCGATAAGCTCGTGGCCTGCCCAAGCCCATGCCAATTTCCAACTGGGAGCAGGACGGGTCGAGGGAGGGACGATGAGGTATCTGACCCCGTGGCTCGGAGTGTGGCTGTCTGTCCTCGCGGGCTGCAGCGTGCCAGGACTGGAAGAACTCAAACGAGGGCGCGCCCTCCCTGTTTCCATCCATTACACGGCGAGCTTCAGGACGGGCTGTATCCGTGTGGTGGCGCAGGGGGCACAGGACGCCACGACAAGGATGGAGGAGACAGCCTCGAACCTGGCCTCCATTTCCCCCCCATTGAAGTGGGTGCTTCTGCGCAAGCCCCATTGGGGCGGGGACGTAAGTCTTACCGTCACCGCGCACGAGCAGACCTGTAATGGGCCGGAGGTGGACCGTCAGGTGGTCGTCTTCGCGGCGGGAGTCGAGGACGAGCAGTCAGTGATGCTGGAGACGCCGGACATGGACGCGGATGGCTACGTCCCCCTCGCGAACGGCGGCACGGACTGCGACGACAGCATCGAAACGGGCGCGAGTGCCTTTCCTGGCCACACCGAAGTGTGTGACGCCGTGGACAATGACTGCGACCAGGTACTCAACGAGGGATTCACCGTCCTCTATCCCGACGGAGATGGTGATGGAGAGGGTGATTCGTCCAAGCCGTCCTGCGAAGGCGCCTTACCGCCCCCGGAGTTCGTGGCGAACGGCCGGGACTGCGATGACTCGGACCCTGGAGTGAAGACGACGGCGGCGGAGGTGTGCGACGCCATCGACAACAACTGCAAGGGAGGGGTGGACGAGGTGGGGGACTGCGGGGGCACGCTGCGAGAGGTCGCCGACTTTCATCTGCGAGGTCCGGGTGGCGACGCCCCCTGGAGGACGGTGGCGATGTCCCCAGCGAATGGCGGGTATCCCGTGTGGATCGCCGGCCTCGGGGGACAACTGGTCGTGCGCAAGGCGGCGAACGAGCGGTTCGAGAGCTTCAGCTTTGGAGCTTCGACGACGACGCCGCCTCCAGATGGGAGTCCGCCGGCCAGTCCGAACCATTGCGGCAACTACGGTTGGTATGCCTCGTGGGTTGATTCCGAGGGGGCTGTCTACCTGGGCGGAGCGTCCGGCCGGGTGGCGATCCATGACGGGGAGACGTGCGCCTTCGCGTCGCAACTTCCCGTCAATGACACGGTGGTGGGAATGGTGGGCTTCGAGAATGGCTTCGACACCATCGTGTACATGGCCACCGACGCGGGCCAGCTCTTCTACTGGAGGACCTTTGAATGGAACCTCGGGAGGCCTCCCCAATCAACCCCCAACAGCTCTCGGGAGGGTCACCGCTACACAGGGCTGCACGGCTTCTCCGAGAACCTCACTCAAGACGATAATGAAAAACTGTGGGTGTCGGCGGTCACCGGAGGCAAGCAAGCGGTCTTGACCTATTTCACGGGGGACGACAGCTTGAATGTGCAGTCTCTGGACAATCCTGGCGACATCAGCGGAGCCATGAATGCGGTGTGGGCAAGGTCCTCCACCACGGCATGCGCGGTCGGTGACCAGGGAGGCGTCTGGCGGAAGAGTGGAGTGGCCCAATGGACACAGCAATCGGTTCCCCCTAGGGGGGCGGTCGACTTCAGCAGTGTGGTGATGTTGTCGAACGGCGACTGCTACATCGTGGACAAGAGCAACAATGGCAGGCTGCATCGGCTGACCGGGAAGGGCTGGGCCAAGGGGCCAAGCCTTCCCGCGCACCTGACGGACAAGCCCTTGCACGACCTCGCGATGGAGACGGCGGCGAACTTCTGGATTGTCGGAGACGGTCGCGTGCTCCACTACCCGGAGCCGTAGCCTCCGGTTCGCGGTGTCTTCGAGCCGACGGGTCACGACAGCCCGTGCCATTCCGCCGCGCAGCTCCGCGGAATGGCACGAGCAGCGAACACGAGGTCTACAAGGTGCTCTCGGGTGCCATCACGGACGGGTCCACCGGGAATGGCGCACCGAAGCCGGGGATGTCGGAGACCAGGTCATAGACGAGGTCCGCGAAGATGCTGTGCCCGTAGCTGGTCGGGTGTGCGAGGTCCCAGAACAGGTACTTGTCCGGGTTGACTGACTTGCCTTCGCACGAGTCCTTCACATTCGTCAGCCCATACGTCGAGGGCGACGCGATGATGAGATTGAGGTGCTTGTGAGCATCCACGCCATAGAAGGTCACGGTCGGGTGGTCGGTGCGCAGCCGCTTCAGCGCCTGAACCCACAGGCTGTTGAAATGTGTCACGGGAGGCGCGAACACGTACGTCCCCAAGCCGCCCGGAATGATTCGCGCCTTCGGCGTCTTCTCCAAGGGGGGAAGGTTCACCCAGACAATCTTCTTGGCGCCCGCGGCGACCAACTTACGAATCTGCGCCTCGACGTTCGAAGCCGCCTGGGCCGCCGCGGCCTTGATGGCCGTCGAGTTCAGCGGGTTCTCCTCCACCTTCCGGCTGATGTCGTTGGCGCCGCCCCACAACGTAAACAGCGTCGTGGAGGTGATTTGAGGAGCCTTGTTCAGGTAGGAGTTCACCTGGGTCGTCATTCCGCTCGTGAGCGCCCCTCCTCGTGCGTAGTTCGTCCCGCCGTCGTCGGAGGCCGTGAGCGGCAACCCGAGCGCGGTGGCGAGCTGTTTGACCCACACCCCGTAAATCTGACTGGCCGGTTGAGTGTTCGGACCGCTGGTGGAGACTCCGTTGTTTCCGTTGTCGCTCAGGCTGTCGCCGAACGCGACGATGGCACTCTGCGCGCTGGCATGCAGGGGCGCGAGCACGGCCAGGGTCATCCACCCTGTCAAAAATGACTTCTTCATCCAGAGACTCCGAGTCGAGGGGTACCCAAGCGAACCTATCCCTGGATTCTCTGCTTATCAACATTTGCCAGTTTTCTAGCCTGCACTCGCGGGGAGGGCGCGCGCGGACGGACGGTCCGACCTGGCGCCTCCTCGCCGCCGCCCTCGGGCAAAAATAAATCCCGTGTCGATCTCCCCAAAATACGTTCGTCGTGAGGATGAAGGCGACGCTCACCTCATCCACCCCTCTGAAGGAGACGCACCATGGGCACCAAGATCTTCGTCAACCTCCCCGTCGAGTCGCTGGACCGCGCCGTCGGTTTCTTCACGAAGCTGGGCTACACGTTCAACCCCCAGTTCACCGACGCCAACGCGACGTGCATGGTCATCAGCGAGGACATCTACGCGATGCTGCTGGTGAAGCCCTACTTCAAGGGCTTCATCAAGAAGGAGGTCGCGGATGCCACGAAGACGACCCAGGTCATCATCGCCCTGACCGTGGACAGCCGGGCCGCCGTCGACTCGCTGCTGGAGAAGGCGCTCGCGGCGGGCGCCAAGGAGTCCAAGGAGAAGATGGACCAGGGCTTCATGTACCAGCGCAGCTTCGAGGACCTGGACGGGCACCAGTGGGAGAGCTTCTGGATGGACCCCTCCGCCGTCCAGCCGCAGCAGTAGGCACCTGGGAGGAGCGTGCCGCCCTTCGAGAGAGCCTCGAAGGGCGCACGCCCCCTCCTCGCGACAGCTATTGAGAGAAGGTCTCGATGGCGCGGAGCAGGGTTTCCGGCTGGACGGGCTTGGCCAGAAAGCCCGAGGCCCCACCTCGAGTCAGCTTCACCGCGGTGGCGGCATCCGCGGAGAGAATCAACAGCGGAATCGAGGAGAGCGCGGGGTCTTCACGACAGGCATTGTAGAACGTCTCGCCATCCATGACGGGCATCCGGATGTCCAGGAGGATGAGACCAGGACGCAGGCCCTGTCGGAGCAGCTCGAGCGCCACCTGGCCATTCGACGCGGGAACCACCTTGTAGTCCCTGCCCTCCAGAATCTCCGAGATACCGAGCCGGACCTCGTCCTCGTCCTCGACAACCATCACCGTGGTTGAACCGGCGTTCCCACGCTCCATGGACGCAAGCTCCTGCCCATGACTCGCGCTCCGCGCGGGAGCATCCTCACTCGCACGCTGACTCGTCATCGACCGGGGGAGCACCACCGTGAAGGTCGTCCCCTCTGCTTCAGAAGAACGCACGGAGACCGTTCCTCCGTGGCTTCGAACGATTTGCTCGACGATATAGAGCCCGAGGCCCAACCCTCCGCCCGCCACGCGCCGCTGCGCGTGCTGGCCCTGCCGGAAGGGATTGAACAACACCGGCACCAGGTCATCCGGAATCACGGGGCCCCGGTTGTGCACCGCGAAGACGACCTCGTCAGCCTCCGCCCGGAGTGTGACGCGGACGGGCGCACGCTCCGCTCCGTACTGCAGGGCGTTGGTGATGAGGTTGGTGGCCACCTGCGTGAGGCGGCCAGGGTCCCAGTCGCCGAGGACGACCACCTCCGTCGCCACCAACTGAATCTCCCGCCCGGGATGGGACAGACCCAGGTCGTCGAGGGCCTCCTTGAGGAGCGCCAGGAGGTCGATGCGCTGCCGGGACACGGGCAGGTGACTGGTCACTCGAGCATGGGTGACATCCAGGAGGTCGTTGATGATGAGGTTGGCTCTCTCCGCGCTCCGCAGGGCTCGCTCGATGGCCTTCGCCCGCTGGGGGTCTTCCGTCTTGCGCAGGAGGTGGGAGGCAACGGTGGTGATGACCGAGAGCGGATTGCGCAGGTCGTGGCTGACGACCCCCACGAGGATCTGCTGGAAGTCATGGGCCGCGGCGAGCTCCCGTGTCCGCTGCGCGTCCTCGTCGCGAAGCTTGATCATGGTCAGGTAGGCGCCGAGCTGCGCCGTGATGACCGAGAGCAGCCGGAGATGCTGCACGTCGTAGGAGATGTCCTCGGAGGGCTCCATGCGAACCAGTCCGATGACCTCGTCCAATCCCATCAAGGGCAAGGTCAGGTGCGGATGCGCATCGGACGAGCGGCCAATCTCGTCGGCGTGCGCGATGAGGCGGAAGAGCCGGGTGAGGGTCGACAGGAGCGCCCCCCGCTCCGAGGCGGGCGGCTCCGGCACCACGACCAGCGTGTACGAAGTGCCTGAGAACGCCTTCAAGAGCGCACATCGCCGGTAGGGAATGAGCACCCGCGTCAGCTCCAGCGTGCGCTGGACCCGCTCATCCGCCCTGTCGGCCGATTCGAGCGTGCGCGCAATCTCGGAGAGGGTCCGCGCGATGCGACCAAGCTCGGCGTCGTACTCCGCGCTCATGGGCTCTCCCTCGGCTCCCGGGTGGGAAGGCCGGTGAGAACACCGCGAAGGTCCTTGAAGCGCCCCGAGGTCACCTTCAAGCCGTCCGAGCCCACGGTCATCGACCGAAGCTCGGAGTTGTGCTTGATGCCGCGCGCCTTGAGCACCGAGATGGCCCGCTCCAGCTTGTTGCCTATCTCCACGTAGCGCAGCTGGATGAGGTTGTCGGCGATGAAGGAGACCCCGTGCCCCGAGATGACCGCGGTGCCCAGCAGCTGCTCGGATTCGACCGTCATCAGGAGCGTGACGCCGGCGCCGCGCATGTGCTTCGCGATGGCGTAGACCATCTCCTTGTAGCGACGGTCCGAGGGCACCCCCAGGGACATGGTGGTCAGGCTGTCGAACACCGCTCGGGTGGCCCCCAGCGCGCTCACCTCCTTGCGAGCCTCATAGAGGAAGCGGTCCGTCGACAGCTCCACGGGTGACGTGTACTTGATGACCAGCTTCCCCTGTTCCTCGAGCGCGGCCAGATCCCAACCCACGCTGCGCGCAATCGAGCGAAGCTGGTCGGGAGTCTCCTCGAGCGTGAAGAGGACGCCTTTCTCACCCCGCTGAGCCCCCTCGATGAGGAACTGGAGACTGAGCAGCGTCTTTCCGCTGCCCGTTCCGCCCTGAATCACCGTCGCGCTCCCGCTCGGGAGTCCGCCACCCAGCAGGTCATCCAGGCCCTCGACGCCCATGGTGGCGCGCGCCCCCGGGTCCGCGCTGGGCTGGACCTGGGTGTCCGAAGGAGTGCTCACGCGAGGGTAGAACGAGACGCCCGCCTTGCTGATGTCGAAGAAGTGCCGGCCCGACGTGTAGCCCGCGCCCCGCAGCTTGAGCACCTCCAGCTCGCGCACCGAGGTGAGTTCCTGCCGCTCGCTGCCCAGACGGATGATGCCATCGGCCACCGCGAACTCGGCGAAGACGGGGAACTCCTCCCGCGTGTATTCGCCGACGAGCAGCGTCGTCGCGCCCCAGCTCGCCGTCTGGACCGCGAGGTCATAGATGAACGGACGCGCCCCCCCACCCTGGTTCTGGAGGAGCTCGCCGATGGCGCGAAAGCTGTCGATGGCCACGAAGTCCGGCTCATGCTTCTCGACGCGCGCCTCTATCTCCGCGAGCGTCCGCTCCGCGCCCTGGCGCACGCACGCACCGAGGTCGACGAAGATGACCTGCTTGTCGAGCAGCTCGACATCGAAGAAGTCGAACAACTGCATGTAGCGGATGACCTTGAGGGCCGGCTCGGAGAGCGTGGTGAAGTAGAGGCACTTCTTTCCCTGACGCGCCGCATGGAAGAGCATCTGGAGCGTCAGGACCGTCTTTCCGGACCCCGGCTCGCCGGCGATGACCACCATGGAGCGGGCGGGAATCCCGCCTCCGAGAATCCGGTCCAGCGCCACGTCACCCGTGGTCTCGGACTCGAGAGAGGTCTTCTTGGCGATCATGACTCATCCTCTGGAGGAAACAGACGACAGCGCTCGATTTCGGGAATCCCGCGGAGCCTGCGAAGGACCACGGGGCCCGTGAGCTCCCGCAGGAGCGGCTGCAGCTCGCGTGCGACTTCGCGCAGGCCGTCCAGCGTTCCGGCGGTGCCGGCCTTCCATTCGGGGGGAAGGAACAGGTGGTACTCGAAGCGCTCCCGGCTGACGGAGATGCCTTGGAGTTCGGGCACGGTTCTCGCGGCGTGCTTCAAGCTGCGACGGATGAGGGTCGCCGTGGCCGGCGTTCCCAGCAGGTCGGCCAACGCCGACCAGAGGACCTCGAAGAGCACCGCGGCCTCACAGTCGGGCGGATGGACGGTCTCGGTTCTCTGAGGCTGCTCACGCTTCTCGGTCACGGGCCATCCAGTCCGGGCGCATGCGAGCAGCCCCAAGCCAATCCGCTGTCACTCGCTTCGGCGTCCTCGTCCCGCCATCCCATGAGGTGACGAGAAGCAGGGCGTCACACTTCGCGGCCCCGAGCCTTGGGCCGCGCATTGCGCTGACGCTCTTCCGCCAGACGCTCGACGTCGCCTCGGCGCACGAGCCGTCGCCCGCTCATGGTGCGCAGCGCCGGCAGGCGGCCCTTGTCGCAGAGCACACGCACCGTGTCGGGCGAAAGGCCCAGGACATGCCCGGCTTCGCTCGGCGTCAGAAGCTCTTCGGGGTCGCGATTCGACAAAAATGCCTCCCGCTCACGGTACGAAGATCCAGGTTCCTGGATCGCCGGAGGGAGTTAGGCATTGAACTGCGGTCCTGCAAGGGTGGGCGTGAAACACCACGGCCGCGGAAGGGCCCACGCCACGCCTCAGCCGACGGGCACGCCAGGCATGTCGCGGACGACCTTCTCGAGCTCCGCGCGGGCCACCGACTCCGGCGTCCACGCCATCGCCACGTCGCGCAGGCTTCGCGCGAGGCCGCTCTCCCACTGGGCGACCTTCCCGAGCATCCACGAGCGGTCGCGGATCCGCTCCGCGCGCGGGCGACGGAAGCTCTCGTAGCGGGCCAGCGCCGCGTCCGTGGGGCCCTGCGTCACGAGGAGGTGCGCGAGCGCGGCGGCGTCCTCGATGGCGAGCCCCGCACCCTGCCCCAGGTTGGGCGTCACGGCGTGGGCGGCATCGCCGAGCAGCACGACGCCGGGACTCCACCAGCGCGGCGCGGAGCAATCCTCGATGTCGTTGTGCCGCAGCCCCTCCAGCCGCTCGAACGCCGCCAGCGCGGAGCGGGCCGGGTCCGCGAACTCGGCGTACAGGGCCCGGAAGCCAGCGAGGTCCTTCCACGGCGGAGGCGCGCGACGCGGAGCATTGAGCGTGAGGAACACGTACGACTTCCCTGCTCCCAGCGGCACCACGCCCGCGCGCTTTCCCCGGCCCCACATCTCGACCACGCCGTCCCCGAAGTGCCCGTCGACCACGAGGCGCCAGCACGTGTAGCCGGAGTAGCGCGAGGGCACGTCGGCGCCGGGGACATGGGCCCGCACGGTGGAGCGGATGCCGTCCGCGCCGACCACGACGTCATAGCGACCCGCCGTGCCGTCGGAGAACACCACGTCCACGCCGTCCGCGCCGCGCTCCAGGCTCGCGACCGTCACGCCGTGTCGCGGCGCGGGGGACGCGGCACGCAGGACCCGAAGCAGCTCGTTGCGGTGGATGGCCGTGGCCGGGAGCGGCATGTCCGGCATCGCGTACGCCGTCTGCTGGAGCACGCGGCCAGAGGCGTCCGTGATTCGGGCCAGGCCCACCGGATGCCCGGCGGCGACGACCGCCTCGTGCAACGCGAGCCCCTTCATCACCGACATCACATTGGGGCCGAGCACGATGCCCGCGCCCTCGTCCTCGTAGGAGGGCCGCCGCTCGATGAGGTCGGCCTCCACGTCACGACGCGCCAGGGCCGCGCCCAGCGCGAGCCCACCGATTCCACCGCCGACAATCAGCACCTTCACGACGACCTCCTGGAACCCAGTCCGACGAGCAGCGTGGCCAGGGTGCGGCGCAGGACGTCCCTCGCTTCGGCCCCCGTCGAGTGCGTCAGCGGCGAGAGCATGCGCAGCACCGCCGCGTGGTACACGGAGAAGACAAGCTCCGCCGCCAGTTGGAGCTCCACGTCCGCGCGCAGCTCTCCGCTCGCCTTCGCCTCGTCCACGATTCGCGCCAGCGCGCCGACCAACCTCGCCAGCGCGGGCCGGTGCAGCGACTCGGCGGCGCCCGTGAGCCACGGCAGCTCCTTCACCACGGCGCGGGCCAGCTCGGGGTGCGAGGCGTAGTGCGCCAGGAGCGGTGTGAACAGGTGCATGCACCGGTCCACGAAGGCGCCGTCCGGCAGGGACGACACCGCCTGCTCGACCAGCGGCATCGCCTCCGCGCGCCACAGCTCGTGCAGGAGCGCGTCCTTCGTCTCGCCGTACACCAGCACCGTGCCCGTCGCGACGCCCGCCTCCTCGGCGATGGCTCGCACCGTCGTGCCCGCGTACCCGCGCTCCACGAACAGCCGCTTCGCCGCGGCGCGGATCCGCTCCCACTTGTCGCTCTTGGCTCGCTCACGCAGGGACATATTGAACCCGTTCAAATTTGAACGCGTTCAATATTCGCCGGGTCTTTTCTCGTCAATGGGGTGATGTCCACCCCCCGCGGCTTGCTCAAGAGCCCAATGATTCCAAGGGCCTGCGGACTCCGGCTCGCCGTGTTCGCGGGGTTCGCGATGAAGGCCCGACCGACGCAACTCTTGCCCGGTGATCCCGATAATCCCTGCAGGTTCCATCCAATTTATCGTGAGGCCCCCCATGGGTTTCGACATCCGCAAGACGCTCAACACCGTCCGCACCAACGTCCAGAAGACCGTCCAGGACGTGCAGAAGACCGTCCAGGAGAACAAGGAGCTCATCAAGGGCGGGACCGCGGTCGCGACCCAGAGCGCGAAGGCCTTCGGCTTCGGCAAGGACGCCTTCCAGCAGATCAAGAACATCAAGAAGGGCGCCGAGGGCCTGCTGACGGGCAAGAACCTCGACTTCGTCAGCAACCCCACCTACGCCAAGGGCGAGTTCAAGGGCCTGACCAAGCTGGGCGCGAACATGAAGGCCTTCGCGCGCCACGCGGGCATCCCCGGCGCGCTCTTGTCGGGCGCCACGGCCGTCAAGGACATCCGCCAGGCCATCCGCACCGGTAGCAAGGACGACATCATCAGCGCCACGCGCTCGACGCTGGACGCGACCAAGGCCGGCCTCACCGCCGCGACGGGCGGCATCGTCGGCGGCAAGGTGATGGGCGGCGTGCTCGGCGGCACCGTCTTCAAGGACAAGCTGGAGGCCGGCAAGAAGGCCGTCGACGCCTTCAAGAGCAAGCTCCCCAACGCCAGCGACGACGTGCTCAAGGCCGTCAAGAACGTCGCCACCAAGGGCGTCTTCGAGGGCGCCACGGCGAGCGGCATCACCAAGGCCGCCAAGAACGTCGCCGCGGACGTGGCGAAGACGGGCGGCACGCTGGCCGAGGGCATCCTGGGCAGCGGCACGCGCCAGGCCGCCAAGGCCGCGCTGAAGGAGGTTGGCACGGAGGTCGGTGAGGCCGCCCTCAAGCAGGGCGCGAAGGCCGCTGGCACCACCGCCGCCAAGGCGCTGGGCCGGTTCGCTCCGGGCGTCAACGTGGCCATCGCGGCGGTCGACGTGGCCAACGCGGGCGCGACGCTGATGGACAAGAACGCGAGCACGGGCAAGAAGGTGACGTCCGTCATCACCGCCGTGGGCTCCATCGCCGCGGCCACCAACATCCCGATTGTCAGCCAGGTCGGCGCCGCGGTCTCCACGGTGTCCAGCATCGTGGGCGCCTTCTTCTAATCAGCGCCCCTCCCTTCGGGGTTTGTCAGAGCGGCTCGGCTGGACTATGCCCTGGTCCATGCCGAGCCGTCGCTTTTCCCCCCATTGGCGCGGACGCTGGCACGCCTATCTTCCGGGAGCATTCGTGAGCAGCAAGCAACGGACTCAAGGACCTGGTCGGGGAGTCGAGCGCCTCCTCAAGATGAGCCCGGTGGTGAGCACCGTCTCCGAGGAGGCCCTCACCCTTCCCAGCGTGGCGGCCCCCTCCCTGGAGGGAATCTCGGTGCTCGTCCCCACCCCGGACGACCTGACGCAAGAAGACCTCCTGCGCGCCTTCCACGAGAAGCGCCGCGCCCTGGCCACCACGCGCGAGCGTCAACCGGGCGAGTCGCTGGAGATGGGCGACGAGGTGCAGCTCAACATCGTGGGGTACTGCGATGGGCACCTCATCCCCTTCTCCGCGCGCTTCGGCATGAAGACGGAGCTGGCGCCCATCGAGGCGCTGCCCGGGTTCTGCGAGGCCGTGGAGGAGGGTGGGAAGGTGGGCGAGTCCATGCAGATCGCCCTGGAGCTGTCGGACACCTATCCAGTGGAGTCCCTGCGCGGCAAGCCCGCGCGCTTCCTCGTGGACGTCGGCGGCGCGCATCAGGTGACGATGCCGCCGGAGAGCAGCCCGGAGTTCCTCGAGCAGCTCGGGATGGGCGGCACCCTGGAAGAGGTGCTGCTCCACCTCCGTGACACGCTGGAGGACGAGGGCGCGGCGGAGCTCTGGGTGCGGGCCCGGGACATGGTGCTGGACGAGGTGGCCCGGCGTGCGCCGGTGGAGCTGCCCCGCGCGCTGGTGGACGAGGAGCTGCGCCGCCGCTGGGCCCAGGCCGAGGGACAGTCCCTGGTCGAGCACCAGTTCGACGTCGACGAGCAGCGGGAGGCGCTCCAGGGCTGGCTGACGGACCCCACCACGCGCGCGGACGCCGAGCGCCGGCTGCACATTGGCATCGTGCTGAAGGCCGTCACCGAGGCGGAGAAGCTTCAGCTCACGCCGGAGAAGCTGGAGCAGTTGATCCGCGACCACACGGCGCCCTTCGGGCTCACCGCGGAGGACACCCACGCCGCCCTGCGCGAGTCGCCGGAGACGACGAAGCGACTGACCGAGCTGGCCTGGTATCTGCTCGCGGTGGAGCACGTGATGAACAAAGCGAAGCTCACCTTCGAGGGCGCGGAGCAGGGCTGAGGCGCCTCGCGCGCCCTCAGCTCTCGCTGAACCAGAGGCCCACGCCGCCGAGCAGGCCCAGGCCCAGGAACAGCGCCGCGAGCCCCCACGTCTGGCCGCGCGACCACCGGAGCGACTCGCCATACCGGTGGCCGCACACCAGGATGAGAAGGGCCAGACCCAGGCAGATGGATGCGGGCCCCAGGGCCACCAGCATCTTGCGGGGCGTGCCGCTCACGTCGAGGACCGCCAGCAGCAGCAGCGGCCAGAAGCCGATGATGAGCAGGCCGACCACGAGCCCCAGTCCCCACCGCCCCTCGGGCGAGTCCAGCTCCATGAAGTCCAGGAACCGCGACCACCATGAGCGGTGCGGCTCCAGCGGCTCTCGACGTCGGGGGGCAGTGGGCTGCACGCGTGGGGACTCCTGGGAGTCGTGACGTTCTAGTGCAGCGCGACGCTGATTTGAAGAAGGCGCGGGCGATGCGTGAACGGTCAGCCCTGGCCCTCGGCCAACCTCGTCTCCCGCCGAGCCCCGTCACCGGGAGCCCCGACGGGACGCCGCGCCTCGCCGCGCAGCTTCTGCATCAGCACATAGAGGCCGGGGATGAAGGCGAAGTTCACCACCGTGGACACGAGCATGCCTCCGAACACGGCCGTCCCCAGCGAGTTGCGCGAGGCGGCGCCCGCGCCCTCGGCGGTCATCAGCGGCACCACGCCCAGCAGGAAGGCCAACGACGTCATCAGGATGGGGCGCAGGCGGACCTCCGCAGCCTCCACCACCGCGTCGACGGCGCTCTTGCCGCTCTCGCGCAGTTGCTCCGCGAACTCCACGATGAGGATGGCGTTCTTGCTCGCCAGGCCCACCAGCATGACGAGCCCCAACTGACAGAACACGTCGTTGGCGAACCCTCGCATCCACTGCAACCCCAGCGCCCCCAGGATGGCCAATGGCACGGAGAGGATGATGACCAGCGGAAGGGTGAAGCTCTCGTATTGCGCCGCGAGCACGAGGAACACGAACAGCAGCCCCAGTCCGAACATGACCAGCGTCTCCCCACCGCTCTGCCGCTGCTCCAGGCTGATGCCCGTCCACTCCGCGCTCATCCCCTGCGGAAGGACCTGCGCGGCCAGTGACTCCATCGCATCCATGGCCTGACCGGAGGACACCCCCGGCGCGGCCTGACCGCTCAGCTCCACCGCGCGGAAGAGGTTGTAGTGGCGGATGCCCTGCGCGGAGACCGTGGGCGCCACCTTCACCAGTGACTCCAGCGGAATCATGTCTCCGCTGTCGCTGCGCACGTAGAAGGCGCCAATGTCATTCGGGCTGTCGCGGAACTGTTGCTCGGCCTGGACATAGACGCGGTACGAGCGGTTCGCGTAGTTGAAGTCGTTGACGTACTGGCTGCCCATGTAGACCTGCATCGTGCTGAAAATCTGCTCGATGGGGACCCCCAGCGCCTTGGCCATCTGCCGGTCCACCTCCACGTCCAGCAGCGGTGTGTCCGCGTTGAAGCCTGTGAAGACGCCGCGCAACCGGCCCTCCTCGTTGCCCTTCGCCATCAACTCCTGGACCGTGGCGGCGAGCTGGTCCAGCGAGGAGGTGCCGGCGACGTCCTCGACCATGAACTGGAAGCCGCCGACGCTGCCCACGCCCCGGATGGCCGGAGGCTGGAAGGGCATCACCCGCGCGCCGTCGATGCGCCCGAACGGCCCGCGCAGCCGCTCCACCAGCGCGGCCACGGACTGGTCCTTCCCCGGCCGCTCGTCCCACGGCTTCAGCGGGACGAAGATGCTGGCCATGTTGGGGCCCGTGCCCTGAGAGGAGAAACCACCGTTGGCGAAGATGGCGCGCACCTCGGGCTGCGCCTTCAGCACCGCCTCCACCTGCTCCATCACCTTCTCCGTCTCGGCCAGCGACGTCCCCTCCGGCCCCTGCACGGAGACCAGGAGGTAGCCCTGGTCCTCGTCGGGAATGAAGCCCTTGGGCGTGGCTCGCACGAGCGCCAACGTGGCGCCGAGGCACAGGAAGAACGCCACCAGGATGATGACCGGGCGCTTCAGCAGCCTTCGCAGGTTCCGGCCATAGGCGACTCGAATCCCGTCGAGCACCGTGTCCACCTGCCGGAAGAGCCACCACTTCTCCCCTGTGTGGTGCACGAGCATCCGCGCGCTCAAGGCGGGGGTGAGCGTGCAGGCGCAGAAGGTGGAGAGCGCCACCGAGGCGGCGATGGTCAGCGCGAACTGGCGGTAGATGGCGCCCGTGGTGCCAGGAAAGAGCGCCACCGGGACGAACACCGCCACCAGCACGATGGAGATGGCGATGACCGCGCCCGACACCTCCTTCATGCCCTCGCGAGCGGCCTCCGCGGCCGACAGCTTCCGCTCCACCATGAGCCGCTCGATGTTCTCGATGACCACGATGGCGTCATCGACGACGAGGCCCGTGGCCAGGGTGAGGCCGAACAAGGTGAGGGTGTTGATGGAGAAGTCCATCAACCGCACGAAGGCGAAGGTGCCCACCAGCGAGACGGGGAGCGTGAGGGCGGTGATGAGCACGCTGCGCCAGCCATGCAGGAACAGGAAGATGACGAGGATGACGAGGACAATCGCCTCCACCAAGGTCCGGAGCACCTCATGGACGGTGGCGCGCACCGCGAGCGTGGTGTCCGTGCCCGTCCGGTACGTCATGCCCGGAGGGAACTGCGTGGACAACCGCTCCAGTTCCTTGAAGACGGCGTCACGCACGTCCAGGGCATTGGCGGTGGGCAACTGGAAGGTGACGATTCCCACCGCCTGCTTCCCGTCGAAGCGCAAGAGCGTGCTGTAGTTCTCCGCGCCCATCTCCACGCGGCCCACGTCCTTCACCCGGACGCTCTTGCCGTCATGCTGGCGCAGCAGGACGATGTCACCGAACTCCTCCGGCTCCACCAGTCGTCCTCGGGCCCGCACAGAGAGCTGGTAGGGCTGGTCCGCCGCGGACGGAGGCTGGCCCACCTGGCCCGCGGCCACCTGGAGGTTCTGCTCCTGCAACGCACGCGTCACGTCCTGCGGGGTGAGCTTGCGCCGCGCCAGCTCCGTGGGGTCCAACCACAGGCGCATGGAGAACTTGCGCTCGCCGAAGATGCGGACTTCACCGACGCCTCGCACGCGCTTGATGGCGTCCTTGAGATTCACGTCGGCGTAGTTGCTGAGGAACTTCACGTCGTAGCGGTCGTCCGGGCTGAAGAGCGCCACGGACAGCAGAATCTGGCTGGAGGCCTTGTTGACGACGATGCCCGTCTGGTTCACCTGCGAGGGCAGGCGCGAGGCCGCGCGGCTGACCCGGTTCTGCACGTCGACGGCGGCCACCTCGATGTCGCGCGTGGACTCGAAGGTGATGACGATCTGGCTGGAGCCGTCGTTGCTGCTGGTGGAGGTGATGTAGCGCATGCCCTCCACGCCGTTGAGCTCCTGCTCCAGCGGGATGGTGACGGCGCTCTCCACGACCTCGGCGCTGGCGCCGACATAGTTGGCCGTCACCGTCACCTGCGGGGGTGCCAGGTCCGGGTATTGAGCGATGGGCAGCGTCGGGATGGCGATGGCACCCACCAGCGTCAGCAGGATGGAGCAGACGATGGCGAAGACGGGCCTGCGGATGAAGAAGTCGATGAACATGGTGCGCTGGGTCCCCTGGGTTCAGCGACGGCTCTCGCGAAGGTCGTTCTTCACGGCCTCCGCGCGCGGTGCGGATGCGGTGGCCTTCACCGTCACGGGCATGCCGTCGCGCAGGGCCTGGATGGCCGAGACGGCCACGAGGTCTCCCGCCTTGAGGCCTCCTTCCACGACGTAGGTCCTGTCCCCCAGCGCACCGAGGGTGATGGGTCGGCGCGCCACCACCGTCCGGCCCTCCTGCTCCTGAACCACCAGCGCGAAGGGCTGGCCGCTCTGGCGCACCACCGCGAGCGCCGGAATCTGCAGGGCGTCACGGTGGGAGTAGACGATGCGCGTGCGCACCAACTCGCTGGGGCGCAGGCCGACGGTGTTGCGGAAGGCGGCCTTCACCTCCACCAGTTGGGTGCGCGGGTCGGCCTGGGGCGCGATGAAGAAGACGGAGCTGGTGAGCACCACCCTGCCCTGGGCGTCGAGGACCTCCAGCACCGTGTCCAGCTTCATCGAGCGCGCGCGGGATGACGGCACGGAGACGCTCACTTCGAGGACGTCCGCCTGCGCCACGCTGGTCAACTCCGTGGAGGCGCTGACGAAGTCTCCCACGCGCACCAGCACGTCACCCACGGTGCCGGCGAAGGGGGCACGCACCACGTTGAGCTGGAGCTGCACCTGACGCTGCGTCACCTGCGCGACGGAGGAGCGCGCGGCGGCCTCGGCGGCCTGCACCTGGGCCCGGGCGCCCTCCAGCTCCTGCACACTCGCGAGGCCCTCCCCATGGAGCGCCTCCGTACGGGCCAGCGTGCGGCGCGACAGCTCCAGGTTCACCTGTGACGCGCTGAGCTGGGCCTGGGCGCTGTCGAGCGCCGCCGACTCCTCTCTCGCGTCCACCTCCACCAGTGGCGCGCCTTCCGCGACCTGCTGTCCGGGGCGCACGGGGATGCGGCGCACAGAGCCCGCCACCTGCGGCAGCACCGTCACGCTTCGCCGCGACAGCAGTGAGCCCAGGTACTCGCTGGTGTCCCGCACCTCCTGGGGCGCCAGCACCACCACCGCCACCTCGCGAGGCGGAGGCGCCGCCGGAGCCGCCTTCTGACCCGAGCAGCCCGCCACCGCCGACAGCACCACCACACGCCACACCGACTTCTTCAGCGCCTTGAGGGGACGCACCCACTTCACCAGTCGCACCGGGCCTCCGTCAGGAATGCGGCCAGGCGTGCCTGGACTCGCTCGAATTCACGCAGCACCAGGTTCAGCTCCGCCTGGCGGAGGGCCGCTCCGCTCTGCACCAGCTCGAGGCTGCTGCCACGGCCCACTTCAAAAGAACGGCGGGTGAGCGTGTCGGTCCGCTCCGCGAGCGCTCTCGACTCGACAGCCGTCTTCACCAGCGCCTCGGCGACCTCCACACCGCGCCGTGCCTGGGCCACTTCCAGGGCCACGTCGCGGTGCGCGCCCTCCAGCGCCGCGGCGGACTGCTCCTCTATGCCCGTGCGCTCACGCACCAGGCCCTCGCGTCCGCCTCCCTCCCAGAGGGGCACCGACAGCACGGCGGCGACATTCCAGGTAGCGAACCGACCGAAGCCCGGGTCCGTGGTGAGACCGAAGAGGGTGCTGGAGACGCCCAGCGTGGGCAGGTAGCCCGTGGAGGCCTGACGCCGGCTGTCGCGCGCGGACTCCACCTGTGCCCGCGCCGCCAACACATCCGCGCGCGCGTCCAGGCGCTCCAGTGGGGCGCAGTCCTGGCGTGTCTGCTCCACCAACCCCTGGAGGTTGAAGGTCGGGTCGACCCCCACCGCGTGGCCGAAGCCCAGTGAGAGCCCCAGCGACTCGCGAGCCTGTCGCAGCTGCTCGTCACCGGCGATGAGCACGCTCCTCGCCACCGCCACGTCCTGACTCACGCGCACCACGTCCAAGGGAGTGCCCGCGCCCAGTTCGAAGATGCGCTGGGTGAGGGCCTCGCTCTCCAGGGCCCGCCGCAGGCCCACTCGGTTGATTTCGGCGGCGCGCTCGGCGGCGACGGTGGCCACCAGCGCCTGGGCCAGGCCCAGCGTGAGGCGACGCCGGACGTCCTGGAGGCTCGCCACCGCGCCCGCCTCCGAGGCCCGGGCCGACGACAGCCCTCGCCACGCGCTCAGGTCCACCAGCGACTGCGTCAGCGTCGCGGAGACGGTCCCCAGTGGCACCGTGGGCGTGCGCCCGCTCACGCCAGCCCCCGTCCCCTGTCCCGGGTTCACCGCGGGAGTGTCGGGGTTGAGCACGTCCAGGGCCACGCTGGCCTGGACGCGTGCATTGGGCAGCAGCACCGACAGCGCCTGGCGCCACCGGCCACTCGCACGCCGCACCCCTGCCTCCACGCCGCGCAGGTCCGTGGACCGCTCACGCACCAGGGCCAGCGCTTCGTCCCAGGTCTTCACCTGCTGCGCGGCGGGTGGAACAGGGGCGAGCATCGCGTCCTCCACCCTGGATGGCGCGGCGACAGGAGGGAGCTCGGACTGAACGGACGTGGCGATGAGCGCGAGAAGGAGGACGGAAGAAGTGGCCATACGCCAGACATGGATGAGGGAGGTGGAGTGCCCAGACCGGGCACTCCCGAGGGTGCGCTGAGCACCCTCGGGAGCACGGGCATGGGGAACAGCTAGCTGCGCGGGGGCGACAGCTTGAAGACGGAGGCTTCGATGGGCGCGTCATAGCGAGCGCCCTGGATGACCTTCTCGCCCTGCTGGCCGTCGCCCTCCCACTTCACGCGGTGGCTCACCATGATGCCGTCCACGCCGCGGAAGTCGGAGAAGGTGATGGCCTTGTTGTACGCCTTGCCCGCATGGATTCCGGCGTAGGTGCGGCGCACTTCCAGGAAGGACTTCTGGTCGATGAAGCGAACCTGGGTGGTGGTGCCACGGGTGAGGACCAGCTTGAACGTGGGAGTGCCGTTCACGTCGTCCGCGCCGTCCATCGCCAGCGAGACGCCCTGGGCCTTCGGGTCCAGCAGCGCGTCATCGAAGTGCGCGCCCTCGGCCAGCGCCGTGTTCTTCTCCTTGTCCAGCCGCTGTGGCGCGGCAGAGCCCTCCACCGTCCAGCCCTGATTGCCGTCGAACATCTTGGTGAAGGATGTGCCGTTCTTGTCCGTGTCGTGGCGCATGAGGTTGGGGCGGGCACGCCGCACGTTCGTGGTCGTGACGGTGCTGCCCTCCGTGGCGACGACGGTGAACTGGTAGGTCTTCGCGGCCTTGAGGCGCGCCTTGCCGCCCATGGCCTGGAGGTGCTTGTCGACGACGGACTGGAGCGACAGCTTGCCCTGGGCGCATTCGGCACCTTCGCCAGCGCTTGCGAGGGCAGGAGCGAACGTCAGACCAAGGGCGAGCAACGAGGAAACAAAGGACCTGCGCGGCATGGGGTGCCTCCGTGGGTGACTGGGTGACGGAAGGCACAGTGCCCGTGCGAGCGCCGCGTGGCCGGAGTGTTCAGCCGGTGGGGACGGACATGCGGCGAACCGGCACCACCGTGCGGCGAACGGGCCACGTGCGGGGCGCAACGACGCCCCGGTGAGTCACGACACTTGATGGAGTTGCGGTGAACGGGCCACGTGTCGGGCGACTACGCACCGACGAGTCGCGACTCATGACGGCAGGCGGCGAACGGGCAACGCGGCTCTCGCGCAGGGCGACGACGCATCGACGAGTCGCGACACATGACGGCGGGCGGCGAACGAGCCATGCGGCTCTCGCGAAGGTCGAGGGGGCCATACCGCGAGCAGCGTGGCTCAGCGCAGGTGTTGGAACTTCTCGCGGTGACTGCGAGCGACGCGCAACTCCGTGCCGCCGGTGAGCACCACAACCAGGTCCCTGCGCCCCTCGCTGCGCAGCTCACGGATGCGACTCGAGTTGACGATGGCCGAGCGGTGGATGCGCATGAAGCGCTCCGGGTCCAGGCGAGCCTCCAGGCCCTGCATCGTCTCGCGATGGAGGTAGGCCTTCCCGCCCGCGTGAATCTGCACGTAGTAGTCGGCGGCCTCGATGTATTCGATTTCGTCCACGTCGAGGAACACCACGCGTCCCGAGTCGCGGATGGCGAGTCGGCGCACCCACCGCTCGGGGGGTGCGGGCGTGGGCGCCGGGACGGGAGTGCCCTCACGCTCGCCGTAGGTGGAGAGCACGGACATCAGCCGCTGACTGAGGTCGGACATCCGCGTCAGGCGAATCTGGGCCTTGGCGCGGCCAATGGCGTCGTGGAAGCGGTCGTCGCGGAAGGGCTTGAGGAGGTAGTCGAGCGCGTGGATGTCGAACGCGCGCAGGGCATAACGGTCATACGCGGTGACGAAGATGACCGCGGGAACCTCGCCAGGCCCCAGGTGGGAGAGCACCTCGAAGCCATTGAGCTCCGGCATCTGCACATCGAGCAGGACCAGGTCCGGCCGCTGCTCGCGGATGAGACGCACGGCCTCCGGGCCGTTACCGGCCTCGCCCACCACGCTGACGTCGGGGTCCGTTGCCAGCAACAGGCGCAGGCCCTCGCGAGCCAGGGGCTCGTCATCCACGACGAGCGTGCGAATGGCGGCGGCCGCGTTCATGACGCGAGCGCCTCTGACGAAGCGGCCTGGAAGGGCAGCTCCAGACGGGCGCGCACGCCGCCTCCGGAGCGGTTCTCCAGCGTGAAGACCTGTCCTTCGCCGTAGAGCTGGTGCAGGCGAGCGCGCACATTGGCGACCCCGATGCATCCGTCATGCTGGTCCCAGCCAGGAGCCAGCCCGGGGCCGTCATCAAGCACCTCCAGCACCAGCCGCGAACCCTCGCGCGAGGCACGCAGCTCCACGCGTCCCGCGCCGGAGCGGGTGGCGAGTCCATGCTTGATGGCGTTCTCCACCAGTGGCTGGAGGATGAGGCTGGGCACGAGCGCACTGAGCGTGGCGGGGTCGATGGCGCGCACCACCTGGAGCCGGTCCTGGAAGCGCGTCTGCTCGATGTCGAGATAACGCTCCAGGAAGTCGACGTCCTCGTGGAAGGGAACGAGCTGGCGGCCCGTGCTGTTGAGCGCCATGCGCAGCAGCTCGCTGACGCCGGTGAGCATGCGGATGGAGCCCGTGGTGTCCTGCTTGCGCACGAGGACGGAGATGGCGTTGAGCGTGTTGAAGAGAAAGTGCGGATGGAGCTGGGCGCGCAACGCGTCGAGCTGCGCATGGACCAGTCGCGTCTCGAGCTGGGACTGGGCCAGTTCGCCCTCGCGGTAGCGGCGGTGGTACTCGACGGCGGAGCCGATGGCGACGATGCCTCCATAAATGAGCAGGCTCGTGACGACGTACTTGGCCATCAGCAGTGGCAGCAGCTGGCCCAGTGTGCCGTCGCTGATCAACCTCTCTCCCACGGCCCGGGAGAGGAAGTAGATGAGCGTCGCGTAGGGAACCATGACCGCGGCGAGGGAAGTCAGATGGACCGCGAGACTCCGGTGCCAGACGCCGCGCTCCAGGCGAAACCGCCGTCCGAGCGCGAGGATGAGCGGAGTGACGAACGCCCAGTACTGCCAGGGCGGCACCTGCATCACCAGCGCCCGGGTAAATGGGTACGTGGGGTCCTTGGCCTGAGCGTAGAACCACGTGTGGCTGGCGGTGATGATGCCCGGCACGGCGAAGATGAGCATCAACCACGGCAGGCTGCGAACCAACTCGCGCAGCGCGGGCAGCGCGGACGCGGAGGGAGCCGGCCGGCGTGTCGCGGCGGAGGACAACAGGACGGGACTCGCGACGGGAGAGGTGGATTCCACGGCCAGTGGATTCTACGCTCGAACCGGGACCACGTCCGAGCGGGAGCAGCCAACGGGCTCCGGCGTGCAGCGAACGGGCGCGCTCGCATCCTTGCCTGGAGAGCGGGAATCCTGGTCGCCTGGCAGGTGGCGCGTCGGCGCTCAAGGCCTGTGGTAGTGGAGGAGCATCCGTGAGCGTCGCGACCCTCGATGAAGGCCCCCTGCGGGGGCCCAGCTTCTTTCTCAGCCGGACAGCCCTCCGAGCGCTCGCGCTGGCCCATCGTGACCGCTACGGCGGTGCTCGACCCCATCCCCACGTCGTCATCGATGGCTTCCTCGGAGAGCCGCTGGCGACCGGACTGGCCGACGTCTTCCCGGGAGCGACCGAGGCCACATGGAAGCGTCGGGACCACCCGGAACAGGCGGCTCGCCTGGGACAGCTTCAGCGCAAGGCGTTCGAGGACGTGCCCGGAGCGCTCCGGCACCTGCTCTCGGAGTTCTCCAGCATGTCGTTCATCGACTTCCTGGAGACCCTCACCGGCGTGCAGGGGCTCATCGCGGACCCACACTTCCGGGGCGCCGGGCTGCACCTCACGTTGCGCGGGGGCCACCTCGCGCTGCATGCCGACTTCAACCGCGACCGCTTCCGCGCGCTCTCACGGCGACTCACCGTCCTCTACTACTTGAACCCCGGCTGGGAGTCCGCGTGGGGCGGCGACCTCGAGTTGTGGAGTGCCGACCTCTCCCGATGCGAGACGCGCATCGCGCCGCTCCTGGACCGCCTGGTCGTGATGGCCCATGGCGACACGCACTGGCATGGCCACCCCGCCCCACTGGAGTGTCCCGAGGGCCGGGGGCGCGCCGCGGTCGCCGCCTACTTCTACACCGCGCAGGAATCCCCCGACGCACCAGAGGCCCACAGCGCCATCTGGGCACCGCCTCGTCCCTAGCTCGCCAAGACATCCTCCGCATGCACGGAAGGAGAGTAGGCCTCATGCAGGACCCGCAAGAACTCGCACGTGAAGTCGCGGAGCGTCTTGGGCGAATCAACGGTGTCCTCGCCGTTGTGCTCGGAGGTTCCCAGGCACGGGGTGACGCGGACGCGACGTCCGACATCGACCTGGGCATCTACTACCACCCGGAGCGTCCTCCCTCACTGCTCGAGCTGCGTGCGCTCGCCCTGGAAGTGGACGACCACCACCGTGCTGATGCCGTCACCGACCTGGGTGGCTGGGGTCCGTGGATCAATGGGGGCGCCTGGCTCGACATCCGAGGCGTTCGCGTGGACTGGCTCTACCGGGATGTGTCGAAGGTGGAGCAGGTCATCGCGGACTGCCGGCAAGGCATCTGGAGCTCGCACTATCAGCCGGGCCATCCCCATGCCTTCCACAGCCACATCTACATGGGAGAGGCGCACCTCGCGCGGCCCCTTTGTGACTCTCACGGAACCTTCGCCAGACTCCAAGCGCTGACGACGCCGTATCCCGAGGCGCTGATGAAATCCATCCTCCAGCGCGCTGTCTGGGAAGCTGGCTTCGCGCTGGAGACGAGCCACAAGGCCATCGGGCGCGGTGACGTCTTCTACGTCTCCGGATGCTTCTTTCGCTCCGTCGCCATGATGGTCCAGGCGTTGTTTGCCCTCAACGCCCGCTACTGCATCAACGAGAAGCGCTCGGTCCCGTTGGTTGCTGACTTCCCCGTCGCTCCCGCGCGCTTCTCAGCCATCGTCACCGAAGTCCTCGCGTCCCTTGGGGCGGACGCCAGTCACTTGCGGCCTCGCCTTCACGCCCTGGAGAAGCTGGTCGCGGAGACAAAGGCCCTGTGCCAGGCGAAGTTCCCGGAGCTGTAGCGAGGCGTACGTCACGGCTTGGGCCCCGACGTGATGGGCGACGTGGCGGGGACGCCCAGCCCTCGCAGCCAGCCCTGCGCGAGCGGCCCGGGGTCATGGCCCGTCTCTGATTTCACGAAGTCGAGCAGTTGCTGCATGCGCGCGGCCTTGCCCACGTGGAGCTGGTAGAAGCGCGCCAGCACGCTGTCCAGCGCGGCGGTGCCCACCTGCTTCTCCAGCTCATGGAAGAAGAGGCTTCCTTTCAGATAGGGCAGCCCAGAGGCGAGCGGGTGCGTGCTCATGTCAATCGCATTGCACGTGGCGTCAGGCAGGACCACCGTGTCGCGCCGGACCACCAGCGCCTCGAGCGTCTTGCGCCTCGACTCCCACAGCTTCGCCTCCGCCTCCTCGCCCTCGGTGGCGCGCACCGCGCGGGCCGTGAGGTAGTCCGTCGTCCCCTCCGAGAGCACGAAGTCCTCCCAGCACTGGATGCGCACGCCATTCCCATACCAGCCATGCGCCGCCTCATGGTGATGCACCAGACTGTCCCCCATCGACTCCGAAGCCAGATGCCAGAACGGATGGTGCTCCATGCCCCCCTTGGCCTTGGGCCCCCAGTTCGCCGACACCGAGCCGACCTTGTCGCCAAAGGTATACGGCCCATACCGCGTCTCGAAGAAGTCCATCGCGTCCCGCAGGTGGCGCGTGCCCGCCAGCGCGGCCTCTTCCTCGCCCGGCAGATACCAGACGGACACCTGCGTCCCCGCGCGCGTGGCGCCCAGCGGTCGCTCCGTATAGGCCCCCACGGCCCATCCCAGCATGTACGCCGGGACATCGCCCGCGACCTGCTTCGGATACACCGCCACCTGCCCCTCCGGCAGGTCTCCGAGCCGCAGCGAGAACTTCACGCCGTCGTCGGGTGACGGATGGCAGGGAAACAGGTTCCCGCAGAAGGCCGGCCACGTGTACGTGGTCCCCGTGCGCCGGTACCCGTCGGTCTTCTCCGTCGAGGTGAACGTGTAGTCGACGACCACGGTGGTCGCCCACTCCGGCACACCGATGTCGAGCCGCCCGTCCTTCACGGTGTACTTCAGGTCGCCGCAGCGCCCCCGCACACCGGTGATGTTCAGCGTGCCCACCATCAACGACAGCCCAGGCTCCTTCGACTCCCCCACCTGGAGCGTGGCCGTGCCGCGCATCGCGCCCAGCTTCACGTCCAGCGCCGTCGCGATGAGGTCGCGCGTCAGCCCCTCCCGAGGTGGCGGCGCGGGCAACTGTCCCACGGCATCGCAGAGCTGGGGGCACGCGGAGAGGGCCCCGCCCTCCCCTGGCGTGGAACAGACCTGGGCTTCCCGGAGCCCGGCCCTGGACAGGTCTGGAGACTCCCCGCACTTGCACGCGCCCATGCCACCCATGAGCAGCAGGAGGATGGCGGTACTCGGAATGACACGCTTCATGATGTGAACCCCCTGGAGACGGAGAGCGCCCTCCGTCAGCTCACCAACACCCTGCTGGACATGACACACATCGCGGCGAAACCGCGCACGCGGCTCCTCGAAGCAGACATCCTCCGGTAGCACCTCCACCCACTGCCCGGATGTCAGACCACCGACGTGGAATGCCTCGGGCCAGGACTTGGACCGGAGAGATATCCTCTCACAACAGGAGCATGAACATGGCGGGGCGCGGATTGGGCGGTGCCGTGGTCATCGGCGGCAGCATGGCGGGACTGCTCGCCGCACGGGTGCTCGCGGACCACTTCGAGAAGGTCATCCTCGTGGAGCGGGACCTCCGAGCGGAGGGGCCTGTCCCCCGGAAGGGCCTCCCGCAGGGGGTGCACCTCCACGTACTGCTGGATACGGGCCGTCGCATCCTCGACCAGTCCTTTCCAGGCCTCTTCGAGCAGCTCCAGGAACAGGGAGCCGAGCTCATCGATTCGAGCCGCGACGTCGCCTGGCACCACTTCGGCGTCTGGAAGAAGCGCTACACCAGCGGCATCCCCCT
The DNA here is from genome assembly GCF_013336715.1 of Myxococcus sp. CA056. Classification (NCBI taxonomy): domain Bacteria; kingdom Pseudomonadati; phylum Myxococcota; class Myxococcia; order Myxococcales; family Myxococcaceae; genus Myxococcus; species Myxococcus sp. CA056. Next base: position 117,422 of record NZ_JABUMT010000019.1, read on the forward strand.
GTTGCTCTGCACGCGAACCCTCCTCGAGTGGAACGTGCTGCGCCGGGTGAAGGAGCGGCCCAACGTGGAGTTCCGCGAGGGGTGCTCCGTCGAGGGCCTGCTCGCCGACGAGCGCGGCGGTCGCGTCACGGGCCTCCGCGTGAAGACAGCCCAGGGCGAGGAGTCCTGGGAGGCGGACCTCGTCGTGGATGCGAGCGGTCGGGGCTCGCGCATGCCTCAATGGCTGGAGGCACTCGGCCATGCGCGTCCGGAGGAGGAGCAGGTCCAGGTGGACCTCGCCTATACCTCGGGGCTCTATGCGCCCCCTCCCCGCTTCCACCGCGAATGGAAGGCGCTCATACAGTACCCCCGCCCTCCCTCGACCTGGCGCGCGGGCTTCATCTCCAGCGTGGAGGGTGGCAGGTGGCTGGTCACCCTCAATGGCTACTTCGGAGACCACGCGCCCACCGAGCCCGAGGGCTTCCTCGAGTTCGCCCGCTCGTTGAGCCGTCCGGACCTGTACGACTACCTGCGCGACGCCAGGCCCCTGGGGCCCCTCACCACGCACAAGGTGAAGGACACCCGCTGGCGGCACTACGAGCGGCTGGCCCGGTTTCCCGAGGGACTGGTGGTCCTGGGAGACGCCGCCTGTGCCTTCAATCCACTCTTCGGCCAGGGCATGTCCGTGGCGGGACTGGGCGCGGAGCTGCTGGACACCTGCCTGCGCGAGCAGGCCCACCGTGGTGACCTCACCGGCCTCGCCCAGCACTTCCGGCGGCGACTTCCCGAAGTCATCCGGCTGCCCTGGTTCATGAGCACGAGCATGGACCTCCAGTATCCACAGGCCACGGGCGAACGGGCCCCAGGCCTGGGCGCGCTGCATTGGTACATCCGTCAGTTGATGGAGCGCTCATCGACCGACGCGGGCGTCCATCGCCGGTTCAACCGGGTGCTCCATCTCCAGACCGGATTGGGAGCGGTCCTCCACCCCTTCGTGGCCCTGCCCGTGCTGACCCATGGGGCCCGGTCACTCGTCGTGCCGCTCCAGCGACTGGCGAATACCGAGACACGACCGCCACCTCCGGAGCCCATGAGCCTGAGCACCCCGCCGCGCGATGAGTGACGCGGTGTGCAAGCTGGCGCCCTCGGAAAGCGGCACGACGCTGCTCCCTCTCCTGAGCCAGCACCGCCTTCGCCGGACGCGATATCCAGCGGGTCCGATATGGGGACATCCGCGAGGCATTTGAACGGCACCTCGACCCCCCAGGTGCATCGCATGATGAAGATTCATAGGACGCCATGGCTGCTGGCCATGAGCGTGTTGCTGCACGCGTGTGGTGATTCATCTCTCGCGGAGCCTGACGCCCCGGAGCCAGCGGAGCAGGCGTCGGCCACTCAGGAGACCACGGCACAGCCCGAGGACATCCTCACCCAGCTCCAGTCCATCCCCGGGCTCACCGTCGTCCTCGAGCAGCCCTCTCCCTTCCCGGGCACACGTTTCTTCGTGCTGAGCTTCGAGCAGCCCCTGGACCACGAGCGCCCGCTCGGGGAGCGCTTCCAGCTCCGGATGACGCTCCTGCACCGCTCGGTGGACGCGCCCATGGTGCTCTCCACCGAGGGCTACATCGTCGCAAGCACACCCTCGCAGGCGGAGCCCACCGCGCTGCTCGGCGCCAACCAGCTCTCCGTGGAGCACCGCTTCATGGGTGTCTCGCTACCCGAGTCCCGGGACTTGCGGATGCTCACCCTCTCCCAGGCCGCGAGCGACAGTCACCGCGCCGTCCAGGCCTTCAAGCCCCTGTACCCCGCGCGCTGGCTCTCCACGGGTGGAAGCAAGGGCGGCGTCGCGGCCGTGTATCACCGCTACCTCTACCCGGATGACGTGGACGCCACCGTGCCGTACGTCGCGCCCAGCAGCCACGGGCTGCGCGACGGTCGCTATGTCCACTTCCTCGCACAGGTGGGGGATGAAGACTGCCGCGCGAAGTTGGAGGCCTTCCAGGTGGATGTGCTGCGACGCCGCGAGGAGCTGCTCCCCTTCGTGGAGGCGCTGGCCACGCAGTTCAACACCACCTTCACGGTGGTCGGCGGCGCGGACCGCGCGCTGGAGTTCTCCGCCGTCGAGACGTCCTTCTACTTCTGGCAATACGGCACGGCGTCCACCGCGTGCCCGCGCATCCCCGCGCCCGGCGCGCCGGCGGCGCAGACCTTCGCCTTCCTGAACGCCGTCGTCGGCGTGGCCTACACCTACTCGGACCGCTTCATCGCGCCACTCGAGTACGCCTACTACCAGGCCGCGACGCAGATTGGCTGGTCACGCTTCCCCACCCGACACCTGCGCGGGCTGTTGCGCTATCCCGGGGAGAACACGCCGGACCTGTACTTGAGCTTCCCCGTGACGGAGCCGTTCGATTGGGGCGCCATGCTCCGCGTGGAGCACTGGGTCCGCAATCACGGCGAGCGGATGCTCTTCATCTACGGGGAGAATGACCCCTACTCCGCCGCGGCTTTCTCCGTGCGCGCGAGGAACGACTCATTCCGCTACTTCGCCCCGCAAGGCAACCACGGCTCCAGCATCAGCCGCCTCGCCGAGCCGGAGCGGACGCTCGCGCTGGAGCGCCTCTTCACCTGGATGGGAATGAGCGCGCCCTCCCCATCTCACCTCCAGGGTGAGGTCCCAGACAGGCTCCGTATGAATTCACTCGGAGAGTGAGTAGAATTGGCATGAGCCTTCCTGGAGGGCCTCATGTTCGCGTTCGACCGTAAGCCCCAGCCGTCCGCGGCTCGGGCTCCCGCCGCGAAGACCGAGCCGCGGCGCTCCTCCCAGGCACGCCAGGCGGAGCCGACAGACCCGGGGCCCCGGTTCGACTTCGCCCGCATCAGCGTCATGCCCCCGACGCCGCGAATCCAGCCCAAGCTTCGCATCGGCGCCCCCGATGATGCCCTGGAGCGCGAGGCCGACGCCGTGGCGGACCGCGTGGTGGGGGGAGGCGACGCACAAGCCTCCCAGCCCACGATGCGAGACCGCATCCAGCGCAAGTGCTCGACGTGCGAGGACGAGGAAGGACCCTCGCCTCTCATCCAGCGCAAGTGCGGCAAGTGCGCGGAAGAGGAGACGGAAGGAACCCTTCAGCGCAAGGCGGACTCCGGAGCCACCGCGTCCGCCCCCGACTTGCAGAGCCAGCTGAGCGGGTCGTCGGGAGGGCAGCAGCTCCCGACGGCCCTCGGAGGACAGCTGGGCGCGGCGATGGGCACCCCGTTCGACCGGGTCCGCATCCACACGGATGACCACGCGGCCCGGATGAACAGCTCCCTGGGAGCGCGCGCCTTCACCCACGGAACCCACATCTACTTCAATCAAGGCGAGTACAACCCGGGCACGCGCGCGGGCCGGCATCTGCTCGCGCACGAATTGGCGCATGTCGCGCAACAGGGCGGTGCGGGGCACACGCTGCGGAGGAAGGGGGGCGCGCCCGCGTCCGGCGTGTCGCTCGTGGAGATCGCCTGCGCGGACAACACGATTACGTTCCACGCCAGCACGGGGCCGGTCTCCTACCAGCTCACCCAGTGCGACATCGTCGACGGCGAGTTCGATGCCAACGTCGTCATCGACGCGGCGAGCAACAGCGTCCGCTTCGACATCCAGTCGAACGAGGTCGCCGCCGAGGCCTTCCAGTTCGGCTTCTCCATCGCCCCCGGCCAGCTGAACCCCGTCACCCTCTTCCGCGGCCAGAAGACGGTCAAGCTCTCCGCGAAGAGCGGCATGACGACGCTGACGGCGGCGACGTCGCTGGCGGAGTTCAAGCAGCGCGTGAAGGAGGCGGGCAAGCTGCGGATGGACAGCAACAAGGCCCGCCTGGAGGAATGGAAGAAGTTCTTCACCGAGAAGCTCAGCGCCAATCAGGTCCAGGGCCAGGTGATGGCCAGCCGGGCCAACGAGCTGGGGATGCTGGCGGCCAGCGAGGGGGGCATGACCATGCTCACCTTCGACAAGTGGGCCAGGACGGACAACCCGCTGCTCGGCTGGGTCTACGAGCAGCAGATTGAAGGCCGGTACCGCGCCTGCACCGGGTGCCACGCCCTGGTGCAGGCAGAGGACCGGTGGCGCAACCGCCCCGCGTTCGTCGCGCCGGCGCGCAGCCCTGTCTCATCGCTCCAGGAACACGCCCAGGCGGAGTCCGCGAACCCCGCCCCCCGGCTCCACGAGGGGCCCGACGCGGAGAGCACGGTCGCCGACCCGAACAAGTTCACGGGCTACGAATCCGCCCAGCAGGCGATGCAGGCCGTCAAGACTCTCAGGCCCTATCTGGATGAGCTGGGCCCGGCCCGGTACGACATCCTGCCGCTCGACATCTTCTCGACGAACCGGTCGCCCGCCGCGCTGCTGGCGAGAATCATCTCCAGCATCGACAAGCGTCAGGCCGACTACGACCTCTTCAAGACGAAGATCGACTCGGCGGACTTCGACTACCTGCTCCTGCGTCCCATCGTCCAGGACCTGATGGTGCTGGCGACGCCGGAGGTCCAGCAGCAGGTCCTCGACGAGATTGCCTCCGCGCAGCGGTGGGAAATCGCCCAGGCCATCGTCATGGGCGCGGCGACGGTTGGCCTGCTGGTGCTCACCATCTTCCCGCCCACCTCGGCGGTGGGTGTCGCCGGAGTCATCGCGCTGGAGACGTCGCTCGCGACGTATGGCGCCGTCAGCGGCCTCAAGATGTATCAGGAGGGCTCGATGCTCTCTCTGACCCAGGGCGCGAACAACGTCGTCGACCCGGCGCAGCAGAAGGCGGCCGACACGATGATGGCCATGGGCCTGGTGTCGGTGGGCTTGTCGGCCCTGTCACTGGGGACGACGGGCATCCGGGCGGTCACCATCATCCGAGGCGCGCGCACCGGCGAGAAGACCGTGGGCGCGGCGGTGGCCATCGAGGCCCAGCTGCAGAACGGCGGCACGGTCAAGATCTCCGAGCTCGTGGGAGGCAGCCCCCGGGTCGTCGTGCTCGGGAAGGATGGCGAGCTGCTCGCGGAGGGAGTCCTCACGGACGCCGCGCTCTTGGGCTCCAAGCCCACGAAGCTGGCCCAGCTCCCCGACCAGGGCATCCAGGGCGTCACGCCGAGGGCCGCTTCGCCCGGCAGGCCCCTCTCCTTCCAGGGGCCGGCGCCGACCTGCGGCCCGGTCTCCTGCGAGATGATTGCCAGCATGGGCGGGCCCGTCAGTCCGACCCTCCTCAAGGACATGCTCAAGGGGGCGGGCCCCTCGGGCACCACCATCGAGAAGATGGTGGAGATGCTGAAGTGGAACAGGGTCGCCGCTGAAGCCAAGACAGGCTGGAAGGTGGCGGACCTCGCGTCGGCGACACAGGGCGGCAACCCAGCCATCGCCGTCATCAAGACCAACAATCCCACCCATCCGCTGCATGCGGTGGTCATCGACGGCGTCACCGTCAGAAGCGGGGTCAAGGTGGTGGCGGTGCGAAACCCCTGGGGCATCCAGTACTTCCAGTCGGAAGCGGAGTTCTCGCAAATCTTCACCGGTCAGGCCGTCAAGGTGCTCCACTGGTACTGACGAACCCCATGGAAACTCCCATCTCGGTCGAGGCGCTCCTCGCACAAGCCCAGCGGTACGACGGCCAGCCCGTCGCCGTGGAGGGACAGTTCATCGCGATGTTCTCCAAGGCGTTCATCAGCGCGCCGCGAGAGTCGCTGGAGCTGACACCCGAGCGGCCCCGAATCCAGCTGGAGTACCCGAACATCGAGGACCGCTGCTTCCAGGTGGTGTCCGCCTACGTGGGGGGCCCCTGGTACTACAACGACCCCGCCGTCGTGCGCGGCCGGTTCCTCGCGGGGCCGGAGCCTCGGCTGGTGGAGCTCTCGGAGCTCATCATCCGGAGACCGGACGCCGAGCACCGGGTGGCACTGTAGCGGCGGGCTGGACCCAATGATGCGGTCGGGTGGGCAGGCCCGGTGCGCTCAGGCCGCGCGCTGCAACCGGCGCTTGTACTTCTCACCCCACTCCCGCAACCCCATCAGCACCGGCTCCAGGGAACGACCGAAGGCGGTGAGTTCGTACTCCACGCGCGGCGGCACCTCCGCGTAGACGGTGCGCTTCACCAGTCCGTCTTCCTCGAGTTCGCGCAACTGCAAGGTGAGCATCCGCTGGCTGCAGTTCGGCAACCGCTTGCGCAGCTCGCCGAAGCGGTGCGTGCCCTTCAACAACCAGTACAGCACCACGCCCTTCCAGCGCCCGCCGATGACGCCCAGGGACGCCTCCACCGCGCAGTTGGTCTTCGAATCGTCGTCGCGTTTCCGGGCCATGGTTCCCTTTTTGTGCGTACTCACCAAACTTGTGCGTACTTGCGAAGAAATAACCTGAATCGTACGTCTTCACCATGAAGACATGGGAGCTGCAGCCGAAGCCGGGGTTTGATGCACTCACGCGGGCCGAGCGCCCCTCGCCCAGCGTGGGCGCGGGTGAGGTGAAGGTGCGCGTGGAGGCGGTGTCGCTCAACTACCGCGACGTGCTCATCGCGAAGGGCGCCGAGAAGAACCTCAAGTCACCGCGCGTGCCCACCTCCGATGGCGCCGGCGAGGTCATCGAGGTGGGTCCTGGCGTCACGCGCTGGAAGGCAGGCGACCGGGTGATGGCCAACTTCTTCCCTCACTGGGTCGACGGCGAGCTGAGCGACGCGCACCACGCCAGTGCGCTCGGCGGCAGCGGGGTGGACGGCATGCTTCGCGAAGAGGTGGTGCTGCCGGAGCACAGCTGGGTGCGAATCCCTGCGGGGTACTCGTTCGAGGAGGCCTCGACGCTCCCCTGCGCCGGGCTCACCGCGTGGCAGGCGCTGTTCGAGGTCACGTCGCTCCGGCCGGGTGAGACGGTGCTGCTCCAGGGCTCCGGCGGCGTCTCGGTGTTCGCGCTGCAGCTCGCGAAGGCCGCTGGCGCGCGCGTGCTGATGACGTCGAGCAGCGCGGACAAGGCGGCGAGGCTGCGCGAGCTCGGCGCCGAGGAGGTCATCGACTACCGGGCCGAGGCGAAGTGGGGCGAGCGGGCGAAGGCGCTCACGGGCGGGCGCGGCGTGGACCTCGTGGTCGACGTCGGTGGACAGGCCACCTTCGACCAGTCCTCCGCGGCGCTGCGCTACGGCGGCACGATGAGCATGCTCGGCGTACTCACCGGCGGACGGGGCGAGGTGAACCTGCACTCGGTCTTCTACCGGCGGCAGACCGTGCACGGCGTGTACGTCGGCTCGGTCTCGATGTTCGAACGCTTCGTCGCGGCGCTCGAGCACACCCGCATCAGGCCCGTCATCGACCGCGTGTTCGGCTTCGACGATGCGCGCGCCGCCTGGGAGCACCTCGCGAGCGGCCAGCACCTGGGCAAGGTCGTCGTGAGCCGCGCCGGGAGGACGTCATGAACGTCCTGCTGGTCTATGCCCACCCCGAACCGCGTTCACTCAACGGGGCGCTGAAGGACCTCGCCGTGAACCACCTGACCGCGCTGGGTCACGAGGTCCGCGTCTCCGACCTCTACGCCATGGGATGGAAGGCGGTCGCCGATGGCGCTGATTTCCTGAACCATGATGCCAGGGAGCGACTGTCCTACGTGGGGGCGTCGAAGCACGCCTTCGCCAACGGCTCTCAGAGCCCGGACATCGAGGCCGAGCAGGAGAAGCTGCTCTGGGCCGATGCGGTGCTCTTCCAGTTCCCGATGTGGTGGTTCTCGATGCCGGCCATCCTGAAGGGTTGGATTGACCGGGTCTTCGCCTACGGTTTCGCCTACGGCGTGGGCGAACACGGAGGCGAGCGCTGGGGCGACCGCTATGGCGAGGGCACACTGGTGGGCCGCCGCGCCATGCTGTCCGTCACGATTGGCGGGCGCGCGCCGCACTACACCGAGCGAGGCGTCAACGGCGCCCTGGATGACCTCCTCTTCCCCATCCAGCACGGGGTCCTCTTCTATCCCGGCATGGAGGTCCTGCCGCCATTCACGGCGTATCACGTGGACCGCCTGACAGAAGAGCAGTGGCCGTCCATCGCGGCGGCGTTCAAGGCGCGCCTGGACGGCTTGTTCACCGATGACGTCATCCCGTTCCGGAGGCAGAACGGTGGCCACTACGACACCCAGCAGGTGCTCAAGCCCGGCCTCGGGCACGCGGCCTCCGGCACCAGCATCCACCTGGTCAAACCGGGCGAGCCGGAGCAATTGCCAGTCGAAGTGAGCCCGCGCGCGACGGGAACGCGCTGAGCACTCGCCCGGAGCGAGCGACGACGTCCAGCTCAGCTGAAGGTCGTGGTCAGGTTCAACGGACCCGCGGGGACGCCCACATCGCGGCCCGCGGGGTCATCCGAGGGCGTCTGCCAGGCGTTGGCCTGCGTCACGGTGGCGCCCCCGGCGTCGTTCTTGATGGACATGTTTCCATTGTGGCCCGCGGGGCTGATTTGACTGGTGTCGTAGCCGCTCCAGCCCGTGCCGGCATTCGCGAACGTCGCCTCTCCCCAGGTCTGACCTGAGTTCGCGCCGGGATTCGCCGTACCGTCCTTGGACACGCACCACGCCACGCTGCTGTTGGTGTCGAACGCCACGACCTGCGACTGGCCGGGCTGCAGGGTGAAGGTCTTCGGCGTGCTCTTGTCTAAGTTCTGCCCATCATTCGGACCGCCATTCTCACCCGTCTTGTTCCAGAGGGTGACGGTCTGCGGCTGGCCCGTGTTGTTGGTGAACGTGTTCGTGTACGTGTACTGGCTCTTCTGGCCCGGGTCGATGAGCAGCATGTTGCTGTTGTAGGGCGAGCCGACGTTGTTGCGGCTCAGCCACGGCTCACTCGGGTTCGCCTGCTGCGTGGACCCGGCGGAGGGCGCGCCGAACCCGGGCCCCGCGTCACTGGATGATGAAGCCCCCGAGGGCACGCCCGCCGCGCGAGAGCTTCCTGGCCGGGTCGGGGCCGGCTCGAAGGAGTCCGTCATGAGCTTCTGCCACACGTCGTTGCGCGGCTGGCGCGCGGCAGTGCTCTCCACTCCCTGGACCGGAGCCGAGACGGGCTGGCTGGTGGAAGTGCCCGCGTGGGGAAGGGAGAAGCAGGAGCGATTGAGGACCGAGATGGACATATCAGACCCGGGGAAGTCGAAGAGTGGGGGCAAGCCCAGGGAGGACACCCAGGCCGCCATGGCGAGGCACGCGGGGGCATAGAGCAGGACGCATGCCACCCCGCCGGCCCCATCACCCACCAAGGGCGTGGCGCTCCTCCTCGTGGGAGATCAAGCACTTGGGGCGGACGCACGCGACAGCTCAGCCCGCTCGACACCGGGGAGCCCGATGACGGCATTCATCCCCCTGATGTCCCGTGTCATCAGCTACTCGTGAGCGCGGGTTGCCCGCTGCTTCGCCGATGGGGCCGTCGAGCCGTGCTTCATCACCCAGTCGAGCACCCGGCGCGCCCGCGTGGAGAGCTGCCGGCGTGAGGGATACACCGCGAAGACGTCTCGCGGCTCCAGGGTATGCCCCTTCACGGTGAGGGACACGAGCGCGGTGCCTTGCTGCTCGACCATCTCCCTGATTCCGCTGACCACGCCCAGCCCCTCCTGGGCAGCGGCCAGGGCCACCCGGGGGTCATTCACCGTGACGCGAACATCCCTGGGGCGGACTTCTTCGACTCGGCCGTCGCGGCGGCGCAGACGCCAGACACCTTGAGGCTGCGAGAGCACCGCTGGCACGTCCTGGAGTTCCTCCCGGGTCAGCAGGGTTCGCCCCTTCAAGACGTCTTGCACGAAGCGTGGGGAGGCCACGAACACCGACTCGATGCTCCACAACCGTCGGGCCACCAGCTCGGCGTCGAGGATGGGGCCGACTCGGAAGGCGATGTCGAAACCCTCTTCCACCAGGTCCACCTTCGAATTGGTGAGCAACAGCTCCACGTCCACGCGGGGATGCCGGGCCATGAAGGAGAACAACAAGGGGGCGATCCGCTGGGCTCCGGACGTCACGGGCGCTGTCATCCGCAACCTGCCCGCGGGCTCCTCCTCCCGGTCCATGGTCTGGTCGAGCACTTCGCCCAACTGGTCCAGGAGCGGCCCCGCGCGCTCCAGCAGTCGAGCCCCCTCCAGCGTCAACCCGACCCTCCGCGAGGTGCGCTGAAGGAGCCGAGTCCCCAGCGATTCCTCCAGGAGCGCCACCCGACGGCTCACCGTGCTGGTGGGAATGCCCAGGCGCCTCGCGGCCTCCACGAAGCTCAGCTGTCGTGCCACGGCCACGAAGAGGCGCAGGTTCTCGCTCATCATCATCCCATCCATGGGATGGAGTCTTTCATTTCATCCCGTGGTTGCAATCGTCTTCGAGCGCTAGTCATGCGTCATGACCCTCGAACAACAACATGTCGTGGTGGTGGGAGGCTCCTCGGGCATCGGGCTCGGAGTGGCCCAGGCGGCGCTGGAGCAAGGCGCGCGTGTGACGCTCGTGAGCCGTTCCCCTGAAAAGCTGGCCCAAGCCGCCGAGCAGCTCGGGAGCCCGGACCGTGTGCGAACCGTCTCAGCCGATGCAACCGAGGAGGACGCGGTGCGCCGGCTCTTCGAAGTGCTCCCCCCGGTGAACCACGTGGTCGTCACGGCGGTGGAGGCTCGCTACCTTCCCATCAAGGAGATGGATTTCGCCGCCGCGCGCCGCATCATCGACTCCAAGCTCATGGCCGCGTTCCATGTCGCGAAGCATGCGCGGCTCCAGCCCGGCGGTTCGCTCGTCTTCACCACGGGAATCGCCTCGGTGCGCCCCATGAAGAACGGCTCTGTCATCGCGGCGGTGAACGGCGCCATCGAGTCCGCCGTGCGTGCCTGGGCCTTGGAGCTCGCGCCGGTGCGAGTGAACGTCCTGTCGCCCGGCTGGATTGACACCCCCGTCTGGGACGCGGTCGCGGGGGACGCCAAGGGCCCGCTCCTCGAACAACACGCGCGCCGGCTCCCTGTGGGACGCATCGGCACCACGACCGACACGGGCCATGCCGCGGTGTTCCTGATGAGCAACGGGTTCACCACGGGAGAGGTGCTGCACGTGGATGGTGGACATCCCCTCGTCTGACCACGGCCCGCCAGGCCAGTGGACCTTCCTCCCCCGCTCAGACGTCAGTTCGAGGTCCCTCCATCGGCACCGTCCGAGAAGGAGCTCCCACCAGCGTGTGAGCAGCCGTTGAACGCGGTGGGGCTCGAGGAGGAGAGTCTCCTGGCCCACCCGCTCTGGAAGGAGTGGTTCGCGGGGAGTGGGCTCCAGGACCCAGTGTTGGCTCTCGGCTATCCACAAGCCTTTCAGGAGGATTGCCTCAGGACTTCGCGAGCCGGAGCTTCAATTCCGGTGTCCCCTTCACCTCTTTCAAGGACTCTTCGCATGGGCGCGATTTCCACGAAGGATGGCAGGCAGCCCTTCGACGAGGACCGCGGACAGGGGCACCTCATCGAGTCCTCGCACGGCAGGCTCCTCACCAGCGCGGCCTGACACACTTCCAGCAGTTCGACATCCCGACGCCGACGCGCCACGAGGACGTTGAGCGACCCGTCCCGCCGAGCCTCGGTGTCTCAGTTCACCTTTCGTGGGGGGTCAGCGAATGCGGAATCGACAATCATGGTGGTGTGGGGCCGCGGTGATGATGACGGTCCTGGTGCCGGCAGCGGCGCGGGCCTTCGCCGAGGACGTGTGCTACCCGAAGGGCTCGGGGACGGTGGCGAACTGCACGACGTTGCCCAAGAGCTGTTCACTCAAGGAGCCGACGAGCCCCCGGTGCCGCGCCGAGGCGCTGGAGGTGCTCCTCTCGGCCCCGAACAAGTTCGACGGAGGGCGGAGCGTCGTCCATTCCGACGCCACCTACCTCATGGCGCGGGCTGTGGGCTTCTCCTTCTCCGATGCCTATTGGATTGCGGCCTACGACGAGGCGACCGACCTCGGTCAATTCATCCCGCGAGACATTTATGGGCAGCCCGTGCCGGGTGCGGCGGACCTGACCACGGTCGACGTCAGTGGACTGGTGCGCACCAACCTCAGCACGGGAGGCGTGCTCTACCACTACCTGGCGCCCTACAACGGCGTGCTGGCGGTGCCGCCCACGGGGGTGAATGGGCTCGCGCCCGAGGTCGATGACGCGGACACCGAGGTGATGCTCGCCCACACGCGTGCATGGGCGATGGAGGGCGCGGGCGCCGCCGCGCCGTTGTGCACCGCGGGCCTGACGGTGGCGAGCCCCGGGGGAGACCTCGCGACCGGCTCGGCCTGCTACACCGACAAGGGCGGCGAGTCGGTGGAGGTGAAGGGGCTCATCGGCCTGTACGACGACCTGGCGATTCCCTTCACCCTCTCCACGGGGGAGCAGGTGATCTCCGTGTCTTCCGACAGCGGCACGCCTCCCGTGCTCTCCAATCAATTCGACACCTGGGTCGGTGGCAGCGCGTCCCATGTGGCGGACGCGCGGCTCGGCATCCACCTGCACGCGCTGGCGGACCGCATCTCCCACCACGTCTGCACGGACCGCGCGGAGTTCGTCGGCCCCCTTGGCGTCGACGGCGGCTTCCGCCAGGACTTCACGGGCCATGAATGTGGCCAGGGGCTCCATTCCCTCCGGCACCTGTATGAGATTGGCGTCGACTTCTCCAAGCTCAGCCCACAGGACCGCACCACGGCCGCCACGCTCTCCGCTGTCTATGACGAACTGGTGGTCTTCGCTCGACTGCGGGGGGTGCTCATCCCCGCCGCGACGGAGCCCGCCTTCAAGGCGGCGTTGATCAACGGGCAGCTCCTGCCCGCGATGCAAACGCCTGAAGTGCTGTCTCGGCTCGCCAGGCTCAGCGCCACGGCCTGTGGACGGGGCTGGTCGCCGTTCCCCGGGTCACCGAGCTGCCCGCGAACCACTCCCGAACCAGAGGAGTGAGCAGCGCCCGGGGAGGGGCGTGTCCAGCTTCGCGCCTCTCCCTGGAACGCCTCGCCCCTGCTCGGAGGCGACCACGCATCCGCCGACTCCGAGCTTCAACAGGACGGCTACGGGCAGATGAAACGGATGTCCGTATAGTAGGGCGTCACCTGGCCCGACACCGTGATGTACCCCTCACAGTCGTAGTGCCAGGCCCCGGCCCAGGTCGTCTTGGTCGCGCTGGTGTAATAGGTCCGGTGCTCGCCGTACCGCACTTCTCCGCCCGGCGGCTCTGAGTGCTGCTCCACCGTGCTCACCTCGGCCGCGGGAGTTGCCTCCTCGGACTGCTCCGGGGGCGGCCCACCGCAAGCGCTGGCCAGCAGCGCGGACATCCCAACGACCCAACGGGACAGCGTCATCATGAACTCCTTGTGACAAGTATCGATGTTTCAATTGTAACCCTAGCAAGGTCCATCATCGGGCGTCCATCCAGCGCCAGCCTCGCGCCTCGGAGGGTGGCTCGTGGCCAGACGCGAAGAGGTCCTGCTGTCGACGGAGAACAAGAACGTCGTGCGCGTGATACCCGTGCGCGAGACTGACACTCCACAATCCCTCACATGTGGCGCTCAACTCCGGAGCGGACGTACCGCGCGACTCGAATGTTCGCCCAGGCGTGCGGCTCCTTCGACACAAACCGGGACGGATGTCCTCGCCTGGACGGAGGGCCTGTCAGCCCGATGAACCAGGCGGCCACGTCGTCTTGGGCACACCGTGGCCGTGTGCGATGCTTTGCCCATGGCGGATGCGCTCGAATCAGACGCGGCGGCTCCAGGAGGGATGGACCGCCGCCGGTTCCTGACGTGGGTGGTGGCTTCTCCCACGTTGATGATTGCAGCCCGGCTGGGGCTGGACGTGCCCGAGGCGGCGGCAGCCGAAGCGCCCGTGACGGAGGCGCAGACGCCGCTCAGCCTCTACATCGCCATCCAGTTGGACGGGCGTGTCGTCACCACGCTGCCGCGTACCGAGATGGGCCAGGGCATCACCACGGCCGTGGCCATGCTGGTCGCCGAAGAGCTCGACGTGGCGCTCGACTCGGTCGACGTGCGCAGCGCCGACGCGGACCCTCGCTGGCTCATCCAGCTCACCGGGCTGTCCTCGACGATGCGCTACCTGGCGGGGCCGCTTCGCTCCGCCGCGGCGGAGGCCCGGGCACGGATCGTCACCGCCGCCGCGCTCCGCCTTCGGGCCCTCGCCTTCACCCTCACCACCGCCAACGGTGAGGTGCACGCACCCGACGGCCGCCGTGTCGGCTATGGCGAACTGGCGGAGGACGCCGCGCACGTGCTGCTGCCCGCGGTCTCCTCCCAGCCCAAGCCTCCGAGCGAGTACACCGTGGTCGGTCGACCCACGGGACGCATCGACGCGCTGGACATCGTCACCGGTGCGGCGCGCTATGCGCTGGACCTCGACGTCCCCGGGGCACTGCCCGCGGTGGTGGCTCGGCCTCCGACGCTGCGAGGCACCGTCCAATCCTTCAACGATGCCGTGGCCCGAGCGATGCCAGGCGTGGTCGGCGTGGTGCCCCTGGCCTCGGGTGTGGCGGTGGTGGCCCAGACCTTCGCGCAGGCGTTCGCGGCGCGCGACGCCCTGCAGGTCTCCTGGGCAGCGGGCCCGGCCAGCACGCTGTCCGACGTCGACATCCGGGCCCGGCTGCGCGACGCGATAGGTCCCAGGCCCCTGCCCCCGCTGCTGACGACCCGGACCGTGGAAGGACGCTTCGACTTCCCCTACCTCGCGCATGCGACGATGGAGACCCAGAGCTGCGTGGCCCGGGTGCAGGGGAATCAAGCGGAGATCTGGCTCGGAGCGCAGGACCCCAAGTACGCGCAGCGCGAGGTCGCCAGGGCGCTCGGCTGGGACCTCGCCCCGCAGCGAGTCACCGTGCACGTCGTCCGGGCCGGTGGCGGCTTCGGTCGCAGGTTCTTCAATCAGGTCGCGGTGGAAGCCGCGCTCGTCTCGCGCGCCATTGGCCGGCCGGTGAAGTTGATGTGGAGCCGCAACGACGACATGCGCCACGGACACTTCCGGCCCGCCAGCCACCACCGCATCCTCGCCCACCTGGGACTGGGAGGAAGCCTCCTCGGCTGGAACCACCGCGCCGCCATTCCCACCGTGGAGCTCCCTCACGGCTTTGGAGATGTGCTCACGGCGCTCGCGGGCGAAGTCCTCCCCAACGTGACGAGCGCGGTGTTCTTCGCCCTCTCCCAGCGCCTCCACTACCGGTTCGGACTGGTGGGCCACGAGCTGCGCGAGGTCGCGATTCCGATTCCCACCGCCTCCTTCCGCTCGGTGTTCACCAGTCAGGTGGGCGTCGCCAACGAGGTCTTCGTCGACCAGTTGGCCCGCGAGCTCCAGGTCGACCCCGTGGCCCTGAGACGCTCGCGGCTCACGTCCAGCCGGCTCAAGGCGGTCCTGGAGAAGGTCGTGTCCGAGGGCCAGTGGGGCCGAGCGCTGCCGCCCGGAGTGGCCCAGGGCGTCGCCGTCCTCGAGGAGTGGGAGAGCGCCATCGCGCACCTCATCGAAGTGGACGTCACGGGAGGCACGCCTCGGGTGCTGCGCGTGGTCATCGCCGCGGATGTCGGCCTGCCCATCAACCCGAAGGGCATCGAGGCGCAGCTCCAGGGCGCGGCGGTGGACGCGATGTCCACTACGCTGAGCGCGGGACTCCACATCGACGCGGGAGCGGTGCGCGAGGGCAGCTTCGCGGACTACCGGTGGCTGCGGATGAAGCACGTCCCGTCCGATATCCAGGTGCACCTGGTCCGGTCGGATGACCGCGTGGGCGGTGTGGGAGAGCTGGGTTATCCCAGCGCCGCGGCGGCCCTGGCCAACGCGATTGCCCGAGCGACCGGCACGATGCCCACCCGCTTCCCCATCCTCGACGAGGGAGTCTGACCATGGTGGCCCATCAATTCATCCTCAATGGTCAGTCGGTGACGGTGGAGACGCCCGCGGACCTGCCCCTGCTGTGGGTGCTCCGCGATGTCCTGGGTGTCACCGGCCCCAAGTATGGCTGCGGGGTGGGCGTGTGCGGCGCCTGCACCAGCCACCTGGATGGAGAAGCCTTCCGTCCCTGCATCCACCCCGTGGGGAGCACGGCGGGCCGCGAGGTGATGACCATCGAGGGGCTGGGCGCCCAGGGGCTGCATCCCGTGCAGCAGGCGTGGGTGACCGAGGATGTGGCCCAGTGTGGCTTCTGTCAGCCGGGGCAGATCATGGCCGCCGTCGCGCTGCTGAGGAAGAACTCCCACCCATCCGACGCGGACATCGACGCCGCCATGAGCGAGAACGTCTGCCGATGCGGCACCTATGTCCGCATCCGGGCCGCCATCAAACGCGCGGCGTTGTTGCTGCGAAGTGGAGCGGGCGTCAACGGCGGGTGATGCCGTGAGCGGCTGCATCCCGTGGTGGCGTGGACTCCCCTCGAACAGGGAGTCCACCCGGGCTCACGCGGCGACGCGCTACTCCTCGGCGCGGACCCAGTGCTGGGTGCGGCCCAGCAGCGACATGCCGATGTAGCCACGGACCTTCAGCTTCTTGCCGCCGTCCTCGAGGGCAATCTTGCACTTGTAGGTCTTGCCGTTCGCCGGGTCGAGGATGGTGCCACCGGTCCACTCGTCGTCGTCCTTCTTCAGGTCGCGCAGGATGGTCATCCCGATGATGGGCTGGTCCTTGAGCGAGCCCTGGCACTTGTCACAGACCGGGTTCTGCTCTTCCTTGGGGTCGCGGAAGAGCTTTTCAATCTTGCCGACGAGCTTGCCGTCCTCCTCGGAGATGACGATGACCGACTTGGGCTTCTTGGTCTCGTCATCGATGGTCGTCCACTTGCCGACGGCGCCATTCGTCGCGGCGGGAGCGGGGGCCTTGTCCTCGGCCAGGGCACTCGAGGCAAGCATCAGGGTCAGGGAAGCGAGTCCGAACCACCGGGTTGCATTCATGTCTTGAGGTCCTTCTGCGCGGGGGGCTCACAACGGAGGGGGCTTGCGCTCAAGCGTCCCATCACGTCGTTTGTACTCCACCGCTGTGCGGACCGGCAGCCCTTCCTCGCGTTCTGTGCAGCGCTCAAACGTGCCGCTTCGCGGCATGCACGGCCCGTGGTGCCTCCCCTGCATGGTGGAGTTGTCACCCCGGGAGGCGCGCCCCCATGCTGACGAGGAGACGGCGAGCCCCCTATGCCGCCGTCATCGGACGCCCGGTGCCCGCGAGGCAGCCCCGCCGCATTATCAATCAGGCCTTACAAGCCCATGGGCTTCGGCGCGCCTGGTCCACTCAGGACCCGGGGCGTACCTTTCTTCGTGAACAGGGTGCGGCAGACCCGAACTGCCCCCCGGCGCGCGTCGGACAGACCGGCTCGAGGCCGTCGTCGCGGGCATCGCGCGAGCGGGCGGCCAGGCAGGGGCTCCGAAAGACCCACGGGAGGTAGCGCCATGAAGAAGCGCGGACTTGGGAAGAGCGACCTGGAAGTCTCGGCCATTGGACTTGGCTGCATGGGCATGAGCTTCGGCTACGGCCCTGCGATGGACCGGCAGCAAGCGATTGCGCTCATCCGAGCGGCCGTCGAGAAGGGCGTCACGTTCTTCGACACCGCCGAAGTCTATGGTCCCTACACGAACGAGGAGCTCGTGGGCGAGGCGCTTGCGCCCTTCCGCAAGCAGGTGGCCATCGCCACCAAGTTCGGGTTCAAGCTCGATGAGAACGGGAAGCAGGCCGGCATGGACAGCCGGCCCGAGCACATCAAGCAGGTCGCCGAGGCCTCACTCAAGCGACTCAAGGTCGAGACCATCGACCTGTTCTACCAGCACCGGGTGGACCCGAACGTGCCCATCGAGGACGTCGCGGGCGCGGTGAAGGACCTGATTCGTGAAGGCAAGGTGAGGCACTTCGGGCTCTCCGAAGCCGGTGCGCAGACTGTCCGTCGGGCGCACGCGGTCCAGCCCGTCACGGCGCTGCAGAACGAGTACTCACTCTGGTGGAGACGGCCGGAGGAGGACGTGCTGCCGACCCTCGAGGAGCTGGGCATCGGCCTCGTCGCCTTCAGTCCGCTCGGTAAGGGCTTCCTGACGGGGAAGATCGACGAGACGACCTCCTTCGCCAAGGACGACTTCCGCAACATCGTCCCGCGCTTCACCACCGAGGCCCGGAAGGCGAACCAGGCCCTGGTCGACCTGCTGACCCAGGTCGCCGCCAGGAAGCAGGCGACACCGGCGCAGATTGCGCTCGCGTGGCTGCTCGCCCAGAAGCCGTGGATCGTCCCCATCCCAGGCACCACGAAGTTGCACCGCCTCGAGGAGAACCTCGGCGCGGCCCGCATCGAGCTGACGGCGCAGGACCTTCACGAGCTCCGGGACGCGGCCTCGAAAATCACCGTGCAGGGTGCGCGCTACCCGGAGGCGCTGGAGAAGACGACAGGCCGCTGAATCACCGCGTCCCACGCGCCAGCACAGGCGCTCAGCAATACTCCGGGGAGCAGCGACCCCGGCCTTTTCGCGAGGACACCGCGGATGCGTGAAGTGAAGCGCCCATGCGTGGATGACTGGCCGGATTTCAATCGACGAGCTGAGCGTACTGGTGGCGCCCATCGCCGATGGTTCCATCGGCACCCCGTCGCTCTTCGATGCACGCAAGGGGAAGGGACCCACTCGCCATCTCAAGCGGGTCTCCTTCGAGAAGCGCACCGGCGACCTGCTCTGGCTGCGCTACAAGCCCAAACGCTGAACCGACTTCGCCATGGGGAGGGTCCTCCTCCTCACTCCTGGGAGAAGGCGAGCCGCAGCTCTCCTTCCGCGTCACGCTCGCCCTTCACGTCCACCACGAGCTTCTCCAGCGTCCCCGTGAAGACGAACGGCACCTGGTAGCGAGAGCTGACGGCCGTGCCCGTGTTCCGCCCCACGAGCAGGCCATACCCCGTCATGGCGCTGTACATCGCCCCCATCTTGATGCCCTTGAGCGCTCCGACCTGCTCGTCGTCCATCAACAGGACCACATCGCCCGTGGAGAAGTCCGGCTTGAGATGTTTTCCCGTCGGCGTGAAGCGCACCCCCAACCTGTGCTGCCCGGCTGGGACCACCCGGGTCGAGGACACGGCGTACTCCTCGATCTTGAGGTAGTTGTGGACGTAGTGCAGCCGGCCCTCCTGGACGAACAGGGTCCATCCACCGAACGCCCCGCCAAAACAAGCCAGCACCCCCTCCGCGCCAGCGTCAGGGAGGGAGACAAACGCGGTGACGGTGTGCGGCTTGCCCAGCAGCGCAGGCCCCGCCAGCGGGTGCAGGTTCGACGTGCCCGTGTAGAACGTATAGCGCTCCCTGGGCAGTGCGGCGACGGGGCGCCCTGGGTCCGCGGCACGCTCATAGCGCCGGTCGTCGAGCGGCCGGACCTGGTACTTCCTGGCCTCGACCTCCCACAGCGCAATCAGTTGCTGGAGCTTCTCGGGGTGCTTCGCGGCGACATCGTCGAACTCCGTCGTGTCGACGTCGGTGTTGTAGAGTTCCCAGCGGTCCTCGTCCCAGGACGTGCCCTTCTTGTGCCACGCCACGGCCGTCCAGCCGTCCGACCACAGGGCCCTGCTGCCGAGCATCTCGTAGTACTGCACCTTCTTGCGCGTCTTCGCCGTCGCATCGTCGAACGTATAGGCGAGGCTCACCCCCTGAACGGGCATCTGCTTGACGCCGTTGACTGACGTGGGCTCGGGAAGCCCACCCACTTCGAGCAGGGTCGGAACGATATCGATGATGTGGTGGTACTGATTGCGAATCGCTCCCCGCGCTCGAATCCTCGCGGGCCAGGAGATGATGAGCGCATCGGTGTTGCCACCCATATGCGTGTCCTGCTTCCACTTCTTGAAGGGCGCGTTCCCCGCGAGGGACCAGCCCATCGGATACAGCGGGTCCGTCTCGGGACCGCCCACCTGGTCCAGGAGCAGGGTCATCTCCTCCACGGTCTCCGGGTTGAAATTCCGATACCGGTCCGTATTCGTGACGCCGTGCTCCAACCCTTCTTGAGACGCCCCGTTGTCGGAAGCGACCAGGATGAGCGTGTTGTCACGGAGCCCCAGTTCGTCGAGCGCGGCGAGCAGGCGACCGATGTGGTGGTCG
This sequence comes from Myxococcus sp. CA056, assembly GCF_013336715.1. Classification (NCBI taxonomy): domain Bacteria; kingdom Pseudomonadati; phylum Myxococcota; class Myxococcia; order Myxococcales; family Myxococcaceae; genus Myxococcus; species Myxococcus sp. CA056. Next base: position 137,433 of record NZ_JABUMT010000019.1, read on the forward strand.
GCATGGTCGAGCATCCCGGCGAAGGCCTCCTGGAGCCGGCAGTACACCGCCTTCTGCGCCTCGCTCAAGTCGCTCCAGGCGGAGACCGCGGGGTCTCGCGGAGTCAGTCGCGCGCTTTCGGGAAGGAGGCCCAGCACCTTCTGCCGCGCGAGCACCTCCTCGCGGACCTTGTCCCAGCCCTGCGCGAACCGACCCCGGTACTTGTCGACGAACTCCCGGGGCGCATGGAGCGGTGAGTGGCAGGCCCCGAGCGCGAGATACGTGAAGAAGGGTCGCCCGGTGTTCGCCTGTTGCTGGTCCCGGATGTAGGTGATGGTCCGGTCCACCAGGTCTTCGGTCAGGTGATATCCCGGACGCGTGGGCGTCTCGATGAACTGATTGTCCTGGACCAGCAACGGCGCCCACTGGTCGGTCTCTCCGCCGAGGAACCCGTAGAACTTCTCGAAGCCCATCGCGACCGGCCAGCGGTCGAACGGCCCCGCTGCGGTGTAGGCGGTATACGGGGTGAGATGCCACTTCCCGAGGGCCATGGTGTTGTAACCATTCTGCTTCAGTACTTCAGCCACCGTGGCGGCGCTCTTCGGAATCGACCCGTAGCTGCCAGGAAAACCCGTGGCCGCCTCGGTGATGGCGGCGAGCCCCACGGAGTGATGATTGCGACCGGTGAGCAACGCCGCGCGCGAGGGTGAGCAGAGCGCCGTCGTATGGAAGTTGTTGTACCGCAGCCCCGTGCTCGCGAGCGTGTCGAGGTTCGGCGTCTCGATGGGGCCGCCGTAACACCCCAACTGCCCGAAGCCGACATCGTCCAGGAGGATGATGAGCACGTTCGGCGCACCCTCCGGCGCGACCAGGGGGAGCGCGGGTGTCCAGTCGGGCACGGAGTCCTGGTAGGTCTCGCCAATCGTCCCACCAAAGGCAGACGGCTCGGGCGGCAGGACGGTGCGTTCCGGCGTGGAGTGATTGTGTTTCCTGGAAGTCATGCGAGGCCCCCCTCTTCATGGAGAAAAGAGACTGGGGAGCGGAGGGTGCGCAGGCAATGACCACTCCCCGCATGCCGCGAGCGGAAGACACAGCAGCCAATGCTCCTCACGCGTGCCCTCCGGGCGGAAGCTCGCTATCCTGGGAAGGCTTCACATCCCCGAATTTCTCTCCGAGGGTCTCATCATGCGCAAGAGCATCATGGGTGGGCTGTTGGCGGTCGGAATGCTGGCGGGCTGCGGCGGTGTCGACAACGTGGGTGAGGACTCCCAGTTGGGCACGCGCGCGGACGAGCTCCCCTTCTGTGAAGGGTTCTCCTTCGTCACGTACTACAGCGACGCGACCTACAGCGTGCAGGTCGGTCATGGGGACTGCAGCTGTGGCCACACGCTGCGCGTCGTCGGCCAGAAGACGGACTTCGCCGTGTATCTCCCCGAGAACTGTTGAGCAGCGTCGCCCCAAGGAAACCTCGGCCCGCGTGTCGCGCGGGTCGAGCCTCGCGGCGCGGCACCAGGGCACCGGCCCCCGCGCCGTGGTACGCATCGAGGGCATGAGGATGAGCCTGCATGCGCCGCGCGGTATCGCAGTCATCCTCGGCCTCGGCTTGACGATGGCCGCGTGCAGACCACCAGCGCCTCCCTCCAAATCCCTGACGTGGGTGACCATTCCCGCCACGGACCCTCGGCTGCGCTACACCGGGCGGTCGTACCGCGCACCCACCGGCGTCGTCTTCTCCCACCCCGGAGTCACGATTCGCGCGAGCTTCTGGGGAGACGCCGTGCGGATGCAGCTCAACGACATGGGGCTGGGCGGCGATGCGGGGACCAACTTCTTCGATGTCGTGATTGACGGAGCACCGCCCCAGCAGCTCGCGGTTCATCGCGGCCAGCTCACCTATGTGCTCGCCACCGGCCTGGACGAGGGACGGCACACGGTGGAGCTCGTCAAGCGCACCGAGTCCTCGGTGGGCGCAAGCGAGCTGGTGGCACTGGAGGTCCATGGCGAGCTTCAGGAGCCTCCCGCCCACGAGGGGCTCCGGATGGAGTTCATCGGAGACTCCATCACCTGTGGCTACGGCAACGACGTCACCGTCATCCCCCAGCCACCGCCCTGGAGCGCGCCGACCTTCACCTCGAAGCACCAGAATCCCCAGCGGAGCTACGCCTGGCTCACGGCGCTGGCGCTGGGCGCGGAGCCCGTCCTCCTCTGCTATTCCGGCCGGGGGGTGTATCGCAACCTGGACGCGTCGACGTTGGGACTGCTGCCCGCCATCTACGAGTTCGCCGTCCCGGACCAGGCCGTCCCGTGGGACTTCTCGCGCGAGTCGCCCGACGTGATTGTCGTCAACGCCGGCACCAACGACACCTTCGCCGGCAGTGGCACCGACGCGTACCTTCCCGATGAAGCGACCTTCAAGTCCGCCTACCGGGCCTTCCTCGAGCGACTGCGGACGCTGCACCCACGGGCGCACATCGTCTGCACGCTGGGCAGCATGACGGACGGCCACAAGGACGCCGAAGGGGCTGGCGGGCCGCCGTCGGTGCATGTCGGCCAATGGATTTCCGACCTCGTGGCGGAACGTCACCAACAGGGGGATGCCCGGGTCTACCGCCACGAGATGGCAGAGCAGGTCCCCGAACTCGACGGTGTCGGCGAGGATTGGCACCCGTCCGCCGCCACGCACCGGAAGATGGCGGCGGCGCTGAGCCAGTTCATCGAGACAGTCGTGTGCCCCTGTCGCACGTCTCCGTGACGTGGACCTGGAACACCGGTGAGCCCCCCACCTTCGCGCTCACCGACCTGAGCGGCCGCGGCTCAAGCGCCGGCGAGTCTCTTCCGCAGCCAGGCGTCCACAGAGAATCGTCCAGGCCCCACGGTCAGCAGCACCACCGCGATGACGAGGTACAGGAGCGCTATCTCGTAGCTGCCCGTGTGGCCGACGAAGGGGTCTCCCCGAATCACCGCGTGGAAGTGCACCGCGACCGCCATCGTGAAGAAGATTCCCAAGGAGGCCAGGGGCACCAGCGCGCCCAGAATCCACGCGAGCCCGCCGCCGAACTCGGAGAGCGCCGCCAGCGCCTGGAGCACGCCCGGCGTGGAGGCCTCGGCCCCCATCCAGTGGAACGGGTCCTGAATCTTCGACCAGCCGTGGAACATGAACGCGGCCCCGGCGACGACCCGGAGCAGCAGGAGCCCCGTGCTGGCCAGCGTCGATGGGGGTGGAGGAAACAAGGAGGCGAGCTTCATGGCAGTCCCTTCGAGGAGCGCGGCACCTGGGCCGGAGCGGGGACATAAACCGGCGGGTCCGCGCACGCGCTCTCGCTGCCAATGGATTGGAATCTTGCCGAAGCCGGCGGCCCTCACGCGGGGCGGACACCGCGGGGCCCGGAAAATACAGAAGGCCCGACCCACGAATGGATCGGACCCTCTGGGTGAATCACGAAGTCGTCAGGATGACGATGGGCTTAGATCGGGCGAACGTTCTGAGCCTGCAGGCCCTTGGGGCCCCGGGCGACATCGAACTCCACCTTCTGGCCTTCGGCCAGCGAGCGGAAGCCGTCCGCCTGGATCGACGTGTGGTGGCAGAACAGGTCCTCGCCCCCGCCGTCCTGGGTGATGAAGCCGAAGCCCTTCGCATCGTTGAACCACTTCACGGTACCGGTTGCCATTGCCTTGTTCTTCTTTCATCGCGGACAGGGAGAGTCGCCGTCCGGCCCCACAGAGTATCAACCCTACAAGACGGTGCAGCCTAAGCATCTGCCTTGGAAGATGTCCACCCCCACGCACGTCACCCATGACGCTTCTGCCCCTTCTTTCACTTCTGGACGGGGCAACGCAGCGAGCCAACATCCGCTCCGTTCAAAGTTTTCCCCTGCTGACGGTCTGCCAGCTCCGCCAGCCCGGGATTACTGGTGCCCGGGAAGCCGTCCGAGGCCTCGGAGGCCGCCCCCCTGGCGGCCAACGGAGGGACCGCACTTCGCGGGGCCGAGCGTGGAGGCGAAGTACGGCGTGTAGAGGTCGGGCACGAGGGAGAAGTTGCAGGTGTTCACCGCCTCCGGCGACAGGCCCTGGTGCGACTGCATGTAGCGGGCGACGTAGTCGCGAACGCCGTCAGCGGAGGTCCAGAGCACGCGGCCCTCCTTGAACATGGCGTACCCGCCTCCTCCACCCGCGCGGTAGTTGTTGATGGCGACGATGAAGACCTGGTCGTCGGTGACGTCCGCGCCCTGGAAGCGCAGGTGCGTGAGCCGGGAGCCGGCGGGCTTCGTCAGGTCGTAGCCGTAGTCGATGCGCGAGTAGAGGTCCCAGTTGTAGTCGGCGACCACGGGCGAGGTGGCCTTGGCGCCCTCGGGCCTCGCAGGCAGGTTGCTCGCGTCGAGCGTGCCGAAATAGAGGGTGTTCATCTCCAGCGCGCGCCGGAGGATGGAGCCGTTGATCTCCATCACGTACAGCGTGTTGTCGTAGATGTAGATGCTGTAGGCGTCTCGCAGGGTGACGTCGCCGGCCGGCAGCGCCCCATCGTTGGTGAAGAGGGCGGCCAGGGACAGGTCCACGTCGAAGCCGGCCTCGTGAGCGGCCTCCTCCTGGACGATGTTGATGAGGTCCCCCAGGGGGCTGTCGACGTAGCGTCCCGCGAAGCCTCCGGGGAACGGGGCGGTGGTGGTGCCAATCTTCTGGTTCACGTAAGCAACGGTGGTGTCGTGGTAGTTCTGGGTGAGCTGCGTGACGGCGGCATCCGCGGCGACCTTGTCGTCCACGACGTGAAGCCGGGCGTCATGAGCGTCCACGCCCCACCGCTCCCCGTTCCAGGTGACCTGAAGCTGAACGTCCGCCAGGTGGCTGCCCCAGCGGTTGGGCTGGGTGAGGAGGACCTCGCGGCCTTGCGGGTTCTTCAGCAGCATCTTCGGGATGGGCTGGTGGGTGTGGCCGGTGAGGAGCACGTCCACGTCGGGTACGCCCTGGGCAATCTGCACGGCCTCGTTCTCACCGGGGAGGTTGCCCCGGTCCGCCCACTTCGAGTCATCCGTGTAGTCGGCCAGCCACGAGTCGGGGTTGCTCGCGCTGCCGACGGGCTGCCTGTCCGGGCCGCTGTGGATGGCCACCACCACCACGTCCGCGCCGGCCTGCTTCATCCTCGGCACGTAGGTCTTCGCCGTCTCCAGCGGGTCATCGAAGCGCAGACCGGGGATGTTCTCCGCGCGCTCCCACGTCGCCACGCCGGGCGTCACGAGGCCGAGGATGCCGACCGTCACGTCGCAGACCTTGGTGAGCACGTAGGGCGTGAAGACCTCGGAGCCGTCCGCGCTGTTGCGCACGTTGGCGCCGAGCAGGGGGAAGTTGACCTCGCTCTTGAACTTGTTGAGCACGTCGAGGCCGTAGTTGAACTCGTGGTTGCCCACGGCCATGGCCACGTACCCCAGCTCGCTCATCGCGGCGGCCATGGGGTGCCGGGGCGCGTTGTCCACCAGGGCATAGTAGGTGCCGAGTGGCGTGCCCTGGATGGTGTCACCGGTGTCGACGAGCAGCGTGCAGTCCGGGTTCTTCTCGCGCTCCTGCTTGATGAGCGTGGCCACCTTGGCGACACCGCGCTTCGCGTCGGGCTTCCCGGTGAAGTAGTCCCACGGGAAGATGTTCGTGTGCAGGTCGCTCGTCTGCAGCAGCGTCAGCGTGCGCGGCGAGGTGTCCCGAGGAATGGGCCGGGACGGCACGTCGGTGGATTCACAGGCTGTCAGCAGCGAGCCGGCCCCCACGAGGCAAACGGAGGCGGTGCGCAGCTCGCGCATCAGGACAGGGAAACGCATCAGAAGACCTCGACGAGGAGTGATGCCGGGACGAACCGCCCAGCGCGAGGGGACCCTAACGCTCCCCTCTGACGCGTCCCACCCTCGAGCCCCCGCGATGCCCACCCGTGAACCTCCCGTGGCCAACACCCCGCGGAAGCTCCGGGTGCGCCGCCATGGCGACAGGCCGTGGCGTCCCCGCGAATGAAGAGCCGGGCACACCCGCGCTGTCCTTCACCAGGAAGTGCCGCTCCTCGCGAGGCCCGCCCTCAGCGGGCGCTCGTCATGATGCCGCCCTGCTCCAGCAGCCCGAAGAGGTCCATCAGCGCCTCCACGGGGAAGACGTAGCCGTACTCGGCATAGGCCGCGTCGCGGATGTCCGCCACGGAGCGCCTGCCGTCGGCGTAGCTCGCGATGGCGTCGGGCAGTTGGTAGAAGCGCAGCTCGCCTTCTCCGCGCTCTCGCAGGGCGGTGGTCGCGTCATTCAGCGCGGCCTGCACGGCTGCCACGCGGGGCTTCGTCTCGGGGCTGGCCTTGGTCACTACATCGTCGAACGCCGCCAGCTCCTGCCCCTTCACGCGGCGCGGAACGAAGGCCCGGGCACGGCGCTCGGCCTCGGTGGGCGGGGGCTCTCGCGAGGCCCCTCCGCGCGCCTTGACGTCCGCCTCCACGCGCTCCAACGCCTGGGCCTCGGAGGTCTCCAGCGTCCTGGTCAGCGCGCGCACGGCGGTCGCTGGCGCGCCCAGGAGCTGGCAGGAGCGCAGGGCCTCGCGCTCGCGCTGGTAGCCGGCGCGCACCACGGCGCGAGCCAGCCGGGAGGTGCCCGCGACTTGAGCGACGGGGGCCGAGGCCAGGTCGCGACGGGCCCGGAACTCGTCCTCCGCCACGCGCCGCACACCGTGCACCGCCACCAGCCGCGCCAGGTCCAGCGCGCCCGAGCCCTCCGCCCAGGCGGCGACGGTGATGGAGGCCAGGCCCGCGAAGGCGGCGCGGTGAAGCTGCGTGGGGTCCACGTTCTCCGGCCGGTCGCCGCTGGTGTGGTAGCCGTCGTCGGGCCAGGTGGAGAAGGCCACGCCCGGGATGCCGTGGTCGTTGAAGAGCTGGTGGTCCGAGCCGCGACTGTAGCGGTCCATATGGGCATCCAACGGGTCCTGGGAGCCGGTGACCGAGCCGATGCGGAAGTCCTTCCGAGGCGGATACGTCACCCCGTTGAAGCGGTTCATGAAGGCCACGGTGGACTCGGACACCGCGTTCACGAAGCTGCCATTCCAGTCCGGCGTATAGGACACCAGGAAGCGGGAGTGGACGCGGGACAGGCTCGCGCCGAGCATGTCGAAGTTGAAGTGGGCCACCCTCCGCACGGGGTCCGCGCCGTGGTGGGAGAACCACTCGCGGGTGCCCTCGAACTCCGGCAGCCACAGCACGCGCACTGTGCGCACGGGAGGCAGCAGCACGCCCCGGCGGATGAGCGTGGTGTACGTGCGCACCAGCTCCAGCAAGGTGGCCGAGCCCGAGGCGTTGTCATCCGCCCCCGGCTTGTAGTGGTCCAGGTGCGCGGTGAGGACGACCTCTTCACCGGCGCGCGTGCCGGGGATGACGCCACTGACGATGCTGTAGTGCCCCGGGTACTCCTCGGTGGCGACGCTCACGTCCACCTTCACCGGGCCCGTGCGCATCTGGGCTCGCAGCTCGCGCCCCTGGCGGTCGGAGACCATGAACAGGAAGGGGTTCCGCGCGCCCTGGGGCACCAGGCCCGGCGGGACGATGGCCCAGCCCACCTGGTCCGGAAAGTCGCCGTCCATGCGGTGGGGCGTGTTCCAGGGCGGCGTCGAGTAGGAGGAGACGACGCCCACCGCTCCGAGCTTCGTCACGGCCGTGCGCAGGGTGGCACTGGGATGGCCGCGCGTGAGCGCCACCTTGCCCTTCAGGTCCTTGCCCGCGTACTCCTCATCCCGGGCGCCGGTGCCCACGTCGACCAGCTCCAGGCCCGTGCCCTCGAAGCTGCCGCTCTTCAGCGCCAGCGACATGGGCAGGTCCGCGTGGGAAGTGACTCTGTACCGGTGGGGGCCCGTCACCCACAGCTCGCCCCGCGCGGCGCGCCACTGGGGCGCATCCTTCATCGGCTCCAGGCGCACATCCTTCAAGCCGGCGGCCTCGGCGGCGGCCTTCGTCCACTCGGCCGCTTCGGTGTAGCCCCCCTGATTGTCCCGGGCGAGCAGCGCCAGCCGCTGCACCCCATCGTGGATGCGGTCGCCCGAGCTCTCCTGGATGAGCGCGCGCACCACGTCGTCCCGCAGCACCAGGCCGGTGGTGGGCGACACGGGCCCCAGTGGAGACGAGGGCGCCTGGGCGGCGGCGCTGAGCGCGGCGAGGACGACGAGGGCGGCGAAGGGGCGTGGGAGGGTGTGCATGCGCCGTCCTATTGTGCGTTCTGGGGCAGGCCGTCGCCCAACTCGTAGTAGTCGCCCTTGTCGGCCACGAAGATGTGCTTCGCGAGCCGGGTGTCCGTGGGCGAATCGAAGGCGCCCATGGCGATGGCCACCACGTCCTTGTTGAGCGGCTCCCAGAAGAGCACCGAGCCGCAGGTGGAGCAGAACCCTCGCCGCACCTTTTCGGAGGAGCGAAACCAGGTGACCTTGTCGGCGCCATGAATGGTCACCGCGGCGCGGGGGACGTCCGTGGAGGCCCAGAAGTGTCCCGATTGCTTGCGACACTGTGAGCAATGACAGGCATTGGGTGGAGGAAGGGGGCCCGTGACTTCGAACGTGATGGCCCCGCAAAGGCAGGATCCTCTGTGCATGGCGTGCTCCTCTCTTCGTGGTCTACTGGGAGTCCTCTGCCGCTTCCGCGTCGCTGATGAATTCGCCATTCACCATCCGGCCGCGCTCCTCCAGCCGGTAGGAGGCGTTCTTGTCCTTCGCCATCGCCCCGTCCTGGCCGACCAGCTCGAAGGTCGCGACATCGACACCTTCCATGCGCCGCCCCACGCCATACACGGCGACACCATCCGTCCCGTAGTAGGCGCTCAGCAGCCGGAAGCGCTCGGCGTCGACGCCCGGCAGGGCGCTGGCGCCGTAGAACACCGTGTCCTGGTCTTTCGACCAGTACGAAGTCTCGCGCAGCACCTCGAAGCTGTCCCGGTCAGCGCCCGGGAGCCGCTGCTCATGGAAGTAGATGCTGTGCTTGTCTTCAGCGTACCCGCGAGCTCCCCTCCTCAGCTCCCGGAAGGTTTCGGCGTCGGCGCCCAGCACCTCGGACAAGCCGATTCCGGCCGCGTGATAGAAGACCTTCCCGCCCTTGATTTCGTAGCTGTTCCGGAAGGCGAAAAAGAGAAAGCCGCCGGAGAAGAACAGCACGACCCCCACGAGGACGAGGACGCCAATTGCGAGCACGATGATTCGGGTGGGGCTCATGGCCGCCGAGCCTAGCGTGGGGCGTTTCACCTCGCAGCAAAACCCCCGACTCCGTCAGCCGCGCCGGACGGCGGTGTCACCCACCGCGTCCACGGAGTCGCGTCCCGTCAGGGCGCGGGGTGGAGCGGCGAGCCACTCCACCGCCCCGCCTACCAGTAGCGACGGGGAGGCGCCACGCGCGGCGGAGGCGCCGGCAGCGGCTCCAGCATGCCGCACTTCAACAGCCGGTCGACGGCTTCCTTGACCGACTTCGCGGAGATGTCGCAGCCCTCGAGGCTCTGCGTCGCCTCCGAGACGGTCCGCCCTCCTGCCTCGAACTCCACCAGGTAGAGCCCATCCTCCGCGGCGAGCCCGAGCGACGCACCCCAGGTGGCGCGCGCTGCATCGAACTGGGCACGACCCGTGCCGGACTTGGCCGCTTCAATCATCACGGAATACGCCGCCACGGCTTCCGTGCCCTTGGGCGAAAGCCGGAACTTCTGCGCCCGCCCGTACCGCACCTTCTCTGTCTCGTCACTCATACCGCGACCTCGATGGCAGGCTGCCCCATCCGCTTGAGCCACCGCACGTGGCTCTTCAATGCCGCACCCACGCTCTCGTTCGCCCGATAGCGGATGCCGTGCTCCCGACAGGTGTCCTCGACGATACGAGACAGCGCCGGGTAGTGCAGGTGACACACCCTGGGGAAGAGGTGGTGTTCCACCTGGAAGTTCAGCCCCCCCAGGTACCAGCTCACCAACGGGTTGCCCCGCGCGAAGTCCACCGTCGAGGCGACCTGATGTGAGGCCCAGTCGCGAGGAAAGGTGGCGCCACCCTCGGGTGGCAGGGAGAAGTCCGCTTCCTCCACACAGTGCGCCATCTGGAACACCGTGGCCAGGATCAACCCGAGCACGAACGAGGTGAGCGCGTGGCACAGCAGGACCTGCCAGAGCGGGTGGAAATACCACGGCAACAGCAGCGACCAGCCATAGAACAGGAGCTTGCCGCCCACGGCCCCGGCCAGCTTCCGCTTGTTCGGGCGCGGCATCTTCTGTCGCCCCACGCGCCCGTTGACCAAATCCTTGAGGTCATCGACGAAGTGCCACTTCACGGTCAACAGCCCGTAGAGCAACCAGATATAGGCGTACTGGAAGCGATGCGCCTTCAGCAGTCGCTGGCCTGGTGCGAGCCGACACAGCGGCTGGATGTCGATGTCCTCATCGAGCCCCACCACGTTCGTGTGGCTGTGATGGAAGATGTTGTGTTTCCAGCTCCACACGTAGGACGAGCCGCCGATGGCGTCGAGCGTGCCGCCCAGCAGCTCGTTGATGCCACGATGCGCGGAGTAGCTTCCGTGGTTGGCGTCATGCTGGACGCTGAACCCCACGCCCGCGATGGCCAGCCCCAGCGACAGGCACCCGGCGACCGCGCCCCAGGGGCCCGTGGCGCCGAAGACGAGCCAGGCATAGGACGCCGTGAACCAGCCCAGGATGATGACCGTCTTCGCGTACATCCAGGGGAGGTCGCGGGGTGAGCGCCCGCTTGCTCCCAGGTAGAGCTCCACTCGCGCCTGGAGGTCCTGGAGAAAGGCCCCTGACTCGAGAAACTTCGCCTTCGTCGCGTGCGACAACGTCCACCACCTTCACGCCCCAGGGACACCATCGGTGGAGTCTGGAGTCGCGCTGGGAGGACCCCGCCGCGGCCATCGCCTGCCTGGTGCCGAAGGTCCATGTAACACATCGACCCCACGAACTGTTCCGGCCTCTTGGGCCCCGAAGCTCCCCGGGCCGTCGCCAAACAGAACGCCCCCCTGGCGTCCATGTCGAACCCTTGCATCCAACACCGCGCCAACAGTGGGCCTCTGTGCGCAGCCGCCTTCCCCCGCGTCGACATTCCACGGGGGCGTGATTCGGACGCATGCGGATTGAGCAGCGGCTTGGATTTCCCACCCATGACGTGCTCCTCGATGGGGCCGACTTCGCCCGCCGCCATTCCAGGGGCGGCGCGCGGCGTCGGTCCTCAGAGAGGTGTTTCGAGCTCCTCCGCCAGGGCATGGCTCCGTCAGCGTCCGGACACCGTGGACTCCTTCGGCATCCGGAAGAAGCGCTTGCCGGCCTCGGGGCGCCCGAGGCTCTCCTCCACCGCGAGCTTGAAGTCCTCCAGCGCATGGGAGGGGCCCAGGGGGACCTGGAAGCTGGCGGGCGCGGAGAGCTTCACGAGGTGCTGGAGCAACGCTTCGTCCTCCTGCCTCGGCGCATCGAAGAAGTAGCGATACACGTAGGCCCGCAGGTGCAGGTCCTTCATCAGGAGGTCGAAGTTGTGGAGGCTGAAGCGCTCCGGACTGAAGCCTCCATAAACAATCACCTGTCCGCCCGGGGCGCTCTCCTGGATGAGGGCCTCCAACAGCGCCCCACCCACGCAGTCGATGACGCCGTGGACCCCCAGCCCATCCGTGAGCGCTCGTACACGCGCGCCGAGGTCCGACCTTCCGTCCGAGAGCGCCAGGACAGCGGAGACGCCCAGCGACTCCAGGTCCAGCGTCGCCTGTCGCTGTCGCACGATGGAGAGGACCTTCACACCGCGAAGCCGGGCGAACTGCGCCACCAGCGTCGCCACCGTGGAGTTGCCCGCGGTGAGCGCGAGCCACTGCCCCGACCGCACGTTCGCCCGCTCGAGCAGGTCCCAAGCGGTGATGATGTTGAAGAACTGGGAGGCCTTCTCCAGCGGGTAGTCCGGTGGCAGCCGGATGAGCCGCTCGGCGGGGAGGGCCACGTGCTCGGCCCAGGAGTCGAAGTGGCTGAACGCGACGAGGGTCCCCGGCTCCCACGAGACGACACCCTTGCCCACGCGGGTGATGATGCCGGCGCCGTGGTTGCCCGCGACCTGCCCCGGCAACGCGGGCTTCTTCGGCTCCGGATACAGGCCCTGGATGAAGAGGAAGTCTCCCGGGTTGATGGACGCCGAGAGCAGCCTGAGTTGCACCTCGCCCTCGCGGGGCTCCGGCACGGGGACCTCTCGAAGCTGAAGCACCTCCAGCGGCGGGCCCATCTGGTCGAACACAATCGCTTTCATTCGCACCTCCAGCTCGGCGGACTTGCCGAGTGGGCGCACCCTCTCTCCGACACGGTGCTCGCATCGCGCACACTCCGCTTCGCGCGGAGCACAATCGGCTGCTCGCGAGCCCCCACGGAAAGCCGGGCGTGGGCGCGGACACCCCACTACATCTGTCGCTTCCGGACCGGAGCGCGAGATGGACCTGCGGGACGGGGCGAGCGCCCCACGAGCAGCAAGTGAAGTCGGAGACCTGGGCATGGCGCGACACTCGGGCGCCCCAGGCCGGGTGGGACTGCGCGTCGAGCCGCGCACGGAGCCGCGAGGCCGGGTGGAGCTGGCGCCTCTGACCGAGCACCTGCTGTCCATCCACGTGGGACCTTCCGCCCGGATGACCTGCCATGTCCGGCAGCGCTACTCCTCGGGAGATGCCACGCTCCTGCCCGCGGGCTTCTCTGGAAGCTGGGTGGAGGAGGAGCCCAGGCGCTCCCTCACCGTGCGGCTGGCACCGGCGCTGCTGCGACTCGCGGCGGAGGACCTGGGACTGCCTCCCGAGCGCGCGGGCCTGACGCCCCAGCACCGATTCCGCGACGCCCGCATCGAGCACATCGTCCACGCGCTCGAAGCAGACCGCACCGCCGCACGCCCCAACGGCAGGCTCTACACGGAGGGCCTGGGACTGGCCCTCGCGGTCCATCTCCTGAACCACTACCCCGCGCCCCGGGAGGTCCGCGGCCAGCTGTCCGCACGGCAGTCACGGCAGGTGACGGACTACATCGAGAGCCACCTGGACAAGAACCTCTCCCTGGCGCGACTCGCCCGTCTCGCCGAGGTGAGCACGTCCCACTTCAGGACGCTGTTCAAGCGCTCACTCGGAATGCCCGTGCACCAGTACGTCATCCTGCGCCGGGTGGAGCGGGCCAGGGCGCTCCTCCAGGAGGGGACGCTGCCCATCAGCCAGGTGGCGCTCGAAGCGGGCTTCTCCCATCAGAGCCACCTGGCGCGCTGCATGCGACGCGTCCTGGGAGTGACGCCCAAGGCCCTCGCACGCGGCGAACGGTAGCCACACTGTCGCTCAGCCGGGCAGCAGCGCCGTCGGCACCACGAACGTCAGCTTCCGCTTTCCCTGCTGATAGGTCATCCGCGTGCGTCCCGCGCCAGCGTTCCCCTGTGCGACGGGAGGCCCCTGCCAGAGCTCGCTCCGCAAGATGCGGCCCAAAGCGTCGAGTTCGGGCTCGACGGCTTCCGCCCTGGCGACGAGCGACAGCGCGGCCTCCACGGGAACCTGGGCCCGGTGGGTCCGGCGCGTGACGCCCAGGGCCAGTCCCACCAGCGCGGCGCCCGCCTCCGACGCGACGTTCGCGCGGGGCTCCGCCGGGAAGAACCGCACGCCGTTCGACTCCATCACCACCGCGCCGGGCTGCAGCTCCATTCCAGACACGAGCCACGCGGAGGCCACCTTCAGGGCCGGGGTCGAGGACGTCGGCGCAGGCGGCTTCCACTGCTGGAGCAGCGCCAGTCCACCCCACAACTGCTTGTACTTCCACAGCAGCGGCATCGAGACCTTCCGCTCACCACGCAGTTGCACGCTCCTCAAGCGAGGCCCGACATCGACGTCCAGGCTCCGAAGCGCGTCGCGGGGAACGATGACCGCCTTGCCCAGGTTCGGCTTCCAGATGAGGCGGTGGCTGGTGAGCAGGAACTTCCCGGACCGGCCCCAGAAGAACCAGATGCCCAGCAGGGGAAACACCACGGTCGGCAGCAGCGTCAGGGACACCATGAACGCGAGGAAATACGCCATGAACCACGGGCCTCCCGTCGCCAGCACGTGCTCACCCTCCTGGGGTGGGAAGGCCTTCGCCCACGTGGGCCAGTCAGACGTCGGGGGTGTGGAGTCCATGGCGCGGAACCGAACGCAGCACCTCCGCGAAGTCAAGCCGGCGCGCCCCGCGACCCACGAGCCCTCATGGTATAGGGGCCGCCCCGCAGGATGAGCCCCAGAGGTGAAATCACGGATGTCGGAGCGGCATATTGAGATGTTCTGGCGGTGCTCCAGCTGTCAGCACCGCAACCTCGGTCGTCACATGGTGTGTCAGGGCTGCAAGAACGCCAAGGACGGCAGTGAGCAGTACGAGATGCCAGAGGACACGGCCTCCGCGGTGACGGTGACCGACGCGGCGCTCCTGCGAATGGCCACCACCGGCCCCCACTGGCGTTGCGCCTACTGCGACAGCGACCAGCGAGCCCTGGACGGCGGCTGCAAGAACTGCGGCGCCTCGCCACCGGTGAGCCCTGGCACGCCCGACAAGGCCCCGGCTCCTCCCGAGAAGAAGAAGTCCCGGCGCGGGTGCATCTCCATCGTCCTCATCGTGGCGTTCTTCGGCTGCTGCTGCCCCATGTGGATGAACTCGGGGAAGTCGGGCTCGGCGTCCGTGCAGCAACCACCCGAGCAGGTCCAGACAGGCCCCGAGTGGACGAGGAGCCTTCAGGTCAAGGAGCTCGCCTGGGAGCACACGGTGTCTGTCGAGCGTCGCCATCAGGTCGAGCGCGAGGGCTTCGCCGAAGACAAGCCGTCGGACGCCCTCCAGGTGAAGGCCCAGGGACAGCGTCACCACCATGACGACCAGGTCCTCAATGGCTACGAGACCGTCTACTTCACGGAGCGGAAGCAGTCCGGTTACACCACCGAGACCTACCGCGACAAAGAGGCCTGCGGCGAGGACTGCTCCACCACGCCGAAGAAGTGCAAGGAAGACTGCACGAGCAACAAGAACGGCTTCGCCACGTGCAAGACCACGTGCACCGGTGGGGAGAAGCGCTGCACCACCCGCTATTGCTCGGTGACCAAGACGCGGAAGGAGCCGCGCTATGTCGACGAGCGGCGCTCGCGCAAGGAGCCGCGCTATCGGAGCGTGCCCCGTGACGCGCCGTGGTTCTCCTGGAAGGAGTGGACCTGGAGCCATGAGCGGGACGTGAAGGCGAGCGGGAAGACTCTGGAGACCCGCTGGCCCGCTGATGCCGAGCTGCGCCCGCCCAAGGCACTGCCCAAGGGCACGCAGGAGCGGAACTCCCGCAGCGCGAGCTACACCGTCGTCTTCCAGGGCGAAGGCCATCCTCCCGTCACGTACTCGCCGGAGACCCTGGAAGAGTTCCAGCGCTTCGCCATCGGAAGCACGCACACCGTCCAGCAGGAGAAGGGCGAGGTCTCGGTCGTCCCCGCGAAACCACCGCCGCCCGCCGCGGCGAAATGAAGTGAGCGCGAGCCGCCCGAAGAGTTCCGGGCGGAGGCAATGAGTAGCGCCAGCGGAGACCGCCTCCCGCCAGTTCGTGGGCAGGCGGCTCGGCTCCAGTCCGTTGTGGCTGCCCCGTTGGATCCGAACGACCCGCCAGTTCGTGGGCAGGCGGCGCCGTTCCAGTTCGTCGTGGCAGCTCCCGTTGGGTCAGCACGCCCCGCCCCGGCGGCATGGGCCCGCTGCACTCCCACTACGCCAGGAGTCTCCGGCGGAGGAACGCCAGGATTTCGTCTCGCGCGGCGGTGGTGGGTGCGTGCTCCTCATCGACGAAGTGGACGGTCAGGACGCTGTGGGGCGTGGGGATGAACTTGAAGAAGTCGTCGGAGCGCTCGGACTTCGGGCCCGCCGCGCTGTCGGGCAACACGCGTCCGAGGAACCGCTCCCCAAGTGCCTGCTGGTAGGCGGCGAAGCGCTCCGCACGACAGAAGGAATCGCCCTGGAACCGATAGGCGAGGACGGTCAGGTCTTCATCCACCAGTCGCTGCCTCACACGCTCCAGTTCCTCGGGAGCGATGTTGACGCCCCCAGGTTCGTCGAGCGGCAGCGACGGCTGGGACAGCACCGGCGCCAGCACCGCCTTCTCCAGCATCATCGACAGCGCGAAGTTGCCCGTGAAGCACATGCCCACCGCGCCCACTCCCGGGCCGCCACATTCCTCGTGCGCCTGCGCGGCAAGCGCCCTCAGCCACGCCGCGATGGGACTGGAGGCATTCGCGCCGAGCGCCCTGAACTCCTTGCTGATGCACGCGCGCTCGAAGATGGCCTTGCCCTCCTTCGCGGTGGGCACCGCGCCATCACGACCGAAGAGGCTCGGCATCCACACGGTGAAGCCGGCGTCCCGCACCCAGCGAGCGAAGCGCGCGACGCGGGGACTGATGCCCGGCATCTCCGCCATCACGATGACCGCGGGCCCCTCTCCCGCCGTGTAGACCTTCCGCATCTCCCCCAACAGCGTGACGTCGCGGCGCTGAAAGTCCTCCAGGGAATCGTCCTCTTCGAGATTGCGCGAGGCAGGCGCGGCCTGGGTCGTCATGTGCGGTCAACTCCTTTCGCACGCAGAAGAACACCAGCCCTTTCGACATCGCCAGTGTCCGAAAAGACGATTTTCGGGCAGATTCAGACACCATGTCCTTCACCATCATCGTCATGGAGGGCGCCTTCGCGACGAGCGTCGCTGCGACACTCGACATGCTCCGGGCCGCGCGCGCCCTGGGGGCGGAGTCGCTGCGCTTCGAGGTGTGCTCGGTCGACGGCGGACAGGTCCCACTCACGGAGCGCGTGAGCATCGACACGTCGCGCCTGCGTGCGATGGCCCGAGGTGACACGTCGACCTGGGTCATCCCGGGACTCGGCATGACCCACGCCGCCGCCGTGCACGCACGGCTCGCGAGGCCGGACGCCACGAAGCTCTCGAAGGCCATCGCCCGTCATGTCTCGCGCGGAGGGCGCGTCGCCGCCTCGTGCACCGCCGTCTTCCTGCTGCGACAAGCGGGAGTCCTGACCGGCCGAAGAGTCACCACCACCTGGTGGCTCGCGGGACTGCTCTCGGAGCTGGAGCGGCAGTGCCGGGTTGATTCGAACGCGATGGTCTGCGCGGATGGCCCCATCATCACCGCCGGCGCCGCCTTCGCGCAGACAGACCTCATGTTGCACCTGCTGCGAGAGCGCTGCGGCGCGCGACTGGTCGACCTCCTCGCGCGAACCATGCTGCTCGACGGCAGGCAGGCGCAGGCGAAGTTCATCGCGCCGGAGCTGCTCGCGAACGGAGATGCGTTGATTGCGCGAATCACCGCGGCGCTCGAGGCGGGCTTCCCGAATCCCCCGGGAGTCGCCGAGCTCGCCACGCGCCTCGGCATGACGGAGCGGACCCTGTCGCGCCACGTCCAGCGTGCGACGGGCCGAAGCCCTCTCGCGCTCGTCCACAGCGTCAAGGTGCGGCGCGCCCAGGCGCTGCTTCAATCGACGCACCTGAGCATCGACGACGTCGCCGCCGAGGTCGGCTACCAGGACGCGAGCACGCTTCGCCGGTTGATGAAGAAGCTCGGAGGCGGGTCACCGCGTGCGCTTCGCCCGGCGCGGTAGAGCAGGGGCCCATCAACGCGCGCACGGTCAGCGAAACGCTTCGACGCCATCGAGGGCTCAGCCACGCGGGAGGCCTCCTCGACCTTCGGGCTCAGGAACCCGCGCCGCTCCGGCCCACGGGCGGAATCGCATAGGTCCCCACCGCATGCGCCACGGGCTCCGGCAGGCCTTCCGAGTAGAGGGACACCTCTCCCACCGCCAGCGTCCGGCCCAGCTTCAGCAGCTTGCACACCCCGAGGATGCGGCGGTCCGCCGACGGCTTTCGCATGAAGTTGAAGCTCAGGCTCGTCGTCACGGTGAGCGGGACGATGCCAAGCTCGCCCAGAATCGCGACATAGAGCGCCACGTCCGCGGTGGCCATCAGCACCGGGCCGGACACCGTGCCTCCGGGCCGCAGCTCCGCGCGCCCGATTTCATGCGCCACGGTGGCGGACTTGTCCCCGACCTCCAGAATCCGCACCCGCGTCTGCGGGAACTCCGCGGCGATGAAGGCCGCGATTTCTTGCTGACTTGCCATCCTCCGAGTCTGCAGGAAATGCCTCGACGAAGCGTGACGAAGTCGCGCTCACCCGCGTCGACGCGCCCGGAGTGTCCACCTCATTCTCACTGCGGGTGCCCTTGCGACGGTGGGAGTTCCCCACGCGCCCTGCGTCGGTACTCGCCAGGAGGCAGGCCCATGACCCGGCGAAAGGCCCGATTGAAGGCGAACTCGGACTCATAGCCCACACGTCCCGCGATGGCCGCGAGCCCGTCCTGGCCCTCGCGCAGTGCTTGCGCGGCCTCCTGCATCCGCAGCCGGGTGAGGTACTCGTGAGGCGCCACGCCCACCTCGCTCGCGAAGCGCCGCGCGAGTGTCGCTCTCGAGGTGCCCGAACGCCGTGCGAGCTCGCTCACCGTCCAGTCCCTCCCTGGCTCGGCGTGCATCCAACCCAGGACACTCGCGAGCGTCCTGTCTCCGAGCGCGCCCAACCAACCAGCACCTCCTGAGGTCTGCGCATCGGCCCAGGCCCGCAGCACCTGCACCAGGAGGATGTCGAGCAGTCGCGAGACAATCACCGAGGCGCCCCGCTCCCCCCGCTCATATTCCCGTTCGAGCAATGCCACCGTGGGCAACAAGGCACGTGCTTCCTCGGACGCTCCACGCAGATGGACTCGCTCGGGAAGCAGTCGAAGCACGGGATGGGCTCCGGGCTCGTCGAACGCGAAGCAGCCACAGAGCAGGCGCGACTCCACGCCAGACCCGCCCAGCACGTAGGACGACTCCCCTTCCCCTCGCGTCGCCAGCCAGTCCTCCAGCCGAAGCTTGGGGCTGCGCGGCGAATCCGCCACGGCATGTCCATCCCCACGAGGCAGCAGCACGACGTCACCGGGCCCGAGCGCGATGACCTCTCCGCCCTGCGTCAACTGGCAGGTGCCCGCGATGACCAGGTGCAGGGCCGCCGTGGCCGTCGGTGCGAAACGCAGCCCCCACGGGGCCCGCGCCACGGTGCGGCAGTAGATCCGCCCACGAAGATGAGTGCGCTCGAGAATCTGCCCGAGCAGGTCGGAGGCATGCGTCAGGTCCATGCCTCCAGGCTAACAGCGGACTGTCCATAGCGCTCGCGCACTGAGCGTTTCAGACAAAAGACTGAGTCATCGGCGAATGGCGCTTCCGGGGCCTGAACGGCACATTCCCCTTCACAAGCGACACCGAACTCCCCCTGGAGGCCCCATGAATCCGACCCCCTCGAACTTGTCCTGGAAGCTCACCTCTCCCACCGCGCTGTTCACGCTGCTGCTGGGGGCCTTCATGCTGTACCTCAGCGTCGGGGGAGTGTTGGACCCCGTCGGGGCGGCGACGGGCTTCGGCCTCCCGCTCACCGGGTCCGAAGCCATTCCCTGGATGCACATCAAGGCGGGGCGAGACCTCGGCCTGGGGCTCGCGATCTTCGCCCTGGTGGCGACCCGGCAACGGCAGGCCGCGGGCGTCTTCGTCCTCGCCACCATCGTGATGCCCACGGTGGATGCGCTGACCGTGATGCAGAACGGGGCCTCACTCGCCTACGCACTCATGGTTCATGGAAGCGCCGCGGTCTACGGCGTCGTCCTGGCCACCGCGCTGCTGCGCCCCCGTCGCCCGTCGCAAGCCGTGCTGCCGGAGAACGGAGTTCGATGAACGGGGCTGCTCTCACCTTCCCCCACGCGGATTCGACTCGCGGATGTGTGCGGGGAGGTGCGCCACTCGCTTCTGACACGGCACCTGTGCTTCTGATGTACCCATGTTCGTCACGCACCGCGCCAAGGGCTTCGCAGCGTCTTCCTCCCGCCACGGAAGCGGTGCCCTCGCGCTGCGAGAGAAGCCAGGCCTGCGCGCACCCGGTTCCGGCACCCGCTGTCTGGTGGGTGCCGGGGGCCTGTCCTGACCGCCCAGGCCGTCGAGAAGCCGAAGCTGCGCGGAGTGCTGCACCAGTTCGCCGCCGTGGGCGCGTTCGGCGCCGGCAGCGTGCTGGTCTCCATGGCGCCCACGCTCCGGACCGCCACCGCCGCCGCGCTGTATGCCATCAGCCTCGTCGTGCTGTTCTCGGTCAGCGCCACCTACCACCGGGTGGACTGGTCCGTGCGCGGCCGGGCCTGGATGCGGAAGATGGACCACGCCTCCATCTTCATCCTCATCGCCGGCACGTACACGCCCATCGCATTGATTGGACTCTCCGGAGCCGCGGGTGACAGCCTGCTGCTCGCCATCTGGTGCGGCGCCCTCGTTGGCGTGGTGAAGTCGCTGTTCTGGGCCCATGCTCCCAAGGTGCTCACCGCCGCCCTCGCCCTCGCGGTCGGCTGGACGCTGGTGCCCTACCTCGACGAGGTGCGCGCCGCGCTCGGCGGCGTCGAGCTGACGCTCATCCTCCTGGGGGGCGTCGCCTATACCTCGGGCGCCATCGCCTACGCCTTGAAACGCCCTGACTTCCGTCCCGGCGTCTTCGGATATCACGAGCTGTTTCACGCGTTGACCATCGTCGGCGCGCTGTTCCACTTCGTGGTGGTGCTGCGGCTCGTGCGCGCCGCGGGCGCATAGCCCCGCGCGGTCGAAGCAAAACCGCCGTGACAGGGAACACATCGGGATGTGGCCCCCGTGCGGTATCGTGGCGAACATGATGGGCACGAAGAAACATCTGCTCCCGAAGGCACAGCGCTTCAGCGCGGGGACCCTCACGGAGGAGTCGGCGCTGGCGCTGCTGAAGAAGCACGCCCGTGGGAAGTTCGCGAAGTCGAGCACCCTCCGCTCCGCCAAGCGCTTCATCGAGCAGCGCGCCGGGGGCGACCGCGCCGACAGCGACATCCTCCACCACGTGGGGAACCTCACCCTGGAGGAGCTCGTCACCGGGCGCCGGCCGCGAATCGGCCTCCTCATCGTCGAAGGCGACCTCACCGTGAAGGGGCGTTACGAGGACTCGCTCGACCCGGAGTCGGTCGTCATCGTCACCGGCTCGCTGCGGGCCCGGGACGTCATCACCACGGGGTTCCTGGAGGTACACGGGGACCTCGTCGCCAGCCAGTCCATCCTGTTTCTCGACAATGACGCCTGCTGCGAGGTGTTCGGCGACGTCAGCGCGCCCTTCGTCTACACGAACTACCACGCGGTGAAGGTGCACGGCGGCGTGAAGGCCCGGCTCGTCACCGGGGACGCGAAGCACATCCGCAGCGCACAGAAGCACGCGTTCATCGAGGAGACCGACCCGCGCGTCCGCGAAGTCCTCTCACCGAAGCTGCTGAAGGTCTACGCCGACGAGGTGTTCGAGGACGAAGAAGGCGAGGAGGCCGACCCCGAGGCACCGTGGATCGACGCCATCGACGCGGAGAAGCTCGCGGCGTTCATCCGCCGGGGGCAGCCCGCGCTGGCTCAGCCCGCGGCTCCCAGACGTCGGAAGAAGTGACGGTGGGCCGCCGGGCCCTCCACGGGGACGTGAGGGGTAAGGCCTCCGAGCAGGACGCCAGCGCCCGGTAGGACCGTCACCCCAGGCGCGACGGTGGCTCGCGGACGTGTTACCCCCTCGGATCCATGCCCCCCCGCTCCCCTCGCACCGCCCCCCCGTCCAAGAGGGCGGCTCCCCGCGCAGCCGCATCCCCGTCCAAGGGGTCGGCGCCCCGCGCCACCACGTCCCCGTCCAAGGGGTCGGCGCCCCGCGCCACTGCATCCCCGTCCAAGGGGTCGGCGCCCCGCGCCACCGCGTCCCCATCCAAGGGGTCGGCGCCCCGCGCCACCGCGTCCCCATCCAAGGGGTCGGCGCCCCGCGCCACCGCGTCCCCGTCCAAGGGGTCGGCGCCCCGCGCCACCACGTCCCCGTCAAAGGGCGCGGCTCCCGTCGCCCCGGCGACCCCGCTCCCTCCTGGCGCCCCGTTCACCTGGCGCTCGGAGAGCAACGAGCCCTCGCCCACCCGGCTGCATGCGGTGAATGACCGGCTCAGCGCGGACACGGCGCTCAAGCGGGTCCGGAATGGCGAGTTCCTGCTGTACTCGGGCGACTTCCACAACGCGAAGCAGCTCCTGGGCGCGCTGGGTCGGAGGCTCGAACGGGCGTCGAACGCGCGCTCACCCCTGGAAGCCTTCCGGGCCGAGCGTCGCGCACGGCAGCTGGAGCACGAGACGCTGTCGCGCATCGTCGTGTCGCTCGACCGAGACTACCGGCTCGCGCTAGCGCGGGCCCCCGACGTGGCCCAGGCGTGCCGACAGGTCTGGGGTGAGCCGGAGACGGAGTTCACCGTCGTCCCCCTCAAGCAGCTGCTCGGCATGCTCGGAGCGACGGAGTGGCGGCGAAAGGGCCTGGCGGTGCCCGGCCTCACGGGCCTCATCCATCCGCACTACGGCGTGTACCTGCCCACGCGCACCGACTACGTGGAGCTGCTGCTCTGGCTGCCCCTCCTGAAGGGCCAGCGCGTATTCGACGTGGGCACGGGGACGGGCGTGCTCTCGTTCCTGCTCCTCCAGCGGGGCGCCGCGTCCGTGCAGGCGACGGACTGCGACTCGCGCGCGGTGGCCTGCGCACGGGAGAACGCGGAGCAGTTGGGACTGAGCAAGTCCTTCCAGGTGGCCGAGGCCGACCTCTTCCCCGAGGGGAAGGCGGACCTCGTGGTCTGCAACCCGCCGTGGATTCCCGAGCCGCCGAAGAACCGGGTGGACCGCGCGGTGTTCGACGAGGACAGCCAGTTCCTGCGGCGCTTCCTCGAAGGACTCCCCGCCGCGCTCACTCCGGGAGGCGAGGGGCTGCTGATTCTGTCGGACCTGGCGGTGCTGCTCGGCCTGCGTCCGTCCGGATGGCTCCAGGAGCAGTTCACCCGGTGCGGCCTGACGGTGAAGTCGAGCCGCTCGACGGTGGCACGGCACTCCAAGGCCCAGGACACCTCGGACCCGCTGCACATGGCGCGCTCACGCGAGACGACCACGCTCTACTGCCTCACGGCGGTGGCGCCGTAATCCAGCGGGGGAGCGGTGGCGCCTGACTACGAGGCGCTCCGCCCCGGGTCCGCGCGCTCCAGCGTCAGCACTGCCGACGTGAGCCGAGGCTGGTCCAGCTCACGCGCGAGAATCGCCAGACAGAGCTCGGCGTCTCCCAGGGAGGCGTCGGGCCTGTCGCCAAGCCCCTGGAGTCGAGCCTGGAGCTGCTCCAGCGAGAAGCCCCGGCGCTGGATGTCCGCGAGCATGCCCTGACGGAGCGTCTCCAAGACCCTCCCCTCGTTCGCCAGTTCGAACACCAGCTCCTCCAGGCTCACGCTGACAGGCATCCACGCCTCGTCGGGAGCCCTCGCACCGTAGAGACCTTGCGCCACGTTCGCGTCGGACATCGTGACGCGTGAGCCATCGCGCTCCAGGCCCAGGGCGGACTGGTCCCAGACGATGGCGCCCGCGGAGGAGCGCTCGCCATCGACGAGCAGGGTCTCCACCGCGGTGAACCAGCTCGCGACCTGCCAGAAATGGTCGAAGGTCCCCTCCGTCCAGGACCGGCCTCCGATGCGGACCTCCAAACCGAACCGCAGACGACAGCAATTGAAGTTCGGCATGTCGAGGCAGAGCTGCACCAGCTCGCGCTCCTTCCCGAGGAGCGAGGCGCCCTCCATCACGAACGACTCGCTCGCATCCTCGCCGAACGCGCTCGCCCGGTTGGGCACGGCGAGGAGCCCTTCCGGCACCGCGACGCGGCCCTTGGAGCCATATGCTCGCGCCCCGGGCGGACCCACCTGCTCGTCATGGAACAAGGGAGCGGCGACGAGCAGCGTCGCCAACAACTGCGTGGCTTCTCTCGGGGGCGCGCTCACGTGACGTCCGGGCCTGCCATCAGGAAGGGAGGCTCGACTTCACTCGATATCCACGACGCACGCACCCACCTCCAGCAGGAGCGGCTCTCGCGCGGAGACCCGACAGCGCTCACCGGGCGTCGACAGCTGCTTGGCGCCGACCGTCGTCACGCCCTCCACCGCCTCGATGTAGAAGCAGGGGTGGTGCCCCCCGCCGACCGTCACCTTGACCTGGTGCTCGGCCACCCCCTCCTGGTCCACGACGATGACGTTGGTCGCCGCCCGTCCGACGGTGAGCGGACTGGACCAGACCTCGTGCCGTCCACCGAGCAGCAGCTTGGAGAGGACCTCGCCCTGCTTCGAGCGAACGGTCACCTTCATCCGGTATTGCTCCACGCGCCAGTACACCAGGGACGTGCTGAACGGCTTCACGTCCCCCCAGGCCAGCGTGCCCGTTTCGGGGTCCACGCGGACGGTCTGAAAGTTCTCCGGCGAGCGCAGCCAGTCGCGCGTCTCCTCGGTGAGGTCGGGGACGCGCGCGGGCTCCCAGTCGAAGAGGCACGGCTTGAGGCTCGCCTCGCCCTCGTGCCCGTCGCTGAAGCGCACGCGGACGACGAAGGGAGCGACACAGCGGGCATCGAGAATCACTGCGGCCATGCTCGGACCTCGCCCTGTCAGGGGGTCCTCCACCTTGCGGCGCGCGTGTCTCATTTTCAAGAGCGGGGGGTGGGCCCGCCCCGACCCGACGGCCCGGGTGAGTCCTTCGCGCCCTGGCGCAGCTCGAAGCTGAACGTGGCGCCCTGGCCCGGCTCGCTCTCGACCGAAATCCTCCCGCCATGCTCCAGGATGAGCTGCTTGGAGATGTAGAGGCCCAGCCCCAGACCGCTGGACTCGCTCGCGGAAGTCGCGCGCTCGAAGCGGACGAAGATTCGCTCGTGATGCTCGGGAGGGATGCCACGGCCTTCATCCCGGAGGCTGAACTTCACCCAGCCCTCCCGCGACTCGAGCTTCGCGTGCACCGGCTTGCCGGGCGCGTACTTGATGGCGTTGGTGATGAAGTTCGTCAGCACCTGTTCGATTCGCGCGGCATCCAGACGGACGACGAGGCCGTCCGCCACCTGCTGCTCGAGCTGGATTCCAGCGGCCTCGAACTGGGGCGTGAAACGACCCAGCACTTCCCGCACCAGGTCGGAGAGGTTCGTCTCCTCGGGTATCACCGTCAGCTTGCCCGTGCTGATGCGCGACACGTCGAGCATGTCATTGACCAGGCGCCCCAGCCGGTCCACCTGGATGAGCGTGGTGTCGAGCAGCTTCTCGAAGCGCGCGGGCGGAAACGCCGCGAGGCCCTGGTTCGCGAAGAGCCGCTTGCTCATCTGTGCCTGCAGCTTGAGCGTGGTCAGCGGCGTATTGAGTTCATGCGAGGCGACCCCGAGGAACGTGTCCCGCGAGACGATGGCCGCGCGGAGGTTCTCCGCGAGCTGCTCAATCTCTTTCTGCTCGTTGACCTGGTCGGTCACCTCGTAGATGACCACCAGGATGCCGTCGATGCGCCCGGCCGGGTCGCGCTTCGCCTGGTAGGTGAAGTTGATGAACAGCTCCCGCTCGGCCCCGTCGGACTGGACCATGGACGCGCGCAGCTTCGTGCCATGGAAGCTCTTGCCCGTCTGATAGACGCCGTCGAGAATCTCGTGGAACCCCTGCCCCTCCAGCTCCGGCAGCGCCTCCCGGACGGGCAGGTGCAAGAGGTCCGTGGCCGGGCGCCCTCCGAACAGCATGGACATGTAAGGGGCGTTCACGAAGGTGTAGACGTGGCGCGGCCCGCTGAGGATGGCGATGCCCAGCGGCGCTTGCAGCAGGAAGCTCTGGAGTTCCTGACGCGCGAGCTGGCCCTCCTCCTCCGCCCACTTGCGCTCGCTGATGTCGAGCGCCGTCCCGATGAACCGGGTGGCCCTTCCCTCCGCGTCGAAGGAGACCTGACCTCGCGCTTCGACCCAGCGAGGCCGCTCACCCGAGCCCCCTCTCACCCGGTGCTCCCGCAGGTAATGACCCTTCGTCTCCCCCGCGAGCGCGGCGGCGATGCTCACGCGCACGGCATCCACGTCATCGGGATGGATGCGCTCGAGGAACTGGGGGATGCCGTACTCCGCCTGCTCCGGCAGCCCGAAGAGTTCGGTCATCCGCGCATCCGCCGTCAGCACCCTGGTGGCGACCTCCAGCTCCCAGGTGCCTGCCCCGGAGGCCTCCACGACCCGGCGCAGGCGGTCCTGGCTGCGCCGCAGGGCCTGCTCGCTGAGGATGCGCCCGGTGGTCTCCGTGCAGACCACCAGCGTGCCTTGAATCTTCCCGGACTCGTCGAAGACCGGGGAGTAGCCATAGGTCCAGTAGACGTCCTCGATGCGGCCGTTGCGGAAGATGGGGACGAGCTGGTCCTCGTTCCAGCTGGCCTTCCCCTCGCGCATCACGTCTTCGATTTGCGGTCCGATGATGGGCCAGATTTCAGGCCACGTCTCCCGGCCCGGCCGCCCGAGGGCCGCGGGGTGCTTGCCCTTGCCGAAGCTGGGCACATAGGCGTCGTTGTAGAACTGGATGAGCTGGGGGCCCCACCAGAGGAACATGGGGTGGCGCGAGTGGAGGAGGGTCTGGACGGTGGTCCGCAGTGAGCCGGGCCAGCGCTCCACGGGGCCCACGGGAGTCGAGGCCCAGTCCATCGCGCGCATCCGGGCAGCCATCTCCCCGGTCCCGCTGAACAGCTCCTCCGCATTCACGTGGTCGCGCTCCCGGGTCGTGCCGCGGGAGCGGAGTTCTAGAGCATCGCTCCCTTGCATGAAACAACTCCGCGACGCCGGGCACGCCCATGCGGCCGGCCGGTCCTTTTTACAGCCGCATCCTCGACATCGCGTGCTCACGGAGGCACCGCTCGCAGGCCAGGACACTCCCGCGGGCCCTGAACCTCCTGTCGGAGGATGCCCTCCTCGCTCGGCGCCCCCTCTCTCACGAGCGCCCGCGCGGCGAAGGGGTTATCACCGGGGTCAGGTGGCGAGGCGCACGCCTTGCCGTCCCCCTACCAACCGGAGTGACAGATGAAGATTGGAATCATCGGCGCGGGCCATATCGGCGCGGCACTGGCGAGGAAGTGGGTGAAGCTGGGTCACGAGGTCGTCATCGCGAACTCGCGCGGA
Organism: Myxococcus sp. CA056; assembly: GCF_013336715.1. Lineage (NCBI taxonomy): Bacteria > Pseudomonadati > Myxococcota > Myxococcia > Myxococcales > Myxococcaceae > Myxococcus > Myxococcus sp. CA056. Next base: position 164,456 of record NZ_JABUMT010000019.1, read on the forward strand.
CCGGACTCGCTCCGCTCGCTCGCGGCCGAGATTGGAGCCACCCCCGTCACCGTCGAACAGGCCGCTCGCGGGGGCGAGGTCGTGGTCGTCACCATCCCCCAGCGCGCGGTGGAGGACCTGCCGAAGAATCTCTTCGCGGGCGTCCCCTCGGACGTGGTCGTCATCGACACCGGCAACTACTACCCGAGCCGCGACGGCGGCATCTCCGCGCTGACGGGAGGACAGATTGAGAGTTCCTGGGTCAGCGGCCTGCTCGGGCGGCCGGTCGTCAAGGTGTTCAACAACATCTACTCCCAATCCCTGGCGGAGAAGGGCACGCCGAAGGGGACTCCCGGGCGTATCGCGCTCCCCGTCGCGGGCGACCCGCCCGACGCGCGAGCGAAGGTCCTCCGGCTCGTCGACGAACTCGGGTTCGACGCGGTCGATGTGGGCGGCCTCGAGGAGTCGTGGCGCCAGCAGCCGGGGACGCCCTGCTACACCCGGGACCTCGACGCGCGGAGCCTGAAGGAAGCGCTCGCGTCGGCGGACCGGAGCCGCATCCCCGAGTACCGCAAGGCCGCGGATGACGCGGCGAAGGCGTTCTTCGAGGCGCAGAAGAAGGGCTGACCGCGTCGGCAGGCGGGGTGGCGCGGCCCCAGGTTGGGACGCGTCCCCCGGTGCACTCAGAGCGGCGAGACGTCGCTTGCGGATGCGGGCGCTGGCGCGGGTGCGGGCGCCGCCTCGTCCTGGCTCACCTGGGAGTTGAGCACCCAGCTCAACGAGTAGCGCGAGCCGAGCAGCCGGTAGGTCGCGCGTTTGCCGCAACCCGTGACACCCGCAGTGTGCTTGTCGAGCCGCGTCGACTCGAGCTGCGCGCGTGCACAGCCCAGGTCGAACTCCGCGCGAGCCTTCACGTCGGGAACCCAGGAGCACTGCCCCATCACACAGCGCAGCTCATAGGTGCCGGAGGTACCGCAGCCGCTCAGCTGGTACTGATTCTCGCCGAGATAGGTGGGCGTCAGCTCCTCGGAGCACTTGAGGTCCTCGGCGGCGATCTTCTCCAGATTCGCATAACGCTTGGAGTTGATGGACAGCCCCATCGGAGCGCCACACCCAATCCAGTCATCAGCCCGAGCGAGAGGTTCATGGACAGACTTCTATCATGTCCATGGTGTCTGCTTCAGCCTCCCGCTCGCGGCTCGGGAGGGCGCCACTGATTGCGGCTCACCGCGGCCCGCGCCTCAGGCTGCCTGCTGCGAGCGCGCCTGGTATTCCTTCATGGCCCTGCTGCGCCCCAGGTAGTGCTCGAAGGCGCGCAGCAGGGCGTCCGGGTCCTTCAGCTTGCTCAAGCAGATGGAGCGCTTCTCCTTGGAGCGGCCCTCGCCCGCGAGCTGCAGATCCAGGTACTTCTTGAACATGCGGTCCTCGGTGCTCGCGTTCGTCACGTGCTCGAGCAACACGGGCTCCTCCCACTCCGTGTAGCTCACCTGTGCGAAGTCCAGTTGGGCGTCCAGTCCGACGTCCTTGCCCTCGAAGGTCAGCGGCGGGAAGTGCCGCTCCACGTGCTCGCGCTCCGCCGCGTTGGACGGCACGTAGCGGTAGGCGAGCACCATGTCGTGTGCCTGGGAGAAGCGCGCCTCGTACGCGCCCCACAGCCGCGCCTCGATGGCGTCCACGTCCTCGATGGTGGTCACCCAGGAGAACGTCACCGGCTCGAGCAGCACCTGCGCCATGTCCGCCGGCGCCAGCCGCGCGTTCACGTTCTCCAGCCGCGCGGAGAGCGGCGGGTGGGAGTCGAACGGATGCGGCGTCACCGTCCCGTGCAGGTCGCCATGCACGGCGTCGGACTGCGCGTATTCCGCGAAGCCGAGGGCGACCCGCCGGGCGATGGCCACGGACTGCTGCCGCTCGTCGCGGGAGAAGAGGTCCGACTCCACGCGCTCACGAAAGCCCGCGTACGCGCCCACCTTCACCAGCGAGCGGGCGATGTCCCGACCCGAGGTGAGGCCCGCGGCGAGGCGATCCGCGGCGAGTTCGCTCGCACGCCGGCTGCGTCCCAGCGACAGCTCGAAGAGCCCGCGATAGGCCACCATGAAGTGGTAGATGGGCCGCGTCAGTCCGCCCTCGTGCAGCGTCTGGAGGTACTGGCCGAAGTGCGCGAGCATCGGCGCGAGCCGCTTGCCGTGCCCCGTGTCTCCGCCCAGCAGGTGCCCCATCTCGTGCGCGAGCACCGCGTCGGCCTCCGACTGCTCCAGGAGGCGCAGCAGGGACAGGCTCACGTAGAGCGTCCTGCCCGAGAGCGTCCGGTCCCCGACGCGCACGTCGCCCTCGGTGACGAAGAAGTTGGCGTCGATGCCCGCGAGGATGTTGTTGGGAGGAGGCGTCTGGAGCCGCGCGCACAGCTTGCGCACGTGCGCCCAGAGTTCCGGCGCCTTCGACTCCTCGAGCACCTCCGCCTCCACCTCGAAGTCCATGGGCGGACGACGGAAGATTCCGACCACCACCAGGAAGATGGCCATGGCGGCCAGCGCGCCCACCACCAGGATGAGCTTGGGGGAGTAGCGGTTGAACCAGAGCGCCGTCACCCAATAGGACAGCCACACGGCGAGGCCGCCCTGGCCTATCGCCTGGAGCGCCCCCGTGACGCGCAGCACGTTCCAGCCGATGACGAAGCTGCCGTACTGGAAGGGGCGAGAGACGAACGCGGCCAGACCACACAACAGGGCAATCACCGTGGTGGCGAGCCCGAGTGCCAGCAAGCCCAGCGCCAGGCTGTGCATCCAGTCGAACTGCTGCACGTCCTTGCACACCCCGCCGAGGTTGCTCCGGAAGTTCGCCAGCTCCGCATCCGTGCTGAGGCAGGCCGCGGAGGCAGGCACGGCGCGGAAGAAGGCCAGGGTCTCCTGCCGCTGCTGCTCGTCGAGCTGGGTGTCCTGGGCCACCTGCCGCTCGATGGACGAGAGCACGTCCCCGTCCACGCTGGAGGTGGCGTGGCCGGTGAACCACAGACCAAAGAGAGGGAGGGCGAAGAGCCAGAGGGCGGGCAGCACATAGCCGCGCAGGAAGCCGGGAGCGGTTGTCGTAGGGCGCATGATTTCGGTGCCGGGAATCTTACGCATGGGCGGGTGTCCCCTCACCAGCCCCCTGGCGCACGTCTCCGTTCCCAAGAGTCTGGAACTCCCGCCATGCCAGGACCGAACACTGATGCCCGACACAGCCGCGCACGGCGCTACGAGCGCTGCCGCATCATCACCACCTTGGGGTACGCGATGAAGAACCCCATGCGCTCCATGTTCCGCTGAGACGCACTGGCCGGCAGGGTGCTGCTCGCCGCCAACGTACACCCCTGGCGAAGGGCCCACGCCAGTCGCGCGGCAATCAACTCCTGCTGCAGCCCCCTGCCCCGGAAGCGCTCCCGCACCCCCGTCCCGGACAGCGTCGCCACGCCGTCATGCAGGGCCACGGTGCCGCCGCCCGCGGGCTCTCCGTCCACCAGCGCGAGGAAGCAGGTGGTGCCCGACATCGACGCCGTGCCCAGCATGAGCGAGGCCTCCGCGTCCGACACCTCCTCGCGTCCGAGAAAGCCCTGGGCCACCGTGCGCGAGAAGACCTCCGCCTCGCCAGGGCGAAGGGGACGAACCTCCGCGACTGTCGGCGGAGTGGGACTTCCCGGCAACTCGCGCACGAGCACCTGCTGGAACTCGCCCACCTGGTAGCCCCGCTGTGCCAGCCCCTGGGCCAGCGTGTGATGGGCGAAGGGCAGCAGGTCTATCTGGAGCACGCCGCCGCCCTGGCCCAGATGGGACTCCACCCGGTCCAGGTCCTCGGCGCTGACGGGCCCTTCCAAGCCCAGCGCGAGCGCCTGCGTGAGGGGCGAGTCGGGGCCGTTGAAGAGGGCCAGGCCCCCCGCGACTTCAAGGACACCGGAGGGCGGCGTGGCCCCGCGATTCTGCGCGGCCTGGGCCAGCTCCAGGCGTCGGGCGAGCAAGGGGTCCACGACCAGGCGTGACGGCGAAGAAGAGGGCTGCATGGCGCGCACCCTCATCCACGACGGACGGCGGCGTCTACCGGCTTCCGGCGCCGCTTGTCACAATCGTGCGCTGCTTCACGCCCGCCGCGCACGGCGGAAGCGCGCGGGCGTGGCGCCATGACGGGCACGGAACAGCGCCGTGAAGTGACTCTGGCTGCAGAAGCCGGTCGCCTGCGCCACGTCCCCCAGTGGCAGCGCGCTGGTGACGAGCAGCTCCCGGGCCCGCTCCAGTCTCCGCGTCAGGACGAAGCGGTGCGGCGTGCTCCCCGTCGCCCGCTTGAAGCTCCGAGCGAAGTGCGACGGGCTCAGCCCCACCACTCCCGCAAGCGCCTCCAGTCCCAGCGGGCCGTCCAGGTTCGCCTCCACGAAGTCGGTGACGCGACGAAGCTGCCAGGTCGCGAGGCCCACCGCCTGGAGGCTCGCGCGCCGCCGCTGCCCATCCAGCCGCAACAGCCGCAGCCCCACCACCGTGGCCAGCGCCTCCATCTCCAACCGCGCGGGTGGCAGGCCGTCACGCAGCGCCTCGCCGCTGGCGCGCAGCAGCTCCCGCAGCACCGGGTCTCTCTGACACGCGGACGGAATGGACCGCAGTCCGCGCCCCGCGCCGGACTCCCCGCTGAGCACGGCGAGCCGCTCCGGGTGCAGGAAGAAGGACACCACCTGGGCGCCTTCCGCCCACGCGAAGGCATGGGGCTGCTCGGGGCTGACGACGCCCACCTCCTCGCAGGTCACGCGAAGGTCCACCGGACGCCCGGCGGGCCGCCACCGTCCCTGGAGGGACTGGCGGACCAGCGGCATGAGCAGCTGCGACTCCGGATGATGGTGCTCCGCCGTGCACACTTGTTGATGCTGGTAGAGGGCCACGCCCACGCCCTCCCAGGCCACCGAGGCCAGGGGTTCCATCCGTCTCGCAGGTCCTGTCACGTGGCGCTCCAGCTCGGGTCGGCTTCCAGGGCGACGCCAGCGTATGTCCAGATTCATGAACATCGCAGCGCCAGCCGAGCGGGACCTCACACGGGCCGCGAATGAGTTCAACGCGGAACGTCGTGTTCGCACGGCACCTTCGCTTCCGTGCTACGCAACGCAATCCTCGCCTCACCGTTCGCCGCTCCAATCCCTCCCCCGCCCCACTCGTGAACTCGCGCATCCCTGGCCCTGGAATCGACCCTGCACCTCCTCGCGCGGTGGACCCGGCCCGCGTGTGGATGGTCGATGACAGCGCCATGCAGATGGAGCGGGCTCGCGCGCTCCTGTCGAAGCACCACGCGGTCGAGACCTTCCGCGACGCGGAGACGATGCTCGAGCGGCTCACCCAGGGTCCGCCTCCCGACGTGCTCCTGCTGGACTGGCAGTTGCCGGGCGTTTCGGGCCTGGATGCGTGCCGCTATGTGCGCGAGCACTACGATGACGTCTCGCTGCCCATCCTGATTCTCTCCGCGCGCGGAGCCCACGCGGACTTCACGGAGGGACTGCGCGCCGGGGCCAGCGACTACGTCGCCAAGCCCTATGACGACGCGGAGCTGCTCGCGCGCGTGGGCAGCCTCCTGCGCATCCGGGCCCAGGGGCAGCAGCTGCGCGAGCGCGAGGCGTACCTGGCGACGACGCTCTCCAGCATCGGCGACGCCGTCATCACCACGGACCGGGCCGGGCGCATCACCTTCCTCAACCCCGTGGCCGAGCGGGTCACCGGCTGGCATGACTCGGACGCGCGCCAGCGTCCCGTGTCGGAGGTCTTCCGCCTCATCGACGCGGGCACGCGGGCCCCGGTGGAGGACCCCGTGGGCCGCGTGCTCACGCTCGGCACGCCCCAGGGACTCATCGGGGCCACGCTGCTGTCGCGCAAGGACGGCTCCGAAGTCCCCATCGAGGACAGCGCCGCCCCCATCCGCGTGGGCGCGAGCGACCTGACCGGCGCCGTGCTCGTCTTCCGCGACGTCACCGAGCAGACGCGCGTGAGGCGACACAGTGAAGCCCTGGACGCGAAGATTCGCGCCAGCGAGGCCGAGCTGCGCGTGCTGCTCGACGCCATCCCCGTCCTCGTCTCGTATGTCGCACCGGACGAGACCTACGGCCGGGTCAACAAGGCCTATGAGGAGTGGTTCGGGATTGAGCAGGACAGCCTCCGGGGAAGGTCCATCCGGGAGGTCATCGGGGAGGCGGCGTACGCCGTGCTCGGCCCGTACGTGAAGCGAGGCCTCGCGGGCGAGAGCTTCTCGTTCGAGCAGCACGACGTCCCCTATCGCCTGGGCGGCACGCGCGACGTGAAGGTGACCTTCATCGCGCACCGGGAGCCGGGGCAGGACCCGGGCGGTTATGTGGCGCTGCTCCAGGACATCACCGCCGAGCGGAGGCTGGCGAAGGAGCGAGAGCACTCGGTCGAGCAGCAGCGGCGGCAAGCGGAGTTCGAACAGCAGCTCATCGGCATCGTGAGCCATGACCTGCGCAATCCCCTGGGCGCCATCCTGATGGGGGCCGCCCGGCTGAACCAGCAGGACGGGCTGGACCCGGGTGTCCGCAAGCTGGCGGCCCGCATCCAGTCCTCCGCCGCGCGCGCGGTGCGGATGGTGAACGAGCTGCTGGACTTCACCCAGGCCCGGATGGGCGGCGGCATCCGGATTGAGTGTGGCCCCACGGACCTCCACGCCTTGATACGCGCCATGGTGGAGGAGGTGGAAGCGGCCAACCCCTCCGCCCGGGTCCGCGTGGAGCTGCGCGGAAACGGGCAGGGCTCGTGGGATGGGGACCGGCTCTCCCAGGTGCTCCAGAACCTGGTGACGAATGCCCTGAAGTACGGCGAGCCGGAGACGCCCATCCACGTCGCCTGCCGGGGCGACGCCGAGCAGGTGACGTTCAGCGTGCACAACATGGGGGCGCCCATTCCGGAGGACCAGCTCCCCGCCCTCTTCCAGCCCTTCCAGCGGGGCACCGACGGCGTGGACAAGGCGGGCCGCAGCGTGGGACTCGGCCTGTTCATCGTGAAGTCGATTGTCGACGCGCACGGGGGCCGCATCGACGTGCGGTCCTCGACAGACAAAGGCACCACGTTCATCGTGACCCTGCCCCGCCACGCGCGCAGCTCGGCGCCTCGCTGAAGTCCTCTCTCGACGGCGAGCCGCGGCCCCTCTGAATGAGGGGCCGCGCCCGGGAGCTCACTTCTCCAGGTCGCCGAGAATCTTCCCGATGGGCGACGGCGTGCCCAGCATCTTCTGGAACGGGTTCCGGGTGTCCGAGCCCGCGTCATAGTTGCCGAGGTTGACGTCGTTCTGGTTCCGGTCCGGCAGCATGCCCGAGTAGTCCTGGCGGGACGGCAGCCCGTGCTCCTGGCGAATCTTGTTCTCGGTGGGGGCCCAGCCCGCGGGCGTGTGCGGCGTGGGACGCAGGCCCACCGTCTCGAACTCCTCGCGCAGACGCAGGCGCGTCTCGACGGTGTCCTTCATGTTGGCGGAGTGTTCGGGGAAGCGCTTGAAGACGTCCGCGTCGTGGTGCTTGCTGGCCGCCAGCGGGCTCACCTGCACGCCATTGGCCGCGCGCCAGGCGTGGACCGACTCGTGGCCCAGGCTGTTGAAGCGCTGCCCCGGGGCGTTCTCGTTGTAGTTGATGCGGCTGGCGGTGCCCGCTCCGGGCTGGCCCTCGTAGCGGTACGCGGGGCGGAGCGAGTCGAGGCCGCCGTTGTGCCGGGGCGCGTGCGACATGGGCATCGCGGCGTCGCGGCCCGAGTAGATGTCCGCCACCGTCAGCGGGTTGCGCTGGGTTCCGGTGGCCCCCGGATTCACGTGGGAGGTCCGGTCATTGAGCTCCGTCATCAACCGGCCGCCCTCGGGCTTGCTCGTCAGCCGGTGCGTGGAGTCGCGGACATCCGAGGTGAAGTCGGCGAAGTCCGCGCCCGACTGGCCGCTGTCGCGGCGGGTCCGGATGCCCTGGAGGTCCGGGTGCGCCACGCCGTAGTCCGTCGGCTTGAGGTTGTTCTTGCCGTTCTGGAGCTCGGCGGGGGTCGGGCGGGGAGCGTCGGGCTTCGGGGCCGACTCGGTCTTCTTCGGCGGGCTCTTCTCCGGCGACTTCGGCGAGCTCGTCTCCAGCTTCGGGGGAGCGCTGGTGCTCCGGGAACGCGAGCTGGGGGAGGAGGACGGGGACCGAAGGGAAGACGGCTTGGAGCGGAGCTTCATGGGGGATCGCCTCTGGAGGGAGTCGGTGACGAGGCTCCCTAGAGCATCCGGTGTGCCAGCCTCCCCGTGGCGAACAGCGGCCGTGGAGCGCCCTGATTTCAAGAGGTTCCACCAGGCGTGGGGCTCTTCGGAGCGCCTTGGCTGATGACCGTGAACAAGGGGCTGATGACCGCCGTCATCAGGCGCGGCGCCCTCCAGACTGGCAAACCCCGGGGTGGGCGCCTAGAAGCACGCCCTTCATCCACCCAAGGCTCATCCATCGTATGAATCGAAAGAACGTGCTCAGCACCCTGCTCGCACTGGGACTGCTGACGACCGTGAGTGCCCAGGCCGAGGTGTTGTTCTCCCAGGCCAACCTCCTGCTCAACAAGAACCAGCTCTCCGCGGTGAACTATCGCGGCAAGGGGCTGTCGATTCCCGTCGGGACCAAGGTCGAGGTCCTCAAGCGGAGCGACGACGAGGTGCGCTGCAAGGTGCTCGACTCGGGGGCCGAGTTCAAGTTCGTCTCCCACAAGAGCCTGGGCAAGAGCGCCGTCGCGCTGTTCCCCGGCTTCTTCGCGGCGACGGACCCCGCGGCGCGAATCGCCGCGCTCACGCCGGAAGAGCAGAAGCAGGTCAAGGCGGGTGAGCTGGCCAAGGGCATGTCCCGGGACGCGGTGCTGCTGACCGTGGGGCCGCCGCCGCCGCACCGGACGCTGTCGCTCGAGAGCACCAAGTGGACCTACTGGAGCTCGAAGTTCTCCACGTTCGACGTGGTCTTCGACAGCGCGGGCAAGGTGGTTTCGTTCGGCGATGAGCCGGCGCCCGCCCCCGCCCCCGTCCCCACGGAGAAGGTCTTCCACCACGCGACGGCGAACTTCCACTTCGAGGGCGACACCCTGTCCTGGGTGAACTACCTCAAGGGCCCCATCCTCCCGTTCAACACCCGGGTGGAGGTGCTGGACAAGAGCGACTCGAAGGTGAGCTTCAAGATCGTGGAGACGGGCAAGGAGTTCGTGTTCGAGAATGACTCGCGCTCTGGTGCGGACACCTGGGCGCTGTTCCAGGCCGCGTTCGCCCCCGAGGACCAGGCCCCCAAGCTCGCGACGCTGTCGGCGGAGGACCGCAAGAAGGTCTCCGCGTCGGAGGTGGTGACCGGCATGTCCCGCACCGCCGTGCGCATGGCGTGGGGCCCTCCTCCTCCGCACGAGACGCCCTCGTTCGACTCCACCGTCTGGACCTACTGGAAGAGCAAGATCTCCAAGGTGAAGGTCACGTTCGACAAGGACGACAAGGTCGCCTCCATCGAATAGCGGCGCGCCTCATCAGCGGCTGTCCTGGGGCCGCCTCAGCTCCAGGACAGCCGAAGGTCGCCGTCGGTCAGCGCTTCGCCAGGAGCGAACGCGGGTCGAAGGTGACGCGAATGCGGGAGATGCGCCCGTTCTCGACGTGGCTCCAGTTCGCGACCGGAATCGGAGCTCCGTCGGAGGGATGAATCTCGAACCAGGTCATCACCTCGGCACCGTCCACGAAGCGGTGCAGCACCGTCACCTGGGGCGACACCTTCCACATTCCGTTGACCAGCCCCTTCACGCACGCGTCGGCCCCATCCGCCGTCCCCAGCGCACCGACGAAGCTCACGTCGGGCGCGAGCGTGCCGCGCAACTTCGCCTCGTCCTTCTCGCTCCAGGCGTCGAAGTACGCCTTCACCACTTCCGCTGGACTTCCCATGTCGACCTCCGAAAGAGCCTCCACCCTCTCCCAGGGCGCTGACACCGGTGTGTCAGGATTGAGCGAACTGCTTTCCGGTCAACGCAAGGCGAAGCGCCGCCTGTAGGCGTCGGGCGTCAGCCCCGTGCGAGCCTTGAAGCGGCGGCGGAACGACGTGGTGTCCGCGTAGCCCACGGCCTGGGAGATGTCCTCCACGGTGCGAGGAGTCGTCTCCAGGAGGCGCCGGGCGGCCTCGACGCGCAGGCGCTGGACGTAATCCAGCGGCGTGTCACCCGTGGCCTTGCGGAAGCGGCGCAACAGCGTGCGCTCTCCCAGGCTCGCGGCCACGGCGGCGCCCGACAGGCTCACCGGGCCGGAGAGGTGGGCCTCCAGCCACTCCTGGGCGCGCAGCACGGCATCGTCCCCGTGGCCCCGAGGCGCGGCATGCACCGCATAGGGCGCCTGGAACCGACGGCCGGGCTCCACCAGGAGCATCTTCGCGCACAGCGCCGCCAGCTCCGGCGAGGCGTGCTTCGCCACCAGATGCAGGCAGAGGTCCAGATACGCCGTCACGCCACCCGCGGTGAGCACGTCGCCGTGGTCCACCAGGAGCAGCTCCGGCTTGAGCGCCACGCGCGGATAGCGCGCCTCGAAGTCCTGGGCGAGTCCCCAGTGGGTGGTGGCCTCCCGCCCATCCAGGAGGCCCGTCTTCGCGAGCAGGAAGGCACCGGCGCATACCGCCGCCAGCTGCGCGCCCTTCGCGTGCTGCCCCAGAAGCCAGTCCGCCGTGGAGCGCTCGGCCACGCTGCCCTCCAGGTTGCCGATGACGGCGGGGACGAAGACGACGTCGAAGCAGTCGGTGGGGGCCGGCACCCGCGCGGAGGCCAGCTCCAGGCCATGGAAGCTCCGGACGGGGCCGGCGCGAGCGGACACCAGCTCGGCCGTGAAGGGCTCGCTCCGGCCCTGCTCGCGGCTCAGGAGGTTGGCCATGGCGAACACATCCAGCGGGCCTGTCACGCTGGAGGCCACGCAGCCCTCCAGGGCCAACACCGCGATGTGGAGTGACGAGGACCTGGCAGCCATGAGCGCTTGTCGGTTTCCGCCCGGACTTTGTCAATCCGAGCACTCCTGCCGGGAGCGGCGTCTGGATATTCAGCCGGACAACAGACGAGAACCCGCTGGAGGAGAACACCCATGGACACGCCCCTGGAAAACGCCGCCCTGCTGCTCATCGACATCCAGAATGACTACTTCCCCGGAGGTCGGTTCGAGCTGGACGGCGCCGACGCGGCGGCCGGCAAGGCACGGGCGGCGCTCGACTTCTTCCGTGAGCGGGGCCTGCCGGTCATCCACATCCGCCACGAGTCGCCGCAGCCCGGGGCCACGTTCTTCCTGCCGGGGACTCCGGGGGCGGAGATTCATTCCCGCGTCGAGCCCCGGCCCGGCGAAGCGGTGGTGCTCAAGCACTTCCCCAACAGCTTCCGGGAGACGGACCTCCAGGAGCGCCTCCGGGCCCTGGGCGTGAAGCACCTGGTCGTCACCGGGATGATGACGCTCATGTGCGTGGACGCCACGGCGCGCGCGGCGGCGGACCAGGGCTACGCGGTCACCATCCTCCACGATGCCTGCGCGGCCCGGAGCCTGGAGTTCAACGGCCAGCACGTCTCCGCGCCGCAGGTCCACGCCGCGTTCCTCGCGGCGCTCGGCATGGGCTACGGCAAGCTCGTACCGACGGCCGAGTTCCTCGCCCAGTCCGGACGCTAGCGCCAATGCCGGTCAGTGAGGGCGGGGGCGTTTCACCCACTTCTTGTCGTAGTTGCTCATCTTTACAACTCGTGGGTAGCGCCTCTCGCTTCTTCGTTCCGGGAGTAGCAGCAGTCCCAGTGCCTGCGCAGGTCGAGCAGGTGCTCCGGAATCCGTCCGGGAGCCAGCGGCGGAGTCGACCAGACCAGCCATGCGTTGCGGATGAGCGACAGCGCATTGACGAAGCTGATGCGCGTCGGCTCCACGCCGGCCTCATCCGCGGCTCACTCCATCTCAACACGCACCAGCTTGGTAGGCCCATGCAAGGGCCACCTAACTGATCGGCATTGCGCCTGGCGCGGAGGCCGCATCGGTGTCGGGCGTGGCGGAGCGGCTTGCCGGTACGTCTCCACGAGCCGCGCTTCGCGATGTGGCGGAGATGCGCACCGGTTCATCCTCGCGAGCCGCGCTGCGCGATGTGGCCGAGAGCTTGCCCGTTCACCCTCGCGAGCCGCGCTTCGCGGCGTAGCGTGCCCTCCTGGCATGGCGCTCAGGGGTGGGCGCCTGGTGCGCTCGTGATAGCGTCCCCGCATGAAAAGGGTTGAGTGCACGGAGGTGTTCCCCCGGTCCGCGCCCGCGTCACCGCGCGCGGCGCCCACCATCGTCGCGAAGGACACGCTCCCCTTCGTCGAGTTCCTCGCCTTCGAGCCGCGAGGCTCGCTCCTGGTCGTCGAGTCCCCCGACCTCGCCCGTGAGCTTGGGCGGCTGCGGCGACGGAGCGGACCCCGCTTCGACCTTGAGGCCGAGCTCCCAGGCCTCATCGGCCCGGGGGCGCTCTCGCCGGACGGACGCTGGCTCCTCGCGGGAGGCGCGCGCATCGGCGGGCAGCATGCCTGCTGCCAGTTGATCGACCTGCACTCCTTCCAGGTCGTCCACACGCTGCCCGTCATGCGGCCCTTCGTATGGGTCGACGACGCGCACTTCATCGCCCAGTCCCCGAACTGGAAGCTCGCGTTCCCGGACGGGAACCCGGTGAGGTCCGAGACGCGCAGGGTGGACCCGGCCCTCGCCGCCGCGCATCCCGCGCTCGTGACGCCGGAGCCGTCCCTGGTGAGGATCTCCCTGGCCACGCTCACCTGCGAACCCCTGCTGCCCGCCTTGTTGTTCGACGAGGAGGTGAAGGCGGTCCTGTCCCCGGACCGAGACATCCTCTACTCCACCACCCATTACTCCCGCATCAGCGCGATCCGACTCACCGACGCCCGGCTGCTGTGGCAGCGCCCGCCGTCTCGGAATGTCATCGACGGCACCGTCACGGACCTGGCGCTCGACCCCGCGTTGCACCGCCTGGTGACCGTTGGTGGCGGGATGAGCCATGACATGCTCGTGCTCGACGCAACGAGCGGCGAGGAACTCGCGCGCCACTCCTTGTCGATGCTCGCGCGCGGCCTGACGACGGGCCCGTCCACGCGAGGGGCCGCCCTCGGCTTCCGCGCGGATGGACTGGGAGTCATCGTCACCAACAACGGCCTCGTCATCGAACTCGGCAAGGAGGGGCGCTGGAGCGCGTACAAGGCCGGAAGCCGCGCGTTCCGCGCCCTCGCGTTCTCCCGCGATGGGGCCTCCCTGGCCCTTGGTGGAGGGGAGAAGAACCTGCGCGCCGTCCCGCTCCCTCCAATCGAGGCGCGCCCCTGAGCGCGGCGGCGCACCGGGTCCACCGCCGATTCGTTTCTGTGTTGTAAATGACATCCGGGTAAAGGATGGGGCGGTGGAGCCGAGCCAGGAAGCCCCCGTGCCTTCGGAAGTCACCGCGAACCGTATCGTCCCCCACGTCGTTCCCTCGCAAGAAGTGGGTGGAACGCCCCGCCCTCACTGACCGGCATTGGCGCTAGAGAGGCACCTCGGGACGAGAGCACGGCCGGGCAAGACAGGGGACTGACGGCTTCGCGTAGGATGGCGCTGTGAACGAGCCAGAACCGTCTGACCTCGCGACGATGCAGGTGGCGACCCTGCGCGGACTCGCCGAGCAGGCGTTGCTCGCTCAGCAAGGTGAGGCCACGCTCGACGTCGAGGCGCTGAGCGCGAGGCTGCGAGAAGTCGTTGAGCGGGGCGGGCCTCCCGCCCTGGGCGAGGTCCTGTTGGGCCTGCTTCAATCCAGGGCGCTGACGCATGTGCGCGACCGCCGTGGACAGTCGTGTCGGAAGCTCGCGGTGGAGGCGCTGCGCTCACTCGATGTCCCAGAGGCACGCGAGGTACCCGAAGAGGACCTGGCCTTCGCGAACGCCCGGCCTCCACGTCTCCCCCGCTGGCTGGTCCCCATCGCGGCCACACTCACCGCGCTCGGCGGTACCGTCGCCCTGCTGCTGGGGCTCATCCTTCCCGTCGTGGTGAATTTCCTCGCCAATCGCTACGAGTTCCCGCCCGTCTCCAATCTGATGGAGGGGCTGCTCGGAGGCGTGACCTTCTGGCGTGCCGTCAAGCTGGTCATCAACGCGGAGAGCCAACCCGAGGACCTCCGCGCATTGATGCTGCTCGCGGCGGCGAGCGTCGTCCTCTTCCTGCTGGACCTCCCCTACTTCCTCAACGGAGGTCCCAATGCCCTCACCGCGCCGCTGTTCGTCGGGGTTCCCTCGGCGCTGACGGCGCTGCTCCTCGGGGCCATGGGCGTTCGGCCCGCCTGGCGTTCGTGAGCCTCACCCACCTTGGAGAAGACCGAGCTGGCGGAGCGGTGGGAGATGCGTTGATAGCGGGCATACGCCTCCACGAGCGCGGTGCGCATGGCCGTGGGCTCCGTGGGCCCATGCCGCGCCACGGTGGTGGCCAGCGCCTCCAGGAGATAGGCCTCCGGCGCCATCAGCGTTCGCGTGAGCGCGACGGGGCTTACGCCCAGCGTCTTCAGCACCGGGCCGAAGAACTGCTCACTCATGCAGGCCAGGACGACGACGGGCCTTGGCGTGGCACCTGGCGGCGTCTCCACCTGAGGCGGCGCGCGGTCCATCAGCCGGTCATGTCCGGCCCACACCAGCAGGTCGGCCCGGCTCGCGCCCGCCGCCGCACGAAGGAAGTCCTCCAGCGCGGTGTCAATCCGGTCGCCCGCATAGGCATGGAGCCGCAGCCGCACGGGCCGCTCTCCCCTGCCGGCGGTCCGCTCCAGGACGAGCACGCGCAACACCGCGGACTCCGCCGGCCCCGCCTCGCGGCTCACCACCTTGAATCCCGGGGCCCGTGAGAGGAACCGCTCCGCGCCATACATCGCGCCCCAGTAGAGGTTCGTCTCCAGGGCACGAGGTGCACCCGCCGGTGCACGGCCACACTGAATCAAGGCGTTGTCACACAGCGGGACGAAGACCTCGACCTCCACCGCCGCCACGGGAGGCACGGCGAGCAGGCTCAGCAACACGAGGGTCAGCAAGAAGGACCTCCAGGAGTGACTCGAAGAGACACCCCCGGCCCATCCAGCCGTTCCATCGAGCGTGAAGTTCGCCCCCGCGCCTACCCGTCCGTTACTGCCACTTGTAGACGAGGCCCTGCGCGTTGAGGCCCCACACGGAGCCATCGCCCGCGGCGGAGATGTTGCGCAGCGCGCCGGGCACCTTCTGCCAGGCCGTCCCACTCCACTGGTAGACCTGGTCCGAGCCGTCCAGCGCCCAGATGTTCTTCACGTTGCCCACGGACACGAACGTCATTCCGGCGGGGATGTTCCAGGTCCACTTCGTGCCGTCCCAGCGGAGCACGCGGTTGGAGTCCGCGGGATTCGTCGCCCACAGCTCGCCATCCGCGCCCACGGAGAGCTGGCTGACGCAGCAGCCCTTCTTCTCCCACGCGGAGCCGGTCCACCGGAACAACGAGCCCCCGTTGTCCAGCCCCCAGGCCGTGGTCGCGTTGATGGCGGTGACCTGCTTCATGCCCGTGGGCATGTTCCAGGTCCACTTGTTGCCCGTCGCATCCCACTTCAACACGCGCAGCGAGTCCGGGGGATTGGTGGCCCACAGCGTCCCATCCGAGGCCGTGGAGATGTTCGTCACCGTGCCGCCCATCTTCTGCCAGGTCGCGCCCGTCCACTTCCAGTTGAAGCCCGCGGTATCAAGGCCCCAGACGGCGTTCGCGCTCCCCACGGAGATCTGCTTGAGCGTCGCGCCCTGGGGACCCGGCTGCAGCACCCACTGCGGCGTCGGAGACGCCAGCAAATCACTCCACTTCATGGTGATTTTCGCATCCGACTGACCCGCGAACGTCACCGTCTTGTCCGTGGTGCTCACGGTGATGCCGTACACGTAACGCGCACCCGGCTTCTCCCACTGCGCGACGACCTTGCCCGCGGCGTCGTACGCGACGATGCCCATGCCGACGCGGTTGTCCGTGTAGCTGAAGGCCCAGATGGTGTAGCCCTTCCACTTGATGACCGGACAGGTGGCGGCGGCCGCTCCGGTGCCTGGCCCCTGCGTACACGTGACCTTCATCCCGGAGGGAATCGCGGGCGTCGGCGCGGGAGGAACCAGGACGACCACGGGAGGTGGCACCAGCTCGTCCCAGGTCATGGTGATCTTCGCGTCCGTCTGCCCGGCGAACGTCACCGTCTTGTTCGTGGGGTTCACCGTGATGCCATACACATAACGCGCGCCCGGCTTCTCCCACTTCGCCGCGAGCGCGCCCGTGGCGTCGTACGCCGCGATGGTCATCCCGATGCGGTTGTCGCCGTAGCTGAGTGCCCAGTACGTGTAGCCGTCGTACTTGAGCACGGGACACGTGGCGGCGGCGGCCCCCGTTCCGGGTCCCTGCGTACAGGTCACCTTGGTGCCGGCGGGAAGCGCGGGAGGGGGGCTCGGCGGGACCTGCGCGATGGCGGGGAGCGGCTGCGCGACCGCCTGGGAGCTGGCGGTGACAGACATCAAGCCCAGACACAGGGCCGCGAGGTTCGCGAACTTCAATGAGGGGTTCATGGGGGCGTGTCGCTTTCGGGGGGTCGAAGTGACTGCGAACAGCCCGAGAGCAACAAGCAGGCCAGTCAGGCTCCATCCATTCCAGAGGGGCGAGGCCCACCCGATGCACGGGGTCGGGTGTGTCAAAAGTCGCTCCTCACGCTTCTTGACGTGTCCGTTGACGTGTCAGCGCGGTGGGCCGTCTCGACAGCCCTTGGGTTGACCACATCTGCTTCTCCACGCCCACTCCCCCATGGCCTCACGGGTCATCGTCGGCGATGGTCCAGGGATGGGGCGAGCAGGACTTCGCTCCACGGTGAATCTGGAGAGCGCACCATGTCGCGTATCGTCGAGCTGTGGGATGCGTGGAGCGCGCGCCAGACACACGCGGGCCTTGGCGCGCTCTTCGGCGGGGAGCCACTCTCGCGAGAGCAACTGGAGCGCTACGAGGCCGCGTTCTGGCGGCGCGGGTTCGAGCTGCGGGGCGACCTGCGCGAGCTGCTCGAAGCACGGGGCCTTGTGTGGGTCTCTCCCATCGAACTCGACGACGGTGACGAAGCTCCAGGACTGCGCCTGCTCAGCGAACCGAGGCTGCTCGACGAACACGACCGCCACCTGGAGCTGGCCGAGCTCAACGGCGTGCCCGGTGCCGAGCAGTGGATGTTGTTCACGACGGAGCGAGACCTCGAACCCGCCTGGGCGCTCGATGCCCGCTTCGGAGGGATGAGTGGCCCGGGCGTCGGCCAGTACCATCAAGACCTCGTCTGCACCCAGCCCGTGGGCCCCACCGAACCGCTGCCGCTCGCATCCCCCGACGTTCACTCCTGGCTCGCCGCGAGGCTCCAGGACATCGAGGCCCGGTGGCGGAGCCTGCCGCGCGAGGGGCTCGAACAACGCATGCCCCCTCCCTCAGGCGCGGAGTCCTTCGAGGCACAGCAAGCAGCGGCCCTCACGGCGGCCGAGGCGCGCGTCGCCAGAGGCGGGCTCCGCTGGGAGAAACTCGACGTTGACTGGCGCCGCGTCGCGAGCGGCACGCGCGACACCGCGCTGCTCCAGCGGGTCCTCGAAGGCGTGCGGCAGGACCGCCGTCAAGGACGCCCTGGCATTCCCTTCGACCTGATGGCGCAAGGCGTGGCCTGGCCCTGGGACTACCCAGGTCCGGGGCAGCTCGCGGCACGACTCGATGAACCGGAGCGAAGAAATTTCATGGGCTGGGCCCTCGAACGCGCCGGTGCTCGCTCGCTCGGCGGCGAGGGGCTCCGCTCCGCGCTCGACGCGTTGCACTCGGGAAGCCTTGGCTCCAGAGACCTGCTGCGACAACTCTCGCTCGAAGGGTGGACGGAGCGCGCCATCGACCTCACGACCGCCGAGGGACGAGGCCGGCTCCTCGCGCGTGCCGCGGCGCTCGCGATGTCGGACCCGACCGAGAGCAACGTGGAGCGCGTACTGACCTTGTGCGCCTGCGTTGGTGCGGGGACGCATGGGGCGTGGAACCTGCTCGATGCATGGGACCACCTCGACGCGGTGTTGAACGGGCGGACCCTGCCGGGCGTCGAGGCACGGCTCACACCAGCAGTCCCGGATTCAGCGCTCGTCACGAAGCTGCGCGCCTGGTTGCTCGCGCACCCCGGTCCCCAGCGCAAACTCGCGGAGGAGCTGGGCACGGAGTGGGCACTCCGGCTGAGCGCCGCGACACCCGCTGAGCATGAGCCCCTCACCCGCCTCCTCAAGAGCGCGCTCAAGTCCCCGAAGCTCACGGGCGAACTGGCGGCCCTGCTCGCGCGCCTGAACTGAAGCGAGGACAGGGCCTACCCGGAGCGCTACAAGGACCGCCATGCAAGAGCCCCGGCCTCCACGGACCCTCCATCGAGGCGACCTCTACTGGATGGAGTCCGATGAAGCGCGAGGGTCGATTCCCCCCATCCTGCATCCCCACCTGGTGATTCAGGAGGATGTCTTCAACCACTCGCGCATCCACACCGTGGTCGTCTGCGCGGTGACGTCGAACCTGAAGCGCGCGAACGAACCGGGCAACGTGCTGCTCGACGTGGGCGAAGGCAACCTCCCAAAGCACAGTGTGCTGGTCGTGTCGCAGGTCTCCTCCGTGGAGAAGACGCGACTGGGCGAGTACATCGGCACGCTCTCCGCGCAGCGAGTGGAGCAGGTGCTCGCGGGCCTGCGATTCCAGCAGGCCGCGTTCTTCAACGGCCGATGACTCGCCACACGGACGACATCCGAGCTCAGGGGCGCTTGCCACCAGCGGGCGCTCGGCGGTCCGCTTGCAGCCAGCGGCTCACTTCGTCCAGGTACTCACGCGGGAGCGCATGACCACTGTCGAAGGTCTTGTGCACCTTGCGACGAGACGGGGCCGCGTCGAACAGCGCACGGCTTTCCGCGACAGGGGCGAAGTCATCCTGGTTCGCCGTCAGCAGCAGCCAGTCCTGGTGAATCCGTGACATGTGTCGCGAGGGAGCAATCTCCTCCATCGTCGGCTCGATGTGGGGCGGCACCATCGTGACGAGGTGGGTGACACGAGGCTCACGCGCCGCGAGCACGAGCCCCACCTGGGCGCCCATGCTGTACCCGGCGACGAGCACCCTGGGCGGCTTGCCCTTCGCCAGCACGGCGGTGAGCAGCGCGTGGGCGTCCTTGATGGTGTCGGCAATCATCGCGATATACGGGCCGGGCTCGCCACGGTGAGCCTGCTTGGCGAGCGCCCCAGGCTTCGCCTCGGGGGTGGCCCGCTCCCCGTGTCGTCGCGCATCCATGAGATAGACGCGGTAGCCGGCCCGCAGCAGCGCGTCCTTCAACACACCGCCATGCGTGGGGGCCGCGTCCGACAGCCAGTCCTCCTTCTTCCGGGTGAGGCCGTGCAGGAGGATGGCCACTGGCGGGTTCGCCGCGCCGCCCTCGGGCTCCAGCACCTGGGTGGGGATGCGTTCTCCGTCCGCGCCCCGCACGTCCAGCGGGGCCCCCGGTTCGGCGGCGTGGGCCAGGGAGGCGGACAGCAGCAGCAGGCACAGCGAGAGCAGGCGAGTCATGTCGGGATTCCTCGAAGTGAGAGGCCCCGCCACCTTGCCAACGCCCACGTCAGCCACGCGTCAACGCCGGCTTGACCTCCGGTTGACGCGGCGACTGATAACCTGGGGCCCTCTCCTTCCAAGGTCCCCTGCCCTCCCGGGCATCCCCATGCGAGTGCTCATCGTCGAAGACAACCGCGACCTCCAGGCGAACATCGCCCGGTTCCTGGGAGCGGACTTCCAGTTGGACTTCGCCACCACGGGGCCGCAGGGACTCACGCTCGCGCTGGGCCATGAATACGACGTCATCGTCCTGGACCTGATGTTGCCGGGTTTGAACGGCATCGAGCTGTGTCAGCGCTACCGGGAGCTCGCGCCCCGGCTGGTCCCCATCCTGATGCTGACCGCGCGGGACACGCTCGAAGACAAGGAGGAGGGCTTTCGCGCGGGCGCGGATGACTACCTCGTGAAGCCGTTCTCCCTGCGCGAGCTGCGCCTGCGCCTCGAGGCCCTGGCGCGACGCCCCGTGCCTCCGAGTGGACGACGGCTGACGGTGGGACAGCTCACCCTGGAGCCGGACACCGGCTACACGCGGCTGGGCGAGCGCACCGTGCGCCTCAACAGGACGGAGGCGCTCATCTTGAAGCTGCTCATGGAGGCCGCGCCCAAGCCTGTCTCCACGGAGAAGCTGGCCCACCAGCTCTGGGGCGACGAGGCCCCGGAATCCAGCGCCCTGCGCACCCATGTCTATGCCCTGCGAGGCGCGCTCGCGGAGCTGGGGATGAGCCCCTCCATCACCACCCGACGCAATGAGGGCTACAGCCTGGATGCGCCCCAAGACTAGGTCGGTCCGAGGCCTCCTGCTGGGCGCCATGACGCTGTCCGCGGTGCTCGCGCTCGTGCTGATGGGAGCGTTCTTCACCGTCTTCA
Source organism: Myxococcus sp. CA056 (assembly GCF_013336715.1). Classification (NCBI taxonomy): domain Bacteria; kingdom Pseudomonadati; phylum Myxococcota; class Myxococcia; order Myxococcales; family Myxococcaceae; genus Myxococcus; species Myxococcus sp. CA056. Next base: position 184,929 of record NZ_JABUMT010000019.1, read on the forward strand.
GCTACGACCTGGAGGACGCCATCTTCGGCCGGCTGGTGGCCACCGAGGCAGACCGGCGCCCGGGTGAAGCCAGCGTCGTCCCGTCCGGCATGACGACCTATGTCGGCCACGCCAGCCTTCCACCGTGGATCCAGGAGTCGGTGCCCAAGGACGCTCCACTCAGCGAGCGCGAGGTGTTCACCCGGGACCATGGCCACTTCCATGTCGCGGTGCGCCCGGACGAGGCCCAGGGACCCACGCGCTACGTGGTCTTCAACACGACGCAGCTGACGAGCACCACGCGCCATCTCCAACGGACAGCCAACCTGCTGGTGACCAGCGCCCTGCTGGCCCTGCTGGGCGCCGCGCTGCTCTCCCGCATCGTCGCGAGACGACTCAGCCGTCCCCTGGAGCAGCTCGTGTCACGGGTGCAAGCGGATGCCACCCCGCGCCCGGAAGAAGACGGCGGCATCGCCGAGGTGCGCGCGCTCGCGGCGGCCCTGCGCGACCGAGACACCCGCATCCAGGAGTTGCTGGAGCGCGAGCGGGCCTTCAACCGCGATGCGAGCCACGAGCTGCGCACGCCGCTGGCCGTGGCCCAGGGCGCGGTGGAGATTCTGGAGCAGGACCCACCGTCGGACGTGGAGACCTTCGAGCGGCTGCGTCAGGCGGTCCACCATATGGGCCTGCTGACCGAGGGCATCCTCTGGCTGGCCCGCGCGGGCCGCACCGACGAGGACTGCGAGTTGGTGCGCATCTCCCGCGAGATGGCCGCGCTGTACGGCGGCCCACGCCAGCGAGGCGACGTGGAGCTCGTCATCGAAGCGGAGGGCGAGGTCTTCGTGTCGCTGCCAGGGTCCGTGGCGCGGGTGATGCTGGGCAACCTCATCAAGAACGCGCTCGCCTACACGAGCCAGGGACGCATCGTCATCCGCATCTCCCCCGATAGCTGGAGCATCCGCGACACGGGTGTGGGCTTCGGCCGGGTCGAACCCCAACACACGGGCTTCGGCATCGGACTGTCGCTCGTGGAGCGGCTGGCGCGCCGGTTCACCTGGGACATGGCCATCAGTCCCCTGGAGCCGCACGGGACGCAGGTGCGGCTCACGTGGCCCCGCGAGACCTGACGGCCGCGCGCGTCAGGCGTCAGTCGTCGCGGACATTCCGGACGTCCGGCTTCTTGCAGCCCGGCGTCATGCACAGCCCGCCGATGACGGTGCCTCCACCGAAGCCGGGCTGGAGGTCCAGTTGGCTCGCATGGATGCGAATCCGGACGAAGGGATGGCCACAGCCGAGGTCCTGATCCAAGTCCGCGTCATGGGCCTCCAGCACCAGCGGCAGCCCTCGAAGCTGGAGCGCGAGCGGCTTGCCCCCCACCTGACGGGACACGAAGCGCTCGTGGCGCCATTTGACGAAGCCCTCCGGCAGCGGCCGCTTGACCTCATGCGCGTTCTTGAACTCGAGGAAGACACGCGCACGGGCCCTCGTCGAACGGGCCGGCTTCACGGCGCGGGCGAACAGCGTGGCCCTGTCACACGGCTCGCATTCATAGAGCCGGAGGGTGCGCGCCTCCGTGTCGGTGTCGAGCGAGGGGATGTGGAACACCCGCGCCGGCTTCACGCGCCGATTGCACTCGGGACAGGCCGCCCGGGCCTTGAGGTCCTCGTCGGAGAGTCGCGCCGGCTGAACGTCCCAGCACCGGGCTCCCGTGAGGCCGAAGGGCGCGGGCAGGCGCCGAGCCTCCTCCGCGCGCTGGAGGATGACCTTCGGCAGGGCCTTCGAGCGCTTCAGCGCCTCGAACTCCCGAACGAGCCAGTCGCCATCCACGTCCTCCACCTCGGGTCGACGGCCATCCACCAGCCACTCGACCACGCCACGGGCCAGGTTCTGGAACGCATCTGGCGCACGGTCCTCGGCGTCGGGGTCTCCCGCCTGCTTGAGCGCCACCGCGAGCGCATGGGTGTTCGACTTCGCCTTCGTGCCCCGACGCTTCAAGTAGTCCCCGAAACCAACGCCCGAACGAATCGCGCGCTCATCCAGGTACTGCTCGCCGCGCTTCAGCTCCTTCGCGGTGAGCAGGTCCGGAGCGACGTGCTGGAGGGCCGGCAGATACTCGTCGGGCAGCTCCATCCGGTCGCCACCGAAGCGCCGGATGAAGTCCAGGGCATGGGCGATGGTTTCCTGCTGGTAGGAGGCGGGCAGCGAGCTTCCACTGACTTCTCCCGCCGCCATCCAGCCCGGCTCATCGCGGACGACGGCCTTGACCTCCTCGAACAGGTCCCCCTGCTCCCTGGCCAGTCGCTCCAGGACCTTGCGTGCCGAAGGGCGAAGCTGGCGCACCAGGCCCACGCACCACTGCGAGAAGCTCCACTCGCCCGACATCCCCGGGAGGGCGTAGCGCTTCGGCCAGCCCTCGAGTTCGGACAGCAGCTCGACACGGCGCTTCATCTCGCGGCGGCTCAGCGGCTTGACGCCCGCCAAGGGGAGCAGCTCCTCGTGCGTCACCGCATCGAACGCGTTGCGCGGTCGGAACACGTTCGCCAGGAAGACGTCCCCTTCGGGCAGCGGAATCCTCAGCTCCATCAGCCGGTCGCGCATGGGCCGCAAGCGCTCCAGGTCCTCGGGCCGCGACTCGATGCCGATGGGCGCGGTGAAGTCACGCTCGCAGCTCGCGCAGGCCACGGCCTCTGGCGCGACGGGCACACCACACGCGCAGCGCAGGGCGTCGGTCCGGGGAGGAACGTACCGCAGCGCCGCTTCCCGGCGGTGCTTCCGCAAGGTGACGAAGTCGGTCTTCACACGCGGGTCGGAGTGACGCACGGACAGCGCGCGCTTCGTGCCTTCCCAGAGGAAGCACCGCACGTCACCGTCGAGCGCGAACACCGCCAACTCGCCACGTCCCCCCTTCCTCACGGCCAGGTCGAGGAGCGCCTCCAGGAACGCGCGCTCCGCCGGAGCCTCCGCGTCGGCCACGGCATAGCAGAGCTCGATGGGACTGGAGAGCCATCCCAGGTCGACCAGCGGACGCTGACGCAGCTCTTCGAGGCGCTGGGCAACGGAGCGCGTCTGCCCCTCCAGCCGGCTTCGCAGCCAGGCCGCTTCCTTCCTCGGCGCGTTCTTGAATTCGATGCGGACCGCCAGCCCTGTCAGTCCCTTGATGTTCACGCTCACGCTCCCCGAAGTGAAACGCAGCCGCACGGATTACCCGATGGCAAATGTCACCGTCCATCCAAAGCCACTCACGTACCGCCATCGCGGCGCGGGAGTGAAGCCCCGGGAGGTGCCGTGCGCGTCGCACGAGGCTTCGGCATGGGCGCATGCTGACGACAGCGGCCAGGCCGAGGACCCTGCTCCATCCGCGTCACCACCAGACCCGAGTAGGTGTCCGCGTGTTCCTTCAAGTAGGTCACCAGGTCCACCTCCACCACCTCGCCAGCGAAGTGGTCACCGACAATCCACTTCCCGTTCCCGCTGTAGAGCCCGGTATGCCAGACCCAGACAGGGCGGCCCGACAGCTCGCCCACGGCACCCTCCGCGGGATTGGCGTCGAACCCCACCAGCCACAGCACGTCACCGGGCAGGAGCCGGGACACCTCGAGCGAAGAGGACGCCACGGGGGACAGGCCCGACACCGAGGCCCCTAGCTCCTCGGCGGGCACCGACACCGTGGGCAGCACGGAGAAGGACTTCCAGCCACAGCGCCCCACCCGCTCGGCGGCGTAGAACAACACGCCCTGGCAATCGAGCCCCGCGCCACCTTCCCGCAGGCGCCCACCCAACACATAAGGCACGCCCAACACCTCTCGCGCGGCGAGCACGAAGCGCTCCGCGAGCCGCGCCCGCTCCTCGCGGGGAGTCTCCACCTGGGCATGCACGCGGAGACTCAGCCCCAATCCCATGGCAAGAGCCCACCGAGGAATGAATCCTCTCAGGCTCGCGCCGAATCCCTTGCACTCGAAGGCCATGTCCGGAGCGTGGCACGTCGCGCGGCGGCGCCGCAAAGCGACACACGCGCGGCACATCCCCGGCGCCACGGAAACGCGGGCGGCTTTGACACCGGCTGCCGCTCACGCGTTCCCAGCAATGCTGCTAAACCGGAGTTCGTGATTCTCGATCAGGCCGGAGGGCGGGCGGGCGTGAAGTGAGCGGGAAGAGGGAGCAGGGGCACCTCTCGTTCGGCTCTGTGTGCGCAGAAGACCTGAGAGCGAGAAGGCCCTGCCCGAGGGCAAAGGTAGGCAGTGGCTGAAGAGG